>JAFABG010000040.1 GCA_023426145.1 Bacteroidota bacterium | reverse complement strand
GGGATTTTTACTAGGATAATCAGTAAGATTAGCGCTCTTACGATTTTGCAATACATCAACAAAATCAACAATAGACCTATTGGAAGGATTAAATATGCGCTAATTTAATTCCGCCAACGGGTTATATTAACGCATTAATGAAAGGAATTTAATTATGAGTAAAACAATTGGAATCTTAGTAGGTAGCCTACGCAGAAATTCATTCAGCAAAAGCGTGGCAGAATTTGTAGTATCAAGAAGCAACGCTGATATCAAATACGAGATTGTCGACATCAGCAAATTGGAGCTGTTCAATCAAGACTTTGATGACGACAACAATGCACCCGCATCTTATGTTGCCTTCAGAGAGAAAGCTAAAGAACTATCAGGCTTCTTGTTTATTACCCCAGAGCATAATCGCACCATTCCAGCCGCTCTTAAAAATGCGCTGGATATTGGTTCTCGCCCTTACGGTAAAAGTATTTGGAACGCAAAACCGGGTGCCATTATCAGCGTATCTCCTGGCCTCATTGGAGGATTCGGAGCAAACCAACACCTACGTCAGCCAATGGTTTTCCTCAATGTGTTGATGATGCAACAACCCGAAGCTTATCTAGGCGATATTGCCTCTGCTATAGATGAAAATGGCAAGCTTGTGGCAGAAAGAACTATCAGCTTCTTAGATAGCTATTTGGAAGCATTTGCCAAATGGGTTAAGTTAGTATCGAATGAATAAATAGACTTTCATTCTTGCAAAAAAAAGAAAACTGGGCTATGTATTTTTCACTTCTACTGAAGTCAATTATAGCCCAGTTTTCTAATCTACTTTTATCATATTTATTATTTGCTATTCGCCCGACGGATACATTGCAAGCTTTTTGTTCTTCACGAAGGTCAGTAGTGCTTGACAATGACTTCACTGACACTACTCCGAATATTTTACATTTATTTCTATCCGCTGATAGAAGGACAACGCCACAATAAGCTTTTCAAACTAGCCAGCGAAGCGGCAAGAAGAGGTTTTAACCAAAATACGATTTACGCGAAGCGAAAAACCATTTAGCTTCTCAAACTTTCAGAAAAAGGAGATCGAATAGACAGTACCCACTGTTTATCAAACAGTTATCCTCTATTCTTCTACTTATCTTCAGCCAGCAGACAGCAGTCCCCCAAAGGTGAAAGTGACAAAAGTGACAAAAGTGCCATATAGTACTGCGGATTTGAACGACGACACCGAAGAGGACTATTAGGAAGGCAAAAGTTATCGAAAAGAAGCCCCTACTTTTAATGAATGTGTGTACACTCAGACGCCCAATATTTTTAACAATCAGATACTATACGATTCCCAAAAATAAGAAAGAGATGTGTCTTTCCTCTCGAACCTCATTACCCTGAGTTCGGGCCAAACAGGACGTTACTTACTGAAAGAGTTACACAACTAGATTATATCGGATAGTAACCGTCACCTGAAAGTCTACAACAAGGACTATGTTTCTTTTAGCTATGATAATTAGTATGATATTTTCGCGTATCAATCAGTATAAACACAAAGCGATATATATCGTAATTTACATTACAAATAATGACTTTAAAAGGGAGTTCTAGTTAATGCTTTATTGCTACGAGTATACTAAGTTGATGTTGACTTCACTACCTACTCCGAACGAGCGATCACTAAAAAATCCCGATACAATTCAGCTGTATATAGAAGACCTTCTCAGCATATTCATGACCGAAAAAAAGATTATCACTCGCGCATTATACAATTTCAGCACACGGAGGGTACATAGGTTACCTACACCACTTAATTAGTTAAAAATCAATCGAATAATCAATAAAAGACACGAAAAGGTAAATTATAGAGTGACTATATGCACTTTTGTCACTTTTGTCACTTTGGGGTGAGGAGGTTCAATGATTTTGTAGTGTTTTTACAACGATTATTCAGTAGCCCTAGGAAGATTATTCGTTGAATTTGCAGCGTTTATTTCGATAGAGCTTGGTAGATTTTCATCGGTGCAGAATACCCGAAAGAACCTCTGCAGAAAATGATAAAGTACAGTAAATAGAAGCTTAAAAAATCATTGGGAAGATTAAATAAATCTTTCCAATGATTGAAGATAAAGATGGGAAATATTAAAATATATCTTTCTAATCTTTTACTTTTTTTTCGATGCGTAAGTATCACCACAACGTGGCTTTAGCAACTTCAGCTATCATTTCTACATCACGCGCGATGGCGTGTTGCATCACTGTAGGCCGATAAATAAAATCGGTGCATACGCCTTGAGATTCAATGGAACAGCATCGGCATTTGCTACGAAGGCGGGTTAGATATTGAAGGGCGTCCGGCTGATACACAAGCTACTGCGCAACGTTTTACATTGGTTGATCAGCAAAAGAATTAATCAAGAAGATTTATTTACGGAGTTCTGTTTTTTCTACCGACTCTCTGTAAAGCCTTAATTATTGGAGAAATCTCTAACGTTTAAACCTAATTCTTTAAAACGGTAATACACCTCTTCGAATTGCTCTTTTGTCATTATAACTTAGCTTTTGGACAAAAGTAGGTAGATGAAATAAGGAATAAAATACAGGGTTCACCGAATGTATACCTTTGATCCATCTTTTAAAAGATAAAAGGGAACGAAGGCGTTGTGGTTTGCTTTCAAATTAGTATCTTTGATCCATCAGTTACAGCATACGGCTTAAATTGGTTTTGGCCCCTGTAGTTGTGATTTGCTTTCAAATTAGTATCTTTGATCCATCAGTTACAGCCTGTATAGTTTTGCCTTGACTTTAGCCTTAGTTGTGATTTGCTTTCAAATTAGTATCTTTGATCCATCAGTTACAGCAAATAGGCTTAAATATCCGAACAAGAATACCAGTAGAGGATATTGTTCCAATGATAATCCGTTATTCTACGTTCAAACGGTATCAGTTCGGTTTTGAAACGGTTGGATTCAATGGAACGGACTTAGACCTCAAAATGTATGATAAATGCGAGGAACTTTTGGAGCATAACAAGAAATATGATAAGAAAGCGAAACGAAAAGCCTTCAAAGCTCTATCTGACAGAAATTATAACTTCTTTCGGATTGAGTTCAATATGTTTGATAAGCAATCTTTTATCAATAAAGATTTATCGCATATCAAAACTATTGGTCATATTTTGGATAATTATTTTGAACTATACAGTTTTTGGGCAAAAGAAATGAGTCGGGTTGTCCTACTAAATAAATTGGTAATGAGTAAAGAAATGACCCCGAAGCAATATGTAATTGCCCGAGTTCTTGAAATTGACGGATTTACTTCATTTGAACACAATTGCTTAAAAAGAGGCAAAGGAAATATCAGTAGTCGCATTATAAATGAAGCAATAGAGGTCATACAATCTTTTGGTAATCCTATTAGATACAATACTAATAAGTTTAAACTGGATATTGTAAAAAACTTAAAGAGGATAAAGAAAAAAGAGGAAGGCTTGAATATAAATCGTCTTACTCAGAATCTATTTCCTCCTTCGGAGGGTATTAACTAAAGTAATTATACCCTATATAATATAAACACTATAATAGAGTGTATAGGAAACATATTGTAAGCCAATATAGTATTGAGCATCTTTGTACATTGATGATAGATGAAAGAATGTGCAATAGAAGCGTAATAGAATAGTATAATATACAGAGATTATATTTGGTGCTTGATATGTAAGTGCAATGCACTATCCAGATAATATAAAATCTATGTGGCAACCTAAACGCAGTAGGGTCATAGAGTATATATACAGAATATTAGTTGCCTGCTTGTAGTGCACTTATTATAAGAATCGTAAGAGAGATACCTAAATAGGAAATAACCTTTGTAAATGATGCTATTTTATTGGATAGTGGACATATTTCTAAGGGTGAGTGCAACGAACCCTTAGAAGGGGGCTACAAGGTATAACTTGAACGTTTTTATCTACAACTCATTTTGAGGCGAAATTTCGGATGTTTTCAGGCTGAGGATATAAGTTATGGGTTTATAAATAGAAGTGTTGCTAATCGAAAAAAAATAAAAGCTATTATGAGCGTGATAAATGATATGAGGAAGGGTTATAAGTATAGAGGAGGAATTGGTTCTTTTGACAAAGACGGAAATTCAATATTTGAGAGGGATGTAAACACCCTCGTAGAAAATCAAATTTTTCTCCCAACGAAAAAAGAATTAAATGACCCAACTGAAGGTTTTTGTAATGATGATGCAATTGTTTCATTATTAGAGATTCTGAAAGGATATTCTGCAGAAGTAAAAAGGCAATATGTAGAGCTACTCGAAAAATTCGCTCAAGTCGGAATTTATTCACTAAGCAACAATGTAACAAATGAGTTGTTATGGGCTTATTATGGAAGTGGACATTTTGGTTTTGCAATAGAATATGATATTGATAAACTTAAAGAATCACTAAATCATAATCAATATTATCAGTCTATCTTTGATTTTAACGTTGAGTATTCCCCAAGCATCCCTATTGCAGACATCTCGATTCTCCACGGAAAAGATATAATTCGGACTTTAAAGACTTTTTTAGGAACAAAATCACTCTCATGGAAACATGAAGAGGAATATCGTTTGATTATAGAAGGGAAGGGACTATTCGATATTGATTACAGAGCAATTACAGGCATCTATTTTGGATATAGAATGCAAGAAAAGGAGATGGATTATATAATGGAAAAACTCAAAGGTAGAGAGTTGTCATATTATAAAATGGAATTAATCCAAAACTCTTATAAATTAACTCCTTTAAAAATTGAAGATAAATATGCTAATGCCACCAAATATGTTGCTAATTGCATTAGTTATGATGTGGATGAATTACTTATGTGTGGTGCTGTATTTGAAAAAGAAGCTCAATTGTATAGAGATAAGTTTGTTGAAGCACTCGAAAGTCTAAAAAATGATCCCTTGATAAAAGACTTCTATATAGCAACCATAAGTACTGATTCCATAGAACCACTATTAAAAATTTTTGCTAATACTAAATCAGGAATACCTCCTACAAGAGAATTTAATTTTAAGCTTAATGAGAAAGGCGAAATTTATAGGACTAAATAAGTTTTTCCGCCCTTATTTCCGCCCCTCCAAAAAAGAAAAACCTCCGAAACGCCTTATTATAAGCTGTTTCAGAGGTTTCTTTGAGGTTCCTGGCGGATTCGAACCGCCGTACACGGTTTTGCAGACCGCTGACTAAGCCACTCATCCAAGGAACCATCGTTGCTTGATTGCGGTGCAAAGGTAGTACAAATTTTGATACTACCAAACTATCCGCAACAATTTTTCTTAGTGCTTTTATTCTTCGCGCCACACTCTTTACGTTTCTTTTGCATCATATCCTTTAGTTCACAACCAGTTACACAAGTATCACAAGGATTTTCACTAACTTCGGTACGGTGAAAAAAAAGATAGATTCCATATACAATACGGGCTACACAGAAAACTATAAGAATCCCAACTGCCCACTCTTGCCAATTATTCATATCAACAATCCTCCTATTTTGTAAACCGAGAATGAGATTAACCAAGCTAATCCGGTAGTATAAAAGGCTGCAAAAAGTGCCCATTTCCAGCTACCCGACTCTTGCTTTATGGCAGCCAACACTGCAATACAAGGGAAATAAATTAAGACAAACAGCATATAAGCATACGCAGCCAAAGGAGATATTGGAATCCGTTCGGCTAGGCTTGTGTCATCAGCATCAGGATTATCTGCATATAGAACTCCTAGGGTACTTACAACTAACTCTTTGGCCCCAACGCCAGAAAGCAAACCTACACCTAGCTTCCAGTCTAATCCCATAGGTTTTATGACGGGTTCTATGGCATGACCTAACTGACCAATATAGGAATTTTCCTGCTGCTCTGCGATAGAATTATAGGCACTATGATTAGGATAATAACCTAAGAACCAGATAATGATAGAGGCTATCATTATTATTCCACCCATCTTCTTTAAATATTGGGCTCCCTTTTCCCATGTGTGGCGGAAAATGGATTTAGCTGTAGGCATGCGATAAGGGGGAAGCTCCATCACAAAAGGGGTATCATCTCCCTTCACCAGAAATTTACTGAATAGACGAGCTAGAAAGACAGCCAGGAAGATACCGACTGCATATATACTTAATAGCACCAAACTAGCATTCTTAGGGAAAAATACACCCACTAACAATAGATAGACTGGTAGACGTGCACTACACGACATCAATGGGTTGACCAGCATAGTGATCAATCGGCTCTTACGGTTCTCAATGGTACGTGAAGCCATGATGGCGGGAACATTACATCCAAATCCCATGATTAAAGGAATGAATGATTTTCCATGAAGTCCCATTTTATGCATTATTTTATCCATGATAAATGCAGCACGGGCCATATAGCCTGAGTCTTCCATCAGCGAGATGCAAAAGTACAAAATCAAAATGTTGGGCAAAAAGACGATTACACCACCAACACCTCCTATTATTCCGTCGATCAACATATCCTTCAACGGGCCTTCTGGCATATAGCTATGAATGATATTGCCGAGTTGGGCAACAAGCCATTCTATTCCTTGCATAGGATATTCACCAATGACAAACGTTCCTTCAAACATCAAATACATGAAAAGGAAGAATATGGGATACCCCCAGATGCGATGAGTTACTATTGCATCTAGCACCTTTGTGGTTTGAGCTTGCTCTAAATGATTGTCGGTGAAGGTCTCTTTCAATGCCCCACTAATAAAACCATATTTTGCATCGGTGATCGCTGATTCGCAATCTTCGTTCATCGTTTCTTGAATACGCTTCGACATTTTGTCACGCACATGGAGTATTTCATCCGCATTGGGTAGCGTTTTCACAAAAGCCTCTATGTCGGGGTCATTTTCAAGTAATTTTATAGATAAAAAACGAGTCGAATATTTATGACGGATGGACTCATTCGTTGAGACTATTTCTTTGACTGCATCTATTGCCTTTTCTAAATCTATCCCATGATTGATATGAATGTGTCGATAGACGCGTCCTTTGGTAGCAGGCTTCTTTACGTAGTCTTCCAGATGTTCCTCTTCATTATTCTTACGATCTTCGAGAGAATCATGCCACTCGGTTAGGTCTTTGAGTACTTCGGGATTCATTTTTCCTTGTTTATCAAAGAAATCGACTCCTTCATACAGATTGATCACAACGTGAAAAAGGGTATCTAGTCCGCGATTCTTCTTGCTCACTGTGGGAATCATGGGCACGCCAAACAGTTTGCTCAACAAAGGATAGTCTAATGTATTGCCACTTGATTCGAGCTCATCATAAATATTCAAAGCTACAACCATACGCACATTCATGTCGATCAATTGCGTAGTCAGATATAGGTTTCTCTCCAAATTGGAAGAATCGACTACATTTATAACCACATCAGGGGTTTCTTCAATAATGTGACGACGAACATATATTTCTTCAGGAGTATAGGCCGATAAGGAATAGGTTCCAGGAAGATCTACGATACGAAAATGATAGCCTTCAAAATCGAAATAACCTTCTTTGGCGTCCACAGTGACACCGCTATAATTTCCAACATGTTCATGGGCACCAGAAGCAAGGTTGAAAAGTGAGGTTTTGCCTGAATTGGGGTTCCCTACCAACGCGACATTGATAGTACGACGTTTACCTAATGCTAAACGCTTCATCTCTCCCTCTTTTACGGAGATATCTTCGGGTAATCCTTTTGGACATACGACTTCTTCGGCTTGTTCTTTGGCTTCTTCCTCGCTAACAACTTCAATCATTTCGGCCTCTTGACGTCGAAGAGATATCTCATACCCTAATACCTTATATTTTATAGGATCTTTAAGCGGAGCATTCAGTAATACTTCAACAGTTTTACCTTTAATAAAACCCATCTCAACAATACGTTTTCGGAAGCCACCGTGACCCAATACCTTAACGATAACACCTTTTTCGCCTGTTTTTAATTCGGACAAACGCATAACTATCTTATTTTTGGGCAAAGATAATTCATAACTTCCGAGCACGCAAATTATTTAGACTGTTTTTAAATAGCAGCAAGATATCTTATCAGAAAGTACGAAAACAAGCCCTATTCACTTGAAATAACTTAATAAACTATTATATTTGCAAATCATGATACAACAACGCGTTATACAATATATTGAAAAGGAAAATTTATTTTCATCCAAAGATAAAATCCTGATCGGGCTAAGTGGTGGAGCTGACTCTGTAGCCTTGCTTTGTTTACTCCATTCGGCTGGTTATGAGTGTGAAGCTGCTCACTGTAATTTCCATTTACGGGGAGAAGAGTCTGACCGGGATGAATTATTCGTGAGACAACTTTGCGATAAAAACAAGATTCCCCTGCATGTGGTAGATTTTGATACGATTGGGTATGCTTCTGACAAGAAAGTATCTATTGAAATGGCTGCCAGAGAGCTTCGCTATAATTGGTTTGAGAAAATAAAAGAAGAAACGAATGCTCAGGTTATTGCTATCGCTCATCACCAGGATGATAGTGTAGAAACGATGTTACTCAATCTGATCAGAGGTACGGGTCTTAGTGGTTTGCTAGGTATACGTCCCCGAAACGGAGCAATTGTACGCCCATTGCTTTGCATCAATCGAAACGAAATTACAAATTACTTAAAGTGTATTGAACAAGATTTCGTCACAGATAGTACGAATCTTGAAGATGAATACACGCGCAATAAAATCCGGCTCAACCTGATTCCACTGATGCAAGAGATTAATCCTTCGGTAAAAAGTAACATGATGGATACTAGTAATTATCTAAATGATGTTGCTACCTTATATAATAAGGAAATACAGAAAGCCAAGGAGCGGATCAGCTCTGAAAAGGGTATTTTAATCAAGGCATTACTAGAAGAGCCTTCGCCTGCAGCATTACTCTTTGAGATCTTGCACCCATTGGGATTTAATTCCGCGCAAATTAAAGATATTACTCTGTCACTTGATGGGCAATCGGGTAAACAGTTTGCTTGCAAAGAATGGAGGATTATCAAAGATAGAGAGTTTCTTTTACTGACTTCCACAGCGTCTATTAAAGAGGATTCCTGCCCGAATTTAATAATGGAGGAGCAGGAATACACCCCACTTTTTCAAATTCCTAGGGAAAAGAACGTGGCTTGCCTGGATGCCGATAAGCTCAATGAAGCTGTTCACTGTCGCAAATGGCAAATCGGTGATTTTTTTATTCCATTTGGGATGAAAGGTAGAAAAAAGGTAAGCGACTATCTCACCGACCGCAAATTCTCTATTAGCCAAAAAGAACAGCAATGGGTACTTTGCTGCGGTGAACGCATTGTTTGGCTAATAGGAGAACGGATCGACAATCGTTTCCGAATCGATGAAAACACGAAACGAATACTTATTTATAAGATGGTTTGAGGGGACTTTGGTCTCTTGAAACAATCAAAAAGTAAAGGTGCAAAAGGGGTATCATAAACTCTGACGCGTTCTTTGCAGGACTTCACGCAAGCGCAGCATTTGATACATTTATCGGCATCTATATTTAACTCATCTCCTAGTGTTATGGCACCCGAAGGACAGTGAGCTGCACAAATACCGCAATGAATGCATCGGCTTTCATCGACTACCCAAGGGGTGCGTGGCAATGCTATACCGCTTTTACGCAATTTCACCACTTTCCTTAGAAAGCGAAACAAAGGGAAGAAAGGTTGATTGGGACGCTTAATGGCACGAACATCTACTGTGTAAAGCTTTTCTTCATCCTCAGCTTTGTCTATTTTTTCAAGAATTTGGTTTCCAAAAGTATATGCCAGATTTAAATCGGTGCTATTCGGCCGACCAGCTGCTATTGGATATGTATCTGTACTATAAGAATGTTCTCCAATAAAAGTAGCACCGGCTATTACCTTAAATCCGCGAGAAATCGCAAATGCGTCTAACTCCATCAACGCTTTCTCGTAAGCACGATTTCCATATACTACAGCTAATACAGAAGGAGTATCAAGCGCACGTATTTTAGCTAATCGCTCCATTGCTAAAGGAGCAACATGCCCGCCATATACTGGCAAAACTAGAATAGCTAAAGCAGAAGCTGGGATTTCGATATCCTCACTTGGCTGCAAAGTTAGATCAAGTGTAATTACATTTTTAATTGCAGTGCCCCGAACAATTTCTTCAGCTACTTGTTTAGAAGTATGTGTAGGGGAAAAATAAATTAAATAAGCCTCATTTATGGTCATAAAACACTGTTTTAGACAGCAAAGATAAGTTTTTACGATGAAAAAACGGTTCGTTTTTTCATGAAACCAAAAATATTTATTATCTTTGCCCCGTTGAAACAATCCACGAATCAACATATATTCATCCCTAATTCATAATTAAAAACAAAACATATGCTCGCAACTCCTCGGTTGTAATGCTGTAGTTGTCTGTCCATATCTCAATTCTATACGGAAATATTAATAACTTACCATACTATATGTATAACATTATTCAATTGAACGACAAAAATCTGTCGGAACTTCAAATAATTGCAAAAGACCTTGGTATTAAGAAAACAGATTCATTAAAAAAAGAAGAACTCGTTTACAAAATACTTGATGAACAAGCAATAGCAGGAGCTACAAAAAAAGTTGCCGCAGAAAAACTAAAAGAAGAACGCAAAGTAGAAAAGAACAAGCGCCCACATGTAGCTGCACCTAAAAAAGAAGAAAAAGTTGCAGCTGACGCGAAAAACGTAGAACCAACAAAAAACAAGACGAACGCCCCAGCTGCAGCCCCTCAACAACAACCGTCAAAAGAGGCTGCTAAGAAAACGAACGAAGCGCCTGTAGCTGAAAAGAAAACAGAAAAAGCGGCTTCTAAACGCAAAGTTGGCCGCCCACGTAAAGCTGACGATGCTACTGATAAAGAAGAAAACAAAGAGGTTGAAAACACAAAGCCTGCTGTAAAAGCTGCTGAAACGGCTACTGCAACGGTTGCTGCAACCGAAAAAGAACCGATTAAAGAACCGGTTAAAGAAAAACAGGTACAAGCTGTTGAACCTGAGAAAAAAGCAACAGAAAAAAACATCTCTGCTGAAAGACCTATTATAAATAAACCTCAAAAGAAGGCAGCACCGGTTATCGATGAAGAAAGCAATATATTATCTGAATCTGATGACGATGATTTTATCCCAATCGAGGATCTCCCTTCTGAGAAAGTAGAACTTCCTACTGAATTATTCGGAAAATTCGAGGCTACAAAAGGTGAAACAGCACAAGCTGCACCTGAACAAGCACCTCAAGCCCAGCAAGCGCAACAACAAACGGGCCAAGCACAACGTCAACGCATCGCTCGCCAACGGGAAAACAATAATCCAAATGCTGGAAATAATAATCCGAACAATAACAATACCCAACGCAACAACAATAACCAACGTCCTGCAGCACAACAACGCACTGCACAACAGCAAAACAATGCTGCTGACGCCTTGCCACCTGCTCAGCAACAGCCAGAACGTAAGGTTATCGAACGTGAAAAGCCTTATGAATTTGATGATATTCTAAATGGAGTTGGTGTTTTGGAAATCATGCAAGACGGATACGGTTTTCTCCGTTCCTCAGACTATAATTATCTATCATCTCCTGACGATATTTATGTATCGCAATCGCAAATTAAATTATTCGGTTTAAAAACCGGTGATGTGGTTGAGGGAATTATTCGCCCACCCAAAGAAGGTGAAAAGTATTTCCCGCTTGTCAAAGTGTCTAAAATTAACGGACGTGATGCTGCTTTCGTTCGCGATCGCGTGCCTTTTGAACACCTGACACCTCTCTTCCCTGATGAGAAATTTAGATTGTGCAAAGGTGGATACTCTGACTCTATGTCTGCTCGTGTAGTCGATCTTTTTGCTCCGATTGGTAAAGGACAACGCGCACTGATTGTGGCTCAACCAAAGACTGGTAAGACTATCTTGATGAAAGATATTGCAAATGCTATTGCAGCCAACCACCCGGAAGTGTACATGATCATGCTGCTAATTGACGAGCGTCCTGAGGAAGTAACTGATATGGCTCGCAGCGTAAATGCTGAAGTGATTGCTTCAACTTTCGACGAACCAGCTGAACGCCACGTAAAGATTGCAGGCATCGTATTAGAAAAAGCGAAAAGACTCGTAGAATGTGGACATGATGTTGTCATCTTCCTTGATTCTATTACTCGCCTTGCTCGTGCATATAATACAGTATCTCCTGCTTCTGGTAAAGTTTTATCGGGTGGTGTGGATGCGAATGCGCTTCACAAACCGAAACGTTTCTTTGGTGCTGCTAGAAATATTGAAAATGGAGGATCACTAACGATCATTGCTACTGCGCTAATCGATACGGGCTCTAAAATGGACGAAGTTATCTTTGAAGAATTTAAAGGAACAGGTAATATGGAGTTGCAACTCGATAGAAACCTTTCTAATAAACGTATTTTCCCTGCAGTTAATATCACTGCTTCTAGCACACGACGTGATGATCTGTTGTTAGACAAAACAACTCTTGACCGTATGTGGATCTTACGCAAGTATCTGGCCGACATGAATCCGCTCGAAGCTATGGACTTCGTTAAGGATCGCTTGGAGAAGACAAGAGATAATGATGAATTTCTAATGAGCATGAACAGCTAAATCTGCTCGAATCATACAAACGAATAAAGGTGAATAAACTGAGTTATGATAACAGTTTATTCACCTTTATTCATTCTTATCCCCACTTAAAAGAATTTTAGAATAGCGCTCCGTTTTATTTACCTCTAATCATCAAACTAGGTCTTAAATCTCTCCTACTTAAACAATTAGCTACACACAATATCTTTTTTTGTCAGAAAAAGGAGTAAATCTATCAAATTAAGTTCATCATTATTTTTGATATTTAGGCATAACTTGTCATAGGTTATCATAAGCAAATAAAACCTAAATTGTAAGTGAATAGAGATAGATGATACAGAATATATAATTTGTGATGCCCCTTCAATTGAAATTAAAAACATAATAGGTTCCGAAAGAAATGATTCGTAAAAAAAGAGTGAATATTGTTTGCAAGTTTTCACTCTTTTTATTTCTTTTGCAAATGATCTTACTAACAGCCAAGTCAGTGAATAGTAATTTACGACACATAACATGCATTGCTGCCATTTTCCTTTCTGTGGTTCTTCAAGCCACAAATATAAACAATAAGCGATTGGCTTCATTACTACCGCTTGTCGATTATGACCTATCTTTCAACACAGACAGTACAATAACAGCCGACAGCGTAATTCTATGGGAAAAACTTCTAAGCCCTAAAATCGAACGTCAAAAGAAATACGAGGTTCTTTTCCCTTTAAAAATGATGGCTGTTCAAGCACTTACTGCTAAGGGTAATATCAGTTTGGCTATCAACAATGCTCATTTAATGTATCAACAGGCCAAAATTCTAAATTATTCATTCGGAATAGCACTTGCTCTTCGAGCTCTAGGACAAACTTATCAATATTCAGGCGCTCCACAGGCGGCTATTGACTCTTATGAAGAGTCATTGAAAGTACTGCAAAATAGTTTATCCCCTAGTCGGTCTAATCTAAAAACCGGTACGTTTCTTCTCATTTTAATAAAGCTTAAAAACAAACGATACACTGATGCAGAAAAGGATATTCTTTACCTCCAATCTCTTTACAAAGATGAATCAAATACACCAAATGATTTTTATCTTCCTTGCTGCTATGCCTATTATTACATTCAAACAAATGATCTGGCCAAAGCTACAGAATACCTAGCACAAATGGATACGATTTGCAAAAAGTATTCGTATCCATACTATATCACAGTTGATACTTATATGAATGCCCGTTATTATATTCAATCGAAACAATATGAAAAAGCGTTACTTGAGTATGATAAACTATTGGGGTTGACAAAAAAATCAGGATTATCAAGACATATTATACTACTCCAAGAACGTGCAGAAATCTTAGAACTAATGGGTGAAAGGAAAGAGGCTTGTGAGGTATATGAGACAGTCAACAATTTAAAGGATTCATTGGATGCCCAAAGCTATCTTAAACAGATCAATGAACTGCACGCTCTATATCAAGTTGACAAAAGCGAACTCAATTATATCAATATTCAAAAAAACATATTCTACTGGAGTCTTTTCATCATTCTTTTTATCGTGGTGTTAATCTTATTTGCTATCTTCCATATTAAAAGAAATAACAACCGACTTTTACAATCGCAAAGAGAATTGAAAAAGGCAAAGAAACAAGCTGAAAAATCGATTCGTACTAAAAGTCTCTTTCTATCTAACATGAGCCATGAAATACGTACTCCACTCAATGCATTGTCTGGTTTTTCGGCTATACTAACGGAAGAGGCAATTGATAACGAAACAAAAAAACAGTGTAACGAGATTATTCAGCAAAACTCTGAATTACTACTCAAATTAATTAATGATGTGATTGATTTGTCTAGTCTTGAATTTGGGAAAATGACTTTCAATTTAAATAAATGTGATGTGGTTGATTTGTGCCAAAATATCATAGACATGGTAGAAAAAATAAAGCAAACGAATGCAACTGTTCTCTTCTCAACATCACTTCAACAATTAGAGCTAATGACTGACAATGCTCGTTTACAGCAGGTTTTAATTAATCTACTTATTAATGCTACAAAATTCACTTCGGAAGGTTCAATAACATTAAGTCTCGAAAAACAAACAGAGGAAACGGCTCTTTTTTCCGTTTCAGATACTGGTTGCGGAATAACTAAAGAAAATCAAAGCAAGATATTTAACCGTTTTGAGAAACTGGATGAAAATGCTCAAGGAACAGGTCTCGGGTTATCCATATGCCAACTTATCATTGAACAACTCGGTGGCAAAATCTGGATTGACCCGGATTATGACAAGGGGGCCCGTTTTCTGTTTACGCACCCTATTATTAATAAAAAAGGCATGGAAGGGGGAAACAAATGAAACGACTAATTCCTTTTATTTTGACTTGCTGCTACACTCTTTCGAGCTTTGCAGATAATTATGCCGTTTCAGATAGCCTTGTTCGATTATTGCCAACTCTTCCACAAGATACGACGCTACTAGTAGCTCTAAACAATATCATTAAGATTGAACAAAACAATGAGAAATGCATAATATATTCGGATTCGCTGATGAAAGAATCTTTGAAACAGAAAAATGTCAAATACGCCTGTCTGTCTGTATATTATCATGTTTTGTACTACTATAATCAAACTGAACAAGATAGTGTTGCTAAGTGGATGAAAAAAATGGAACCTCTTGCTGAAAAATCTGGTATGTGGGACTATTATTTTGATGCTCAACGCTTTCAGGTTGATTTATATACTTTTTCTGAACAATACGAAAAAGCAATTGAAGAAGCAAACCAAATGAAGCAAAAAGCGACTGAAAGAAAAAACAATAGAGGACTAGTCGCAGCTCATCAATGTTTAAGTAATGCATATATAGGTAGCCAACGTTGGGACGAAGGATTAAAAGCGTTGGAACAAGCTTACAATCTGCTTCCAAAAAATGGAAATCCGGTAGTTCGAATTTCTGTGTTATCGCAGCTAATAACGGTAACCAAGGAAATGAAGGACAATAAAAAACTACTTAAATATCTTCAAGAACAAGCAAGAACTCTTAATAAATATATTCATGACAACCCTTCTTTAAAAGCGGGATTCAGTGATGTCTATATATTTAACAACATCTTCTACGCGCACTATTATCTTGACACCAAACAACCTCTGTTAGCTTATGAACATATAGTAAAATCCAAAGAATATTTGAATGAGAATACTTACTTTATGTATAGGGTGCTTTATTATGATGTATACGCCTCCTATTATAAGTATCAGAAAAATTATGATCAGGCGGCAAGTTATATAGACACTACATTAAACATGTTGAAGAATGACTTTCCCAGTGATTATGCCGAACAACTACTAGATAAAGCTAGAATATGGGTAGAAGCTGGGAATTACACAAAAGCTATGCCCCTCTATAAACAGGCGCTAACAATTAAAGATTCTGCAGCCATAGCGATATCAAATAATCAGTTAGAACAAATAAAGAAAAGTTATAATATCGACAAGATTGAACTTAAACAAGACAGAGAAACCAATGAAATACGACTATTGAGTCTGGCTATAATTAGTGTGATTCTAATTATCCTATTTGCTTCTTTTTTCCGTCTATTCAAAGTTCGTAAAGCACTTAGACTTTCTGAAAAAGAAATTAGAAAAGCAACAGATACTGTTCGGTCGACTAATGAAATGAAAAATCGGTTTCTTTCTAATATGAGTTATAACATTCGTACACCACTTAATAACGTTGTAGGTTTCTCACAACTTATTGCAAGTGAACCCAATATGGATGATAGAATTAGAGAAGAGTATTCAGAAATTATTCATCAGAGTTCAGAGAAGTTAATGAGATTAGTCAACAATGTTCTTGATCTTTCTCGATTAGAAGCGAAAATGATGAAATTCCAAATGCAAGACTATGATGCTGTAGTACTTTGTAATGAGGTGTTTTACATGGCCCGCATGAGAAACGAAACGACTAATATTGAGATTCAGTTTACATCGGAAATCGATTCAATATTGATTCACACAGATACAACCCGTTTAGGACAAGCGTTACTTAGTACACTGAGTTATATTGAGAAACCTCAAGAGCAACTAGGCAAGAGGGAAATAAGCTTCAAGCTAAGTAGAAAAGAGAATAGGCTTTATTTACAAATAATCAATTCTCCGTTAGCCGATCAGGCTCTATCCTCTCAGGAAAGCAGTATCCGTAATGAAATAAATTCATTGTTGTTAACTCATTTTGGAGGTAGTTATAAAATAAACCAGCAAGGAGCTCAAGGGGCAGAAATTATTTTATGCTACCCTCTTCCTGCTGAATCAGAATAAAGCGTTATCTTTGCAGAAAGTAAACTTAAACCCTTTATAATGTATACCAACAAACAGATCTGGAGTGTCAGTTATCCGATACTACTCAGCTTGCTGGCGCAAAATATTATCAATGTTACCGACACTGCTTTTCTGGGACACGTTAGTGAAATAGCGCTTGGTTCTTCCGCTATGGGAGGACTCTTTTATATTTGTATCTTCACCGTCGCTTTTGGCTTTAGTACGGGTTCACAAATTGTCATCGCTCGTAGAAATGGTGAAAAGCGCTACAAAGATGTTGGGCCTGTCACGATTCAAGGAATTCTTTTTTTATCTATCATAGCCATACTTGTATTTGCCTTTGCAAAAACTCTTGGAGGAAGTATAATGAAGCTATTGGTTTCTTCGCCATCAGTCTACGAAGGAACAATGGAATTTCTAGATTGGCGTGTCTATGGATTCTTCTTTTCGTTTATCAATGTTATGTTCCGAGCTTTATACATAGGCATTACAAGGACCAAAGTGCTGACGATAAACGCCATAGTAATGGCACTTACTAATGTAGTTCTGGATTATATTCTGATTTTTGGGAAGTTCGGCTTACCTGAAATGGGAATAAAAGGTGCTGCATTCGCTTCAGTGTTGGCAGAAGCCTCTTCCATTATTTTCTTCTTAATATATACGTATTATACTGTAGATTTGAAGAAGTATGGACTGAACAAGATCCGTGCTTTTGATCCCAAACTTCTATTGCGCGTTCTCAAAATCTCCAGCTTTATGATGCTTCAGTATTTTCTATCAATGGCTACATGGTTTTTATTCTTTATTGCTGTGGAACGTTTAGGTGAACGTGAACTGGCTGTTGCAAACATTGTCCGAAGCATATACATTGTTCTCATGATTCCGGTTAGTGCACTTTCCACTGCTACTAATACCCTTGTGAGTAATGCTATTGGCGCAGGAGGCGTTGCTCATGTCATTCCACTAATTCGGAAGATAGTCCGATTCTCGGTCTTGATCATGCTAGGGCTAGTGTTAATAACATCACTGTTTCCGCATTTCATTTTGTCTATTTACACAGGTGAGCAATCTTTGATTCTCGAATCAACACCTTCCGTATACGTTATTTGCTTCGCTATGCTCGTTGCGTCTGCTTCCAATATTATATTTAATGGTATTTCCGGCACGGGAAATACTCAAGCAGCCTTATTACTTGAAACGATAACCATAACCATATATACTTCCTACATTATTCTTGTAGGTTTATGGATTAAAGCATCCGTAGAAACTTGCTTTACGGTTGAGATTCTGTACTATACCTTGCTATTGATCACAAGTTATATTTACTTCAAAAAAGCAAAATGGCAGAACAAAAAGATATAAATACAAGAGATTTTTGTACATTTGCAAGCTCAAATATTAATTCGTAATTAAACAACTATGTTCGATAATTTAAGTGAGAGACTAGAACGGTCATTCAAGATTCTAAAAGGTGAAGGTAAAATCACCGAAATCAACGTAGCGGAGACGCTGAAAGATGTACGTAAGGCATTACTTGATGCCGACGTTAACTACAAAGTTGCAAAGACTTTCACTGACACGGTGAAAGAAAAAGCCATCGGTCAGAATGTTCTTTCGGCTGTGAAGCCAAGCCAGTTGATGGTGAAGATTGTTCACGACGAGCTAACCCAGTTAATGGGAGGAGAAACAGTTGAAATCAATCTTGAATCTCGCCCGGCGGTTATCTTGATGTCTGGTTTGCAGGGTTCTGGTAAGACGACCTTCTCTGGAAAACTAGCACGAATGCTTAAAACTAAGAAGAATCGTAAACCCTTACTGGTGGCTTGTGACGTATATCGTCCCGCTGCTATCGAACAGTTGAGAGTATTGGCTGAACAAATTGAAGTACCAATGTACTCTGAACTGGACAGCAAAAATCCGGTAGAGATTGCTCAGCATGCGATTCAAGAAGCTAAAGCAAAAGGCTACGACTTAGTGATTGTCGATACAGCCGGACGTCTTGCTGTAGACGAGCAAATGATGAACGAGATTACAGCTATCAAAGAAGCCATTAATCCAGATGAAATCTTGTTTGTTGTAGACTCAATGACGGGTCAGGATGCTGTGAATACTGCCAAAGAATTTAACGAGCGCCTAGATTTTAACGGTGTAGTTTTAACTAAACTGGATGGTGATACTCGTGGTGGTGCTGCGCTTTCTATTCGCTCGGTGGTTAACAAACCTATCAAGTTTGTTGGTACTGGTGAAAAACTGGATGCAATTGATCAATTCCACCCTGCTCGTATGGCTGACCGTATTCTTGGTATGGGTGATATTGTTTCTTTGGTAGAACGTGCTCAAGAACAATATGACGAGGAAGAGGCTAAACGTTTGCAAAAGAAAATCGCTAAAAATCAGTTTGACTTTAACGACTTCTTAAGCCAAATAGCACAAATCAAGAAGATGGGTAACTTGAAAGAATTGGCTTCTATGATTCCTGGAGTAGGCAAAGCAATCAAAGATATTGATATAGACGACAATGCTTTCAAAAGCATTGAAGCAATTATCTATTCAATGACACCTGCAGAACGCTCCAACCCAGAATTGCTGAATGGTTCACGACGCACTCGTATTGCTAAGGGTAGCGGAACGACTATTCAAGAAGTAAATCGCTTATTGAAACAATTTGATCAGACTCGTAAGATGATGAAAATGGTTACAAGTAGCAAGATGGGTAAAATGATGCCGAAAATGAAAAAATAAATCCATCATCAATAATTACTATACTAATATGACTCTTATAGACGGAAAAGCTATTTCGGAACAAGTTAAGCAAGAAATTGCAGCAGAAGTAGCAGAAATTGTTGCTCGTGGAGGAAAACGTCCTCATTTAGCTGCAATCCTCGTAGGACACGATGGAGGCAGTGAAACCTATGTAGCTGCCAAAGTGAAAGCCTGTGAAGTTTGTGGGTTCAAGTCTTCACTCATTCGCTACGAAAGTGATGTAACCGAAGAAGAGTTACTTGCTAAAGTACAAGAACTTAATAACGATGAAGACGTAGATGGATTCATTGTACAACTACCACTGCCCAAACACATCTCTGAACAAAAAGTGGTTGAAACCATCGATTACCGTAAAGATGTAGATGGCTTTCATCCTATCAACGTGGGACGTATGTCAATTGGTCTTCCTTGCTATGTATCAGCGACACCTAATGGCATCATAGAACTACTAAAGCGCTATCACATAGAGACCTCTGGTAAAAAATGTATTGTCCTTGGACGTAGTAATATTGTTGGCAAACCTATGGCTGCTCTGATGATGCAAAAAGCTTATCCAGGGGATGCTACTGTCACAGTATGTCATAGCAGAAGTAAAGATCTTGTAAAAGAATGCCAAGAAGCTGATATTATTATCGCTGCTTTAGGCCAACCTAATTTTGTAAAAGAAGAAATGGTTAAAGAAGGTGCTGTAGTGATTGATGTAGGTACTACACGCGTTCCGGATGCCACTAAAAAATCGGGATTCAAACTTACAGGTGATGTGCGATTTGATGAAGTTGCACCAAAATGTTCATTCATCACTCCCGTACCCGGAGGCGTTGGACCAATGACTATTGTATCACTGATGAAAAACACTCTTCTTGCAGGTAAGAAAGCAATTTACCAATGAAAATCGCATTGGTTCTGATTATTCTATATCTTTCCCTGTCTTGCACCACCCGGTCGCAAGCAGGGAAAGAAAAAACAATCAGTTCCCCAACAGACACACAAATAATTTCTAAAAAAAAAGTTCTTCCTGATACCCTACGACTTCTTTTTGCTGGAGACCTCATGCAGCATAAAGAACAAATAAACGCAGCACGCACCAAGACTGGAGGCTTCGACTATTCCCCCTATTTTAAATACGTAAAAGATGAAATCCAAAAAGCTGACTTTGCAATTGCAAATTTGGAAGTGACGTTAGGGGGTAAACCATATACAGGTTATCCCACCTTCAGTGCGCCAGATGAATACCTAACTGCTATTCATGAGGCTGGATTCAACGTGCTTTTAACTGCTAACAATCATAGTCTAGATCGCAGAAAAAGAGGATTAGAACGTACTATAAAAAAACTAGATTCCTTAAAAATTCAACGGGCTGGAAGCTATCTTAGCTTAACCGAAAGAAAGCAAAAATACCCGCTTATATTAAATAAAAACGGGATTCGAATTGCCATACTAAACTACACTTATGGAACCAACGGCATTCGCCCCACTACTCCTAATATAATTAACTACATCGATACAATTACGATGTCTCATGATATTGAAGCGAGCAAAGCTCTTAAACCCGATGCAATCATTGCTTGTATGCATTGGGGAATTGAATACCAATCGCTTCCGAATAAAGAACAAAAGTTTCTAGCCAATTGGCTACTTAATAAAGGAGTGAATCATGTGATAGGGAGCCACCCCCACGTAGTACAGCCGATCGAATTGCGTAAAGACAGTCTAACCTCTAGCAAGCATCTTATTGTTTATTCACTGGGCAATTATATATCCAATATGTCTGCCCGTAAGACAGATGGAGGAATTATGGTTAGCATGGAATTAGTCAAAGATAGCACCACAAGATTAAGTCGTTGTGGATATAGCTTAGTGTGGACGGCCCGACCTATTCAATCGAAGAAAAAAAACTACCAACTTCTTCCTGTTAATTTTCCAACAGACTCTATCCCTAAGAATATACGTAACTCGTTGAATATCTTCACGAATGATACTAGATCCCTTTTCAGCAAGCACAATGAGGGAATAAAAGAATATTTTTTTTACGAAAAAAAGTAAGATAATATTTTGGAGAATTAAAGATAATATCTATCTTTGCACCGCGTTAGAGAAACGCAGACATGGTGGATGTAGTTCAGTTGGTTAGAGCGTCAGATTGTGGTTCTGAATGTCGCCGGTTCGAGTCCGGTCTTCCACCCCTTAAAAGTCTTTATAAGTTAAAACTTATGAAGACTTTTTTCGTATTAATCAAATTGATCGAATTATTCATCATATTGAATCTAAAATTAATTATTAATTCGTATTTTTGACTCAGAAATCAGAAACCAATTAATAACCCCCAATTAAAAATTTTGGAAGATGAAGAATATACAACTTAACACATTCAAAACAAATCCTTCACATGCTCTTATTTTTAGGCTCAAAACTGAAAAAGACACCAAGTCGCTAAGCTTAAAAACACTAATCTAAATCAAAGATTACAAATCTATCCTTCATCTACTTTGTAGATGCTTTAATAATATATGCTGATCTATAAAGATCTCTGATAGCATATAAGATACAAGTATAACCATCGATTATAATATACACATGAAATACAAAGCATTACACCTACTAAGCGTGCTAGTCTTGACTAGTCTTCTTTCTCAATGGCCAATGGTAACGATGAGCCAAGAAACTGTATTAAAACCCTATTGGAAAGACGTACAGGTGGTATCTGTAAACAAAGAATACCCACGAACATCTTTTATGACGTATGGCAATCGCGAAAACGCGCTTACGGGAAAGTTTGAAAAAAGCAAATACTACCAATTATTAAACGGCACATGGAAATTTTATTTTGTAGATAGTTATAAGGAACTCCCATCTAACATCGTTGATCCGTCAGTAAGCACTGATAATTGGAAAGAGATTAAAGTTCCAGGTAATTGGGAACTTCAAGGATACGGAGTAGCTATATATACAAATCATGGCTATGAATTCAAACCACGTAACCCACAACCACCGATTCTACCTGAGAATAATCCGGTAGGAGTTTATCGCCGTGACATAAACATCCCTGCTCATTGGGAAGAACGAGATATTTATCTGCATCTTTCAGGTGCTAAATCTGGTGTATATGTATATATCAACGGACAAGAAGTGGGATACAACGAAGACTCAAAAAACCCTGCTGAATTTCTGATTAATAAATATCTAAAACCTGGGAAAAATGTACTCACACTGAAAATCTTTCGTTGGAGTACTGGGTCTTTTCTAGAATGCCAAGATTTCTGGCGCATTAGTGGCATTGAACGGGATGTATATTTATATGCTCAGCCTAAAGCCGCACTGAGAGACTTTAGCGTAAAATCAACATTAGATAAAACTTATAAGAACGGCATATTCGCTTTAAATGTAGACTTACGTAATCATCATCCTGCGCCTACAAATCTTACACTAATGTATGAACTGATTGATGCCCAAGGTAAGACCATTGCTTCTGAAGAAAAAACAGCTTATTTACCCAAAGACAAAACGCATAGTTTAGCTTTCAATGCAAAGATAGCTAACATTAGTACATGGACATCAGAGCAGCCGAACCTATACAAGCTTATCATGACTGTCAAAGAAAACGGTAGAGTGAATGAAATAATTCCGTTTAAGGTAGGATTCCGCCGCATAGAAATCAAAGCCATTGATCAAAAAGCAGCTAATGGCAAACCTTATATATGCTTATTTATAAATGGACAGCCATTGAAACTGAAAGGGGTTAATATCCATGAGCACAACCAAAGTACGGGTCACTATGTTACAGAGGATTTGATGCGCAAAGATTTCGAACTAATGAAGCAGAACAATATTAATAGTGTTCGCCTCTGTCACTATCCTCAAGACCGTCGCTTCTATGAGCTATGCGATGAATTTGGAATCTATGTATATGATGAAGCCAATATTGAAAGCCACGGTATGTATTACGATCTACGTAAAGGGGGAACACTTGGCAACAATCCTGAATGGCTTAAACCTCACATGGAACGAACGATTAATATGTTTGAACGCAATAAAAATTATCCATGCGTCACCTTCTGGTCATTGGGTAATGAAGCAGGAAATGGATACAATTTTTATCAAACTTATCTCTGGCTTAAGAAAGCCGATAAAGAACTGATGGAGCGTCCTGTGAACTACGAGCGTGCACAATGGGAATGGAACTCGGATATGTACGTACCGCAATATCCAGGAGCAAGTTGGCTGGAAGATACAGGTAAAAATGGTAGCGACCGCCCCGTAGTACCATCTGAATACGCTCATGCTATGGGAAACTCAACGGGTAACCTATGGGGACAATGGCAAGCTATATATAAGTACCCCAATCTACAAGGAGGATATATTTGGGATTGGGTAGATCAAGGATTACTGCAAAAGGATAAAAACGGGAAAGAATATTGGGCTTACGGAGGTGACTTCGGTGTTAATGCCCCTAGTGACGGTAATTTCAATTGTAATGGACTCGTCAACCCTGATCGTACGCCTCATCCTGGTATGGCTGAAGTTAAATACGTGCATCAAAATATTGGTTTCGAGGCACTAGACCTAACCTCAGGAAAATTTAAGATTACTAATAGATTCTACTTTACGAACCTGAAAAAATATCAGATACAGTACTTCATACTCACTAATGGCAAAGTGGCTCGAAGTGGGAATCTTTCACTTGACATTGAACCACAAGCATCTAAAGAGCTTGTCATACCGGTGAGCGGATTGAAGCCTAGTCCCGGCACAGAGTATTTTATCAATTTCAAAGTTAGAACGACAAAACCTGAACCACTCATACCTATAGGGTATGAAATAGCTCATGACCAGTTCCGCCTTCCCGTTGAGCATAAGAAGGAGGTGTACAATGCAAAAGGTCCGACATTGCGGACGTATACAGAAGGAGATGATGTTTCAATATTATCAAAAAAAGTGAGCTTAGTCTTCAACAAAAAAAGAGGATTAATCACATCATACTGCGTAGATGGGGTTGAATACTTTAAAGATCAATTTGGTATTCAGCCGAACTTCTGGCGTGCCCCTAATGATAATGACTATGGAAATGGAGCTCCTAAGCGTTTACAAGTATGGAAACAGTCTAGCAAAAACTTCAACGTTACAGAGACTCAGATTACAACAGAAAATAATATCATTCTATTAAAAGCTACTTACAAGCTAGCTGCTGGTAATCTTTATAAGATTACTTATAAAGTATATCCAAGCGGAATTGTTAATGTAAGCGCTCAATTTACCTCTACAGATCAACAAGCTATTGAAACAAGTGTGTCGGAATCTACTCGAATGGCTACATTTACTCCAGGCAACGATGCAGCACATCAAGATGCGCCTAAACTAGAGGTGCCAAGAATAGGTGTACGCTTTCGACTTCCTGTTACTATGAATAAAATTCATTATTTCGGACGCGGACCACAAGAGAACTATATTGACCGTAATCATGGGACTTTAGTTGGCGAGTACCAAACAGAAGTAGAGAAAATGTATTTCAATTATGTACGTCCACAAGAAAATGGGCATCACACTGATACACGCTGGCTAGCGTTATCTTCAGACAAAGGAAATGGAATTGCAATTATTGCAGATAGCTTAATCGGATTCAACGCTTTACGTAATTCTATCGAGGACTTTGACTCTGAAGAAGCTCTTCCCCACCCTTACCAATGGAATAATTTTACACCTGAGGAAGTAGCCAATCATGATGAAAAGGCAGCTCGGAATGTACTACGCAGAATGCAACACGTAAATGACATCATTCCAAGAAACTTTGTTGAGGTTTGCATTGATATGAAACAACAAGGAGTTGGAGGCTATGATAGTTGGGGAGCAAGACCTGAACCTTTTTATCAAATTCCGGCAAACCGAGAATATAATTGGGGGTTCACTTTAGTACCCATTCGTTCTGCCAGCCAAAGTGCAAAGGCTGCAACATATAGTTACTAATTGATCGAAAGAATTGCTATTATCAAATTGAAAGTTAATGCCCCTCTTAACTCTAATTATCATTCCAATGAGAATCGGCCATTTCTCCACTTATATACAATAGAACGGTGGAGAAAAGGCTTCAATTTTTCTGCTGCATCGTTTGACATATAGTCAGGGGTTGATAGAGTAACGATTAATTCAGCATTATTCTTATTCATATCAATCTTTGTTAATAAAAGGTCGGCTTCACGAGTTGCCTCCTCAAATTCATAGATAACGGTTGAGTCTGGTGTTGCTAAGAAATCACTCATTACAGGCAGCTTGATGAATGAATCTGAAGCTATCAACTTCCAGTCTGTTGAATAGAAAGAAATATTGCTATCACAAGCAGGAGCGCAAGCGGTGGATACCGTACAAATTATATTCGTCGAATCACTGAGCGCCAAGACCTTCATCTGCCAAACTATTTCCGGCGTCATTTGCATCCGGATATAATCTTTACCTAGATCAGTCATTTCTGATTTCTGCCCAAAACGATTATCTACAATCGCCTTCATATTACTTTGAAGGAAATCAATACAGTCTTCACGATTTACTTTGGTAAGTAAACGACAAATAGAATCGGGCACATTTATAAAAAGCGACTTTGCTTCTTGAGCTTGCAGAGAGAAAAAAGAGAATAGTCCTAATGTACAAAGACTAATATTTAGAATTAATTTATTTACTTTCATGATGTATTAATTATTTTGAGCCCAAATATAAGAATATCATTCCGATTAATACGAGGATCAAGTCAATCGCTTTGCTTTTTAGATTCTTTTCACGGAAAAGAAGTGCTCCGAAAATAAAGGAAACAACAACGCTTCCTCGACGAACCATTGAAACAATAGAAATCATAGAGTCATCATAACTCAATGCATAGAAATAAACAAAATCTGCGGCTGATAGAAAAATCGAAATAAGGATAATAGACCAATCCCAACGAAAAGCTGTAATAACTTTGCGTTTTGGCCACCATATAAGTAGTAAGATTGTACCCATGATAAACAACTGATAAACGTTATACCAAGACTGTACTAACATCGGATTTAATCGTGTCATCAGGAATTTATCGTAAAGTCCGCTAATAGCACCTGTTACAGCTGCCAATATTATAAAAAGGATCCATTTGTTGTGCTTAAAATCAATTCCTTCTTTCTTTCCTGAACGACTTAGCATAAAAAACGAAGCAACTGCCAGCAACACTCCAATCCATTGATAAAGGTTCAATCGCTCTCCAAACACTAACATTGCCCCCACCAAGACCATAACCGGACGGGTGGCATTTATTGGACCTACAATAGTAATAGGCAAATGCTTCATACCAAAATAACCCAAAATCCAAGAAGTCAAAACAATAAAAGACTTTATAATTATGTATTTATGTTGTTCCCATCCGACTACTGGTACATTAAAAATAGTCCCTCCAAGCCAACTAGGTTCAACAATCGAAAGTAAGATAAAAGGTAAAAAGATAAGACTAGAGAATAGCGTATTAAGGAACAATACAGGCAATACAGCATTATCTTTCAAAGATTGCTTCTTAAATACATCATAAAAGCCCAGCAAAGTAGCTGAGAGAAAGGCTAATAATAACCACATTTTATTTAAAAGTTTAAATTTACACTATATAACGATAAAGAAATAATTTATAGCATATTACTTATCGACAACAAAAATATGATCTGGATATTCAACATTAACAAGAAAGAGTGCGTTTCCCGGGACTGACGTACCGGCCTTGCATCGATCTTGTTGCTCTATCACCTTACGAAATCCCTCTATAGTGAGCTTGCCTCGTCCCACTTCAAGTAACGTTCCTACAATTGCACGAACCATATTACGGAGGAAACGATCGGCACGAATAGTGAAGACCCACGTAGTATCTTCACCTTCCATCTTCACCCACTCTGCATGAGATATGTGACAGATATTGGTTTTTACATCGGTGTGAAGCTTACTAAAACTAGTAAAATCGGTGTATTCGAATAAAACTCGTGCTGCTTCATTCATACGGTTATAATCTAATGCTCCATAAACACGGCAGCGGTATTGCCGATTGAAAGGAAACTTTGCAGTAGTTACATAATACTTATACGTGCGTGCTGTAGCATCAAAACGGGCATGGGCGTCTTCTTTTACTCTATAAACATCATATACAGAAATGTCAGGAGGCAATAAACGATTCAACTTTTCAACGACAAGCACTGTATCAAGTACATCCTCGTAATCAAAATGGGCTACCATCAAAGAGGCATGAACACCGGCATCTGTACGTCCAGCACCAATTACTTCTAAATCACACCGCAGAAAAGTAGCCAAAGCCTTCATCAAACATTCCTGAATACTACTTCCGTTGGGTTGTATTTGCCAACCGTGATAGTTGGTTCCATCATAAGCTAAATATATAAAATACCTTTGCACGCCAATCTCTTTTTGGGGTTTCGAATGCAAAAATAATCATTTTTTTATTCATACGTAAAGGAGATCTGGCAAATGTGTCGGAATACGATCAACAGGGCTCTAAAATATTTCAATGGGATAACCTCTCTGCATTTTGCAAGTAGGCTATTTTTTGTATCTTTGTGCGAAAAAGAAAAAAAATGAATCGCCATAAACTCCACCTACTCCCTTTATTAATATTAATTACTGGAATTATCACGCTGACTGCTGGTTGCAAAAAGAAAGACATGTCTCTCAAATTAAATACTCCTCACAACATACGAGGTGTATTAAGCTACAAGCGCTCTTTCCCCGATTTAAATGATAAACACTTAACCATAGCCCAAGCCATCGGTATCTGTCCACCTAAAGATAGAGATGAAGCGGAAAGAATGAAAGATGAGCTTGTGCACATCACTAATAATGAATTTTATTCAGTTGACTCACTAACCCATTCCATACCTTACCTCGTACCTCAAGCAAGTCTATTGCTAGACACAATAGGTGCCAATTTTCTTGATTCGCTTACAGCTAAGGGATTAAATCCAAACCAAATTATAGTAACGTCAGTTTTACGCTCACAAAATGATGTGAAAAAACTACGGCGTAGAAATGGAAATGCTTCAGCTAATTCAGCCCATTGCTATGGCGCAACATTCGATGTTAGTTGGAAGAGATTTAAAAAAATAGAAGATGAAGAAGGACGTCCACTCCAAGATGTCAGTAGTGATACTTTAAAATTAGTCTTATCAGAAGTCTTAAGAGACTTAAGACAAGCAGATAAATGCTATATTAAATATGAATTGAAACAAGGGTGCTTCCATATCACTACACGATGAATGTAAATTGCTATAAAATTCATTCGTAAACCGCTATAGAATCCAAAACGTTTCATTAAATTTGCAGAAATTTTTCTTTAATACAATTAAATGATAGAAAAACTGATTGTTCTTGAAGAGATCGACCCGGTTATTTTTTATGGTGTGAACAACGCCAATATTCAGCTAATAAAAGCTTTATACCCAAAGCTACGTATTGTGGCGCGTGGTAATGTTATTAAAGTGCTAGGCGATGAAGAGGAGATGTGTGCCTTTGAAGAAAACATCACGAAACTCGAAAAATACTGTGCCGAATATAATTCGTTAAAAGAGGAAGTTATCATAGATATAATTAAAGGGAATGCCCCTCAGGCTGAACAAACTGGAAACGTTATAGTATTTAGTGTTACAGGCAAACCCATCATTCCACGAAGTGAGAATCAATTAAAACTTGTGGAAGGATTTGCTAAAAATGATATGCTATTTGCTATTGGTCCGGCAGGTTCAGGAAAGACATATACTGCTATAGCCCTTGCTGTACGTGCATTAAAGAACAAAGAGATCAAAAAAATCATCCTTAGCCGACCGGCTGTAGAAGCTGGTGAAAAGTTAGGTTTTCTACCTGGTGACATGAAGGATAAAATTGATCCGTATCTACAACCTTTATATGATGCTTTGCAAGATATGATACCTGCTGCAAAGCTGAAAGAGTATCTAGAGCTTAACATCATTCAAATTGCACCTTTGGCTTTTATGCGTGGACGAACATTAAATGACGCAGTTGTTATTCTCGACGAAGCTCAAAACACAACAACTCAACAAATCAAGATGTTTCTTACACGTATGGGTATGAATACCAAAATGATTGTGACAGGAGATATGACTCAAATAGACCTTCCAGCTTCTCAAACCTCAGGATTAGTGCAAGCACTTCGTATTCTGAAAGGAGTAAAAGGAATTAGCTTTATTGAGTTAAATAAAAAAGATATTGTTCGCCATAAACTAGTAGAACGCATCGTAGATGCTTATGAAAAATTCGACAAGGAGGCAAAAGCCGAAAGGGAGAAACGAAAAGAAGAAAACTTAATTATCAACGGGAAACATGCGATAAGATAAGTCTACTACTAATCGTTTCTGTGATTTTTAACTTGTAATTATTATAAAACAATGAAAGCTTTAACAAAAACAGATTTCAATTTTCCTGGACAACAAAATGTGTACCACGGAAAAGTGCGTGATGTTTATAACATCAACGGTGAAAAACTCGTCATGGTAGCAACCGACCGTATATCGGCTTTCGATGTAGTTTTACCAGAGGGGATTCCTTACAAAGGTCAAATGCTGAATCAAATAGCAGCTAAATTTCTCGATGCCACTACAGACATCTGTCCGAATTGGAAACTAGCTACACCAGACCCTATGGTTACTGTAGGTGTGTTGTGTGAAGGATTCCCAGTAGAAATGATTGTACGCGGATACTTGTGTGGAAGCGCTTGGCGTACTTACAAAAGTGGTGTACGCGAAATCTGTGGAGTGAAATTGCCAGAAGGTATGCGCGAAAATGAGAAGTTCCCTGAACCTATCGTCACTCCAACGACCAAAGCTGAAATGGGCTTGCATGATGAAGATATCTCTAAAGAAGAAATTCTGAAACAAGGATTAGCTACTCCTGAAGAATATGAAATATTGGAGAAATACACACTAGCTCTATTTAAACGTGGAACTGAAATTGCGGCCGAAAGAGGTTTGATTCTCGTAGACACTAAATATGAGTTCGGAAAGCATAATGGAACAATCTACTTGATGGATGAAATTCACACTCCAGACTCAAGTCGTTACTTTTATTCTGAAGGTTATCAAGAACGTTTTGAAAAAGGCGAGCCTCAAAAACAACTTTCTAAAGAGTTTGTTCGCGAATGGTTAATGGAAAACGGATTCCAAGGCAAAGCAGGACAATCTGTACCTGAGATGACTCCAGCTATAGTACAAAGTATCAGTGATAGATACATTGAACTCTTCGAAAACATTACCGGTGAAACTTTTGTGAAAGAAGACACTAGCAATATAACAGAACGCATATTCAAAAACGTTGAAACGTTTTTGAAATAAGCAAAAAAGATTAAGAATGGACTACCCACAACAACATATCAAGCCTTATAATGAAGATGGGAAGAAAACAGAGCAAGTGGAACGCATGTTTGATAACATTGCACATGCCTACGACAAGCTAAATCATACCTTATCTTTAGGAATCGACCGCAGTTGGCGCAGAAAAGCGATTGCTTGGCTACGTCCCTTCAGCCCCAAGCACATCATGGATGTTGCTACTGGAACGGGAGATTTCGCTATTTTGGCTTGCCGAGAATTGAACCCCAATGAACTAATTGGAACTGATATCTCGGAAGGAATGATGAATGTGGGGCGTAAAAAAGTAAAAGATACAGGCCTCTCAGACAAAATCACTTTTGAAAGAGAGGACTGCACTTCTCTATCCTTCGAAGAAAATCGTTTTGATGCAATCACTGTTGCTTTCGGAATACGAAACTTCGAGGATCTCGACAAGGGACTTTCTGAAATTTATCGCGTACTAAAACCTGAAGGACACTTGGTCATTATAGAGTTAACGACTCCAGACCGTTTTCCTATGAAGCAATTATTCCATATCTACTCAAATGTAATAATCCCTATGCTGGGGAAACTACTTTCGAAAGATAATAAAGCGTATCATTATTTGCCTGACACTATTAAAGCATTTCCGCAAGGAGAAATAATGAAAGAAGTTATTGCAAAAGCAGGGTTCAGTGAAGTGCATTTTCAACGATTAACTTTTGGTATATGTACACTCTATACGGCTACAAAATAATGATCAATAATTAATTCAATTTATACTTGTCATGGAAAAATATGGTTTAATCGGCTACCCACTACGGCATTCTTTTTCAATCGGATACTTTAATGAAAAATTTAAATCCGAGAACATAAACGCTGAATACGTAAATTTTGAGATTCCCAATATCAATGATTTCATGGAAGTTATTGAAGAAAACTCGAATCTTAAAGGGCTTAATGTTACGATCCCATATAAAGAGCAAGTTATTCCTTATTTAGATGAATTAGATCTAGACACTGCTAAAATTGGAGCTGTAAATGTGATCAAAATCGTCCGGCTAGCAAAAGGAAAAGTTAAACTAGTAGGGTATAATTCTGACATCATCGGTTTTACTCAATCTATCCAACCCCTTCTCCAACCTCAACACAAAAAAGCTTTAATTCTAGGGACAGGAGGAGCTTCTAAAGCTGTATTCCATGGCTTAAAAAATTTAGGAATAGAAAGTACCTTCGTTTCACGTACTCATAAAAGTGAAGATATGCTGACTTATGAGGAACTTACTCCAGAAATTATTCAGAGCCATACAGTCATTGTGAACTGTACACCTGTTGGTATGTTTCCTAAGGCTGACTTTTGTCCAAATATCCCTTATGAACACTTAACCCCTAACCATTTGCTTTATGATCTGTTATATAATCCAAATGTAACTCTATTCATGAAAAAAGGCGAGGCTCAAGGAGCTGTCACAAAGAATGGATTAGAAATGCTTCTTCTGCAAGCCTTTGCTGCATGGGAAATTTGGAATAGATAGCTTTTATTTGAATCAAGAGATGAGAAAAAGAATCGCATATAGTACTATCATCATCATATTACTATTTGTTGGATATAGCATCGGAGGTGGTTTTTATATGCTAAAGTTTTCCCTAACTCCTAATGCTAAAATCTTATCCAAAGATGCGGATTCCTATCGTTATATGTATTCAAACTACCCTTTTCTAAACTCATGGGTTGATAGTTTAAAACAAGTTGAGGCACTCAAGGATACATTTATAAAGAACTCCGAAGGACAGAAATTACATGCTTTTTATATTAGAGCTCCTAAAGCAACAGATAAAACAGCTGTAATCGTCCATGGTTATACAGATAATGCCATTCGTATGTTTATGATTGGGTATTTATATAACCATGATTTAAGTTTTAACGTTCTATTGCCCGACCTTCAGCACCATGGTGAAAGTGAAGGTGAGGCTATTCAGATGGGTTGGAAAGATCGTTTGGATGTATTAGAATGGATGAATGTCGCTAACAATCTTTTTGGCAATAAAACTCAAATGGTTGTACATGGCATATCAATGGGAGCTGCAACCACAATGATGTTATCTGGTGAAAAGCAACAGCCCTTTGTTAAATGTTTTATTGAAGACTGTGGCTATACGAGTGTTTGGGATGAATTTTCACACGAACTGAAATCAAGCTTTCATCTACCAGCTTTTCCTTTAATGCATACCACAAGCTGGTTATGTAGTATTAAATATGGATGGAACTTTAAAGAAGCTTCCTCACTCAAACAAGTAGCCAAATGTAAACTCCCCATGCTATTCATTCATGGAGATAAAGATAATTACGTCCCTACATGGATGGTTTACCCTCTTTATAAAACAAAACCTGCTCCTAAAGAGTTTTGGATAGTTTCTGGAGCAGATCATGCTGTATCATACAAAAAAAACAAACAAGCATATACTGACAAAGTATACCACTTTATAAAACAATATATCCATTAATATCCCATTAAAAAATTGATTTATACGTCATAACAGAAAAAAATCTTATATTTGCATTAATAAAAAGATTGTTATGAGACCTATTATTACACTTATATTCTTTTCATTTCTGTTCACTTCGCTACAAGCTCAAGAAAAAGTATATACGGTAGATAACCTGCCGAAAGTGCATTTGCAAAACAAAATGCAATATGTTTGTAACCCGACAAATATCCTCTCTCAAGCAGCTTGTGATACTATCGATTCAATGCTTTATAACCTTGAGCAACAAACAGGTATTGAAACTGTTGTAGCAGTACTTCCTTCAATTGGCAGTGTTGAGTGCTTTGACTTCTGCCATCAATTATTAAACCAATGGGGTGTAGGCAAAAAAGGAGAAGATAATGGATTAGTCATTCTTTTAGTAACCGATCAACGATGCGTGCAATTTTATACAGGCTATGGTTTGGAAGGTATACTCCCCGATGCAATATGTAAACGCATTCAGACTAAATACATGATTCCATATTTAAAGGATGAAAACTGGAATGAAGGAATGGTAAATGGGATTAAGATTGTTTGCCAACGTCTGGATGGTTCGATGGAAAATGACTCTATTTCTGAATCTAGCGAGGATTCTTCGCAACTAATCTTAGCTATTATCTTTTTGATTGTAATAGGTATAACCATTGCAATGTATGCTATCTGGAGCCATACCCGCTGCCCTAAATGTGGTAAACACGAATTGCAAAGAAGTGGTAGCAAACTAATTTCTCGAATTAATGGAGTGAGAACAGAAGACATTATTTATAAATGTAAGAACTGTGGGCACACTGTGACGCGTCGCCAACAGAGCTATGATGACGATTATCACAATAGAGGTGGTGGAGGCGGTCCATTTATAGGAGGCTTCGGCGGTGGCTTTGGAGGAAGCAGTGGTGGCGGCTTCAGCGGAGGTAGCTTCGGTGGCGGAATGGGTGGCGGTGGTGGAGCCGGTTCTCGATTTTAATAGAAAACAAACAAGAACTCACATTTTCTAATTTAATAATAAACAAGGAATATGAAAAAGTCAATTATTATCACTCTAGCCATAGTGGCTATACTTGTAATTTGGGCTATCAGTGCATACAATAGTTTAGTTACTATGGAAGAAAACGTAACTGGACAATGGGCAAACGTAGAAACACAATACCAACGTCGCGCTGATTTAATACCTAACTTAGTAAACACCGTAAAAGGATATGCATCACATGAAAAAGAAACTCTAGAAGGAGTGGTAGAAGCACGAAGTAAAGCAACACAAATTAAAGTTGATGCCAACGGTCTCACACAAGAAAAACTAGCGGCATATCAAAAAGCTCAAGGTGACGTTACTTCAGCACTTGGTAAATTACTAGCTATTAGTGAACGGTATCCTGACCTAAAAGCCAATCAAAATTTTCTTGAGTTACAGGCTCAATTGGAAGGCACTGAGAATCGAATTAATGTAGCACGCAAAAACTTCAATGATGCTGCTCAAAAATACAATACAACTATACGTAGTTTCCCAAAAAACATCTTTGCAAGCTCTTTTGGTTTTGATAAAAAGGCCTATTTTGAAGCAGAGCAGGGAGCTGAAAAGGCGCCAAAAGTGGAGTTTTAAAAACAGCGATTTAAATTCATTATTGCCAATCGCATGAAGGCTCTAAATAGAATAAAAAATCTCGCCTAAAAGAATCTTTCGTTAGAATTCTTTTAGGCGAGATTTTTTAGGTATCAATTCTGCTCTTTACCTTTTAAAATTACAAGGTATATTTTCGCCTACTAAACTATTTAAATATACTTCTAAAGCAGTATATCCATCTACGGTTTTATAGTTGCGATCATTTGGATTTGTAGGATCAAGTCCAACTTTCTTTTCCCAAGCATCATCCATGCCATCCTTATCTGCATCGATAATAGCACCACTGGTTTTGTATACTAAGCCATTAAAACCTTCTACCTCATCTGTACTGTTTACAATACCAGGAATAGGACCACTTTCAGCAGTTCCCGCTCCAGTATAAGTAGAAACTCCATTTCTAACTTCATTCAAGATGCGTGCATCTACTTTATCACGGGGAAAAGCACCAGCACCAGTCTTCTCCGCCACAACAGATTTAAATGCATTCTCTGCTGTCTCATATTTATTGGCTAAAGTATATGTATCCCAATTAAACCAATACTGCTTATAGTTATCTTTTCCTGAAGGAATTATAAAAGAGGATGCCTTCATATCATCCATACTATAGGGATATTTTCCATCGGTATAAATACCCTTCCAATTGTCTAAGGTCAATTCAGCACTTCCTTCCATCACATTCCCACTAAAAAACCACTTAGAAGGAGCTCTTAATGGAGCATTGTGTGGTTTACGTGCACTTGACTGACGAAAGAATTTCAACTCTTTCACACGCAATTTCGTAGCCGGACCAGGTTTATAATAGTTATTAACAAAGTTACATGACCAACCATGGTGTTCTGTATCCTGAGATTCATCCATCCCCCCATAAGTTGCCATTTGGGTTCCCCAATTGTAATTTACATTATTGATATACTCCATGTAAACTACGAGATCTTGACCGGGATCTTTCCCTCTAGCACCATTCATCAAAGGTGTACGGCTATTACAATTAGCAAATAAATTATGATGATAAGTAGAAGATGTTCCAGCCCATGCACCACCATAAGCACGCGCTCCTTTCTTATTTACAGAATAATAAAGTCCTTCACTAGAAATACACCATTGAACAGTTGAAAAATGAGTGTCTATAAAATCGGTATTTTCTTCACTTGCCCAACTAAATGAACAATGATCGACAATGAAGTTATTTGCATTTTCTACACGCAAACAGGCTGCATTGTGCTCTTTCCCATTTGCATCACGTTCACCTACACGAAACCGCAAATGACGAATAATAAAATTTTCAGAACCTCCAAAATTTACTTCATTTTTGATAATGCAAATACCATCACCTGGAGCTGTTTGTCCAGCTAATGTGAAGTTTTTAGCTTTACAACGAATATCAGATTTTAATTCAATTTTACCCGAAACAGCAAAGACAACAGTAGTAGCTTCATTTTGAGTACATTGCTGCAATGCCCATCTAAGGGAACCATCTCCATCGTCATTTGTATTGCTCACTATCACTACTTTTCCTCCACGACCTCCGGTTGCATTTTTACCAAAACCTTCAGCGGTAGGAAAGGCTTTTAATTCTCCAAGCGGCTTAACTCTTGTATTTACTGTAGTACTTTCTCCCTTCCCATTAACCCAGGATCCCAGGAACAAAGCTATTCCAATCAAAAATAAATTCTTCATTAGACTAGAATAGAGAAAACCTGAAGATATAGTCAACTTAGGTTTTACTGTTTTGGAAAAGTCATTACTAGCGCATTTCCTTCTTTTTTCTTTTACTTCAAAACCATCCATCTGCTTTATGCTATATATATAAGAAATTAATTATAAAACATAAAATAGACGTGTTAGTGACAACACATGTACTCAACTAACCTGATAGATCTGCGTAATACTTTCAATGCTCAAATGATAACTCACCTGAAATATGCCATTTATGGGAAGAATGTTGGTTGGACAAAAAAAAAGCAGTACTTTTGCAGCCGTATACAAAAAATAATTCTTTTAACTCATGAGTAATCAACGATACATGATGCGAGGTGTTAGCGCATCAAAAGAAGATGTGCATAATGCCATCAAAAACATCGACAAAGGAATTTTCCCGAAAGCATTTTGTAAAATTATCCCTGACATTTTAGGTGGTGATCCTGAATTTTGCAATATCATGCATGCGGATGGAGCGGGAACAAAATCATCACTGGCCTATTTGTATTGGAAAGAAACGGGGGACTTGTCTGTATGGAAAGGCATTGCGCAAGATGCACTGATCATGAATATCGACGATTTACTTTGTGTAGGTGCTGTAGATAACATCCTTGTTTCTTCTACTATTGGACGAAACAAACTGTTAATCCCAGGTGAAGTAATTTCTGCTATCATTAACGGGACAGACGAATTATTGAAGGAACTTCGTGATATGGGCGTAGGAGTATATGCTACCGGTGGTGAAACCGCTGACGTTGGCGATTTAGTACGAACCATTATCGTAGACTCAACAGTGACTTGCAGAATGAAACGATCTGATGTCATTGATAATGCGAATATACGTCCAGGTGATGTTATTGTTGGACTTGCTTCTTACGGACAAGCCACTTACGAAAAAGAATATAACGGAGGTATGGGAAGCAACGGACTAACAAGTGCTCGCCATGATGTATTTGGAAAATACCTCGCAGATAAATACCCAGAAAGCTATGATGCTGGAGTCCCTAAAGAACTTGTTTACTCTGGTCAATTATCATTAACTGATCAAATTGAAAACTCCCCTATTGATGCAGGTAAGTTAGTACTCTCTCCTACTCGCACTTATGCACCGGTAGTAAAAAAATTGCTTGATGCACTACGCCCAGAAATTCATGGTATGGTGCACTGTTCAGGTGGCGCTCAAACCAAGATCTTACATTTCGTAGAGAAAGTTCGTATTGTAAAAGATAATCTTTTCCCAGTTCCTCCTTTATTCAAAACGATCCAAGAACAGAGCGGTACCGATTGGTCCGAAATGTATAAAGTATTCAATATGGGACATCGACTAGAAGTTTATTTATCACCAGAGCATGCTGAAGAAGTCATCTCTATTTCTCAGTCCTTCGGTATTCCTGCACAAATAGTTGGACGTGTCGAAGAATGCAATCAGACTGAATTAATTATTAACAGTGAATTCGGAGAATTTAGATATTAAGAATGGCAGACAATAGTAACATATTAGAAAAGTTAGACGGACTTGTAGCTCGTTTTGAAGAAATATCTACTCTTATTACCGACCCTTCAGTGATCTCTGATCAGAAACGTTACGTGAAACTGACCAAAGAATATAAAGAGCTAGACGACTTGATGAAAGCCCGCAAAGAATATATTCAGCTACTTGGCAACATCGATGAAGCTAAAAACATTCTCTCGAATGAATCAGACCCTGAAATTCGTGAAATGGCTAAAGAAGAAATGGATAATAGCCAAGAGAGACTGCCTGAACTAGAAGAAGAAATAAAACTCATGCTTGTTCCCACTGATCCACAAGATAGCAAGAATGCCATACTTGAAATCCGTGGTGGAACAGGAGGTGATGAAGCTGCGATCTTTGCTGGAGACTTGTTTAGAATGTACGCAAAATACTGCGAAAATAAAAACTGGAAAATGGAGATCTCAAGTGCGAATGAAGGAGCTTCTGGAGGTTTTAAAGAAATAATTTGCAGTGTTACGGGTGATAACGTATATGGAACTCTGAAATATGAATCTGGTGTACACCGTGTCCAACGTGTTCCTGCTACTGAAACTCAAGGCCGTGTACATACTTCAGCAGCTTCTGTTGCGGTTCTTCCCGAAGCCGAAGAATTTGACGTGGTGATTAATGAAGGAGAAATCAAATGGGACACATTCAGAAGTGGAGGTGCAGGTGGACAAAATGTGAACAAGGTTGAATCAGGTGTACGCTTACGCTACCTTTGGAAAAACCCAAACACGGGTATTGCGGAGGAAATCCTGATTGAATGTACTGAAACCCGTGACCAACCCAAAAATAAAGAACGTGCCTTGTCGAGACTCCGTACCTTCATTTACGACAAAGAACATCAAAAATACATAGATGACATTGCTTCCAAACGTAAAACTATGGTATCCACAGGTGATAGATCTGCTAAAATTAGAACATATAACTATCCTCAAGGACGAATAACCGACCATCGCATCAATTATACGATTTATAATCTAGCTGCCTTTATGGACGGAGACATTCAAGACTGTATCGACCATTTGATCGTTGCGGAAAATGCAGAACGTTTAAAAGAAAGCGAACTTTAATAATTTATAGCATAACATGAATAAACAACAGTTATTTGAAAATATAAAACGCAAAAAATCTTTTCTTTGTGTTGGACTAGATACGGATATTAAGAAAATTCCAGCTCACTTATTAAATGAAGAAGATCCGATTTTTGCTTTCAACAAAGCGATAATTGACTCGACTGCCGACTTAGCAATTGCCTATAAGCCAAATCTTGCATTTTATGAAAGCATGGGTGTTCAAGGTTGGATTGCTTTTGAAAAAACGGTAAAATACATCAAGACAAATTATCCAGATCAATTCATCATTGCTGACGCAAAACGTGGGGATATTGGTAACACATCGGCTATGTATGCTCGTACATTCTTCGAAGAACTAGATTTAGATTCTGTAACTGTTGCGCCATACATGGGAGAAGATAGTGTAACTCCCTTCCTTACTTATGATAGTAAATGGGTAATCCTACTAGCTTTAACCTCGAATAAGGGCTCACAAGATTTCCAGTTAACACAAGATGTTAATGGCGAACACTTGTTTGAAAAGGTACTCCGCAAATCACAAGAGTGGGCTACAGAAGATCAGATAATGTATGTCGTAGGTGCAACCCAAGGAAGTGCCTTTGAAGGTATTCGCAAGATTGTACCCAATCATTTCCTACTTGTTCCTGGAGTTGGTGCTCAAGGAGGTTCGCTTGAAGAAGTTTGCAAATACGGTATGAACAGCACCTGTGGACTCATAGTAAACTCTTCACGTGGAATCATCTATGTGGACAAAACCGAAAAATTTGCTGATGCTGCGCGCAGTGCTGCTCAAGAAATACAAGCACAGATGGCAGAACAATTGAAAGCGATTCTTTAAAGAAAGCAATGGCTTACGAAAGAAAGATAATCAATGATCCTGTTTTCGGGTTTATAAACATCCCAAAGGGTTTGCTGTATGATATCATACGGCATCCTCTTTTACAACGACTTACTCGCATAAAGCAAGTAGGCCTATCCTCAGTTGTATATCCCGGCGCACAACACACTCGGTTTCAACATTCATTGGGAGCTTTCTATCTGATGAGTGAAGCTATTACTCAACTAACCTCTAAAGGAAATTTTATTTTTGACAGCGAAGCTGAAGCAGTACAAGCAGCAATATTACTCCATGACATTGGTCACGGCCCATTTTCGCATGTCTTGGAAAATACAATTGTTGAAGGGGTTTCTCACGAAGAGATATCTCTCATGCTAATGGAGCAAATGAACAAAGAGATGAACGGTCAGCTTAGTCTCGCCATTCAAATCTTTAAAGACGAATATCCGAAGCGATTTCTTCATCAACTAGTTAGTGGGCAATTAGATATGGATCGTTTAGATTATCTGCGTCGCGATAGTTTCTATAGCGGTGTTACAGAAGGGAACATTGGTTCTGCCCGCATAATAAAGATGCTTGACGTTGCAGAAGATCGCCTCGTTATAGAATCAAAAGGCATATACTCCATAGAGAATTTCTTGACAGCTCGCCGACTAATGTATTGGCAAGTATACCTTCACAAAACCTCAGTAGGATATGAAAGAATGCTTATAAGTACATTGCTTCGCGCAAAAGAATTGGCTTCGTGTGGCATTGAATTATTTGCCTCGCCTGCCTTACGTTTTTTCCTATATAATGATATTAATCACACTAAGTTTTATAACCAGCCTGAATGTCTAGAAAATTTTATTCAGCTAGATGACAATGATATTTGGACAGCATTAAAGGTTTGGAGTAATCATTCAGACAAAGTCCTTTCCACGCTTAGTCTTGGAATGATTAATCGAAATATTTTTAAAGTGGAAGTCTCTGCCGAACCAATTATGGAAAGCAGAATAAAAGAGCTGATTTCACAAATCAGCTTACAACTAGATATATCTCTTTCCGAAGCGAACTATTTTGTCTCTACCCCCAGCATCGAAAAGAATATGTACGACGAAGCGGACGACAGTATTGATATTATCTACAAAGACGGAACTATAAAAAATATAGCCGAAGCATCTGATATTTTGAACATATCATTGCTATCTAAAAAGGTAAAGAAATACTATCTCTGCTATCAGCGATTACATAGATAAGTATAAAATATTCAATCAATAACACGGAAATCTGAAAAAAAAGTCCGTTATTTGTGAACTAATTTAATTTTAAATAAAGACATGGAGTTCTCGGCTAAGCAAATTGCAGCATTTATCCAGGGGGAAATCATCGGAGATGAAAACGCAACGGTACACACATTCGCTAAAATAGAAGAAGGGATACCAGGTGCTATATCTTTCTTATCAAACCCAAAATATACGCCCTATATATACGAGACACAATCAAGTATTGTATTAGTTAATAAAGATTTTATCGCAGAACACGAGATAAAAGCAACCCTTATAAAAGTCAATAATGCTTATGAAAGCCTGGCTAAGTTGCTTAATCTATATGAAATGAGCAAACCTAAAAAGCAAGGCGTTGATTCTTTAGCTTTTGTCGCTCCTAGTGCTAAAATTGGAGAGAATGTATACATCGGTGCTTTTGCCTACATAGGTGAGAACACAACTATTGGAGATAATACACAAATTTACCCTCATACTTTCGTTGGAGACGGTGCAAAAATAGGTAAGGATTGCCTTATTTATTCTAATGTAAACATTTATCACGACTGTCGTGTTGGCAATGAATGCATTTTACATTCAGGTGCTGTTATCGGCGCTGATGGATTTGGCTTCGCTCCCACCCCTAATGGATACGATAAAATTCCTCAAATTGGTATAGCTATATTAGAAGATAGAGTAGAAATTGGAGCAAATACCTGCATAGATCGTGCAACTATGGGAGCAACGATTGTTCATAGTGGTGCTAAAATAGATAACCTAGTTCAGATTGCTCATAACGATGAAATAGGTTCTCACACAGTCATGGCAGCACAAGTTGGTATAGCAGGATCTGCTAAAATAGGAGAATGGTGTATGTTCGGTGGGCAAGTAGGTATTGCCGGACACATTAAAATTGGTGATCATGTAAATCTAGGTGCTCAATCAGGAGTGCCGAGTAACATAAAATCCAATAACACATTAATTGGTACTCCTCCTATGGAACAAAAGCCTTATTTCAAAGCTGCTGTATTGACTAAAAAGCTACCGGATATGTATTTTGAGCTAAACAATCTCCGCAAAGAAGTAGAAGAATTAAAACAACTATTAAAAAAGTAAATAAGTAACCAATGCTGAAACAAAAAACGCTGAAACAAAGCTTTTCACTGAGCGGAAAAGGTCTTCACACTGGGCTTGACCTCACTGTCACATTTAATCCGGCTGCTGACAATCACGGATATAAAATTCAACGTGTTGATTTAGAAGGACAGCCAATAATTGATGCAGTAGCTGACAATGTTACCGAAACAACGCGAGGCACAGTATTATCGAAAAATGGAATCAAAGTAAGCACAATAGAACATGGAATGGCTGCCCTTTATGCATTGGGCATTGACAATTGCCTCATTCAGGTGAATGGACCGGAATTCCCTATTCTAGATGGAAGTGCTCAATATTATGTTGAACAAATAGAGAAAGTTGGAACAGAAGAGCAAAATGCTGTAAAGGATTTCTACATTATAAAATCCAAGATAGAATTTCGTGATGAAACAACAGGATCATCCATTATTGTATTACCTGATGAGAACTTCAGTTTAAATGTACTAGTATCTTATGACTCTTCTATAATTCCCAATCAATTTGCGACATTAGAAGATATGCATAATTTTAAAGAAGAAGTAGCAGCTAGCCGTACTTTTGTGTTCGTGCGTGAAATAGAGCCTCTACTCTCTGCTGGTTTAATAAAAGGAGGAGACCTTGATAATGCTATCGTAATCTACGAACAGAAAATGTCGCAAGATAATTACGACAAATTAGCAGATATCATGGGAGTTCACCATATGGATGCCAACGAATTAGGATACATCAATCACAAGCCTTTAGTTTGGCCGAACGAATGTGCTCGCCACAAACTGTTGGATGTGATCGGTGACCTTGCTTTAATAGGCAAACCGATTAAAGGACGTATCATCGCTACTCGACCAGGACATACTATCAACAACAAGTTTGCACGGCAAATAAGAAAACAAATCCGTCTTCATGAAATTCAGGCACCAACATATGACTGCAATCGTGAAGCTGTAATGGACGTAAATCGTATACGCCAACTGCTACCACATCGTTACCCTTTCCAATTGGTTGATAAAGTGATTGAAATAGGTGCCAACTATATTGTAGGTATCAAGAATATAACCTCTAATGAACCATTCTTCCAAGGACATTTTCCACAAGAACCAGTTATGCCTGGAGTACTTCAAGTTGAAGCCATGGCTCAAGTGGGTGGTTTACTTGTACTTAATTCGTTAGATGAGGCAGAAAGATATTCTACCTATTTCATGAAAATTGACGGGGTTAAGTTCCGCCAGAAAGTAGTTCCAGGAGACACACTAATCTTCAAGGTAGAGTTGCTAGCTCCAATTCGACGTGGTATATCGACAATGAAAGGTTATGCATTTGTTGGCGAAAAGGTAGTTTGTGAAGCTGAATTCATGGCACAAATAGTAAAAAACAAATAACATCTTGAACGATGTGTGTATTGACAGACAAAATAAGATTTTTCTATATTGTACAGTGCTCAAGCCTCATCAATCATAATTCAAAACTAAAAATATGATAAGTCCTCTAGCATATATACATCCCGAAGCAAAAATCGGAGAAAATGTAGAAATAGCACCGTTTGTATTTATCGATAAAAATGTTGTTATTGGTGACAATAATAAAATAATGTCTAATGTGAACATTTTATATGGATCTCGCATTGGAAATGGGAACACAATCTTCCCTGGCGCTGTTATTGGAGCAGTTCCTCAAGATCTAAAATTCCGTGGAGAAGAATCTACTGCCGAAATTGGTGATAACAATCTGATTCGTGAAAATGTAACCGTTAATCGTGGAACAGCTGCCAAAGGGCGTACGGTTGTAGGAAGCAATAACTTACTAATGGAAGGTGTACACGTTGCCCACGATGCGCTTATTGGTAATGGATGTATCATTGGGAACTCCACCAAAATGGCTGGTGAAATCGTAATTGATGACAACGCAATTATTAGTGCAAGCGTTTTAATGCACCAGTTTTGCCATGTTGGTAGTTATGTTATGATTCAGGGTGGATGCCGTTTTAGCAAAGATATCCCTCCTTACATTATTGCAGGTCGCGAACCTATATCTTTCTGCGGTATCAATATTATTGGTCTACGCCGTAGAGGTTTTTCGAATGAATTAATTGAAAGCATTCACAATGCTTATCGCATTATCTATCAAGGAGGACTAAACACAACAGATGCCTTGAAAAAAATAGAAGCTGAGTTTGAGAAAGGTCCTGAAATTGATTACATTATCAATTTCATCCGTAGTTCTGAACGTGGTATTATTAAATAAATAGTTCAAAAGTCATATTTTATGATATACAGATTTACTATCATATCTGATGAGATTGACGATTTTGTCAGAGAAATACAAATTGACCCGGAAGCTACTTTTTTCGACTTCCATGAAGCAATACTGAAATCAGTAAAGTACACAAACGATCAAATGACTTCATTCTTTATCTGTGATGATGATTGGGAAAAAGAAAAAGAGGTTACTTTGGAAGAGATGGATGATAATCCGGAAATGGATAGTTGGGTAATGAAAGAAACCACTATCAGTGAGTTAGTTGAAGATGAAAAGCAGAAACTTTTGTATGTATTTGACTACATGACAGAGCGTTGTTTCTTCATCGAATTATCTGAAATTATAACCGGGAAAGATATGAATGGTGCACAGTGCACTAAAAAGCATGGAGACGCACCTAAACAAACCATTAACTTCGAAGAAATGACCACTACAAGCGGATCGCTTGATTTGGATGAAAACTTCTATGGTGATCAGGATTTTGATATGGAGGACTTTGATCAAGAAGGGTTCGACATGGGTGGAAATTCTAGTGATTCATTAGACGAAGGTAAGTTTTAAATATTAACAGCTGACAATATAGAAGTTGGATTAATGCTGTAGAAACAGCAACTTCTATATTGTCAATTGCTAATCATCAAATAGCAGTATACATTTATTATGCCCACTCTCATCGTTCTAATTGGCCCTACGGGAGTAGGAAAAACAGAGTTAAGTTTACGATTAGCCGAATACTTTCAAACTAGTATCGTCTCTTCCGATTCAAGACAGCTTTATAAGGAATTAAAAATCGGAACAGCGGCTCCTACCCATGAGCAGTTAAATCGCGTTCCACACTATTTGGTAGGCACTCTAAACTTAACTGATTACTACAGTGCTGCAAAGTATGAGCAGGAAGCCCTTGAAATAATTGAAACCTTATTTACCCAGCATGATGTAGTCTTGTTAACTGGTGGCTCAATGATGTATGTTGATGCCATTTGTAAAGGTATTGATGATATACCCACCGTTGACGATGAGACTCGTCAGATGATGATACAAAAATTCAATGAAGAAGGCTTGGAAGCCCTTTGTAATGAATTAAAACTCTTAGATCCAGAATATTACCGCATTGTCGACACAAAAAATCCTAAGCGCGTTATTCATGCACTTGAGATTTGCTACATGACTGGAAAAACTTACACTTCATTTCGTAAACAACAGCAAAAAGAACGTCCATTTCAAATCATTAAGATTGGGCTTAAACGTGAACGAGAAGAGCTATACCAACGCATAAATCAACGTGTGGATTTAATGATGGAAGCCGGGCTGCTTGAAGAAGTCCGTTCATTAGTTGCCCACAAAGAGCTGAATTCTCTAAATACCGTAGGCTATAAAGAACTTTTCAACTATTTGGAGGGTGAATGGGAATTATCCTTTGCGATCGAAAAAATAAAACAGAACTCGCGTATTTATTCACGCAAACAAATGACTTGGTTTAAGCGAGATCAAGATATACACTGGTTCAATCCCGAACAAGAAAGTGAAATCCTCTCATTCCTCTGCGAGAATCTAAAAAAATAGCCATTAAAATCCTACAAATTACCTACAAAAGGCGTGTGGTTGATAAGTGAGTGACTCTCCCATGAAGGGGGCAGACCCATTCCACAAAGCTGTATATTTCTTCCGCTCTTTTCCTTACCTCTCTTCGCTCCTTCAATATTCCATTAAAAAGGATACATGAATACCATAAATATTACTTCTTGCCTATTTAAACATTTAGCTTTACTAAAGGCCGACTACTGTTGTCCAATCAGCCGACTACAGTTGGCTAATTAGACAACAGCAGTCGGCTGATTGGACAACTCCAGTCGGCCATGCTATGACAACGAGTAAAAGTGCAAAAGAGTAACGAAAATTCAGTAGTAGACAACTATGTTGAATCAGTTGGAAGATACCTAAGCACAGCTATATATCTATGGTCGGCTATTTCTGAATATTGAATAAAAGACAGAGTAAAAGACAGCGTCATGATAAAAAAACAGGCAGCAATGCGCTAGCCAATAAGACTATCACATTGCTGCCATGTTCATTCTACCTTCATGCAATAGGATGATTTTTAACTAACCCCAATAAAACAAATTACATCCTCGATTTATCACATGAACATAGTCACACTAAAGAAAAATCAGTTCTTTAGAGCTTAAAAACAAGCTCTCCTATTCGGTCTGCTGTACTAAATACAATAGAGCAAATATCATCTTTAATTCTCAAGACCTCCATTCCAGCTAGCTCAATCGTCTGAGGTTGAGCACCTGTTTTACTACTATAAATCTGCAAGCTAGCATTTTCTTTCACTCCGACAGACAGATCTCCGTCACAAGACAAAACATATTGCACACCCTCTAACACATTCGTTATGGCCACGCTATTCACATCTACAGATAGTCCCCAATTATTAGCTTTATCAAGCTCAATCATGTTGCCCCACACAAATCTTTGATCATCTGTATTGAGCACACTAGAGACAACAACAACATCTAAAGTACTACTGTTTCCTTCCAGATCGGTGACGGTAAGAGTTACATTTCCGTATTTTAGACCATGAATATAAATAAGATCACCACGATATTTGGCTGTAGCATATCCCTCTTCAGAGAAAGAGAGCTGATAGCCCCCATTTCCGCTTTCAATCTTCAAAATGCCTTCACTCCCTTCCCTTACCTGGATAGCTGTTCTATCTAATTTTAGTTCAGCTACGGTAGCCTCATCCTCTTTACACGCAGTAAAGAGAGAAAGCTGAGCCACTGCTAGGATAAGAAATAGGGCATAAGTATTTATAAACCTTTTCATAATATTTGATGTTTATACGTTATTATCGTTTAATCCTTAATGTTATTGATTTAACAACAGCTCCTTGTTCATTTTGCTGAACAGCTTTCAATTCCAAGACTCCGGTAAGCTGCGATAAGTCTATTGAATAGCCTTCTAATTCCACCGTTTCTTTACCATCAATAGTGACAAGGAACTTTTGGAAACTAGCAGCGCCCGGGCCAACAACCGTAGCTTTATTTCCAACAACAACAATGGTAGATTTCTTCAACCAGTTAAAATCCAAATTTTCCGGATTGTTTGTTGTAAAACAACCCATACCCCAAAAACGGAGTTCTGCATCTGTTGTCAGCTTTCCAAAGTTTACATCTGGCAAATCACCATTCGGCTTACGCTCTTTAGTCAATTCAGACTCATCTAAACTTATAAAATCAGCTTCAACAACATCCTCACGAGCATCAAAGGAATTGTTTATCACCTCACTTTCGGCCCTATTTAACCAATCCATATTAGTACCTCTTGACAAAGCAGCTGAAAGATTATTTCTCAAAATGTGCCCATATCCCTTTACATCTTCCGCAGGAATTGTTGACGCATCTTTACGATTAGTCATTCTATAATTGACGCCACTATTTATTGCAGTGTTATTCTCAAAAGTAAGTCCTCCAAGATGGTGATTTGCATAAAAACCAATAGCACGATTATAATAAGCCAAGCAACCGCGTACTTCATTACGTGGAATTACTCCTGGAACTTTAGGACTATCAGCCATACCATAACCTCCTGATTTAAAACCAGTACCATTACCTGCGGCTTCTTTTGTTCCAGGTTTATAGCCATTAAGGAAAGACCAGCAGTTGATTATTTTAACTGCATCAAAACAATTGATTAAATCGAAACCATCGTCACAGTTGTACCAAGCACGGCAACCTTCAAACACATTGCCTACGCCACGGCCTTCACCATTAATGTGACATCCGAAGCCGTCGACATTTTCACCACTCCCATTTTCGGATACAGAATCATAGTTATTATACGCGTCACAATTTAAAATATGATTATTGCTTCCTCCAGTAAGATAGAAACCAATAGCCATACCATCATGTAGTTTCAAATCTTCATAGGTGTTATTATTAGCTCCTTGAACAATACGAAAACACTCCGATTGGGTATGATCTTTTATAGTTACTTGTGTACCAACAACATCAAACCCTTTAAAATAAAGATTAGATCCTCTGACAAAGAACGCAGTAATTCGTTTATCCTTTGGTTTCACTTCTGAAAGATCGAATACTGGTCGCCCATTCTTATTTGGGTTTGCCATGTAGGAGATGGGGCTACCACTCTCTCCACTTACATTCATATTGAATACACAATGATAAAGATCTCCACCACCATCGTACGCCATGGCGGGCTGATCAGCTGGAATCTTATAGGTTCCAGGATTAATATACACTTTATCACCGGGATGAACTACCTGCTGCACTTTCATTAAAGAAGCAAAAGGCATATCCTCCGTTCCCGGATTCCCATCATTACCTTGGGGATCCATATAGTATATTTTTTGAGCAATCATTGGAATCGAGAATAGCAATCCCAAGAGTAAACATGTTTTTTTGGCTATATCATTCATAATACATTTTTTTATAAAACAGTTGATTAATGAGAAGAAGATTTACCACTCAAGTCCCAAGGAACAAAATAAGCACCACTCATTATTTTCGTTTTCACTTCCGCTTGTTTAGCAGAATTTGCTTCATATTTCTGTCCCACAAAATCAGCAATAAACGAATAGTCATTCCAGCGTTTGGCCACTCGAATCATGAGTGGATAAGTTTTCCCTTCACAAGGAAATTCCAAAAAAGCTTCTTTGACAAGTTCTAGATCATTGTGCTTCTTAATCTTGTCTTCATCGCTCAGAGTTTCCAAATGTTGCTCTGCTACAGTTTCTTCATTAATATCCTCTGGTGATTTCCACATATCACGTTTGCCTAGTCCTAAGACCCCACGAACACCATTATCAGCATACGTACGTCTAAATCCGGCGTAAAGCGTGGTCCACAGTCCCCAATTGCAATTAAGTCCTTGCCATTGCTCTCCCAAGACCACACCAGCTCCGTAGAAGGGATCGACACCTTGATTCATCAACACAGATGCAGGCTCATAACGTCCCATATTGTTCAATGCTTCAATCGCCATAAAGTACAAATCGGCCGTGTGATAGAGCATAATATACACATCATCATGAGCCACCGTATGCCCGCTTTTCTTAAAGCCTCTATATTTACGAATGGCATATTCCACGTCCTTTTCAACCTCTTGAATAGCTCTGAAACGTGTATCTTGTGTTTTAGTTGCAGTGGCATCAGAAGGAGGATTAAAAGCAATATCCTCAAAACGTTTGGCTCCTTCAACAGAAGCACGCAACATGTATCCCCCACTACGATCAAAGTGGCGTAATAGAGAATTTTGCTGATTATACTTATAATCATACATGATAACAGACTCAGCAGCAGTAAGCACCGGCATTTCAGAATCATATTGTTGGCCATAATTTCCACCATAACTTCCAGAGCGCATGTATTTAATGTTACCAATATTTCCTTGATACTCAGGAAGCGCAAAGACTCTACTCATTTCGCCAAGAATGGTGGTCGCTGCTTTCTGATACTCTCCCTTCCACAGCGCAATTTCTCCTTCAAGAACGAAATAGCCGGGTACCATCATATTCCATCTCTTATATTCATCGTTCGTTGAAGTTGCCCCATTAGCAGGATCAAGCCATTCATTCCATGACACAGTATAAGTACCATCTATGCCATCGAATCCTGTATTCAGCAACTCATCACATCGATTAATAATCTCGGTCAAATCAAGTGGCGTTAAAGCTGCTATTTCTTTCATACTTTGCAACGGATCGTCAAACCACACAGCTTGCCCATATATTTTAGCTAACATCAAGTAAGTCCAAGTTTTTAGTCGCACCGTACTACTTATTAATCCTTTGTAGTCGTCCTCATCGACTGTTGTCTTGTGAGCGTCTCGGTAACTTTTAGCTTTGAGCAAGTAATCATTACATGCAATGATAACATCATAATATTTAGCCGGATCTGCATAGGTGTTACCTGCCAAGTCGTCTTCATAATTATAAATACTATAAAGATCGGCTGGAGTATTTTCAGTTGGCTCTAACAATTCGCCACGCATATCGGTTAGATAGATAGCCTTATCACCTACAGCCTGCATTCGAGTAATTATACCCAGAAAGCCAGAGTAAAGCTCACTACCTTCCTTGATATACCTGTCTCCATTTAATGTAGTATCATTATTGGGTTCGAAAAAGTCGCCGCACGAAGTCAATATTGTAACCAGCAACCCCATAAGTATTATTTCAATCTTAAACTTTTTCATTTTCACTAGAATTTTAAATTAACACCCATTCGCACTGTTTTAGGTTGCATCAACTTGGCGTTGTCAAACCCTTGCACATTCTCACCATAGGAATAAGAGAATTCAGGATCCATCCCTAAATAATCGGTAAAAGTAAGCAGATTCTCACCAGTTAAATATAAGGTTCCCGAACGGAAGAAGTTCCAAACCGTTTTTGAGAATGTGTAGCTCAACGTTACATTCTTCAACCGCAAGTAGGAAGCATCTTCCATCCAACGAGAAGAGAAATAACTATTACCAACAGGATCTTTCCAAGTAGCCTTAGGCATATCCGTTTTTTGTCCTTCAACCGTCCAACGATTTACAGCAGCTATACTCTGATTATTTGTAGTTGAGACTGCTTCCAACTGCTGTCTGACAGCATTATAAGCCATATTTCCCTTTGAAAAAGAGAAATCAGCTGAAAGTGAAAACCCTTTATATTTTACATTCGTATAGAAACCACCAAAATAAGAAGGAGAAGCATTGCCCAAAAGCACACGATCTTTATCATCTATACGATGATCGCCATTTTGATCAATAAAACGAATATCTCCAGCATTATAACTGCGTCCAGTACGATTAGTGAGGTTAGCAGCATCAGCCTCAGCTTGAGTATAAAACACTCCATCAGCCTGATATCCATAGAATTCATAAGGAGCTTCTCCAACCCTGTTTACCAATTGTACCCCATTATCATAATTAAGCACAAGTTGTTCTTCACCACCAAGAGACTTGATCTTATCTCTAGAACGAGCAATGTTTCCTCCAACAATCCACTCAAACTGACGCGTACGAATTAATGATGCTTGCATAGATAATTCAATGCCCTTATTCTCCAATTTTCCTACATTCGCATAATATGGAATTGAACCATAGACAGACGACAGCGGCATAGCAGAAATCATATCGCTAATCTGGTTGTTGTAATAATTGAAAGACACATTAAAACGATTATTCAAAATAGACCAGTCGAGTCCAACATTTAATGAAGCATTCTTTTCAGGTTTCAACGATACGTTAGGAATATTTGAACGAACAATCGTAGATAATTGCATGTAAGGAAGCGTTGAATAATAGTATCCTCCCATTTGAGAAGAAAAACGTGAGTTACCCGTAAGGCCATACTCCAATCGAAGATTAAGAGTGTTAAGCCACGATGCCTCCAACAATGGATTCCAACCTTTACCAAGCAGAGTCACTCCTACAGATGGATAAGTATTGAATCGAGAAACATCTGTTCCGGTAGAAGAAGCAGCATCCACAGCTACATTCACTGAAGCCTGCACCATGTCATTGTAGGTATAATCTGCATGACCATAAAAATTGGTCCAGTTCCAACTGTTAATATAACCGAGAAAACGTCTTCCATCAGTAGTGCTACTCAACGTTTGGTAAAAGTCATTACCTGTATTACGACCTTCTCCCGCATCATATTCATTCTTAGTGGTCATCAACTGCCAGCCCAAAATAGCATTAAACTTATGCACATAGTTATATGTTTTCTTATACGCAGCGTTTAAATTAGTAAAGAAATTAGTTGTTTGTGCTACTCCATCACTAACTGCATTATTTCTTAGACCATACTTATCATTTAACGGAACGATAGTCGCTTCACTTTCACCGGGAATAAACAAGTGTTCATTGTCATAATTGTAATACAACCCTACGGTTCCAGTGAGAGTGAGTTCACGAAAAGGATTGTAAATCACCCCTGCTTTCATATTTAAGTCGTACTGCCGATTTCTAGAATCAAGCATATTGACTATAGCCAAAGGATTACTTACGCTATAATCCCGATTCCTACTACGTCCGTAATAATGTGAAGAATAAGATTTCAGGGTATTCCCATCGCGATCTTTTTCATAAGGGCTTAAAAAAGGAGATCTTGCATAAGCCGCCAAAATCGGATTAGTGGTAGCATCCATACCTTGCAACTGATAATGGCCGGTGAGGTAAGCTAAACCAACAGTAGCAAATATGTTTACCTTCTTACTAACCAACACATTGGCATTCAACAACGTATGAAAACGTTCCATACTGGTGTTATCCATAAGACCATTTTCACGATAATAGCCCAAAGAGAGATCATACTTTGCGATATTATCACCGCCCTCCACTCTAAACAGATGATCGGTTGAAGCACTACTCTTATAAATAAGATCTTGCCAATCTGTATTGTTATTGTAAAGGTAACTATACCGTGGATCGTTAGGATTCTGCATAAATGGGAAATTAGAATAAAAAGTCTGAGGATCTTTTGATATAGTCATACCCATATCTGCTAAATACTGTTTATAATCCTCAAGCCCCATAAGCGGCATTCGTTTATTATTCCAATTCACTCCATACGATCCATAATAGCTCACCCTAGTTTCCACATCGTTAGATGCAGTACCGTCGGTTTCAATTAGAATAACGCCATTAGAACCCATTGAACCATACATAGCTGCCTCAGCCCCTTTAAGTACAGTTATGTTCTGCAAATCCTGTAAATGATAGAACTGAAAAATGTCGCGAGTAAAACCTCCGATCAGCGCTGAAGGAGTTTTATCGGGCATGTGAGGCACCCCGTTAATTACGATTAATGGGGCATTATCCCCCGTCAATGTACGAATACCTCGCAAATTATAATAACTACCTTCACCAGGCATACCACTACTTTGCTTCATCTGCAATCCTGCCACTTGACCACTTAAAGCACGACCAACCTTAGTTGTACCCAGCATAAAATCTTTTTTATTGATGTTGGTAGCAGTCGTATAATCCTCTAGACGCATTTCCCCTTCTCTACGGAAAGGAAGAACCATTGTTTGATTATATTTATACTGATTTTCAGGAACTAGCGAAATCACCAGTTCAGTACGTCCCTTTACTAGCTGTTTTACCGAGAAATACCCTGGTGCCCATACCGAAATCTCTTTAGCTCTAGAAAGATCTTTAACGTTAAACTTAAATGTACCATCTTTGGATGTAGTCACATTCATCGTATCCATAACAGTGACAATAGCGCCTTGAACCGGATGATTTGTAGCTGAAAGAATCTTACCGGTTAGTTTATGGCCTTCCTGTCCCCATGTATTAGCAACTCCGCAGACCAGCAAAGCAGAAATACTAAGTATTTTATTTATCTTTTTCATATCCTGTTTATCAAGGTTAATACAAATCTGCGGTAGGACGGAAACACCATGTAGTAGGTTCCATCGTACTTTGTGCTCCTTTAGTAAATTCAATGGTAACTTCTAATTCCTCAGTCTGGTCGAATGTAACGACACCAAGGTCTGTTGAGCCATCACGATCATATCGACTATCTCTGTAAAGTTCATTATAACCACCACCGCCACGGTCGTGATTAGAACCTTTCATTGTAGACGAAGGTATCGGACCTGCTTCACATTTAGGAATTATTTTCCCATTGAGATAGAACGTTGCATTCACTTGCGAACGTGAGCCTAAAAAGCCCATGTAAAAATTGTAGGACCCAGCAGGTATTTTATAAGGTATTGCAGTATAGCCAGTAGTTGAATTTTTATCTTCAGCCAAACGGTAGCATTTAAACTTAAAGATACCCGGTTGATCAGAATCAACAACCCACAACATCATAGATCTACAATAAATTGCCGGTAGCCATGGTTGAGGTTGATTGGCACCAACGTATTGCTTCACACGGTTCATTTGTACATTCTCTCCGATATCTTTTAAATACGTACTGATGTAATTATAACCCGGATAATAATGTTGCTTATCCTCATCAGTCAATTGATCGAATGTTTCAAAACGTTCCTTAATACGCCAAATCAGGATTTTATTAGTTGGAATTTTTAAAGAAGTAATCTTATATGCGATTCCATTACTAAGTTCAACCGGATGGTCCAGATCGACTTGATTGACAGTCGTTCTCCATTGTTGATCAAAGACAGAGTAGAAATCCTGTGTCGAATTTGGATCGCTTTCATTATAAATAAAGTCTTGCTTTACATATTTCTTATTAAAGAATGCTGTTTGGAAAATCCAATTGTTCAAAATTGAATCTTCACGTTCCATGTTCCAAGATTCCAGACGTGCTTTAGCATCATTCAGTGCACTTTCAACCAAATCATTAGAAGGTATTAATAATGTTGCAGTTATATTTTCAGAATAAAGATCCAATTGCTTATCTGAGAAATAATTGCTTTTTTCAGTAAATACAGAATCGTAAATCGTATTTCCAGTTTTGTCAATACCTATCGGAGTACTTGCCGCCTTATCAAACATTTTCTCTGTACGACTTAATACCATCTGCTTGAAAATTGAATATTTATCGTCTGGGAGTTCCTTCAAATACTCCATTAATGATTTAGGAGTATTTATATAACTCTCTAGATCATAAATATAAGCATTCTTAGTCTTAATTACTTTTTTCACCTTCGATCCATTAAAGTAGATACCTGGTTCATTTCCATCTAATGGCTCTGTGAATTCTCTTACAGTTACATACTTACCATTCCACATGAGTAGCCGCTGACCGTCTTCCAAATTACTGGGTGAGATAAGTGCATCCATAATATGCGCTTCTGCTTTAAACAAATCCTCTGATGCCGATTGGTCTTCTTCACTCGATGTGGTTGAACGACTAGCGATATTAGCAATTTCATTATTCACTACCATAATAGTATACATCAACCCTTTCTGTTTCCAGGTTTCAACAACACCTGTTTTATCGAAGAGCTCGTACATCTGACTGTATTCCGGAGCAGTTTTCAAATAATCTGCTGCTGATTCATCTACAGCTACAATCTCAGTATTATCAATCACTGTTTCCCACTTGGAATAATGTGAGTCCCAAGTCTCACTACAGGCAGAGAAACCTATGGCAACCAATGCAGATACAATAATATATCTAATTTTTTTCATGATTATTATTCTTTTATAGGTTCAAATAATAGATAATCAAAATACATTCGAAACTTTTTATGTGTACTAGCCGCACCATCAATGACCACGATATTCAGTGCATGTGAAGTAGTAGTACTAAATTCAAAAGGTGTTTCCACTCCACTCAGATTAGAAGTCAAAGTAGTATTAAAACAATCTTGCGCATCTCCAGTCCTTCCATCATATATACGTTTATTGTCGCCCCCCTCGAGACGTTTGCCATCTAGCCTGAAATTAGTTAGTCCAGCACCACTTCCTTCGCTCCTTTCTCCCATGAATTTCATAGATGGATCATAAGCGTAGTAGAGAATAATTCGATATTTACCTGCCAAGATAGGAGGAATGGTTAGGTCTAAAACTCCATTCAGTCCAATGTTAACGACTAACGCGTCATTATTCATCAATTTCGTCCAACCACCAGAAGTTTCAGCTCCTTTCGTACAATAAGCTAAATCCCCCCAATCCGTAGCAAGTGTGCCTGAGGGCCCCATTTGGAGTTGATAACTGGATACTTGAGGAACGATTTCTTGTCTACCGATAAATTTGGTTAGTGCAGTATACGTATCTTCATCAGCACGTGAAACCTGCTGATACAACTGCCCTTTCCCCTTTGAAGCAATATAAGAAGCAATCTCTGGATAGTCACAGAAGTCGAAAATAACTGGTATAGGTTCAAAATCTGTTTTTACAGGTAAAAGTCCATCAATTGGCTGGATATATCCATTTTTAACAACTTCGTCAGATTCGCTTTCAATAAATTGAACTCCATCGTTTAAACCGTTTTCTGAAACCAAAATCAGATCATTCACAGCCCTAGTATTCAACATTTTCTTGTAATCCCACGTTTCTCTATCAAACGGTTTTGGGAATCTTTGTAAAGAAGAAAGTGTATGTTCTCCATCAATAATGTGATAAGCGATAAAACGATTCAATTCATTATTTGGAAGTTCATAATCATTTGTTAAAGCTCCAACTTTAGCTGTTAAACCCTCAAAACTGGAGATTCCCTCTTTAGCAAAAACAGCATCGGACACAGGGAAAATAGTAAAATATTTCCTCAGTTCAACTTTCATCCCCAACGGCCCCTCAAGAACAGAGTTAACGGTATTAAGAGAATCTTTCCATGTGGTTTTTTCAAGCGCTTCACAAAAAATAGAATAATTTCCTTTCTCTGCCAGACGCTCATAAATCGTTTCAATAGCCGGACTTAATACATCATCTAGTACATATACTCGTCCATTAGCTGCACGAATAGCTAGTTCACTCACATGTGCTTCATCATTAATATAGACAGATTTATCACCGCCTTCGTTACCAAAACTAACATTTAGCATATCACCAGAAAGTGTTCTACCAGGTAGCTCTCCATTTTTCACGAAGTCTTCTTTATCAATAGAATCATTGATAACATGATACTTAGCCAATGTACGAGCATACTCATAGCCCAACTCTTCAATAGATTTAACTCCTTTTTTTTCTAAAAAACGACGCACAGCGTCATTAGTTGGCGCTAGCACAGTGAAAGAATCATCTGCGCGATTTATTGCATTAAACAAATCACCATATTTCAAGACCTTCACCCATTCTGAGAACTCATCCGAACGGCTTTGGAGATATGTAGCAGCAGGCTGTACATCATATACCTTAAATAATGTATCCTTATAAGGATCATCACAGGAATAGCTGGTGATGCACAAAATGAATAAGCAAAATAGTACAATATTCTTCATAGTAGTATATCAATTAACAGTTACATCATAATACGGATTCTGTTTTAAAGCTGGGTTACGATCAATCTCATCCTGATTTATAGGTAAATACCAAGCATCAGAATTCTTAAGCACTGAACGAATCCAACTCGCACTCACAGTAGTGTTGTTTTCCACAATCAAGTTTATAAACTGATCTTTATATTTATAATCTTGAGACTTACCAAATCGTAGAAGATCATACCAGCGCTTTCCTTCAGCTGCAAATTCCAAATCGCGTTCTTGCAATAAGTACTCTAGCATCTTATCTTGTGTCACAGCATTGGTTTCCACATTCAAGATGGGAACTCTAGCACGCGTACGTACTCTATTTATCAGCTCTAAAGCTTGTGCAAAGTTTTGTTCGCTACCTTTCCAAATCAACGCTTCGGCTTTCATTAACAAGACGTCAGCCATTCGATAAAGAATCCAATTTGCATCTTTATAAGAACGAACGGTCGATAAGCCTTCTTTACCACCAATTCTAAATTTAAATGGTAGATATCCCTCAGTATTTGAATTTTGAGGATTGGTTCCCATGGATAAAACAAACGTAGCTCCATAACCACGAACAGTATTAGAGGTCACTAAAGGATCAACCGTTTCATCATACAACCTTTTACACATTGCATCTGTAAATTGCAACGAAGCCGTTATAGACTGAGACCAAGGATAAATGTTAGAAGGCGAAGGGTACATATTCTTTGTAGCGTCATCATCAGCTGATTGATTATGAGACTGATCAAAGTTAAGTTCAAAGATTGAACCATTACTATTACCCGGATAGAAAATACTATACCATTGTTCAGGATCTTCTACAAAAGCTGGGCGGAATGTTGAATTTGAGTTGATCAACAAATCAGTATATTTTATACACTCATCATAGTCTTCACTCCACAAGCTCACATCAGCCATCAGAGCATATAAGGCCCATACAGTGACACGGCCCTTACTCATCCCCGTCCAACTATCATCCTCATACATTTCTTTGGCAGCTCCAGTAGCCAAGGCCGTCTCAATATCTTTTTTTATTTGAGTGATAATTGCTTCCTCAGATTGCTTAGGCACATCTACTGGATAATCATCTGTCATATAAGGTTCGAGTATCAAAGGCACTTCCTTGAAATTTCGGACAAGTGTAAAATAAGTCCAAGCACGCATAAAATAGGCTTCAGCCATATTGGAGTTCATCACAGCCTCATGATAGGTCCCATCTTTCTCCTTTACTTCGGGTGCAAATTTGATAATTGAATTTGCCACATTCAATATGGAGTAGAACGTTCCCCATTTACATTCACTTGATGAAGATGTTAACTGGAAATTCTGTAATTCTTGTTTTGAACTTCCTGAATAAGCATAAATTGATCCCCCGCGAAGTTCTCCCCAATAGATTAAGGAGGGTACAGCCAAACGCATTGAATGATACCCTTGTGCAAGCACTTCTTCTACTTGTTCCTTTGTTTGCCAATACTCAGGAGATACTTGTTCATTTTTAGGCAAGACATCAAGCCAATCATTGCAACCTGTATTCAATAAAGCTGCTCCTGCAATTGTTAAGTATATTAATAATTTCTTCATGTTGTTTACGTATTAGAAACTTAAGTTTATACCAAAAGTATATCGTTTTGACACTGGAGTTGTAGCACCATCAGTAGCCAGATCTGTTGGTCTTGAAGGCAAATTGACTTCTGGATCCTGCCCTGTATATGAAGACCATGTAAACAAGTTATAACCAGTAACAAAACACGTTAGAGATCCAATACCGAGTCTATTACAAACTCTTTTAGAGAAAGCATAATTAAATGTAAGCTGTTTCAAACGAAGATAGGATGTATCTTCAACAAAGCGGTCAGAACCAAGAAAGTTGTACCCTTCTCCGTACAATGCACGCGGTATGTCAGTATCATCACCTTCATTTTTCCATCTTCTCAACACTGCCGTACTTTGATTGTTTGTACTAAACATTGATTCATTATTCATTCTAGCTGTGTTGACAACTGATTGTCCAAATCGGCCATGAAAAAACGTATTAATTGAAAACTGTTTGTATTTTATCGTCAATCCTGCACCACCCGTTAAGGTTGGATTAGCATTTCCCAAATAAACAATATCATATTGATTGATTACGCCATCATGATTAATATCTTCATATTTCGCATCACCCGGTTGGCAAGTAGCATTAAGATTCTTCATCACAATGGGCGACCCATTCGCATCATTCATCACATTTCCTTCAGCATCTCGAGCATAAGTAGATTCAGTATTCTGATAAACTCCCGCATAGCGATAACCATAGAATGAACCGATCGGACGCCCCACCTCAGCTCTAGCAGCATAGGCACCGTTTTTGGGTGCATAATTTTCCTGAATCATATTACCCGGAAGCTCAGTTATTTTATTCTCATTTCTGCTAAAGTTTACATAGCCATTAATACGCCAGTCTTTGTTTTCAAACATGACGACATCAGTACGGAACTCCCAACCTTTGTTTTCCATCTTACCAGAGTTGAAATAAGCCACTTGCCCAAAACTAGTAGTAGAAGGCAACTGATAATTCCGTTGCAGTAAGTCTTTTATTGTTTTATAATAATAATCAAAGGTTAATCTTAAACGTCCTTTAAATAAAGTAACATCAGCTCCGTAGTTGTATTCAGTAGAAGTCTCCCATTTTAAGTTATCCAACTGCATACGATCTTGTTTTGTTGACGACATATTCATATAGTCTGTTCCTTTCACATAAGCACCTAAATAAACAGAAGCGCCACCAGGTGCACGTCCACTCTGCCCTACACTATATCGGAATTTAGCTTCATCAAGCCATTTATCTCTAATCTTTCTCATAAATGGTTCATTTTGAAGGTTCCATGCAATTCCGACAGCAGGGAAATAACCCATTCGTTCATTCCGTCCCATTGCTGAATTTCCTTCAGCATTCAAAGATCCATGAACAACATATCGGTCGAACAAGGTATAGTTCAAAAGGCCTACAAAAGATACATTACGAGTCTCAGACTCATCGGAATTCATACCACTAATGGTAGTTCCTACTACAGGGTCAGAAAGATCTGAGGAAGCATTACCATAAACCACACTGCTATAGCCCGAGTTAATATACTGACCTGTACGAACAAGTACATTAGCTATAAGATTGTGTTTATTGTTCCAATTCTTGATATACATAAGTTTATTCTCTGTTTGTAAAGCCAACTGATCAGAATAACCATCTGCACTTTGATTAGCATATTGATTGACTTGTTCGACCCCAGTCACAACTTGTGGCAAAAAACGCCGGGTTTTAATAGCACGCATATTAATGGAAGCCCATCCTTTATAAGAAAATCCTGGCATTATTTCATAGTCTGCACGGAACGTTATCTTACCCTCACGCTGTGTAGTTCTGTTAAGCGCCTCATGAACCATAGCGACAGGATTATAATGTGCCCCATCTTTATAATTACTTTTCACACTAAAGGCTCCTTCATAATTCGGATCATGATAAGTGAAATATTCATTAGTCAACCCACCCGTAAGATCATCTACAGTAAAAGGTGATTTATTGGGCATCTTGTTTAGAGCTTCTCCACGAATTGTATTGGTCCAATTAGCGTCAGTATTAGTCTGTGAATAAGAAAAGTCTGCACCAAATCTTAATTTATTCGAGAATTGATAATTAATAACCATCGATGTATTCAAACGATCCATCGACGTTCCAATAGTCGTTCCTACATCACTCAAATAGCCCAATGAAAAACGATAAGTTGCTTTCTCACCTCCACCGTTCATCGAGAAACTATTATCTGAAACTAGCGCTGTCTGGCGTACATAATCCAACCAATTTGTGTTCTGATTATATTCATCATAATATCTCCAATCTGGATTATCACCAATAGCTGGTGCATCAGACAACATATTCAAGTATCTATTACCTGAATTATTTAGGCCTATATACTTAGCAGAATTCCAAATGGCTTCTTGCATAAGAGAAGTATATTCCTTACCATTGAGCATAGGAATCGTACCCGGATCTTCTTTTAAAGTCCATTTTGAAGAAAAAGAAAACCGCGTCTTACCTACAGTTCCTTGTTTAGTCTTGATTACAAGTACACCATTCGCACCTTGAGTACCCCAAATCGCAGTTGCTGAAGCATCTTTTAAAACTTCAACCGAAGCTATATCATTAGGAGAGATATTTAATAAGGCACCTAAATCTTCTTCGGTAGCTGTATTAAAATTAAAATCATCACTAATCTCAGTAGGATAAGGTACACCATCAATGACTATAAGTGGATCAGAAGATGCATTCAAAGTACTTGTACCACGAATTCTAATAGCACTACGACTTCCTGGATCTCCACCTAAAACGATATCCACACCTCCAAGTTGTCCCTGAAGAGCTTCTTCAACCGAAACAACAGGAGCTGCTGCTATTAATTTCTCCATATCCACTTTTTGAGTAGCGGATACCATCTCTTTATCAGATATACCTAAATCATTTCGACTAACACGTCGAGCAGAAACAACAACCTCATCTACAGCTTGGGATTGCGACTCTAAAGTGACGTTTAATGAAGACTGCCCATTATACTTAATACGTTTTGATTTCATTCCGATGTAGGAATAAACAATCGTCAATTCTTTTTCTCCTTCAGGAACTTTCACATTATATTGTCCGTTCAGGTTTGTGATTCCTCCTCCTAATGAACGGTTCTGATTATTCACAATATTAACATTCACCCCAACAAGTGGTTCAGCTGTTTTTCCAAACATTTCAGTGACCGTACCGGAAATTACTTTCTGTACTTGCCCTGTCATTTCTATAGAACAAGATAGAAAAATGGCCACCAATGCATAAAAGACTTTATTTGTCTGATTCATGATTATTAGATCTTCAGTTAATTAAAAACATTATCTATCAAGTGAAAAGCACCATCCATAAAAGCAAATGGAAAATTCTGATAAGATACTACGTTACACTTATTTCCGTATTGGCCTGTAGTTTGATTCTGTAATTGAACAGATAGAACAGCACTATCATCTGTATACTTCACGGGTCTGTTGTTACTGTTTCTATATTCTCCCGACACCCACTCTGGTGAACCAAGATATGGACATCCCAACGCTACTGGAGCATTAGTTGGAGTAAATATATAATTAAGAAGATAAGTCCCCAATAAATATTTATCTGTAACCTCACCATTAAGAATAGGTGATGCCTGAGACAAATCAATAGTACCATGAATTCCAGGTATCTTCCCTGCTTCTAGTGCTTCTTTCAATGCTTCATTCGTGGGAATAAATGCAACGATACGTCCTGTGCCTAAGCGATAGTCCCATGCGGTGACTCCATCTATAGTCGTGAAAAGTTCAGCTTGTCGCATAAGATAGGCGAACAAGAAATTGGGATATTTAGTTTCGCCTATAGAAGTCAACATAGTCCTCATATTGGTATATTCCAATGCATCTAGCTTTCCAAACACCCCAAATTCACTATCGTATTCATAAACCTTACCATTTGTCCAAGATTTACCGTCATCACTAAGTACAGGCTTTACTTCAGTGAAAAGAGTAGGAATAACAGTATTTGGATCCTGCCCCAAAACACTATTAAACACATAATTAGTCGTCACTTTGCCATCTTTAATAAACCAAAGTGTCCCACCATCCTGAGTAGGGTAAATTGCCCATGAAGTATTAAAATTCACATCACCATGAACTGTTCCACCATTAACGATTCTCTTCAAATCTGTGCTAGAAACGGCTACATCACCATCTTCTCCGGAAGTAGCTAAAGTATTTCCAACTCCGTTAGGCATTAATCGCATATCACTAGTTTCATAGCCATTGTTCCTTGTGATCAACAACGTATAATCAGTAGCAGTAGACGTATACGCTGCCATTAAATTACTTTGATACATGGCATACAGTGAGAGAAGAAAATCTCTTTTTAAGAATTCGGGGCCCATCACTGTTCTAAATATCTCAGGCATAGGGAAATTACTCAAACCATAGAAGCTTCCATTTACACAGATACTCCGATCTTTCACATCATTTATTTTAAAATCATAATGTGAACCTAATGCATTCGTTATTTTGCTTATCTCATCGGGAAAAACAATTGAACCTCCATAGACAGATTGATACAGTAATATTCTTATAATCAGTGGATCTAGGTCGGTTAAAGAAGTATATCCCCCTATTTTCCAATATTGATTGAAAAAGGTATTTAAAGCTTGATTAGAGGGTGCAAAAATACTATATGAGATAGAAGCCAATTCAGGATAAAGCCGAAAGTTAGAAGTGGGCCACTCTAAAGCAATATTCGGAAGTCCGTTTGCCGAATGTTCGTGTAAATAAAGGCTATCTACTCCTGCTGCATCACCATAATCAGCTGATAAATCTTTATCATAGGTGTAAGAACTATACTGGCTATAGAAATCAAGAAAGTCCGAGTAATCCTTATTATTCTTCAAAACGTCATAGATAGTCTCCAAAGGTTCTAAAACTCTGTCAATATTATAAATGTAGCCATTGTTAGTGATGATTTGATAGTCTTTCACACTAGCATTTGAAACATTAAATCCGTTATCCCCAGTCCAAGTGGAACCTGGATAAAAAAATTCATAGTTCTTCTTAGCATCAATATTCTTTGAGGTAAAGATATTGTGAGAAAACACAGGTAAAAAACGTTCTAGATGATAAACTGTCACTGTACTGTTTGTCGATGGATCAACTTCTTTCGTTATCGGACTTGTGCTATGCGTACGGAACTTATAATACATTCCAGGTTGCAATACTCCCAAGTTATCATCATCTTCATCATCACCACTTAGCGCACTATCTTCAGGACGAAAATTCTCAAGATCACTTTTACTGTATGAGTAATAAACTAAATGATAGCCGATTAATTTCTTTAGATTGTCTGTTGATATATCTTTCACAGAACTATATCCATGTTTTTCAAGATAGGCAGTAAAAGCATCATTATCAGGAGCCATTACAGTTACTACACTCTTACCATCCAAGACTGGTCTAAAACCAGATAATTCTGCAGCTTCAAGAAACATGGAGTACTTACCTCCATATTCATTAGAAAGAACTTCCCAAGCAGTTCCTTTCAACCATGCGGGTTTTTCATAATGCTCATCCATTTTATCCTCACAGGAAAGGAGAAAGGAAGAGAGGAGCAACAATAGTAGCCAATGCCCCTTGTGATTCATTGCATTTCTCATAATACTAACGTTTATTAATTAACGATAAAACTAAATTCAGGTATTTAAGTCGAACAAAAGTTAGTTTCCGTTTCCAAATGTTATATTATCATAAGAACACGAAAAACTGTCGCAAACTTAGTTACTTAGTAAAATAATTACAATGAATAATCGTACAAAAGCATGGAAAATATATTCATATGCACAAAATTCCATGCAATGAACTCACTTTTTTATAAAATATGATTTTAAACAAATATAAAATAGAGTCTTCAAACCAAATTAATGGAATAGAATTAGTTAAAAGTCTCTTTAGCCTCTTTCAACAGACAGATTAAAATAGACTTTTATACATAATACACTAACCAACAAGTTACATGTCACATTTTTTATCAATTTCAATCTTTAACCAAATTATAAGACCAAAAGATAAACAATTATTTATTCAAAGGAGTTTCAAGTTCTCTAATAAAACAAGAAAATCTCATATATTAAATAATATCAAAGAATAACATTAAAGATATTTTAAAAAAGGCTTTATTTATAAGACACTGCACCCACTGTAGTTGAACTCCCCCTACGAAAAATAAATAAAGAGAGATACAACAATTTTATAACCTTTATTCCCCATCAGTTTTCTCTTTGTATTATAAAGAATCGAAGGAATAAATGTACTCCAAACACTTATTTCCCTAAAAAAAAGCTCCTATTCAATGTAAATCCATACAAAAGACGGTATTTTCCATGTTTTTGTACGATTCTTCATTGCAATATCCTTAGTAAGTCCTTATGTTTGCAACAGTATTTCACAGGTATTATGATTAACTACCTTTTGAAAACGAAATCTAACTTTTGTTTAATTTAATATTAAAGTATGAAAAACAGCAAACATTTAAGTCTGTTAAGCCGCCTAAATCAACTCCAGCGGCTATTCTTTATCGCTTTGTTCTCAGTCTTAGTCATGGAGGCTACAGCACAAAGTAAAACGGTTACAGGTACTGTTTTAGATAAAGCAGGCGAAACCGTAATTGGTGCAAGTGTTATAGTAAAAGGTACTACCAATGGCACAATAACTGATTTAAACGGTAAATTTACTCTTCAGAATGTACCTAATAATGGTTTCATCCAAGTTAGTTTTGTAGGATACAAAACAATAGAGGTAGGTGTGAAAGGACAAACTACCATCAAAATCACCTTAGAAGAAGACACTGAAGTCTTAGATGAAGTAGTAGTAGTAGGTTACGGTACTATGAAAAAGAGTGATGTTACGGGAGCTTTGACCCGTGTTACTTCAGCAGCTATTGAAGAACGCCCCGTTCAAAATGCGCTGCAAGCTATGCAAGGTAAAGCTGCTGGTGTTGAAATCACTACTAATAGCCGTCCTGGAGAATTAGGAGATGTTAGAATCCGTGGTACACGCTCCATCGACAACTCAAATGATCCATTATATGTAATCGATGGTATCCCTTTGACTGCAGGTTCTGTAGGTGACCTTAATCCCAACGATATCGAATCTATGGAAATTCTTAAAGATGCCTCTGCTACAGCTATTTATGGTTCACGTGGTGCAAATGGAGTTGTTCTTGTAACAACTAAAAAAGGTACCAAAGGTAAAACCTCAATATCGTACAGTGGCAACTTTACATTTTCTAGAATGGATGCTATGACAGATTGGATGAACTCTGGTGAATATGTAGATTGGCAAATGCAAAAATTAATAAATGCCAATAACTATCCAGGTAATTATGGTACAGCTCCTGATCCAGACCAAATCGCTAACATATTCGACTTAGGTAACACACCAGAAGGAAAAATCAATTTTGATCGCGCTTGGCAGAAAGATGCTAACGGCAACTACGTTATGCGCAATGCAACCGCTGAAGAAATTGCTAAAGGGTACGCAGCTCAAGTACCAGTATACAATCCCAATGCTTATGAAACAACAGACTGGACGAAATTAGTTACACGTACAGGACTAACTCAAAATCATCAAGTTTCTCTTTCTGCTGGTTCGGAAACCTCTAATATCTATATTTCTTTAGCTTACCTTGATCAACAAGCAGCTTTAAAAGACCAAGATTACAAACGTTATTCAGCCAATATCAATGGTGATATAACTCCTATGCCTTGGTTAAGCTTAGGCTTAGGTATTAATGCTAGTCATTCCATACAAAACTATGGTATAATTAACAACTCTTCTAGTTCTAATACTGGTGCTAAAGATTCCTATAGCTATGCACTTTCATTATTGCCTATCTATCCGGCATATGATCAAAATGGTGATCCTATCCAAGGAGCTGGATCCAATAACGGACTGGAACATAATCCTGCTTGGGATATAGATAAAGCCATCAATGAAACCCGTACAACAAGTGTCTTATTAAGCTCACACTTGGATATAAACTTTGGGAAAATTTGGGAACCACTAAATGGTTTAAAATGGCGTACCAATTTAGGTGCTCAAAGCCGAAACACTCGTTATGGAAGCTATTATGGTGAAAAATTCTCAAATCCATTAGAGAATACAGCTTACGATCCGAATGTAGCATTCAATGATCAAGATACTCGCTTATCATGGACACTGGAAAACATGTTCTTCTATAATAAGACTATAAAGAATATCCATAATTTTGGATTTACATTAATGCAATCAGCTGAAATGTATCGTGCTGAAGGTCTTAGTTATAGAGCTTACGATAGCACCTTCCCTACTGCTCTTTGGTATAGCCTAGGAAATTCTGACACTACTCGTAATGGTATTGGTTCTGATTATTCAAAACAAACACGAGCTTCTTACATGGGACGTATGAACTATAACCTTATGGATCGTTATTTATTGACTGTAACTGGCCGTTGGGACGGTGCCTCTGTTCTAGCCGTTGGAAGCAAATGGGATTTCTTCCCATCAGCAGCCTTAGCATGGAAGATTAGTGAAGAAGCGTTCATGAAGAAAATCTCTTGGATAGATCAGATTAAACTACGTCTTGGTTATGGTGTAACAGGAAATGCTTCTGTAAGCCCCTATCAGACTTCTGGAGCAATGACTGCAAATGGAGCAGGTAAGTTCTTTGGCGAAGGTGGATCGACAGTTATATCTAATGGTGCAAAAGCCAATGTATTACCGAACTATGGACTAGGATGGGAAAAAACAGGTTCAACGAACCTAGGTATTGACTTTGGATTCTTGAAGAATCGTATCAGTGGTAGCATAGAATATTATGAAACTCGCACAAAAGACTTAATATTATCTAAAGCTATCCCAGGCATTACAGGTTACACTTCTATTCGTACCAATATTGGAAAAACAGCTAATAGAGGTTTTGAAATGACTCTTTCAACCATCAATGTGAAGAATCGCGATTTCACATGGAAAACAGATTTCTCATTCTCTACCAATAAAGGATGGATCGTAGAATTAGCAAATGGTAAAGTTGATGACACAGCAAATGGCTGGTTTATAGATCGCCCAATTGATGATATCTGGAATTACAAATATGATAGATTATGGCAAAATAATGACAATGATTTACGTACATTAGCGATTTATAGTAAAAATGGTATTGTCATGAAACCAGGTATGCCTATGATTGAAGATCAACCTTTAGTTGAGGTTCCTGCTGGTACAACTGGAGCTAAAACTGCGGATATCACTTGGACGGATACAAAAGGCGTAACACACACTGAATCGGTAGCTTATGAAGACAATGGCTTCGGTAAAATTAATGATGAAGATAAAAGACATTTAGGACAGTGGTCACCAAAATGGTCAGGCGGTTTCACTACCACCTTTACATATAAAGATTGGGAATTAAGCGCCTTCTTCTATGGACGTTTTGGAGGTACTTACTTCGGATTATTACAAACTCTCGGACGTCGTGTTGAAAAGGACTTATGGAGTGAAAGCAATCCTAATGGAAAATATCCAATCCAATATAGTGGTGGAACTTATACAGGTGTTACTGACTACAGCAGATATATGAGTTACACAAAAGGAAATATGGTAGCTCTGCGTAATATCTCACTTTCATACAACTTGCCCAAAAAATGGTTGAACAGAGTTGGTGCTACCAAATGTCAGATTTATGCTCAATGTCTAAATCCATTTATCTGGGGTGGAGAGTTAGTAAAAGCAGGTATAAACCCTGATGACATGACAGGATGGACCAAATTCAATTCAAATGGCGAAACAACTGGTGGACAAACAAATAACACCATGTTAACCCGCAGCTATGTAATCGGTGTAAGACTTGGATTCTAATCTAATATTAAAATTAAAAGTTATGAAACTAAAGAAATATATGACCCTTTTTACAGCAGCACTATCACTAGGTGCTTGCTCTGATGATTTTTTAAAGGAGGAAATGGTCGCTACAATTACTCAAGACTATTTCAATACAGAAAAAGGGATGAGTGAATTGATCACTGCTACCTACGATGCATTTCGTCAATCTAAACAATATACACAGGGACCATCCACCTACTTTATTGGTGTCGATAATATGACACCTGCAGGTGCTACAACCTCTAATTACTCTGCTTCAATTTGGAATTCCACAGGTGCTCCAGCTAACAATATGGATGGACTTTGTGCAGAATATACAAGTGGGCAGATGTTAGGATTCTACCCAACGATCAACAACTGTAACCGCGTAATACAGACCATTGAAGAAGGTAAAGCGATGGGTAAATATGCTGCTGGTACAGAATCTAACAGAGCGAAAGCTGAAGCGATGTTCAACCGCGCTTACTGTATTTATACACTCAATACTTTCTTAGGTGACGTATATTTCCCACGCACCTATACATCTGCTATGCCTGGTAGTTTTTCGTTTGCACGTGAATCATCTGAGTCTATTTATAAACAAATAATAAGTGATCTTAGATACGGCTTCAAAAATCTTCCAACAGCCTCAGAAATGACAGCAGGAGAATTCGGCCGGGCAACAAAAGGTGCAGCTGCACATTTCCTAGCAAAATTATATCTTTATCGTGAAATGGGTAAAAAGTATGGAACAGGAGAATATGGGCGTAAAGCTGACGGTACTATAGATAATACCAATCCACAATCCTATCTAGGTATGCTATACAAAGGAACAGGAACAGCAGACTTAGATTCTTGCATCTACTTCTGTAACTATGAAATTAATCAGGATGGACATTATGAACTAGCGAAAGACTACGGTCAGATCTTTAAGCATAAAGCTGGAGATTTTTCTGATGAAACTAATCCTGAAATTGTATTTTCATGTGTATACGGATATCCTGCAACTTCAGGGGTAAATGGTCGCTACGGAAATCGTTTACAATATTTTCTATCTCCAGCTTACATGGTAGCTCTTTGGGGAATTCCTGAAACTTGCTGCGACTATCCTTATCGCGGACGTGCACATATAGCTTCAACCAACGATTTTGGTTTTGATATATACACTGACAAAACGATAGATTCTCGATTCCAAAAATCATTCTGGATTGAAATGGAGACTGCTCGTCGTGGAACAGGCGGAACCAGTGCTTATGCAGCTAATTTACCTTATTACGCTTACAACGATCCTAAAAATGCAACTTACGTATGGACAAGCAGTCAGGCAACCTATTTCAATGATAACATTTTCCCGACTTATGATCGTGCATCTTGGGGAAATCGTAGAGCCGTAGCAGGTGAACACCGAATGGGTTCTGGGGATTTAGCTTATGCTTATTTAGAAAACACCAAAGCTACAGCTATAGATAAAGATGAGGCTGAATCTCAACCTTACTTTTTATTTGCGAGATGGATTAAAAAAGATGGTAAATACTACTATCGCGCAACAAGAAATCAGAGAAATGGAAATGAAGCCTATCTAGATATAACTGCACATGGTGGTCTAAACAATATGTCTAAAGAGCCTCAACCTGCAACTCGTAAATATGATGATCCAGATCGTCCAGGAGCTGACAATTACTATTCAGGACGTGATATTCCTATCTTCCGTATTGCTGAAGCCTATCTAATGCGAGCTAATGCATACGGTCTAAAAGGAGATTATCCAAACGCAATCTTAGACATTAATCAAGTTCGCGAACGTGCAGCTTATCATCCCGGAGAAAATCGCGCAGAAATTATTGCACGCCTCTATCCTGGAAAAGAGAATCTACTCAGTTCTGAATCTAAATATCCTTACACAGTAGCTCAAGACTATGCATCAGCAATGAAGATCTCTACTACTTCATGGGATGGTACTTCTACCGCTTCTACAGTTGAGATGTATCCTGGTCAAAACATTCTTGGAGGAGCTCTAAATGAAGCTGATCGCTTCCAAAACTTTATGTTGAATGAAATAGCACGTGAGTTTAATATGGAAATGGTCTATTATGACTGGTTACACCACTCAGGATGGCAATATATGCGTATGCAATATCATAATAAGGAAGCTTCTACTCTTACAGATGGCCCAGCATACTGGCCAGTAGCAGATAATGAAGTAAGTGATGGAGCTCTATCTGGTCGTGCTGGTTTAGGATTCTTACAACCATACCACACCTTGAAACCATTCAAACAAGCTACAATCGACTTGTATACAGATGAAAATAATAAGTTACTTGATGAAGCTGGTAAGAAAGCTTATCAAAACTATGGTTATTAATAGTAAGAGATATTTCATAGGCTTAAAAATTTAAGGTTTAAGAAATAGTATAATAGATAAAAGGCGGTATTTAAAAAATACCGCCTTTTATCTATTATACACATCGAATATGCACAAATAAACATATAAATGGATAATATTCTATTTGAAAAAATCCACTGGGTCTATAATTTTGTAGATAAGATAGAAAGCAATATACTATGATGGATATGAAACAATCACGTAAGATCTTATTTCCAGTAACTTTACTATATGCTGGAACAATGATGGGGCAGTTGCCAACGGCTCAAATGCCACCAAACGTTATTTATATAATGGCAGATGATTTAGGCATAGGAGATTTAGGCTGTTATGGACAACGCCAAATTAAAACGCCGAACATAGATAGCTTGGCATCGAATGGGATGAAATTTATGCAACATTATTCTGGATCCACAGTCAGTGCTCCATCTCGTTGTGCCTTATTGACTGGAAAGCATATGGGCCATGCCTCAATAAGAGGAAATGCCAAGGTGCCTGGTTCGGATGGTTTATTGTATGAAACTCCACTTCCAGCTAAAGAAGTAACCGTGGCCGATCTTTTCAAAACAAAGAATTACGCCACTGGATGCGTCGGGAAATGGGGTATGGGAGGACCTGGTACTGAAGGTATCCCTAATAAACATGGATTCGACTATTTTTATGGGTACTTAGGACAAAGTTTTGCCCATCACTATTATCCCGTTTTTTTGCATGAGAATGAACATAAGATTATATTAAATGGGAAATTCTATTCTCATGACTTAATGCTAAATAAGGCTTTAGATTTTATCGATAAAAATGATAAAAAACCTTTCTTCCTTTATTTCTCGCCAACAATACCTCATGCTGACCTTAATATTATGAAAAGTGCGATGACAGAATATGAGGGGCAATTTTGCGAAACACCTTTCACTGGAAAGAAGAATGGGTATAAATCACAACAAGACCCACGTGCGACCTATGCTGCAATGGTGACGTATTTAGATAAAAGTGTTGGATTGATTGTTAAAAAACTAAAGGAGAAAGGGTTGTATAAACATACCATTATTATTTTCACATCAGATAATGGCGTTCATTCTGAAGGAGGACATGATCCTAATTTCTTCGATAGCAATGGCCCATTTAGGGGGCAAAAAAGAGATTTGTATGAAGGAGGTATTCGCACACCATTCATTGTACAATGGCCAGAGATCATTCCAAAAGGGATAATAACCAATCACATCTCTGCCTTTTGGGATTTCCTACCTACAATGGCTGATGTAATTCATGCAGACATTCCACAAAACATAGATGGGATTTCTTATTTACCAACGCTCACAAGAAAAGGGAATCAGCAAGAGCATGACTGTATTTACTTTGAATTCTTCGAATCTGGAGGTAAACAATCTATTATGACAGCAGATGGCTGGAAATTAGTAAGATTAGAGGTAAGCAATACGAGTAAAACACGTGAAGAACTATATAATATTTATACAGACCCTGCAGAAACAAGCAATGTGATAAAGCAATATCCAAGTATAGCTAACAAATTGAGAGAGAAAATTGCAAATCAGCGTACTGAAAACCCCTTATTTCATTTCTAAACAAGTTATACTAATGAAGTTACCTTCTACAAATAAATTAGCAAGGTTCTGTGTGGGTGCTTGCACAATGATAACACTTATGGCATGCACACACACACAGAAAATAGAATGGCCTAAAGTTACCAATGAAACCGAACCATGGACACGATGGTGGTGGGAAGGAAGTGCTGTGAGACCTAACGATCTTGACACAATCATGTGTAAATATGCTGAAGCGAATTTGGGTGGAATGGAAATCACACCAATTTACGGCGTGCATGGCTATGAAAATAGATTCAAAGAGTATTTATCCCCCGAATGGGTTGATATATTTATCTATACGTTGCAGAAAGCTAAACAATTAGGATTAGGAATAGATCTAGCTAATGCTTCTGGTTGGCCATTTGGGGGTCCGTGGGTAAGTCAAGAGGATGCCTGTAAAACAATCGTTCATAAAACCTATCAATTAAATGAAGGTGAAAAGCTAAATGAACCTATTAGATATAAAGAAGAAGGCCTTGTCAGAATAGCTGGACATATTCCTGTAAAACTTGAAGAATTAAAAGAACCAATCAACACAAATGCTAATTTGCAACAGTTAGCATTAGACCAAGTGAAATTCCAAAAAGAACTTCCCCGCATAATTGTAACAGCCAATAACGATAAAGGTGAATGTATTGACTTAACGACCAAAGTAAGACGCGATGGGACCTTAGACTGGGTAGCTCCTACTGGAAGCTGGACCATTTGTGCACTCTTCGAGGGTCATCATGGAAAAATGGTAGAACGAGCAGGGCCCGGAAGCGAAGGAGATGTTATCGATCATTTCTCGGCTGCCGCTATTGATCATTATCTAGATAAATTCGATAAAGCTTTTAAAAACAGAGATATAAGTTATTTGAGGTATTACTTCAACGATTCATACGAGGTGGATGATGCAAAAGGAGAATCTAATTGGACACCTAATTTCTTTAATGAATTCAAGAAATACAGAGGCTATAATTTACAACAATACTTACCGGCTCTGCTAGGCTTAGAATCTCCAGATAAAAATGAAAAGGTTTTATATGACTATAGACAAACGTTGAGCGAGCTACTAGTTGATCATTATTCTAAGCGATGGCAACATTGGGCTGCCAAACAAGGAAAAGGAATAAGAAACCAAGCCCATGGATCACCAGCAAATATTCTTGATTTATATGCAGTCAGTGATGTTCCAGAGATAGAAGGCAGAGACCTTGTTAGCATCAAAGCAGCTCCATCGGTGGCTCATACAGAAGGGAAAAAATTATCCTCATCAGAAAGTGCAACTTGGCTAAATGAACATTTCCAATCTAATTTAGGAGATGTAAAAAAGGCGCTAGATGTTTTTTTCTTAGGGGGAGTGAATCATATCTTCTACCATGGCACTTGTTTTAGTCCACAAGATGCTCCTTGGCCAGGATGGTTGTTTTATGCTGCGGTTCATTTCAACCCCAATAACCCATTTTGGGATGATTTTAAATATTTGAATCAATATGTTACTCGCGTACAATCCTTCTTGCAAGAAGGGAAGCCAGATAATGATATCTTACTTTACTATAACATTGCAGATGTAATGTCAACTAAAGGAACAAAAAGTCTTCAACATTTTAGTGGTTTAGATCGAAATATGATAGGCTCACCCTTGAGAGAATGCGCTGTGGAGCTAACAGAAAAAGGATACTCTTGGGATTTGATTTCCGACAAGCAAATTCTTAAGACTCATCTTGAAGAAAGAAAGATTACGACTCCTGGGGCAAAATATAAAACGATCTTAATTTCGGAATCCAAATATATACCACAAGAAACATTGAAGAAAATAATCGACTTAGCCAAAGAAGGAGCTAATATTCTATTCTACAAAGGAATTCCACAGAAAGCAGCTGGAATGACTCTTTCCAATAAAAGACAAAGTCAATTTAATGAATTGTTGAATAGTTTAAGCTTTAAAGTTGACAGAAAAATTCAATCTATTTCATTAGGCAAAGGTAAGGTTATGCTGTCGGACAATCTTCATGCTTTGATGAATGCTGCACACGTTGATGCTGAGCAGATGTACTTAGATAGTTTACAGTGCATCAGAAGACAAAGTAAAACTGGAAAATATTATTTTATTAAAAACACCAGTACCCATAGAATACAAAATTGGATACCACTTCAAACAGTTGCACAAAGTGCAGCCATCTTCAATCCGATGAATGGCAACAGTGGAACAGCAATGATAAAAAATGGAGGTAAAAACACCAACGTCTTTTTACAATTAAACCCTAATGAAACAGTCATTTTATCAACATCAAGTCAAGACTTTGTTGGTGAGACATATACATATTATCGAGAGAATGCCTCACCTACTCCTATTACTAGTATTTGGTCTATCTCATTTGAAAAAGGAGGACCTGAACTTCCAGCTCCACAAAGGGTTGATAGTTTATCCTCATGGACAAATTTTAAAGGAGATCAATATAAAGCTTTCTCAGGAACAGCGATTTACACTACAATCATTGATAAAATTCCGACAGCAGATGCCATTAAGCTAGATCTTGGGTCTGTTGCAGAAAATGCATCCGTCTATTTGAATGGAGAATATGTTGGTACCGTGATAAACAGACCGTATGAATTGTATATCAAGTCTAAAAAGTTTAAAGGCAAAGACAAATTAATGATCAAAGTAGCTAACTCGATGGCCAATAGAATTGCTTATATGGATAAAAAAGGAATCAACTGGAAACATTTTTATAATATAAATATATCTGCTAGAAAGAAAGAGAATGTAAAAAATGATATATTTGATGCTTCAAATTGGGCACCCAAACCATCTGGACTATTGGGACCTGTTACTATGACTCCAGTCATGATTATTAAAGATTAACATAAGGATTAACCAAGTAAAATATGAAATATTGGCTTATAATACTTGTGCTTATATTCGCAGGAAGCACATTCGCGTTTTCTCAGCCCTATCGAGGGGAGAAGTTATCAAGAGGATTAATTGGAACTCCAACAGAAAAAGGAATGTATTTCAGTTGGCGTATCACATTGGATGATGCTCCAAATATAAAATTTGATATTTATCGTAGTACCAATGGGAATCCGGAAGTTAAACTGAATCAAGAGCCGATTATAAAAACAGCTGATTTTATAGATCGTACTGTAGATTATACAGCAGACAACCGCTGGATATTAAAATCCAGTAATGGAGAAGTTACAACATGGATTCGGCTACATAATGAAAAGCAGCATCCTTACTTAAGTATTCCTATCAGCAAGCCAGAAAACGGAGAAATAGCTGGAGAACAATTCTCATATACAGCTAACGATTGCAGCGTAGGCGATTTAGATGGGGACGGTGAATATGAAATCATTCTAAAGTGGTCACCTTCTAATTCAAAACGTCCCCCTGAAAGAGGATTCACAGGGAATACCTATTTAGATGCATACAAAATGGACGGAACAAGATTGTGGCGCATTGATCTAGGACCTAATGTACGATCAGGAGCTGCAACGACCAATTTCCTTGTTTTTGATTTTGACGGAGACGGGTACGCAGAGATTTGCTGTAAGACGGGCGATGGAACGATAGATGGATTAGGACACTACATTGGAAACAAAAACACAGATTGGAGAACATGGGATAAAAAAAGCCCGACCTATGGGAAAATAGTAAATGGTCCTGAGTACCTTACCGTTTTTGAAGGAAGAAGCGGTAAGGAATTAGATTCAAAGCTATACATTCCAACTCGTTACCCTTTAGATGGTTGGGGAGGTATTGGAGGAAATTGCGGCAATGATAACACAGGAGGACGATCGGATCGTTTTACAGCTGGTGTGGCTTTTCTAGATGGAAAAACTCCATCTCCTGTAATGGTTAGAGGATGGTATGGACGTACAGTTGTTGCTGCATGGACGTTTAAGAACGGATCTTTGCAACCTATTTGGACCTTTGACAGTGCAAAACGGGGGTTAGAAGCGTATTCGGGAATGGGAAACCACAGTGTAACTGTTGCAGATTTCGATAATGATGGATGTGATGAAATCTGTGTTGGCGCCATGACTGTAGATCATAATGGACAAGGATTATATAGTACAGGTTTACGACATGGAGACGCCTTGCATGCTGGATGTCTTATCCCCTCGCAAGGAGGTATACAGGTGTTTGGCGTACATGAAAATGAAGGCGATAATGAGATCGTACAAAGGACCCCTGCCCTAGCGATGTTTGATGGAGCAACAGGAAGAATTATTTGGCAAGATGCTCTAGGACAAGATGCAGGACGTGGAGTTGCTGCAAATATCGACCCACGATATGATGGTGCTGAATGTTGGTGTAATATTGGCGGCTTACGTAGAGGTGATACCGGAGAAATAATCAGTCCTAATAAACCTAACTCTTGCAATTTCACTATTTACTGGGATGCTGATCCTTTAGCTGAATTGCTTGACCATGTAAGCATTAGCAAGTGGAACTGGAAGATTGAAAATACAGATTTACTATTAAAAGCTGAAGGAGTGGTTTCCAATAATGGAACCAAAGGAAATCCCTGCTTATCTGGGGATATTTTAGGAGACTGGCGTGAAGAAGTCATTTGGGCTTCTAAAGATCAGACAGAATTACGCATTTATTCAACGACGATACCTGCTACAAACAGACGTATTACGCTAATGAACGATCGACAATACAGGCTAGCTATTGCATGGCAAAATGTGGCTTATAACCAGCCACCTCATCCAAGCTACCCCCTGTAATCTCGGATCTTTGACCAAAGTAAAGGCTATTGGAAAATAAAACTTAAGAAAAACTGATTCTCAAACTAAGAACAATCACTATTAACACATGAAAAACATCTTCTTTTTATTATTCCTCTTCATATCTGTAGTGACCCATGCTCAAGATAATGAAATATCAGGGCTTAATGCCCACCAATTCGATAGATATTGGAAAGTAGAATCTGAGTCTCCTGAATATAAGGTTACTTTTCTTGGAGACACTGTAGAAATTCGTTCTCCCAAAGGACTGACCTTATGGAGAAAAGAAAAAATGAGTGGGAAGGTAACTATAGAATACGATGCATGTGTAGTAGTAAACTCTGCTGAAGACCGATTAAGCGACTTGAATTGTTTCTGGATGGCTAATGATCCGAAATATCCAAATAATATTTGGGAACGAGAGAAATGGCGTAGCGGTATTTTTCTAAAATATTACTCGCTACAACTCTATTATATGGGTTATGGAGGTAATCACAATTCGACCACTCGGTTTCGTCGATACGATGGTAACGAAGCAGCAATAAGCAATGCACAAGCACGACCCGCCATTTTAAAAGAATATACCGATAGTGATCGTCTACTGAAAGCCAATAAGTGGTACCATATCAAAATTTGCAATGAAAATAATAGGGTTAGTTATTACATAAATGGAACGCGACTGGTGGATTTCCGCGATGCCGATCCTCTGAAATCTGGATGGTTCGGCTTTCGCACCACCTTATCACGCACACGTATTACCAACTTCCGTTATACAATGTCTCCATCAACAACACCAGAAATACCTCTACATTGGATAGGAAACAAACCGACTTATACAAAGCCTGTTAGCTTCGGCGTTCCTTTTAATGAAGGGGAAATAAACTCATTAAATAACTTACATTTAATGAACGGAAAAGGTGCTAGCATCCCAACTGATACTTGGCCCTTAGCCTATTGGCCAGATGGATCATTGAAATGGGTGGGAGTAGCCGCCGTCATTCCTGAAAAGACTGATACACTTCTGCTTAGAAATAATGTATATAGCAGCAAAGAAAAGAAAACCAAATCCTACAAAATAAATAGTCCTTCCATTTCTATTAAGGAAACTAAAGAAAACATTCAGATTGAAACAGGTGTCAGTTCTGCATATATTCCACGCAAAGGCAATTTCCTTATAGACAGTCTGTTTTATAAAGGCACAAAAGTAGGGGAAAATGCTCGACTCATCTGCCAAACACAAAATAGACCATTACTCGAAGCTATTTCTCAAATTTCGTTTGAGAAATATGATAGTGAACTAAAATCTGTTGTTTTGGAGCGTTCAGGCAAAGTTTGTACAGTAGTCAAACTAGAAGGAATACATAAAGGAGCAAACGGACGCGAATGGTTACCATTTACGGTACGGCTTTATTTTTATGCAGGGTGTGAGCAAATAAAGATGGTTCATAGTTTCATCTATAATGGGGATCAACATAAAGATTTCATACGGGCGCTAGGCATTCGTTTTGATGTGCCAATGCGTGAAGCCTATTATAATAGACATATAGCCTTTTCTTGCGCGGATGGAGGAGTTTGGAGCGAGCCCGTGCAACCATTAGTCGGACGTCGTGTCTTAGAAAATAAGAATCATTCTGCATCCCTCCAACTCCAACAAATGGAAGGTAAGCGTATACCTCCTTATGAAACCTTTGATCAAAAAAATCGTGACTTGATTGACCAATGGGCCTCATGGAATGACTATCGCCTATCACAATTATCAGCCGATGCATTTACTATACGTAAACGTGCGACTAATCAGAATCCCTGGATCGGTACTTTTTCTGGGACACGTAGTAAAGGCTATGCTTTTGCCGGTGATATCACAGGTGGATTAGGTATCTGCCTACAAGATTTTTGGCAATCGTACCCTTCTTCCATTGAAATAACAAATGCCAAAGCCCAATCAGCAACGCTCACAGCATGGTTGTGGAGTCCTGATGCAGAACCAATGGACTTACGACATTATGACAATGTAGCTCATGGATTGAATGCTAGTTATGAGGATGTACAAGACGGAATGAGTACACCTTATGGAATTGCAAGAACCACCACACTAATGCTTATTCCACAACGAGGCTACGCTGGAAAGAAGTCTTTTTCTAATGATGCAGAAGCAGTGTCAGACGAAAGTATATTGCTACCAACCCCTACTTATTTATACTCCAAGAGAGCTTTTGGCGTTTGGAGTCTTCCAGACCGAAGCACTCCATTTCGTACACGCGTTGAAAATCGCTTAGATAGTTATATTGACTTTTATAACAAAGCCATTGAGCAAAACAAGTGGTATGGTTTTTGGAATTACGGCGATGTGATGCATGCTTATGATCCTATTCGCCACACTTGGCGCTATGACATCGGAGGTTTTGCATGGGATAATACAGAACTCGGCTCTAATATGTGGTTATGGTACAATTTCTTGCGTACCGGACGAGCAGATATCTGGCGTATGGCCTCAGCGATGAGTCGCCACACAGCTGAGGTTGATGTGTATCATATCGGACCCAATGCAGGATTAGGCAGCCGGCACAATGTAAGTCACTGGGGATGCGGAGCCAAAGAAGCCCGAATTAGTCAAGCAGCTTGGAATCGCTTCTTCTATTATTTGACGACTGACGAGCGCTGTGGAGATTTAATGACAGAGGTCAAAGACGCTGATCAGAAGCTTTACGAAATAGATCCTATGCGACTAGCACAACCGCGTAGTTTATATCCTTGCACGGCACCTGCACGCCTACGCATTGGCCCTGATTGGCTGGCTTATGCAGGCAATTGGATGACCGAATGGGAACGTACTGGCGACAAAGCATACAGAGACAAAATTATTGCCGGAATGAAAAGCATTGCCACTCTGCCACATGGAATTTTCACCGGACCTAAAGCACTCGGATTTGACCCGAAAACCGGAGTGATCAGCACAGAATGTGACCCCAACTTAGAGTCTACCAATCATTTAATGACAATCATGGGTGGATTTGAAGTCATGAATGAGATGATGCGTATGATTGACCTCCCCGAATGGAATGAAGCTTGGTTAAATCATGCCCTACATTACAAGCAAAAAGCATGGGAATTAAGTCATAGCCGCTTTCGGGTTTCTCGTTTAATGGCCTATGCTGCTTATCGATTACGCAACCCCCAAATAGCCAAAGAAGCTTGGGATGATTTATTCAAAGAACTACCAACTACCTCTAAATCGTCTATAGACATCAAAATCCAACGACCTCCAGAAGTTCCAGCACCATTAGATGAGTGTAAGGATATTAGCACTAATGATGCAGCACTATGGAGCCTCGATGCCATTTATATGCAGGAAGTAATTCCACAAGATGAATAAACAGGTAGCATATAAAATAAAAGCGGTTAGTGCATGATAAATATGCACCAACCGCTTTTGTTTTACTTAGCTTTTACTTATTTCAAATATTCCTTTAACGGGCAATCTATCATCTTCAAGCCAGTTGCAATGCTTTTGGCATTCATATGTGCACCTTTCAAAGAAGTATGTGTATGATCATGGTTGAAGAAAGCTGCAGCTTTCTTACTCCCTTTCTTTTCGAGCTTATCAGCACTTATTTTATTAAGGTCAATGTAATAAGCACCAGTGGCTTCAGCTGATTTACGTGTCCACTCTCCAAAAGATTCTGTATTTCGCTGTATTTTACCATCCTTCCATATATTACGTGGTGTATGACTCAGCACAATAGGAATGGCTCCTTTCTCTTGGACATCCATGATAAACTTACGCAAATACCAACCAAATGTATATACCACTTGATATTTACCTGTATTTTCCATCAAGAAAACCTTACTATCATCTCCATAACCAGGCAAATCGGCACGCGCTTTTCCTGTGTTGACATCACCAGCATCATTATGACCAAATTGAATAAGCACAAAATCTCCAGGACGCAGAGCATTATAAACCTTATCCCAACGACCTTCATCCAAAAAGGTACGAGCACTACGACCTGCCATAGCACAGTTTTCAACAGATATCTTATCCAAGTTGAATTCATCGGCAATAACACTACCCCATCCCCACATACCTTTTTTATCATCATCCTTATTTTTCACAGTACTATCGCCAACAGTAAATAGTACCGGATGTCCATCCTTACGACTAGACCCTGTGACTTCATCTTTTTCAATCGGTTTCAAATAGTTAGCCAATTCCAATCCTTTATACTGACGAATCCCGTCTGCAGCAGATTCGGCATTTACACGAGCACCAAAAGTACTGGAATGAACTCGATCGATATAGAACATGTACTTCACTTTATTCTTACCAAATTTCTCAAATTTACGGGCGGAAATATCATTTAAATCAATAAAAGGTACTTTTTCTTCGTCTGCTACTTGTTTTGCCCATAAACCAAAAGTCTTGTTGACACGCGTAATAATCGTACTATCTTTATCATCCCAGGCATTTCGAGGAGTGAGTGAGAACAAAATAGGATGTGCTCCTTTTGCTTTTATATCCTTAACGAAACGCCTCATGTACTCACCATAAGTATATACGGTTTCTTTAACGCCTGTCTCCTTTATGGTTACATTTAAACTATCTTTACCAATCCCCGGAATAGACGCACGTGCTCGTCCGCTGTCATAAGGTCCGTTATCATTATGTCCTAGCTCTATAATAACCCAATCACCGGCTTGCACCCCTTTAATCACGTCTGGCCAAAGACGATTATAGAAAGTACGACTACTACTTCCTCCAAGCGCATGATTCTCCACAGTGATTTGATTGGAATCAAAGTATTCGCCTTCATAATATCCCCATCCCCATTGTCCATTATTACCGTTACCTAACGTTCCAGTACGCATTGTTGAGTTTCCAACCAAAAAGAGTACTGGATTATTTCCTTTACGGCTTGATCCTGCAATCGGACGTGCAGTACGAGCTTTATTCAAACTATCTAGTGTGTTATCTACTACTTGATTGACATCTTTCATCGGTGCAGGAATGTTGTTTTGCCCCTGTGCCTGTAAGCTACATAGTCCGGCTACTAGCCCAAATATGTAATAAAATAAATTCTTTTTCATTTTCTTCTAAAAACCTAAAACTGACTAAAAAGCCATTATTTCAATTTATAAACTTCCGATCCAGCCAACAAGAAACAACCAACTCCATAGTCTTCAAAATCGGGCACACTTGTATAAGTTACCGGCTGACCGTCTTTGGGTTCTTTTCCTGTCCCCTGCACATAACCTAAAAATCCATTAGGGTGAACAGCTTCTTTAACCATGGCATTCCAAGCATTAAGCACAACAGGAAGATATTCTTTACGATCTAAAAGGCCATTGCGTATTCCCCATGCTAATCCATAGACAAACAATGAAGTTCCAGAAGTTTCTTTTCCACCAAAATTAGTTTCGTCATGAAGACTCACATTCCAAAATCCGTCTTTACGTTGACATTGTTTTAAGGCTTTACTCATTGTCAAAAAGTCATTCACATAATTCTGACGATGTGTTTCGTTATTAGGAATTTCATCGAGCACGCGAACAAGAGCGGCATACACCCATCCGTTACCTCTAGACCAATAACAATTCTGACCATTAGGTTCTTTATAAGGAGGATCAAAATCTTGATCACGCCACCAAAGTCCTTCTTTGGCATTAAACATACCAGCCTCTCCATGGGTATTGCGAGTATAAGCATACATATCCCACATCTTATCGTAATACTTCTGCTCTCCTGTCATTTTTCCAAGTTTAGCATAAATCGGCATAGCCATTTGAATAGCATCTATCCACCACCAATCGTTTACTTGTGGAGTGTTGACCACCATATCAATGCTAGTTTTTATATTACGAATCATGTGAGGATCCGAAGGGCAAATGTTATACAGATCAATATATACTTGACCACAGCAATGATCATCAGCGTTACGGGTTGTATTCCCATTGCGCAATCCCCATTTATGGAAATCGGCCCAGTCATAGGCGTATCGATAATAATCTTCACGCGGATAAATACTATATAAAGACATTAATCCTTCATAATAAACACCTCTAGTCCAGATGTTACTAGGGCGAACTCTTCCAAAAAAGGAAGGAGTAGTATAATCGGCATACTTTTTCATAAAGTAGTCGTTCACTTTTACAACGGTCTCCAAAGTCTCCTTTTGTGCCGGCAAGTCTTGTGCATTTACTGAGCTTACAGACATACAACTGAGCAAACTTGCTGTAGCGAATGTGAGAAGTAGTTTCTTCATGGTAAAATAATTCTATTTATAAATTAATTAGGTATATCACATTTTAATGATAAGGGCAAAGATATAGTATTCTATTTTTGCCTTCAATGGAATATCGTGCACAAGCATTTAAATTTGTCCATAACAATTTCAAAATGGCTAAGGAAAAGCAAAAGAGGATATATCTACAGGTATTTGTACGATATTCTATTTCTATAATAAGCCTATTCACTTACATTTGCATTACGTTATCCTAGAGAAACAACTAACATAAATTTGATAAAAGATAAAACTATGAAATGTACAAGTATTTTTTGGTGCATGCTGTTTATTACAAACCTCATTACAGCGCAGCCCAATTACGACTATGCCAAACTGAAACGCGAACATTTAGGACGGGGATTAATCGCTATCCGTGAGAATCCGTCAACTGTGGCTATCTCGTGGCGTTACTTGTCTAGCGACCCAATAGATGAAACTTTTAATATTTATCGCAACGGTGAGCGAATCAATAAACACCCTCTCAAAGATGCTACATTCTTTCAAGACACCTACGAAGGCACTGCCTCCGCGCGCTACACAGTAAAAGCTGTAAAGGGAAAGAGCGAAAGTAGCTATGAACTACCCACTCAAGCACCTATTGGCTATCTCAACATTCCACTCAATAGACCGGAAGGAGGCATCACGCCCGACGGACAACGCTACTCTTATTCTCCCAACGATGCAAGCATTGGAGATGTAGATGGAGATGGCGAATACGAAATCATTCTAAAATGGGACCCTTCAAATGCACATGATAATTCACACGATGGTTATACCGGTGAAGTATTGCTGGACTGTTATAAACTAAATGGTCAACAATTATGGCGTATCAACCTAGGACGTAATATACGTGCAGGAGCACATTATACGCAATTTATGGTTTTCGATTTGGATAATGATGGACGAGCAGAAGTGGTGATGAAAACTGGAGATGGAAGTGTAGATGGAGTAGGAAAAATCATAGGCAATCCCAATGCTGATTATCGGAATGAAAAAGGACGAATCCTTACCGGACCGGAATATCTCACCCTATTTAACGGACTCAATGGAGAAGCTATGCAAACCATTGATTACGTACCGGAACGAGGGAAACTAGCCGATTGGGGGGATGAGCGAGCGAATAGAAGCGATCGATTCCTTGCTTGTGTAGCCTATCTAGATGGCATTCATCCAAGCGTAGTGATGTGTAGAGGCTATTATACCCGCACTGTCTTAGCAGCCTATGACTGGGATGGTAAAACACTGGCTAATAGATGGGTATTTGACAGTAACACCCCAGGAAATGAGGCCTATGCGGGACAGGGCAACCATAATCTCCGAGTAGGTGATGTTGACGGTGATGGCTGTGATGAAATTGTATATGGACAATGTACTATCAATAATAATGGAACTGGACTTTATTCTACAGGAATGAGACACGGAGATGCTATTCACATGACGCAATTTGATCCCAGCCGACCAGGATTACAAGTATGGGGATGTCACGAAAACAAACAAGATGGCTCTACTTATAGGGATGCATTAACTGGAAAGATTATTTTCCAAATCAAAAGTACAATGGACGTAGGCCGGTGCATGGCAGCAGATATCGATCCTACTCAACCAGGATTAGAAATGTGGTCATCCGATTCAAAAGGAATCAGGAATGTGAAAGGCGAAGTAATAGCATCAAGAGTAAGAGGATTATCAACCAATATGGCTGTATGGTGGGATGGAGATCTGTTACGTGAATTGCTAGACAAAAACGTTGTCAGCAAATACAACTGGGAAAAGAAGAGCTGTGAACCAATCGCCGTTTTCGAGGGCACAATGTCTAATAACGGAACAAAATCAAACCCTTGCCTACAAGGAGATATTGTCGGTGACTGGCGCGAAGAAGTATTAATGCGCTCAACTGATAATAATGCATTGCGCCTTTATGTCTCCCCTATTCCTACCAATTATCGGTTCTACACCTTTTTGGAAGATCCCATATACCGCATTAGCATAGCAACTCAAAATATAGCATACAATCAGCCCACACAACCAGGTTTCTATTTTGGGCCGGAACTACAAGGAAAAACGTTTAGAGGATGTAAAATACCTAAAAAGTAAATTATGAATTACCGCTTTATACCTATTGCTGCACTATTAATCACATTACCTGTTTGTGCACAAAAAAAGAAATCTGTTATTAACGATTCAAATAGTCCGTTACACTTACTACAACCGGAATACAAAGGCACCTATGGTCCTTTAACAGTTGATCAGGTAAAACAAGACATGGATCGTGTCTTCAAATACATCGATAAAGAAACCCCAGCTCGTGTGGTTGACAAAAATACCGGTAAAGTGATTACCGATTATGCCACAATGAAAGACGAAGCACAATTAGAAAGAGGAGCATTCCGTCTGGCAAGTTACGAATGGGGAGTAACATATGCTGCCTTGATTAGAGCATCCGAAACAACTGGAGATCAACGTTATGTAGATTATGTTGAAAATCGGTTTCGCTTTCTGGCTGAAGTAGCTCCACATTTTGAACGAGTATATACTGAAGAAGGAAAAACAGATCCACAACTCATGCAGATTTTGAGACCCCATGCTTTGGATGATGCAGGAGCTGTATGTACAGCCATGATGAAATTACGGCAAAAAGATCAATCGTTACCTGTGGACGGGCTAATCAAAAATTACATGGATTTTATTGTCAACAAAGAATATAGGCTAGCAGATGGAACATTTGCGCGTAACCGTCCGCAGCGAAACACACTTTGGCTCGATGATATGTTTATGGGTATTCCAGCTCTTGCACAGATGAGTCTTTACGATAAGGACAATAAAGATCAATATCGTTCTGAGGCAGTGAAGCAGTTTCTTCAATTTGCACGTCGGATGTTTATCCCCGAGAAAGGATTGTATAGACATGGATGGGTAGAGAGTAGTACTGATCATCCCATCTTCTGCTGGGCAAGAGCGAATGGATGGGCAATGCTCACAGCTTGTGAATTATTAGATGTATTACCCGAAAATTATCCTCAACGAAATGAAATCATGAATTATTTCCGTGCACATGTACGAGGAGTAACAAGTTTACAAAGCGGAGAAGGATTATGGCATCAACTACTAGATAGAAATGATTCCTATTTAGAGACTTCAGCTACAGCAATTTATGTCTACTGCTTGGCACACGCCATCAATAAAGGATGGATCGATCCCATAGCCTATGGTCCTGTTGCTCATTTGGGTTGGCATGCCGTAGCAGGAAAGATTAACCAAGAAGGACAAGTAGAAGGAACCTGTGTAGGAACCGGGATGGGATTTGATCCTGCATTTTATTACTACCGACCGGTTAATGCTTATGCTGCCCACGGATATGGACCAGTGCTCTGGGCAGGTGCTGAAATGATTAACTTACTGAAAACGCAGCATCCCCAAATGAATGATAGTGCCATTCAGTATTACCAAGAAAAACAAAAAACAACTGCCCCTATTTTTTCGGTAGACGTGAACAAGACGATTGATTAACTTTAAATAAGACTATAACCATGAAACGAGAAGCTTTTAAAATGTATTTAAAACCCGGATGTGAGGCCGAGTATGAGAAAAGACATGCTGCCATCTGGCCCGAACTGAAAGATTTACTTTCCCAAAATGGCATATCCGACTATTCCATTTATTGGGATAAAGAAACAAATATTCTGTTTGCTTTTCAGAAGAACACAGGTAACGGGGGATCACAAGATTTAGGAAATACGCTTATTGTACAAAAATGGTGGAAGTATATGGCAGATATTATGGAAGTAAATCCAGATAATTCACCCATATCAATTCCATTACCAGAAGTATTCCACATGGATTAAACTGATAGTTAAGGATGAACAGAGGAGGGTATTTGTGCAAAAGCAAATATCCTCCTAATTGTATTTTATAACATGGATTCTTTCTTTTCTCAACTATCTTGATTACTTTTGTCTAGAAATTATAATTAATCTTGAACTCTATATGACTCTAAAGCGGTTATCTATATTCTTTTTGCTTCTAACTCTTTTTATCAATACAGCTTATAGTGGCATAGAACTTCGTTCAAAGCCAATGAGAACAAGTGACGGGTTACCCAACAACTCAGTCCGATATATGTATCAAGACAGCAAAGGTTTCTTATGGCTAGCAACATTAAATGGATTGAGTCGGTATGACGGCAACTCATTTTTAACATTCAGACCTGAGGCTGGTGAAAAGGTCTCATTATCTGATAATAGAATCTACAGTCTGATAGAAGATAAAGACGGTTTTTTGTGGATATCCACCACCCCTGAATTATACAGCTGCTATGATTTGCAAAAAGCATGCTTTGTTGATTACACAGGAGTTGGAGAATTAGAACAAAACTATTCTTCCTTGTTAATAGCTACCAACGGTGATGTGTGGTTGAGACATTCAGGAAATGGCTGTCGAAGAATTATTCACCAGAAAGACAGGCAAATGACTTCCATTGATTATAAGACTGAACGGGGAAACCTACCTGATAACCGGGTGCAGTTTATCAACGAAGACACCAATGGAAGAATATGGATTGGAACGCAGCGTGGCTTAGTGTCTGTTGTTGACGGAAAATACAAAATAGAAGATAGACAACTAAACTTTATGTCCTCACTGGCCGTGAATGACCAAATGTATTTCCTTACCGCTCAAGGAGATATTTACTATTACCAAGACAGATCAAGAAAGCTAATAAAAATCGCCTCGCTTACAGCTGTAGCTGGGAAGACATCTCTAAGTGGTAACTTCAAGTTAAAAGACAAATGGATTATACTGACTAATACCGGAGTATATAGCTATAATTTTAATTCTCGCCAGATTAAGCCAGCCTCAGATTATGCGATCAAAAACGGAGAGGTTATCGTTGATAATCATGGAGATTATTGGATATATAATCACACAGGACACGTTACCTATATTCTTGCCAAATCAGGAGAAAAGAAGGAATTCCAATTCATCCCTGAAAATAAAATGGGCTACATTGACTACGAACGTTATCATATTGTCCACGATTCGCGAGGTATTATCTGGATTTCAACTTATGGAAATGGACTTTTTGCGTATGATACCAGCGAAGATAAATTAGAGCATTTCCGAGCAAGTATCAATGACCAAAGCCACATTAGTTCTGACTTTTTACTTTATGTGATGGAAGACAGAGCTGGTGGAATCTGGGTAAGCTCTGAATATTCGGGTTTATCACGTATCTCAGTCCTCAATGAAGGAACATCACGTATCTATCCTGAATCCAGCGAACTGTTCGACCGTTCGAATACCATACGTATGCTAACCAAAATGCCTAATGGAGATATTTGGGTGGGCACTCGCAAAGGTGGGCTCTACACTTTCGATTCTAATCTTCACTCCAAAATAGCCAATCAATATTTCCAGTCGAACATCTATGCCATAGCTGAAGATAAACAGGGACAAAACTGGGTGGGAACTCGAGGAAATGGATTAAAGATTGGGGATACACCTTATTATCATGATGCGTCGGACCCTAGTTCTTTGGCAGACAACAACGTGTTCTCCATCTATCAGGATAAGAAAAAACGAATGTGGGTAGGTACTTTTGGAGGAGGCCTTGAATTGGCCGAACAAAGTGCTAATGGTAAATATAAGTTCCGCCATTTCTTGCAACATAAATTCGGGCTACGCATGGTACGAGTGATTGAAGAAGATAACAATGGAATGATTTGGGTGGGAACCAGTGAAGGGGTATGCATATTCCATCCTGATTCGCTAATCGCAAATAGCGAAAACTACCATCTTTTCAGTTATACTAACGGAACATTCTGCAGTAATGAGATCAGATGTATTTATAAAGACACAAAAGGCCGTATGTGGGTTGGGACTTCAGGTTCCGGATTAAATCTCTGCGAACCACAAAACAACTATCGCACCTTAAAGTATAAGCATTATGGAACTGCCGAAGGATTGGTGAATGATGTTATTCAATCCATTTTGGCTGACAATAACGGAAACCTATGGGTTGCAACCGAATACGGTATTTCGAAATTTAATCCAAGCAGTCAATCCTTTGAGAATTACTTCTTCTCATCTTATACATTAGGAAATGTATATAGTGAAAATAGTGCTTGCGTGGGGATGGACGGAAAATTGCTCTTTGGAACAAACTATGGATTACTGGTCATCGACCCTGATAAAATACATGATAGCGAAGCGTTCTCTCCGGTTGTGTTTACAAACTTAGAGGTAAATGGTTCCCAAGTGAACCCAACCATTGAAGATTCTCCACTAAAACAGTCGTTGCCTTATTCGGATGAGATCACATTGAAATATTTTCAAAACTCTTTTTTGATTGATTTCTCTACCTTTGATTACTCCGATAGCGGACGAACCAAATACATGTATTGGTTAGAGAATTATGATAAAGGATGGAGTACTCCTTCACCGTTAAACTTTGCTTCATTCAAATATATGAAACCAGGTACCTATATTCTTCATGTGAAATCATGTAATGGGGCCGGGATTTGGAACGACAAAGAAACAGTATTAAAAATAATACTGAAGCCTCCTTTCTGGAAAAGTAATTGGGCCATGCTAGGGTATTTATTACTCATGATTGTGGCGTTATATTTCACTTTCCACATTGTTCGTAACTTCAATAGCTTGCGCAACCGCATTAATGTAGAGAAACAGCTTACAGAATATAAATTGGTTTTCTTTACGAATATCTCTCATGAATTTCGTACTCCTCTAACCTTGATTCAGGGAGCACTTGAGAAAATTCAGCGAGTAACAGATATTCCTCGTGACCTGATCCACCCTTTGAAAACGATGGATAAAAGTACGCAACGTATGCTAAGGCTTATCAATCAGCTTTTGGAATTCCGAAAGATGCAAAACAACAAGCTGGCACTTTCGCTTGAGGAAACAGATGTGATCGCCTTCTTATACGAAATATTCCTAAGTTTCGGTGACGTATCCGAACAAAAGAGTATGAATTTTCACTTCAAGCCTTCGGTACCATCCTACAAAATGTATATTGACAAGGGAAACCTTGATAAAGTGACATATAACTTATTATCAAATGCATTCAAATATACTCCTTCTAATGGCACTATCATTTTGTCGGTTGAAGTGGACGATTTGAAGAAATGCTTATTGATTAAAGTTACGGATAATGGTGTGGGCATTCCTAAAGAGAAGCAAAACGAGCTATTCAAAAGATTCATGCAGAGTAACTTCTCCGGCGATAGTATTGGTGTTGGTCTGCATTTGAGTTATGAATTGGTACAAGTTCATAAAGGTAGTATTGAATACAAAGAAAATGAAACTGGCGGTTCAATCTTCACAGTAAGCATTCCAACTGATAAAACGGTTTATGCGGAAAAAGACTTTTTGATTGCAGACAATATTTTACTTAAGGAAGCAGAAGGGCAAGCACATCACTTAATCGAACTTGCGGAGAATTTTACAGAAAACGAAAAGGTTGTTGCTCCGCTAAACAAACGGAAAGTACTGATCATTGAAGATGATAACGATATACGCGAATTCTTGAAAGAGGAAGTTGGTATCTATTTTGAAGTTGAAACAGCTCCCGATGGAATTAAAGGCTTTGAAAAAGCGCAAACTTATGAAGCAGACTTAATCATTTGCGACGTTTTGATGCCTGGAATGACTGGCTTTGAAGTCACTAAGAAGTTAAAGTCGGATTTCACCACAAGCCACACTCCTATTATTTTGCTTACAGCATTAAATTCTCCTGAGAAACATTTGGAAGGTATCGAAGCCGGAGCCGATGCTTACATAGCCAAGCCTTTCAGTATTAAGTTGCTATTGGCACGCGTCTTTCGTTTGATAGAACAGCGTGATAAGCTTCGTGAGAAATTCTCAAACGAACCGGGAATTGTACGAGCAGCTGTTTGTTCGAGTGACAGGGATAAAGAATTTGCTGAGCGCCTTGCAATTGTTCTCGAGCAGAATCTTTCAAGAGCAGACTTCTCTATTGATGAGTTTGCTCAACTCATGAAGCTAGGACGAACAGTATTCTATAGAAAGCTACGTGGTGTAACCGGCTATTCTCCTAACGAATATCTTCGTGTAGTACGTATGAAGAAAGCCGCAGAGTTGCTATTATCGGGTGAAAATCTAACAGTGGCTGAAGTTGCCTATAAAGTGGGGATTAGCGATCCTTTCTATTTCAGTAAATGCTTTAAATCTCAGTTTGGCGTAGCTCCTTCGGTATATCAACGTGGAGGAAATAGCGAAAGCCCAACTAATTCTGAGAGCCACGAAGATAACGATTCAAACACAACTGTTGATGAATAGAAAAAAAACGAATAGAATTTAAATAGTAAAGGCCGGTCGCTCTTATCATTAATAATAAGAATTACCTGCCTTTACTAAAATGCTTTAGCTTGCATTATAAATTAGGCATTTTCCAAAACAATCTTTTTTATAGAATCAGTAGATTCTACAATGTAAGCCGGGTTAAATGCCTCCAATTCTGCCCGTGGACGAAATCCCCAAACTACACCACAAGCTGTAACTCCAGCATTAGATGCTGTTTGCATATCAACGCCCGAATCTCCAACATACAGCACATCTTCTGCAGCAATACCTGTAGTCTTAAGAATATCAAAAACAATGGCAGGGTCTGGCTTCACCTTTATGCCTTCACGTTGTCCTAGCACAGCAGAGAATTGGATTTCGGGAAAATAGTGAGCCACCAACTTTAACGTAGCTGCCTGATATTTGTTAGAAGCAACCGCGATTTTAACACCTAAGGATTGTAAGTATGCAAGTAGTTCGAGAACTCCTTCGTAGGGGCAACTATCATCTGCATTATGAATATCATAATAAGGAACAAATTCTTGACGTACGCGCCATATATTTTCTTTCGATTTCTCTCCTTCAGGTAGAGCACGTTCGAAGAGTTTATCGATGCCATTTCCAACCATAAAGTTATAACTATCTAACTCATGGGTTGGGTATCCCAATTTATTTAAAGCAAAATTTGTACTGTGTGCAAGGTCGGCAATGGTATTTAGTAAGGTACCATCTAAATCGAATATTACCAATTTCTTCATCAAAGTTATTTTTTTTTGTTAATCCTGTATACCTAATCTTTCTGTTCACAAAGATAAGAATAAAAAACGGATTAGCGATAAATGGCGTACGATGCACAAATTCCTTCATAAAAGAGGCAGTGCCACTATATAGGCACAGTTGTGCCAATACAGTGGCACGACCATGCCAATACGTTGGCACAACTGTGCCAACCCTATGAAACGACTAGCCAAATGGGTTCTTTAGCTACCTAATACTAATCGATTATTTTTTAGTAATACGAAACCAATCGACATCTGCCCATCCGCCATCATTAGTAACAATAGAGGGACGAGTACAGAACATACCAACTTTAGTGCCGATCCATTGTCCTTCACGTGCTTGGAAGGATTTACCCAATGGAGAAAACTTCTTTCCGTCGAGACTATAGCTAAAGTCGCACATTACAACAAGATCGCTTCCGCCTTCACTACCCTTGATTTTTGTTCCATCAGAAGTGAAACGCACTTTTAAGTATATCGTGTTCTGAGTCAGATCAATTGAAGAATTTGATGATTCCGGCTTCCCATTATCCGCCTTTTTACATTCAATTTGCGAAAGGACAAGCCCCTTATCTGTATTCTCTAGAATTAATCCGGCATAATCACGTCCCATAACAAGCAAGCCTGTACGCTCACCTTTTAATTTAGGATTAGGCGTGAAAGTCAGCTTCATCGTAGCAGTAAAGTTATCCGAAGGAGTTTTTTGCAGAAGCAGATTAGCTACATCCCAAAGGTTCTTGTAATCTGAGAGCACTGGATATGAATACAATCTAATATAGCTTTTATCCCCAGCATAGTATGCCCATTTTTCATTGATATTCGCATGCCATTGCCATTGTGGAGAAAGCGTATATCCATCAAATTCATCACTTTCTTGAGGTGTACAAATAGGATAAGTCTTTCCCACATTCGGTTTTCTGTATGTCAGAACAGGTTCTCCACAACCATCACCATCTTTATCCACACCAATAACTGGCCAATCGTTAACCCATTGCATGGGTTGCAAATGGACTAATCGACCATAAGCACCTACATCTTGAAAATGCAAGAACCAATCTTCTCCAGTAGGCGTATCCACCCAAGCTCCTTGATGAGGTCCATTGATTGGAGTATTTCCTTGAGCTAAAACCGTTTTCCATTCATAAGGTCCATATACATTTTTTGAGCGAAGTACTACCTGCCAACCGGTTGGTACACCTCCTGCCGGATGAAAAATATAATAACACCCATTTCTTTTATAGAATTTCGGTCCCTCACAAGTCTGATGTGCTTCGTGTCCGTCAAAGACGATACGAGAAGGGCTGATCGCTTTAGTGGCCTCTTTATTTAATTCGCAGATGGTGATCACACTTTTCAAGCCGGCACGACTTCCTGCATAAGCATGAACCAAATAGACCTTTCCATCCTCATCCCACAAGGGACAAGTATCTATTATCCCTTTTCCGGGTTTAACCAACACAGGTTCTGTCCAAGGGCCAGCTGGATCTTTTGCTTTCACCATAAACGCACCTTGATCTGGATCACCCCAAAAAATGTAGAATTCTCCATTGTGATGTCTGATACTTGGTGCCCACACACGATTGCCATGTTCCGGACGTTCTGAAGTTTCCACCGGAGGGAGAACATTAGGAACTGCTGCACCAATTATGCTCCAGTTCACTAAATCCTTAGAATGCAGAATTTGTAAGCCCGGCAAACAATTAAAACTAGAAGAAGTCATATAGAAATCATCTCCAACACGACAAGCATCGGGATCGGAATAATCGGCATATAGTACCGGATTTTTATACTTTCCGTTTCCAAGATCGGAAACCCACACTTGAGATACATAATTCTTCTGCGCAACGACAGAAAAAATAGATAAGAAGCAAAATACAAAAAGCTGTGTAAGTCGTTTCATGATATTGATTTATTTTGGATAATATGAATCAGATTAACAATTCTCCATAGGTACAAAATTATAAAAAAAACTCCGCGCAAAGGAGTAATATTTGTGCGGAGTCGGTATAAAATCTGGTAAATTACTATTCTTATTCTGCAAGTGGTCCCTCTTTTATCCTTACGTCTGCTGGATGAGCTAATTCTTCTTTCCACAAACGAAGATAAGCAAACCATTTTTCGGGCGTTTTATATCCGAAGGTTTCCTTCATTGAAGTGAATGTGCAGTGATATTGAAAATAATTGCTTCCAGGTGCTTGTAGAGTATAAAGGAAATTACTTTTATCTTTCTCCTCCGATTTTACATAACGCTGAGGAACACAAGCTCCTAGTCCAACCGTTTCTTTAGCATACTTCACCGTATCATTTACGGGCCAATCAGTACCCCAACTTCCCACCAAACCTTTATGATCGGAATAAGACTTCGAAGTGCCTACAATATCCTGAACACCGGTACAGAAGACCTGATCTTTAATGGGCTCATTAAAAAAAGCTTCAATATGTAAGTCACGATGTCCTGCATAAAGGGTATATCGTGTCATCATGTCGAGCTCTGAACCTTGATATTGCCAGTCGGTCACCTCAATTTCAGCAATAACTCGTACTGGACCATAAGAGATAATGCGTTCTGTGCGAGTACCTACAGGAGTAATGTGAGTAGCTTTCTGCCCGTCCCATCCTTTTAATGCTCCTGGACCACAGCTATCGAACACACGAAGCACATCATCACCGAACCCTTTTGCCAATTGTTCATCAGTTGGATAGAACTGAGATTCTTCGATTTCCAATCCTTTGTTAAACTTTCCATAAATATCTGGAGTTTGTTTCTCATTGAAATAAAGACGATAACCCACTAATTCAGATTCAAGAACAGGTCCATGAGGACGAACCATACTATAGATATTACTAGTTCCGGGAACAGTGATCGATTGTACCGGTTGATGCTTTCCCTTTCTAGGATCGGCAATAAACATTCCGGCATAAACTCGTTTGGGATACTTTTTCACACTCTTTTCTGATGAGAGTGTCACTTGAAATACCTTTCTGCCATAAGCAGGCAGATTAGTAACAAAGGCTAACTCATCCATCTTCCGGTCTCTGTTCAAATCATCTAACTGGGAAGTTATTTCAGAATTGTTATCCATAACCACAGCCGATTTGATATTAAAACCAGCATGTAAATCATTCAGACTAATCACCACAGGCTCATCAATTTTAGCCCGATGCCAATTGTTATTCACTTCAATAGTAATTGTTTTCTCCTGCTTTTGTGCCCAAGCAGCCAAAGAGCAACACCCTAAAAAGAGTGTAACGATAAATATTTTCTTATTCATGATAATAAGGCATGTATTAAACGTAGTAGTTTATTCTGCAAAATAAAATAAAAAATAGCAGACCAGCTTATCTTTAAAAGATAAATTTGTCTGCTATTTGAGTTTTTTACTCTATATAATGATTTTGTGGTCTTCTTTGCCTACTAGAAGATTAGAAATTTAAAACCTGTCCTTTGGCATCAATCTCTTCGAAAGTCTTTCCATCAACCACTAATTTCTTAGCGCTCTTCACTTTCAAAACGTTCTTTCCATTAGCAGCTTCCACATGAACATTTTCCAAAGTAACCCCTTCAACTTGACTGATTACAACTCCTTCGCTCGCTTCAGTCATAACCACATTCTTCACAGTCACGTTACGAATCGGCATTTCTGGAAGTCCATTGAAAAACATTGCACGACCTGCACCTCTACAAACCACATTTGAGATATGGATGTTTTGAAAAGCTGGAGTTTCTTCGGTTACTTCAGGAATAGCAGTCTTCATACGCTTCAACAAATCTTCTTCAGATTCCTCACCAGCACCTTTACCACCATAGAACAAATCGAAAAGCAATGGCTCATTAGGGATATTGATCATATTTATGTTATTGATATAAATATTTTCTACGACACCACCACGGCCACGAGTACTCTTAAAGCGTAATCCTACATCTGTTCCAAGAAAAGTACAATCTTCAACATATATATTTTTAACGCCACCTGACATTTCACTTCCTACAACGAAACCACCATGTCCATGCAATACAGTATTGTTTTTCACAATAACATTCTGACAAGGTTCTCCACGACGACGTCCCTGTTCATCTTTACCAGATTTGATGCAGATAGCATCATCACCAGCATCGAACACGCTATTAATGATAAGCGTATTTTTACATGATTCCAAATCAATAGCATCACCATTCTGAGAATACCAAGGATTGATTACTTGAACATTATTTACCGTGAAATCTTCACAAGATAGCGGATGTAAACACCAACTAGGTGAGTTCTTAAACGTAACTCCTTCCAACAACACTTTCTTGCTTTTTGCTATACTCAACAAAACAGGACGCAACCACGCACGTATTTCGTTCCACTCTTCATCAGTGTTAATACCCTCAGGTACATTAAATTCTTTACAAGCCATTGCCCCTTTCAAAGATCCAGCTGTAGGATACCAAACTTTTTCTTGTTCGTCAAGTACGCCACCCGATTGTACCAATTTAGTCCATTGAGAAGCAGTAAGTTTTTCTTTTTTTACTGGGCGCCAACGATCTCCGTTACCATCAAAGACTCCGTGTCCTGTAATAGCAATATTTTCAGCATTACGAGCTGAAAGTGGAGATTGACATCTACGAGTATCCAACCCCTCAAATGAAGTTTCGATGATAGGATAAGCTTCAAAATCACTAGTGAAAAGCACTAATGCATTTTGTTCGGTATAAAGATTGACGTTACTTAGCAATTCGATAGGACCAGTCAACCAGGTACCTTGTGGAATAATCACTTTACCACCACCATGTTGATTTACCTCTTTTATAGCATCATTTATTGCTTTGGTATTCAAGGTCATTCCATCTCCTTTGGCTCCGAAATCAGAGATATTTACCTCATAGTCGGGAAAAGCCGGTTGCTGAACTTTTGGCATCTCGAAAGGTAAATTCTCATAAATTGAATCGTCTATTGCGTTCTCGCTTTTAGCACTCTCAGCTTGTGTACACGCGTAAAACAAGGGTAAACAAACCAAGACCATTCCAAAGAGTCTTTTTGTCATAGTGTTCATTAATTAACTATTTCTTTTATGTTATACATTAATTTACTTCTCTGTAACGATGGTATTTCCACAACTTTCATTTTTTTATTCACCTCTGGCAACTCATCTATCGCAGGCAAGCTGCCAGAAGCAAATAAGACAAATTCTTATTAACCTAATTCTAACCTTAAATAAATATTATGAAAAAACCTCTTAAATTACGAAAGGCAAAGATAAAAGTGAAAGCCCAAGTAAATGTGGAGTAATTGACCGAATGCGTGTATTTTTTGTCATTTCACTCTAATATTTGCACACTTCTCGCGTTTTTATGCAGAAAGATACTATCTTTGCACAAAATTTAACTATTAGAATATATGAGTAACAACTTGTTGAAAGGAAAAAGAGGAATTATCTTCGGTGCCCTGAACGACCAGTCTATAGCCTGGAAAGTAGCAGAACGTGCTGTTGAAGAAGGTGCCACTATTACATTATCAAATACTCCGATGGCTATCCGTATGGGTGAGGTCAACGCATTAGCTGAAAAATTGAATTGTCAGGTAGTGCCTGCCGACGCTACAAACGTGGAAGAGCTAACTAACGTATTCAAAACATCTATGGATATTTTGGGTGGACAAATTGATTTTGTATTGCACTCAATCGGTATGTCTCCTAACGTACGCAAGAAACGTACTTATGATGACCTCGATTATGGAATGCTAGACAAGACATTGGATATCTCAGCATTGTCCTTCCACAAAATGATTCAATCAGCAAAGAAACTAAATGCAATTTCAGAATGCGGTTCTATCGTTGCATTAAGTTATGTAGCTGCTCAACGTACATTCTACGGATATAATGACATGGCTGATGCCAAAGCTTTGCTAGAATCTATAGCACGTAGCTTCGGATACATTTACGGCCGTGAACATGGCGTACGCGTAAATACGATTTCTCAATCTCCTACCTTTACTACTGCAGGGTCTGGTGTGAAAGGAATGGATAAACTTTACGACTTCGCTAATCGCATGTCTCCACTTGGAAATGCAACTGCTGATGAGTGTGCAGACTACTGTATTGTGATGTTCTCTGACTTAACTCGTAAAGTAACTATGCAGAACTTATTCCATGATGGCGGCTTCTCAAGCGTCGGTATGAGTCTTCGTGCAATGGCTACTTATGAAAAAGGATTGGAAGAGTTCATGGACGAAAATGGAAACATCATTTACGGATAAAAAGCGATGAAAAAGAAATTCTCTCTTCTTATCATTATTATAGGTACGCTTTTCACCTCCTGCGGGTTAAGCACCGGGAAGGTTGCAGAGCAGAAAGAAGAAGAGATTTCTATTCTCAGATATGATAAGCTGTTGAGCGAATATGTTCGCTCAAACAGCTTTTCAGCTATGCAAAAATTAACGATGGATTATCGTCAACCAACCAAAATTCTTATTGAAGATGTTCTTTCAATAGGAACGGTAAAAGACGATACGATTTCGCAACGTTTACAAAAATTCTACTCAGACACCACTCTCATTCGTCTCCTTAGTGATGTAGAAGCCAAATATCCAAATCTAGATGACGTTGAAAAAGGATTAACTAAAGGCTTCAAAAAACTAAAAAGAGAAGTTCCGGATACAAAGATTCCATTTATCTATTCTCAAATATCCGCTTTCAATGAATCTATCGTCTTAGTGGACACGCTACTTGGGATTAGCTTAGACAAATATATGGGAGAAGATTATCCTTTGTATAAGCGTTTCTATTATGATTACCAATGCAATTCAATGCGTCCGGAAAGGATTGTACCAGATTGTTTTGCCTTTTACCTTCTTAGTCGATATAGCTTAGACTATCACGAAGGGACTTGCTTAGTTGATTTAATGATGCATTCCGGGAAAATTAATTATGTAGTTCAGCATCTATTGGGTTACGAAGATATCGGCCAAACAATGGGTTATTCTAAAAAAGAAAACGAATGGTGCAAAAAGTACGAAAAAGATATATGGAAATATATCTGTGACAACAACCATTTACTTGCTCGAGACCCAATGATCATTCGTCACTACATGAAATTGGCACCAACAGTTGATATATTAGGGGGACAAGTGCCCGCTTTAATAGGTTCATGGGTTGGAGCGCAAATCATTACGTCATACATGAAAAAGCATAAAGAGATTAATATAAAAGATCTCCTTGAGACTACTGATTATCGGACAATGCTTGAAGAATCAGGATATTTAAACTCGTAACCAAACCCTAATTATAATCTTCATTATTTTATTATAGAAGTGGAAACTGCCCTTTATTTATTACCAGTCACTTTAGGTGATACACCTATTGAACAAGTATTGCCAACACACAATGCTGAAATTATCCGCGCGATACGTCACTTTATTGTCGAAGATATTCGTTCGGCTCGTCGCTTTTTAAAGAAAGTAGACAGGGAAATTGACATTGATGCACTCACGTTTTACCCACTAAACAAGCATACTTCTCCTGAAGCAATATCAGGCTACTTACAACCTCTAAAGGATGGACTTTCAATGGGAGTAATTTCTGAAGCTGGCTGTCCAGCTGTAGCTGATCCAGGAGCGGATGTTGTTGCAATTGCACAACGCAATCAATTAAAGGTAATTCCTCTAGTTGGTCCTTCTTCAATTATTCTATCAGTAATGGCTTCTGGATTTAATGGACAAAGTTTTGCTTTCCATGGCTATCTCCCCATTGAACCGGGCGAACGAGCTAAGAAAATAAAGACACTAGAACAACGCATATACTCAGAAAATCAAACTCAGCTTTTTATTGAAACCCCTTATAGGAATCATAAAATGATAGAGGATATTTTGCAGAACTGCCGCCCTCAAACCAAACTTTGTATCGCAGCAAACATAACGTGTGAAGGAGAATTTATACAGACTCGCAATGTTAAAGATTGGAAAGGACATATACCTGAACTTTCTAAGATTCCTTGTATTTTTCTCTTATACAAATAACACTTTTCAGGTGTTCATATTCATCTTCAAAGCAGCTACTAAAAAAGCCTTTGCCTAGGTTCTCTTCTATTTGTTTAAAACTCCACAACTTACTATTTCTAAATCGTGGAGTGCAAAGTATGGAATCGTCCTTAACATCAACGATAAATAAATAGATCAAACGGTTTGTCACTTCATTCTCAAAGTGATATACAAGATTAAACTTAGGATCGAGATCTATAGCTTCCGGAAGGGCAATACTCATTAGACGATGTACTCCATTGGTTAATGATTCACCATAACGCAGGTAACATTCCATTGGGATATCTGTTTTTCCTTTATCAAGAATTGCATTCAAAGATCGATCACAAAGGAAAAGCATTCCGTGAGTGGATACCGCAATTCGTATAACAGGATTGATTGATGCATTTTTATAGTTCAACGCTTCAATAGCTTGACAACGTCCAATCACATCCCCTTTGATATTAACTATCGGAACATATTCGGTATGAGACATCAAATGATTGAAGTATCTGATAGCTACCTGATTAAACAAAATACTTAAGAGAAAAACTACTGGCGGGAGAATTCTGTAAAGTACCAGTTCGCTTGCCTCACTTAATGGATCCTGCACAATCATAGTAATACTGATAACAATAAAATGTATAGTACCAAAAATTAATGCAAAACGAGCCGAAACGACTGCCGCCTCAGCCCCCTGAGCATATAAGCGTTTATTACATGCCTCAATTTGTCGAAGGAAATAGTATATAAACCGTTTCTTATGCATGTAAAGAATCAGCATCGGTATAAGAATACTGACTTCTAAGGTCAGAGGAAGTGCCCCGGAAGGAACAGGCTCCCCCGGGATAAAAGAGACAAGACTTAGTAACGCCAAAATCCCCGTAGCTATATACAAGATGAAGTTAGGAATTAACACTCCCTTACGCTGCAACAATATATATATGCCAAGAATACCCAAACCTGTACCAATATAAACAGCTGTACCCTGCGCTATGATTTCGCATAATAAAATGGAAACAATAACGGGTACAAACCCCATTGATAAGTTAAAAGCAGAAGAAAGTATTCCTTTATGAGCCATTTTCACGTCTAATTTGCCGATTTATACGTATAAAACAACTAGTGCACAAGTTTTGTTTTATCGAATATGTTTCTCAGCATGATAAGACGAACGAACTAAAGGAGCACTTTCTACGATAGAAAACCCCTTCTCTAGCCCAATTTCTTTATACAAAGCAAATTGTTGTGGAGTAATATACTCTGCTACAGGATAATGTCGATGAGTCGGCTGCAAGTATTGACCGATGGTAAGTATCTGACAGCCTACAGCTCGTAAGTCGTCCATAGTTGTTTCTACTTCTTGAGGGGTCTCCCCCAATCCAACCATAATGCCACTTTTTGATTTGATCCCGCTTTGAGCAATGTGCCCTATTACTTGCAGACTCGTATCATAATGTGCAGCACTTCGCACAAGAGGACTAATCCGACGAACAGTTTCCATATTATGAGATATAATGTCAGGACAAGCTTCAATAACCTGATCAACTAACTCCATCCTGCCTTGAAAATCTGGAATCAACACTTCAATCGTCGTTTTCGGATTCAACCGCTTTATCTCATTTATTGTATTAGCCCAATGCATAGCACCTAAATCGGGGAGATCATCACGATCGACTGAAGTCACCACAGCATGATCTAACTTCATGAGTTTAATTGACTCAGCAACATGCAATGGCTCATTAGTATCTAAAGAATTAGGTCGTCCTGTTTTGGTATTACAGAACTTACAACTACGTGTACAAATTTCACCACCAATCATAAATGTAGCAGTTCCTTTTCCCCAACACTCTCCCATGTTAGGGCAACGACCACTACTACATATTGTATGCAAACAATGCGAATCAACAATTCGTTTCGTTTCAGTGTAGCGATTGTTTGCCCCAATATTAATTTTCAGCCATTCAGGCTTACGTACTCTATCTGCCATTATAAATTATTTAGAAAGAAATTAGTCAATCTTGTATATAAATGCAAACGTGTATTACCACCATATATGCCATGATTACGATTAGTATACAACTGCATATCAAATTGTTTTCCCAATTGAACTAAATGTTCGCTGTATTCAGCACAATTTTGGAAGTGAACATTATCATCAGCCATACCATGTACTAACAATAAATTTCCATGTAATTTATCTGCACGAGTAAAAGCAGATGATTCTTTATATCCTTCTGCATTTTCTTTTGGTGTACGCATGAAGCGTTCCGTATATATTGAATCGTAAAAGCGCCAATCTGTAGGTGCTGCAACAGCTACGCCAGCCTTAAACACAGGAGTACCTTCGCTCATACTCATCAATGTCATATATCCGCCATAACTCCAGCCCCAAATACCAATACGTCCTTTATCTACATAAGCTTGTTTACCTAAATAGAGCGCAGTTTCAACTTGATCTCTAGCTTCTTTCACACCAATTTTAAGGTAAGTACATTTTTCAAAAGCTTCTCCTCGTCCACCTGTTCCACGACCATCTACACATACTACAATGTAACCTAAGCTCGCCATATAAGTTTCCCAACTAATTGCCCATTGATCTAGTACCTGTTGAGATCCCGGTCCACTATATTGATACATTAAAACTGGATATTTCTTTGAATTTGAAAAACCCACAGGCTTCATCATCCATCCATTCAATGTAACACCATCAGTCGTTTGAAAATTGAAAAACTCTTTATCAGGAACACTATATTCAGACAAAACCTTTTTTAGATGATCGTTACTAACCAACGTTTTCAATGTTTTACCAGCATTATTGTTCAAAGTAACCAGCAAGGGAGTCTTTAAACTAGAATACTTATTAATATAATACTTCATTGATTGACTAAAAAGCGGTGTATTAATTCCCTCCTGCTGAGATAATTTCAGTTTTTTCCCTTTCTTATCTACTTTGTAAACTGCTTGACGCAAAGGGCTTTCTTCATTACTTGTATAATAGAAAGAACCATCCGTTTCATCATATCCCAAAAATTCTTTTACTTCAAATTTACCATTGGTTATTTTCTTAATAAGATTTCCACCCATGCTATACCAATATAGATGATTATATCCATCACGTTCACTAAGCAAAGTAAAATTTTGAGGATAGAATTTTATATTATCAAATACATTCTCATTAATATAATAAGGGGATTCATCTCGCATAACTAACTTACAAAGCGTCGAACGAGGATCACCAAAATACATATCAAATCGATCCTGATGACGATTTAGTGTCATTATTGCAAGTTTATCAGCCTCTTTAGTAAAACGAATTCGAGGGATATATCCGTCTGCATCAAGCGGAAGTTTCATGGTTCGTGTCACATGCGATTTGATATCATAAGTACGCACTTCCACTTTTGAATTTGGATAGCCTGCTTTCGGGTATTTATAGGTATATTCTCCAGGATAATCATTCAAAGGCTGATACTTCGGGGCTTCCCCCGCAAACAGAGGAAATGAATAAGATGGGACTTGCGATTCATCGAAACGCACATAAGCAATCATCGTATTATCTGCATTGAATTCCAGAGCACAGTTAAAACTAAATTCCTCCTCATAGACCCAATCTGGAATTCCATTTATAATCATATTCTGTTTCCCATCATCAGTAACCTGACTTTCACTATTTCCATATAGCATCTTTACAAGATAAATATTATTGTCTCGTACGAAAGCAATCATAGTACCATCTGGAGAAAAGACAGGGACTTGCTGTGGGCCTCCATCTGAGAGCCGTTCAATTATATTATTAGTCATAACCCCTTTATCATTTCTTTTCAAAGGATAAATATAATGGACAGCTGTATAAGAACGTCGATAAATCGGATTTGTTTGAGTAGCAATCAGCAGTTTATCTCCACTAGGTGAAAATTGATAGCTATCAAACTTCTTAAAATCACATTCACGTGCCTGATTCACATCAAATATCACCTCAACTTTTTCCCCTGTACGGAAAGAGTATTTAATGATTTGTGTACCCTCTGAATTCATTTGTGTGTAATGTTCACCATCAGGCATCGGGATTATTCCCTGAATGGTTTCTGGACGGAAGCGTCCTGAAGTAATATCTTTCAAATCAAGTGTCTTTTGTCCTTGTGCAATAGCAGCAAAACTGAGAAGACAACAGAGCAAAATCAAACTTACTTTTCTCATTATATAAATTGTTTATATTTTATTTGTTCACGGTTTAAATTGATAGTTGGCAAAAATAATAATAAACTTAAAGACCTCAAAACACATATCCTTTTTAGTTTGAAATAAGCCACTATTTTGTCTACCATTCATTGGACTTACTGTCAAACTATCACAATATATCAATAAATAATATCTAACGTAAATAAAAAAAGTATTCTTACTTTCATTAGATAATGAAAAAACATTAAATTTGTATCACAAATATAACTTCTAAATTAAAATCTATGAATACAAAAGAATTTCAGTACAATGATCTAATCATCAATGGATTTGTAGCCTTATTCCTTCATTTAATAATACTACCGATTTTGGTTGCCACTTGTTTTACCCTTTTGATGGGAAGCATATTCCTTTTTGTCTTTCTAGTACTATTTTTCGCTGTTTTTATTCTAATGATTCCGGGATATTTTTCACAAGAGCCCAACGAAGCGAGAGCGATGGTATTTTTTGGGCAATACAAAGGTACATTTACTCAAACAGGATTCTTCTGGGTAAACCCTTTCATGAATAAGAAGAAACTGTCTTTACGTGCCCGTAATCTAGATATTGAACCGATAAAAGTGAATGATAAAATTGGTAATCCCATTTTAATAGGATTAGTACTCGTCTGGAAACTAAAAGACACTTATAAAGCCATGTTCGAAATCGACGCTCAAACGATGGCAGACAACAAAGGGACAGGACAAATGAATGTTACCGTAGCCGGTCGTATGAATGCTTTTGAAGACTTTGTACGTGTGCAGAGTGATGCTGCTCTTCGTCAAGTAGCAGGGCTATACGCTTACGATGACAATGAAGCTAGTTCCAATGAGCTGACTTTACGAAGTGGCGGTGATGAAATTAATGATCAGCTGGAGCAACAGCTAAACGAACGGCTAGCGATGGCTGGAATGGAAATCGTTGAAGCTCGTATTAATTATTTAGCCTACGCACCTGAGATTGCAGCAGTAATGTTACGCCGTCAACAAGCTTCTGCAATTATAAGCGCTCGCGAAAAGATTGTGGAAGGCGCTGTATCTATGGTACGTATGGCTTTAAACAAACTATCAGAAGAAGATATCGTTGAACTTGATAAAGATAAGAAAGCAGCAATGGTTAGCAACTTACTTGTAGTTCTTTGTGCTGACGAAGCAGCACAACCCGTAATCAATACAGGAGCATCAAACCATTAAAGAACATTTATTGCAAATAAACTGAATCAGTACTGATATTTGTTTATTTGCTGAATCGATAAGGTAGCCACTTTTTTATAATGAATGAATAAGCATAATTAAAAGAGATTCGATATATTTGCGAAAAGCACTTAAAAAAACGCCGCTATGAATTCAAAAAGAAAAGATTTACAATATGCTTCTGTCTTTTTATTGGCTGTGGCATTGACATTCCTTTTAGGAAAAGGTAACAATCTTTGGCTGGTATCTTGGGGTGACTTAATACCAAGCCTGTTTGTTTTATTCATTGCAGGTGACTGCCTATACAGTTCATTACTCCGAATTAAGCAGGGAGAAGAGCAAGGTGGTGCACGTTGGAGCACGACCATTGCTTTCCTCATATTCAGTATTATCTTCATGGGAGATTTGTTCTTTATAGGACATTTTATATTTGATAAATTTTGCAGCTAACACTATATCAAATTCTACTCTAATAGTATAATATAACGACTTAAACAGCAAATCATCGAAGATAAAAAGTAAGGTTTAAGTACAAAAAAGGAATAGATAGCAACAGGATACAGTGATTCAATAAAGAATACAAAAGCCTATTGACACTAAATCCAACATGAAGAATACTTTTTTATGAGTTAAGCCTTGAACTGATAAAAAAAAACTATATATTTGTATCAAATTCTAAAAACGGAAAACCGATGAAATTAATTGCAGAAAGTGGTTCAACAAGAACAGAGTGGGCTTTGGTTGAAGATAACCACCTCATACAGCGTGTTTTCACAGAAGGACTAAATCCATTTTTTCAAACTAGAAGAGAAATAAGTAGAAGTGTACGATTAGGATTACCCGAAAGTTTTTTTAAAAAGAAATTAGAGCAAGTATATTTTTATGGAGCAGGTTGCAGTTCATATGAAAAAAAGAACATGTTAGGGGCCTCACTAGTTGCACAATTCAAAACCCCTATACAAGTTGAGAGCGACCTTCTTGCTGCTGCTCGTGGCTTATTTAAATGTGAAGCAGGCATTGCCTGTATTTTAGGAACAGGCTCTAACTCCTGTTTTTATGACGGAAAGATCATTGTAAAAAACGTGAAAGCCGGAGGGTACATTTTAGGCGACGAAGGCAGTGGTGCTGTATTAGGCAAAGTCTTTCTATCAGACGTTTTAAAAGGTTTAGCACCAAAAAATATTATATCTGATTTTTATGAGAAATTTCGTATTGACCCTAACGAAGTCATGGAATCTGTATATAACCGACCATTTCCAAACCGTTTCTTAGCTACAATATCGTATTTTCTTGCAGACTATACTGACAACGATTACGTATTAAATCTAATCACAAACAACCTAAAAAGCTTTTTCACTAGAAATGTATGCCAATACGACTACAAAAACTATCCAATCCGTTTTATTGGCTCTTTAGCCTTTAGCTACGCTAACATTTTACGCGAAATCGCTCATGAGTTTGATATCGAACTGGATATCATCGAAGAAACACCGATGAATGGACTTATCGAATTTCACTCTTTAAATATTGAAGAATCTTAAATTTACCTCTTAATTAGCCTAAACTTTAGACCTATTTGCAAATTTACAACTACAATACTAAATATTTGCAAATTTATGTTCATGATATCAAATAAAACCATATCTTTGCTAAGTAGGAAAGAACGAGCAGATTTCTTAAGTGCAAGACAATAACCCAAGCTCTAAATATAGCTATTTCAGCTGTATAGAAGTTAAAAGGCAATATTCTTTTATAAAGAAAGTCAAGCGCTATGAGACAAGATGCATCTTTTCAGCTTAGAGAAGGTTATTAGCCGTTTAGTACATTAAAGAAAGAAAGCGGGCATTAATAAATAAAACGCTTTCTTGAATTCATAATTCCTTCTCCACTATGACATATAAAACACACCTTTGTTAACAACAAGTATTTTCTCTTAAGACGACCAACAATGTTTATTGCTAAGCAAATATTCATATTAGAATAAACGAATAGTTAATACATGAAATAAAAATTTGCTCTTTGTTTTTTGCTATTGCAGAACTGAGTATCTGGACATTAGAAATAAATTTTGATCAATACAACTATGTCCAAAAAAAGTTGTTTATCCCGAATAAATATAAAAAAGAGATAAACATTCCACTGCAAATCTCCAAAAGATAAACGAACAAAAGTATTAAAATAAATAATCAACAGGTAAATAAAATCTGTTGTAGTTGTAGTCACATACCATATTCGAAAGGATTTGGTAGAAAATTAAGAGAGATTATTTTAGAGCCATAAAATTCAAAAAAGAAACATGCCTATGGAAAAAGATATGTCCATTTAGAGATAGCTAAAGTTGCTTTGGCTTAATTATTACTTTTCCTTTTCCTTATAAATCCCTATTAATTAACATCAAATCATCAATCATTTATGAATGAAGAACGTAAAAGACGAGGATTAGCTAACACAAAAATCCTCACAGCAGTGGCTATTAGTGCGTTGTTACTGAACAGCGGTAACATGATGGCTACTCAAAGCAATGAAAGTTACTCCAATGGAGTAACAGAACAAATGCAAACTCAAACAGTGACAGGGTTGGTTCTTGATGCATCAAACGAGCCCATTATCGGTGCCAGTGTAATTGAAAAAGGAACAACAAATGGAGTAATGACTGATATTGACGGAAAATTCACTTTAAATGTCAAATCAGGTAGCACATTAAAAATTTCATTTGTTGGTTATCAAACACAAGAAGTAAAAGCTACACGGACAATGAGAGTAGTCTTAAAAGAAGATTCTGAATTACTAGATGAAATCGTCGTAGTAGGCTATGGTACACAAAAGAGAGCAAACTTGACGGGTGCGGTATCTACTGTTGATGTAAGCAAAACTCTCCAAGCCCGTCCACAGAGTGATGTAAGTAAAGCCTTACAAGGAGTAGTTCCAGGTTTGACTATATTAAATACTAGTGGAAAGTTAAACTCCTCACCCACCATAACCATTCGCGGTACTGGAACATTAAGCAATAATCAAACAAGTAATCCCTTAATTGTCGTTGACGGTGTACCGATGGAAGATATCTCTTACCTAAATCCGAATGATATTGAGAATGTTTCCGTACTAAAAGATGCAGCATCTTCGTCTATTTATGGTACACGCGCAGCATTTGGTGTTATTTTAATCACCACTAAATCAGCTAAAAAGACTGATAAAGTGACAGTAAGCTACACCAATAATTTTTCATGGGATACTCCAAGTGTTCTCCCTAATTTCCCTGATGTATCTACGCAAGCAAGAGCTTTGAGATCTGCAAATGAACGTATGGGCGTTGCAAATGAATTATTCGGTATGTATATGGATGATGAGTTCATTGCAAAGGCAGACGCTTGGAAACAACGCCATGGAGGAAAATCAGGCTACCGTGAAATGATTCCCGGAGATGACTTCGATCTTGACCCTCAGACCGGAAAAGGTTTATACTACGCAGATTGGGATGTTGTAGGTATCATGTTTCGTGATTGGAAACCAGCGCAAAGCCATAATATTTCGGTGCAAGGAACAAGTGGGAATACCTCCTACTTTATGTCATTGGGATACAACAAAGAGGAAGGCGTCATGACTTTTAATCCCGACAAATTAAAAAAATACAATGCAACACTTAACGTAACTTCCGATATCACTAAATGGTTGACTATAGGAGGGCGTTTTAGTTATAACGACAAAGTGTATACAGAAGCCTCAACACGTCGATATACATACCAATACATGTGGCGTTGGGGTAGTTTCTTTGGTCCTTATGGAACTTATCAAGGCTATGATATGCGAAATGACATTGCTTATCGTAAACAAGCAGGAGAAGACAAAACCAATGACTCCTACACTCGTATCGGTGGTTTCCTTAAAGCTAAGCTCATAAAAGGACTGACATTGAATGCTGACTATACTTTCAACATCCGTAACTCTAATCAAAAGCAAGCCAATCTTCCTGTATATGCCCTAAATTCATGGGGTGGAAACGTTACAGCCCCATCTTATCTTTCCGATCAAGCTGGTAGCTACCTTTATGAAGAGAGTATTCGCGACAATTCTTATGCATTCAATGTTTACGCCAACTACGAATTTAGCCTAGCCAAAAAGCATAACTTCAACTTCATGTTAGGTGCTAATGCAGAAGAAGGAGAATATCAAATGCATTGGAATCAGCGCAAGGGACTCTTAGACAGCAATCTACCTGAATTCAGCTTAGCTACGGGCGACCAAACTGTAGGTGGAGCGCATAGTAAATGGGGTGCAGCTGGATGGTTCGGCCGAATCAATTATGACTACAATGGCATATGGCTATTAGAGTTAAACGGCCGTTATGATGGATCCTCTAAATTTCCTTCAAGTGACCGTTGGGCATTCTTCCCATCAGGTTCTCTTGGCTATCGCTTCAGTGAAGAAGCTTACTTCTCTCCTTTGAAAAAAGTTGTTAGTAATGGTAAATTCCGTGCTTCTTATGGTGAAATTGGTAATCAAGCAGTTGGTGAAAATATGTTTATTTCCACACTTAGTAGAAAAGAAAACGATTCCAAGACTGGCTACTCATACTGGCTTGACTCCAGCGGACAAAAAGTAAGTATGTATAATATGCCTACGTTAGTTTCATCCACTCTAAAATGGGAACGTATTCAAACACTTGATCTTGGATTAGATTTAGGATTACTAAATAATGAAGTTAATTTATCATTCGACTGGTATCAACGTACCACCAATGATATGTTGGCTCCAAGTAAACTTCTTCCTCAAGTATTAGGTGCAGACCCACCGGTGGTTAATGCCGGTAAACTAAGAACCCGCGGATGGGAATTAAGTATTGACTGGCGTCACACTTTCAAGGAAGTTAACGTTTATGCTAACGCCAGTATCGGTGATTTTAAAACTGTGATAACCAAATGGGATAATGATTCAAAACTTTTAAATCAGAAATATAGCGGCAAAGTTTATGGTGACATCTGGGGTTTTGAAACCGATCGTATTTTCACTAAAGATGACTTTAATGCAGACGGCTCATACGCAACAGGTGTTGCCTCACAAAAGGGATTAGAGCAAAATGGATTTGTATATGGTCCTGGTGACATCAAATTTAAAAATTTAGATGGCAACGATGTCATTGATGGTGGCAAAGGAACGGCTGATGACCATGGTGATTTGAAAGTTATCGGTAACACAACCCCACGCTACCAATACAGTTTCCGACTTGGTGGATCTTGGAAAGGTTTCGATATCGATGCATTCTTCCAAGGGATAGGGAAACGCGATTTGTGGTCAACAGGGGCATTCGTTCTTCCGATGTCTCGTGGTGCAGATGCTATTTACGAGAATCAAACAGACTATTGGACAGAAGAAAATCAAAATGCAAATGCATTTTTCCCACGCATGTGGGCTGGGAACTCTGGACAAGGCATAATTTCTGTTTTAGATAAAGGAAACCATAACTTCTATCCACAAAGCAGATACTTGGTAAACATGGCCTATTTGCGTTTCAAGAACTTAACAATTGGATATACATTACCTAAAAGCTTGACTAAAAAAGCCTATGCTGAGAAAGTACGTGTTTACTTCAGTGCCAACAATATCTGCGAACTGATCAATAAGAGCAATGCGCCTGTTGACCCTGAAATTAACTCTCAGGAATCGGCCGAACCAACTAATGGTACTTGGGGACGTATTGATCCAATGTACCGTACCGTATCTTTTGGCTTACAAGTAACTTTCTAACCACAGTCATTCACTTTAAACAAAAAATATTGTATGAAAAGAATTAATTATATAATAGGTTTGAGTATACTGTCACTTTCAACATTTACAGGCTGTGACAGCATATTAGACAAAAACCCATTGGACAAGTTTACCAATGACAACTTCTGGAGCAATGCAAGAAATGTAGAAAGCTATGCTAATACGTTCTATAACGAATTCACAGGATACGGAAACAGTGGAGGTAGCGGCTTGTTCTATTTCAAAACTTTATCCGATGACCAGGCAGGATCATCATTTGCCGATTGGGATCAAAAGGACAAATTAGTAACAAACAGCACTTGGAAAGATTCTTATATTGAAATCCGCCGAGCTAATATAATGTTAGAGAATATTCCTAGAATAGCAGAAACAGATGCTGTTAAAAATCACTGGATAGGTGTAGCTCGTTTGATGCGTGCCTACGAATATTTTCAATTAGTACGTATGTTCGGTGATGTTTCTTATACAGAGAAAAGCCTAGATATAACAGATGAAGGCATTTTATATGGAGCGCGTACAAACCGTGATGAGGTCATGGATAATGTATTAGCCGACTTAAACTATGCAACAAGTAACATCAATGATGTCACTAGCAAAATTACTTGGAGCCGTAGTATGGCAAATGCAATGAAAGCTGATATCTGTTTGTGGGAAGGTACTTTCCGGAAATATCGTAGCGCAACCGATGGTCAACCAGCTGCCGATGCAGCAGGTGCACAAAAGTTCCTTACAGCTTGCAAAGATGCCTGTACAGCCATAATGGCTAAAAATTTCAGCCTGAATGGTTCATATCAAGGTAACTATAATTCTGTAGATTTAAGCAAGAATCCAGAGATGATATTCTACAAGGCTTATAAACAGTCTTTATTGACACACTCTTTAATTGACTATACTTGTAGCTCCACTCAGATGAGCGGAATGAGTAAAGACGCGTTCGATTCATATCTATTCACTGATGGCAAACCGTTAGCGCTAACAATTGAAAACAATGATCTTGAGCCACCAATGGTTAATGGTAAGCTCTCTTTGGAAGCCATGTTATCGGTTCGAGACAAACGCCTGAGTCAAACTATTGACCATGTTCTATTATACAAAGGAAACAGCAATCAACGTTTCTCCGGTGATATGGAACAAACATCTTCTACAGGTTATGGTATCAGCAAGTATGATAATGGAGAAATCCCCATTAACTATCGTAATCAATCAAGCAGTAATTACACCCATGCTCCAATTTTCTGGCTTTCTGTAGTTTATTTAAATTATGCAGAAGCTTGTGCAGAACTAGGAGATATTACTCAAACCGATTTAGATAATAGCATTAATTTACTAAAAGATCGTGCTGGATTGCCACACTTGACTAAGGATGTTGATTTTTCCGATCCTGCGAATAATCAGAATGTAAGTAACTTGATTTGGGAAATACGCCGCGAACGTCGTTGTGAGCTAATGTTTGATAATTGGTTCCGCTATTGGGATTTGGTCCGCTGGCATCAGTTAGACAAACTTGATTCTTCATCATACCCCAACATTCTGCTTGGTGCAAACGTAAAGGGAGACCCTGCATGTGATGCTGATAAAGTCGGTGATTGGATTGATGGTAGTAAAAAGCATGCTCCTCGTGAGTTTGATACCAAATATTATTTATTCCCAATACCATCTGCAGAGATCGATCTAAATCCAGCGTTACTACCCAATAACACAGGTTGGTGATAATTAAGAAAACTGTTATACAAAAGACTTGAGAACTAAATACGGGTCCTTTCATCGCTAAAAAGGACAGTAAGAAAGGACCCGTATTAAATTATCAGTTCAACCTATAAGATAAATGATATTTTTAACCTATCCATACAAAACCAACCAATATGAGCTACACTCATCAAACTAAGAATCCAATAGGTATAATCTAAAGAATAATGAAGTTCCAACTTTAAGTCCTTCAACCCTGTAGCATTATCAAAACAGACTACTGAAAAGTCTAGTTTTCTAATCGTATTTCGTTTTCAAAAAGATAAAAAAGAACAATTAACTTAATACATAATCATGAATGTAAGACTTCTTTTCTTACTTAATTTGCTCGCTGCCTGCCTCCTCCCCCAAATAGGAGGCGCGCAAGAGCTTCCTATTAATGTTCGACAAAATATCGGCCTATATTTAGATTCTATAGCTAAAAAAGAAATTTCTGTAGGAAGTATTAGCATTGATTCAGTAGCAATCAATGCCAAAACATTACAATTATTTGCTAACATCAATTGTGCCTACATTCCCTTTAGGGAAAAAAATGTGGCTGAAATCTATAAAGGTATTGCCCATTTACTCCCATCTGAATTTGCGAAATACAAGCTAGAGATTTTCACAAACAAACACCGCATAGAAGAATTAATACCCCAAGCTCTTCTCAGCAAAAAAGACAAAAAAGCAAAGACATTCAACCCAGCAGTTAGCGAACCTTTAGTAGCTAAGATTTCAAGCCCATATACTCCGAAAAACGGATTATCAAACCGCCACATAGCGTTGTGGCAAAGCCACGGATTTTATTATGAGCCTAAACTTACTCGTTGGGAATGGCAACGTGCTCGTATTTTCCAAACAGTAGAAGATCTATACACACAAAGCTATGTTTTACCATTCTTAGTTCCTATGTTAGAAAATGCAGGAGCCAATGTGTTGCTGCCCCGCGAAAGAGACTGCCAAAAAGCTGAAGTTATTATTGATAACGATGGTATTCTCAATGGGCACTCTGTATATACAGAAAACGTAACTGAAAAAAAGTGGGCTCAAGGCGCCGGAAAAGGTTTTGCTCATCTGAGAGACCAATACATAGATTTTGAAAATCCGTTTCGTGAAGGAACATACCGTGTGACTGAAACCATAAAGAAAGGTAAAGAAAGTACGGCAGAATGGATACCAGAAATACCAGCAAGTGGTCAATACGCTGTCTATGTATCCTATCACACACTACCTAATAGTACAAAAGATGCCCTATACACTGTCTATCACAAAGGTGGGATAGCCCAATTTAAAGTAAATCAGCAAATGGGAGGAGGTACATGGATTTATCTAGGAACATTTAGCTTCGATGCAGGTAAAAGCAATAACTATAAAGTAACTCTAAGCAACCGTTCTACCAAAGCTGGTCAACTGGTTACAGCTGATGCAGTGAAGATTGGTGGCGGTATGGGGAATATAGCCCGCCGCATATCTAACATTGGTGCTACCGAAAACACGAAGAGTTCGGAAGCAAATGCTACAATTGTTCATAAAAAAACGCCTGAAGTTAATTATCCCTACGAAACCAGCGGTTATCCACGCTTCTGCGAAGCAGCACGCTATTGGCTACAATGGGCAGGCATACCTGATAGTATCTATTCTGAGAGCAAAGGCCTAAATGATTATACCGACGATTATAAATGCCGCGGTATATGGGTGAACTATCTCGCTGGAGGTTCTGAAGTCAATCCCACAGAAAAAGGGCTAAATATACCTATAGATATGGCCTTTGCATTCCACTCTGATGCCGGTACAACTTTAAATGACTCTATCATCGGCACGCTCGGCATTTACTATACAAATGTTGATAATGAAAAATTCTCCAATGGCGCATCACGCTACCTGTCTCATGATCTTACAGATCTGATTCAATCTAATATAGTAAGAGATATCCGCAGTCTATATACCCCGCAATGGACACGTCGAGGAATGTGGAATAAATCTTATTATGAAGCTCGCGTGCCTCGTGTACCAACGATGCTATTAGAACTGCTGTCTCATCAAAATTTCGCCGATATGCGTTACGGTCTTGATCCACGTTTTCGATTCACAGTAAGTCGTGCCATCTATAAAGGGATGTTACAATTCCTATGCTCACAACACAACATCGATTACGTAGTACAGCCTCTTCCCGTAGATAATTTCTCAATACAACTGATTGGTGAAAATAAAATTGAACTCAACTGGCAACCGGTAGTTGATTCTTTAGAATCCACAGCAACACCAGAAAAATATATTGTTTATACCCGTATTGGAGAAGGTGCTTTCGACAATGGCGTTTTAGTCAATGGCAACAAATACCAGACGAATTTGCCTACAGGAATGGTGTGCAGCTACAAAGTGACAGCCGTAAACAAAGGAGGTGAAAGTTTCCCATCTGAGATTCTTTCAGCAGGGCGTACGCTCAACTCAAAAGGTACAGTATTGGTTGTTAATGGTTTCGACCGTATTAGCGGACCTGCAGATTTTGTTGCCACTCCTCCTGCTGATACCTTATTAGCCGGATTTAATGATGAGCTAGATCACGGAGTGCCTTACCTCAGAGACATCAGTTACATTGGAAAGATGAAAGAATTCCGTCGTTCTATCCCTTGGATGGATGATGATGCTTCAGGCTTTGGCGATAGTTACGGAAACTATGAAACCGAAGTTATTGCAGGCAACACGTTCGACTACCCTGCTCTGCACGGTGCTTCCATACTAAACGCAGGATATTCATTTGTCTCTAGTAGCGATGAATCAGTTGAAAACGGGCAAATATCTTTGAACAGTTATGATTATATGGATCTCATCCTAGGCAAAGAGTGCCAGACAAAAATAGGCGAAGGTGGTATCAAGCCTCTAGAATTTAAAACATTCAGCCAGCCTATGCAAGAAGCAATTTCAGCCTATTGCCAACAAGGCGGTAATATATTTATTTCCGGAGCTTATCTAGGAAGTGATTTATGGGACAACCGCCTCATCGCGGCCAAAGAGTCAGACAAAAAATTTGCAACGGATATTTTAAGATATAAGTGGCGAGTAGGTCAAGCCGCCACCATGGGAAAAGTGAAATGTGTAGCATCTCCATTTAGCACTTTAAGCGGGAACTATTCATATCACAACACATTAAATTCAGACTCTTATATTGTAGAGTCTCCAGATGCCATTGAACCAGCCGATAAAGAGGCATATACCATCATGCGCTATGGTGAAAACAACTTGAGCGCTGGTATAGCTTATAAAGGAGCTTACAAGACATGCGTGCTAGGATTCCCTTTCGAATCTTTGTGTACAGCAGCTGAAAGAGATAAACTAATGAATGCAATATTGAGTTTTTTCAATCCCCAATAATTAGCCATACACAACCTACTCACCATCAGCCATGAATCGAAAATTATTCATCATCATTCTTTTCAGCAGCCTATTTTCCTTCGGAATTCAGGCACAGAAAAGCACATTCAGTTTTGCACAGCTAACAGATATTCATGTTAGTCCAAGCAATCCGAATCCGACTGAGGATTTGCTGCGTTCCATAGCACAGATTAATGCAACCGATAGCCTTGATTTTATACTAGTGACCGGAGACCTAACGGAAGAAGGAGACCGTGCTAGTCTGGTAAAAGTAAAATCATGCCTAGATTTATTAAAAAAGCCCTACTATGTGGTACTTGGAAATCATGAAACAAAGTGGAGCGATTCTGGATGTACCGCTTTCAGTGAAATTTTTGGATATGAGCGTTTTAAGCTCGACCATAAAGGCGTGCTATTTCTAGGTTTTAATTCAGGTCCACTAATGAGAATGGCTTATGGACACGTAGCTCCACAAGATATCAACTGGATGAAAAAAGAGATGGAAGCGGCTGGCAAAAACAAGCCTGTCATACTCGTTACTCACTACCCACTCATAGAGGGTGATGTAGACAACTGGTATGAAGTGACAGATGCCGTACGCCCTTATAATATTCGCCTATTTATAGGTGGCCACTATCACAGTAATCGCAACCTACGCTATGATGGCATTCCCGGAATTCTAATGCGTAGTAATCTGCGTGACAAGGAGGAAAAGCCTGGATACGGCATTTATCAAATAAATGAAGATTCCATTAAAGTCTATACCCAACGTATTGGAGAATCTAAAAAACAATGGGCAGCCTTTTCACTCACCGAATCAGATTATGATCATCAGGGAAAAGCAGATAAATACCCTGATTTTTCAGTTAACAAAACATATCCAGCAGTTAAAGAACAATGGACAGTGCAAACGAACGCTGCTATATATTGCTCACCTGCTGTAGAGGATACAAAGGTCTTTGTTGGCGATGATTTAGGAAGACTAACAGCCTACTCCTTAAAAAACGGGAAACAGCTTTGGAGCTTTGAAACTGAAAAACGCATCATTGGCACTCCAGCCGCCAGTGAAGGGGTGGTCGTTTTTGGCTCTGCAGATCGTCATATTTATGGGCTCAATACTAAAGATGGACATCTTTTATGGAAAGTAAAAGCAGCAGAACCGGTATTAGGAGCTGTCACTATCCAAGATGGAATAGCTTATATTGGTGCTAGCGATCATACTCTACGAGCCATCAACATACATACAGGTAAAATGATATGGGCCTATACGGATGTAAAAGGTTACATTGAAACCAAGCCACTGGTAACAGAAGATAAAGTTATTTTTGGAGCATGGGATAATACTTTATATGCCCTCAATAAAACAAATGGTGAAGCCTTGTGGAAATGGAACGGAGGGTTGACTCGCATGCACTTCTCACCCGCTGCAGTCTGGCCGATCTCAGCCAACGGGAAAGTCTTTATTACCGATCCCCAACGTGCAATGACAGCTATTGACATTCAAACCGGACATACCGTATGGCGCACTTTCCAATCGATGGTACGTGAAACCATTGGTTTATCGGAAGATAAACAACGCCTTTATAGCAAAACGATGAATGATAGCATTGTTTGTTACTCAGCTGAAGGGAATGAACCGAAGGAATTATGGGCTTCTAATGTCGGTTTTGGTTACGAACACGCGCCATCAATGCAAGAAGAAAAAGAGGGTGTAATGTTTGGCAGTACCAAAGAAGGCCTTATCTTCGCGTTGGAAGGAAAAACAGGTAAAGTTTTGTGGAAACATAAAATAGGGAATTCACTGATCAACACTGTTGTTCCGCTAAGTGGACAAGAAGTTCTTTTCACCGAAACAGGTGGTAAAGTTGGACTTCTAAAGATTAAAAAACAAAAATAAGAATAACACATTATACAGATATGAAAAAAATCAGTTGCTTTCTTCCTTACGCAGGAAAAGAACTAATAGAAAAAACTGTCGACAACCTAAAATCAACAGGGTTAGTAGAACAAATCTACCTAATAACGACAAATACTGCTTTGCCCACAATGCCAGATTGTGAATTATTACCTGTCGCTTCACCTTATAGTAGTGAAACTATGAAAGCCATTGCTAATCTGACTAAAGGGACCTATACACTTCTTTACACAAAAGAAACAACACTAGAAGTGGGGATGTTCGCTTTGGAACGCATGATACATATCGCAGAAGATTCTAACGCAGGGATGATATATGCTGATCACCAACAAGTAGTTGATGGAAAGCAAACCAATGCTCCAGTTATAGATTATCAATTTGGTTCGTTAAGAGACGATTTCAATTTTGGTTCTGTCCTCCTCTTTAACACAGAAAAGCTAAAGGAAGCTGCCGCTCGCATAGCCCATAACTACACTTTTGCTGGTCTCTACGATTTGCGATTAAAATTAAGCCAAAAGGCAGAGTTGGTACACATCAATGAATACCTGTACACCGAAGTTGAAAATGACACTCGTAAAAGTGGCGAAAAAATATTCGATTATGTAGACCCAAAGAACCGTGCCCGTCAGATTGAAATGGAAGAAGCTTGCACCGACCATTTGAAAGAGATTGGTGGATATCTTGAGCCTAAGTTCAGCAAGATCGAATTCTCGGCTGGTGATTTTCCATTTGAAGCTTCGGTCATCATTCCAGTCCGTAACAGAATCCGCACGATCCGCGATGCCATCCGTTCCGTTCTGAACCAAAAAACCGATTTCAAATACAATCTTATCATCATAGATAACCATTCAACAGACGGCACAACTGAAGCTATTGACGAGTTCAAAGATGACGAACGCCTCATCCATTTGATTCCTGAACGGAATGATTTAGGCATTGGAGGTTGCTGGAATTTGGGCGTACACCACCCCATGTGTGGAAAATTTGCCGTACAATTGGATAGTGACGACGTATATAAAGATGAAAACACCTTGAGCATCATGGTGAAAGCATTTTACGAGCAAAACTGTGCAATGGTTGTAGGCACCTATATGATGACAGACTTCAATATGAATATGATTGCCCCCGGCATCATAGATCATAAAGAATGGACTCCAGAAAACGGACGCAACAATGCCCTACGAATCAATGGTCTAGGAGCTCCACGTGCATTTTACACTCCATTGCTACGCGAAGTCAAAGTTCCCAATACAAGCTATGGCGAAGACTATGCTTTAGGACTGAATTTCTCACGCCAGTATCAAATAGGAAGAGTTTATGAAGTAGTATACCTTTGCCGCCGTTGGGATGACAATTCAGATGCTTCTCTGGATATCGTGAAAATGAATGGACACAATCTCTACAAGGACCGCATCCGCACTTGGGAATTGCAAGCTCGTATTGCCTTGAATTCTAAAAAATAAAACGCAGAAAAAAAATCAATATGAATCAGCTTGTAGACCATCTTTTAACAGAGCAATTGACTTCTTGGGAAACAGCACGCAATAATTATGCTGCACTTTCTCAAGTACGCGTGAAGGAGCTTCAGGTCAATGGCATTCTCTATAAGGTACAATTCAATCCAGCTAGAATTGTATCCTCTGGTGCTAAAGTAGATGCTCAGTCGATTAAAGAAAGAAAATGCTTTTTATGCCCGGCCAATTTGCCCGCAGAACAAAAAGGAGTACTATTTAAGAATCACTATACGATCTTATTGAATCCTTTCCCTATTTTTCCGCGTCATCTCACTATTCCTGAGCAAGAGCATGTTCCTCAGCGCATTGCTTGTCGTTTTGGTGATATGCTCGATTTAGCACAAGCACTGTCGACGTACACTATTTTCTATAATGGTCCCAAATGTGGTGCTTCAGCACCAGATCACGCTCATTTTCAGGCAGGAAATAAAGGGTTCATGCCTATCGAAAGCAACTGGAAAGAACAGACAGCGGGTAAAATAGCCACTTACAAAGGAGCAGATCTTTGGTATATGAACGATTCACCACGGACCACTCTTGTCATAGAATCGGTAGAGAAAAAAGCGGCAGAAGATCTGTTCGACATCATCTATCGCTCTCTGCCCCTAAAATCCGGAGAAGAGGAGCCAATGATGAATATTCTAGCGATGTATGAAGACAATAAATGGATTGTTTTTATTTTCCCTAGAGAAAAACATCGTCCTGCGTGCTACACAGCTGAAGGAGAAGCAAACTTACTCAGCAGTCCGGCTTCCGTTGATTTAGGAGGTGTATTCATTACCCCCGTTGAGAGAGATTTTCTAAAAATCACAGCCGAGGACATCAAACAGATTCTTGGTGAAGTATGTCTTTCTGCTTCTGACTTTCAACGAATACGCCAGCGTATTAAAGAACAAATATAGAATAAGAACATCAATATGAAAGAGCCCAAAGTACATGTAGGAATCTTGTTTGATCCACTCATCGAATTTATGCTGCTCACTTCCTATCGAATGGACGGTATAGAAGTGAGGGGAAAACAAGTCGTGACTTATCATGAAGATAAAATCTGTTGGAACGGACATCTTTATGATGAACTGTTGTTCACCCCCGAAGAAGAGTCTGCAAGTGCCTTTGAACTCTTAAACGTAACTATTGGCATCAACTTCCACTGGGAACGTAAAGAAGACCAGCGTTTTTTAGGTGCACTGAAGATTAGTATTGAAAATCAGAAACTCAGTGCTATCAACATTATCAATGTAGAAGATTATCTAACCAGTGTAATCTCTTCAGAAATGAGCTCTACTGCTTCATTAGAATTATTAAAAGCTCATGCAGTTATCTCTCGTAGCTGGCTTCTGGCACAAATCCAGAAAAACAAAGAGATTATGGAAACGCAGACTGCCTATTCTACTTTCACTCAAACTGAAGATGAGCTTATCCGTTGGTATGATCGTGAAGACCACACTCATTTCCATGTATGTGCCGATGATCATTGCCAACGTTATCAAGGCATCACTCGTGCTTCTAACCCCAAAGTACAGCAAGCCATTGCTGAAACTCGTGGACAAGTATTGATGTCGGACGGAAAGATCTGCGACGCTCGTTTCTCCAAATGCTGTGGTGGCGCTTTAGAAGAATTCCAATATTGCTGGGAAAATATTCAATTCCCCTACTTAGCCAAAAAAAGAGATAGTAAAACGCAAGAATCTCTACCCGATCTGACACTAGAATCAGAAGCTGATCGTTGGATACGAACATCTCCCGAAGCATTTTGCAACACTACCGATAAAAAGATCCTCTCTCAGGTGCTCAATAACTATGACCAAGAAACGACCGATTTCTTCCGTTGGAAAGTTGTCTATCAGCAAGAAGAACTTTCAGCACTGATTCACAAACGCTCCGGCATCGACTACGGACAAATCATCGACCTCATCCCCATAGCTCGAGGAACATCTGGTCGCCTTTGGAAATTAAAAATTGTCGGCACCAAAAAGACTCTTGTCATCGGCAAAGAATTGGAGATTCGCCGTACCTTATCTCCGTCACATCTTTATAGCTCCGCTTTTGTGGTTGATAAAGAAGACCTTTCAGCAGAAGGCATCCCAGGACGCTTCATCCTGACCGGTGCCGGATGGGGACACGGAGCCGGTTTGTGCCAAATAGGTGCAGCCGTAATGGGCGAACAAGGCTATAAATACGACGCTATATTGCTTCATTATTACATTGATGTAAGCATCGACCAACTGTATGACTAATTAATAAGACAAATAGATTTAGAGAATGAACAGCATAAAGAAAATATCACCGTGGGCATGGATACCCACTTTATACTTTGCACAAGGTATTCCATATTTTATTGTAAATAACATTTCTGTGTTGATGTTTGCCAAAATGGGAGTTCCTAACGGAGAGATGGCTTTATTCACAAGCCTTCTGTATCTGCCATGGACCATCAAACCCTTTTGGAGTCCTTTCGTCGACATTATTAAAACAAAAAGATGGTGGGTTATCTCCATGCAACTTCTGATGTCTTTGGCATTCATTCTGCTCACGCTGTCGATTCCTAAACCAGATCAAGCCACTATGGCTGCGGGTACAACCCCTATTAGTCTATTCACCTTAACGCTCATCCTTTTCATCATTACAGCATTTGCATCAGCCACTCACGATATTGCCGCCGATGGTTTTTACATGTTGGCTCTCAAGCAGAGTGATCAAGCAGCATTTGTAGGTATTCGAAGTACTTTCTATCGACTTGCATCTATCTTCGGACAAGGAGTACTGGTGGCCATTGCAGGTACCATCGAATTAAAGTATAACAATATACCTCTTTCGTGGACCATTACCATGCTGGTTACAGCCGTGATCTTCACTATCGTATCCTTCTACCACCTATTCGCTATACCAAAACCAATCTCAGATAAATCCGTTTTATCCCCAGAGACCACCAGCGCAAAAGCTATCTTCGTTGAATTCGGACGCACCTTCGCTACCTACTTCACTAAACCCGGAGTATTATTGGCCATCGTTTTCATGCTGCTCTACCGCCTGCCCGAAGCCTTTTTGATCAAAATGTGCATGCCTTTCCTTGTAGCCAGTAAAGAAACTGGAGGCCTTGCCTTATCGACGGCTGAAGTCGGCATTGTCTATGGTACTATCGGAGTGATCTTCCTGACTATAGGAGGTATTCTTGGAGGATTGTTTGCATCGCGAATTGGATTGAAAAGATCTATTTGGTGGATGGCTGCCTGTATGACCTTACCCTGTTTCACATTCGTTTATCTCGCCATTGTGCAACCCCAAAATTTATTTGTCATCTCCACTGCCATAGCTATTGAGCAATTCGGGTATGGCTTCGGTTTCACAGCCTATATGCTCTACATGATGTACTTCTCCGAAGGAGAATTCAAGACATCTCATTACGCCATCTGCACCGCATTCATGGCCTTGAGTATGATGATTCCGGGTATGTTTGCCGGATACATTCAGGAAGCTATAGGCTATACTAACTTCTTCTGGATGGTCATAGCCTGCTGTGTAGCCACAGTGTTAGTCACCATCTTTGCTGATAGAAAAATTGACCCCAATTATGGGAAGAAATAACCGATGTTTAATCTTTAGTGATTTATTATGAAAAAAAGAATATTACTCTATCTGTTTTGCATCCTCTGCGTTAGCCTGGTACAAGCCCAAAAGATAAGAATTAAAACGGGGATTGAAGTGTTGAAAGCACAGAAGTTTAAGTGCTTAGAAGGTAAACGTGTAGGATTGATCACCAATCCCACAGGAGTAGACAACCAGATGAAATCAACGATTGATATTCTTCATGAAGCACCCAATGTAAAGCTAGTTGCACTTTACGGGCCAGAACATGGTGTACGAGGTGATGTTCATGCTGGCGATCATGTCACGGATACAAAAGATGCAACAACGGGCTTACCCGTCTATTCGCTCTACGGAAAAACGCGTAAGGCCACTCCGGATATGCTAAAAGATATTGATGTTTTAGTCTATGACATTCAGGATATAGGATGCCGTTCATTTACCTACATCAGCACCATGGGACTGGCTATGGAAGCTGCCGCTGAGAATGGAAAAGAATTTATCGTACTTGATCGTCCAAATCCTGTTGGTGGTTTAAAAGTAGAAGGTAATTTAGTTGAAAATGATTGCATTTCCTTTGTTAGTCAATTCAAGATTCCTTACCTTTACGGACTCACTTGCGGTGAGCTGGCATTAATATTAAATGGCGAAAAGATGTTGAAAGACGGAGAGCAATGTAATTTGCAAGTCATAAAAATGAAAGGCTGGAAGCGTAGAATGGATTATACACAGACCGGCCTACAATGGATTCCTTCTTCCCCGCACATTCCACATCCTCATTCGGCTTTTTTCTATCCCGTCAGCGGCATTTTGGGTGAGTTGGGCTACATGTCTATCGGTGTGGGATATACCATCCCTTTCCAAATGTTTGCAGCCGAATGGATAAAGGCAGATCAGCTGGCCAAGAATCTGAATCAGTTAAATGTACCGGGAGTCATATTCAGACCCATCTACCTTCAACCGTTCTATAGTGTAGGCAAAGGCGAATCGTTGCAAGGCGTACAAGTGCACATTATGGATTATGGTAAAGCTCCCCTAAGCGAGTTACAATTTCTTGTTATGCAAGAAGTAGCCACTCTCTATCCTGACCATTCCGTATTCGACCATGCCAATAAAGAACGATTCAATATGTTTGATAAAGTGTGCGGATCAAAACAAATACGCGAACGTTTTAGCAAACGTAACCGTTGGGAAGATATACGCGACTATTGGAATAAAGACACTGATGATTTCCGAAAACTATCGAAGCAATATTATTTATACAAGTAGTAGAGAATTTGCCCCCGAATCTCACTAGAATAAGACGAATGAACTAACACACATTGAATCATGAACAGTCAGAAAATTAGTAAACGCTTGCTTGCCCTTGATATTCTACGAGGGGTTACCATAGCAGGAATGATTATGGTCAATAATCCCGGATCATGGGCACACATCTATGCTCCTCTTAGCCACGCTAGTTGGAACGGACTCACCCCAACGGATTTGGTCTTCCCTTTCTTCATGTTTATTATGGGTATATCGACCTACATTTCATTAAAGAAATATAACTTTGAATTCAGCCATTCGGCAGCTTTAAAGATCGTAAAACGCACTGTTATCATTTTCTTAATCGGGATGGCTATTGGCTGGTTTTCTCGTTTCTGCCACTATTGGGTTTCAGCTTCTCCGGATCTAAGCTTCGGTGAAAACTTATGGGCATCAGTGTGGACATTCGACAAGATGCGAATTTTGGGAGTCATGCAACGTCTATCCCTCTGTTATTGTGCAACAGCCTTTATCGCATTAACCGTAAAGCATCGCTACTTACCTTATATTATTGTAACACTACTGGTAGGTTACTTTATCCTATTGATCTGTGGTAACGGGTTTGCTTATAATGACACTAATATTCTGTCTATAGTTGACCGTGCTATATTGACACCTGCTCACATGTATAAGGATAACGGAATTGATCCGGAAGGTCTTTTAAGCACTCTCCCGGCCATAGCACACGTATTATTAGGATTTTGTGTGGGAAGATTGATGTTAGAAGGAAACAAATCGGCAGATCGTGCCAGCTTCCTAAACGCTCAACTCATCACTCTTTTCTTGGTCGGTGTCATTCTCACTTTTTCCGGTTTCTTGTTGAGCTATGGTTGCCCGATCAATAAGAAAATATGGTCGCCTACGTATGTACTTGTCACCTGCGGATTAGCCTCCAGCTTCTTGGCATTGCTCATCTGGATCATCGATGTGAAAGGATATAAGAAATGGAGCATGTTCTTCGAATCTTTTGGAGTAAATCCATTATTCATGTACGTTCTAGGTGGCGTATTGGGAATTCTTTTTAGCACAGTAAGTATTCCATGGAATGGAAGTTACATCAGCATACATCAAATTCTATATAAGATGATTCTAGCACCGACATTCGGTGAAACCGCCGGTTCTCTGGCCTATGCGCTGATCTTTATCGCCATCAACTGGAGTATTGGCTATCAATTATACAAACGAAAAATATATATTAAAATATAGTGTTAAGCATAAACATTTAATACATGATTCTTATAGCAGACAGTGGATCTACAAAAACCGATTGGTGTGTTGTAGATGATAATGGAGTGCTCCTCCAACAGATATTCACCAAAGGAACCAATCCATTCTTTCAATCGGAAGAAGAGATCAGTACCGAAATAGCAACTGCTCTTTTACCTCAATTGAAGGTCAAGGAATTGAATGCCGTTTATTTCTATGGAGCCGGATGTAGCTTTCCCGACAAAATAGAAATGGTGCATCGTGCAATTAATAAACATCTAAGTGTAAAAGAAGATCACATAGAAGTCAGCACTGATATGCTGGCAGCAGCTCGTGGCCTCTGCGGACATGCTGCAGGCATAGCTTGCATCATGGGAACGGGATCAAATTCCTGTTACTATGACGGAAACAGCATTGTGAACAATGTATCTCCATTGGGCTTCATTCTTGGAGATGAAGGAAGCGGAGCTTGCCTTGGCAAATTGTTGGTTGGCGACATTCTGAAAAATCAAATGACACCGGAATTGAAAGAGCAATTCTTTGCCCAATTCCACTTATCTCCAGCCGAAATCATTGACCGCGTTTATCGGCAACCATTCCCTAATCGCTTTTTGGCCAGTCTATCCCCATTCCTAGTGCAACATGCAAACGAGCCTTGCGTTCATGCATTGATACTGGACAGCTTCAAATCTTTTCTGAAGCGCAACGTCATGCAATATGACTACCAACATTATCAGGTTCATTTTATTGGCTCTGTGGCTTTTCATTATAAAGAGATTTTAGAAGAAGCCGCAAAAGAGATGCATATTCAAATAGGCACTATCATCAAAAGCCCTATGGAAGGACTTATTCAGTATCATAGCAATATGTAAGACCTATTAGAATATTATGATCTATTGAAACAAATATTGTAAATCAACAAACGCTTATCTATGGCATTCATAAAAATATCAGAGCAGCCTTCGCTCTACAATGATTTAGAAAAAAAGTCTGTCCGCGAGATATTGGAAGATATCAATACGGAAGATCAAAAGGTGGCACTTGCCGTTCAAAAAGCCATCCCTCAAATTGAGAAGTTAGTGACTCTGATTGTTCCTCGAATGAAACAAGGAGGACGCATCTTCTATATGGGAGCAGGCACCAGCGGACGTCTAGGCGTACTTGATGCGTCGGAAATACCTCCAACCTTCGGCATGCCTCCCACGTTAGTCATTGGGCTGATTGCCGGTGGCGATACGGCTTTACGCAATCCGGTAGAAAATGCTGAGGATGATATCCACCGAGGTTGGGAAGAATTAACGGAGCGCAACATCACTGCTAAAGATACGGTTATTGGCATTGCCGCTTCGGGCACCACTCCTTACGTTATCGGAGCTATGCACGAAGCGCGCGAACACGGTATTCTTACCGGTTGCATCACCAGCAACCCCGACTCGCCAATGGCTGCCGAAGCTGATGTTCCTATCGAGATGATTGTTGGCCCGGAATATGTCACGGGAAGTTCACGGATGAAATCCGGCACAGGACAGAAAATGATCCTCAACATGATTACAACTTCAGTCATGATTCAACTAGGACGTGTCAAGGGTAACAAAATGGTAAACATGCAACTCAGCAATAAGAAGTTGGTTGATCGCGGCACGCGTATGATCGTTGAAGAACTCGGCTTAGACTATGGCAAAGCCAAGGCATTGTTATTGCTGCATGGTTCTGTGAAAAGTGCGGTTGATGCCTATCGTGCTGAATAACAAGCCAACATTCTTTAAAACATCGTAGTATGAAAATTAATTTTCTCTTGTTGCTTTTATTCTTCACCATGAAGACTGCTACTAGTTATGCTTCAGACCCTATTTCTCGTAGATATACGGATCACTATTATCAACGCCTCAACCAATTTGCTGAAGAACCTGCTATCCGTTCTAACGACATTGTGATGCTTGGAAATAGCTTAACTGAACGGGGTGGAGATTGGTGCGAGCGTTTAAACCAAAAGAATATACGCAACCGCGGCATCATCGGTGATGAAGTCATGGGTGTATACGATCGTCTGGGGGAGATACTGGCAGGCCACCCACATAAACTGTTTCTACTTATTGGTATCAACGATGTTTCGCACGATTTATCGACAGACAGTATCGTCAACCTAATTCGTATGACTGTTGAACGCATTCAGCATGACTCCCCCACCACCAAACTATACCTTCAAAGTCTACTTCCCATCAACGAAAGTTTTGGCCGATACAAAAAGCTAACAGGTAAAACGGCTATGATACCAGAAATCAACATCGGTCTAAAGAAGTTAGCCCGAAAGGAAAAGATTAGCTACATTGATCTTTTCCCTCTTTTCACTGAAAAAGGCACCAATGTGCTACAGTCCAATCTGACAGATGATGGATTGCATTTAAACGATGAAGGATATAAGATTTGGACTAAGGTGTTGAAGAAAAAACTTCGTAGAACGAAAAATAGATAAGCAATAGATACCTACTAACTAATAAGAACAAAAGAAGTTAAACAAGGGAATAAAACCGCTTAGAGTACGTAAACGAAGGGAGATATGAACGATTTTACAGCTTTCTACCAATATTTGCCATTGTAACAGACTGCAAGTTTCTCTATCTTTGTCCACTGAGTTATTCATACGATTGTGAACATATAATCAATACAGAATGAGAAATAGAAAAATCTTTGGCATAACTGCTCTTCTACTATCTACATTATGGAGTGGAATAAGCACATTTGCACAAGCCCCTCACCCGGAGCGTATTTATCTATCCGGTACCGGAATCGACAACACAAAAACTTGGGACTTTTTCTGTTCCGCAGGACAAAACAGTGGAAAATGGCGTAAAATAGAAGTTCCTTGCAACTGGGAATTGCAAGGATTTGGCGCATATACCTATGGCCGTTGGTACAAAGTAAAAGGTGAGCGCCCAAGTGACGAAATCGGGACATATCGTCATGAATTCAAAGCCCCTAAATCTTGGGCAGGACAGCGAATCAAAATATTCTTTGACGGCGTGATGACAGATGCGCAAATCATGATTAACGGGAAACAAGCCGGTGAGATGCACCAAGGAGGTTTCTATCGATTTAGTTATGACATCACCGAACTACTCCATTTGGGAAAAACGAACCGACTTGAAGTAAAAGTGGCTAAAGAATCGGCAAACAAATCGATCAATGCCGCAGAGCGAAAAGCAGACTGGTGGCTATTCGGAGGTATTTATCGTCCGGTTTGGCTCGAAGTTCTTCCAGAAGTACACATGGAACACTTCATCCTTAGTGCAGATCATCACGGAAAACTCCAAGCTTCGATAGATCTAGAGGGCGATGCCAAAAATCATGAAATAATTCTATCTGTACGCTCCTTGAAAGAGGACAAAGCCATCCATACAGCGAATGGAAAAGAAACCATAACGTACCGCATTGACAACGCTAATAAAGAACAAAACATTAGCGGAGAATGGGAAAACATCAAACCATGGTCTACAGAAACACCCAACCTATATATTGCCAAATTGGAATTGAAGAATCCCAACGGCAAGATTATACAAACCCGGGAAATTCGAATAGGATTCCGCACAATTGAATTTTTCCCCAAAGATGGGGTGTACTTAAATGGAACTAGATTGGTAGTTAAAGGTATTAATCGCCATTCGTTCTCGGTAGATGGAGGACGTACGACCAGTGCAGCGTTGAGTCGAATGGATGCTCTACTGATTAAAGAGATGAATATGAATGCCGTACGCTCACATTATCCTCCCGATGAGCACTTTCTTGACATGTGCGACTCTTTAGGGTTAGTATATATGGATGAACTAGCAGGTTGGCAAAACAGCTACGATTCCAAAGTTGGAGCCAAACTTGTGAAAGAAATGATCGATAGAGATGTAAACCACCCCTCAATCATTCTGTGGAGCAACGGAAATGAAGGAGGATGGAATACCCAACTCGATCCATTATTCGCAAAATATGATAGATTACAAAAGAGGCACATGGTGCATCCATGGGCAGACTTCAATGAGTTAGATACCCATCATTATCCTACGTATTTGACAGGAGTAGCCCGCTTCACTAATGGTTACAAAGTCTTTATGCCTACCGAATTTATGCATGCCATGTATGATCAAGGAGGTGGAGCCGGACTAAGGGATTTTTGGGATCGTTGGAGCACGAACCCGCTATTTGCCGGTGGATTTATCTGGGTTTATTGCGATGAAGCTCCAAAGCGCACAGATAAAGGAGGAATACTAGACTCGGACAAGTCTAACGCTCCCGATGGTGTGGTGGGACCACGTCGCGAAAAGGAAGGAAGTTTTTATGCCATCCGTGCACAATGGTCGCCGATACAATTCAAACCTCTGCTCATTACTGACCATTTCGACGGAAGTTTTCTCCTGACCAATGAATATACATTTACCAATTTGAAAGATTGCCGAATGACTTACAAAGTGTTGAATTGCAACACCCCACTCAATCAAGAAGCATCATCTGAAGCAATCATTGCTCAAGGAAAAGTTCAACTCCCAGCTATCTATCCCGGAGAAACAGGTACAGCTCGCTTTGCGTTGCCGCCCTCTTTCCATAAAGGCGACGTACTTCAACTGGAAGCCTTCGACAAAGATGGAAAAAGTATTTGTAATTGGAGCTATCCCATTCATTTAGCCCAATCTTATTTTGACCGTCATCTAGCGGAAGCTAAGTTAGCAGCAACCTCCCCTAAAGCAGAAGTTCAACAGACTCCCGATGCTATCAAGCTAATAAGTAGTAAGGTTAGTATCACTTTCGATGCCCACACCGGCATGATCAGTAGTGTCAAAAGTAGCGAAAAAGAAGTGCCATTTAATAATGGACCGGTAGCAGTTGGAATGAAAATGCGATATGAACCTTCACTTAGCTACGTACGCCAATCTGCGGAGGGAGCAATTTATTGTGCTAAATATAAAGGTGCAGCCGATTCGATAGTATGGCGACTCACCGATGAAGGCCTGCTCTACATGGATGCCATTCTCCTAAACCGCGGTTCTGGCGGCGGAGGTTTCGACGATGCTTTCATGGATTCTCAAGTCTTCAATTTGGGGCTCTCATTCTCTTATCCTGAAAAGAATTGCTCAGGCATGAAATGGATGGGACGTGGTCCATACAGAGTTTGGAAAAACCGTATTGCAGGAACAAATTACGGTATTTGGCACAAAGAATATAATAATACCATCACGGGAGAAAGCTTTGAAAACCTCATATACCCTGAATTTAAAGGCTATCATGCCAATCTTTACTGGGCCACATTGGAAGGCAATCAAACTTCATTTTCTGTTTACTCAAGGAATGACGGAACTTTCTTCCGAGTATTTACTCCTGAAGAACCTGTAGGACGTTTAAAGGATACGATGCCCGAATTTCCCGAAGGAGATTTATCCTTCTTACTCGATATTCCGGCTATCTGTTCCTTTAAACCCATCGAGCAACAAGGACCTAACAGCCAACCGGGAAATATTCGTATCAAATCGGGTGACGAAGGACTTCATCTGAATTTAATGTTCGATTTTCGCTAAGCTAAACGCTAAACGCTAAAAAAATAGATTGCTGGCTGATAAGAAAGAGAAAGACAAAAACATCGCCCCAAAGACCATTTATATAGTTGGTTTCAGGGGCGATGTTACAATATACAAGCTCCTTAATTGATAAAGAGTAGGTCAATTGGACAACTATGGACATGCTTTAGCTACTCTGTGTTCTTATCCGTCATGCAATTGTTCACCAATTTATTTTCAATGAATCCGTAAAAAATAACTCACAAAACATAACAAAGCCGATTAGTACAGAATTAGACACTATATGCATACATTATTTCTTCATCTTAAATGTATAAGCCATTTTCCTCCACACATTTACTAATACTAATCTGCTCTTAAAGTAGCTCCTATCTCCTGACTCCAGGAGCGTATCAGAAAGTTCATTCTTTTTCCTTCTGCAGTTGGAACAAACCAAATATTCTTTTTTAGTTCTAATTCTATTTTGCGATAAACTGATACAGGAATTGTTGCGAAAGGACTCACTGTCAGGAAGTAGAATTCAACTTCTGTGACCTTTCCTGTTTCTGGATCTATAAATATAGTTATATCCAATATTCTCCCTTTGGTTCGCTCCTTTTCAGTAGCCGAAAAGGCATTATTAATTATAGAATAGCACTTCCGTTTCGTCCATGTATCGTCCTCTACATCATTTATATCATATGGCATAGGAGGCTCTTTGCCTGTATCCTTAAAAAGCCATTTTGTATGGGTCAATAGATTTTCTTTATTATATAATGTGACTCCTTTTCCTCTGTTTACATCACATCGATAAGAATATCCATTCTCATTAAATATTTTAGTTGTAGAATAGTAATTTGTTTGTGCAGAAAGATAAGACGCACAAAACAACATACATATTAAAGTTATAATTGTTTTCATATTCAACAGTCTTTTGTTAATACATTTAAATTAGAAAAATTACTTAATCCTTTTCGGCTATCATCATATTTGTAAACATTGGAATTATCATACCCTGATGTTGTTTCAAAATTACCTTCAGTTGGGATCCATTCATCTCCAAAATCATCACTGTCATCCATATCATTACAGACTTCTTGAAGTTCCCATTTATCGGACTCGGAGCACTCTGTTCCAAAGCCTAAGCCGTATTCTGGGTCATCGTATGTGAAACCTTCACAATCATTATACGTAACTAAGACATAGTCTAAATAACAATTCTGACCACCACGTGTACCAACAACAGACTGCATTTTCAAACCTTCTTCCGTACCTTGATGAATCGCACCCACAATTTTGCCATCTTCATACTTCCAACCATTAACTAAGCCACCCTCAGGTTTATAAAAACAGACACTCCCACTTAAATAAGGATCGCGATAAAGATAGCTATTTTCCCTGAAATGTTTTGTTTTTTTTAGATAATTATACGTACCGACAATATACATCACAAAGTTCGTAACATCACCAGTTCTCAGATTTTTGATGATAACCATACGGGAGACATTACGTATTTTTCTTCTATCAGTCTCAGGATTAAATTTATCTTTAGTTTCCTGATCGAGCAACACAGCCCCTCCTCTTGTCATAAGAGGAACTTCCACTACTTCAAAATAGCCTTTGCGACTCTCGGTTGCTTGCTTCCAACGCAACTTAGTCATTAACTCAAAATGAGTAACGACTGAACGAGTCGCCACTACGGGAGCCTGATTCGCTTCATACCAACTACGCGCAACCGCAATAGTTAATTCTCGGTTTTTACCTTCTACGACCTTACTAGTTGTCCCATCCGAGTAGGGATTCCATTCATCCTGTATACAAGAATAAAGGACTAGAAATTGGAGGGAAAAGACGCCCAAGCAACAAACTCATTGTTTGAGTCTTCCTTTTTTCTTTTTTGCAATTTTATTGTAAATAATTATCTAGCTATTTTAGATAATTAGTCGTAATTCCCCCTGCAAATTCGCTCATGAAAATCTTTCGTGCTTGGCAGCGGCAAACTATCTGAAAAACGAAAATGCAAACAGTCATTTCAGTACATCCTATGCGTATGTTAAGCAAGGGACAGGCAACAAATACGTACACGCATGCCGCTTACGGTCGTAAACTGCGGACAGCACAACAATGGAGCGTTACGAATTGTGGTCTGTTATATTGTAAATATTCACTTTTTACATAATAATTATATTTAGTTTTGGTAATATACCCTTTGTTACAATACAATATTATGTGAAGTGTTTATGTGAAGTTGATGATGTATTTATCAAGCAAGCAATGATTTTATCCCATTATTGAAGCCTTTTTCTTCTCATAACAATATGCTTGTCATAAAAAAACAAATCTATATTCCAGCGTTTTCAATAAAGTAATAGTTAAGCTTCATATTCTTTATTGTTCGTAAAAAATCTATAAACGTTTCCTTTGCGTCATCTTCATATGTAACCATTCGCATTTCTCCAGGATACCATTTGAATATCTTCAAGCCAATAAACGTCTTATTTTAACAGGATACTAGTTATCATTTTAACAGAATAAATTTGCTTTATCCTTCAATAGCTTATAACTTTGAAAGCATGTAAATTAAATTATAAATATCATGAAAAGATTTATTTATTATTTATTTCTAATCACTAGCTTGTTGGGAGTATGTGTCACTAGTTGCGATTCTGATTCTTCTCTACCAGATGAAAATTCTGAAAAAACTCCACGTCTAAACAAGTCTGACAGTTTGGCTATGGTAAATATTTACCAGAAAATTGGACCATGGGGACATATTTGGGATTTAAAAGACATCCAAACATGGGGAGGAGTAGATATCGCTTTAGATCTTTCAACCAATCAATATCGTATTGTTGGCTTTAACTTCTATGGAAGTTTTCACGGGGAATTTCCAGATGATTTCAGAAAGTTAACAGAATTACGAGTACTCGGGTTGGGAGGTGGAACTTTATCCGGGCAGATACCTTCTTGGATTGGAGAACTAACAAATCTGACTTATTTTTATATTGCTTATAATCAGATAAGTGGTCCCATTCCGCCCGAAATAGGAAAATTGACTCATTTGGAACAACTATCAATTGGAGAAAATTATGTAGATGGTTCGATACCCGAAGAACTGGGAAATCTTACAAGCTTATCGAAACTAACAATTTATCACACGAGGGTAAGCGGAACTATCCCTAAATCTCTAAGTAAGTTGGATAAAATAAAGCAAATAAATCTTGATCATAATCAATTATCAGGAGAAATACCGATAGAAATATTGAAAGAAAATGTATATATAGGATGTTCAGATAATAATATTACCAAATTATCTTTTGATGTATGGAAAGATGAATCAAAAGTTCCTATTCCTGATTTGCAAGGCAACCGTTTGTCTGGTGAAATTCCTGAATGGGTATTCAGCACAAAGAAATGGAATCTAAATAAATATTTTGTAAGTAGGCAACAGCAAGGTACTGGTTATACTAATTATATCACTAGTGTCCCATTAAAACTAGGACGAATTAAAAATTAAATAAACTTGGCCCATTTGGTCCGAATCGTTCTTTGTCATTTTGAAATTTAGTTTTATCAAAGAGGTCTCTAATATGAGTTTTATCAGTCAAAGAGATGCTCAATATCTGTAGCACTTCGTATGTACTTCTATCAAGTTGCATATCATGTTGAATGATTGCTACTAAGCAGTAAGTGCATATTGCAGCATATATCTGTATTCGAACGGCATTCTCTGTAGTGCCCCAAAATCTTTTGATTTTAAGGTGTTGTTTGAGCCATTTGAAGAAGAGCTCGACTTGCCAACGATTCTTATATAGTTCAGCAACCTGAAGTGCAGAAACATGAGTTGCGTTGGTTATGAATGTGAATTCCCGTTCTTGTTCTTCATCCCAATATCTAATCAGTCTAAGTGGCTCTGGATAGTATTCTTTAGGATAAAATCCCGTAAGAAGGATATTTGCGTCCGAAAGCACATTTTTAGGTAGCCTACGTTTCCATTTGATGGATTTGTATTGAAGGTTCTTTTTTGCTCTGACAATGAAGTAGGCTTCAATCTGATGAATCTTATATAACATCTTGAAGTTGTTATAACCGCGGTCAAAGATGTAATAAGAACCTGATTCATAAGGTATCTCATTCATCGCTTTGGAATCATGTACTGATGCTTCGGTAATATGAAAGAATGCCGGAATCTGTGTTTCCACATCATATAATGTATGCACTTTGATACCACCTTTCTTCTTGCGGAATTTAGCCCACCAGAAGACAGAAAGGCACAAATCAATAGTTGTCGAATCAAAAGCATAAACGTTACCACCCAGTTTGAAAATATGAGTAACACGCTTTTGGCGTGCTTCGTTAAGCAGATAATAAGCGTATTCTTCAAAGATGTGATAGTCTCTATCTTGATTTGCCCTTGCTAAGGATGATTTTGATACATTCTTGCCCATTCCCAAATGATAACATTTAGAATGATGAGCTTCAAGAGCAACTATCAAATCTCGCAAGCTTTCGCGGTTGGACAGTTGACCAAACATTAATGCAAGTAGTTGATTCCAACAAGTGAAATGCTTCACATATTTGTCACCATCATATTTGACCACAATGCGGTTAAACTTATTTCGATTCAGAAACGAAGCCAACTGAGCGAAAACGTATTTGTCTTGGAACATATGCCATCGGATTAATCTGATGCAAAGCTACAAATCCAAGTCCGTTCGCTCGAAAAAACGCTGTAACTAACTAAATTTCAAACACTTCAAAGAACTATTTCAGATTTTAATGGGACAGCAATGATTCTTTCTTTACAATAAGTCGTCCTATCAAAGCAGTATCATCTTTAATTTGTCCACGAACTGAGCCGACTAATGTGCCGTCAACAATTCCTTTTAAAAATAACATTCCTTCTTCAAATTCTTGATTGATTGAATTATAGGTCTGTGTCAAAGGTGGAATATTATTTTCATCATGTAACTCTGCTTCTGTTTTATAACATTCCTTTTGCAGTTGAAGTATTTGCTGCAAATCGTCTTTGTCAGCAAGTGTAATTTCAAAATTCATTTCTGTCAATTAGTTTAGATTGTCGTTCGATAGCCTGACCGCTAACGTTTTTGGGCTTGGCGAAGGTGGGGTTTAGAAAGTACCAAAGTTCAAATTTAGTACAAAAGTTAATAGAAACTACAAATGTTTAGCCTAGTACTAAAGCCCCACTTTTGCCAAACCCATGTGTGCGCCCTGCATGAGCAGAGCGCACCTGCTGCAAGCAACAGTAAAATTTCAAAATTACAAATAATTTTGGTTAAACAATGCTCTAAGCAGGTGTATTTTTCCAGGGGGTGCAAGTCCCTTATGCACGGGGTCGTGCCCGAAGCATTAGCAAGTCGCAAGCTGGTTGTTGGTGACGACAGCAGTGAAGGAAGCGAGACTGCAAAATCCGGTACTGACGAACAGAAACGGTATATGAGGCATATCTGTTTGGGGTAAGCAACCACACCCTTGTAACGCCCAAAAGGTAGTTTGTGGACAGATATGTAGATACCGCAGGGATTGGAGGAAGGAAAAAGCTCTTACCGGGGGAGATCTCTAAGCAGTAAAATGTAATGAGAAGTCAGCCGAGGTCATAGTAATTACGGAAAACGAGCCGGCAAGTGATAGAAATCCAGAGAGTCGGAGGTCTCACGAACGTAATGAAGGACTGAACGTTAAGAAGTTTTTAATGCGACATGGATTTTCAGCAATGAAATAGCCTGTAGCAAGCGAAACAGGGCAAGAGAAGATGATTAAATGAGCAAACAAAAACGAAATGGAATTGATCGAGCAAGTGATTAACCGTCACAACATGATGCGTGCATTGCAACAGGTCAGGCAGAACAAAGGTTCGGCAGGAGTTGACCGGATGCCTGTAAGCGAACTATACGACCACCTGACAAAGAACAGGGAAAGTATAGGGCAATCATTGTTAAATGGCACTTACTTGCCACAACCCATTTTGGGGGTAGAGATACCCAAGGGAAATGGGAAGACACGTCTTTTAGGTGTGCCTACCGTGGTTGACCGAATGCTTCAACAAGCCGTAGGGCAAGTTTTAGCCAACCGGTTCGAAATGGAATTTGAGGATTACAGTTATGGATTTCGCCCGAATAAGAATGCCCTGCAAGCGGTACTCAAAGCATTGGAGTATATAAACAATGGTTATCAGGATATAGTAGACATTGACCTGAAGAGCTTCTTTGACGAAGTAGACCACTGCATTTTGCTGCAATTGTTGTATCGCAAGGTAAAATGCCCGCTTACGCTGCGTCTTATCCGCAAATGGCTGCGAGCGCCGATTTTAATCAACGGGAAGTTAGTCAAACGCCGAAAAGGAGTACCACAGGGCAGTCCGCTGAGCCCGATACTCTCCAATATCATGTTAGATGAATTGGATAAAGAATTAGACAGACGTGGATTAAAGTCTGTCCGCTATGCTGACGACTTTAGCATTTATTGCAAAAGCCAATGGCATGCCCGCAAAACAGGCAACGAAATTTATCTCTTCTTAAAGAATAAGCTTCACCTGCCTATTAATCGGGAGAAAAGTGGAATCCGTCGCCCCGTAAACTTTTCGCTATTAGGATATGGTTTTGTGCCCACTTACAAAAAGGGGGAAAAAGGCAAATACCAGCTGGTGGTAAGCGGCAAAGGATGGAAAAACCTGAAACTAAAACTCAAAGCCATCACCCGAAAAACCACACCCGCCAGCTTCGATGAGCGTATCCACAAACTGAAAGAAGTACAGCGAGGCTGGCTTCAATACTACCGCATGGCAAGTATCCAGGAAAAACTCAAAGATGTGGATGGGTGGGTGCGTAACCGGCTACGTTGCTGTATCTGGAAACAATGGAAGAAATCCGAACGAAGACGGAAAAACCTGATACGTTTGGGCGTTGACCTTGAACACGCATACAGCCACAGCCGTAGCCGAATGGGTACATGGGCGGTCGCCTGTAGCCCTATTTTGAAAACCACCATCACGGTGGAACGTCTGCAACAACGCGGTTACGAACCTATGTTTACTTATTATCAGAAAATTGCTCCATTTCTTAACGAACCGCTGTATACGTGAACCGTACGTACAGTGGTGTGAGAGGCTCTCCCCGTCAGCCAAGGCTGGCGGGGCAGTCTACTCGATTTGCGGTTGGCATTTATGATAGTGATATTATTTTCATTAATTATTCGATTTCTTCTCAACAATAAACCAACAATCAAATAGAATATAGATGTTATTATCCCGGTAATTGGTGAAATCAATATTTCTTTACCGGATGCAATTGTAATATGTCCGTCTATTATCAAGTGGTTTATCAGAGAATCTTCAATCATGTGCAAAATTACAACAGGCCATATTGATTTAGTAATACGATAAAGTTCAACAAACATTACTGACCAACATATCATTGTAAAAACCGCAATTATGGCAAATACGGCTCTGTCAACTGGTAAAACTTGGTACATGTCCGATCTTGGAAGAAAAAACAAGTAGTAAGGCAAATGCCAAATTCCCCATACCCCGCCAACAATAAGGTAAAGCCAAACATCTTTTGTTTTAAGTTTTAATAGTTTTGCAGCTAAATAACCTCTCCACACAGATTCTTCAAATATATTCTTAATGAAATTCACAATAAGGGTGCTTGTAAATCCCATAAGATAAGCGGTTATTCTAAAATTCGAAAAATTTATCCATCCTGATAGTTTTCCAATAGCAAGTATGGATATTGTAACAACTGGGAAAATTAACAATGAAATAATATACCATTTGACGTTTCCCTTAAAATTAAGTTTTAATCCAATATCTTTCCAACCGTCTCCGGCAAAGAGCCTAAGTATTATTGTTGTCAACAGGGGTAAAATCAACCAAACTCCCATTCCTAAGGAATCGCCATCGGTTTGCTGCTCAAGGGATTTGTCAATTAATAAACCAAGCCATCCACTTGCAACTGCAACTATAATAAATATACCTATGTTTTTAATTGGTTTTTTGTTCATTAGTTTAATACGTTAATTGGTTTTTGACTCCATGCTTGCCGCTAACGGTCGGCGGTATGAAACGTTGGGGAGTTCAAAGCACTTTCCTGTCAAACTGTGAGTAAGTTAAAAAAGAGTGATGCAGTTGAGTTAACCACATCACCCCCAATGTTTTATGACCGCTTGTTAGCCACAGTAATTATTTACCATTTATTTCGTCAAGTATTTCTTGAATATCATCTTGACATTGTCCGCAAACTGTACCTGCTTCTGTCTCTTCACCAACTTCTTCAACCGTTTTTAAATTCTTCTCTTTAATGGCTTTTACTATGGTGCTTTTATAAACATCCATACAAGTGCAAATTAATTTATCTTCTTCCATAATCATTTAGTTTAAGCAAGTTCAAAAATTTTCATGTCTTCTTCTACTGTTGTAATGGTTTGTACTCCAAAACTCTCTTGTACCGCTTTCAATAGATTTGGAGTTAACCACGCTGGCAAAGTTGGTCCAACATGTGTATTTTTGATGCCAAGAGCTAATAATGCAAGATGCACAATAATTGCTTTTTGCTCATACCATGCAATATTAAATACAATTGGAAGTTTGTTTATATCATCTAATTTTAAAACTTCTTTTAGTTTCAATGCAACAAATGCCCAAGAATAACTATCGTTACATTGTCCTGCATCTAATACCCTTGGAATGCCACCAATATCGCCTAATTTTAATTTGTTATAGCGATATTTTGCACAACCGGAAGTGAGAATTACGGTATCTTCTGGTAGTTGTTTTGCAAATTCGGTGTAATATTCACGAGATTTTTGTCGTGCATCGCAACCCGACATTACAACCATTTTTTTAATTGCGCCAGAGTTGACTGCATCAAGAATTTTATCGGCAAGTGCCATAACCTGATTATGTGCAAATCCTATGGTTATTTCGCCTGTTTCTATTTCCGTAGGAGGTGGACAAGTTTTGGCTAATTCAATAATTTCTGAAAAGTCTTTATGTCCGTTTGGAAGTTTCTTTTCAATTCTTTTCCATTCAGGCATTCCTGTTGCTCCCGTTGTGAAAACTCTGTTGTTGTATGTAGTTGCTTTGCGTGGTGGAACTAGACAGTTGGTTGTAAATAAAATTGGTCCGTTAAAAGTTTCAAATTCTTCTAACTGACGATGCCATGCATTACCATAGTTACCAACCAGATGTTTGTATTTCTTTAAATTTGGATATGCATTTGCAGGCAACATTTCGGAATGTGTGTAAATATCAATTCCTTTGCCTTCGGTCTGAATTAAAAGTTGCTCTAAATCTTTTAAATCATGTCCGCTGATTAAAATTCCAGGATTTTTGCCAACTCCGATTTTTACATTCGTAATTTCTGGATTTCCGAATGTTTCGGTATTTGCTTTGTCTAATAAAGCCATTACTTTTACACCATATTCGCCTGTTTTTACAACCCAATTAAAAGCATCGGTCAATTCTATTGGCTTGGTAATCATCACCAAACTTTCTTCCATAAAATTATAAATTTCCTGCTCTTCAAAACCCAGATTGAAAGCATGTTCAGCATAAGCCGCCATTCCTTTTATTCCAAACAAAACATATTGTTTCAGTCCGCGAATGTCTTCATTGGAGTCGTAAGTTAATGTTCCAACTTCTTTTGCTTTTGCATTAAAGTCTTCATCGGTTTTTCCATTCCAATTGATTGACGGATGATTCTCTGCAATATTAACTTTGCTTTTTAATTCATCACGATATTTAATAGCATCTTTAATTGCCTGAATGATTGATTTATCATCAAAATTTGCATTGGTGATAGTCATAAACAGACAATTAGTAATGTGTTTACTCTCGGCATTTGTGTCTATTCCTTGTTTTCGGGCTTCAATTGTCAAATACGAAAGTCCTTGACAAGCAAACATTAACAAATCCTGAAGATTAGAAGTTTCTTCGGTTTTTCCGCAAACTCCTTTAATTGTACAACCTGTATTTTTGGCTGTTTCCTGACATTGATTACAAAACATAATTTTAAGTTTTTAGTTATTAAATCCCATTTCAGGGTTTTTCTCTCCAAATTTTTCGTGTAAAATATTTATAATTTCATCTCGTTTTTTACCTTTCTTTTCCGATTCTTTAATCAGAAGAAATACTTTAAAAAGGGATGATTGTGCAATCTCAGAAGAAAAATGACCAATCCCCTGATTCCAAATAATCAAAGCAAACACCTCTTCTAATTGCTCCACTGTTATACCAAGATAATACGCTTTAATAATTTCCCGGGTTGCTTGTCTTATACGACCTAAACCTACCGCATTTGCCAACGAGATAAGAAGTTTAAATTTTAGTTCGATTGCCGGGTTTTCTTTATTCCAGATATTATCCCAAAAATTAACTGTTAAATCGGCTATTCTAGGGTCGATGTCTGCATATCGTGGCATTACTATTGGCTTAAGCGGTAATTCTTTGTCTTCTTTTTCAATTTCATTCTCCCTAAAAAAATAACAGTAATAATTATTCTCTGCATCTTTTTCAATATGATAATCAAAACCTAAGTTCTTCATTGTACTATACAACGGAATCGGCTCAAAATTCTGAATTATTAGCAGACCTTTGCCCTTTTTCGTTTGTTTTGCCTTAAGAACAATTGCCTGTAAAAAATTCCCTTTTAGAGTTCTTACATCAAACGCTTCAAAATCATTTTTGTTTTTAAACCACTCTTTCATATTATTCCCAATTTAATAAACGTTTTTCACCTTGCAAGTTACGTATTTCCGTAATATCTTGACTTACTTCGATAACCCCCCTATAATTACCGGCCTCATCTCGTAAAGCAAAATATTGTATTAAAATGAATTTGCCTTTCATTTGAATCCAGAAATCAGCTTTGTCTTTTTTACCTGTTTTAAATGCCTCAACTATTTTCTCTACAATATGCACGCTTTCAGGGGGATGACAATTCTGTACCAACCTTCCGACAATTGCAGGGGAACGTGGAAAAAAACGATCCTTTGCCTTGTTAAAAAATAACACTTTATCGTTTTCATCAACTATGGTTATATCCACTGGTAGATGATTGAAAGCCAATAAAACCTGTTCTGCGTTTAAACTTCCTGTATCGGAAATTATGTTTCCATTTTTGTTTATGTTGCTCTCTTTAATTATTTTTTTCACATCTTCGTTATTGGGTTTTTCAGGAGTTTCAATAAATGGAAAAGGATATTCAAAACTTTGTATATTCATCTGATTCCATGCATCCTCATTTACCGTTTCGGTAGCTACAGGAAATATTATTATGTTTTCCTTTTGAATCATTCTGAAAACCAAAGAGAAATATTTTCCTAAGAGTTTGTTGAAATCTTGCCATCCTGTTTTGTCTGATTCGAGTATAGAAATCAATTCTTTTAATGTTTTCCTAATATCATCGTGCAACGACCACATTACTTTTAAAGGACGATAACTTTCCCAAAGCTGCTCAAGATAAGGAAAAAGAATATTTTCTTTCTTAATGTAGTGAGAATTAAATTCATGAAATTTAATAAAATGGGACAACAGCTCGCTTTTAAGTTTATTAAATTCAGATTCTTCACGACCTTTATAATTTCTAATTACCTTTTTAACCTGATTCAACTTAAAAGTGAAGGCTTCATTTTCTAACATTAGATAAAACAGGAAAGAGCCATCAGAAGGTTTTTTCCATTTATAACTATCAAGGCTTTTAAAAAAGACATTTATTATTTTCTCAATATCTCCTTTAATTTGTTCTGGTGTTATTCCCATCTGCATCTGCTTGTCCTCTAATTTCAGCATATCGTGAGGAGTAATATTTTCAATGGCATCCTTGTATGTTTCTATCAAGGTTTTGCCATCCTCACCATTCATCATGCCTAATGTAAAAGCCATAAGAGCTTCTAACCGTTTTTCTGAGTTGTTAATGTATTCTGACATATGTTATGTTTTTAATTCGACATCATTTTCAGTCTGCTCTTCTATTATTGTGGCTAACATTTCTCTATAAGAAGTCCATTTTCCTGTAAACGAAGTACTATTGCTTATATATTCACCTTATCCGGATTTATTTATTTTATCATATCATTGTAAATGAGCGAGTTATCTGGTAGAGATGATTAAGATGGTATTCTTATACAGAAATGTTAATTTTTTTTATTGTAGATTTTTTTTGATTATTGTGTAATTGCAAAAATAAACATTTTTTTCGATTTAACAACTTTTCTTATTAAATTTCTAAGGTGTCAAGCGGACTTTTTATTTGGTCAAATCCTTTGGTAGTAATATGTGTATATATTTCGGTAGTTTTGCTGCTGCTATGCCCGAGCAGGCTTTGTATATAGCGTAAGTCTGTTCCCGCTTCGAGCAGATGTGTGGCAAACGAATGCCGGAGCGTGTGTACCGATACCTGTTTTTTTATTCCGGCTTTTGTAACCGCGTTTTTCAGAATTACCTGAATGCTTTTGGCGGAATATTGTTTGCCGGTTTCTCCTTCAAAAATCCACTCGCGAGGCTTGTATTCCCCTCCGCTCGCGCGGATATTCATCCGTGCGTTGCTTGAAAAGCAATTATTCAATTATTCTATTAAAGTTATATCCAACAAGCCTTTTCCACCTGCATAGTCAATAGCGCTGCAGTACACATATTGCTCCGGCTTAAAAACCAACCCTTCTTCTACCGGATTATTGTGTAGGTAGGTCAGCTTTTGGTCGATAACTTTATTGCTCCACAGCTCAATGGGATGATTATCTGTACCCCAAAAAGATATACCGGCATTACCCACAAATTTATCTATCAACCATTCTTTCCTGCTCTCTTGTGGATTTTCCTTTATTGCTTCAACTACCTTTTTGCTTGTATGGCGTTTGAAATCACGTAAAATATTTTGCAATAAATATCCTTCTTTAGCCCGAACGATTAAATGGACGTGATTAGTCATCACGCACCAAGAAAAAACTTCAAGACCTTTTTGTTTTTGACAGAAATCCAAACTTTCGATCAAAATGTCCTTGTACTCATTGCGGGTAAATACGTCAATCCAATCTTTTACCGCAAAGCTCACTAGTGTCCCATTAAAATTGAGACGTTATTAAAAATCAAATAAACTTGGTTCATTAGAGTCGCACCGTTCTTTGTCATATTGAAAATTAGTTTTGTTAAAGAGATCTTTTAAGTGAGTTTTATCCGTCAGGGATATGCTTAGGATTTGGAGAACCTCATATGTGCTTCTGTCAAGTTTCATATCATGTTGAATGATTGCGACCAAACAGTAGGCACATATGGCAGCATAGATTTGTATTCTTACGGCATTTTCTGTAGTACCCCAAAACTTTTTAATTTTGAGGTGTTGCTTGAGCCATTTGAAGAACAACTCCACCTGCCACCGGTTCTTATACAATTCTGCCACTTGAAGGGCAGATATATCCATGGCATTGGTTAAGAATACAAACTCTCGTTTTTGTTCTTCATCCCAATAACGAACCAACCGAAGTTTTTCAGGATAGTATTGCTTCGGATAAAATCCGGTCAATTCGATAGACATATCAGAAAGTACATTCTTCGGTAGTCTGCGTTTCCATTTGACGGATTTGTATAGAAGATTCTTCTTTGCCCTAACAACGAAGTAGGCTTCTATTTGATGAATCCGATACAACATCTTGAAGTTGTTGTAGGCACGGTCAAATATATAGTAAGAACCAGGTTCGTAAGGGATTTTATCTATAGTTTTTGAATCATGAACACTGGCTGTTGTTATATGGAAGAATGCCGGGATTTGAGTTTCCACATCGTACAAGGTGTGAACTTTAATTCCTCCTTTCTTCTTTCGGAACTTAGCCCACCAGAAGACATTTAGACATAAGTCGATTGTTGTGGAATCAAAAGCATATACATTTCCTCCCAACTTGAAAATGTCTGTAGCACGTTTCTGTCTGGCTTCATTTACTAGAGAGTAAGCGAACTCTTCAAAAATTTGGTAGTCTCTATCTTGATTCGCCCGAGCTAAAGATGATTTTGATACGTTCTTACCCATTCCTAAGTGATAACACTTGGAGCGATGAGCACCTAGGGCAATAATCAAATCTCGCAAACTTTCCCTGTTGGATAATTGACCAAACATGAGTGCAAGCAGTTGATTCCAACATGTGAAGTGTTTAACATACTTGTCGCCATCAAACTTGCGCACTAGGTAGTTGAAGTGATTTCTATCTAAAAAGGAAACGAGTTGAGCGAAAACAAATTTATCTTGAAACATATACAATCAGATTAATCTGATTGCAAAGCTATAAATTCAAGTCCGTTGACTCGAAAAACCTCTGTAACGAACTAAATTTCAAATATTTCAAAGAGCGTTTTGCGATTTTAATGGGACAGCAATGTAATTATATAAAAAATTAAGCCATGAGAAAACATTTAATGCTATTAGTTATTTGAGTAGGTTGTGAAAGCACCATTAATGATAGTTTAGAGCGATATTTTTTTCATCATATTGCAATGAGATAAAAAGGTAGGTTCTTTTCTGTTTATCTGTATATCCTATTTTATTTCTATTTAATAAAATAGAAATAAAACTGTCATCTGTCACCGATTGGGTCGTAACTCTTAGATTATAAGCATTTAACAGTGTGACAGCAACGTGTGACAGCAAGGTGAAGGCAATTTTGCTGTCACCTCATGTCTGTTGTGGACAAATTATATTACCGATAGATTGGTGACTACTTATTCTTAAGATTAACATTAATTACAGTGTTTGTTTCCATTACTTGAAACTAAAGTTTCATTTGTTTGAAACTCTTGGTTTCATAGGGATGGAACTATAGTTTCAACGAGGAGAAACAAAGGTTTCATTGAATAGAAACGATTAAAACTATAGGTTCTTTGTAGTGTACTGGAAATAGTTGACAACTTCGTATGTTATACCTAAATAAGTTTACTCAATAGTTTTCTAAACCTGAAAAAGTTTACTGTCTATTTTTTTAGGCCTAAAAAAGTTCACTCTTGGATTATTAAAACCTAAAAAAGTTGTCACATAAGTGAGTTTTGCAAATATATAGATATTCTTTGTACTATACAATGCCCAATATGGTAAACTGCGCATGACAATAAAAGATCATCGGTCGGGGATCGCCCCAGCGGCAAGGGGCGAGACCACTCGTCCCGACGAGCGAAGGGGTACGCTGTGAACTTCTTTGGTTGCTTCAACGTATTCCATAGGAGTTCTCATCCGTATACCTTGATGTGGTCGTACATAGTTGTAGGCATATACAGCATCATCAATACGCTTGCTTAGCTGCTCAAAACTTTCATCAGCACAATCGAAGAGCCATCCGTTTTTGATTGTATTGTTCATCCGTTCAGCCAGTGCGTTATGTAAAGGGTCTCCGCACTGTGTCATACACAAAAGACATATCCCACAATAGCCCGGCTAGCCGCATCGGTGAGCAAGGACAAGTAAGCCCAGCCTTCGCAAGTGGACACATACGTTATATCCGCTACCGCCATCGCCCCCAAATTGGTAGCCACAAATTTGAGGGTAACATTGAGTAAGTCGGGATATATATAATAATTATGATTAGAGATCGTCGTTCTGGGTCTCAAGCGCTTAGTACGTTGAGATAAACCATTCGCGCGAAGGATCCTATAACATTGATCTCTGCCAATAACCATTTTATCTCCGAACTTACCAATGCAACAGGCATAGAGTTCACGCATACCTGCTTTAGGCATGATTTTATGCAGCTCATTACAATATAGAACGATACTTGAGGTGAAAATATCGATCTCAACTCTTCGATTAACATGTTTATAATAACCTTGTCTGGTTATGCCGAAGTAATCACAGAGGAACTGCAGGCAGCCGCGCATTGGCGCAACGGAGTTCTTCTCTAACAAGGTGTCGATTACTTGGCATCGGAGTTTTTTCGTACCTTGATGTGGTAGGTTGACTCTGTTAAGTTGATAAGTTCTTCGCAAGCTTCATGACGCAGGCTCTCCTGCTGGAGGGCACGCTGAAGTTTACGGTTCTCGGCACGCAATTGAGCCAACTCGTTCTGAAGCTCAGTGAGTGACTCATCAGAGTGATTACTTAATGATGTGTGTGATTTACCCATTTCCTTATCTTCCATTTGGTACTTCTTAAGCCAAATGTTCAATAGCCTGCTACAAACGCCTGTACGCTTGGCAAATTGATACTTCGTTTCTGAACTTGATAAATAATCACGAAGATAAGACTTTCGTTCAAATTCCGTGTAAGGGGTGTACTTCTTTTTTAATTCATTCATCTTTCTTTGTAATTAAAGAAGAGTCAACTTATTCAGTACACTACACTTTTTTTTTACCACTTAATAATGGTTATTTTTTATGCGATATTTTACTTTTTCATATTCTTCAATTTCTTTGTTCTTATGAGATATATTCAGTACATTAGCTATCTTAACGCTCACGACGACGCTGCCCCAAACGCATTAAACCCTATAAGAAATGAATATATCACTTGGCTGTGAAATGAATGCTATCAGCCCAAAATTCCATTTGATATTCTGCCTAAAGAACCTATTTTGGAGCAATACTCACATTTATCTCATGATCCCGATATCCTCTATCGTCCAGATTCCGTATTGATCTCCGTGAAGATGGGTTGAAATGGCAAGAAGATAAAATGGCATCAACTGCTGGTGACGGTAAATTTGCTATCACCTTACTATCACCTCCTGCTGTCACCGGTTTATTGACTAGTAATTAGGGCGTTGCGTATCAATGTGTGACAGATGACAGTAATTTACCAAATATATTCTTCCATGAGATTCTCGGTTGTGGGATATTTATTTAATGTTTAGCGGTGATTAGTTGTAATAAAGTTTTCTTATCTTACTTGAGGTCGTTAATCTCTTTTTTAAGCCATTCGATCTTCATAAATCACAATCTCTGGCTACTCCTAAAAAAGATCAGCGAAACAATCACCATAAGAGATGTTTCGCTGAAATCTACTTTTTAACAGATGACTATTTATCATCTCTTATATTTTTCCATGCAATATTTTAACGAGCCCAAAACATATTCCCCTAATGCCCCTTTAGAATTCAACTTCTCCAGAACATTCTGATCAGATAATGCTTGTTCTGCACATGCACCCAAATTTTCTTCTCTATTAGGTACTTTGCCTATATCAAAAGACCACAAGTATCCCCATTTATAAAGAATATTCTCTGGATCAAGCTTTACTGGCCTTCTCATCATATCATTAACTTCTTCCACTTCAAGGCCTACAAGCCACTCTGCCATAATAACTGCATTACTTATAAAAAATAAGTACTCAGGATTATTTGAAAATTTAGAATATGACTCATTAAAATATCTCTTTAATAATCCTAGATAGTAATCTAGCTTACTAGGGTCATAGTCCTCTTCAAGCACAAGATTCATTAACAGATAATTGATACTTAAATATGCATCTAAGCTAGCATTTTCTTTACTCACAACACACTGCATTAAATCTATGGCTGATGTCCAATCTTTACTTTCTTCAAATTTCAATAAAAGTTCTTTCCAATCCATAACCTAAATATTCTTTTAAGGAATATACATCGTTCCAATTCTTGGTATTCCAGTTACAAAAGTACCTCTAATTATTACATTATAAACATCAACATTAACAGGAATTTCTCTAAAAATTCCACCTGATGGTAGTTGATTATATGATGCTTTCAATACGGCTCTCACAACTTCCTCTCTCTCGCCATATTGTTTTACTAATGAATCAAAATTATGATTAGATTAAGAAAAATATGATTCATTTTACTATCATCATTTATCACAATACTTACCCCATCTTCAATAGACTGACTTGTTGTCCTGTCGAATACTTCTAGCACTTCTTTACCGACTGCTTCCATATTACTCTTATTCGACTGAAATTTAGGAAGCTTAGATCTTCCCAACCAAAAAGGAAGCTGAAAAATTTATCGATCAGTTCTTTTTTCATAATTTTGTATTTGTAATGGAATCTATTGATAATAAATATAAAGGGCAAATTGTTTTAGTACTTCATCATATAAATATGATGGTGCAATGCGACTGGACAGGCTCTGATGCCAATGCGTTCGAAAAAGAAACCAGTATTGAGCATTTATCCAAAATTTCAGGTATATGTAAACGTAATCTATATATATATTTTTCAACTTATATACATGAAACTGTCGGTCAATATAAAAACCGGATAAGGCTTGAATACGCCTTGCAACTATTGAAAGAGGGTAAATATACCCAATCAGAAATAGCAGAACGAATCGGCCTTTCCAATGATACAGCTTTGTATAATATCTTTCAAAAAAAACTAAATACTACTCCAGCAAATTATAAAGCACGATTTCTCACCGAACCTATTATGCAAAATGTATCTACTGTCGACTGCGAAATAATAGACCTCCCAGAAACACCTGTATTGTTCTTGTCCTATATTGGCAATTACGACGATTATGCATCTACTCTTTTTGAAGAAGATAGTTGGGACAAACTCTACAATTACGCCTCAACAAACAATATTTTACCCATAAACGAGGGATATTGGGGTATCTGCTATGATGATACGGGTATAACTAATGTTGATAAATGCCGTTTCTATGCTTGCATAACCATTACAAAATCCATAAAATCCCGATTAGTAGATGAGATTAAGAACATGACCTTACCCACCGGTAAATATGCGGTATATATTCATAAAGGGTCATACAATGAACTGCACTCTTTCTACAAAAGCACCCTATTGAGTATTCCGCAGAGATATGTTCTTGGCAATGGGTTAATCCTTGAACGTTATTTGAACAGTCCGAATGATACTCCCGAATCTGAACTTTTGACAGAAGTATGGATCCCTATTTTACACGAATAGCTATTTAGATTTCAATTGATTGATAATCCAATTAGAATTACTTCCTAATATTTTTCTAATATTATCTGGTGTCGGGTCAATGTTATTATCAATTATATAGTCTAATGCGACTTTTTCTTTCGCTCTGAATGGATGGCTTGGCGCATTTAATTCGATTAAAGAACGAAGTTTGTACGAAGCATATTCCGGATGATTATCAGGATTTATTCCAAAACGGGTAGAATGCATAAGATAAGATTCTTTATTTCGCCTGTCGTCATAAGCGAGCTGAATTATCTGACTATTTTCCTCAAGTTCTCTTATTGCATTGGCTTCTTTACCAGTAATTTTCTTTATTGAATCGTCATTGCAAATATGGAAGATGACTCTTCTTGTTAATACACCCGGGGTACAAACGGGCTTCTCTTCTTGATTTATCCATGCACCACGAATTAAGATTCCCAGAAAAAAATCATCTGAGTCTGATAAACAAACATCAACTCCCCCACCATCAAAAAGAAAAGACGCGTCAGTTTTGTTGCCTGCACGATGAAAATATAGTTTCCCAAATCGATTCTGTTGCCATTGATATTTGTGAACACAGGTATCCGGAAAATTATTCTCTTGATAATAATATGCTTCTACTTCGATAGGATATAATTTGAAATTTTCATCTATTTCTAACATATATTCGGACAGAAAGCATTTGTTAATTGCTTGTAATAGCTTTACTTGTTGATACTTTTCAGAAGTTTTCAATAATTCGTCTGTTAATAAACCTAGATTATTCATATTCAATGATTTTATGATTTTCGATTCTGCTTTTTCATCTCTTCCAAAATTTTCTTTTGGTTTCTACTGATTTTTGAACTTCCATTTACCCAGCGGTTTAACTTCATCCCTATCCAGAAGAGAAAAGCAAAGACTACGACAAAGATAATTAATTCTTTCATGATGACTTCTTTTATAATTGTTTTATATTCCACGAAATGCAGTTCAAAGCCCCTCCAAGCCTGACAAGCTCAGCAACGTTTACTTGTTCTATATCTGTCTCAAAAACACCTTTGAACTGGCTAAGAACCTGCTCATCTTCATCTATTCCCATTGCCGGTAACAGAATTAGATCTCCTACTTGCAGATAATTAATATAAGCCCAACTCAATTCTGATCGTTTCGGCACATTGTAATGTAACTCAATTATCTCGAAATGTGGATTTAATACTTTGACTAAATTTTCTCTTAATCTCTTATCAAAATCCATGTAGTTATTTAGCAGTATTTTCTTATTCTCAATAAAGCGAACCATTCCGTCAGCATGACCATAAGGCTCTTTCCTATCCCAAGGAATTAGTATAAGCTCTGCTTGAAAAAGAACTTCAAGCTGATTAACTAGTTCAGATTTAGAATATGTTGAATTTTCATATAACACTTTGTCTGTCATTATAATAGCATCGTTGCATTTTATTATATTGCCACCATCAATAACAATGTCGGTTTTGATAGTATCAATATTCAGATGTTTACAACAGCCTGTCGGATCGGTTATATACAACGTCTTTGTTTGGAGATAATCAGGGTTGTAGCGGTATTGGATAAATGTAGATTCTGATATCTGGACAGGCATATAATCCCGAATCCAATAGTCCTTTGTAAATGGCAATAGTTCATGTTTTACTTGATACTTATCTAATATCTTGATTATTTCTCCACAGCATCGGAAATACTTAGTCCATTCCGAGAAATAGACAGTATTAGTCTTGTCATCTGTTATTAACTTTGGCATAATTAATTCGATTTACGGCAAAGGTAATTCCGATAGTAAAAGGAAATACTACTCAAAAGTGCAGAAATGCAAATTAAGAAGGAGTTCTCAAATTTGTTCACTATAAAGTAATATAGGCAAAAGAGTCTATTAGTGTCAATGTTAAGAATGAGGGTAATTTTCCTTTGGCATCAATGTATTTACTTAGATCTTTAATAGCTCTAATATGTATAAGCCATTTGCCTCCACACATTTACTAATACTAATCTGCTTTTAAAGTAGCTCCTATCTCCTGCCTCCAGGAGCGTATCAGAAAGTTCATTCTTTTTCCTTCTGCAGTTGGAACAAACCAAATATTCTTTTTTAGTTCTAATTCTATTTTGCGATAAACTGAAACAGGAATTGTTGCGAAAGGGTTCACTGTCACGAAGTAGAATTCAACTTCTGTTACCTTCCCAGTTTCTGGATCTATAAATATAGTTATATCCAATTTTCTTCCTTTGGTTCGCTCCTTTTCAGTAGCCGAAAAGGCATTATTAATTATAGAATAGCACTTCCGTTTCGTCCATGTATCGTCCTCTACATCATTTATATGATATGGCATAGGAGGCTCTTTGCCTGTATCCTTAAAAAGCCATTTTGTATGGGTCAATAGATTTTCTTTATTATATAATCTGACTCCTTTTGCTATGTCTACATCGCATTGATAAGAATATCCGTTCTCATTAAATATTTTAGTTGTGGAATAGTAATTTGTTTGTGCAGAAAGATAGGACGCACAAAACAACACACATATTAAAGTTATAATTGTTTTCATATTCAACATGTCACTTTCCTCTCATAAATTCAGTGTACGACGCACCATAACTTCAACAGAATCTAGCCCAAGCATATAATCACCTTTAGCTGCCTCAATAATAGCTTTTTGTTCTTTTTGGAAGTATATGGGGGCATCTTTGCGTAAAGGCAAAATTTTTAGTTCTACCTTCTTACCTACGAGATCTGCCATACGAACCCACATTTCCTTTCCATTCCAGAAGTTATCTGCTACGAGCCTACCATCTGCATACACACGAGCCACATCGCCCCGATAATTTATCCTGAGAAAAAGATTATTACAATTGTCTATTCCAGATGAATCATAATTAAGAGTGTACACCGCAGCTTTCGCAAAATCCTCCTCCACAGGTTGCGCAGCCACTCCTTGAGGTCCAATGGGAACAATACGAGGAGCATCAGCTCTTTTCACTTCTGTTACTATGGCAGAAATGATAGGAGATTTAGCCCAGACCTCTTCCACAATGCATGAATCACTCTTATACAAAATACCGCCATTCTTGGCATAAAACAATTTGCCGTCAATTTTATAAGCAGTCTTGGCCTTATCGCATGAGAGCACGCAGACATTGAGCTTGCCTGCCTTCTGCTGCTCATCAAGCTTACAAGTATAGACCTTGCCATCAACGGAGATTTGAGGCTTTTTACCCTTGATTTCAATAAAATAGATAAGGCTATCCACCTTGCAAAAGGGTTCTACAGTAGTCCAGTCAATAGTTGCGCCTCCAGTTCGATAATCTTTAAGAGTAACATAAGATGTTCCGCTCTCATTCTTGATACGCACATAGTCATTATAAAATTCAAAAGCGCCCCGACGGGCATAATGCTTGCTTAACGAGTCAACATCCATCTCCAAAAGTTCATTGCCCCAGTCTGCCAACATCTGATGGATAAAACGTCCTTCATGAAAGGGAATATCAAATACTTGCCCCACTTCGCCTAGGGGAGCTTGGAAATCATAAGTCATATAAGGCAGATCATTATGATTAGTACCCGGAGAGGCTTGTGTTTCTCCCATAGTGTGAAGAGGATTATATGGATTTGTACCACCATGATACATATAATATCCCGGAAGGTTGGAACCACTACCTAGCTTACATATAACCAGTGGTTTAAGTTCTCTTCCATTTATGTTTATCCGACGATGATATGCCGGCATCATACCTCCACCTAATTCACAAGTAAAATAGGGATAGGACAATTCTGAACTAAAAGAGGAAGAATCTTCTGACAGTTCTTTCTTAGAGAATGTCTCTGTGGCAATAGCACTACTCAAGCGTTTGTCTCTCATAATGAAAGCATCAGCATAATTGCCTGGCATATCCTCCAGCTTCCTGTCCCAAAATCCGTCGGCGTAGTCACCATAAAGCGGTAACAGTTGCCCGAAAATCTCTTTTCCCCTAAGCGCAGGCCAACCGGTACGGGTATAGAATGGAACATCAAATCCTGCCTTAACAGCAATATTCTTCAATGTCTCCAGATAATTCCAAGGACCACGACTTTCGTTCTCGATCTGCACTCCGACCACAGGACCTCCATCTTTCCACAAAAGTCCATTCACTTGTGCAAAGATAGTATTATAAAGCTTCGTACAATCTTCAAGAAACCCGCGAGTACAGGTACGTATCTTATACGTAGGATTCTGTCTGGCTTTCTCATGTACCCATGAAGGAATCCCCCCTTGATACACTTCCCCATGACAGAAAGGGCCAAGACGCAACACCAACATCATATTTTCTTCTGCACAGATCTGGACAAAGCGACGCAAATTATGATTGCCGCTCCAGTTCCATTTTCCTTCTTCTGGTTCATGGTGAATCCAGAAGATATAGGTAGAAATGATATTAATACCACCGGCCTTCATTTTACGGATCTCTCGAAGCCATTCTGATTCTGGCACGCGGGCATAGTGAATCTCCCCCATAACGGGAATTATAGGCTTGCCATCAAGGATGAGTCCCTTGCTATCCACCAGAAGAGTTTTGCCATCGCACGATGTAGATGTTCCAAACCGGAAAGTGTTCTGTGCGAAGGAAAGCGATAACGACAGTACAAACATCAATAAAAATGGGATCTTCTTTTTCATAGCGATATTTATTTACTAGATTATTTCATTTTTTGATAAATCAGATTCTTTACCACCACATTTTCAACATGACTAACCTTCTTCACAAATTCCTTCACCTCTCCCACCTCTACATTCTTTATCACAACATTTCTAACAGGTAATTTTGCGTCTCCCTTCAACTCATAAATTGCGTCAGCTGATTTGCAAGAGACGTTTTCCATAAAAATACCATCAATACGCGTGATACGTTCCTCATAAGTAGGCACTAGATCCTTCCACTGATAAAGAACATCTGTATCGATTTCAAGCACTCGCAACATGTGGCCAGCCTTTACATTCTTCAGATATATATTTTCAATAAAGCCTCCCCGTCTATGGTTGGTCTTCACAAAGAAAAGCCGCAACACAGATTCCGGAGCAGTGCAATCATGCATATAAATATTCCGAATACCGCCAGAAATCTCACTACCAATACCAAGCAGTGTGTGCCCTTTCAAAATCTGACAATGACGAATAACTATATTTTCACAAGGGGTATGCAAACGCCATGCATCTTGATTACGACCAGCTTTAATCACTACGGCATCATCTCCTTGATCGAAAGAGCAATTCTCAACTAAGAACTGTCGACTCATCTCAAAATCAATTCCGTCGTTATTGTGTCCATGAGCCCGTACAGCTAGATTACGCACCACGCCACCATCACACATGTACAAATGGATCGTCCAAAAAGGACTTTCACGAATTTTAAATCCATCAAGCATAACATGCTTACAGCGGTTGAAGTGTATCAGGTGTGGACGTAAATGATTCTTCCCTACTGCCATCTGACGTTCAATGACAGGTACACCTGTTGAAGCTTGCGTGTAGAGTTGCTTCAATGCTTCCATGTGTGCTTGAGGACGTTTGAACCATTCGGTCCATGTGGACATCTTTGGCTGCAATGTACCTTTGCCACTAATCGCTACATTTTCACACTCAAAAGCATATATAAGAGGGGAATAGTTATAACATTCTAGTCCTTCCCATGAGGTCATTACAGCAGGAAGATAATCATTCGGATTATCTGTAAAAGACAGCACAGCATTTTCTTCAAGATGCAAATTCACATTGCTCTTCAGATGAACAGGACCTGTGAGAAAAGTCCCTGCTGGGATGAGAACACGACCGCCTCCCGCTTGATTACAAGCAGCAATGGCCGCAGCAATGGCTTTGGTATTATCAACCTCTCCACCTGCCACAGCACCGAAATCAAGAATATTAAAATCCTGATCAGGGTAAACAAACACTTTTATCGGCTCCATAGGAAAAGGAGCTTTCACCTCAATCATCTTATAGTGATCTTCTGCTGAAACTGTAGATGCAATTAACAAAAGAACAAATAAACTTAAAAAAGGCCTCAACACATTTATCTTTAGACTCATATTACTAAGAATAAGTTTTATATTTACCAAGTTAGATTCAACTAGAAAGAGATTCTACAACTGAAATACCAATACGCCAGCAGTCGGTATTTCTTCGGACCCAATTAGAACCTTACTGCCTTCAGGGGTTTTAAAAGTATAAGGCTGATCTCTATAATTCAGAACAATGCCCAATCCATTTCGATACTCTACTGTCACTCCATAAGGCAAATCCATTATAGGGATATTCAATTGCGAATATAATTTCTTTAAAACATCTTTTTCAAGACTTCCATCACAGGTGTCAACACCCACATAGGTAATAGTTCCTTTACCTAAACGACGGAAAGTGACAGCCGGACGGCCTTCATAGAATTCATGTGTATAATTTGCCCAAACTTCTGCTCCTGAAGCTGGTTCTAAAATTTCTCCCCACGTGTTCCAGTTATAGCTAGTTCCATTCATTACAACCGTACCCGGATCTTGGGGCAATAGCAAATCATAAAAATCTAATTTATTTCCTGTTAAACGTGAGATCATAGAACCAAATGGAGCCTCGGGCAACCTACCGTAACGATCTTTTTGCCCCGTGCGGCAGGTTAATACAAGATTGCCCCCATTTTCAACATAATTGATCCATTGATTCACTAACTCTTCATCAACCAATTGATAAGCAGGAGCAATGACAACGGGATAATCTGATAAGTTTTTCTGCTCTGAAATGAAATCCACCGGTGCACCAAAAGCTTTTAATGTCCGATAGTACTTCTCGACATGTGCAAATGTGTCCCACGTTTTATTCTGTTTCTGCCGCTCAATGCTCCATGAATTTTCTGGATTGAATAGTATAGCCGTACGTCTAGCCAAATAATCAGAAGGCTTCGATTCACGAGAAGCACTATGTTTGCGAAGCTCGCGAATTTCTTTCATAAAGGTCTCATATTCGCGTCCGCCCGGGGTTACCGTAACGCCATCTGTACCGACTATTCCCGAATGATATTGTTCGGTGCCATATAAAGGTTGACGATAGCGATAGGTACAAATAAAATCGCTTCCCCCTGCAAAGACACTCCACATCCAAAGACGTACGGCTCCAGGAAGAGGCTGCGGATTAATACTCCCCCAATTTACCTGACCAGGTTGTAGCTCCATCACGCCATAGGTTCCTTGAATAGGTCTAAAGAAATCATTAGCCCAAGCTATACGTAACGGATTGCCCACACGATACCCTCGACGTCCGATACCTTCATTATCTCCATAAACCATATATCGGGTATAACTTTGAAAGTCCAGAGAAGGAGTACCTCCAATATGCCCTTCATCATAGTTGGGAATATAATTCGTAGTTACCCATTGGTTCTGGGCATATTTTTTAATCAATAAGCTTTGTTCATTCAAAAAATCATTCGTTTGCGCAGCTGCAAAGCGGCGATAATCCAAGATCTGATGATGATTCATAAACATTTGAGCACGTTTAGGAAGCGTAATCTGGTCGAATGAGGAATAAGCTTCGCTCCAAAATGCAGTACCCCATGCTTCATTCAGACTGTGAATGTCATGCTGATACTTAGCCCGAAGATAATCACGAAAAGCCAATTCCGCTTGAGTATTATAATCAAATTGAACAGCAGGCTCATTATCAAGCTGCCATCCTATGATGCGAGAGTCATGTCCATAATGTTGCGCTAACTTTTCAATCATCTTATACGACAACTCTCTGTAGAGTGGAGACGCAAATGAAGCATGCTGACGAGCACCATGATCAAGTAGGGTACCATCTTCGTTCTTCAACAATATCTCGGGATATTTCCGACTCAGCCAAACTGGAGGTGTTGCCGTGGAAGTACACATGATAACTTTCAAATCATACTTCTGAGCCAATGCAACTGCTCTGTCGAGCCAAGCAAAGTCATAATGTCCTTCTTCGGGTTCCAACTGCGCCCAAGCAAACTCCGCAAAATGAGTAAACTCAAAGCCCAATTCATGCATTTTCTTGAAATCTCTTTCCCATTGACTTTCATCCCAGTGCTCGGGATAATAATAAACTCCAGTCAAGGTCAGGTCCTTGTCATTAAACCAATGAGTAGGTTTTGCCTCATCTTTTAATGACGGATGGACTCGAAGATTATTTAAAAGGTTCTCCGCAGAAAGCGAATTAATTCCAAAAGCCAGCATACCGGCAAAGAAAACAGTTAACACTTTACTTTTCATCATATCTCTGATTTGGTGAATTAACAACTATATATTATAGCAATATGCAGATTTCTATTCATATATTTTCCATTCCCAAAGTCCGGGATTTCCTCTCCGAATATGAAGACGAAGAAAACGAGCATTACCAATAGCCTTAGCCACATGTGGAGAGCGAATGGCAACACTGCTCTGCTCAGCGCAAGTCTTCCAAATTTTCCCATCCACAGATTTTTCTAGTCTCCAAGAATGGCCTTCAGTTGGACGAGTAAAGAAGAAATCGCATTCACCGACATTCCGTACTGACTTTAGATCAACAGTGATAAAAGGACTACTATCAGCATCATCTGCCATCCAGCGACTTCCATTTGAATCATCAGCTACCCAAGCTGCTTGATAAGTGTGTGTACGAGTGAAGTTCTTTACAGAACCTTTCTCGGCCAAAGGATGGTTCGGTTGTGTTTCAATGCTAACCGAAGAGGTTCGGGGGGCTTTCTCACTTGAGGCATAAAAATGTGATTCTAAAGCTAGATTCTTTCGTCTAATTTCTGGAGTAACTAAGTAACCTACTCCCCTGCTATCGGGCACCAAGGTTTTAATGGTTCCATCCTCATTGAATTCCATTCGATTTGCATATACTTGACGAGTTGTTCCTCCATCACCATACTCCAAATAAAGAAAGATATACTGATCAGTTTCTTTATCATAGAACACATTTCCATGGCCTGGCCCCCAAATTTGATTGGTAGGTGAGGAAAATAAAAAGATATCATTGCCTTCAGGCTTCATAAATCCGGTCAAGGGAGATTCATGGCTCATCATATAAGCATTAGCATAATTTTGATGCCCACTTAACGTGTAAATATAATAATAGATTCCTTTACGCTTAAACATCACCGGACCTTCTGAGTAGCCCTGACGAGGAGTTTTTAGCATGATAGGTTCACCATCCAGATGGAGTTTGTCCACCGACAAGCGAGCAGCATTTCTACGACGCCAGAAAATATATCCCGTTCCATCATCATCAATAAAGGGTTCTCCGTCAATATCATTAACTATAGGCTGGCTATCTACTTCCTTACTGCCAGGTGCAAAAAGTCCATTCCCCTCAGCAAAATGGAAAGGGCCGTCCGGACGATCAGACGAAAGTACATACGTTCCCATCTTATCGTCCGGTTTCACAAAAGTTACATACAAATAAAATTTACCTTCTTGTTCAATCACTTTTCCCGGGGCCCAATACCGGAAATATCCTGTTTTTCTTTCACCTTTATCATTTATATATTCATGGCCTTTTGACCAGTCAAATCCACTTATATGAGAGCCCTCAAAACTCCAATTCACAAAATCTTTCGACTTCCAGACTACGGGCGTACCAGCACGTCCTAACCCAAAATCCAAATCGGTCGTTCCATATAAATAATAGGTATCCCCAAACTTAGAGACGGAGGGATCAGCTAAATTATCTGGTATCAAAGGATTGTATGATCGATTGGTTATCAATTTCTCTACGACTGAAGCATCAACAGCGAAAGCTGTACCATGTCTGACTCCTCGAGGAAATGAAATTTGATCGGAAATGTCTTCCCAAGTTTTACCAAAATCAAGCGAACGAACAGCGCCATAGCGATGATCGCGATACTTATCAAAGTACACATAAAGGGTGTCACCAACAAACAAGGGAGCGGGTCCTTCAGCCCAGTAGTTTCCAGTAATTGGTGCAGAAACTTCAGTGGAGAATCCTTTAGCAATATCTTTTGTATAAGTGACACGCAGATTTTTTTCGGGCGGGTTGGAATTCTCGTTTTTGACAACCATTATTAATTCATCGCTTTTAGGTTCTTTCGCAATAGCTGCATCAATCACACTAAAATTTGGATTAAAAAACATTTTTGTTTTAGAGAAATTCTTAAAGTCTTTAGTCGTTACATAATAGATGCGATGATTAAGTCCTTTTTCACTATCGCTTGTTGGAACTTCTTTATGTCTACCGGGAATGGTTGTTGCCCAAAAAATATAATACGTACTCGAAGCTTCGTCGTAAAAAAGTTCAGGAGCCCAACAATTATGTGCCTTTGGCTCGTGCATCATCACTGGAATAGCTTTTTGTTCACTCCAATGAACCAAATCAGGAGAAGAAGCATATCCAATAATTCGATCTGTCCAGCTCGAGGTCCACACCATGTGAAAGGTTCCGTCTGGAGCTTTGCAAATGCTAGGATCACGCATTAATTTATCTTTACCAACAGTAGGAGTTAGAAACGAACGTCCCCCATTTAAAGGAGTCCAATTCAGTCCATCATAACTGTAAGCTAGATGCAAACCATCTTTACTATCATTAATGAAATAAGAAAATAAATATGCAGTTTCACCCGCAACGAGAGTTGCTATCGACAAAAGAGATAAAGCCATCAAGGCAAATACTTTTTTCATGGTTCACATTAAGATTAAAAAGTTTACTTTGCAAATATATGCCATCTCTTGAAAAAACAAAAATTATTGAATATGGAGATATTGTGATATTCATGTAGTTTCGTACACAATACGTGTATATCGCTCATTTTTATACAATATTCTATGTATCTGTACGTCTTTCTATTTTTTCAACTTATCAAAACTCCTACTTTAGCAGCAAAATTATAGTAAAGAATAAAAATCAGATTAACCCAACATATCATGAAACGTATTTTGCTAGGCATCGTCCTTCTACTCACTTCTCTATTATCGTCTGCGGGACAAAATCACTCATTAAGTTTGTCTGGCGAATGGAAATTTCAGATAGACAGAAAAGATGTGGGCATAAACGAGCAATGGTTTAACAAAAAGCTCAATGATAGAATTAATTTGCCAGGATCTATGCCTGAAAAATTAAAAGGGGATGAAGTAACGGTGAACACTAAATGGACCGGTAGCTTATATGATAGTTCATATTATTTCAATCCATACATGGAGAAATATAGGATTGAAGGACAAATAAAACTTCCCTTTTTCCTGACTCCCGATAAACATTATGTAGGCGTAGCATGGTATCAAAAGAATATAACAATTCCATCTAACTGGAAAGGAGAAAGAATCTGCTTATTTTTAGAACGTCCACACATAGAAACGACGGTGTGGGTGAATAATAAAAAGATGGGAATGGAAAATAGCCTTTGCGTTCCTCATAGATATGACCTAACAGCCGCGATCTTGCCGGGAAAGACTTACCAAATATCGATTCGAGTGGACAACCGGATTAAAGAGATCAATGTCGGTCCGGACTCACATAGCATCACTGACCAAACACAAGGAAACTGGAATGGTATTGTAGGAAAAATAGAACTACAGACGACCCCAAAAGTCTATTTTAATGATATACAAGTCTATCCTGATCTAGCCAACCATAAAGCCTTGGTGCGTATGAGTATTGAATCAACGTCCAGATCACAATCTGAAATTAGCCTTGCAGCTGAAAGTTTTAATACCGATGTATCTCATAAAGTTCCTGAAGTTAAACAATCCTTCCGCATCATGAAGGGAGAGAACAAACTGGAAATGGAACTCCCTATGGGAAAAGATTTTCTTACTTGGGATGAATTCAGCCCAGCCCTCTATAAACTTAAAGCCACTTTAACTACCAATAAAAAAACAGAAATCAAACAGATTCAATTTGGAATGCGTGACTTTAGCATCAAAGGTAAATGGTTTTACGTAAATGGACGGAAAACGATGCTGCGCGGCACAGTTGAGAACTGCGATTTTCCGCTTACAGGTTATGCACCTATGGATGTTGCATCTTGGGAACGTGTATTCCGCATTTGCCGAAACTATGGGTTAAACCACATGCGCTTTCACTCCTACTGTCCACCTGAAGCAGCATTCATCGCTGCAGATTTAGTTGGATTTTACTTGCAACCCGAAGGACCTAGCTGGCCTAATCATGGGCCGAAATTGGGTAATGGACAGCCCATAGATAAATACTTGATGGACGAAACGATTGCTTTAACTAAAGCATACGGGAATTATGCCTCTTACTGTATGCTTGCATGTGGAAACGAACCCTCAGGCCGTTGGGTCGCTTGGGTTAGCAAATTTGTTGACTATTGGAAAGCTACTGATTCACGCCGTGTGTATACCGGAGCTTCTGTAGGCGGAGGATGGCAATGGCAACCACACAACCAATATCATGTAAAAGCAGGAGCCCGCGGACTAAACTGGGTAGGTGCTCAACCGGAAAGCATGTTAGACTACCGTTCCAAAATTGACACCGTTACACAACCATTCGTATCGCATGAAACAGGACAATGGTGTGCTTTCCCTGATTTCAACGAGATAAGCAAATATAGCGGAGTGAACAAAGCTAAGAACTTTGAAATATTCCGCGATGTTTTAAATGATAATCACATGGGAGATATGGGCCATAAGTTTATGATGGCCTCGGGCAAACTGCAAGCGATCTGCTACAAGCATGAGATAGAAAAGACAATGCGTACACCGAACTATGCAGGTTTTCAATTGCTTGGCATAAATGATTATTCAGGACAGGGAACAGCTTTAGTGGGGGTTCTGAATGTTTTCTTTGAAGAAAAGGGATATATTAATGCCGAAGAGTTCAGACGTTTTTGTAGTCCAACCGTACCGTTAGCTCGGATTCCTAAATTCGTATATAGAAACGATGAAACTTTTCATGCCGATATTGAGGTGTCTCACTTTGGAGCTGCTCCACTATTAAATGCAAAAACAGTATACAGTATAAAAGATAGATATGGAAAAATTTATGCTCATGGAACTGTAAGTACTCAAAATATTCCGATTGGTAATCTTTGCTCTTTGGGAAAAGTAAACATGAAGCTTGAAGGAATCAAAGTGCCACAAAAACTAAAATTGGAGATCCATATTGAGGGGAGCCCGGCTATTAATGACTGGGATTTTTGGGTCTACCCTGCACAGATAGATATTCAGCGAGGCGATGTGTATACAACAGATACCTTAGATGCTAAAGCTATTTCAATCTTGAAAGAAGGAGGGAACGTTTTAATCACTGCTGCAGGAAAAATACAATATGGCAGAGAAATAAAACAATATTTCACGCCTGTATTCTGGAATACTTCATGGTTCAAGATGCGTCCTCCTCATACTACAGGAATATGGGTGAACGATCATCATCCACTTTTTCGTGAGTTTCCAACAGAATACCATAGTAACTTGCAATGGTGGGAATTATTAAATAAGGCACAAGTCATGCAATTCTCCGATTTCCCGGCAGATTTCCAACCTACTATCCAAAGTATAGATACTTGGTTTATCAGCCGCAAAGTAGGAATGCTTTTTGAAGCCAACGTTCTCAATGGCAAAATAATGATGACTAGTATGGATATAAGTTCAGAACCTGATAAAAGAATCGTGGCTCGCCAAATGTTGAAAGCTATTTTGGATTACATGAATTCAGATGCTTTCAGACCTACTACTCGGCTATCAACCGAACAGATAGAATCACTATTCACGAAAGTGGCCGGAGATGTGAAATCATACACTTTTGATTCTCCGGACGAATTGAAACCAAAAATCAACTAAAGATAATAATGATCAATATGAAAACTACTTTCATCGGATTACTACTCCTGACAGCAATTGAGTCTCAGGCTCAGGATATCCCACAAACATTTCAATTGGCAGATGCTCCACGCTATAGCGACACAATAGGATATGGATATGACCTAGCTCCTACCCCCGTAAAAAAGAGTAAGGATGCTTTTTTCTTTTCTGTTCGTGTGCCGGATGGAAATTACAAAGTAACGGTACGCCTTGGAAGCAAAAAACAAGCTGGGATGACAACAGTAAGAGGAGAATCTCGCCGCTTGTTTATTGAGAACTTACCGACAAAGAAAGGACAGTTTATTGATGAGTCATTCATCATTAACAAACGTAACCCACGTATATCAGATAAAGAGTCTGTACATATCAAACCTCGAGAAAAATCAAAGTTAAACTGGGATGAGAAGTTGACTCTGGAATTTAACGGAGACGCACCTACATGCGAAAGCATCACTGTTGAACCGGCTGATTCATCTGTTATTACCGTTTTCCTATGCGGAAACAGTACGGTGGTTGATCAAGACAATGAGCCTTGGGCCAGTTGGGGACAAATGATTCCTAACTTCTTTGATACAAGTGTATGTATTGCCAACTATGCTGAATCTGGAGAATCTGCGAATACATTTATTGCAGCCAAACGCCTGAAAAAAGCATTAACTCAAATGAAAAAGGGAGATTATTTATTCATGGAATTTGGGCACAATGATCAGAAACAAAAGGGACCGGGAAAAGGAGCTTATTACTCTTTCATGACCAGTTTGAAAACATTTGTTGATGAAGTGCGTGCACGGGGTGCATATCCTGTACTTGTCACTCCAACCCAACGACGTAGTTTTGATGCTAGTGGACACATACAAAATACCCATGAAGATTATCCTGAGGCTATGCGCTGGCTAGCTGCAAAAGAGAATATCCCTATAATTGACCTCAATGAAATGACACGCACCTTATTTGAAGCCATGGGTCCCGAAGGTACCAAACACGCATTTGTTCATTATCCGGCCGGCACCTACCCCGGACAGGCTAAAGCATTGGCTGATAACACACATTTCAACCCTTATGGTGCCTATGAGATCGCTAAATGTATCATTGAGGGAATGAAAAAGGTAGTACCGGAATTGGCTAAACACCTGAAAATAGACCCGGCCTTTAACCCGGCTCAACCAGACGACCGTAGTGCCTTCCATTGGAATAATTCACCTTTCACCGAAATAGAGAAACCAGACGGAAATTAAAATAATACTTATTATTATACGTATATGAGAATTAAGAACATCCTTCCCTTATTGATAGCGAGCTCGTTTATAGTAGCATGCTCTCCGATTAAACAGACAGAAAGCAATTTCAATTGGGGACAGGTACCTCAACAACCAGATTTGTCTTGGGCTGATAGCGTAGGTACTCGCCAAAGCCTCAACACCGAAAATAAAAGAGTGCTATCGGCTAATGCTTTTGGCGCCATCCCCGATAGTTTAGTGCTCAGCACTGAGGGCATTCAAAAAGCAATAGACAGTTGTGCCGTATCCGGAGGTGGTACCGTTGTACTCCAACCGGGATACTATCAAACGGGAGCACTTTTTGTTAAAAGTGGGGTCAATCTTCAGATTGACAAAGGAGTAACTTTACTTGCTAGCCCAGACATCAACCTTTACCCCGAGTTCCGCTCACGTATTGCAGGTATAGAGATGAACTGGCCCGCAGCAGTGATCAATATTGTCGATGCGAAAAATGCTGGCGTCAGCGGAGAAGGAACCTTAGACTGTAGAGGAAAAGTTTTTTGGGATAAGTATTGGGAAATGCGAAAAGAATATGAAACAAAAGGCTTGCGTTGGATAGTAGATTACGACTGCAAACGAGTGAGAGGTATTCTTGTTGAACGTAGTTCAGATGTAACCTTAAGTGGATTCACTTTGATGCGTACAGGATTTTGGGGATGCCAGATACTCTACTCTGAACATTGTACCATAAATGGATTGACAATCAATAATAATATCGGGGGGCATGGACCAAGTACAGATGGTATAGACATCGATTCATCGCGCAATATTTTGATTGAAAACTGTAATGTGGACTGTAATGACGATAATATATGTATCAAAGCCGGACGAGATGCTGACGGATTACGAGTAAACCGTCCGACTGAGAATGTAGTTATTCGAAACTGTACGGCTCGTAAAGGTGCAGGACTTATCACATGTGGCAGTGAAACATCTGGTAGTATAAGAAATATTCTAGCATACGATCTCGAAGCCATTGGCACTTTCACTGTACTTCGGCTGAAAAGTGCCATGAACAGAGGAGGAACTATTGAAAACGTGTACATGACACGAGTTAAAGCTGAAAATGTTCGCCAAGTGTTGGGAGCTGATTTAAACTGGAATCCAAGCTATAGCTACAGTATTTTGCCTAAAGAATACGAAGGCAAAGAAATACCGGAACATTGGAAGGTCATGTTGACTCCAGTTGAACCCCGTGAAAAAGGATATCCACGCTTTCGAAATGTTTATCTATCGAATGTAAAAGCAAAAAATGCTGATGAATTTATATCAGCTTCTGGCTGGAATGATACATTGCGTCTCGAAAATTTCTATCTTTATGCCATCGAAGCTCAAGCAAACAAGCCGGGGAAGATATGCTACACCAAAAATTTCAATTTATCTGAAATCACATTGGACGTAAAAAACAAAGAAGGTCTCATTTTAAAAGAGAATGAACAAAGTAATATCCATTTCAACTATGCTAAAACAACTACTGATAATTTTACTGCTGGGGTTGAGTCTCGTTAATGTAAAGGCTCAACAACTCACTCCACCTGCAGGTATCTTCCGACTAGGTATAGCTAAAGAAGGTAATAGCAATTGGCTTAGCTCCAAAGATAGAGTAAAAGGTGTTACTTTTCAATGGAAAAGTTTACCCAATACTCGCGGATTTATTCTTGAAGTGAAAGTCTCTTCTACGGAAATTGCTGACCATTTGTATTGGAGTTTTGGAGACTGCCAGCCTGATGTAGACATTAATGTGTTTAGTGTAGAAGGACAAGCCTTTACATGCTATTATGGAGAGAGTATGAAACTTCAGACATTACAAGCGGTTACACCATCTGATGATATTCGCTTGTGCGATGGTGAGAAAAATCAAACTCCGGTGCAACTCTTCGAATCAGGAAAACGGACGAAACATCCAATCCTTTGTGGAAAATGTTCTCTAACTGTCGGAAGTAAGCTTTACTTTTGTTTCTACGAACAAAACAGTAAGGCGGATTATAATTATTTCATGCTAACTGAAGTTTTTGAAAAAATAGTTCAGTAAACCCTTAAAGACGAATTAATGAGAAAAACATATCTACTATTTAGTCTAATTTTAAGCAGTCTATATGCACATGCTGCAACATACAACGTAAAAGATTTCGGAGCTAAATCGGATGGGAAAACTATTGATTCTCCTGCGATTAACAAAGCCATTGAAGCTGCTTCATTAGAAGGGGGAGGTACAATATATATACCTGCTGGAGAATATGCTTGTTATTCAATAAGATTAAAAAGTAACATACACCTCTACTTAGAACAAGGAGCACGCATTGTAGCTGCTTTCCCAGGGAAAGAAGAAGGTTATGATTCGGCCGAACCTAATAGTCATAATAAATATCAAGACTTTGGACATAGCCACTGGAAGAATTCTCTGATTTGGGGAATCGGATTGGAAAATATTACAATCAGCGGGCAGGGATTAATTTATGGCAAAGGATTAACCCGCGAGGAAAGTCGTCTCAATGGAGTCGGTAATAAAGCAATTAGCCTTAAAGATTGCCGGAATGTTACGTTAAAAGACTTTTCAATGTTGCACTGTGGACATTTTGCTCTGCTAGCAACAGGGGTTGAGCATCTCTCCGTACTTAATTTGAAAGTAGATACTAATCGAGACGGATTTGATATTGACTGCTGTCGCAATGTTCGCATTAGCCAATGCACAGTTAACTCTCCATGGGATGATGCTATAGTATTGAAAGCCTCCTATGCCTTAGGCTATTTTAAAGATACTGAAAATGTGACCATAAGTGATTGTTATGTTAGCGGATTTGATAAAGGAAGTGTATTAGATGGCAGTTGGCAACTCGATGAGCCGCAAGCACCTGACCATGGCTATCGCACTGGGCGAATCAAGCTGGGAACAGAAAGTAGTGGTGGATTTCGCAACATTGCCATAACCAACTGCATATTCGAAAACTGCCGTGGACTAGCACTCGAAAGTGTGGATGGTGGACACCTCGAAGATATAGTGATCAGCAACATCACAATGAGAAACATTGTCAATGCTCCCATTTTTCTCCGTCTTGGTGCTCGTCTACGTAGCCCAGAAGGGACTGAAATTGGCACTATGAAACGAATTTTGATTAGTAACGTAAATGTATGGAACGCTGATAGCCGCTATTCTTCAATTATCAGTGGTGTACCTGGGGCACATATCGAAGACGTAGCTTTTCGGAATATTAATCTGTACTATAAAGGTGGGTACACTCAGGAAGATGGAAAAAGAATTCCACCCGAACAGGAAAAAATATATCCGGAACCTTGGATGTTCGGCACTATTCCGGCCAAGGGATTTTATATCCGTCACGCAAAAAACATTATCTTTGACAGTGTACGATTTCATTTTGAAAAGCCTGACGGACGTCCGCTCTTTGTCGTTGACGATGCGGAAAATATTGAATACTATAATACAACAAAAGAATAATGATGAATAAGAAACAACTGATATTCCTCTGCATGCTTGCCACAGCAGGTAGCATGCAAGCTCAGCAATGGCCAGATACCCCTGCTGAAGCTAAGCCGGGCACAAGATGGTGGTGGCTGGGAAGTGCTGTAGATGAAAAAAATCTGACTTATAATTTGGAGGAGTATGCACGAGCAGGCATGGGAGCGGTTGAGATCACTCCCATATATGGAGTGCAAGGTAATGAAGCCAACGACATTCAATATCTTTCTCCCCGTTGGATGGAAGTGCTACGTCATACTCAAGCTGAAGGCAAACGCACAGGTATAGAAGTGGATATGAACACTGGGACAGGATGGCCTTTCGGTGGACCTCAAGTGAGTGTTGAGGATGCTGCGGGCAAAGCTATATTCGAAACATACGATATTGAAGGAGGAAAAGAAATCACATTAGATATTAGTGTCACCGATAAGAAACAACAGCCTTTTTCTTCTCTCAGCCGAGTGATGGCTTATGATGAGAATGGACATTGCATAAACATTACCTCCTACACAAAAAGAAACAAACTCGTTTGGAAAGCGCCGAGCGGTAAGTGGAAAATTATAGTTCTTTTCGAGGGAAAAACGCTACAAAAAGTAAAACGCGCAGCTCCCGGAGGAGAAGGATATGTGATGGATCATTTATCAAAAAAAGCAGTAAATCAATATCTTGACCGATTCGATCATGCTTTTAAAACCACTAAAACAAGTTATCCGCATACCTTCTTTAATGACTCATACGAAGTTTATCAAGCAGATTGGACCGGGAACTTTCTCGATGAATTTAATCGTCGAAGAGGCTACAAACTTGAAGAACATTTCCTTGAATTTCTAGATGACAAACGCCCTGAAATCACTAGGCGTATCGTGTCTGACTACCGAGAAACTATGTCAGAACTTCTTCTTGAGAACTTTACCAATCAATGGACAAAGTGGGCGCATAAACATGGTAGCATCACTCGCAACCAAGCACATGGGTCGCCCGCCAATTTGATTGATATTTATGCAGCAGTGGATATTCCAGAATGTGAAGGTTTTGGACTTTCACAGTTCAACATCAAAGGGTTACGTCAGGATTCATTAACAAAAAAGAATTATTCTGATTTATCCATGTTGAAATATGCATCTTCTGCAGCTCACATCGCAGGGAAACCTTATACCTCGAGTGAAACATTTACTTGGCTAACTGAGCATTTCCGCACATCTTTATCGCAATGTAAACCTGACATGGATTTAATGTTCGTTTCGGGTATTAATCATATGTTCTTTCATGGAACACCTTATTCACCGAAAGAAGCCGAATGGCCCGGATGGTTATTTTACGCTTCTATCAATATGAGCCCGACAAATAGTATCTGGCATGATGCTCCTTTTTTCTTTGATTATATCACTCGTTGCCAGAGTTTTCTACAAATGGGGAAACCAGACAATGACTTTCTCATCTATTTGCCGGTATATGATATGTGGAATGAACAACCGGGTCGTTTACTACTTTTCAGTATTCACAACATGGATGAGCTGGCCCCTAAGTTTATAAACGCGATCAATCTTATTACGAAGAGTGGATATGATGGAGACTATATCTCAGATAATTTTATCCGCAATACTACTTTTAAAGATGGACACCTTATCACTTCCGGAGGAACAAGCTACAAAGCACTTGTGGTACCTGCAGCACATTTAATGCCGTGTGATGTTCTTGAACATTTGCTAAAACTAGCCAATCAAGGAGCAACCATTGTATTTCTAGAAAACTATCCTACGGATGTACCTGGATACGGACAACTGGAACAGAAACGGAAAAAACAAAGCCAGTATTTGCAAAAATTGCCAGCTGTTTCTTTTGCCGAAACAACAGTTACTCCAATAGGAAAAGGAAAGATTATTACCGGAACCGATTATATGCGTACGTTAAGTAGTTGCCAGATTCTTAAAGAGGAAATGAAAACGAAGTATGGGCTACAAACAATAAGAAGGGTAAACGATACGGGATATCATTATTTCATTTCTTCTCTTCAAGATAAGAGAGTGGATGATTGGGTATCATTGGCAACAAATGCTGAATCTGCTGTCTTTTTCGACCCTATGACAGGAGAAGCAGGAGAAGCACGCTTACGAAAACAGGATGGTAAAACGCAAGTTTATATTCAACTCAAATCCGGAGAATCAGTAATCTTGCAAACTTATCATCAACCGTTACAAGGAATAAAAGCATGGAAATACATAAAAGAGCAGCCCTTCAGTCTTAGTTTAGACCACGGATGGAAATTGCATTTTGCAAATAGTCAGCCAACAATTGAGGGTACATTTAACATAGACCGTCCCTGTTCATGGACGACTATAAATCACCCTGCCGCACAGACAAATATGGGCACTGGAATTTATTCTTTGGAAATAGATCTACCCGCTTTAAAAGCCGACGACTGGATACTTGATTTAGGAGATGTACGCGAAAGTGCACGTGTTCGGATTAATGGTAAAGATGCAGGCTGTACATGGGCAGTACCTTATCAGTTAAAAGTTGGAAGGTTACTTAAACCTGGGAAAAACCAAATAGAAGTAGAAGTTACTAACCTACCAGCCAACCGGATTGCAGAATTAGATAGACAGGGAGTGCAATGGCGTAAATTTAAAGAGATAAATATGGTCGACTTGAATTACAAAAAGGCCAATTATAGTAACTGGAGCCCTATGCCTTCTGGACTAAATAGTGAGGTGCGCTTGATTCCTGTAAATTACTTATCTTTCTAGAGCTTCACAAAAAGAAAGCTCTTAGCCTATAAGAACACTAAAACACATTTCTATATATTTCAAAAAAAACCGCTTTCTTCTCATTAAAAAGAAGAAAGCGGTTGATTTATATGAAGTGAATATAACTAGTCAATATGAAAAACAGCCATATCACTATTTGTTCCTATTCTAAAAGGAGGCCCCCATAGAGATAAACCACTAGATACATAGATATGTGATTTACTCCATTTCCGATAGCCGTGACTTTGTTCATAAATACGATCTGTAATCCAACTAATCGGCCAAACTTGTCCTCTATGCGTATGTCCACTAAATTGCAAATCTATCCCCAAAGAGTCGGTTTTTGCCAGATTATAGGGCTGATGATCAAGAAGAATGATGGGTTTCCCCGTATCAACTTGCTTCAACAACGTAGGAAGTGAAGAGCGTGAGCGATTGGAACGATCATCACGACCAATAATCTGTACGCCATTAGGTAGAGTTACCACAGAATCACGTAATAATTGTATAGAAGTAGTCTTAATAAAACGCTCACTTTCATCAATTCCACTGATATATTCATGATTCCCCGGAACCATATAAATACCTAACGGAGCTTTTAGCTGATCCAATTCCTCCGCCATATTTTCACGATATAATGGAGCAACGCTATTATCTATCAAATCTCCACCAATGAGTATGAGATCCGGATGCTGCTTATTTATCATATCCACATATCGCCTAAGCTGATCTTTGCCTGTACCATATCCTAAATGTATATCGCTCACCGCTACTACATTCATTTCTCGCCCATTCAGGGGCTTATCCAAGGAAAGCTCAATCTTATTAATCTGTGGATGAAGATAGTTATAATAGCCGTAGAGCAAAAGGCAAGCGGTTACCCCTAAAGCATAATAAAAGCCATAGTTCAATGAGGGAACAAATAGTTTTATGAGATCGGTAAGTAACAAACCAATCACCATATAGAGGATAAACACGAGCCATGCCGACCCAACATGAAACATCGATTTAGACAAAGCAATAGGCATATCCATATTTCGTGTCAACAGTACTATTACTAAAGAAAACGCGACAAGCCAATAAACGACAGAGAATAGGATTTTTAACACCAACGACATGCCAGAAACCATCTGTAACGCGCGGATAAAGACATAAACATTTCCACCTACATAACTTAAAAGAAAAACAAGAAGGAATAGTCTCATAAATACATTTATCAAATTTATAGAAACAGAATTAACCTAAAAGACTTATCTATTATTAACAGCTTGCTCTAGTTGTTGCAAGGCTTTCTCCAACAGAGCACGAGGGCAGGCTATATTCAATCGCATAAAACCTTCACCTTCCTTACCAAACGTAGTTCCATCATTCAAAGCCAAATGGGCATCCTCTACAAACAAACGCTTCAGCTCACTTTGACTTAAATTTAGCTTTCTACAATCAAGGAATATAAGATAAGAAGCTTGCGGACGAATCATACTAATAGATGGAATAGACTTCTTCAGGTAATTTTCCGTGAAATCGATGTTTTCTTTAATATAGTTAACCACTTGGTCCAACCATTCGGTGCCATTACTATAAGCGGCTGCAACACTAAGATAAGCAAACAAATGTCCCTCATTCAGTTCGCTAGCCTCCATATATCGAAGAAATGGACGACGTATTTCGGCATTTTCGATAATAGCGTAAGAGCTAGCTATGCCAGGCATATTAAAGGCTTTACTAGGAGACATAAAGACAATCGAATTCATTCGTGCTTTCTCCGAGACAAGCGCAAATGTAGGATGCTTATAAGGAGGCAATGTTAGATCCGCATGAATTTCGTCAGAAATCACTAAAGTATGACTTTCATAACAAATTTCGGCAATCATTTCCAATTCCTCTTTAGTCCACACGCGTCCTCCAGGATTATGAGGATTACTTAATATCAACAATTTACATCCCTGAACATCTTCACGAAAACGGTCAAAATCAATATGATACTGTCCATCTTTCAACACCAATGGACTATAAACGACTTCACGTTCATTATTCTTCGTCACCAAGAAGAATGGATGATAAACAGGAGGCATTACCATCACTTTATCATTTTTCTCAGTGAAACATTGAATAGCAAAAGCCAACCCGCGAACAATACCAGGTGTAAACGTTAACATTTCTTCTTGAATATCCCATTCATAACGTACCTTCACCCAGTTTATAATGGACTCTGCCCATTCCTTACAAGCGAAAGTATAGCCTAAGACTTCATGATCCAGTCTCTTTTTCAAAGCTTCGATTACAAAAGGAGCTGTACGAAAATCCATATCAGCCACCCACATCGGAGTTAAGTCATTACGTCCCCAACGGGTTTTAACAGCGTCCCATTTGATGGAATCTGTATCGTTACGGTTTATTATTTCATCAAAATTATACTTCATACTACATGATGTTTTTATGTTATGTGAGACAAAAGTAGTACATTTGTACTCAATTCAAAAAAGAATTTATGACGAAAGCATTATTTTTTGATATAGACGGAACTTTAGTTAGTTTTAAAACCCATAGTATTCCGTCTTCCACAATAGAGGCATTAGAAGCCGCAAGAGAAAAAGGTCACAAACTATTTATTGCTACCGGACGCCCGAAAGCGATTATAAACAACCTATCAGAACTTCAAGAACGCAACCTGATCGACGGATATATAACCATGAATGGAGCTTATTGCTTTGTTGAGCAAGAGGTTATTTACAAAAGTGCTATCCCACAAGAAGAAGTAAAAGCAATGGCAGACTTTTGTAAACAGAATGGTGCACCTTGCATTTTCGTAGAAGAACATAACATTTCTGTTTGCCAACCCAATGAAATGGTGATAAAGATATTTTATGAATACCTGCATGTAGATGCTTTTCCTGCCGTTTCTTTTGAAGAGGCTATTCAAAAAGAAATCATACAAATGACACCTTTTATAACTAAAGAAGAAGAACAAGGGATTCTTTCTTCTATTCCTAACTGCGAAATAGGACGTTGGTATCCGGCATTTGCTGATGTTACTGCCAAAGGAGATACAAAACAAAAAGGTATAGATGAAATCATTCGCCACTTCGGTATAAACCTTAAAGATACGGTAGCATTCGGAGATGGTGGAAATGATATCAGTATGCTTAGACATGCCGGTATTGGAGTAGCAATGGGGCAAGCTCAAGAAGAGGTTAAAGCTGCTGCCGACTATATAACTGCCTCAGTTGACGAGAATGGCATTAGCAAAGCAATGAAACATCTCGGAATTATCTAACAACAATTATCAGCTCTAGATGAACGTAGACACAAATAACGCTCCTTTTCAAGACGCTCTGAATTTAATTCAGTACACGCGTCAATCTTTATTCCTGACCGGAAAAGCTGGGACAGGAAAATCTACATTCCTGCGCTATGTCTGCGAGCATACTAAAAAGAAACATATCGTTTTGGCACCCACTGGCATAGCTGCCATCAATGCTGGGGGAAGTACAATTCATAGTTTCTTCAAACTACCATTTTATCCTTTGCTTCCTGACGATCCCAATTTAAGTCTTCAACGAGGACGTATTCATGAGTTTTTCAAATACACCAAACCTCACCGAAAGTTACTTGAGCAAATTGAGTTAGTCATTATTGACGAGATTTCTATGGTAAGAGCGGATATGATAGATGCAATTGATCGCATCCTACGTGTCTATTCTCATAACCTACGTGAGCCTTTTGGAGGCAAACAGATACTGTTAGTTGGTGATGTCTTTCAGCTGGAACCTGTAGTTAAGAATGATGAACGGGAAATTTTAAACCGTTCCTACCCTACCTCTTATTTCTTTTCAGCAAGAGTTTTTAATCAAATTGATTTGGTCTCTATCGAACTTCAAAAGGTTTACCGACAAACTGACTCTGTCTTTGTCAATGTGCTCGATCATATTCGTAATAATACTGCCGGAGCTGCTGACTTGCAACTCTTGAACACGCGCTACGGAAGGTCGATCGAAACTTCAGAAGCCGACATGTATATTACCCTTGCCACTCGAAGAGATACCGTTGATTCGATTAATGAAAAGAAATTAGCTGAGCTACCAGGAGATCCAATTAAATTTGAAGGAAAGATTGAAGGTGATTTTCCTGAAAGTAGTCTGCCAACCTCGCAAGAACTTGTTTTAAAACCGGGGGCTCAAATCATATTTATAAAAAATGATTTCGAAAAAAGATGGGTTAACGGCACAATCGGAATGATTGTTGGTATTGATGAAGAGGAAGAAACGATATACGTAATCACAGACAATGGGAAAGAATGTGATGTTAAACTAGAGTCTTGGCGAAATATCCGATATAGATACAATGAGGAGACGAAAGAAATTGAAGAGGAAGTATTAGGAAGTTTCACCCAATACCCTATTCGACTTGCTTGGGCTATTACTGTTCATAAAAGCCAAGGGCTAACTTTCAGTAAGGTTGTTATAGACTTTACTGGAGGTGTGTTTGCCGGAGGACAGACTTATGTAGCTCTGAGCCGGTGCACATCATTAGATGGTATTCAACTTCAAAAACCGATTAACAGAGCGGACATCTTTGTTCGTCCTGAAATCGTGAACTTTGCGACTCGATTTAACGATCGGCAGACCATAGATAAAGCATTAAAACAGGCACAGGCGGATGTACAATATGCTGCTGCCTCGCGTGCGTTCGACAAAGGGAATATGGAAGAGTGTCTTGAACAGTTTTTTCTGGCTATTCATTCTAGGTATGATATCGAAAAACCAGTATCGCGACGTTTAATTCGACGAAAGCTCGGTGTTATTAACACACTACGTGCTCAGAACAAAGCACTTAAAGAACAAATGCACGAGCAACAAGAGAGATTACGAGAATATGCTCATGAGTATTTACTTATGGGAAATGAATGTGTCACTCAAGCTCACGACTCACGCGCAGCAATTGCCAATTACGATAAAGCACTCAGCTTGGATCCCAATTATTTGGATGCATGGATTCGAAAAGGAATCACGTTATTCAACACTAAAAAGTATTTTGATGCTGAGAATTGTTTTAACCAAGCGGTACGTCTTCACCCTGCAAACTTCAAAGCAGTTTACAATAGAGGAAAATTGCGTCTAAAGACAGAGAATGTAGAAGGGGCTATTGCAGACCTTGACAAAGCAACAAGCCTCAAACCGGAGCACGCCGGAGCACATGAGCTCTTTGGCGATGCACTATTGAAAATAGGAAAAGAAGATGAAGCAGCAATACAATGGAGGATTGCTGAAGAACTCAAAAAACAGAAACAAAAATAAACTGGTCTCACATACAGTTCTAACGAAGAATTTCAGATAATAAAACAAAGATTGCACATACATGTCTAATCCTTAGAAATTAGGAATTTATCTAAATTTTAACTCAGTAAACCAAAACTTTTACTAGCTTTGTTCTGTATAACTCATAAGACACTTAAAACAGATGCAAATGAATAAAGGATTGAAAATATCTGCTATCACCCTAGGAGTAATAATCATTCTGATGCTCCTTCTACCTTTTGCCTTCCAAGGTAAGATAGCTGGTATTGTAAAAACAGAAGGCAATAAAATGCTCAATGCACAGTTTGATTTCAAAAAGCTAAATATCAGCCTATTCCGCGATTTTCCGAAAGCGAGCATTTCTCTAGAAGATTTCTATCTAAAAGGAACTGGAGCATTCGCTAACGATACCCTCTTTCAGGCTGGAGAAGTCACAGCTTCAATCAACTTATTTTCTCTTTTCGGAAATAGCGGCTATGACATTTCTAAAATAGTCATTGAAGATACTCGGTTACATGCTATTGTATTACCTAGCGGACAAGTAAACTGGGACATTATGAAACCTGATACAACAGAAGCAAACCTGACTCCCGAAACAGAAACAGCTACTTTTAAAATCAAGCTACAAAGTTTTATCGTTAAAAATATGAGCTTGATCTATGATGATCAGCAAGGGAAAATGTATGCCGCAATCAATGATTTCAATGCTCAATGTTCAGGTGATTTAAGTAGTGATCGCACTACACTGAAACTAGAAGGTAAAACAACTTCTCTTACTTATAAAATGGATGGTATTCCATTTCTTTCGAATGCGAATGTCTCAGCTTTAATGAATATTGATGCAGATCTTGCTAATAATACATATACATTAAAGGACAACAGCATCAGTATCAACGCCATTCAAGCAAGTATAGACGGTTGGCTAAAACTAAGGGATACAGCGACAGATATGGATCTTAAGCTTAACACCAATGACGTTGGGTTCAAAGAAATTCTTTCGTTAATACCAAGCATTTATGCAACAGAATTTTCGACTCTTAAAACGGATGGGACTGCCACACTTGCTGCTTCTGCCAAAGGAACACTGCAAGGAGATACAGTTCCCTCATTTAACATAGCCATCGCTGTTAAAAACGGAATGTTCCGTTATCCGGCACTACCTGCAGGAGTAGACCAAATAAATATTAACGCTAACATTCAGAATCCTGGTGGAGATATCGACCTGACTACAATACATATCAATCCATTCAGTTTTAGTATTGCAGGCAATCCCTTCAGCATGAAGGGGGATTTTAAAACCTTAATTAGCGATCCAGATTTTAATATAGAAGCTAAAGGTGTTCTCGATTTAGGTATGATAAAAAAGGTATATCCATTAGCGGACCTAGAACTAAATGGAACCATAAATGCAAACATGCAAGCCTCTGGACGTCTATCTTACATTGAAAAAGAAAAATATGATGAAATGAAAGCATCCGGAACCATAGGCTTAAGTAATATGAGACTGAAGATGAAGGATATGCCTGATGTTGATATCAAAAAATCACTCTTTACATTCACTCCACAATACCTGCAACTAAGTGAGACAACGGTTAATATTGGGGAAAATGACATAACAGCCGACAGTCGCTTTGAGGATTATATTGGATATGTTCTTAAAGGAAACACCTTAAAAGGAACACTAAATATTCAATCCAATTATTTGAATTTGAACGATTTTATAGCATTATCGACAGACACAGTAGGAAGTAAATCAGCTGTATCGGATTCAACTGCAATGACTGGAACTATTGAAATTCCGCATAACATAGACTTCCAAATGAATGCGACTTTGAAAAAGGTCTTATTTGATAAGATGACGTTCAACGACATGAAAGGTAAACTTACTGTTAAGGATGGCAAAGTTGATATGAGCAATCTTTCGATGAATACTATGGGGGGAAATGTAGTCATGAACGGATACTACTCAACTGCTGAGCCCAAACAGCCTAAAATGAAAGCTGGATTCAAACTTTCAGAGATTAATTTCTCGCAAGCTTACAAAGAGCTAGATATGGTTCAACAACTAGCTCCTATTTTTGAAAGTCTTAAAGGAAACTTCTCTGGACAAATCAATGTATTGAGTGATCTGGATAAAACAATGAGTCCCGTGTTGGAAACAATGCAAGGGGATGGTAAACTTTCTACGCACAATCTAAATCTAAGCGGTGTGAAAGCTATCGACCAAATTGCAGATGCTACTAAGCAAGCTAATCTTAAGAACATAAATGTTAAAGATATGACTTTGGATTTTACGATCAAAGACGGAAAAGTTGCCACTAAACCTTTTGATATCAAAATGGGAGATTACAACTTAAACCTCTCAGGTACCACCGGGCTTGACCAAACGATTGACTATTCCGGCAAAGTAAAACTTCCGCCCTCTACGGGGCTTTCCAAAGCAATGACCCTCGATCTAAAAATTGGAGGTTCCTTCAATTCACCTAAAGTAAGCATTGATACCAAAAGTATGGCTAATCAAGCAGTCGAATCTGTTGCCAATGAAGCAATTAATAAACTGGGAAAAAAGCTCGGAGTTGATTCTGTCAATACAGCTAACAAAGATTCTCTAAAACAGAAAGTGACAGAAAAGGCGCTTGATTTCCTCAAGAAAAGACTAAAATAAAGAAGGAGAAAAAATATGCTTCTAAAACTATATGACAAGAACAATAACCCGCAAGACTTGCAACGAATCATCGAAATTCTAAACGATGGTGGACTCATCATCTATCCAACGGATACGATGTATGCGATTGGTTGTCACGGGCTGAAAGAACGCGCCATAGAACGGATTTGTAGAATTAAGGAGATTGATCCACGCAAGAATAACTTATCCATTATATGCTACGATTTAAGTAGCATCAGCGAATATGCAAAGGTAGGTAATAATGAATTTAAATTAATGAAGCATAATCTTCCCGGCCCATTTACATTCATCCTTAACGGTACCACTCGACTCCCTAAAATTTTCCGAAATAGAAAGGAAGTCGGTATTCGTATGCCCGATAATAATATTATCCGAGAAATAGCCCGGTTACTTGATGCTCCGCTTATGACTACGACCCTTCCATTAGGAGAACACGAAGATTTAGAATATCTCACAGACCCAGAGCTTATAGACGAAAAGTTTGGAGATATAGTTGACTTAGTGATTGATGGAGGTATTGGTGGCATTGAACCCTCTACAGTGGTTAAATGCACAGAAGGAGATCCGGAAATCGTTCGTCAAGGGAAAGGATGGCTAAATGAAGTATAAATAAATAGGATTTCAAATAATAAAGCCATTTTAGTATTATCAAGTAATAAACTAAAATGGCTTTAATTATATAAGGAATCTTAGTTCTATAGAACTATCTCCCATTGTTTTTTTGAATTAGATTAACCCAGCTGGATCTAAATAAGCAGCCTCAATATCCTTAAAATAACGATAAGTGCCAACTTTCAATTCTTCAGTTGCAGCATCATCACACACAATAATTCCCTTTTCGTGCATTTGCAGAGCACTAATAGTCCACATTTGAGTGATTCCACCTTCAACAGCATGATACAAAGCACGAGCCTTATTGTGTCCATTAACTATAATCATCACCTCTTTTGCAGAAAGTACCGTTCCCACACCTACAGTCAAAGCAGTTTTAGGCACTTTATTCATATCATTATCAAAAAAACGAGAATTAGCAATGATCGTATCTGTAGTCAACGTTTTCTGTCGCGTGCGAGAAACCAATGATGAGCCTGGTTCATTAAAAGCAATGTGCCCATCCGGTCCAATACCTCCCATAAAGAGATCAATGCCTCCATAGGATTTAATTTTAGCTTCATAACGTTCACACTCAGCGTCAAGATCAGTTGCATTCCCATTAAGGATATTCACATTCTCCTTCTTAATATCAATATGGCTAAAAAAATTATGCCACATAAAAGAGTAATAACTTTCAGGATGTTCCTTAGGCAACCCTACATATTCATCCATGTTGAATGTAACTACATTCTGAAAAGAAACAACTTTGCTCTTATAAAGGTCGATTAAAGCTTTATACATACCCAAAGGAGAAGATCCTGTAGGGCAGCCCAATACAAATGGTTTTTCGGGGGTTGGATTGGCAGCTTTTATTTTGGCAGCAACATAATGTGCAGCCCACTGAGATACGGACAAATAGTCCGGCTGAATAATAAGTCTCATAAGTCGATTGTTATATGTTAGTTAATAAAAAGATATTCTTTCACAATCGCATTAACGATCTTTCTTCAAACGATCGGCCATTGAGCAAGCAAGATTTTCACATTGCGCATAAGTCACATCGTTCATCGCGTATTTCATTTCAATCGGATCTCCGACTAACTCAAATTTACTTTTTTCGACAAATTCGCCCATACGTTTCACTGCAGCACCAGACCAAGCAAACGAGCCAAAATATCCTAAGTAACGTCCTTTGATCTCTCGAATTAGAATCTTTGATAATAAAGACTCTATTTCTGGGAAAATTTGATTACAATAAGTAGGAGATCCTATAATAAGACCTTTATAACGGAAAATATCTGCTATGATATAAGAAGGATGACTCTTTGAGACATTATGCATCACAATATTTTTGATACCCTGTGCTGATAGTTCATTAGCAATAGCTTCTGCCATTTGTTCTGTATTACCATACATACTTCCATAAACAATCACGACACCTTCATCCGCATCATATCGGCTCAAACGATCATAAATTCCAATCACTTTAGTAATGTTCTCCATCCACACTGGTCCGTGAGTAGAACAAATGGCTGAAATAGCAAGTCCACCAAGTTTTTGCAAAGCTTTTTGCACGGGACTACCATATTTGCCTACAATGTTAGAATAATAGCGAATCATTTCATCCCAATACTTATCCACATTCATTCGCGTATCTATGAAACCGCCATCTAGTGTACCAAAAGAGCCAAAACCATCACCAGAAAACAGGATTCCGTCTGTTTCATCAAACGTCATCATTGTTTCAGGCCAATGCACCATGGGGGTCATATAAAAACGAAGTTTATGACTTCCTAAAGCTAAAAAATCGCCGTCTTTTACTAAGTATTGTTCGCCTGTCACTCCATAAAATCCCTCGACCATACCAAAAGTCTGCTTATTACCTACAATAATAATATCCGGGTATTGCTCTTTAATCAGTCTGATAGATCCGGAATGATCGGGTTCCATGTGATTAATAATCAAATAGTTTATAGGACGTTCGCCAATAATCTGTTTTATTTTGCGCAAATAAATTTCAAAATAACAAATATCAACAGTATCAACCAACGCCACCATTTCATCATCAATTAAATAAGAGTTATACGAAACTCCATAGGGTAAAGGCCACAAAGCTTCAAAAAGGTGTTTATTACGGTCGTTTACTCCTACGTAGTGGACATTTCCTTTAATTCTTGTTTTTTGTTCCATTCTTAAAGTCTAATTAAATTCTATTCACTATCCATTCATACAAAGACAGTGTTTATCATATAGTGAACTTATTTCCTGCAAAAATAACTCTTTTTTCTGAATCCCTATACTTCTTACCTTGATAAGCTCCTCTTTCTTTCATTCTTTTTTGCAATCTAGCCACAAATTCAAAATTTTTTAACCCCCAGTCCGGAGCTATAAGCCATTCTTTAGGAGACTGTGAAACAAAGCGTTCTAAAACTAAATCCGGTCGCAAATGTTCTATATAATCAATCACTAAATCAATGTATTGATCCACATCAGTAAACAAATTAAAGTCGGCAGAATTCTTCTTATATTCTAAAGCCATTTTAGTGCCGCGAATCAATTGGAGTTGATGAATTTTGAGTGTTGTCAATGGCAGTTCCGAAAGTATTTCAGCTTGCGAAACAATGGCATCATGGCTCTCTCCGGGAAGCCCTAAAATGATATGCCCGCCCGTTATTATTCCACAATCAAAAGTACGCTGCACCGCATGAATCGTGTCAGCATAAGTATGCCCTCTATTTATCCGCAATAAAGTTTCATCACTTACACTTTCTATTCCATACTCAACCATTAGAAAAGTCTGTTGACTTAATTTCTGCAAATAATAAAGTAAATCATCAGGCATACAATCAGGACGTGTTCCAATCACTAGGCCGACCACACCGTCTACTTGCAAAGCTTCTTCATATTTACGTTTCAGACCTTCTAGTTCGGCATAAGTATTCGTATAAGCTTGGAAATAGGCCAAATATTTCATTTCAGGGTATTTACGCGAGAAAAAAAGTTTACCTTCTTCCAACTGAGTTGTTATCGATTTCTCAGTACGACAATAGTCTGGATTAAAAGTTTGGTTATTGCAATAAGTACACCCTCCCCATCCTTTTGTCCCATCACGATTAGGACAAGTAAATCCAGCATTCAATGATATTTTTTGTACTTTATAGGGAAAATAACTCTGTAGAAAAGACGGAAAGTCATTATATAGTTTAGAATCTGACATATATTATTAATTCAAACGTTATTTAGGTGACAAACATAAGAAAAAACAATGAGTTTGCGAAAAATGCCCCAAAATATCTTCAATACATTAAAAAAATCGTAAAGGATATCAGATTATTCAATTCTTCTTTTCATAACTGTTTTTTTTTAATTAGTTTTGTTCGCTTTTAAGCATTGACGAGTGGATACTTGTGAAAGTCTTGTGCAATTATTCCCCAATTATGATTTCATCTCACCATACCCCATGCAACTCTCGTCAATAAAACGATCCTCTTTATATTCCTAACCGAATATAAGGAGGATTTTTTAAATCAACGTTTATCAAATTATCGTAGAAAGAGGAAAAAATAAGCTAATTTTCGTATTATACGTTCAATGTGTCCCTAAAAACACTTTATATCGTTACTTTTGCTTATTTTTGTAGTTGATAAAGGCTAATATTATGAAACATCTATTCCTCTCTATTTTTATATTCTACCACTGCCTATTAGCAGCTCAACCCATATATCAGATTAAACATTATTCCATTAACGACGGAATGTCTCAAGGCATTGTGCATACAATCATACAAGATAAAAAAGGTTTTTTATGGTTTGGGACATGGAATGGGTTAAATAAATTTGATGGATATTCTTTCAAAAATTTCAAAACGTCTTACAAAGATGCTTATATCTTAAATACGAATCGTATCAACCAAATAGCAGACACTAAATATGGAGATATTTGGTGTCAGGCATATAATGGACGGGTGTATCTGTTTAACAACCAGACAGAAAAGTTCATTGACGTATTACGGAGTATAGAAGAAACGATCATACAAAACAATTATACCACACATATATATACCTTACCCAAGGGTATTTCGTGGTTTACACTCCAAAATGGAAGTGCACTCCGCATAGATGACCAGCTCTGCAAACAAGGAGAAGGGATCACTTTATACAGCTCATTCAAAGAAAACTTAAAAGGAGATACCGTTTATACTATATTTCAAGACTCTGAAGAAGATGAATGGGTGCTCACAAACAAAGGAATTTCTATTATCGGTAAAAAGCAGATAGATAGCGACTTTCCTTTTCAATATATTAATGAAGCGAATCATATCATTTACTTAGTTTCTCGTTCTGGCAAAATTGCTTCATATAACTTAAAGAACAAACAATTTAAATTTATAGAGACCCCTTATACGATATCTGCCGTTCAGGAAGCTAAGATCTTCAACTCGAACATCCTTTCGCTGGCCACTGACAATGGATTGATTCTGTATAATTTAAAAGAAAATAAGTTTCAAATCATTGATATACGCACAGCCACTCAACCTTCTAACAACGTACAGTCTGTCTATCAAGACCACTACAACGAGCTTTGGATCTTTCCTAACACCACTGGAGTCGTTCATTATAGTCCACTCACACAGCAGATTAAACATCTTTATACGCCCATTAACGAAGTGATTAAATATGAGCGTAAAAATAAAAACGTGATTTTTGAAGACAAACAAAACGTACTGTGGATACTTCCTCCTGAAGGAAATTTCTCTTATTACGATCGCGAGAATATGGAACTTAAACCAGTGCTTAAAAACGGAAACAATCCAAAATCGGTTTTCAGTCCGCTGGTACGTTCTTATATGATGGATAATCAAGGTAATTGCTGGCTTACAAGTACGCGTGGAATCTATAAGTTATCCACATTTCCACGTACATACAACCTAATTCGCTTCGACGAAGGATTTGAAACTCGTGCTTTTCTGTGTGATAAAGAGAAAAGGCTATGGGTTTCTTCAAAAGCACAGCTCATCAGGATTTATCAACCGAATGGTAAATTAGAAGGATACCTTACTCCGCAAGGCAATATTAGCCAAGAGAAGCACAAATTTGCAAGTGCATATTGTTTTCTTGAAGATCATCAAGGTAATATTTGGATTGGTACAAAAGAAAACGGTATTTATCTATTAAAGAAGAAAACGGCCAATTCGTACGCTATTGAGCAGTTCGTCCATCAACCCAACAAGCCCTATAGCTTAAGTGGGAACAGCGTATATACCATATTTCAAGACAGCCATAAACGCATCTGGATTGGTTGTTACGGAGGAGGAATAAACTTACTAACTTACAAAAATGGAGAAACCAGATTCATACACAGTGACAATGAGCTAAAAAACTATCCCACTAGTTATGCCTATAAAGTGCGCTACATTTCCGAAGCTCCCGGTGGAGTGATTCTTGCAGGGACCACCAATGGTCTACTCTCTTTTTCTAGCCAATTTGAAAAACCTGAAGAAATCAAGTTCTACCGTAATTGTTGTGAATCAGGTATAAGTACAAGTCTGAGTGGCAATGATGTGATGCATATCTACACCGACAAACAAAAAAGAACATACATCGCCAGCTTTACAGGCGGCATTAGCCAAGTGTTGTCTAAAAATCTACTGAGCAGCAATATTGAATTTAAGATTTACACAACTGATGATGGTTTGGCATCAGATTTGGTACAAGCCATTCAAGAGGATCAGCAAGGAAACTTATGGATTCTATCGGAGAATGCCATTTCTAAACTCGATTCTAAAAGACAAAACTTCGACAACTATAGTTTAAATGCGTTGCATCAAGAATTTAGCTTTTCGGAAGCCATACCTACAATTAATGCGAAAAACCAGTTCGTATTTGGCACCGATAAAGGGTTCATAGAAGTTTCCCCACAAAAGATGCAAAAGAGTACGTATGTTCCATCGATTGTGTTTACCGGATTAAAAATTCATGGACAAGCGTCAATCATGGCTATTGATGACTTGGACGAACTACGCATCGAACCTTCACAGCGAAATCTCACTTTTCAGTTTGCTGCCCTTGATTATGTTGATGCCAAAGAAATCCGCTATGCCTATCGTCTAGAAGGATTGGAGCAAGAATGGCATGATGGGGATAAGAATCGTTCAGCCAGTTACATAAATTTGCCAAACGGAAAGTATAAATTGCAAGTGAAATCGACCAATAGCGATGGGGTATGGTTAAACAATATTCGCACACTCTCCATAAACGTACTTCCTACATTTTGGGAAACCATATGGGCTTGGATACTCTACATCATTCTCTTCATTGCATTTACAGGAAGTATTGTTTATGTGTTGTTCTACATTTATCGCTTACGCCATCAGGTAGACATTGAACAGCAACTCTCCAATATTAAACTACGTTTCTTCACAGATATATCTCATGAGCTCAGAACTCCATTGACACTGATTAGCAGTCCGGTTAATGAAGTCTTGGAGAATGAAGAGTTATCGGATACAGCACGTGAACATTTAATTGTGGTACAAAAGAATTCAGAGCGAATGCTCTGCCTCATCAATCAAATATTAGACTTTCGTAAAATACAAAACCAAAAGATGAAGGTTTTGGTTGAAAAGATTGATATCATCTCGCTTCTGCAAAAAGTGATGGCTAATTTCAAGCTGATTGCAGAGGAAAAAAAGATAAACTACCGATTGAATAGTGAACTGAAATGCATTTATGCTTGGATAGATAGAGATAAATTTGAAAAAATATTTTTTAATCTCATTTCAAATGCATTTAAATACACTTCGGTCGAAAAATCAATTACTGTTGAAGTGACAAAACAAGTCGACAAAGTGATCATATCGGTTACAGATGAAGGCGTAGGAATAGAGCCAAACAGGCTACGTACTTTATTTCAGCGTTTTGAAAGCTTAGCCCAACAGAACATGCAACAACCATCATCAGGAATTGGTCTGTCTTTAGTTAAAGAAATGGTTGACATGCACCATGGCACAATCAAAGTAAACAGTCAGCCAGGTAGCGGAAGTCAGTTTATTGTTACGTTGCCACTCCAGAAAGAGGTTTTTGAGCAAGATAGTCAAGTTGAATTTATTTTGGATGACGGGCACAACACAGATCCACAAGAAGAAGGTGCGTTGCCTATTGCTGAAGAAGAGCTAGAAGATGCTGATTCTAAAGAGAATAATACAACTGTAGAGCCACTATCAATTCTGGTTGTCGAAGATAATGAAGAACTAAAAACTTTTATTAAAAACATATTATCAGAGAGCTACACAGTCATCACAGCTGCCAATGGTAAAGAAGGACTGCAATGTGCAATTGAGAGTATGCCCGACCTGATTATTAGCGATGTTATGATGCCCGTTATGGATGGCATGGAGATGATAAAGCTCATAAAAGAAGACAATAACATCTGTCATATTCCAATCATTGTGCTCTCAGCCAAGGCCTCATTAGATGATCGCATAGCCGGACTAGAACATGGCATCGATGACTATATCACTAAGCCCTTTAGCTCGAGATATCTAAAAACACGCATCATCAACCTACTCCGTCAGCGTAAGCAATTGCAAGAGCTCTATTTAGCTAAGCTGACCAAAGAAAAGGTGAGCATAAATACGGATGTCACCACGCCATCGGAGCCACAGATCACCCCTTACGATGAACAATTCATGCAAAAAGTGATGGAATTTATTGAGGAACAAATGGATAATGCCGATCTGACTATTGACGAATTTGCTGAGCATTTAATGCTCAGTCGAACAATATTTTACCGAAAATTAAAATCTATTGTCGGACTAACACCTGTTGATTTCATACGTGAAGTACGCATAAAGAGGGCTACACAATTAATAGACAGTGGTGAATACAACTTCTCACAAGTAGCCTATATGACTGGATTCAACGATCCTAAGTATTTCAGCAAGTGCTTTAAGAAAATCATAGGCATCACGCCTTCAGAATATAAAGAGAGGACGAAATAAATCCTCTTTTTATACCAGATATTCCCCGACAACACAACCAAAAGTCACTACAATTGCATCCTTAAATCTATAACCCAAAGAACAAAAAATGAAAAAACAATGGATCATCGCCTGTCTTACTGGAATATTAGCTATCAACGCACAGGCACAACAACCGACGAAGTATCCCTATCAGGATACACAACTAACTGCCGAACAACGGGCAGACGATTTGTTACAGCGCCTCACTCTTGAAGAAAAGGTGGCACTGATGCAAAACAACTCACCAGCCATCCCGCGATTGGGCATAAAACCCTACGAATGGTGGAATGAAGCTCTCCACGGCGTAGCCCGCTCAGGATTAGCAACAGTCTTTCCACAAGCCATCGGTATGGCTGCTTCTTTCAATGACAAATTATTATTCGAAGTATTCGATGCCGTATCAGACGAAGCGCGTGCGAAGAACAGATATGCGAACGAAAAAGGGCAGTACAAACGTTATCAGGGATTGACCATGTGGACTCCTAATGTCAATATATTCCGAGACCCACGCTGGGGAAGAGGACAAGAAACCTATGGTGAAGACCCTTATTTGAGTGGACGTATGGGAATGGCAGTCGTTCGAGGTTTACAAGGCCCAGAAGACGCACAATATGACAAACTTCATGCCTGTGCCAAACATTTTGCCGTCCATTCCGGACCAGAGTGGAATCGCCACAGTTTTAATGCAGAAAACATTGATCCAAGAGATCTATGGGAGACTTATCTTCCTGCGTTTAAGGATTTAGTAGAAAAAGCTAAAGTAAAAGAAGTGATGTGTGCCTATAATCGTTTCGAAGGTGAACCTTGCTGCGGTAGTAGCCGCTTGCTCACTCAAATTCTTCGTGATGAATGGGGTTTTAAAGGAATTGTCGTTTCCGACTGTGGTGCCATAAGCGATTTTTATACGAAAACGAAGCACGGCACTCATCCGGATGCCGAACATGCTTCAGCAGATGCTGTTTTAAGTGGAACGGATCTTGAATGTGGTGGAAGCTTCAATAGTATTACCGATGCTGTGAAAAAAGGATTGATTGCTGAAGATAAAATCAACACCTCAGTCAAAAGGTTACTGAAAGCCCGTTTTGAACTGGGAGAGATGAATCCGACACATCCTTGGAGTGAGATTCCTTACTCTACAGTAGACAGCCCTGAACACAAAGCATTGGCATTGAAGATGGCACACGAAAGTTTGGTCTTGCTCCAGAATAAAGAGAATCTACTCCCTTTGAACCGCCAAATGAAAGTAGCAGTGATCGGTCCAAATGCAAATGACTCGGTCATGCAGTGGGGCAATTACAACGGATTTCCTTCTCACACGACCACGTTATTAGAAGGATTACGTTCCAAGCTTCCCGAAGCTCAAATTATCTATGAGCCTGTATGCGGATTAACGAATGATACGACCTTACATAGTTTGTTCAATCAGTGTCGCATAGACGGTGAAGCGGGATTTACTGCTACGTATTGGAACAACCGCGAATATAAGGGAGATGTAGCTGCAACGGATAGACTGACTACACCATTTCATTTCAGCGCTGACGGTGCCACTGTATTTGCCCCCGGTGTAGGATTGAAAAACTTCACAGCCATTTATCGCTCTAAATTCTGTCCGATGAGTTCAGGAGATGCGATTGTAAGGATTATGACTAATGGTGGAGTCACTTTATCGCTCAACGGGACACAAGTTGCCGAAGGCACCAATATCAGAAACCATACCAATCTATATGCTTTCAAATATGAAGCCGGAAAAATTTACGATCTAGAGTTGAAATTCATTCAGGTGAAAGATAATCCTGCACTCAGCTTCGACTTGGTAAAACCCATACCGATGAATGCGCAAGAAGTGATTAATAAGGTCAAAAGTGCAGATGTCGTAATCTTTGCTGGAGGTATATCACCTTTGCTTGAAGGGGAATCGATGAAAGTATCCGAGCCCGGATTCAAGGGAGGCGATCGTACGGAAATAGAATTGCCCACTATCCAACGTGAAGTGCTTTCTCTTTTGAAGAAAAATGGCAAGAAAGTCGTCTTCATCAACTTCTCCGGTTCTGCCATGGGAATGACACCCGAAAGCGAGAACTGTGATGCTATCCTTCAGGCATGGTATCCCGGTCAGGCAGGTGGAACAGCCCTTGCTGACGTTCTTTTTGGAGATTATAATCCTGCCGGACGCTTACCCATTACATTCTACAAGAATATGGAGCAACTGCCAGATTATGAAGATTACTCAATGAAAGGACGTACATATCGCTTTATGACAGAGACTCCTCTTTACTCTTTTGGGCATGGACTGAGCTACACACGTTTCTCTTACGGAAAAGCGAAACTAAGTCAGTCGCAGGTGAGCAAAGGTGAGAAGCTTGAACTTACAATTCCGGTAAGCAACATCGGAGAAAGAGATGGCGAAGAGGTGGTACAGATTTATCTTTCTCGTCCCGAAGACAAGGGAGGCCCATTGAAAACACTTCGCGCTTTCCAACGTATCAATATTGGCAAAGGTCAAACTGAGAATGTTAGTATCGAACTGCCATACGAATCCTTTGATTGGTTCGACAGGGCTACTAATACAATGCACCCTTTGACTGGTACCTATAAGTTATTGTATGGCAGCAGCTCAGACAGTAAAGATCTACAGTCCATTGACGTTCAGATTCAGTAAGAATAAAGAATGATAAAGTGATAGGGACTACACCCACATAAATAAAAAAATGATCAAAATGCTGTCATCTATCACAATTACAGCATAAAATATTGAAAGTAAACTCATTACGGAGTGACAGCAAGATGTGACAGCATTCTAATTACAGGAATGCTGTCACATTTTTTTAGATCTAGGCTTTCCAAAGCGTACTTCCTATAGTAGGAACTGTAGTTTCAAAAGCTTGAAACTCTAGTTTCTACTATATTGAAACTGAGGTTTCATTCCTTAGAAACTTGAGTTTCATTGAATAGAACTATTATTTCATCTAATGTTGTTTACTTTATGCTTATACATGCTACTGCATCTATATAGTAAAGGGATGGATAAAGCTATCTTTACCCATCCCTTTACTATATAGATATTGAAAAACGATTAGTTTACTGTTAGCAGTTGCTTTTTAGAAATGCTACCGTATGCCTTACCGTTAATGATTACACCAGTAGTGTTTTCAATTTCAATCATTGAATCAGCGGGCGTTTCCACCTTAATTTCCTCCATTTTCACCTGATCAACATGATTGATCACAATACCTTTCTTTGCATTCGTGACTACCATATTCTTGATAGAAACATTTTGAATAGGCATTTCGGGTAGACCATTAAAGAGAATAGCCCGTCCTGCTCCTTTGCAAAAGATATTTGATATTTGTATGTTTTTGAAAGCTGGCGTTTCTTCAGTTACACTCGGAATTGGATCACCGGGGGCTCCCATACCAGCATAATATAAATCAGCAATTAATACGTCATTCGGAATGTCGATCATGTTTATGTTATCAATATAAATATTTTCTACAACCCCACCCCGTCCACGAGCACTTTTAAACCGAAGTCCGACATCAGTGCCAATGAAAGAACAATTAGATACATACACATTGCGAACGCCTCCAGACATTTCACTTCCTATAACGAATCCGCCATGACCATGCAACACCGTATTGTTCTTGATAATCACGTTTTCGCAAGGCTCTCCACGTCTGCGTCCATCTTCATCTTTTCCCGACTTTAGGCAGATAGCATCATCGCCTGCATCAAAAATACAATTGGTGACCAGCACATTTCTACAAGATTCTACATCCAATGCATCTCCGTTTTGTGAGTACCAAGGATTAAACACCTTCACATCGTTCAGCGTCAAAGACTCACATGACAAAGGATGAAGACACCAGCTCGGTGAGTTTTTAAACGTAACGCCCTCAAGAAGAACCTTTTTACTCTTCACAATATTGAGCATAACCGGGCGTAACCAACTTTTCATAGTCCCCCACTCTGCATCCGTTATTTTCGATTGTTCTTTACTGTCACCACTAACAAGAGAAGAAGCTTTTAAAGCTCCATAGTCTGGATACCATATTTTCCCTTTCTCATCGACAACACCTCCTGAATTGAGTAGGTTTGCCCATTGGCGTTCAGTCATTTTATCCTTTTTTACGGGACGCCATTGATCTCCTCCACCATCAAAAACGCCAAAACCTGTAATAGCAATATTCTCGGCGCTCATTGCCGAGATTGGCGACTGGCAACGCTTCGTATTCAAGCCTTCAAAAGAGGCATCAATAACCGGGTACAAAGCCTTGTCTCCGCTAAAAACAATTAAAGCATTCTTCTCTGTGTATAGATTGACATTACTCAATAATACAATAGGCCCCGTCAACCATAATCCTTGAGGAATAATAACTTTTCCCCCACCTTTAGAGTGTACCGCTTTTATAGCTTTATTAATGGCCTCCGTATTTAAAGTCACACCATCACTTAGTGCTCCAAAATCGCGAATATTAACTTCGTAATCCGGAAAGGAAGGGCGGACAACTTCGGGCATTACAAACGGAAGATTCTTATATATATCGTCTTTTTCTGTCATTCCACTTCCTGCTCTCGAAAAAGACTGGCAGGATATAAAGCACGCTATACCGGCCAATACGATTCTTAAATCTATCTTTAAAATTCCAATCATTTTTACTCTATATTATATGACTACCATTGATAATTCTTGAATATCCCTCATCTTTGAAAACATGACATTCTTTTTAAGAAAAGGCCATTCGTAAACGAACAGCCTTTTCTCTTGAAGAATGTCCTCCCAAACTTCTGTCTCAAAAGGACTTCTTATGCATCAATACCTAAAGATGTTTATACTTATCTCCAACGTGGATCACCAATACCCTTGGTATAAATCTCATGAGTACGAACCTTCTCTGTTGAGTTGAACTTCAAGCCACTCATCAGTTGTTCTGTAGAAATCTCATGCATGTCTTTATCACCATCTTTATGAGGTGGATTAGGAGCAACCATCAATTCTGTCGGTAGCAATGGAGTAGAACCTACTTTCACTACTAACTGGTCTTCCCCATTAATGACCCCTGGAAGATAGTCGACAAAAGCGCCGGCACTATTCTTCTTAGCACTAAACGAGCCACTAGTAAAGATCTTATCATCAAGCTGTTTTGCATCATCACTACTAACAGCATAATTATCAGCAATATCGAATGTTATCTCTCTTGGTCCTGAACCTGCGAAATCACGAATGTCCATACCTGATAAGTAAAGATTACGAGGATCGTCATTTGACTTAGTCTGAATGAATAGATTCTTTTTCACTGTAACAGAACTTCCACCCGGTATAAATTTAAAGCTGAAAAGGTAACGACCAGAAGTACGTGTGCTATAATTGACGAACGTATTGTTCTCTAACGTCATCTTGTATTGTACACTAGGTGGCCATGCAAGTTCTTTTCCATTATCAGTAAACAAGGCTGTACGAGGTGAATCATAGAATGTATTATTACGGAAAATGATATCTTTAAAGATATTACTCTTCGGATCTTTTCCATCACCTGCAATCCATGCATAACCTGCACCACTATTATCATAGTAACCACAATTGTAGAATAAGCAGTCCTCAACTAAGATCTTTTCAAAAATCTTACGCTTATTACCTTGTACACGGATGAAACCACGAATCATGCGTTGAAAGGAACATCTTCTCACTTCAAAGGAACTGAATGTTACTGCCATACCATTAGAGTACATATTAGCAAAATAGTTACCTGTTGCTTTAATGTCACCGTAGTTAGTAGCCAGCGGACTATCGAAATCAATATCTTCAAAGATAACCGACTTCACATTGATAGGTGCATCTGCTTCTCCAGATTGAGGCTGACGGCCAAACATAAAGTTACAAGAAATCGCCGTACCATCTGGGTTAAGAGATAAACCTCCCAAGTAAATTTTAGCTCTACCCTTACCGGCATCCAAATCACTTTGGCGAGTACGTATCATTACACCTTTACAAAGAGACTGGTTATTTGCGAAATAATAAGCCTTTCCTCCTTCAAGTTCAAAGATAGAACCTTCAGCCAGTGTATTATCTACAGTATAATCATTGATAATCTTATCCAAACACATCGCTTGATATGTCACTGCTCCGGGAATCGTATCATTAGGATCTACTTGATGTTCCAAGAATATTGGTTCACCCGGTTCACCATCGGTTCTCACTGTACAAGTGTTGTATACCGCATCTACATGCACGGGTATATTCTGATTGATGGCATTCACCACATATACACTGTTCATATCTAGCCCGTCGATGTCAATGTATCCACGTTCCAAATCTTGACTAGTAAGTGAGTAGTCGCGCCATTTATCAGGAACTTGCGCATCAGGATTGGTTGGTGAAGGTAACACTGCAATCTTTTGAACCACAAAGTTTCCGTCAGCGCCCACTTCAAAATGCTGCTTATAATCACCCGGATCACCAGAAGTAGCGTACACTAAATCAAGTCCCAAGCGGAAAGAAGTTTTCGTGATGCTACCGATCACTACCACATCAGGAGTATTATAACGCGGATCAGTATCAATCTGCATATAATCAGCCCAATGTCTCTGATCGCCATATCCATACCATTTAGAATGATAGCCTTCCCCTTTAGTAGAAAGTGTACGAATAGCAAATCGATAGGCGGTGCTATATTCCAAATCTTTAATATATAAATCCAACACATCCGGTCCTACGATCGTATCCATCAACAACAATCCACTTTGTGCTGACTTCTCCCAACCATCTGCGCCAGAAGCTACATTAGGCTGCAAAGCCATCCGAATCTGATAACCAGCACATCCATTTACACCATACCAGCGAAGTTGAATATCATTCAAATCAGACACTTTACTAGTATAAGGCTCATCTGCTCCTTTTCCGGTATTCTCATCTTTACGAAACATTGTCATAAATTCTCTGTCAGAATTGCCATCTCCATTTGAAGCGATATCATCGTCCTTGCAAGAATAGAAAGAAACGCTTAAGAGTGCCAACAGAGTATATAAAATCTTCTTCTTCATTTTCAATAAAGGATTTAGTTTTTAATAACCATAGTAATTCTTGTAAACACCAGCACTACGCTGAACAGCAGAGTTAGGATAAGGCAGAATATATCTAACAGGAGGAAGATCATTCAATGAAGGTGTCTCTGTACGACCATCACGAACCACAGAAATTATTCCGGAAAAATCGCCTCTTATATAACCAAAGAAGGAATAAAGCATATATTCATTAGGCATACCCTCATTACTATCCCACCAGCCAAATAGATCGGCACTAGAGTAACCTTCACCATCAGCAGGAGCTGTTTCTCTGGAATATAGACAGTTCTTATAGAACTCAAGTACATTCAGCCCTGTATTCGGATAAATATTGATATCTTTCGGATTAGCTACCCCAGTCTTATCATCCTTGAAGTAAACTCTGGTAGGTATTTGCTCCCAAAATCCAGGAGTCTTTCCGTCATGTATGGAGATATCTTCCATATCCATTGAAGATTCAGTGTTCGTTGCTACACCATAATAACGCATAAATGAATAATATAATTCTTCACCATACATATTATTACGTACCAAATCTTTCCATCGCATATTCTCGCCCGCAAACTCAAACTTGCGCTCGTTAAGAACAGCTTTCAAAAAGTCTGCCTTACTTCCTGTTACGGTACTCAAGTAACTTTCTACAGCAGTTGCATCAGCAAAAGCACGACTACGAACCTGACGTAAAGCATCTACTGCTTTTGCACCGTCAACTCCACCAACCCCGTTTTCTAGTTCATTTACAGCTTCAGCATACATAAGTAGCACATCTGCATAACGCATGTAAGGGTAGTTAATACCTGTATTTCCTTGGCTATTGGTTCCAAGGCTTGTTGTAGACCACAGCTTAGACCATTTGTTATTGTGTACCGTACGATCATTTCTAAGTTTTGGAATACCATCGTAAGTATAATACCACATACCATTTACATAGTCACGACGCGAATCACCTTCGTCAAACAAGAAACGGTAAAGTGCATTAAGACGGGCACTACCCTTACTTTCCCCCCAAAGATTAGTCTTCGTTGTATTTCCTTCATAAAGATCACTTGAAGGACCATGGATATATCCAATACTACCTGTAGAATTCTTACCAAAAGGAATCTCGAAGATAGGATCATCAGCATTATTCACCTTATAATTACACTCGTCGATAAACACCTGACGATAAGAAAGATTCAAAGCATGAGTACCCGAACCAATGACAGAGTCGCAATATTGACGAGCGATGTCATAGTATTCTTGATAGTTTGCAGGACGTTCCATCTTACCGTAACTAGCTGCATTTGATTTGTCAGGATGTAGAGAATAGCCACCGCAGGTAAGAGCCATACGAGCAATCATAGACCAACAAAACTCTTTTGACACACGCTCAACACCATCACCCAAATTCGATGCAAACTCCATTTTAGGAGCAATCGACTTAAGGTCTTCGATTAAAGCTTTATGTACAACTTCACGATCTGTTATTGGCAACAACATAATATCGTTTCCCTTTGCATCAGAACCTGATACCGGGGTTAATGAAAAAGGTATATCACCAAACATCACAATCAAATCGTGATAAAACATAGCGCGAAGAGTTTTAGCTTCACCCATCATCTGATTAAGTTCCGCATCCCCCTGAGCATATAGTGAACTATTTTCTAATTGATAGATAAAGTTATTAGCATATTCAATGCCTTTATAGGCGGCATTCCATGCTTTTTCGATTTCACCACCAAGAGGAGTACAATCGAAACGACGATAACTATTATTAGTAGAGACATTACTTGTATACACAGCCATGTCAACATCACTGTTTAAACAGAACGTACTCAAATAAGCACTTCCGTAGGTATCACCAGTCAATAGCTGAGCATAAACCCCATTCAAGGCACGGTTTACTTCGGTCTTATCATTGAAAACATATTCGTTTTCATATTGCGAAGGAGCATCTACTTCCAAGAAATCGCTACATGAAGTAACCCCCATAGCAACTAGACCGGTAATAAGAATATATTTAAATTTCATTTTTTATCCGTTTAAGTTAATTAGAAAGTAATATTGGTTCCAAATACGAAACTGCGGCTACGTGGATAGCGATTGAAGTCCATACCAGAAGTCAAGCCAGTCTGTACATCAACTTCAGGGTCATAACCGGAATATCCAGTAATGATAAAGAGGTTAGATCCACTAGCATAGAAACGTACTTTTGATACTCCCCATTTCTTAGTCAATTTTGAAGGCAATGTATAACCGACAGTTATGTCTTGACAACGAAGGAATGAGCCATCTTCAATAAAGTAAGAATGTGTAACTTTATTCACTACATCTGTTGGGTTCCACAACGTTACCCCTTGATTGGCTGCCCGATAGACATCAACTGAGTTTTCAACATTGGTATTTTTATAGTAATGTTCGCCATCAGCTGGATTATAATAATGCCATCCGTTCTTAAACTTAGTCAATACATTGTAGAAGTTCTTATCATTGCTTTCAGAAGATGACAGTTGATAAGCAGTAGCATTATTCACATCAAAATCGACCATATAATTGAAGTTAGCAGTAAAATCTAAATTTTTCCACTGACCACTCAATCCAAAACCACCCTGGAATTTAGGGTTAGTGTTACCAATTACAGTACGGTCATTTTCGTCGATCACATCATTATTATCTAAGTCTTTAAATTTAATCTTACCTGGAAGGGTCGCATCTCCTGAATTACTACTATTATATACTGTATTGATCACAGTACCTTCTTTAGGAATAGCCAAGAAAGATTGTGCAGGATCAAAATCAAATTCGTCAATACTATAGAGTCCATCATAAACGAAACCATAGATCAATCCAACTTGATCACCAACTTTCAAACAGTAGTCATTATAACTTGATTTCCAACGATCGTTCTGATCCCAAATTACATCATCAGTATCATTCAACTTATCAACAACCATTTTATTAAGACCAAATGTGAAATTAGCACTCAACAAATAGTTTTTACCGCGAAGAATATCTCCATTAATGCTCAATTCAAAACCTTTGTTAGTTACCTGACCAATGTTACGCATTTGCTTAGTGTAACCTGATACTGTTGGTACATCGGATGTATAGAGTAAGTCTTTTGTAGTATTCCAATAAAACTCAGGAGTGATAGTTATGCGATCGTTGAAAAGACCCATGTCAAACGCCACGTTACGAGTAAGTGTAGTTTCCCATTTAATTTTTGTATTTGGGAATGTTTTACCATCACCCATGGCATACCACTGTTCCCCATTTTCTGTCGACTCTCCAAAAGCTGGTCCAGAAGTAGAATTCACAGTATAAAGGTAACGCCACATGTCATCATTAATACGGTTATTACCCGCTAAACCAATAGCCGCACGCAATTTCAAGTTACTAATGATAGGATTGTTTTCAAGAAATCTTTCTTTAGTAAGCACCCATGCACCTGATACTGAAGGGAAATAACCCCATTGTTCGCCCGGAGCAAACTTGGTAGAACCATCCGCACGCATAGTTACAGAGAAAAGATATCTGTGATCATAATTATAGTTAGCTTGACCAAAGAAAGAAGCTGTACGTTCAGGAGTTGAAAGTGAAGAAGTGCTCTCCCAAGGCTTACCTAAGTTCATATTACTTAATGCCTTTTCAGAACTAATATAACGTGGGAAATAACGATTCTTCATGAACGTTTCTTTAGTTTGTCTGCTTTGGAGTTCTTGTCCCAGCAAGAAAGAAAAGTTATGTAAATGTCTGAGATCAAAGCCGTATGATGCAGTGTTAGTCCAAGTATATTTTTCAGTACGTCTGTCTTTGATAGAAGCTATAGGCAATTTGTTTTGTTTTTGTCCATCATCGGTCATTGCACCAGCGAAACGATTTTCATCAGTAAATGACATTGAATGCACAGCTTCTGTTCTCAACACTAATCCTTCAATAGGAGTCCACTCTAATGCCAACTGATTAGTATAAGAGTACGCATGTTTCTTTAATGTATTCTCCTTAATATCATTTTTTGGATTGGTGTATTCAAAAATAGCTTCGTCATCGGGGTCAACTGTTGCCGGATCCCAATAGGCAAATTCACGCAAACCATTGGTTGGTCTATAACGTAATACTTCAATAACACCACCACTACCAATCTTGTCTACACCAGCTCCTGTATCACGACGATAGGAGATTTTCGGATTGAGTTGAAGACTTAAGTTCTTGCTTAACTGAGTATACAACTTCATGTTTAAGTTTGTACGACGTACACCTGATCCCATGATGATACCTTTATCTTCAGATTGAGTCAATGAGATATTGAAACGATATTTCTGAGAACCTCCACCAACAGTTACATTAGTAGAATAGTTTAAAGGAGTCTCACCAATCACTTCGTCTTGCCAATCATGTGTAGTAGCACGTTGGTAAATGTCAAGGTCCATCGGATTACCAAAATTAGCACGGAAATACTTTGCTTTATCAGAACGGTTACCCTTTGATGCAGCCCATCCATATTGATAATTAACAAAATCGTATGCATCCATCAAATCTAGTTTCTTAGATAAATGGCTGATAGACATCTGTGCATTCAAACTTACCTGAATCTTTCCTTCTTTGGCTGACTTAGTGGTAACAACAACTACACCATTACCTCCTTTTGCACCGTAGATAGCTGTCAAAGAAGCATCCTTCAAGACGTCGATTGAAGCAATATCAGTTGGAGGAATATCATTGATATTGTCTTGTTGAAAACCATCGACAATATAAAGAGGATCATTACTTTGAGTTACTGACGTACCCCCTCTGACACGAATGTTAATATCTGCTCCCGGTGCACCGTCAACCGTAGTAACCTGCACACCAGCAATCTTTCCTTGCAAAGCCACAGCAGCTGAAGTTACTGGAACCGCTGCCAATTTCGTACCAGAAATTGAACCAACAGAACCGGTCAAATCCTTACGAGCCTTACTGCCACCATAACCAATGACAACAACCTCTTCAAGTGCTTTTGAATCATCTACAAGTTTGATTATTAAATCTTTTCCGGAAACAGCCTCAACTTCCTGAGTTTCGTAGCCAACAAAAGAAACTACGATTTTTTTTGCCCGAGGCACGGAAAGTGAAAAATGCCCATTTAAATCTGTGATCGTGCCGTTGCCGGTATTCCCTTTTTCAACAACCGAAGCACCGATGACGGCCTCCCCAGTCGAATCAAATACGGTTCCCTTCACAGAAATTTTCTGGGCAAACATTTCTACAGGCACCATTAATAAAAGGAGTGCCATCAAGAATAGAAGCCTGCCTTTCATGTTTACTTCTTGCATTTTCATAATATATTTGGTTTAACAATAAAAAATAATTTCGCCTTAATAAGTGTGTGAGATTTATTTTTCTTCATGCAAATTAAGAGATATTAAGTGCTATTCAAGGCGATTTTTTGAGCATTTTAGTGCATTATTTAATCTCAAAGCCCCAATAAAAGGGCTCTTTTAAGGGAGTGAACAAAATTTCCACATGATTTCGTAAGCAAGAGCCTTCATGATCGCTCTAAAAGTTAATTTACTCATTCACCAACTAACGTATATGTCTGTCCTGCTTCAGTAGCAATATCATAGATATATGATTTCTTCAAGCGAACTCCTTCTAATAGGGCTTTTTCACTAATAAGAGGTCTACTTATCTGCTGCTTATCAAACAAAGAATTGGGATTTCTATCCATCAACTTAACACAGTCCTTACCTTCTAGTTTTAGTTTATTATAAGTTCGCAAGCGCAAATTGCCACCAATAGTAGACTGAATGACTACCGAATCAATTTTTCCACCTTTCCATTTCAACGAAATAATTTCAAACCCTCCTCGTGCACGAAGACCTTTCACTTCTCCTTTCTTCCAGACATCTGGAAGTGCTGGTAATAAATGTACAGCACCATCATGACTTTGAAGGAGCATTTCGGCAATTCCAGCTGTACAGCCAAAATTTCCATCAATCTGAAAAGGGGGATGTGCATCGAACAAATTAGGATAGGTACCTCCACCTTGTCCTTTCTGCACTAAAGGAGACACCAAATTTAACTGATCTGTTATTAGTTTTAAAGCATGATTCCCATCAAGGCATCTCGCCCAAAGACAAACCTTCCAGCCCATTGACCAGCCAGTTGATGGATCTCCTCTTTGCAACAAGGTGTTTCTTGCTGCTTCAAATAATATGGGCGATGAATACGGCGATATTTGGAAACCAGGGAACAGTCCCCACAGATGTGAGATGTGTCTATGATGATCATTGGGGTTATCCCAATCTTCGAACCATTCTTGTAATTGAGCATACTGCCCAACCTGCATGGGAGGAAGTTCTTTTCGTAAAGAACGAATCGTATCACAAAACCTTTCGTCTTTTCCATTAAGGATGTGAGCAGCAGTTTCTGTATTTGAAAACAGATCGAAAACTAATTGGTTATCCATAGTAATACCTGCAAATAAATTGGCTTTACCCTTCCATTGACGAGGAGAATTCTCAGGAGAATTACTAGGAGTCACTACCATATAGCCAGTATTAGGATCACGAACTAGAAAATCTACAAAAAATTCCGAGGCACTTTTCATGATAGGATAAACATCGGCTAGAAACTTTTTATCTCCTGAATAAAGATAACGCTCCCACAAATGGTGACATAGCCAAGCATTACACGTAGGCCAAGTGCCACAATAGGCTCTATCCACTGCACCATTCATTCTCCATAAATCTGTGTTGTGATGTAGCACCCACCCACGACAACCATACATTTCACGAGCAGCTTCTTGCCCATTTTCATATAATTCTCTTATCATCTGCAAGAATGGATCGTGCATCTCACTTAAATTTGTAACCTCTGCAGGCCAATAATTCATTTCAGCATTTATATTTGTTGTATAACGACACTTCCATGCCGGATTAAGTTTATCATTCCAAATGCCTTGCAAATTAGCAGGTTGCCCACCAGGCTGCGAACAAGAAATCAACAAATAACGGCCGAATTGAAAATAAAGCGATACTAATTGCGGATCATTTGACACACCAAATTCCTTCACCCGAATATCTGTTGGCTTATTTGCCTGAGAAGTAACTCCCAAGTCTAACGATACACGATGATAATACTTTTGATAAGCAGCGATATGTTCCTGAAGCGCATGAGAATAGTTTTTCCGTGCATTCTTTAGGCTTATTTGATTTCGCTTTTCAGGATCAGCAGATATATCTTTATAGTTAACAAAGTTAGTAGCCATTGCAATATAGATTACAGCACTATTAGCCTTACTTACAGAAAGGACAGAGTCTTTAGCCATACTCTTACCACCTTGCAATTCTATTTTCAGATCAGCAGCAAATCGTATTGCTCCTTCAGTGAATTGATCACCCTGAGTAACCCCTCTCATCTTTAGATTATTCTTATTTATGACAGAGATATCTACTTTCTGGGGGCAAGTTAATGCTGTAGTAAAAGTCAGCATGCCTGGTTTAGATGCAGTAAGACGAATAATTACTAGCTGATCCGCAAAAGAAGTAAAGACTTCACGTTTATATTCAACGTCATTAACCCGATAAGTAGTCGTAGCAATAGCTTTATCTAAATCTAACTCTCTACGATAATCTGTATAATTTTCCTGCCCAATAAAGTTCAAGCGAAGACTCCCGACTGTTTGATAAGGCATTCCAAAACCTTTTTTAGAGAGTATTTTTTCACCAGCCATTAACTGCGCCTCTGGATATTTCCCTTCAAAAATCAACTTTCGAATAACTGGTAGTGCTTCTTTTGCATCAGCATTATAGTTCTTATAAGGTGAGCCTGCTGAAACGGTTTCTTCATTTAATTGGATTTCTTCATTGATAGGGTCTCCATATACCATTGCACCTAATCGACCATTGCCCAAAGGCAATGCTTCTTCCCAATGTTTAGCTGGTAAATCATACCACAAAATAGAAGGTTGCTGAGCGTGTATCGTTACGCAATAGGTTAGTAAGCTAAGAAAGCCCAGTAGGCCTTTTTTCAGATTAGTATATTCCATACTCCAATGACATTAGGGTTAACAAATAATTGATAAGACAAAGTTAGAGCCCATATCTTACTTGATAGAGTAATATTTGGTAAGTTTGGAGTAAAAACAATCATTGGACAGTCTGCATTCAGAAAAAAGAATGCAAACTGCCCAATGATAACTGACTATCATTACTATCCCTAGCTCTTAGGTCGTAAAGACAGCGAGAGGGTATTACTTACTTCTGTAACCCAAGACGCTCTTTTAAAAATCTACATTCCGAAAAGCACCACGCGGGAGATTTGCGCAACATTGACTAGGGTTGAACGGTGAACCAGAACAAAACTGCCAGAAGGCAAATGAGTCTCAAAATACTTCATCGTCTGTTTTTAACCTGTATACTTCTCATATTATTGCATCATGGAATCCAGCGAATATCACCAGCACGATTAATAACTATTGGAGAACTCGATTCCTTTATTGTCAAATCACCTTTTCCCGGATCGACAAACAAATTGGCGGCAGTAATATCTAGATCGGTTGCATTAATTTTACTACCTCCCAATGCATAATCTTTCGTTGTATAATTATTAGAGAAACTCGTTGTCGTATTAGCACCAATTGAATAAATTTCGCCACAAGGTGAGGCCAAGACTATCCCTTCGAGTACTAATTCTGACCCAACAGCAGACTGTATATTAATCATACGCTGATTACGACAAAAACTATAGAATGTTACATTTTTATATTCCAGATGAATAGGCTTGTCCAAATTAGGTGCATAGAAAAGATTTCCCCAACCCCAGCCATCTGTACTATTGTTATCTCTACTAAATGTGCAATTCCTGAAGATGACTCTTTCTACATGATCATAAGAATTGCCCTCCTTATCTGTTGATCCAAGATGGAACGTACCATATGCACCTGTCTGCCAACCACATTGATCAAACTTACAACCTTCCATCTCAAAATTCATCAGATGTTTATTATTTGCCCCCTGATGACGCCAAAACCCACGTCCAAATCCATAGAAGTCACAATTAACAAAGCTAATATTCTCCATTGTATACGAATTGCCACTATTAAAGAAATAGTTGTTCAAAATCTCCTGCCGGAATTCAACATTTACAAACTCCATACCGGAAATATAAGATCCGGAAACTACATTCCATGAAGATTCCATTGTGACAATAGGTTTAATACCTTCTGTGCTACCGACTAAACGGAAACCTTTCTTTATAGCAAATGGAGTCAATCGATAAGAAGATCCAGCTGGCAAGAAATACTCAGTACCCTCAGGGATCTCAGCATTATCATTATTATCAGCTAAAAGTTTCGTTAAATCATCGTCCCAACCTACCTGAATTGATTCAGCAGCAGGTCCTGCGGTACGGAAAGTAGCCTGATTATAAGGCTTATCATATTTCCTGGGCTTAGTTGTATCGTAAATATTAACCGCATAAAGTGTATTCTTATCCAAATCAGTGACTTCAGCTCGTCCTTGTGTCTTTTCATCTTCAGTCAGATAACGGGATACATTTCCCAACGTTTTGTCCATCATCGGAATCACACTAATACTATCTACAGGATTTAACAAATCTACCTTCCAGCGCACAACAGCAGAGTTCTCTGTAATTTCAGTCTTTGAAACATCCTCCAACAGCTTTGCATATTCTGGTCTAGCTTCAGTAGAAGCATTTGTATAAGTCCACTGTGAGTCATTTGTCTGATTCACTGCATCCGAACGTACCCTAATATAAAATGTAGTCCCATAAGGTAGATCATCTAAAAAGACATAGGGCTCGGTTGTATTCACTGACAGAAACAAACTCTTATAATATGTATCCTGATGCAACTCTACTGTATAAGATGACGCATCATTTACTTTATACCACACCAAAGCGATAGAATTACTTTTTACCTCTGGTTTCTCCAATACAAATCTGGGCTGAAACAAATCGTCTATTTTATTATATTTTCCGTCTTCGCAACTTGTTAAAAAAGTCTCCCACAACAGAGAAAACAATAAAATAATTGTCAATCTATATAATAACTTCATCATAACCTTCATTTTTACTGATTAATATCCATAATAGTTTTGAATAATCCCTCTATGATCCGTTATTACTTGTGATGGATAAGGGCACAAATACCTCAACGGATCAGAAAGTTTCACACTCTTGTCGTTATTCAGATTAATAAATCCCCTAAAACTCCAAGAAATCTCTTTCAATGTTTCAAATTCTTGCGTTTCAGTATTCAGCACTCTCCAGCCAAGAGCATATGACAACGTTTGATAACCTGCTGGTCTTCCTGTACCGAATTCGTCCTTCTCAATGCCAACGATATTCAGTATCGTTCGATCCGAATGTTCAGGATCAGGGACTGACTTATAATAAATATTTTCAGGTACTTTCTCAATTCCAGGTATATAGGTACCATTAGCAACCAAACCCCAATTCATCATTTCAAAATATAGATTATAAATCACTTCACTATACTTATTCCACCGAGCCAAGTCATATTTACGAATACTTTCACCACCAAATTCCCATTTGCGTTCGTTCATGATTGCTTTGAAAAAATCATCTTCATTATTAAGACTTTCTACGTAAGATTCAACTTTGGAAGCCCACAAAGAAGGATCAAAAGCGCGACGCCTTACTCTCTTCATAGCTTCCTTTGCATCATCGCGTGGTCCAAATCGTTCGTTTACCGCTTCAGCATACATCAACAAGACATCCGCAAACCTCATACGTATGCTATTAATACCAGTTCCCGCCCCACTAGAAGAACCTAATGGAGATTTCATATTAAGTTTCGACCATTTACCTACTCCCATACCAGCGATCCCCATATCAATCTCTTGATTCAAGTTTTTATCATACTTATAAGGAGCACAGGTAACGTCACGCCGTAAATCATCTCCATCAAATGTAAACATATACGTGCCACAATAGTGCAAATAATTACTAGCGCTTCCATACTCATGCTTATCACCAGCAATTGTCACCCCTACATTATACCCGTAACGACTAGTAACAGTCTTCAGCATAGGAATAGCAAAAATCACATCATCATTATTAGCCGTAGTCCAATTGCATTCATTATACCAAAGTTCATCGTAACCCTGTCTCAAATCATGCTTATTCTCCTTTATGACTTTACTGAGATAGGTAATAGCTATATCATAATAGTGCTCAAAATTGTCACCCCGTTCCATATATCCTACATGAGTAGGATTATCTTTATCGGGATGCAAAGACCACCCTCCACGATACAGTGCCAGCTGCCCTATAAGTGCCTGGCAATATTCACGAGAAGCACGTTCGACACCGTAATCCAAATCAGTGGCATATCTCATCATCGGTTCCACAGCAATCAATTCGTCAATCAAGGATTCCAATATCTTATTTCGTTCAGTCAAACCGATTGCAAAAAAATCATCTGTAGATTTTGAAGGTTCGGTCACAAACACAACATCTCCCCATGTACGAATTAAATCCAAATAAAGCATCGCACGAAGCGTTTTCACCTCCCCATACATCTGTTGTATTTCAGTCGGTCCATCCTCTTTAATCTGTAATGAAAATAAAGAAGAATTTTCCATCTCGTACAAGAAATCATTAGCATAATTGATCACAGCATACATATTATTCCATGTACTATTCAAGACATTCCAGTAGGGTTTGGCATCAAAACAACCAATATCCGCACCAGTCGCTGCTACAGTGTTATTCTTAAAGGAAGACATTTCTACATCAGTATTCGTATTCAGGCTGTAGGCAAATGTACTACCATACATACCATCTTCTGTCATTGCAGAATACATTTTAGTCAGCAAAGCTTTGGCTTCATCTGCTGAAGAAAAAATATATTCAGGGGTAAATCCTGAAGGAGGCTCAACATCTAAAAAGTCATTACAAGATGATAAAGAGAGCATCGCACAGGCAATAGTTGAATATAATAACTTCTTATTCATAGTTCTTTCATTTAAGTTGTTTTTTTAAAAAGTCAATTGTGCACCGAATGTGTATGTACGACTTCTCGGATATCTATTATTATCAATATTCGGTGTTAACCCGGTAGCAATATCTACCTCCGGATCATAACCGCTGTATCCAGTTATCGTAAACAGATTGTACCCGGATAGATAGAAACGTACTCTGTTCAAACCAACTTTATTGGTCCATATACGTGGTAGGGTATAACCGATAGTAGCCGTATTAAGCCGCAGAAAAGAACCATCTTCCACAGCATACGACATAGCAATGGGACGCCCAATAGATGTCGGATTCCACATCGTTGCATTCTTATTAAACTCTGCTAAGATTTCAGGACTGTAGCGAATTTCATTACCCATATCATCAAAGTTGCGCCAACGCTTCGCTGAAGATACATCCATACTAAAATTATTAAAGTTATTGCTTGCCCATGTAGTCATCATTACTTTATTGGCATTGAACACATCGAAATCATACATAAAATTAAAGAACGCACTTATATCAAAACCTTTAAATGTGGCATTTAATCCAAATCCTCCAGAAAACTTCGGAGTTGTATTACCGATCACTGTACGATCGTCGTCAGTCAACATATACGGATTTGCACTATTTTCATTGACCGGAGTCAGTTTTTTAAATTTGGCATTACCAGGACGCGGATCACCAGATAATGGACTAGAGTTTACAATCCCATCTTTCAATGTCCATGTTCTGGATTTTGAGTCAAATGGTTTGAAATCGTCTACTGTATAAAAACCGTCATTAACAAATCCATAGATCAAACCGGTAGTTCCCCCTACATAAGCACGATAATCATCTGAATTCAAGAGCTGAGTGCCTGCCCAACCAGAAGAAAGCACCATTTCCTTTTCGCCACTAGCTAGCTTATCAATCTTATTCTTATTACGACCAATATTAAAAGTGGCATTCAAAGTAAAATCCTTATGATCAATAATATAACCAGTAAGAGACAATTCTATACCTCGGTTTGAAGTTTGCCCCACATTTTCCATAAGACGTGTGTAACCGGTATAACCAGGAATAGTTGAAGAAAGGAGTAAATCTTTCACCGTATTCCAATAAAATTCCAAAGTTCCACTTAAACGTTCTCTAAAAAAGCCAAAGTCAACAGCAAGGTTGCGAGTAATAGTAGTCTCCCATTTTACATTCGGATTATATAATTCTTTAGTGTTATAAAATTGATAATAGTATCGGCTTGTTTCCTCCCAACCTGCCGGGCGGTTGCTACTAATACCATACAATTTCTGATAAATATCAGAAGAAATACGGTCATTTCCTGAAGCACCATAACTTAGTCTCAATTTAAGATTTGAGACTACTTCACTTTCTTTCAAAAAATCCTCATTAGACATACGCCATGCTACAGCTGCTGCTGGGAAAAATCCCCAACGATTGCCTGAAGCAAATTTTGATGAACCATCAGCACGCAGAGTCACTGTAGCGAGATATTTATCCTTATATCCATAATAAGCACGACCAAAAAATGAGGAAATCCTTGTAGGCGACCCAGCAGAAGATGTGTTTTGGTAAGGAGTACCCAAAGATAAGTTATCAAATGCCTTTTCAGCAGTTGTATTCACTGGAAAGTAACGAGTGGTATAGGTCTTGCGATTTGATTGAGAATTCTTCATTTCTTGCCCTACCATCAATTGAATATCATGCTTATCATCCAACATAAAGTTGTAGTTAAATACATTAGATATTTGCCATTTAGAACCTTGAGACAGACTCCACTCAGCCATTGGCTGGTCATTATTATTTTTAGCATTAGTTGTACCAATGCCCCAAAAGCGTCGAGACTCTTCAGTATTATTTTCAAATCCGAATTCCGTACGAAAAGTCATTCCTTTCATTATATTCCAAGTCAAAGCACCAATTGTATTCAGAGACTTATTTATCCTTTTCTTAAAATTCTTTTCAGATTCTTCTTTAGGATTAAAGCGGGTTATCTCATCTAATAAGTCAGGATCATAATATGTATTATCTTCGGGCAATGTCATATATTCATCCAGTCCTTCAGTAGGTGCCTGACGAAGTGCATCTAAAAGGCTCACCCCATCTGTGCCTGAGCCATCTACTTCCTTATGTAACAAACGGGTACGATACTCAAATGTCAGAAATTTAAAGAGTTTAGTATTCAAACTCACATTCAGATTATTCTGTTTCAACCCATTCCCCATCATTACACTAGGACGATTCTGATGAATAAACGCAACTTTATACTTCGTTTTCTCTGTGCCACCATTGATGCTAAGATCTACATATTTAGATACTGGATTCGTTCCAAATATTTCATCTTGCCAGTCTGTACCTTTATCTCCCTGATAAATGTAAAATTCGTATGCTTGTCCATACTTATTAAAAAAATCGTTAGGTACAGAATTCTTTTGACGCGCATTTTCATATTGCATCAAAACATATTCATAAGGATCCATAACATCCTGTTTACTTGATAATGTGCTTGTCTGTAAGTAAGTATTTAAATTGATAGATACACGCCCTTCTTTAGCTTGTTTAGTAGTCACCAAAATCACACCATTAGCACCACGAGCACCATAAACAGCTGTAGAAGCAGCATCTTTCAAAACATCGATTGATTCAACATCTGTCGGTGGAATATCGTTTAAACTACCCACTTCAAATCCATCTACTAAAATCAGCGGACTATTATCCTGTGTGATAGATCCTCCACCACGAACTAAGATTTTAATTTCGGCATCCGGTGAACCATCTACTGCGGTAACCTGCACTCCCGGCAATTTACCAACTATTGCCTCCGCAACAGAAGCAGTCGGTACTTTTTCAAGAACTTTGCCCGATACACTTGACACCGACCCTGTCAGATTAGCCCTTTTCTGAGTTCCATATCCTATCACGACAACGTCATCCAATTGTCCGACCGCTTCCGTCATCTGAATATGAATTCCTGAAGTACGTCCATTCAACGGTTCATTCACCTCATTCATTCCGACATAACGGATAGTTAACACTGCCTTATTCACATCAGGCACATTGGTCAGTTTAAAATTTCCATCCATATCGGTTGTAGTACCTATTTTTGTGCCTTGCACCAACACTGCAGCACCAATAACCGGTCCGTAGTTATCTGTCACCATACCGGTTACGGTCTGTGCTAAACCACTGACCGCTACCAATAATAGGGTGAATATACTTATAATTAGTTTATTCATTATGGTATTATTTTTTTAGTTTCTTATCAAAGATGTCACTTCTATATTATTTGATTATCCCTCCCTGATTTTGAGCATATACAATATGCTGAACAAGGTTCTGGAGATATACTTCCAAGTTCGAATAACGGGAGTCTAGAGTATAGGCGGTAGCATCACTGGCGTTCTCTTTATCCAATCCGTATGCAACCTCCCAAATATCAGGAATTCCATCTCTATCTGAATCTTTTAAAAGGTCGGGTGACAGATTATTGCCTCCGAGTTCAGGCCAGGCACTCGCTGCACCTACAGGTTTTACATCATTCGGAAGATCGATCAACCCCGGTGCATCTGCTGCATTTTCAGTCATAGTGCCAATATATGTAGCTGTTCCAGTCCGGGTTTCTTGAGCAATTCGGTCATCAATAATATCACGTCGTTTGGAGCATCCCGCATATCCGACAACAAGATCAAATGCTTGTTTTGCCGTGTGAGTCGTAACCAGACCAGTAGCCAATGGAGTCGTCCTATGCATAGCCACTTTAACCTCATCTGTAAAGGTATTATCACATTTTGAGTTGTCAATTTGTTCATAAATTCCTTTTGTCCAATTATCTGCAGTCACTTCAGTATTTCCTTCTATAACATTTCCTTCAACAAAAAATGTCCCCCATTTATGCATCATTGGATACCATACATTAGTAGTACCATCTTCATTATGGCAATAATCATAAGTTCTGACACCTATTCCAGCAATACGATAATTCACATACTTATTTTTGGGAGTAGCAGGTCCTGGCTTATAATAGTTATTCACGATATTTACATTCATTCCTTCACCACCATAGCATCCGTTTCCGGCCCAATTATAGAAAACATTATTGCGCATATCCATGTATTCGTTCTCTTGAGTCTTCGGACGAGGGCCAAGACGAGGTACACGACTATCATGGTGGGCCAACAAGTTATGATGATAAGAGACATTGGTTCCTCCCCAGTTCCCACCATACCCGTGTTTACCTTTACCATGTCCAGCAGTGCGAAGACTTTCAGAAGCAATACACCACTGAATAGTGAGGTTTTCACCGCCATATACAGATAAGCATTCGTCAACACTCCAACTGACTGAACAATGGTCAACAATTATATTTGTATTCTCCATTCCTCCTAATCCATCTGGTTCACCACCACTTTCATTGCCTACACGAAACCGCACATAACGCAAGATGATATTATCTGCTGCAAGTATTACTGGATAAGTGGCAATACAAATACCCTCTTCTGGAGCCGTCTGTCCAGCAATTGTCAGATTTCCACGGCTTATCTTCAAATCACTTTTCAAGAAAATAGTACCTGCCACATCAAAAACTATTGTACGAGTATCACGCTGATTAACTGCATAGCGCAATGTTCCTTCTTGATCCCCGTCCTCTAATGTAGTTACATGATACACTTTTCCTCCTCGACCACCAGTAGTGATACGTCCAAACCCTTCTGCTCCTGGAAAAGCTAACAAAGTATTCATATCATCCCCAATCCTCATATTCGGTTTTCCATATTGAAGCACTTTCACCGTTTCTTCCAAAGCTGCATTTCTTACTTTTATATTAGCTGTTCGTGGTAGATCTGATTGGTCATTATCAGCAATATCCAATACTATCAGAGAAGAAGTTGACTCTTCCTTATTCCAACTAATGAAATCATTATCAATATCAATATTATACCTAGCATTCTCTCTGCTTCCCAAATCAACTGGAATAGTCAGTTTACGATAGTGATAAGGCAACGCATATTCTTTATATTCCAGATTCAAAAAAGCGTTAGACATTTCTTGAGTCAGGTTTACTGTTTTGCTTAACACATAATCACCTACTGTTCTGAAAATAATCTCCCCCCTTCTTTCTACATCGAAGTTGGGATCAATCATAAATTTACATTGGGTAGTAGTTATAGCTTTGGTATTGGGATTTTCCACTCTTTTAATCCAAGTACATTCATCTGCAATAGATGTTTCCCAATCCACGTTAGACACGACCGTCACTACTAGTTCACCACCCTCATAACTTATCTTGTCTGTTGGATAATCTAATAGAATATCAGGGTCTGTACCAAGCTGTTCAATAGAGATTTCCTGCTCGCGGACTGAATCAAAATTTAACAATGTAAGCTTAATCTTGCCTTCACGTTTCATGTCATCCGTATTGTCAGTAAAGAATAAACGAAGATCACCGTTTCCGCTACCACTCGTTTTCGAAAGAGTCAGCCAACTAGTATTACTTCCGACTACTTCTGCAGTCCAATCACCGGTTGCAGAAACATTAATTGTAAATGATCCCCCTACATTATTAACTTTCACATCATTCTTAGATACTTCCAATTTCTGGGTTAATACCGCTTCATTCTTTTCATCATCAGAGCTACAAGCCCCAAACAATACTACTAATAATATGATTAGAAATGATCTCATATTTATATCATTATTATTCATTTATACTTTGATAATTATTTAATCCAATGTGGGTCACCGATTCCCTTGAGATATACTTCAGAACTCTTGTCTTTTATGGTAAAGTCTATCCCATCAACGTCTGTGAAAAGTGCATTCATTGAGGTTGTTTCAGATGGAAGTTCATTATTGTTCACCCCCCAAGTATTCATAATGAAGCCTTGTGTATGATAATTATCGGTGAATATCCTGCTTGTTACATTTCTCAAATTAAACCAAGTACCACTATTATCTCCAGATATACCACTGAATAAGTTATTTTTCACTGTCAATGTGAAACTGCTGGTATTCTTTGGCGATAGATCAAAGAATATCATACCTATAGGAGCCATTCCAATAAATGTGCAATTTTCTATCGTTACACTTAAATCACCAGTCATAGAACTCAATCCTGTTATCAATGCTTTAGTTAGATTATTTGCATGGAATGTTGAATTTCTAAATACAATATTGTAAATTGGAGCATCTTGTTTAGTAGACAATCCAAACAATCCGCTACTTCCTGAATTTAAGCCAAAGAAACGACAGTCATCAATTATCAGGTTGTCAACAGTCTGAGCAAGTTTAGCATTTACTTCTTGATACCACATAGTGCGTCGCAAATCACTCACATTGCAACCCTTTAAAGAGATTTCTTTCACATGGAAAAATTGATTCTTAAACTTGAAGAAATCTGAATCAGTTGTTTTTATATTCAAATTTTCAAAATGAACAGCATCAATCTTATTATCACCACTAGACATACTCATATTTCCCATTTCCATATAAGCCAGTTCTTGTCCCTCAGCTGGTTTCTGACCAACAATATAAAGATTCTTCCCAAAATCAGATTGTCTTCCAAGCTTATAATTTCCACCTGCTTTCAGAAATAGTTTTACTTCGGTTATAGTCGCATCTGCCATCATTGCAGTACATATCTGTTCAAGATTCTCTTCAGGATTTACGTATCTATATCCGTTAGGTATTTTCACTGGAGCTTCAGGATTAATATCTTCTTCATTCCACCCTTCAGATGCAATTGTCACTTTATAATCTTGGATCATCGGCTCGTCAGCATTGTTAAGTGCAAATGCTACCTGTGTTGTATCATCTGGCAATATCGGGAATGTACCATCAATAGTTTTCGACTGTATCACATTGTTATTCTGATCTAAATAATCAATACGAACACCGACCGCTTTTCCTACTGTCTCTGTCTCAAACAAGACCATGTCATCTGTATAATTAACCCCACCACTGTTAGTCCCTTTATTGCGAACTATTTCTATTGGTGTTTCTATAAATTTTGCATCCGATATTTTGTAACCAGAAATGGGACATGAAAGCACAGCACGTACCGTGGAATATCTTTTATCAGCTTTTTTGTCAGTAGCTTTCAGACGAATCACCCCTGTACGGTTATACATCTGAATACTTAAAGGATCATTAAAAGGAGAACTGTATTCCACAGGTACCGAGATAGCATACTTTACTTTTGCTGCAGGATCTTGCCGGATAATAATATCATTTAGATTATTCGGACAAGGTATTGAATCAGCCTGAGTTATTGAAATAATTTTATATTTTCCATTAGGTAACTGGAAACGATAATGTGGAGTGTAATTAGCAAAGTACTCTCCATTATCTTTATAAATAAATAATGGTTTCGTTGATAGTCCAGTATTGACTCCCCATGGCTTATTATCCAAAAATAGTTCGATTTGATTTACGACTGAAGTCGAATATTTATCACTGTCAGAGCAAGCATATGTACCTAGCAGAAGCGCTAATCCCACTAAAGAATATAATATTTTTTTTCTCATAAGACTCTTTTTTAAAATTCAGATTCATCTATTACAAATGGCAGGGACAACAAATTCATGTTTCTTATTGCCCGACTAGGATTCCACGAATCCTGTAAATAGGAATCGTCTAATATAGGCATATAAACAATGGAATGCTTGGAAGGCTCAAATGCAATGCCTGTATCTAAAGGGCTAATGGTACGGTTGATTTCTTCACCACTTTTCAAGTAAACTACATCAATCGATGTCCTTGAATCAGCATTGATTGTTGGAAACGAAAAAATAGATGTGGAAAAACCTGCTATTTTATCAACACTGATTGTTATATCCTGTTGAATGCATTCACCTGTTTTTACTTTATAGGCGACACCTACATTTGTGAAAGTCACATTCAACTGGTCAAACCGGGTTATTGAATTAATTTCATCTGCAGTTTCTTTCGGCTGAAATGTAGCTTGCCCAACCAAACGCTTCAATTCCAAATTAAGGTTAGGAGTAGAATAGTCTGAAGTCAGATTTACAATATTAGAGATATATATCTGTTTCTGTGCATAAATATCTTGATATATTGCTACAGTGGAAAGACTATCAATATCTGTCAGATGATCTGCATTCGCCACTGCAAAAGTTTGAAGATTTTCTCCAAGAGGAAGATCTATTTGTAGATTCCCATTATTTAAAGGTAAATTCTTTCCGTAAACCATGGAATCCTTTAAATATGCATAGATGCCAATTTCCGTAACACCTTGCTCAGTAAATGTTTCAAGACTTGCCCGACTAAAGCTGACATCAACAGTATACGTTTGGGACTCTTCAGGAAGTTCAATTGACTCCCTAACATCTTCTACCTGCTGCGAGCAAGAGAAAAAAATGAGAAATAATAAAATTAAAAAAATCTTTAAATGTCTCATAAATATTAGTTTATTAAATTAAAAAAGTAAATTACTACTCTACTCATAACAACAGAATAGTCTTTTAATGGTTAACTTTATAGAAATGCATAATATTGAGTCGCAAAGCAAAACCCTAAAAAAATATATTTAATTACAAATATGGAATACAGTTCTAATGAAGTGATTTCTTCATGTTTTTCCGGGACTCATAATTATTAGGAAAAATTATGCAATAAGATCATAAAACGATCACAATCCAATCCTTTTTATTGAATTAAAAAAGTTGGATTTACTTGAAACATTTGAATTAGGTAGGATAGAACCTGTTTTTCATTCTCTAAGATATTTGATTTAACATTAACATTAAAATAAAAAAATCGTATTTAATTTCTTGCAAAAATGAAAAAACAGGAGATGAAAGTAGGGTAATTTTTAGTGGAAAAGGAGGAGAAAAACAACATAAGTAAAATTATATATCACATGTAAAGTAGACTTTATACAACAGTTCCCTAAATGTTATCATGATACATTTAGGGAACTAATTTGCATATTTAATCGTTTTAAACAGAGAATCTATTACATCAATTTGTCCAACACTTCACCTTTAATTTAGTTATATTTTTTACAATTTATATACCTAAACGCTCTTTTAAAAGTCTATATCCCGAAAGACTCACTCTGAGCTTAACCCCACTTTTCAACAGAAGCTGATAAGTTTCTTTTCCGAAAAGCTCCACTCGGGAGATTTGCGCAACATTGACTATGGTTGAACGGTGAACCCGAACAAAACTGTCGGAAGGCAAATGAGTCTCAAAATATTTCATCGTTTGTTCCTTCAAATATTCTCCAGAAGGAGTAATCAGCATAACATAATCTCCACATGCCTGAATGTAATGTAATTCAGCCGTTTTAATCAAATGAATTTTCGAACCATCTTTCACTGTTATACGGTCTATTTGTTCAATCTGAGGTTCATCGCACTGACTGATGGGTTGATGCATTATCAATTCTTTCTCTAGTTCTTGATTTAAAACATCTTCTTTAGCCACCGTCAAACGATACCAAAGTATGATAACGGCCCAAGTTGGTATTCCAAATAGCAGACGAAAAGGAATGGTTGATGCAAATGCAACATATGGTAGACCGACTATTCTAGTTAGAATGTCATTAACCATAAAACTTCCAGCTATCCAAATGAGAAGTCCAGAAACAAAAGTGATAACTTCTGTTTGAAAGATAGATACTACCCCTATGACGAACCAAGCCAAATAACCTAATGCCATTAACCAGCCGATTGTCGTTATACTATCTATAACAGCAGGCAGATAGTCGACATCTGTGTATATGCTCAACATCATTACCTGAGCAAATACCAAAATGACTCCTACAACAAGTACCGGCACCCAGCAATAAGAATAATCTATTATCGGATGTGTCTTCATACGCTAATCTTTGACTTCCAGCCCTCCGAAAGAAAGTTTACCTCGAATGACCAACACACTTTCCTTATTAATATTTCCACTCTGCCAACGTTTATCTTCGCACCCACCAAAGAAAGCATTACATTTAAAAACAACTTTCCAATCGGAAGGAACATAGATTTCAACGCCTCCCCAACTACAATCTAAATCAATATAGGTCTCTCCGGCTGCTATATGAGTATGACGCAAATCTATAGTTGTTCCTCCGCAAGAGGTACGAACGACTCCGCCTTTAAACAAGTCATCAAGCACTACGTGGCGTACCCCTCCAAAAGTATTATCAGAACGTAGAAAGCCATCTTCCGATTCGTATTTTTGTTGGTTATTAGCACAGTTAGGTCCATCCTGCTCAAGATGTTCGTGCATCATCCATTCTCTATGATGATGAAACCTATGTCGCTTATCATCCCAATGTCTTCTATGGCGAGGCTTAAAGAAAAATAACACTCCAGCAATAATCAAAGCAAATGGCCAAACCATAGCCTGCGAATTTTCAGGTAACCACGAAAGGCCTCCTATCAAAAAATAGATACCGATTAATAAAAGGATAATTCCACTAATGTAATGGCGGCGAATCATCGAATACCCCCCCAATACAATCAGAAGAGAATGCCAAGAGACGATCAGGTTGAACAAGTCATTAGTAATCCAACCCATATTACGGGCAAATAAGAGTATCCCTGAAAGAATAAACAATAAGGCGATCAGAAGTTTTCCTGAAAACCCTCTAACATATACATAATTTGATTTCTGTTCCATCGTTTATATGATTTAATATTGATGGTTCAAAGATAAGCCATTTCTAAGTGTCCGCACAGACATTTCGGATGATTTCCCGGCTTTAAGCCGATGAATACCGGTTTAAAATCGGTGAATAAATCAGGGAAGAATTCATTCCGCACTAGAAAAAGGCTTTAAGATGACGTTTATAATCTCTTCTCTTTTTATTTCAATGTAATATTTTGCAGCTTTACTTTTAACCAAATCTTTAGCATCATCTGGAGAAAGCTGTTTATCTGCTAGCCAATATACAAACCTTTTCTTTTTATCAAAATCGTCATTTCTTAGCATAGTAGTAACTTCTTCACCAATAGTTGTTGAATCGGCTGTTACTTCCTCTGTTGATTTAAAAATGATCAATGCAACTCCATTTTGTCCTCTTTCACCATAGTGCTCGACTGCTTCTTCTCCCTTGACAATAATACATGATTTTATAGAATTTAGCGATAGGGCATTAAAGAGATTTGTAGAAACTTCCACCCCATCAATAATGACCAATGCCTTTTGTTGTCTAATAAACGCTACATCTTTTTCTTTATCTTGTTCGATGAAGTCTTTAAGCTCGCCTCGTACAAACAGACACTTTTTGACTCTAACCTTATGTCCTCCTTGCTCACCAGGAATCCATCGAGGCATCTGATTAAACAATTTCATAGCATATCGATCCAACAATGGATCAACAGATCGAATAACTTTAGAATGAGTAACAGTACCATCTTTCTCTATTATAAACTGAATCTGAACTCGGCCTTGCACTCCACATCCCATTAAGTCTCTAGCCGTAAGGGGGAATCGAAGGTACTTCATTAATTCAGTCATACCACCTGGGAATTGAGGCATAAGATCAACTTTATCATAAACCTTATCATCAGTATGTTGGGCAAACAGATTAGGAATTATGAGCTCAATGAACAACAAAAAAAAGAGTCGCCGAAAGACATGATTTTGATTTTTCATAGTACTTACGTTTTAATTAACGCAATAATACAAAAAAAGGGAATAAGTTCAAAGTCAAGCTCTTAACTTTTTCACATGGTATGAATCGTATGTATAAGACCATCTCCCTATTCAACGTATAAACAAAAAATACAATGTGAAAAACAAATATTACACACTCCCCAATATTCTTCTCTATACATTTGCAACCCTATAATCATTGCAGTAAGATCTAACACCATGAATAAACCGTTCTTATTAATTTTCCTTTTTTCAGCTTTCATCTTCGTGTCTTGTTCGGATAACAAGGAAGAAGAAATAAAGCCTCTTACTGAACAACCAGAAGAGCCAGATAACAAGACATTAACCGAATATCCTACCCCTGATCGTTCAACAATAGCTGCCTTTCCAGGTGCGGAAGGAGCAGGAAAACTGTCTAGTGGTGGAGCCGAAGGAACTGTATACACCATAACTTCTCTAAAAGACGATAATTCTGAAGGAACACTACGATGGGCTATAGAAAAATCGGGAAAAAGAACAATTGTATTTGCTGTAGGAGGCGTTATTTCGTTAACGAAACAACTAGTTATAAGAAATGATGATATAACTATTGCCGGACAAACAGCCCCAAATCCTGGCATTTGCTTAAAGGACTTTACACTGCGTATCAATGCAAACAATGTAATCATCCGTTTTATACGCACACGCCTAGGAGATGAAAGTAAAACTGTAGATGATGCCATGAACGGATATCAAAGTTCATACCCGGGTAAAAAAAATATTATCATTGATCATTGTTCGATGAGTTGGAGTACTGACGAATGTGCTTCTTTCTATGGAAATACGAATTTCACTCTGCAATGGTGCATCATCAGTGAAAGTTTAACAAACTCCATTCATAATAAAGGAGGACACGGTTATGGTGGAATATGGGGAGGTAGTCCTGCCACTTTTCATCACAACCTGCTAGCCCATCACAGTAATCGAACTCCTCGACTTTGTGGTAGTCGCTATTCGAACAGAGCAGATATGGAAAAGGTCGATTTATGCAATAATGTGATCTATAACTGGACCGGTGAGGGAGCTTATGCTGGTGAGGGAGGCTCGTACAACTTTTTGAGTAATTACTATAAACCGGGGCCTGCAAATATTGCTAATAAAGTACACTGCCGCATTTTCACAGCCTATCTGGATGATGGTAAGAATCAGCAAGCGATGGGTGTATCTGGAAAATTCTATCTTATGGGTAATTTCTTTGAAACAACTGCAGCTTTATCTGAGAGTCAGAAAAACGAAGTGATAAATGCGAATAACGATAATACCTCTCCGACTTCTTTTTGCGTAAAAAACAATGAAATACCGACGAAAGAGTTGCTTGTTTCTTCACGTTTTGATAACTTAGACGATTATTCATTCGTTCAAGCAGCGCAAGATGCCTATCAGTCTGTATTACAATATGCCGGGGCTTCTAATTTACGCGATAATATTGACAAACGCATTATCAAAGAAACTCAAGAGGGTACTTTTACCTATACCGGTTCAAACGGAGGAACAAACGGACTCATTGACACCCAAGCAGATACTGAAAGCTGGAACGAATATTTAGCTACGGTCTCGGGGTTACAAGACAGTGATAAAGATGGTATGCCCGACGAATGGGAAATAGCAAATCACTTAAATCCGAAGGATAGCCAAGACGGGAACAAATATAATTTGAGTAAGGAATACACCAATTTGGAGGTGTACTTAAATAGTCTAGTAACATCTTTGTATCCAACTAATAAATAAACAGCTATGATAAATAAAAAATTAGTAGGCCTTTGTGCATTATTCGTCGTTCCGCTTATGGCTAGAGCTATAGTTCTACCTTCAAATAGCAGTATTCCAGCTTCTTTCACACAAAAAAATACAGATATCGGCGATCAATCAAAGGAAGATTCTACTGTAGATCGTTCAAAAGTGCCTGCTTTTCCAGGTGCGGATGGTGCAGGGAAATATACAACGGGAGGTGCCGGTGGAATTGTATATACTATAACATCATTGGCTGATGATGGGTCGAAGGGAACTCTTCGGTGGGCTATTGATAAAAAAGAACCTCGTACAATCGTCTTTGCAGTTAGCGGAATCATTGAATTGCAAAAGCCTTTGAAGCTTAACAATGGAAATGTAACTATAGCAGGCCAAACAGCTCCTGGAGATGGTATTTGCCTTAAAAACTATACTTTTTCTATTCAAGCAGACAATGTCATTGTACGTTTTATACGTTCACGCATGGGAGCGGACATCAAACAAAAAGGTGATGATGCAATGAATGGTATCAAAGGGTTTAGCAATATAATCATAGATCATTGTTCTTTGAGTTGGTGTACCGATGAATGTGCTTCATTCTACGACAATAGCAACTTTACACTCCAATGGTGTATCATCAGCGAAAGTCTAGCAAATTCTATTCATGAAAAAGGCGCGCATGGCTATGGTGGTATTTGGGGCGGGGAAAAGGCCTCTTTTCACCACAACCTGCTTGCTCATCATACGAACCGAACTCCTAGAATCTGCGGCAGCCGCTACACAGGCAAACCAGAAGAGGAAAAGGTGGAACTTTTCAATAATGTGATCTACAATTATGGCAGTGATGGAGCCTATGCTGGTGAAGGGGGATCATATAATTTCCTCAATAATTACTATAAGCCGGGCCCATATACTGCAACAAAAAGTTCCTATAAACGTCTTTTTACAGCGTATGCAGATGATGGGAAAAACAAGAATGAAGCGGGTATATATGGTATTTTTCATCTTAAAGGTAATTATATAGATGGTACATGTTCTAGCCTAACGGATCAGCAAAAAAAAGCACTATATAAGGTAAATATGGATAACGCATTTGGCTTAGTACTGAAAAATGATTTCACAACTGAGAAAAATGTATTATCAGCAAAAGCATTTGATATAGCAGAGCATACCTCATTACAATCGGCAAAAAAAGCCTATAAAGATGTGCTCCAATTTGCCGGAGCTTCCTACCAGCGAGACATTGTTGACTCTAGAATTGTAGAAGAAACCCGCAAAGGGAGCTATACGTATGAAGGTTCGCATGGTAGCACCAATGGCATGATTGACCAACCAAAAGATGTTGGAGGCTGGCCTGAATATAAATCGCTACCGGCACCAGTTGATACTGACGGAGATGGAATGCCAGATCAGTGGGAGAAAGATCATCATCTAAACCCAAACGATCCGAGCGATGGCACCCAATATAAATTAAGTACAGAATACACCAATCTTGAAGTCTATTTGAATGAATTGGTGAATCATCTGTATCCTGAAAATCATAAAAAATAAGCCTAAAGAAGTAACTAAAACAGTTATATAAGGCTAAGACGAGAGTACAATCCCCACTGTCTCTCGTCTTATTTTATTTAAGCCTATTAAAACAAAAAATACTATCGCAAAAAACAAATTTTACACATCCCTAAAGCCTTTAAACCCTAATTTTGCACATATTTCAACACTAAGAGTGGCTACACTCGACTATTAATAATCTAATATAAAACAAAAAATGCCTAAAGGAATGAAAAACATGCGCACTTTGTTGCTCTTAATGTTTGCAACTTTTTCGCTTTGCGTATCAGCGCAGACAATTACCTTAACTGGTAATGTGAAAGACACCACCGGTGAACCGATTATCGGTGCTTCAATCGTAGAAAAAGGAAATACCACAAACGGAACAATCACCGATTTAGATGGCCATTTCTCCCTAAAAGTTTCCAGCAATTCTATCGTAGTTATTTCATATATCGGTATGAAGACGCAGGAAATCGCAATCAAAGGTAAAAGTAAAATCGATGTCACCTTATCTGACGATGCAAAAGCCTTAGATGAGGTTGTTGTTATTGGTTATGGTACAGCCAAGCGTAAAGACATTACTGGGTCAGTAGCATCTGTCAATTCTGAAACTCTAGCTGCAGTTCCAGTAGCTTCTGCTACAGAAGCCTTGCAAGGTAAGATGGCAGGAGTTCAAATTACAACCACAGAAGGATCTCCTGACGCTCAAATGAGTATTCGTGTTCGTGGAGGAGGCTCAATTACACAAAGTAACGAACCCCTATTTATTGTTGACGGTTTTCCTGTTGAGAGTATTTCTGATATCCCCCCCACTGACATTGAATCTATCGATGTTCTAAAAGATGCATCTTCTACAGCTATTTATGGAGCGCGTGGTGCAAATGGTGTAATTATTGTTACCACAAAAAGTGGCAAAGAAGGTAAGGTAAGTGTGAGCTATAATGCTTATTATTCTTGGAAGAAAGTGGCTAAAACTTTAGATGTACTTTCAGCAAGCGATTATACCAAATGGCAATATGAGCTAGCGCAATTGACTGATAAGAATGATGACTACATCAAATATTTCGGCAACTATCAAGATCTTGACATCTATGATAATGCTGCAACCAACGATTGGCAAGATTTAACTTTCGGTAGAACCGGACATTCATTCAACCACAACTTGAATATCAACGGAGGAAGTGATAAATTTAAATACTCTTTCAGTTACTCTCATATTGACGACAAAGCGATCATGCAAATGTCTGATTTCGCAAGAGATAATCTTAACTTGAAACTGAATCACAAACCTCTAAAAAATGTATCTCTTGACTTCTCCGCTCGTTTTTCAAAAACTAAAATTAATGGTGGAGGTTCAAACGACGCAAACAGTTCTTTAAGTACAGATAAACGTTTGAAGTACTCTTTGTTATATACTCCTTATCCTGTTCCCGGAATTTCGGATGCAATGAACTCGGATGAAGAAGATGCAAACTCTTTATTGATTAACCCTCTGATTTCGTTAAGAGATAACGATACTCGTAAAGAACGTATCAATTACAATCTGGCTGGATCGATCACATGGGAAATTATTAAAGACTTAAGATTAAAAGCTGAAGTTGGCTATGATGACTATCGTAATAATGCAGATCGCTACTACGGTGTAACCACCTATTATGTTAGAAACAATGTAGACGATGCAGATAAAAGTAAACCAGCTATTTCCTTTACTAGAGGAACAAGAACTTCTTTCCGTAGTACTAATACATTAAGCTATGACTTTAGCAAATTCTTGAAAAACACGAAAAACCATTTAAATTTGCTTGCTGGGCAAGAATATATCGTAACAAGAGAACGTGAGTTAAGAAATCTTGTTCATGGTTTCCCTGTGGAGTATACTGCAGATGACTGCATCAACTATTCTACAAAAGGAAATCCTTATGAAGTGACAAATTATGGTTACCCAGATGACGTTTTATTTTCATTCTTTGGACGTGCCAACTATGACTTTGATAGCAAATATTTATTTAGTGCCACTTTCAGAGCTGATGGTTCCTCTAAATTCGCAGAAGGTAATAGATGGGGATTTTTCCCTTCGGCAGCTATTGCTTGGCGTATTTCTTCTGAATCATTTATGGAGAAGACCAAAGATTGGTTGGATGATTTGAAACTCCGTTTTAGCTACGGTACAGCTGGTAACAACAATATCCCTTCCGGACAAATCTCTCAATTATATGAGCTAAATAAAACGCCTTGGATCAATGATGTAAATTCTTATATTGCTCCAAGCAAATATATGGCTAACAGTGATCTTACATGGGAAACGACTATTACTAGAAATGTAGGGTTAGACTTCACTACTTTAGGTGGAAAATTAAGTGGAACTATCGAAGGATATTGGAATAACACCAAAGATTTGCTAATCATGTTCCCAACATCTGGAACAGGATACAACTATCAATACCGTAATATGGGTGAAACAGAGAATAAAGGTCTTGAAGCGAGTGTGAATTGGGTAGCTGTTGATAAAAAGAATTTCGGATTGAGTATTGGTGCTAATATTAGTTTCAATAAAAACAAAATTAAATCACTCGGATCATTACAAAAACTGACCAACGAACAAGCACAGTCTTACTGGGCTTCTACAGAAATCGGACAAGATTTCTTGCCTGAAGTTGGTGGATCAGTCGGAAGGATGTATGGCTATGTAAGTGACGGACGTTATGAGGTCTCGGATTTTGAAAGTTATGACGCAACAACCGACACATGGACACTAAAGCAAGGCGTCAGTAAATCCTCAGCTGTTAGTAGTGCAGTACGACCAGGTATGATGAAACTAAAGGATTTAGACAACAGTGGTGATGCCAATGGTGAAATGGATAAGAAAATCATAGGCGATGCTAACCCTTTACACACAGGTGGATTCAACATCAATGCCCGTTTATATGGTTTCGACTTGGGGGCTAACTTCACTTGGAGCTATGGTAATGACATTTATAATGCCAATAAGATAGAAACGACTTCTACTTCTAAATACTTATACAGAAATATGACTTCCGAAATGGAAGGTGGAAAACGTTGGACAAATATTGATGGAAACGGTAATCTTGTAAATGATATGGCTCAGTTAGCAGAAATGAATGCGAACACGACTATGTGGTCTCCTTATATGAGTAAATTCGTCTTCTCGGATTGGGCAGTTGAGGATGGTTCATTCCTTCGCTTGAGCACTTTAACATTGGGATATACCCTACCAACTCATATTACCAAGAAAGCAGGCATCAACAATCTCCGCCTCTATGTCACTGGATATAATTTATTCTGTCTGACTAACTATAGTGGTTATGATCCTGAAGTTTCTACTAGCCGCAGAAACGGAAGCCAATTGACTCCAGGTGTAGACTATTCTGCCTATCCTAAAAGTCGTCAGTTTGTTATCGGTTTAAACCTTAATTTTTAATCAATAAAAAACTCAGTAATGAAAAAAATAATATATATCGGAATAGCAGCATTACTTGTGTCTTTCTCGTCTTGTAATGATATTTTAGATCCCTCTAAAAAATCATCTATGGAGAAAACCGAGGTTTTCACCAACGAAGCTTTGGTGAATGATGTAGTAATGGGATTACACCAATCATTTGGTGAAACCAATTCTTATCGCGGACGCTATATTGCTTACTTCGGCATCAACAGCGATTGTGAAATCTGGAATAATACTGGAAAAAAAGGAGCATTTACCGACAAAGAAGGTGCATTAGCTACCTACAATGCGACTCCTGACAACCAATACATGAATACAGACAATAACGTTTGGGCTAAACTTTATGAAGGGATCGAACGTGCGAACAGTGCCATCAGCGGTATGGAGACTTATAGCGATATGAGTAGCACAAATATGCGCCAATTCTACGGAGAGCTCCTCACACTTAGAGCTTTTATCTATTTTGATTTGATCAAAGCATTTGGCGATGTCCCGGCTCGTTTCGAACCCAATACTACTGAGACAATTGACTTACCGAAAACAGATCGCATGGTCATCATGAGACGTTTGATAAGCGACTTATTAGTAGCCCAAGAATATGTTGGGTGGCCTAATGAGAATAGCTTCACTAAATCAACAGAAAGAGTAAGCCAAACTTTTGTTAAAGGTCTTCGTGCACGAATCGCACTATTTGCAGCTGGTTATTCACAACACCCGGATGGAATACGTTATAACACAGATGATGCAACAGAGAGAGAAGACTTATATAAAATTGCAAAAAAAGAGTGTATCGATATTATTGAAAAAGGTGCTAATACTTTAGGTAGTTTTGAAGCCAATTTTAAGGCTTTATGTGCTGAAGGCACAATTGCTGGTGCCGAATCAATTTTCGAAATACCATTTTCGGCTTCTCGCGGACGTGTTATCTACACTTGGGGAGTAAAACACGAGAAAAAAGACCAATGGACAAAATTGGCTAAGGGAGGGATCAACGGACCTATACCTACTTTATACTACGACTATGATGTAGAAGATGTTCGCCGAGATGTTACTTGTGTGCCTTTTAAATGGACTAGTGATAATGATGGAGATATCGCTTGGAAATCGCCTAATAAATGTTGGGGAGGTTGGAGTTTCGGTAAGGTTCGTTTCGAATGGATGAATCGTGTTGTCGATTCTTCGAACGATGACGGTATGAACTGGCAAGTAATGCGTATGGCAGACATCTATTTGATGGCAGCTGAGGCAATTAATGAGTTAGAAGGTCCACAAGGCCCATCGGATGCAGGAAAATATTTGAAAACCATCCTTGATCGTTCATATCCTTCAGACAAAGCAAGTGCCATCCTAGCAAAAGCCAATGCTAATCAAGCAGCATTCTTCCAAGTCCTTGTTGATGAGCGTAAGTTTGAGTTCGCAGGAGAAGCGATTCGCAAAGTAGACTTAATCCGCTGGAACCTTTTGGGAACCAAAATGCAGGAAGCAAAAGAAAAAATGACTCGCCTATACGATCGTACTGGTGAATACGCTGATCTTCCGCTAAAAATCTATTATAATGAAGGGTTAGATGGAACCGATGCAACTTCCTATACGATGTATGGATTAAACCATGGTGAAACAGATGAAATAGGAGAATCATTGGGCTTTGCAAAAAGTAAAGAATGGATCGTACCTAAAGAGACAGCTGATCAAGCAGCAGCCTTATTGCTAATCGATCAATTGTATGGCAACAACCCTGATAGCAAACAATTCTGGCCCATCTGGAAAGTATTTATCGATGGAAGCAACGGCGTACTTACAAACGATTATGACTATTAATGACGAATAAATTATGAAAAAGAATATTATATATATAGCATTATTTAGTATGGTTCTATCTGTTTTCACGGTAAGTTGTTCCGAACCGGATGACGAAGTGAAAACTGGAAAATTCGACAGATTATTTTCACCTACTAATGTGGAAGCTATCATTCAAAAAAAGACGAATGTAAAGTTTAAATGGACTGCAGTAAACAATGCTGCATCTTATATCATTGAACTTTATCAAAATCAAGATATGACTTTCGAGGGTACTCCAAAGGTTTACGAGGGTATAACAGATAACACGTTTACCGTTGAAGGATTGTTAGGAGAAACCACATATACAGCTCGAATCAAAGCGATCGGCGAAGAAATTGATGAATCAAAATGGTCTGCAGTGTCTTTTACTACTGAAGCAGAAAACATTTTTAACTCTGTAAAAGACGAGGATATTGAAGCACATGCAGTTACGCTTACATGGGACGCAATTGACGCAACCGTAACTCGAATTGTATTTAGTGCAGAAAACCAATCAGATGTAGAATACCAATTGCAAAGTAGTGATATAGCAAATAAACAAGCTCATGTGGATGGACTTGAAGAAAGTACTTCATATACGGCGAAGCTTTACAATGTAGATAAGTTACGCGGAACGATAACCTTTAAAACGGCAATTGATTTCCATGGAAAGACTCCTGTATATGACGGTGACGATTTGATTTCCATCCTTAATGGAGCATCAGACGGGGCTAATATTGTACTCGTTTCCGGTTCATTTGTCATTGGAGATTATTTGCTCAACAAGTCAGTCATTATTAGTGGATATGACAAAACAAACATGCCAACGATATACGGACGATTACAACCTGAGGCAGGCGCTTCTTCTATCGAAATTAATAACGTAATTTTCCGCGGTGACACTCCTGGTGCAGAAGAACCCGTTGCTAATTTTATCGAATTCCAAAATGGGACTAATTTATCCACCTTAACAATTAGCGGTTGTGAGATTAGAAACTACAAGAACCAAATCTTATACAGTAATGTAACCGCAACTTTAGGAACTGTATTATTCGAAAGTTCTTGGGTTGATAACATACCAGGTTCTGGTGGGGATGGCTTCGACTTACGTGCAAACACAACGCTAGGTACATTAACTATCCAAAATTCAACCTTCAGTAACGGACTTCGTACTTTCTTGCGTTGCAACACCACAAGTGCTACTGTAAATGTTACTAACTGTACGTTCTATAAAGTGTGTTCTTACGACAATAGCAACAATAATGGCCTATTCCTTATGGATAAAGTTTCTACTGATACGGGTAAGCTTATTGTTGAAAAATGTGTTTTCTCAGAAATAGGCGGTGGTATATACGGATATTGGTCGAAGAAAGGAAAAATGAAAGCCCAAGCGAGCTATTCTAAAAACTACTTCTACGCAAGTCCTAACTTATGGGATGCAACTAATGGATTGTACACTGATCCATCTGCTTGCAGCGCGACAGAAGTAAATCCAATGTTCGCTAATCCAGAGAATGGAGATTTTACTATTGGAGCAGAAGATATTAAAGATTCTAATGCTGGAGATCCTAGATGGATTAAAGAATGATCTAACTGAGCCAAAATGGTTGGCATAAACATATGCTAAATAAAAAGAAGTAATGAAGTTCCAAAAACGGACATCATTACTTCTTTTTTTATCGGTTCTACAACCTTAATGAAAGACTACATTTTAACACTATTTGTTCACATTATCACGGTATTCTGTCGGTGTCATCCCCACTTGTGCCTTAAAACACTTACTAAAATAACGAGGATCATTAATTCCAACCATATAAGAGATTTGGGTCATATTAAACTCTCCCGTTTCGATGAGTTCAGCAGCACGCTTAATACGCATTTCTTTGATAAACTCAATAGGTGCCATACCTGTTAGCGTTTTTAATTTCTTAAAAAAGACAGAGCGACTAACCGCCAATTCACGCACTAAATCATCGACGACTAAATCTCCATTATCCATATTCTGTTCCATCAATTCAACTAATTTATCCATGAATTTACGGTCGTTTGGAGACATCTCGGGAACTTGTTCTGCTTCAACGATATTAGCTTCAGCATTTTGAGGTTTCCTATCATCTTCAGAAGATGTTTCGCCTATCTCCATCGTCTCCTTCTCTAGAACGACACTTGTCAAGCTATTACGATAAAGGTTCTGTAATTTTCTTCGCTGCGTCAATATATTCTCTACGCGAGCCTGAAGATAAGTGGCACTAAAAGGCTTAGTTATATAATCATCTGCACCATACTCTAAACCTTCCAATTTACTTTCTATAGTCGTCTTAGCTGTTAACAAGATAATAGGAATATGACTAGTAGTTAGGTCAGCTCTTAATTCTCGGGTCATTTCAATACCATCTTTTTCAGGCATCATCACATCACTAATAATAATGTCCGGTAAGAATTTCAGCGCCTTACTCCAACCTTCCATTCCATTAGACGCTTCAACCACTCGATAAGAAGATATAAAAACTCCTCTAAGGAATGTCCGTAATTCATGATTATCCTCAACAAGAAGCATCAATTCTTTTGAAGTATCTTCATCTACCTTATCATCTTGGATAGACCGAGCTCCTTCTAATTCATTAGCCAAAGCATCCTCAACTTGATGAGAAGAGTTAGCAAGATCTACTGTCTGCTGAATACTCAGAGGAGTACTTACGTCATCCATGATGTATTCTACTGCATCACTATAATGAGCATTACCTTTTAGAAAATCCACTTTAAAGCAACTGCCTTCACCTAATTTACTATCTACAGAAATTTTTGCGCCATGCATCTCTACTAACTCTTTCACTAAAGAAAGGCCTATTCCGGAACTTGCCTGATTAAAGAGATTCTTATCTACCAAATTTTCAAAACGAACAAAAAGAGATTTGCGTTTATTCTCAGCAATACCAATACCTTGGTCCTGAACTCCAACCGAAACAGTATGTTCATCTTCGCAAATAAACACAGTGATCATCTTCCCATTGGGTGTGTACTTAAAAGCATTAGATAAAAGATTAAATACAATCTTTTCGAACTTATCAACATCAACCCATAGATTCAGGTGCACTTTTTCAGACTGAAAGATAAAATCAATGTGATGTTCCTCTGCAACTGTCTCAAAATTATCCATAAGTCTACGAACAAAAGGTACAACATCTAAACGTTGCACTTGCATCTTCATTTTTTTATTTTGAATCTTACGAAAATCTAATATTTGATTTACAAGACGAAGCATCCGATTGGTATTACGCTCAACTACAATTAATTGGTCACGAACATCATCCGACAGTTTATCATTCTTCAAAATTTGCTCTACAGGACCAGATATAAGTGTTAAAGGAGTACGAAGTTCATGAGATATATTTGTGAAAAAGCGAAGTTTGATATCGGAGATTTGTTGCTCCACAGAAACTTCATGCTTCAAACGATAAATTGTAAACAGAATATAAACAGCTATAAAGATTATCAGAATTACAAAAGCAACATACAAGAAATACGCCAAAGGGGTCTCCCAAAAAGAAGGAAGTATAGTAATGTTTAACGTTCGCTCATTAGCGACCCAAACCCCATCGCTATTTGTTGACCGTACTCGGAACACATAATCACCTTTAGGTAGATTGGTATAGGTTACACTTCGTTGTTTATCAGCTAATGTCCACTGTTTTTCAAATCCATCAAGGATATAGGTATATTGAATATTTTGTGGATTCGTATAATCAATAGCTGCATACTGAATAGAAAAAATGTTCTCATCATGTGAAAGAACTAATTTCTCAGTGTCGTCTAGATCTACTTTTAAAATAGATTTTTCACCAGGTGTAACATTTTCATTAGCGACCATTAACTTAGAAAACACAATAGGAGGTACATAACTACTCTTACGAATGGAATCAGGATTAAACATAAATAACCCATTACTCGTTCCAAACAACATACCACCAGTTGAAGTTAAGGCTGAAGCAGCTTCACTAAAGCGAACTCTAAAACTAATACTTCGTTCATCATAATTCTCGAAGCTCTCTTGCGAAGGCACGAATTTACAAATACCATTCTCTGTACTGATCCAAAGATTCTCTTTATGATCTTCCCTCATTGAAAGAAGCACATCCGAAGAAAGCCCATCTAACACTGAAAAAGATTTAAACTCACCATGACCATCTTTATCTATTGAAATAAGCTTGTTTAATCCCCCACCAAAAGTGGCTAAAAAAAGTTCTTTCTTCTTCGTCGCTATAATCCAGTGAACATCATTGTTACTTAGGCTCTTTGTATCATCAGGAATACGCGAAAAATGGTGAAAATGTATATCTTTAGGATGCTTGAAGTTTTCATCAAAAGCAACAGCTCCTGCAGTAGAACCGACCCATAGCCGTCCATTGTTATCTGAAGTGATAAAACGTGTCTTATAACAAAGGTCAATCGGGTACCCTTTTAAATCGTTACGATGGTTGATAAATATGGTTTCTCCATTATCTCCTTGAGATATATAGTTGATTCCACCTGCAAATGTTGCAACCCATATACGCCCATGGTGGTCTTCGTAAACACAATATACATTATTGTCACTCAGACTATAAATATCGTCTGCATTATGAAGATAACGGGTCAACCGATAGACCCTATCATCAGAAGAAAGAGGTTCTGCTTTTACTAAGCCATTTCCTTTCGTAGCAATCCAAATTATTCCTTTAGAATCTTGTATTATGAAGTAGGCGGTTCCCTCCATCGGTTTACCAGACGATGCAATCAGACCATTCGCTGTCAAGTATCCAAGATATTTTCTTTTAGAATCATAAAGACGAACCATGCCGTCCTTAAGCCCAACCCAAAGATTTCCTAGTTTGTCTTCACATACAGCACGTACTTCATTGCTCAAAGATTCATACGCATGTTCCACTGGCGTAAGCATTGAAAAAGGCACACTACGAAATGACACTTTTTCGAGCCCCTTAGAATGCGTGCATAACCATAAATTACCTTGTTTATCAGAAAAAGCAGCATGTATCTTATTTGAAAAACGCCAATCACTGCTCCCTAATTTATCGTAAAATGGGATTAAACTATTGGTTTCTCGATCAAAGTAAGAAAAGCCGCCTCCATAAGGATGGACCCATACTCTACCATACATATCTTCGTGAATATGAAATGCGGGACGGGAGCGGTCTGCACTACTATATTCCACCCCTATTTGTTCCCGTTTCACAATTCCAGTAAAAGGATTGAAATGAACGACAATACCCGGTTCCTCTTGCTCAAACCACACTTCTGAAGAACGATCTACATAAGCAGATAAAATTGGGGCATCTGATAATTCTTTGCAAGTTATCGGTGAATAATGAATATGTTCGTGTCCTTGAAGATCACAAAGGAAAAAACCATCAGTACTGGTTGTTACCACTATTTTATCTGCATCGACAGCATGGATGGAAGTAATACGGGCTTTTGTTGGGAGTTGAGATAAATGAAACTCTGCTTTGTCTTTTCTATAACACCAAATACGCCCTTGATCTGATGCAAAATAAATATCGTTTCCGTACTCTTCTGCAGCATAAAAGGCCTGTTTTCCACCTTCATTTTTACCAAGAGGATCTACAAAGTAGAAATCCGGTTCCTTTTTTCCAAAAGCAATCATGCCTAATCCATTATCCGTGAGAAGCCAATTATTACCAGATTTATCTTGAAAAACATCGTAGAAATGATTAGCAGGAAACAAACCAGACCTTACAGAATAGATGCGAGCATCTGTTGTGTCTTTTTTATCAGGAAAAGTCTGAACACGGATGGCACCATCATTTTCGGTCAATAGCCAAACAATACCATTATCCATCACACGGATTGAATCAATATTATAGTTACTACCTTCCTCTCCAGCTGCCGGAATTTGTTGAAAAGTCTCAGTCTTCGGATCAAAACGATGCACACGATTATCATAAGTAAGTAACCAAAGGTAACCATATTGATCTTGATACATCAGATCAGCCCTATTATTAGTGAGGCTAATAAAATTATTTTGCCGTGCTTTGTATGATTTAAAAGTATAGCCATCAAAACGGTTAATGCCGTCCCAAGTAGCAAACCACAAGTTATCTTTATGATCCTGAAGAATGCTCATAACCGTGTTTTGAGACAGCCCATCATCGGTTGAATAATGGGTAAAAAAACAGTGTCGCTGAGCGTTCACTTCCCACACAATTAAGCAGAGAGTGACTAAAAATAAGATCCTTTTCGTCATTATTACACACATATTGAATGGCGTAAAGATAACAAATTACTATAAATTGGACCTATTATCAATGCTAATTTAACAAAATGGTCGCATTCTATTCAGTAAAAGAATACGACCAAATATAGATATTAGCGCTTAATAGTTAACAATTGATTCCGATTCTTCACAGGATTCCATCCATCATTCCCCTTCAACACATTTTCAATAGCATATCCATCAAGACTTTTTAATTGATGCGAAAATCGCGCCCTTGCATCAGGATTTGCTCCATCTCCTGTGCTTTTATATTCTGCATAGAAAGTTGTCTTCTCAGCTTCTTTTTTACCCCAATTATGCCATCCTTGAGGAACAATATGTTTTCCGAGCTCACAGCGAATATAGACAGCTCGAGCATAAGGACGCCAAGGACGTGATAGATATACATTACGAACTTCACTATTGGCTGTTAGTTGACAATCATAAAAGACATATCCAAACTCTTTACCTTGATCAGTGGATGGCGCTGTAACATAACCGTCACCTTTACTATTAATATGGCAACGGTTAAAAACAGCAGTTGACCATCCAAAAATAAAATCAACTGTTCCCTCTATATAGCAGTCTTCATAATATTGACGACTGTTCTTGCTATACGTATACAATGTGTCTTGACAGCCTAGAAAACGACAATCCTTAAAAAAGGCTCTATCACCAGATACAAAGCAAGCCACTGCCTGCCCTACAGGACCTGCAGAATTCTCAAACGTAATGTTTTGAGCATAAAAATCTGGGGCATAAATATAACAAGTTGAAGACCCTGATGTCCCCATATTCTCACCAAATACATTTTTCTTATCTGCATAGTCGTCATTCGTTATAACTGCACCATCCTCCCCAATCAAAGATAGGTTTATTTTAGATTCAGGAATCACCACCTTTTCTTTATAGATACCACTACGTACTAAAATGGTCGTACGAATATTCTTTCTAAAATCGGGAACAGCATTAATCGCTTCTTGTATTGTGAAAAAATTACCTGTACCATCTTTAGCAACGACGTAATCATAATGACGAACATATTTACCCAACTCCGGAATTTCGTTTGCAATAACATCTACAGTCAATCCTGCTATCGTACGTGCACCATAAATATTTAGATGGGTATTATCTTCCCTGCCTTTTGGAAAAGCTGGAATCTTATTGGGCTCAACAAACATAAAAAGCTTCTTAGAGGCAACTGGACCAAGTCCCTGTACTAAATCATGAGTAATCTTATTCATATCGATAAATATCACTCCAAGCTCCTTTGCTACATTACGTGGGGAATCTAAATATGCCCCATGGGTATCAAATAAAACATCACCTTCTTTCGGCAAAGTACGCTCACCAGCTGAATAACGAGTATCCTTAACAATTGAGGAGTCTTGAGGTTGTACAAAATTACGTCGAACTATAGAATTGAACAAAACAGGTATCCCTCCTTTAGCACGGGTTTCATTCACAAAACGGCGAAGATTGGCATCAAAAGTAGTACCTGGATCAGTATGACGCGAAACATCTTTTTTCTCATCATTATGTCCAAATTGTATAAACACATAATCACCCTTCTTAAGCTTAGAAAGCACTTTTTCCCATCTTCCTTCATCAATAAAACTTTTCGAGCTTCTCCCATTTACGGCATGATTATCTACCCGAACATCATCTGAAAAGAACCCTTGAAGAACCATACCCCAACCACGTTCAGGATTCTGTCCGTCTATTTTCTTATTAGCCATAGTTGAATCGCCAATCATAAATACAGTGACAACCGGTTTATCTATCTGAGAAGAAGATAAAGTTATAAAAGTGATCAATAATAGTAGTAGTTTATTTTTCATTGTAACGAAAGATTTTCTATAATGATTATATTGGACTATATAAGCGAACAAATAGAGTTTAATTACGCGGATACCAGTCTGTGCATTCTTTAAAAATAGTCTCAGGTGTGTATTTTTTAGCCTCTTTCTCAGTCAATTGTTTACCCCATTTAACGCGCCCTGTTCTATTAGCTCCTTCCCCGGTATTACCAAATTCTGAATAACGAGCCGTCTTCTCATTTTCTGGGTTTTTCCAGTTATGCCAACCCTCTGCTCGAATATGACTACCAAATTCACATTGAATAAAAGCAGTAGCAGCATAGGGTCTCCAAGGACGACCTAAGTATACTTTATGAACATCTGGAGCAGCTGTCAATTTACAATTCTTAAATACATAACCAAACTCAACTCCCTTAGGAGTAGAAGCCGCAGTAATATATGAGTCGCGTTTGCTATATAACTCACAGCGCTCAAAGAGTACTGTCGATGGTCCAAAAATAAAGTCTGTCGTTCCCTCTATATAACAATCAGTGAATAAAAGCCTTGTACCTTCAGAGCCCGTATAAATAGTGTCTTGATTACCTAAAAAACGGCAACCAATAAAGATTAAACGATCGCCCTCCGTATGAAGAGCAACTGCCTGTCCCAATGGAGCAGCATTATTCTCAATAGTCAAATTCTTAAATGTGATGTCATTACCTTCGACTTTAACAGTATAAGTGCGAAAAGTTCCCATCTTATTTATATTAGCATGATCATCATAGGTAATTACCGTCTTTTCAACATCCTCACCAACCAATTCAACATTCTTTATCCAAGAAGGAATTACTAGTTTTTCTTTATAGACCCCCTTTTTAATGTAAATAGTGACCGTATAATCCATAAAAGCACGAACAGCTTCTACCGCCTCTTGAATGTTACGATACTTTCCACTTCCATCTCTCGCGACAACCAATGTGTCCTGTTTTTCTTGTTGTGCGTATATATTGTTCCCTCCTATACAAAGAAGAAGAAACAGCACCATTCCTTTAAAAATTCTCATTTTTACTTATTGAAATTATTTTTTAAACGTTCAAATTCTAAACTTGCCATGATAAAAGGCCCAACTGCCTTGGGATCATTATTTCGGATAGTCTCATTAATATAATAATCATAGTCTCCCGAGCGATAAACCTTTCCACCTAGACCCGCTACTGCACAAGCTTTCGTTATGGTGACAACTCCATTTCCATCTACCTCAACGAAATTTTTCAAGAAACCTTCATAACCTTTCAAAGCAACTTCTAAGTAAGATGAATCAAGATATCCCATACGAACTGCTTTAAATAAACTATAGATAAACATTGCCGAACAAGAAGACTCAAGATAATTCCCGGGATCACCACTTCTGTCTAATACCTGATACCATCCGCCAGTCGCAGGATCTTGTAATCTTTTAACTTGAGAAGCTACATTATTCAAAATAGCAAGCAAAGAGTCTCTTCCAGCCTCATGCTTAGGAATAAAGTCTAAAGCATCGACTAAAGCCATAGCATACCACCCCATAGCACGTCCCCAACTGTGTTTCGATTGCCCAGTAACAGGGTCAGCCCAACGTTGTTTACGGCTCACATCGCAAGCATGACGATAAAGGCCATTTACAGGATCATATGTATGACGGGCACAAGTCACAAACTGATTAATAACATCTGCATAATCTTGAGGGTGATTATTACGAAATGCATATTCAGCATAAAAGGGAGCCCCCATATACAACCCATCTAACCACATCTGATGAGGATAAATCTTCTTGTGCCAAAACCCTCCATCTTCATTACGCGGTTGCCCTTCGAACTGACTATAAAGTAAATCTAATGCTTTTTTATATTTTTCGTTTTTAGTTTGTTCGTAGATACGAAACAAAATCTTACCGGAATTAATACGATCAAGACTATAATCGGTCAATTTATACGCTGTAATGTTTCCATCTTCATGGACCATCGTATCAGCATATGCTACAGCATAATCTCTAATTTTCGAGTCTCCATAAGCATCATATACATCAAGCATAGCTCCTAACTCGAGCCCATGACAATAATCCCATTTAAGACTGGGTTGAAAATCTAGCTGCCAAGATTCTGGACAACGAATCATTTCCGATTCAGTCATTCTAACAGACCAAGGGAGCTTCTGATCGACTTGTTGAGCAAATAAAGAAACAGAATTTGACAAGATTATTACTAGCACCAGAAAAAAAAGATATGAGTTTTGTCTCATGGTTGATTATTTTAAGGATTAAACATGCCATCATTTGATGTTACGAAAGTAGTATATTTATCTCAAATTTGATAGGACTTTTTAGTTAAGAAGGTGTATTTTTTGATTTTCGTGCACGGGAACAACGAATTTTGTGCACGTAAACGTCAAAAACGTCCGTTTTTGACGTAATATGCAATAAATTAATAGTTTCGTTTTGGAATAAAGCAGAAAAGATCGTATTTTTGACACGGTTTACAACTAATACCCTCTGGGGAAACACAGTAATTTATCATTAAAAACAGAGAAAAAAAAGGACAGAATGGAAGAAGTATTCAAGTACATTATCGGCTTGGGAGCCGCAGTTATGATGCCAATCATTTTCACAATTTTAGGAGTATGTATCGGTATTAAACTGCCCAAAGCACTTAAAAGCGGTTTATTAGTAGGAGTCGGCTTCGTTGGTTTATCTGTAGTTACAGCCCTGCTAACAAGTAGTCTGGGACCAGCCTTAACTAAAATGGTGAAAATTTACGGATTAGAGCTTGGTATCTTTGATATGGGATGGCCCTCAGCAGCAGCAGTAGCCTATAACACTTCAGTAGGTGCTTTCATCATTCCAGTATGTCTAGGAGTGAACCTGATTATGCTATTAACTAAAACGACTCGTACAGTCAATATCGATCTTTGGAATTATTGGCACTTCGCCTTTATTGGAGCTATCGTTTACTTTGCCTCTGATAATATATTCTGGGGATTTTTTGCTGCAATTATTTGCTATATTATTACACTGGTTATGGCAGACATGACTGCTCCAGCATTCCAAAAGTTTTATGACAAGATGGATGGTATTTCTATTCCTCAGCCCTTCTGCCAAAGTTTTGTTCCATTCGCCATTATCATCAATAAACTACTAGATAAAATTCCAGGATTCGATAAACTGAATATCGATTCAGAAGGAATGAAAAAGAAATTCGGATTAATGGGGGAACCATTGTTCCTGGGTATAGTGATTGGATGCGGTATTGGCGCTCTAGGATGCGGTAGCTGGAAAGAAGTAGTAGAAGGAATTCCTGGAATTCTAGGATTAGGAATCAAGATGGGTGCTGTAATGGAATTAATCCCTCGTATCACTAGCCTTTTCATTGAAGGTTTAAAACCGATCTCTGATGCGACACGTGAACTTATTGCTCGAAAATACAAGAATAATACAGGCTTAAATATTGGTATGAGTCCAGCATTAGTCATCGGACACCCTACCACTTTAGTTGTTTCACTTCTTTTAATACCTGTAACTATCTTCTTAGCTGTAATTCTTCCGGGCAACCGCTTCTTACCTCTAGCCTCTCTTGCTGGAATGTTCTATCTATTTCCAATGATTCTACCTATCACTAAAGGTAATGTTGTGAAATCATTTATTATTGGACTAGTTGCTTTGGTAGTAGGACTGTATTTTGTAACCGAGCTTGCTAGTTTCTTCACTATGGCTGCAAAAGATGTATATGCAGCAACAGGAGACCCTACTGTGAATATCCCAGAAGGATTTGATGGAGGCGCACTTGACTTTGCTTCCAGTCTTTTCTGCTGGGGAATTTTCCATTTGACTTATAGCTTTAAAATTATCGGCCCTGCAATACTGGTAATACTTGCATTAGGAATGGCCATCTACAACCGCATTAGAATGATAAAGAATGATGCAAAAAGCATCGCTGAAAACTAAAACAAAAAACATAATCCAATAAATATTCGAAATATGAAAAAATTAGCAATTGCAATGATGTTGGGTATAGCGGCAATGAGTGCCTCTGCCCAGGTTAATTACAAGATGCAAGTGGCTTGCAATCCGCAAGATGTGAAAACATATGATACAAACCGCCTGCGTAGTAGCTTCTTAATGGAAAAAGTAATGGTTCCAGACGAAATCAACCTTACCTATTCTATGTACGATCGCTTTATCTTCGGTGGTGCTGTTCCTGCAACGAAGGAACTTACACTAGAAACGATTGATCCACTCAAAGCTAAATACTTCCTAGAACGTCGTGAATTGGGATTGATTAATGTTGGTGGAGAAGGAATTGTAACTGTAGACAATAAAGAATATACTCTAAAATTCAGAGATGCACTGTATGTAGGAAGAGGAAACCAAAAGGTAACTTTTAAGAGTAAAGATGCAAGCAATCCTGCAAAGTTTTACATAAACTCGGCTACAGCACACAAAGCATACAAAACACAATTAATCACTATAGATGGCAGAAAAGGCTCATTGAAAGCTAATTCATTTACGGCCGGAAAAATGGAAGAAAGCAACGATCGTGTTATCAATCAATTAATTGTTAACAATGTTCTAGAAGAAGGTCCTTGCCAATTACAAATGGGATTGACTGAGTTAAAGCCAGGTAGTGTATGGAACACAATGCCAGCTCATACTCATAGTCGTCGTATTGAAGCTTATTTCTATTTCAACGTTCCGGCTAATAATTCTGTTTGTCACTTCATGGGTGAACCTCAAGAAGAACGTATCGTGTGGATGCAAAACGAACAAGCGATCATGTCTCCTGAATGGTCCATTCACGCAGCTTCCGGAACTAGCAATTATATGTTCATATGGGGTATGGCAGGTGAAAACCTTGATTATGGAGATATGGATAAGATTAAATACACAGAAATGCGCTAATATTTGCGTAACTCTTTAATTTCTTTCAAGTGATCCGAAAGGCTTCACTTTCTTCCCATCTTACGGAAAAAAGTAAAGCTTTCCGGATTTCTCATCTTGTTAAGCTAAAGAGACCCAATGGCACTATATTATAAATGCATGTATAAAGAATCGGCATAATACAACGAATTATACATGATTTTGACCAATTATTACAAAAAAAACTCAGGCAAAATACCGAACTTTGTCAGCAAATCAAAATTCATTTAAATCCATTATCATGAATGCTTTTCAAAAAACAGGAGAAAAAATGACAAACTACAGATGGACTATCTGCGCTATGTTATTTTTTGCAACTACAGTTAATTATCTCGACCGCCAAGTACTTTCACTAACTTGGGATGAATTCATTAAACCAGAATTTCACTGGGATGAATCACATTACGGTACCATTACTTCCGTATTTTCAATTGTATACGCCATATGCATGTTATTTGCTGGTCGTTTTGTAGACTGGATGGGAACAAAAAAAGGCTTTCTTTGGTCTATTGGTATATGGTCGCTTGGCGCTTGTCTCCACGCTATTTGTGGAGTTGCTACTGAAGCTCACGTAGGACTTCATAGCGCAGCAGAACTAGCAGGAGCTACCGGTGATGTTGTTGTCACCATTGCAACAGTAAGTATGTATTGCTTTTTAGCCGCCCGCTGTATATTAGCACTTGGAGAATCTGGAAACTTCCCTGCTGCAATAAAAGTAACAGCTGAATATTTCCCCAAAAAGGACCGTGCTTATGCTACTTCTATCTTTAATGCTGGTGCGTCAATCGGTGCTTTGATTGCCCCTTTAACAATTCCTATCATTGCCAAAGTATTTGGTTGGGAAATGGCATTTATCGTTATTGGTGCTCTAGGCTTTATCTGGATGGGCTTTTGGGTCTTTATGTACGACGCTCCATCGAAGAGCAAGCATGTAAACCAAGCTGAGCTTGACTATATTGAACAAGATCAACACGAAGCAGGAGCTGCTCCTAAGACTGAAGAGAAAGATGAAAAAAGAATGTCATTCTTACAATGCTTTAGCTACAAACAAACTTGGGCATTTATTGTTGGTAAGTTCATGACTGACGGTGTATGGTGGTTCTTCCTTTTCTGGACTCCATCCTACCTCAATACTCAATTCGACATCAAGACTTCCGATCCTCTAGGTATGGCACTCATCTTTACCCTTTACGCCATTACGATGTTATCAATCTACGGTGGAAAACTGCCAACCATCTTCATTAATAAAACAGGCATGAATCCTTATGCTGCTCGAATGAAGTCTATGTTGATCTTTGCTTTCTTCCCGCTAGTTGTATTATTGGCACAACCTCTAGGCACATTCTCTCCTTGGTTCCCTGTTATCCTTATTGGTATTGGAGGAGCAGCTCATCAATCTTGGTCAGCTAACATCTTCTCTACAGTAGGTGATATGTTCCCTAGAACAGCAATTGCTAGTATCACTGGTATTGGTGGTATGGCAGGAGGTATAGGCTCTATGATTCTTCAATGGGTGGCTGGTAACCTATTCGTATATGCGGCTGGTACAACCATGGTTGATGGACATGAAATCGAAATGACAAAAGAGTTATTAGAACAAGGAGCACAATTCGTTCATCCTGCAATGACATTCTTAGGTTTTGAAGGTAAACCTGCAGGATACTTTGTGATATTCTGTGTATGTGCAGTAGCTTACTTAATTGGTTGGGCTGTAATGAAAGCATTAGTTCCTAAATATAAACCTATTACATTGGACTAATCTAAGGAATTTAGAATATCAAAAGAGGGAGATAATAAATTTATCTCCCTCTTTTTTTGAATTTTGAGTACTACGAATAAAAAAGCCTCTTCTCACGAAGAAGGCTTTTTAGGTCTACTTATCTATATATTACATAACAGTATAGTCATGGTATAAGATAGTAAACGTTAAGATGAAAAAAAGGGAAGTCTCACGACTTCCACAATTCTTCTAACCTTAAATCTAAATCTCTATGAAAAAAACGTATGACAAAGATAAGGGTTTATTCAACAGGTAGGTGTTAACGAATTGCATAAAGAGAGAATAAAATCTAACAACTGCAAAAAATCGCGAATAAATCAAAGGTTGTTTATTAAATTAAGCAAACTTTTATAGATTGGATTGAGTTTTAACAGCTCAGGAACACCTGTAAGAAACATTTGTTTCCTCGCTCTAGTTAGTGCTACATTTAGTTTTCTGTCGATCAAAACCCCATTATCTTCTGTTAAATTGGATAAGAATTTCAACTGATAGGGATAGTTCACACAAAAGGAATAGATAATCACATCCCTCTCACTACCTTGAAACCGTTCTACCGTATCAATCAAAATCTGATTCAATTCGGGTAAATCTAAAGCTTCAATTTCTTTTTTAATTAAGGCGATTTGACTTCGATAAGGAGCAATAATTCCTACTGTTCTAGAAGTATCAAAACATTCCCCATGCCCTCGGAATACATCAGCAGCTAAACGGGCAGCTATTTTAGCTTCAGAACTATTCATTTTCGGAGAGTTCCCCATCGGTTCAGGCTGAGAAGGATAAAAGCACAAACGTTTCATTTCATCAGTATCTTCTAGCTGATGAGGAAGTCCCACAGGTAACAAGAGTCCTTCATAAAATGCTTGATTTGCAAACTGTGCTATCTGAGGATGCATTCGTCCCTGCCGACAAAGCATATCATAACTACGATGAGATAAATCAAGTCCAGAAGAACCATGTTGCTCTTTACGCATCCCTCGATAAAGTCTTTCAAAAAGAGAATCTTTCAAATTATTCAATCCTATAGCTCGCAAAGATTCATCCGAAATTACAGATTGCTCAGAATTCTGTAGAACCACCGCCGGAAGTTGCTTATGATCACCTATCAAAATGAACTTACCAACTGCATCTCCTCCTTTTTCATCACGAGCACAAAGTATACCTAATAATTGAGGTTCGAGAATTTGGGTAGCCTCGTCTACTAGAACAACATCAAAATGCTTCAATCTAAATAGGTCTGAATTTCCAGATACTGAAGCTACTGTACCAACAAAGATCCGACAATGATGAATACGTTCATATACATCAGAGCGACGAGAACATGAAGATAATTGATTTTCAATTAAATATTGGCGATATTTCTCATCACATGATAATTCACTGCCCACCCGGATATAATCAACATTAGGAGAGATTGAACAAAGAGCTTTGCAGATCTCATCAACTGCACGGTTCGTATAGGAAAGCAGAAGTATCTGAGTTTGTTCTTCCTGATAGAAGGTCTCTACCATTTTTTTTAAAGCACATGAAGTTTTTCCTGTACCTGGAGGTCCAACAAGTAAGAAATAGTCTTTAGCAGCTTTTGCCTTTAAAGCAATACGAGAAAAGTCATCCTTCTCTTTCATAATCTGATCATCCAAAGTTTGATCAAAGCGAGGAGCTGTTTGTGACAATAACAAGTTCCGCCGTTCCTTAGTAGCCGAAATAAAAGCATAAAGTCCCTGATACATCCCCCGAAAAGTGGTGTCCATAACATCATGTTCAATGGCATAAAGGCTTTCGTTAGGCAATACAGAATCATTCTGCTGAGTAGCCCGTAAGCGAACACAAATATCCTTATCTGTCATAGATTGAATATTCCCCTTAAACACCATTTTGTTAGTCACATTATCTGCGTCACAATTACGTTGATACAATACAATAGCATCACCTAATCGGAAATTAGGAAGCGCCCCGTCTTTATTTATTCGATCATCCGCACTATCTTTAGCGATAGTCAGCAATAAATAAGATTTATGCTCATCAGCGGCATGATTCTCTTTAATTTGAAGATTATAGATAATTTCACCCGACTCACACTTTTCCTCCAAAGTTGAGAGCCATAGGGAAGCAGCACCAGTACGTCCCTCATAATCAACATCACCCGATTTCGAAGTATAAAGTTCTTTAGTTATAAAGTTATATAATGCATAAAAATATTTCTTTTCTAGAGCAGAAAGAGAATTCAGCTTCTCCTGAAATCCATCAATCGAAGGACGAAGATACATTTCCCAGAAACGTCCCGACAAGCCTTTCTGATTCATCTCAGATGAACGTATAGAATCTAGCTTACGGGCTGTGTAATCCAAATTATTTTCTAATTGAACCTTATATTCTTCGGCAACAATTCTATTACGCAAGTCAATAGCCCGGCGCACCATAGCCCATGAAGGTCTGGCAGGATAAAGTAGTGGATATCGAGTATAAAGCAAATAGGCCTTCACTTTTCGATGGTCCATCCCCATGGAATATTGCAGCACCGCCTGATAAAGTAGCATCTGAACCTTATTGTTTTCTTTAGGCTCAACCTTTCCCCGAAGGGCATATTCATCAGCTTTCCCCGACTTCATCTCAATAAAAGAAGACATATCTCGCTGCATATAATCGAGACGCCCTTGCAAGCCAAGTGCTTCGCAAATGTATGAAGGTTCAAGCACTGCATCTGTTTTATCTAATTCATATCCAGAGGTATGAAATGTATCAATTACAGTATCACGAATATGATCAAAATGCAGTTTACAGTCGTCGAAAAACTGCCGTTCTTTCTCATGATTACGTAAATCGGCACAAGCAGCCAACTCTATTGGATATCGTCGAAACGCCTTTTGCATAGATATCCTATAATCCACCTCACCATCTGCATGTATCCACTCGTCCAAAAAAAGATTGGCTATATTTCCCAACAACAATGGACGAGCATTTTCAATGGGTTGGAGACGCGATAAGAAATAATTAGCAGGGTGATGACCATAATCCCGAAAACATTCGGCTAAAGAACTAATATCGATTAGATAATCAGGTTCAAGCACAATGAAAGAGGGAGTTAGTATTCCAGCCTCATCAATAGCTACATCCAATAAATTAAGTTGGGCATGACGCCAAAGCAGCCGACAGGTTTCTTCAAATTCTTCATTCACCTGAGCTACATGATAACGAACTTGCAAAAAAGTATCTGAGATTTCTTCAGAAGGGGTAACATACAAATAATGTTCATCTGAATATTGGAAACAGACACGCATTCGTTGGACCTGTTTATAGGCCCTTTTCCTTACAATGTAAGTAGCATCAGTTTTGGGGAGCAAAACATATAATTCAAGTGGGATGTCCAGCCCAAAAAGTCGGCGAGTAAAGAAAGCCAATGTTTTCACATCGCGCAAGAAGTGATCTCTAAGAGGTTCTTGCTTACGATTCATTATTTCATTCGACGTCAACCGAAACGTATGCAATCTGTTCTGTTCCGCTACAGATAAACCTATTTTAGCTGCAACAAAACTAATCCTTGCAGAAAGGTCTGTCATCTGCAAACTTTCATTCACCATCTGAGATCGACAAAGTCTTTCCAATAAGTCACGCATCTGTTTATAACCAGCAACCATTGCTGCTTGGTCTGTTTCACAAATGGCTAATAGAATCTCATACGCTTCTTTACCTTCACGCTCCATTTTCTTCCTTATTCACCCTCAACAATCTCTGATTCGCTCTCTTCCTTCTTATCTTTAATCATCAAAACACTCATCTCATAAAGCAGATAAAGCGGAATAGCCACAACGCTTAGCGTAAATGGATCACCAGTAGGAGTGATAATTGCCGCTGCTATCACAATCACAACAACTGCATGACGTCTATACTTACGCAGGAAAGACTTATTGACAATTCCCAACAAAGAAAGCAACCAAGTAACTAAAGGTAGTTCAAAAGCCAATCCCATACACAGGATTAACATCATGAAATTATCTATATATGAATTTAATGACAATATATTTTCAACCTCAGCACTTAACTGATAAGTAGAGAGAAAACGAAGGGTCAAAGGGTATACCATGAAATAACCAAGCATAACCCCAATAAAGAACATTACAGTACCAATTGTTAAAGCCTTACGCACTCCCCTTCTCTCATTTGGGTATAGAGCGGGATTGATAAATCGCCAGATTTCAACGAAAAGATAAGGCATAGCTGTTACTACAGACATCCAAAAAGCCGTAGACATATGTATAAAGAAAGGCGCTGCCAAATTGATATTGACAAGCTTCACTTTAAATTCTTGAGTAAAAAACTCATCGGTCAGATTAAATTTCTGACCAATGTAGCGTAATAAGTCGTAAAAAACAAAATCATTATGACAAGGCGCCAGTATCACATGATCGAATAAATAAGGCATAGCTATAAAATAGCCAACTGCTAAAACAAACCAAACTCCGATTATGCGAAAAAGTACCCGGCGTAACTCATCCAAATGATCCCAAAAGGTCATTTCTGCCATTACTTATTCTTTCTTAGCTGAGTCTGATGGTTTATCTATTTCTTCTTTCGCTTTATTTATTTCGTCTTTAGCCTCATTCACACCATCTTTGAAACTCTTCACACCTTTTCCTAAGCCGCGCATTAATTCTGGGATTTTCTTACCACCGAAAAGCAAGAGAATAACAAGAGCAATAATAATCCACTCGGATCCACTGGGCAGGAAGCCCAACAATAATAAGTTTGTCATATATTTATTTATTACAGAGGTTAATTAGTTTGCGCAAAGATAATACTTTTCATCACAGAGCCCACAGAGTTTTTCTTTTATTTTGAAGTTGAAGCCCCTTTTATCAAATGGAATTCCGATCCTACTAATTGTAAACTGAGTTAGTCTTGATAATAAACTCGCTTCACTCTATTCGAGACACTGGTTAATACTTCATAAGGAATCGTTTCAAGCTTATCAGAAAGAACAGTAATTGGCAAATCATCCCCAAAAATGATAGCCTGATCTCCTTCACGACAATCAATATCAGTCACGTCAATCATACAAACATCCATACATATATTTCCCACATAAGGAGCTTTCTTTCCATTCACTAGACAATAGGCGTTGCCTCTCCCTAAATGACGATTAAGTCCATCTGCATACCCTATTGGAATAGCAGCAATACGCGAAGCACGAGCCAAATGCCCCATTCGGCTATAGCCCACCGTATCTTCACCAGATACATCTCTAATTTGTAAGATTGTTGTTTTCAAAGTACTTACATTATTTATAATAGAATTGTCGATGGGACTGATTCCATAAAGGCCAATTCCTAAGCGCACTAAATCAAATTGTGCATCGGGAAAACGCTCAATTCCAGCAGTATTACAAATATGACGTAAGATTTTATGCGAGAAAGCATTTTGCAGCTCTTTAGCTCCCTTTTCAAAGCATTCAATCTGTTGACGAGTGAAGAAATCAAACTGAGGCGAATCACTTCCCACAAAATGAGAAAACACTGAGCGAGGAATGACCGCATTCTGATTTTTAAGACGATTGATCAATAAAGGTACTTCAGCAAGATTAAATCCTAGGCGATGCATACCCGTATCCAGCTTCACATGAATCGGGAAATTAGTTATCCCCTCCTTTTCAGCAGCTTTAATCAATGCATCAAGCAAATGGAAATTATAAACCTCAGGCTCTAGTTTATAGTCAAACATCGTTTTGAATGTTGTCAGCTCAGGATCCATAATAATAATTGAGGAAGTTATTCCTGCTTTACGTAATTCAGAGCCCTCATCAGCCACAGCCACTGCTAAATAGTCAACATGATGTTCCTGAAGAGTTTTAGCAATTTCATAAGAACCTGCACCGTAAGCAGCAGCCTTCACCATGCAAATCATCTTTGTTTCTGGTCGTCGAAGCATGGAGCGATAATGATTAAGATTAGCAACCATTGCCCCCAGATTTACTTCTAGTATTGTTTCGTGCACTTTCAGTTCTAAGTCTTCAGATACCAAATCAAAATTAAATACACGAGATCCTTTTATTAAAACCACTTCAGAGTGCATCGATTTGATAACATCTGACGCAAGCAATGCTTCTGTATTTGGGAAAAAGTAGCGTTCGGGAGTCCCCTCAAAACGGGCAGCACAAGACGAGATTTCCGTTCCCACGCCAATCAATTTATGAATTCCCCGACTCTGGATGAGCTGTGCCACTCTTCGGTAAAGAGCAGCAGTGCTCTGTCCTGTTTCAAGTATATCCGACAGTATGAGCGTACGTTTCATAGACTTCTTTTCTGAACGTCTTACTTGAAAGTCTAAAGCTATATCCAAAGAAGCTAAATCTGAATTGTAACTATCATTAATTAAAACACAATCATTCTTCCCTTCTTTCACTTCCAAACGCATTGCAATCGGTTCTAGACGAGCCATACGTTCAGTTATTTGGTCGGCAGGAGTCATCAAATATAGACACGCAGCCAAACAATTTAATACATTCTCAATAGATGCATCATCTATAAAAGGTATGCAGAAAGTATTATCCATATCTAGATAGCGATAAGCAATCACAGTATGGTCTTCTTTCTTCATCACCTTACTAATATAAAGAGGACGTTCAATGTCTTTACAACTCCATGCTATTTCACGAGCAGTCAACATTGATTTAGCAACACAGTTACTTATTAATTCATTATCTCCATTGTAAATAACGACATCACAATCTTTAAAGAGCGTTAGTTTCTCCATACATTTCTCCTGCAAAGAGAAAAAGTTTTCTTGATGGGCACCTCCAATATTCGTCATGATTCCTATTGTAGGTTTAATCATACGTTTTAATGCCCCCATCTCTCCCATTTCTGAAATGCCAGCTTCAAATATACCCAATTCAGCCTTTTCATTCAATTGCCATACAGATAGAGGAACTCCTATTTGAGAGTTATAACTACGTGGAGAACGAATAATACAACGATCCGGACTCAACAGCTGATGTAACCATTCTTTTACAATAGTTTTTCCATTGCTTCCGGTAATACCTACCACGGGAATTTTAAAATTCTCACGATGTGTTTCGGCTAACTTTTGCAATGCTTTCAAGGGACTTGGTACGATTAAAAAGTTAAGATCATCGCCTAAATCACTTTTCACATTTTGATAATCGTCCTCTGAAAGAACGAAATTACGAACACCCCGATCGTATAAATCGGAAATATAGCGAGCACCATTATTTCGCTTCGTAGCTAAAGCAAAAAACAATGTTTCTTCAGGAAAACTCAAAGAACGGCTATCAGTAAGTAGCCAATCAATAATAGCTTCACGATCACCTACACGGCGTGCTCCGATATATTCGGTTATGGATTCAATCGTATATGACATAGTTCTATTTCTTTTTGAAAATCTAAGTACGGGTATTTTCTATTAAGTCGTTCTATTTTTAACACTATTTGTCCTAAAAAGCGTTGATAAGTTTCCGATTCAGGATGAAAAGGCTTGTGAGCAACATCTTTATTAATCTCCTCCAAAGTGGTAAGTAGTAATTTTGTTTCATTGGAAAAGAAGGCATCTGAAAATCGATCCCAAATATAGCTTATCGCCATACCAGAAGGATGAAGCATATCATCCGCATAAAATCGATAATCTCGTAGTTCGTCAAGCACTATTTCATAAGAAGGGAAATAAAACACATGTTCAGGAAAAAAATGTTGCAAATGCTCTATTGCCAAAAGTAAAGTCGATTTGCTCAATTGATTAGCATGCATTCCATCCCGTTTATGTCGGATAGGACTGACTGTAAATAAAACTTTCAGTTTAGCATTGTGCGCCACCATTTCAGATATCAATGGAATATATTTATTTACAATCTCATTTACAGAAAGGAGCCGACGACTAAAGTTATCTTCTGGTTGCTTATGGCAATTAGAGACTATACACTTATTCTCTTTTTGCTCGTATACATAAGCAGTACCAAACGTAAGAATCAACCAATCCTGTTCATGAATAGAACGATGGGATTCTCTCAAACGAATATTTATATTTTCAAGCACTTTCTCTATAGAAGATGAAGCAAACGAACCATGATGCATCGAGCTATGCCATAAGCCTTTATATAAAAACAAATCATTCTCTCGATAAGTCTTTCCCTCTATTATTTCGGCCAAAGCAGTAGAAACTGATAGTGGATTATAGAGAATTCCAAAAGGATTCATGTCTACACGGAATTTATTTTTCGCCAACAGCAATCCCATATTTTCGGCAAAACATGATCCCATCAAAAGAATCCGGTCAGCGTGGTGAATAGGCGGCAAACCTGTAGACAGTTCAACTTTTGTTCGAAAATCCATATTTTATTCCTTTTGATTGTTTTAAAAAGCAATTGCGGGGCAAAGATACGACTATTCAGAGGATAGTTATATGACTAAAAAAGAAAAATACTTTAATCTTCATTGCTAAACTTAAATTTAAGGCGAGAAAAAGGAGATTTCATCCAAGGAACCTTTCATTGGGTATTCAATCATAAACATCTAATAATGAACACATAAAGTCACATACAACATCTATCTAAATGGTCTATCCCTAAGAATTTGGACAAAAAGAAAGAGCATCCGCTTTCTTTTTCGTATTTTTGCATTAAATTTTCTCGAATCATGAAGAATAAACCAATATATAACTTGCTAAACTCAATCAATACACCCAAAGATCTCCGCTTGTTAGATGTCAATCAACTGCCGGAAGTTTGTGATGAATTGAGGCAAGACATTATAAATGAGTTATCTTGCAACCCGGGACATTTTGCGGCTAGCCTCGGGACAGTAGAACTTACCGTAGCCTTACATTACGTCTACAACACACCTTACGACCGTATTGTGTGGGATGTTGGACATCAAGCATATGGACATAAAATACTAACAGGTAGGCGCGATTGTTTCTCCACTAATCGCAAATTTGGGGGAGTACGTCCATTCCCCTCGCCTGAAGAAAGCGAATATGACACCTTCACTTCTGGCCATGCTTCAAACTCCATTTCTGCAGCTTTGGGAATGGCTGTTGCTGCCACTCGTAAAGGAGAAAATAGCCGTCATGTAGTTGCCATCATTGGAGATGGTTCTATGAGTGGAGGACTAGCGTTCGAAGGCTTAAACAATTCAGCTGCCACTCCCAATAATATACTCATTATCTTGAATGATAATGACATGTCAATAGATAGAAGTGTAGGTGGAATGAAACAATATTTATTCAATTTAACCACTTCAAACCGATATAATCAACTACGTTTCAAAGCTTCTCGCGTTCTTTTCAAACTGGGAATTTTGAATGATGCGAGACGTAAAGCTTTAATCCGATTCGGTAATAGCTTAAAATCAATGGCTGCGCAACAGCAAAATATTTTTGAAGGGATGAATATCCGTTATTTTGGTCCTATTGACGGACACGACGTGAAAAACCTTTCAAGAATACTACGAGACATCAAAGATCTCAAGGGACCTAAAATTTTGCATCTACACACCATAAAAGGGAAAGGGTTTGCTCCAGCTGAAAAACATGCCACGGAATGGCATGCACCCGGTAAGTTCAATCCTGTGACAGGAGAGCGTTTTATTGTTGATACAAAAGGAATGGCGCCTCTCTATCAGGATGTCTTTGGTAATACATTGGCTGAACTCGCCGAAATCAACCCCAAAATTGTTGGAGTAACTCCAGCCATGCCTTCCGGATGTTCAATGAATATTCTCATGTCTAAAATGCCTAACCGAGCTTTCGATGTGGGTATAGCCGAAGGACATGCGGTTACTTTCTCAGGCGGAATGGCTAAGGATGGTTTACAGCCCTTCTGCAACATTTATTCCTCATTTATGCAACGGGCTTATGACAATATCATCCACGATGTGGCCATCCAAAATCTCCCGGTAGTCATCTGTTTAGATCGTTCAGGGCTTGTAGGAGAAGACGGTCCAACACATCATGGCGCTTTCGACATGGCCTATTTGCGTCCAATTCCCAATTTAACCATTGCCTCTCCTATGGATGAGCATGAATTACGAAGATTAATGTATACCGCTCAACTACCGGACAAGGGTACTTTTGTTCTTCGCTATCCTAGAGGAAGGGGCGTTTTAGTAGATTGGCAATGTCCGCTGGAAGAGATTCCTGTAGGCAAAGGACGGAAACTCAAAGATGGAGAAGATATGGCCGTAATCACTATAGGCCCTATCGGCAATTTAGCAGCTAAGGCTATTGCTCGTGTTGAACAACAAACAGAGCGAACCATTGCCCATTACGATTTAAGATTCCTCAAACCTTTGGATGAAGAGCTACTACATGAAGTGGGAAGCAAATTCCACAGTATAGTCACAGTAGAAGATGGAGTGATTCAGGGCGGAATGGGAAGTGCCATACTTGAATTTATGGCCGATCATTCTTATACCCCTCACATAAAACGCATCGGAATACCAGATGAGTTTGTTCAGCATGGCACAATAGCCGAACTTTATAAAGTCTGCGGGATGGACGAAGACAGCCTGACTGAAAAATTTATAAAAGAATGTGAGCCACTGCCAATCATCAATAAAATAAAAGAATTAACGAACTGAACATGAAGATTATTATCGCAGGTGCCGGTAATGTAGGCACCCACTTGGCTAAATTATTATCCCGCGAAAAGCAGGATATTATCCTAATTGATGATGACGAAGAAAAGTTAAGTGCACTTAGCTCGAATTTTGACTTACTGACTGTTACAGCCTCACCCTCCTCTATCTCTGGATTGAAAGAAGTAGGCGTAAAAGAAGCCGATCTATTCATCGCCGTGACTCCTGACGAAAGCCGAAATATGACTGCTTGTATGATAGCAACCAATCTAGGAGCTAAAAAGACAGTTGCACGTATTGATAATTACGAATATCTTCTACCTAAGAACAAAGAGTTTTTCCAAAAACTGGGAGTACATTCGTTAATCTACCCAGAAATGCTGGCTGCCAAAGAGATCGTATCATCGATGCGTATGAGTTGGGTACGCCAATGGTGGGAGTTCTGCGGAGGTGCATTAATACTCATCGGTACCAAAATGAATGAAACTGCTGAGATACTAAACATCCCTCTGCATCAGCTCGGTGCTCCCGATATTCCTTACCACATTGTAGCCATCAAACGTGGCACAGAAACCATCATCCCACGTGGTGACGATGTAGTCAAACTTAATGATATAGTTTATTTCACTACTACCCGCAAATACATTCCGTATATAAGAAAAATAGCCGGCAAAGAGGACTATGCTGACGTACGTAATGTGATGATTATGGGCGGTAGCCGCATTGCTGTACGTACTGCTCAATATGTGCCTGACTACATGCAGGTGAAAATTGTTGATAACGATATCAACCGTTGCAACCGACTGACAGAGTTATTAAGCGACAAAACCATGATTATCAATGGTGATGGACGTGACATGGATTTGCTCATAGAAGAAGGTCTAAAGAACACTGAAGCTTTCGTTGCTTTAACAGATAATTCTGAGACCAATATTCTAGCTTGCCTGGCTGCAAAACGAATGGGCGTAGAAAAAACAGTTGCAGAAGTCGAGAATATCGATTATATCAGTATGGCGGAAAGCCTAGACATCGGCACAGTTATTAACAAGAAGATGATTGCTGCAAGTCACATTTATCAAATGATGTTGGATGCAGACGTTTCCAACGTAAAATGTCTGACATTTGCAAACGCCGACGTTGCTGAATTCACAGTCGCTTCTGGTTCAAAAGCTACTAAATGTTTAATTAAAGACCTAGGGCTACCCAAGGGAGCAACTATTGGCGGTATGATTCGTAATGGCGAAGGTGTGCTAGTTACTGGAGATACACTAATTCGCGCTGGTGACCATGTGGTTGTATTCTGCTTAAATATGATGATTAAGAAAGTAGAGAAATTCTTCAATTGAATCCCTAAATAATGATCCAATAGAACAATCGTTGTTCTCGATAATAGCCGCTTAAGCAATATATTAGATGGAAGCATGGTAGATAATTCATAATATCTACTATGCTTCTTTTTTTTATAAAGTTCAAGCCCTCCAGAAAACGTTATTAAACGTTAATTTCAAAATCAATCACAATTTATATTCATCTAATTATCTGACACTTACATAACACAAACCCAAACTTATCAAAAAAACATTCTTTTATAGCCAAACAATCTATAGGGAAATTACATTCTATAAGAGAGTAACAGATAAAACATTATATTATATACATAAGAAACCATTAAAAAAGAAAGAACATGAAAGTTTTAGAAAAAAACATTGATTTAGGATTGTTGATACTACGCATCAGTGTAGGTGGATTAATGCTACTGCATGGCATCTCCAAACTACAACACGGCGCAGGTTTTATCGAACAAGTTGTCCTTAATGCAGGACTTCCTTCGTTTGTCGCTTACGGAGTTTATGTTGGAGAAGTTATAGCACCTTTACTTATTATCATCGGGCTATGTACGCGAGGAGCAGCAGCAGTTTTTGCATTCAACTGTTTAGTAGCTACTTTATTAGTGCACTCACAAACCATCTTTACCCTAAACGAACAAGGAGGATGGGCTCTTGAGTTACTAGGACTATATTTCTTAGGAGCAGTAGCACTTGCCTTTACGGGAGGTGGAAAATATGCAGTCAGCAGTAAGTACATCTGGGATTAGTTCACAATTCAAACCATATCAATCATTTAAAAAGAAACAACAATGAAAAAGTTTTTAATTTTAGCAGTAGTGGCAATTAGCTCTTTAGCTACTTACGCCCAAACAACATGGACTAACGATCCCGCTCACTCACGTTTAGGATTCGTAGTAAAACATCTAACCGTATCGGAAATCGACGGACGCTTCTCTGATTTCGCTGTAAAAGTTACCACTTCAAAAGCGGATTATTCTGATGCTCAGATCGAAGTAACAGCCAAAGTAGCGAGTATCAATACTGATATCGAAGCACGTGACAACCACTTACGCTCAGCTGACTTCTTTGATGTAGAAAAATATCCGACACTTACTTTTAAGAGTACTCTCTTAAAAAAGACAGGAAAAAACAAAGGTAAACTGTATGGTACATTAACATTTCATGGCATCACCAAATCAGTCGTATTAGATGTACAATACTTCGGAACAGTGATCAACTCAATGAATAATGCAGAAACAGCCGGCTTCCAAATTAAAGGAACTATTAAAAGATCTGATTACAAGTTAGGTGAGAAATTCCCCAACGCTATGATCAGTGATGAGATTAGAATCATCGCCAACGCAGAATTCAGCCCTGCAAAATAATAGAATTACAAAAAGAAATGAAATGAAAACAATTATTATACTAGCTCATCCAGACCTTTCTCAATCCCATATCAACAAAGCAAGGATTGAAACTCTACAACAGACAAATCCAGAAATAGAAATACATAATTTATATCAAAAGTATCCCGATTGGAATATAGATGTAGCAGCAGAGCAGAAATTGCTAGAAAGTGGAGATAGAGTTATTCTTGAATACCCTTTCCAATGGTATAGCACGCCCCCATTGCTAAAAAAATGGATTGATGAAGTTTGGCTACAAGGCTGGGCATATGGTGCTGGCGGAGACAAGCTAAAAGGAAAAGAATTTGGGGTAGTTATCTCAACAGCTGGAATCAGTGAAGCTTACACAGAAACAGTGTTTGGCACCGTAGATGAATTACTTAAGCCTATGGAGTCGACTATAAAATTTGTAGGTGCCAACTATATCGGGCACAATGCTTTCCTAGGAGCTTATACTCCTGATGCACAGGAACGTTTAGCCAAAGATATGGATGCTTATCTAGCATTTATTACCCAATAAGTTAAAGAACCTCCACCATCCTCTTTCTTATTTTGAGGATGATGGAACCTTCTGATTAATAATCTGATGCAACCAAAAAAGAAAGAACTAATGAAAACCAAGAAAGAATTACAAGAGGTATGCCCTGTGAGAGCCGTCCTAGACGGAATAGGTGGCAAGTGGGCTATCCTAATCATTGATCTTTTAGGAGATAAAGGCCCGCTGCGTTTCAATGAGATCAACAAGGCTTTGGAGGATATCTCTCAGAAAATGCTCACTTCGACTTTAAGATTACTAGAATCCGATGGTATAATTTCACGCAAAATGTATGCAGAAATTCCACCAAGGGTTGAATACAAACTCACAGATCTCGGGCATGACCTACTACCCAATATTCGCGCCCTAATTAATTGGGCATTTAAGAATATGGAAACTATAAAAAATAACAGAAAACTCTATTCCTTGTAAAATAGACTCATGTCAACATACTAAGCCAACTTTCACTTGCATAACATAAAGCTGCTATAGCTCATTCCGCAAAAACAAGATAAACTAGAAAATAAACAATCGAGATCACACCTTATCTTATTAAATAAAATCTTTGTTGCTCATTATTTTATTACTCCTGTATTTTATAGTACTCTAAATCTGACATAAAACGCGATTTCGTCTTCTTCTTTATTATTTCATAAGATGGCTATGATTTCCACCATCGGAGTTTCAGTGTAGGTTATTAACTAGCAATAACTTATCAGGTAAGTCTATTTTTTTTTGAGAAACAAAGAATACTTATTAATACAGACATGTCATTGCTCTATGCTACACTATGTAGTTATTATTATAAAGCCGACTGGAGTTGTCCAACTAGCCAACTAGGGTTGTCCAATCAGTCAACTTCAGTCGGCTGATTGGACAACTCCAGTCGGCTACTATTGATACCAGCTAGTTATAAGAAAAAGAAAGTTACCTTGGCACTTATGCTATTGATAGATCTATTAAGCTTCCATACTAGATTTCTAGTATGCTGACTTTTCTCTTGATGTGGAGCAAATGAAAGATAAAACCGGCCCATGGCATCTACTTAGAAGTACAATATCCCCATATAAATGCTCGAAATAAAGCACATAGAATAAAAAGTACCACGTTAAAAAATGCTTTTTTGCTATCTAGACTTTGCAAAAAATATGAATATTAGTTATATATTTGCAGCCACTAAGATAGGATAATGAAACAAAGCTTAAAATATGGATTATTTTTAGTACTTGCTTTGCTCATCTGCGTTGTTTCGAACGAAATAATTAAAGAGAATTGCAAAGCAGGATTCACTACTTATGGCCAAAAGAAATGCTACGTGTCTCAGAATCATCCTGTCCGCAATGCGCTCGAACATCTTTATCATTTTTATACTACCCAGTCCTGTGACTTGAGCCATATAGATGTCGTACATGTCCCTGCAGAGAAAAGTGTAGAACTACTAATCACTACTTTCTACGAATACAAGGACACACAAAATCCGCCACAGGTCTCCCATCTTCCCCTTCCTAAAAGCTATTATGACCCTGTTACATATTATATATATGGGCTAAGGAAAATCATCATTTAGATAGTACAAAAAGGTACATAATACGTCAATTCATTGCAGTTGGTTCGCTCCGGGTGCGGAGAAATTAATTGCTCATTTCTGTATAATATTCAATCTAAACAGCTATAGAAATTATGAATTTTACATTTTTAGTTGTTGTTTTACTGACAGCGCTCTCTTTTGTCGGTATAGTGATAGCTCTTTCTCGGGCTATTTCACCCCGTTCGTACAACGAACAAAAGTTCGAAGCCTATGAATGTGGTATACCTACCCGCGGTAAGTCTTGGATGCAGTTCCGAGTAGGTTACTACTTGTTCGCCATCTTATTTTTGATGTTCGATGTGGAAACTGCATTTCTTTTTCCATGGGCAGTCGTAATGCGCGAAATGGGGCCTCAAGGCCTTGTCAGTATTCTCTTCTTCTTTATTATTTTAGTTCTAGGCCTTGCTTATGCCTGGAGGAAAGGAGCTTTGGAATGGAAATAACCAAAAAGCCGAAAATAAAATCAATTCCGTATGATGAATTCATCGATAATGAATCATTGGAAAAGTTGGTCAAAGAACTCAATGCCGGAGGAGCAAATGTTTTCCTCGGAGTTCTCGACGACCTGGTCAACTGGGGACGTAGTAATTCACTATGGCCACTTACTTTCGCAACAAGCTGTTGCGGAATCGAGTTCATGGCACTGGGTGCCGCGCGTTATGACATGGCCCGTTTTGGGTTTGAAGTAGCCCGTGCCAGTCCGCGCCAGGCAGATATGATCATGGTTTGTGGTACAATAACCAATAAGATGGCACCGGTTTTGAAACGTTTATATGATCAAATGCCCGATCCTAAGTATGTTATCGCTGTGGGGGGATGTGCTGTAAGTGGAGGTCCTTTTAAGAAGTCCTACCATGTGCTGAACGGAGTGGACAAAATTCTTCCTGTAGATGTTTATATCCCGGGATGTCCACCTCGTCCGGAAGCTTTCTATTATGGTATGATGCAATTACAACGCAAAGTAAAAGTAGAAAAGTTCTTTGGTGGAACAAATAGAAAAGAGAAGAAACCGGATTATATGAAATAAAAAAGAAGGAAGGAATCTCAATTCTTCATTGAAAACAATTATGCAAGAAATTCAATTTATAGCCCCTGCAGCACTACATGACGAAATGCTGCGTTTGCGAAATGAAAAGCAAATGGACTTCCTCGTAAGTCTGACCGGTATGGACTGGGGAGTGGCAGATGAAAAAGACGCACCGGAAAAGCTTCGTGGTTTAGGCGTGGTCTACCATTTGGAATCCACAATCACAGGCGAACAAGTGCAGCTTAAAACTTCTGTGACTAATCGCGAACAGCCCGAAATTCCATCTGTGACCGACATTTGGAAGATTGCCGATTTTTACGAACGTGAAGCGTTCGACTTTTATGGCATCATCTTCGTTGGTCATCCCGACATGCGCCGCCTTTACTTACGCAACGACTGGGTGGGATACCCTATGCGTAAAGACAATGATCCGGAGAAAGAAAATCCGCTCTGTATGACTAACGAAGAAACCTTCGACACAACTCAGGAAATAGAGCTTAACCCGGACGGAACCATAAAGAACAAAGAGACAAAACTATTTGGAGAAGAAGAATATGTGGTGAACATTGGGCCTCAACACCCTGCTACCCATGGCGTTATGCGCTTCAGAGTCTCTCTTGAGGGTGAAATCATACGCAAAATAGATGCTAACTGCGGCTACATCCATCGCGGAATCGAAAAGATGAACGAAAGCCTCACCTACCCTCAAACACTAGCTTTAACAGATCGACTCGATTATCTGGGAGCACACCAGAATCGCCATGCTTTATGCATGTGTATTGAGAAAGCAATGGGTATTGAAGTGAGTGACCGTGTCAAGTACATCCGCACCATTATGGATGAGCTTCAACGTATCGATTCTCACTTACTGTTTTATTCATGTTTGGCCATGGATCTTGGAGCATTGACCGCTTTCTTCTACGGATTCCGTGAGCGCGAAATGATTCTTGATATTTTCGAAGAGACTTGTGGTGGACGATTAATCATGAACTATAACACCATTGGTGGTGTACAAGCAGACCTGCATCCGAACTTCGTTAAGCGAGTAAAAGAATTTATTCCTTATATGAGAGGTATCATTCATGAATATCATGATATATTCACAGGCAACATCATCGCCCAAACTCGTTTAAAAGGTGTGGGTGTGTTGAGTCGCGAAGATGCCATCTCTTTTGGTTGCACTGGAGGTACTGGTCGTGCTTCAGGTTGGGCTTGCGACGTCCGCAAACGAATGCCCTACGGCGTATATGATAAAGTAAATTTTAAAGAAATTGTATACACCGAAGGAGATTGCTTTGCCCGTTATCTGGTACGTATGGACGAGATTATGGAAAGTCTGAACATCATTGAGCAATTAATAGATAATATCCCTGAAGGGCCATATCAGGAAAAGATGAAACCGATTATCCGGGTTCCAGAAGGCAGCTATTATGCAGCCGTAGAAGGTAGCCGTGGAGAATTTGGGGTATTTCTAGAAAGCCAAGGCGACAAAACGCCTTATCGTCTGCACTACCGTGCCACTGGATTGCCATTAGTAGCAGCCATCGACACGATTTGTAAAGATGCTAAGATTGCTGACTTGATAGCTATCGGAGGAACATTGGACTATGTAGTTCCGGACATCGACCGATAAACAAGAGATAAAACTAATAGTAAATATAAAGTATCAGGTATTTAAAAAATATGTTCGACTTTAGTATAGTAACAAACTGGATACATGAGCTTCTACTCTCTGTCATGTCGGAGGGTTGGGCCATCTTTATAGAATGCGTAGCCATTGGTGTGTGTATCGTTGCACTCTATGCCATCTTGGCTATCGTATTAATCTACATGGAACGTAAAGTCTGTGGTTTCTTCCAATGCCGTCTCGGTCCGAACCGTGTGGGAAAATGGGGATCCATCCAAGTGCTTTGCGACGTTCTTAAAATGTTGACCAAAGAGATCTTTACGCCTAAAGATGCAGATCGCTTCCTTTATAATCTAGCGCCATTCATGGTCATCATCGCCTCATTCCTCACCTTCTCTTGCATTCCTTTTAATAAAGGAGCAGAGATTCTCGATTTTAACGTAGGCGTATTCTTCATGCTGGCAGCTTCAAGCATTGGAGTGGTAGGTATCCTGCTAGCAGGTTGGGGAAGTAATAACAAATTCTCATTAATCGGCGCCATGCGAAGCGGTGCACAAATCATCAGTTATGAACTTTCTGTAGGAATGAGTATCATGACTATGGTAGTGCTCACAGGAACTATGCAGTTCTCTGAAATCGTTGAGAGCCAAGCCGACGGATGGTTTATTTTTAAAGGCCATATCCCTGCCGTAATTGCTTTCATCATCTATCTAATTGCTGGTAATGCTGAATGTAATCGTGGTCCCTTTGACCTTCCAGAAGCGGAAAGTGAACTTACAGCAGGATATCACACTGAATATTCTGGTATGCACTTTGGATTCTTCTACTTAGCAGAATATTTAAATCTGTTTATCGTAGCTAGTATTGCTGCTACAATTTTCCTAGGAGGATGGATGCCTTTTCATATTGTTGGCCTAGATGGATTCAACACTATTATGGATTACATTCCCGGATTTATTTGGTTCTTTGCAAAAGCATTTTTTGTTGTGTTCCTTCTGATGTGGATCAAATGGACTTTCCCACGCTTGCGTATCGACCAGATCCTGAGTCTGGAATGGAAATATTTGGTTCCTATTTCTATGGTTAACCTATTACTTATGGCTTGTTGCGTTGCCTTTGGGTTTCATTTTTAAGTCATGAGTTGTAGCCACCGAGTGGTTTTAAACTCGGAGCAATAAAATATAATATGAATTATGGAATATAAAGATCAAAAATATACGTACTTGGGAGGACTGATAAAAGGTATCAGCACTCTAGCTACGGGTATGAAGACGAGTATTAAAGTTTACTTTCGAAAAAAAGTAACCGAACAATATCCGGAAAACCGCAATGAGTTGAAAATGTTCGACCGCTTCCGCGGCTCATTGACCATGCCCCACAACGAGAATAATGAACACCGCTGCGTTGCATGTGGTTTATGCCAGATGGCTTGTCCCAATGACACAATCACAATAATCAGTGAAACAATTCAAACTGAAGATGGCAAAAAGAAGAAAATCTTAGCCGACTATCAATATGACTTAGGTTCTTGCATCTTCTGTCAACTTTGCGTAAATGCTTGCCCGCACGACGCCATTACGTTCGATCAAGGCTTTGAACATGCAGTATTCGACAGGACAAAGCTTGTATTAAAGCTCAATCATGACGGTAGTAAAGTAATCGAAAAGAAAAAAGAAGTTTAGATATGGGATCAACACTTGAAACAGTAGTATTCTACTTTTTGGCAGTATTTATTATTGTAACATCAATCATGACGGTGACTACCCAACGCATTGTCCGTTCAGCCACCTATCTGCTCTTCGTGCTCTTTGGCACGGCCGGCATCTATTTTTTGCTAGGGTATACTTTTCTAGGATCTGTACAGATCATGGTGTATGCCGGAGGTGTCGTCGTTCTATACGTGTTCTCCATTCTACTCACTAGTGGAGAGGGAGATAAAGCAGAAAAATTGAAACGCAGCAGATTGCTGGCAGGGCTCTTCACCATGGTTGCCGGCTTAGCAATTATCTTATTTATCACCTTGAAGCATAAATTTCTGCAAACCGGAAACCTTGCTCCTCAGGAGATTGATATTCGCACCATCGGTAATGCCTTACTGAGTAGTGATAAGTTCGGCTATGTACTCCCCTTCGAAGCAGTTAGTATCTTCCTACTAGCTTGTATCATTGGTGGTATCATGATTGCACGCAAGAGATAAATTAAGTAGTAACGATTTAAATAGAGTTCGAATATGATACACATGGAATATTACCTGGTAGTATCTACCATCATGATGTTTGCAGGAATATATGGATTCTTTACACGCCGAAACACACTGGCCATCCTCATTTCTGTAGAACTAATGCTTAATGCTACAGACATTAACTTTGCAGTATTTAACCGTTTCCTATTTCCTGGTGGAATGGAAGGCTATTTCTTTGCACTGTTTTCTATAGCTATATCGGCAGCTGAAACAGCAATTGCCATTGCCATCATGATCAACATTTACCGCAACATCAGAAGTATTCAGGTTCGCAATTTAGATGACCTGAAGTGGTAACTTGGTATTTGCTACAATAAAGAATCATAAATAATTAATCAGTAATTAAAATAAATTGTATGGAACTAACAATTCTAATACTTCTTCTTCCCTTCTTCTCTTTCCTCATTTTGGGGATTGGAGGAAAATGGATGTCTCATCGGACGGCTGGTACAATAGGTACGCTGATACTGGGAGCAGTAGCAGTTCTATCTTATGTCACAGCTTTCCAATTCTTTTCCGCCCCCCGACTGGAAGACGGAACATTTGCCACTTTAATTCCTTATAACTTTACGTGGCTTCCTTTTACAGAAACCTTGCATTTTGATTTGGGCATCCTGCTCGATCCGATTTCTGTGATGATGTTAATCGTTATATCGACAGTATCACTAATGGTACACGTCTACTCATTCGGTTACATGAAAGGAGAAAAAGGTTTCCAAAGATATTATGCTTTCTTATCCCTGTTTACAATGTCTATGCTTGGACTTGTCGTTGCAACAAACATTTTCCAGATGTATCTTTTCTGGGAATTGGTGGGAGTAAGCTCTTATCTGCTCATCGGTTTCTACTATACTAAACCTGCAGCGATCTCTGCTTCAAAGAAAGCATTCATTGTTACTCGTTTTGCCGATCTTGGATTCTTAATCGGTATTTTGATTTATGGCTATTATGGTGGAACTTTTGGATTTACACCGGATACCGTTTCGCTTCTTACCGGTGGCGCATCAATGCTACCCTTAGCACTTGGATTGATGTTCATGGGTGGTGCAGGAAAAAGTGCCATGTTCCCTTTACACATCTGGCTACCGGATGCAATGGAAGGACCAACCCCTGTTAGTGCCTTGATTCATGCTGCTACCATGGTTGTTGCAGGAGTATACTTAGTGGCACGTATGTTCCCACTCTTTATAGCCTACGCTCCAGATACACTACATCTGATTGCTTGGATTGGCGCCTTCACTGCATTTTACGCAGCAAGTGTAGCTTGCGTACAGTCAGATATCAAACGTGTGCTGGCTTTCTCTACCATCTCTCAAATCGGTTTCATGATTGTAGCACTGGGCGTCAGCACTTCACTAGACCCTCATCACGGTGGATTAGGCTATATGGCTTCCATGTTCCATTTGTTCACACATGCAATGTTCAAAGCATTACTCTTCTTGGGTGCAGGTAGCATTATTCATGCTGTTCATTCCAATGAGATGTCAGCTATGGGAGGATTACGTAAATATATGCCAATCACACACTGGACATTCCTGATTGCATGTTTGGCTATCTCGGGTATCCCTCCTTTCTCCGGATTCTTCTCAAAAGATGAAATTCTAACAGCTTGCTTCGAATTTAGCCCTGTAATGGGATGGGTGATGACTATCATTGCAGCCATGACTGCTTTCTATATGTTCCGCCTCTATTACGGAATATTCTGGGGCAAAGAAGCTGTTCGATCAGATGCTCACTCAGCTCACAACGCTGGCCACGAGCATTCGGAAGGAGCTGCTCACAGCACCCCTCATGAAAGTCCATTGGCTATGACTTTCCCTTTAATGTTTCTAGCTGCAGTGACTTGTGTGGCAGGATTTATTCCTTTCGGACATTTTATTAGTTCTAACGGCGAGGCATACACAATCCATCTTGAAACTTCTGTTGCTATCACAAGTGTTATTATAGCAGTGCTCTCTATAGCTATTGCTACATGGATGTATAAAGGAGCTAACCAACCTATTGCCAATGCACTTGCAAAACGGTTCAAAGGATTATGGACGGCAGCCTACCACCGTTTCTATATAGACGAAATATACCAGTACATTACGCATAAAATTATCTTCCGCTGTATCTCCACTCCTATTGCTTGGTTTGACCGCCACGTAGTAGATGGATTCTTCGACTTCTTGTCGTGGGCAACTAATACAACTAGCGACGAAATCCGCAGTCTGCAAAGTGGCCAGGTACAACAATATGCGTACGTATTCCTTTGCGGAGCGCTTGCGCTTATTCTGCTATTAATTCTATAAGTTGTCAATCATCAAAATGTAAATATAAAGATGAATTTTTTATCAATCTTCGTACTCATCCCCTTACTGATGCTTGCCGGACTCTGGGCTGCACGGAACATTAAAGCTGTCCGAGGGGTTATGGTTACCGGTGCTTCCGCTCTTCTTATTGCAGCCGTTGCGCTTACCTTTCTGTATTTAGGAGAACGCAATGCCGGAAACACTGCTGAAATGCTATTCCGCACGGATCTTATCTGGTATGCTCCGCTTCACATCTCCTATTCTGTAGGAGTAGATGGAATCTCAGTAGCCATGTTATTATTGTCTGCCATCATAGTGTTCACAGGGACCTTCGCTTCTTGGCGTCTGCAACCTCTGACTAAAGAATATTTCCTTTGGTTCACCCTATTGTCAATGGGTGTATTTGGTTTCTTTATTTCTGTCGATCTTTTCACCATGTTCATGTTCTACGAGATAGCACTTATCCCGATGTACTTACTCATCGGTGTATGGGGATCGGGACGAAAAGAATATGCCGCAATGAAATTGACACTTATGCTGATGGGAGGATCAGCGTTCTTACTAATCGGTATTTTAGGTATCTACTACGGTTCTGGAGCTAGCACAATGAATCTCCTTGAAATCGCAGCAATGCATAACATACCTTTCGCACAACAATGTATTTGGTTTCCTCTTATTTTCCTTGGCTTCGGTGTACTTGGAGCCCTTTTCCCTTTCCATACTTGGAGTCCCGACGGTCATGCTTCGGCCCCTACAGCAGTGTCTATGCTACATGCAGGAGTGCTAATGAAATTAGGAGGCTACGGATGTTTTCGTATAGCTATTTTCTTAATGCCAGAAGCTGCTAACGAACTCTCATGGATCTTCCTGATATTAACTGGGATTTCTGTGGTATACGGAGCATTCTCTGCCTGTGTACAAACAGACTTGAAATACATCAATGCTTATTCTTCAGTATCTCACTGCGGATTGGTGCTTTTCGCAATCTTAATGTTGAATCAGACAGCAGCAACAGGTGCAATCCTGCAAATGCTCTCTCACGGGTTAATGACCGCTTTGTTCTTCGCTTTGATTGGTATGATTTACGGACGTACACACACACGTGATGTACGTGAGCTTGCCGGTCTGATGAAAGTGATGCCATTTTTAAGTGTATGCTACGTGATAGCCGGTCTTGCTAACTTAGGTCTACCCGGATTAAGTGGATTTGTTGCAGAAATGACCATCTTTGTTGGATCTTTCCAAAATAGTGACGCATTTCATCGCACTTTGACCATCATAGCATGCTCATCTATTGTGATAACAGCGGTTTACATCTTGCGTCTAGTGGGTAAGATCTTATACGGAACTTGCACAAATAAACATCATCTTGAATTGACTGATGCTACTTGGGATGAACGTGTAGCTGTTATTTGCCTCATCGTTTGTGTTGCAGGACTCGGAATGGCTCCTTTTTGGGTAAGCCACATGATTGGAGAGAGTGTTTTACCTGTGGTTTCACACCTCATCCCTTAACCTTCAATTTTAATCTTTAATTATTAATTATAAAGATGGATTATTCACAATTTCTACATATGCGGGAAGAGCTATCGCTCGTAGTTGTGTTGCTACTACTCTTCCTTGCGGATTTATTTATGAGTCCGGATGCGCATAAACAAAAAGGAACTACACCTATCTTAAACACGATGTTGCCGATCATATTGATGGCAATACATACTATTATCAATCTTATTCCAGGTACGGCTGTTGATGCCTTCGGAGGAATGTATCATTACGTTCCCATGCACACTGTCGTAAAGTCAATATTAAACGTTGGTACACTTGTTGTCTTTCTGATGGCACACGAATGGATGAAACGTGAAGACACTTCATTTAAGCAAGGTGAATTCTATGTCTTGACACTTTCAACATTATTCGGAATGTATCTGATGATCTCTGCAGGACATTTCTTAATGTTCTTCATTGGACTTGAAACAGCTTCTATCCCTATGGCAGCATTAATTGCTTTTGATAAATACCGTCACCACTCGGCTGAAGCAGGCGCAAAATATATTTTAACTGCACTCTTTTCAAGTGCGTTACTCTTATTTGGCCTGTCAATGATTTATGGTTCTACAGGAACTCTATATTTTGATGATCTTCCAGCTCATATCGACGGGAATCCTTTGCAAATTATGGCATTTGTATTCTTTTTCACTGGCATGGCATTTAAACTATCTTTGGTTCCTTTCCACTTATGGACTGCAGATGTTTATGAAGGTGCACCAAGTACCGTTACTGCTTACCTTAGTGTTGTATCGAAGAGTTCAGCAGCTTTCGTACTATTAACCATACTTATTAAAGTATTTGCTCCAATGATACAAGACTGGCAAGAAGTTCTTTATTGGGTCACTATTGCTTCTATTACCATTGCCAATCTGTTTGCTATCCGCCAACAAAATCTGAAACGTCTAATGGCGTTCTCAAGTGTATCGCAAGCTGGATATATCATGTTGGGAGTGATAGGAGGTACAGCTCAAGGAATGACTGCTCTTGTTTATTATGTACTCGTATATGCGGCTGCTAATCTCGGCGTTTTTGCTGTTATTACCATTGTTGCCCTACGTAGTCATAAATTCACTCTTGAAGATTATGCAGGACTTTATAAGACAAATCCAAAAATTGCACTATTGATGACCCTGTCTCTCTTCTCTCTGGCAGGTATACCACCTTTTGCAGGATTCTTCTCTAAATTCTTCATTTTTATGGCAGCCTTCGACGCCGGTTTCCATCTACTAGTATTCATAGCTCTGGTGAACACTGTTATTTCGCTTTATTATTATCTGCTAATTGTAAAAGCGATGTACATCACTCCATCTGAAAATCCAATCCCGACATTCCGCAGTGATAACTGCACAAAATGGGGATTAGCTATTTGTACACTTGGAATCATTGGCTTGGGTATAGCAAGCATTGTATATCAATCTATCGATAAATTTTCTTTCGGAATCTAATCTTTTCGAAATACTATAAATCTGGATTATAATAAAGGGATTAATTTAAGCAATTCACTGATCGTGTAAACGAAATATGAATTGCTTAAATTAATCCCTTTATTTTATTATCTTAAAATAAGGATAGAGCAAGGAAGAGTAAACCAAAACCGAGAACCTTTCCCTAATTCAGAAGTTACTCCTATCTGACCACCCATTTGTTCGACAATACTTTGGCAGATAGATAAGCCTAAACCTGTGCCATGGACAAACGAATTCAACTTAACAAAACGCTCAAAGATATGGGTAACATTTTCTTTAGCAATACCAATTCCGGTGTCTTCAACATAAAATTCAAGAGAGTTCCCTTTAGATAAATACCCCACATGAATACTTCCTTCAGAGGTGAATTTAATGGCATTATTAACAAAATTAGATAATACTTGATACAATCGATTACGGTCACTAATAACACAGCACTCGGACAAATGAGAATCAAACACAATCTCTACTCCTTTTTTAGCTTTCAAATACGTAGACCTAACAATATCCTCACAAAGCAGATTTACGTCAACCTCTCCATTCACAAATTCAAAAGTTCCTGCTTCTATTTTTGATAGGTCAAGTATATCAGAAATGAGTTGCAACAACAGCTTATTGTTCTCTTTCACTATCTGGATGTACTCCCTTCGTTCCTCCAAGTTTTCTGTATCAACAAGTAAATCTGAGAAACCAACAATTGCATTCAAAGGAGTACGGATTTCATGACTCATATTCGCAAGAAATGCAGTCTTTAATCGATCCATCATCTGAGCCTTATCACGAGCAATAATAAGTTCTGACTCCGTCTCCTTTAATTCAGTTATATCATAATTAATACCAATGATCTCAATTTCATTCTTTTCAGGGATAAATGTAGTGACAACAACATTCATACTAATCCATTTCCAACCTCCCTTTCTTTCAGAAGAACTAATCCGCATTTCTCCCTGAAAATGCTTACTAGTACCCCTCTTAGCTTCCTTATAAAAAGCAAGAATACGATTTCGGTCATCTGGATGCATATTAGCATAAACGCCAACCACACCACTCAAAGGGGTTTCTTCTTCCTCATTCAGATTCTTATACCATTGTTTTATAGCATATCCTTTGCGACTTAGCAAATTCAGTTTTGCATACCCAACCTTAGCATAATTAGAAATCAAAAGAAAGAAATTCTCAAAATCACGAATTTTATTAATGGCATCAATCCGCTCAGTATTGTCGATATTAATTAGAACATATCCGTTAAAATCACCTAGATTATCATATAATTTACTCACTTTAGAGTATATATCAATATCACTAGAACGATTGGTACGGTAATAGCTTGCAGCCCGTTCAAAAGAATAGCTCATTCGGAAATCTACCAAATCTTCTTTTTGAACACGATCAAGTATCTGAGGCATTACATTCGGATTTTTGAATAAGTTAAGGTTAATTGCATCTTCTTTATTCTCTATGCCAAAGATCTCCATGTCTCTACTATTTAAATCAATCAGATTGCCTTCTCTGTTATAAATTTCAACTCCCGCCGGTATGTTTACGAATATACTTTTAAATAATTTTTCACTACGATCTAACGCTTGATTAGCCTTTACAGATTCTGTTGTATCAGTAAATAATCCAACTATCTCATCTTTTTCTGGCGAATATAGAATCCAATGAGCATGTAAGCCCGTTTTAGGGAAGTATTCATCTTTTTCTTTATAAGTATTACTCGCAAGAACATCTACAAAAAAAGCCAATTTCTGTGAGTAATTGGCATACATATCTGAAGCTAAAACTCCAATGTAATTTTCCGCAGGTACACCGAAGAAATGAGTACTGGTATCATTAGCATCAGTTATTTTGTAATCACTTGGTTTACCATTCGCGTCACGAATAATCGACATACGTACATACCCCATGGGCATAAAATGAAAAAGATTGTTCAGAAAAGATTGTTCCCGAACGACACCGTCTTTTACCGTACGCAGTTCAATACAAATAGAAATAATATTAGCTAAAGAAGAAAGCCACTGATAATCTTCAGTCGTCCATTCACGATAAGTATCTACTAAATCAACCCCCAAATATCCCCAAACATGACCACTAGTAATAAGAGGTAAAACCATTAACGACTGAATACCTAAACTACTTAAAAAATGATATTCTTTTTCCGCTTCTTCCGGCAACTGCTTTAAAGAAGATAATATAATCGGTTTCCCCGATAGAATCTGGCTACTCCACCATTTAAATTCGTCAATTGGAATATCATGTAGTTTGCCTTTTGCTTTTAAAAAAACCTCAGAACTAACTTCGTAGGTACAACTATGCTCAGTGATATTTTCATTGTACTCGAAAATATATACGTGACCACCTGTTCTATATAACTTAAGAATGTCATTAAGGATTTCTATTATGCAAGCTTCAACATCTTCATCGCGCAAAAAACGGAGTAATGATTGAGAAATATAATTTTGACGACAAAGAAGATCATTAACTCGGTGTAAAGGCTTCTTCTGTTCGATAACTTCTGGTGATTCGACGCGTTGTATAATACCGAAAGCCTTATAACTTACAGCCTCTAAGTTGTGATCAGGGGCAGCCATTCGAGTATGTATCCAAAATTCTCCTTTAGATGTGATTATAGGAAAAGTTTGTTCATAAAAATTCTTATGAATATTTGTATTTGCGCTAAACTCAAGTACAATCTGCGATCGATAATCTTCGCGTATCAAATTATAAAAATCAGAAAAAGAAATAATATCAACTTCTAATCCTAATAATTCACGCAGATAATCAGAGATAAGATAATGGCTTTGTACAAAGTCAGCCTCCCACCATCCAATCTGAGCAAGAGAAGACATCATACAGTATCGCTCGTAGTTTGTTCGCATAAATTACTTATTTATTAATAAACAACTAGCAAATATACGAAAAAGAAAAGGAGTGATTGCCTTTAAGATATAAAAAAAAATCAGAAAGAAAAAGATCTTAAATAAGAAAAAAAAGTAAATATCAAGAACCAATGGATTTCATATTAGATCCATTAATCCTTGATATTCACTTCTAAATTTTATAATTTTTTACGAAGGGAAATTATATTTAGTCCAGCTATACAACGTTGCATCTGCACCAGTATTATTTGTAGGCTCAGTCAATGTATTCAATACACCATTCAGTTTAGCACCTGTGAATTGAAGTGAATTAGTAATGCTAATGCTTGAATCGGCATTTCCTGCACCTTTTCCATCTTTCATATCGATAAGATCAATACTTCCGCCAGTACCTTTAACAAGGGCATTCTTAATGGTAGCTTTCGCTCCACGACGGATTTTTATTACATCTTGCATACGATCAACATTGTCTGTAGTATTTGCAGCATTATTCACAATAGTCAAATTTTCTACTGTGAAATTTGATTGGCGCAAATGATCAGAATAATTACCATCCATATTTCCATCTGCTTCAATTCCACGAGGATCAGACTCAGTACTAGTATAACTGCTTTCCCATACTCCATAGCAGTTTTTCAACGTACCACTATATCCTTGAGTAAAATCGAACATGTCATCATCTGGATTCACTGCCAATAAATTTGTAACATTGACTGTACCACCAAAAAGTTCTATTGCATCATCAGCACTTTCTAACACGTAGATGTTTTCTATCTTAGTTCCACTACCAACACCATTCAGAGTCAATCCATTATGTTCGATGTCAGCAGTTGAGCGGGCACCTGCATAGCATATTTCAACATAAGTTAATGAACCAGAGTTATCATCATCAACATTACCACCATATTTATAATCATTGTTCACTTCTGTTAGAGCTGTATCAGTTTTGTCAGCTTTTGAACCTGATATAGGAGCTTTACCGTTGATAATAATCCCTCCCCAGTATCCTGATACAGGTGTTGTTGAATTTGCTGTAAAGATAATAGGCTTAGCTGCAGTTCCATCTGCATAAAGTTTACCACCTTGTGCAACCAATAGATAGCTACTGAAGCCTTCTCTTGCCTTAATCGTTGTTCCAGCAGGAATATTCAAGCGACCACCATCGGCAATGATAACAGTACCATTAAGAATGTATTCTTTAGCTTCTAGAGTCTGTACTCCAGTCAGTGTTCCTGAAAGGATGTTGTCGCCAACAACAATCGAACTACCTGTTCCACCACTGTTACCACCATTACCGTTTCCACTGTCATCTCCATCACTATCACTACTACATGCAGTAAATGTAAGTGCAGTTGCCATAGTGGCAAGCATAAAAAAGTTTACAAACAATCTTTTCATTTTACTTAAATAATTTGTTAATAATCATATTTCATTTCTTCAGTTTAAAATGTGCACGACACTCCCAAACTAATATTTATTCCCTTTTTATAATCGCTCAATACTATTTTCTCACCACCTTCATTAGCTTTTCTACTCAGTTTGAAGGAAGGATTCAGTAAATTACGTGCTTTTAATGTAAACGCTAGATGCTTATTTAGTTTAGCCTGCGATACGAAATCGAGAGTCATCATGCCTCGTTCCATAATATCCTGATATCCCTGAGTACCAATTGTGTAAATTTTATCGCTTACATAATTAAATACCAGCGTATTAATAAAGCTACGCTCTCCTTTAGATAAAGTATGAGATAAGTCAAAGTTTACAATCCATGGTGCAGCTCCTTCCAACTCAGATCCTGAAGAAACAGTAGCCAATGGCATTTTAGCATTCGTATAAATGTAGGATCCATTCAGCCCAAACGACAGTTTATTCATTCCATTTGCCGCATTACTTAAAGGACGAACAAACAGATTTTTACGAACCTCAACTTCTACACCAGCCACAGTTGCTTTATCAGCAATATTTTCATAAGAAAGATACCCCCCAGCACTTGCTACTTCTATACGTGAGATTGGATTTTTAATGATCTTATAAAATGCAGCTAAAGAGATCAATTCACTCAGACTAGGATTAAAATCCCATTTCAAATCAAAATTATAATTATCAGAAGGTTTTAAATTTGCATTACCTTGACTATTGAAGTTTACCCCAACATATCTATAAGGAGATATTTCTTTTGCTTGGGGCAATGTATAAGTCTTACTTACACCTAAACGAAGTGAATGCAACTCATTGATATTATACTTCAAGTTAAGACTAGGAAGCAAAAAGTTCTTTTTAATTTTATTATTACCCTGCGATCCACCTTGGTTGACATCATAATCTACTTTGATATCTACATTATCATATTTCATTCCCAAATTTGCAATCCAGCGAGGTGAAAACTGATAAGTAGCTTCAACATAAGCAGAATGGATATTCTTTTTAACAGTATACTTATCTATATTCTTTTCAATAGTAAACCAACCAGAAGATAAGTTGCTTTGGTTATAATAATCATCAAGCGAAAAATTATCTAATGAAGGAATAGAAGATACCTGCCCAACTGTTAGATTATATTCGGTTGCCTTAAAGCTATCGTCTACCATTCTGCCAGTGTAACCTAGACGTATTTTAGATATTTCCTCTAAATTGTCTTTTAGACGATAAACTAAACCAGCCTTGAAATTGATATCATCTTCATCCAGCACAGAGAAATAACGTTGTTGAGAATTTCCTCTAAGCAGAGAGTAACCATTATCCGCTTTAGTTATATTATTGATACGTCTGTCAGGCTCATAGCCCTTCACTTTATTGTATGAGCCACCAAGATCTAAACTTAAAGACTTTGAGAGTCCCCAATTGGTCATTAATTGATTTACAATCAATATATTATCATTGGCTTGTTGACGTCTAGTAAAACCTAGGTTACCGTAATCATCGCTAAAGATGGAGTTCTTACCAGTATAATCTCCTACTGATTGACTATTAGCATGAATCATCATAAAATTATAACTCACATGATGACGATTCTGCATATCATAATCTACATTGGCTAACGCAAGCTGACTTATATTTTCTGAATACTTCTTTCCGGTCATATCTTTATAGACAGTACCGCTCGTTGTAGTATTGCGAACAATATCATCTGTATATTGATAATCAGCAGAATGTCCTACAGTTATAAAGAATGAAAGCGGATTTTTATTGTCGCCAACATAAAATCTCTTACCACCTGAAATCCCTAAACTTCTATTTACCTGAAGACTCTGAGAAGAAGGATCAAGTTTATTTTTAAAGCCCCAACTGTTTACATCTTTAGGTTCAGTGGTATTGGCAAATCCTAAGAAGTTTACTCCATCCAATTTAAGGAAATCTGCTGTAAGAGTTTTAGTATTGAAACCTCCAGACAAGCTAAGATTCAATGATCCTTTACCAACCAGCTCTTTGGATACAATATCAATTGTAGCACCACCTACATCGCTACTCCCAGCAGCATTAAACACCTTATTAACACCTACGGACTGAATGATATCTGTACCAAAAAAGTCTAGTGAGATATTCTTATATTCAGGATCTTCAGATGGGACTGCAAATCCATTAAATGTTGTTGCATTATAACGGTCACCCAATCCACGAACAAAAACATTCTTAACTCCATCCTGTTTAGCTACGCCAGAGACCTTAGTCACAGCTCCTTCCGCATCTGAAACACCTTTACGAGATAATTCTTTCACACTAACAGATTGGACTGCAAGAACAGCCTTCTGTTGTTCAAGAAGAAGCATATTTTCGTTTTCACGATTCTTCTTCGCTACAACTACAACATCAGAAAGTTCTTGTGCATCTGTTTCGAGCTCAAGATTCAAAACAACTAACTTTCCATTTTCAACACGAACCTTACGGAGAACTTCTGTCTTATATCCTACATATTTAATTTCAACATCATACATCCCTTCCAGAACACCAGCTCCAGTCAGTTCAAAGTTTCCATCCATATCAGTCACCGCTCCGGCATGAGTTCCAACCAGTCGGATCGTCGCTCCAATTAAAGGTTCTTTAGACAGTTTGTCTTTCACAGCACCTTTAATCTTAATATTCGCAGCCGATGCAGTAATCACACACAACAAGCAAAACAAGGCTGCAACAGAAAATCTAATAAGAAATAATTTTTTCATCGAACTTCACTCTACGTTTTTATTACGCCGACAAAGGTATGAGGTGAATGTTACAATGATGAAACAAAAAAAATACAATAAGTTGAAATAGACATTTCAATTTAATGTCAGTCAATAGCAGAAAATATATAGATCAGCACTTTATTGATCGATTCTCACTTGTATACGGCGAAAATCTTCGCCCGAAGGACTTTGGAAAACGCGTAAGTCAAACTCAGGAATAATGGCAAGTACATGATCAAAAATATCAGCCTGTATTGACTCATAGGGGACCCAATCTTTATTGGCTGAGAAAAAGTAAAGTTCAAGAGGAATCCCCGTTTCTGTAGGTTGAAGTTGTCGAACCATACACGTTAGTTCTTGATTAACAGTAGGCAGATTTTGCAGATAATTAGTCAGATAAGCACGAAAAACCCCTAGATTAGTCTGTCTTCGTCCATTCACCAAAACAGAGTTATCAATACCGTGTTCTTCATTATATTCTTTAACGACCTTTTCCGTATCATCAACATAATCCGCTAATAATTGTATCTTTCGATACTTTTCCAACATTGAAGCAGTACAAAAACGCACACTAGTCATATCAATATTGATCGAGCGTTTTATACGACGTCCCCCTGACTCTTGCATTCCTTGCCAATTTTGAAAGGAATCACTTACCAAGAGATAAGGAGGAATGGTTGTTATAGTATTATCAAAATTACGAATCTTCACCGTATTCAAGGTAACCTCAACAACAGTACCGTCCGCACCATATTTGGGCATAGTAATCCAGTCTCCAACTTTCAACATATTATTTGCAGTAAGTTGAATACCCGATACAAACCCCATAATGCTATCTTTAAAAACCAACATTAAAATGGCTGCCGAAGCTCCTAACCCAGTCAATAAAGCCATTGGACTTCTATTGATAAGAATACTAACAATGACAATAGCTCCTATAAAAAAGAGAATGACCTGAGCGGTCTGCAAAAGTCCTTTTAGAGGTTTATCTCTATACTGTTCACGTTCGCTATACACTTGATAAATTGCCCTAAAAAGAGCACTGACGAAACTTAGAAAAACGGCTATGATATATATCAGACAGATACGACGCAAAAAATCAAGCAAATCAGAAACAGCATGTTCGGGAAAAGCGAGAGGAATAGCAACATAAACAAAAATTGGAGCTACCATCCTACTGACATTTAACATCACTTTATCATTGAACACAATATCGTCCCAAGTGGCTTTACTTTGTTTCACCAACCTAGCAACTGCACGAAGGATAATCTTACGACAAATGAAATAAGCTAAGAACGCAACCCCGAAGATAAATAGTAAAACGATCAGATTGTCAATTCTGTCAGCCCATGATTCACTCATCCCCGTCGATAATAAAGTATGATTCACTTCTTGCATAACAACGCTACTCATATTATCAGCTTCTTTTTTTGCTAACTCAACACTCAACGAATCAATCATATCTACCATAAAATCTTTCTTCTTTTTTAATTTATTTATTATTATCTACTTTAATCCCTTCACTTCGGATAAATACTCATAAAAGTCCTGCTTTAGCCATTCATAATGGAAGAGATGTTTATAAGCTATATTCTTTTTCAACATAATCTCCACATTCACTTGGCTATTCTGATAAGATGTCAACTCGTTCCTGAACTGTTCATCGTGCTCAGCCAATCTCTTAATTTCGAGTTCACGCTCACGCCGTAACACAGTACACACAGGGATCAGTAATTTCATCACTACACTATCCATCACATGATGACCTTGCATGTAGAGATAAGTAGTTTCAGGATTCACTCCCAGTTTAGATAAATTCGAGCGAAGATCATTGACTTGTTTTACTAATTGCGGGAAACGACTTGTTAGGTCTGACAGCTTTTTATTCACTCTTTTCTGTAAAGCGTTCAAGCAGTTATATGGTTTCCTAATATTTACGTCGTGTAAACCCGTGTAAGTATGAAAGTCATACATTGGAAATGTATTCGTATCCCGTTGCCTATAAAACCAGATATTCCATAAAAATAAAGGGTATACTATTTCAGAATAGCGCCCGAGAAAAGCTTCAAAATCGAAAATAGAACGGTCGTTTAATGTAGCCTGCACACAAACTTCATGCAAGCTCTCAGCAAAACAGTGATAATTCTCAATAGCATAAGCATAAGTCTGAAAGATGTACTTATTACTATTAATTTTATGAGAAGTATTTGTGGCCCCTTGAAGTAAAAAGTCATAATCACTGTCAACGCATGCAATTAAGCTTTTACCTAACTCAGTCGTGTTCAGCGTATTCATCAAAACCATTTTTTTCCCCTTAGCCAGCGATGTCGCAGATGGAAGCATCACCTGAAAATAATGCTCATCATCCTCAAAGTCTTCGAGTAAAGCACGCCAGAAAGCAATATCATCATAGCTTTCCACATAAGCTATAATGCGCTTACGCGCTTTTTGGGGGTATAATTTATGAGCAGCGTTAAAATAAGAAGAAGTAAGATTATCTTTTAGTGAAGTAGCCATGCAACTTGCCATTAGTCTATAAATGAGTATTAGTCAGATACTTTTTTGAATCCGACCGTTTTTGTCGAAATATCTGTCACCTCAGTGACAGCATCAAGCCAACCCTCCATTATAACAGCAGGAGAATGGGTAGTCAGAATTATTTGTACGTTAGGATTAAGTTCACGGATTATAGCTATCAGTTTTTGCTGCCATTCAATATGCAAAGAAGCCTCCGGCTCATCCATGAAAAGCACACAATGCTTATTATCCTGTACAAGCACAGTCAGTAAAATCACCAGCATCTGTTTCTCACCAGATGAAAGTTTATATGGGAACAATAATTCATCATCTTGATAGAAAGCGATATCATTCCGTTTTCGGTCTATAGTCTTACGCGTATAGCTAAATAAGTCATCAATATGATCCTGAAACCGTCGCTTAGCGAAAGATAAATTTGCCGCTTTGTTACGTTGTTCTTCGTCATTACTAGAAAGCATCTCAATCATTTTATTACCTATATTGACCTGATAATCTAGATAACGCCTTTGCAATAAATAAAGCTGCCAGTCCAATTCTGACTTCACATTTTTATCAGCCATACGAGCAGTAAAATCTCCCATAATTAAAGGACGGTCATAACTGCGAATTACATCATAAGAAATATAAGTAGCCTTTGGATTATCAAAGAAAAGATGAACTCCATTCTTAATGTCGCTCTTCATTTCACCGGAAAGCTTTATATCCGCTGAAAGTTCTTCCAAGTAGCTTACAGATCGGTTTAGAATCGTCGTTTTACCGACTCCATTTATGCCTGAAAGAATGTTCACATCGGGGCGCAAATCCCAACCGATATTAAATCGTCCCCAAAGACCTTCAATTTCGATACGACGAATATAATTTGCCTGCTGTTCCATATTATTCTTTTTTTATCAAGGCAAATATAAACAAATCATACGACAAAATAGTTACCTTTGCATCAGTTTTCAATAATGATAACCAATTAAACGTATTCAGGATATGAGTAATAATAAAAATCTCCATGGACATTTGTTTGCTCTCACTGCCAACATAATGTGGGGGCTTATGTCTCCTATAGGGAAATCAGCACTTCAAGAGTTCTCTGCTATTTCTCTAACCACATTCCGTATGGTAGGAGCTGCTACAGCTTTTTGGCTACTATCCATATTCTGCAAACGTGAAAAGGTTACTCATAGTGATATGCTAACTATATTCTTTGCTTCACTATTTGCATTAGTATTTAATCAAGGAGTATTCATCTTCGGCCTTTCACTCACCTCACCTATCGATGCATCTATTGTTACTACAACTTTACCTATCGTCACCATGATTGTTGCTGCTATCTACTTGAAAGAGCCCGTCACGAATAAAAAAGTATTAGGAATTTTCGTAGGTGCTATGGGAGCGCTCATACTAATTATAAGTAGTCAGACCGCAAGTGGAGGAAATGGAAATCTGATTGGAGATTTACTTTGCTTGGTTGCACAAATAAGCTTCTCCATTTATCTAACTGTATTTAAAGGTCTATCACAGCGATATTCGGCTGTTACGATCAATAAATGGATGTTTGTCTATGCTTCGATATGCTATATACCTTTCTCGTATCACGATATTTCAGCTATTCAATGGGCAGCAATTCCAACAACTGCTATCTTACAAGTATTATATGTCGTGCTAGGTGGAAGCTTCCTTGCCTATTTATGTATTATGACCGCACAGAAGTTATTGCGTCCCACTGTAGTGAGCATGTATAATTATATGCAACCTATTGTTGCAACCATTGCTGCCATACTAATGGGAGTTGGCAGTTTTGGCTGGCAAAAAGGGCTAGCAATAGCCTTAGTATTTCTTGGAGTTTACATTGTCACACAAAGTAAATCAAGAGCTGATCTTGAAAAAGCAGGAAAGAATTTATAAAAAGGAAGACGCAAGACGATACATATTACCCTCAACTAAAGAAGTACAATATCTATTTTCAACTCTTCAACTGATCAAAATAGGTATCTAAAAGACCTTTGGCTGCAACAAACGAAGTCAAGTTTCCTCGTAGAACTTCCTTTTCGCTATCCTGCAACATGGCTTCAATTTTTGCATTATGATAGAAGCTCTCACGGAGTTGTTCATTGATCGTCTCATACATCCAATATTTACTCTGCTCGTTGCGTCGATGTTCAAAATAGCCATTAGCTTTCACAAAATCTACGTACTCATATACCATATCCCAAACTTCTTTCACACCTAAATTATAGAATCCCGAATAAGTCAGAACTTTAGGAATCCAGCCCGAATCTGGAGTTGGAAATAGATGCAATGCATTGCGAAATTGACTAGCAGCTAGTTTGGCATGTTCTAGGTTGTCCCCATCTGCTTTATTGATAATAATACCATCGGCCATTTCCATGATGCCTCTTTTAATCCCTTGAAGCTCATCACCGGTTCCAGCTAACTGGATCAACAAGAAAAAGTCAACCATAGAATGTACAGCAGTTTCACTTTGTCCCACTCCAACAGTTTCTACAAAAATCTTATCGAATCCAGCCGCCTCGCAAAGTACAATCGTTTCACGGGTTTTACGTGCAACTCCTCCTAGAGATCCAGCCGAGGGGCTAGGGCGAATAAATGATTTCGGATGTATTGAAAGTTGCTCCATACGAGTCTTATCTCCCAAGATGCTACCTTTGCTACGTTCACTACTCGGATCAATAGCCAATACGGCTAGCTTTCCCCCTTTCTCGAGCACGTGCAAACCAAATACATCAATCGAAGTACTTTTACCAGCTCCTGGCACCCCACTAATGCCTACGCGAATGGAATTACCAGCATAAGGTAAACACTTCTCAATCACTTCTTGAGCAATGACCTGATGTTCCGGTCTCATACTCTCTACTAATGTCACAGCCTGACTTAGAATAGTGACATTTCCTTTTACAATACCTTCTACATACTCCGCAACAGGAAGTTGACGTTTTCTAGGTTTATGCTTCAGATAAGGGTTCACAGACGAAGGTTGGTCAATACCTTTATTGACAACTAGTCCTTTATATTCTTCTTTATTTTCAGGATGTTCCATAATAGTAAAGTTAGCGTTTGATATTTATTTCAACTTTTGGACGCAACGGATCATTTGTGATCATAAGAATGCGTAAACGATGTTTTTTATTGCCTACATCACGTTTGCGAATGGTGATTCTCAATTTAGTCATCCCATCGGGAGGAAGAACTGTTTTCTTCAGTTTCACCGCAACAGAAGAATTAAAAACTTGTAATTTACTTATGACCAAAGGAGATTTACCGGAATTGGCAATCAAAATATCATAGTTGACTTTTTGTTTCTTTATCAATGGTATGCTAAGATCAATATTGGTTTCAGACACATGAAGTGCAGGAGCATCTAAAGAATCTTTTGCAGTCATTCCTGAAAAATTTGGCAAAAGTATAGCCGAAATTGGAATTTCATTTTCTTCACTCACTTTATCTCCCGAAAAACGAGATAAATAAACTGAAGTTTGAGTCAACCCATAATCCTTCAACTGGCTAGCATCCAACGTAAGTTTGACCGTTCCTTTCTTACCCTTAAGTAAAACTTTAGGCTCAGCCTCCATTTTCAGATAAGGCGGTAAATGCATCAATACAGGCTCATAAGGACGATCAGAGAGGTTTGCAATATTAAAAGTTATCGTGTTTTTTTGCCCTTGATATACATCAGGGAAAGCAAATTCTTCACAATCTAAACGTATTTTGCCAATGAGAAATGGAAGAGTCTTCGAGAAATCTTTAACCTCACGAACCACTTCTCCAGCAAATTTTAGATAAACCAAATTAGGAGTAGCATTACTGTATATCCCTACAGTTTTTTCAAAATGCCCTAATGCTTTTGCATCAAAAGTAGCTTTAACCATCCCCTTGGCTCCAGGAGCTATCGGTTCTTTCGTCCACTCAGCCACAGCACAAGCACAAGAAGTAGTGATATTGGTAAGTACTAAAGGCTGATTACCTGTATTCGTAATAGAATATTCGACCGTTACAGGTTTTTTCCACTCTATTTGTCCGAAGTTGTGAGTTTCTTTATTCGAAGAAATACGAGGTTGTGCAACAGCCGATAAAGCTACAGTAAGACAAGTAAATATGAATGATAAACTACGTTTCATGTGATATATTTTATTTTGATCCACAAATGTAGGAGTTTTAGACGACATATAAGGTGTATTGAAAGGATTATTAACGTGGAGATAAAAGAACAGAGATTCTTTCACTATAGAGGTCTTAAATTTAGCTAATCTATAAATTGAAATATGAAGTAAAAAAGAAGAAAAGGGACTATTCACCTGCTATAAAGAAGAAAAAACAGTTGATTTGAATCATTCTCAATCATCAAATCAACTGTAAAATATAGTGATTATTATCCAATCAATAATCAATTTAAAAACGAATTAACCGAAATGGCATTATTTGCTATTCAGTTTCTTCCACCTCCACAATCGTAGATTCTGAATGCGAAGCATACTCAGGTGCATATGCACATTGCATGGTTGCCAACCCGGTTTCATACTTTCCTACCCTACTGATACGATAACCATACTCCAGCATATATACTCCCTTCCCTAAATGATCAAAGAAGAAATTAGTAGATGCATCCTTTATATCAATATAATAACCAATTCCACCATTCCATCTGTATCCAGATAGGCTACCAATTGGTTCAAAGCAAGCCCCACGTTGGTCCTTCAACTGTACAAAGTCCATCGGACGGTCTACTCGAATGCTTAAGCGGACAACGACCTTATCGCCTACCTGAAGACGAATTTTGTCGGTTACAGGTTGTAATTGAGGGGCATTGTTCACCATACGCTCTACATACAGTTTTTTCTGGACGTTTAATGCTCCGCCCTGTTGTCTCAAGTCCTTTATTGGCGATTTAAACTCGGCATAAACAGCTCCCCATGCGATACCTTGATTTTTCTTTTCAACCTCTATCGTACGAGCATTCACTATATTCTTCTCTGTAAATGAGCGTTTAATATACCCCAATCCAGAGACAGAAGTATTGCTCGCAGAGACAGTTTCCAGTTTCTCATTACCAATAACCATACGCACATCTCCATGATTGTCGAGTAGATTTACGCCTTTCATAAGTAAAGCATAGACGGCATCAGCAGTACTTACCGGAGAATTCCACTGTTGGGTCTGTTTATTTTTGAGTAACCAGAGCTTCATCTCTTCTACAATCTCGTCATTTAGCCCTGTTAGTTCCAAAGCTTCCATCACGTCTACATGAACCCGAATCTTCATTCCTCCCCAAGTATAGGGGTTTTCATTAAATGCGAAGAACATTCCTTGTTCATCAGTTTTCGTCAAATGTTCCTTCAACGAAGCAATAAATTCCTCTGCTGCTTTCTTCCGCCCTGACTTATTCAGAATAATAGCAGCGGTAGCTTTCGTATCTATCGAAGCACTTGGAAGCATTTCTCCAACTTTAGAAAGGAAGTATTCATAGGCGGCTTTATTTGAATTTGGAACTTGCTCATCAGTTATAGCAATGAGATACAAGTATTCCAAAATAGCCTCAGAGACTCCCATAAATGTCACACCATCTTTTTGTTTTTTGAGAATTTCTTTATATTCTATTAAAGCTTCCTTATGAAGATAAGTAAAGGCATTCTGTTGCATTTTAAGCGCGGTATCACTTAGTTTTTCACCTGTTAGCATGGCAAGACGAGCATTCATGGTGGCTATATACGTAGTGACATAACGACTAGCAGGCATTCCTTCATACCATGACCATGCTCCGCTCGAAGTCTGTAATTCCCTCAATCGGGTCAAAGCAGTAATATTGTTATTGCGAGTATTATTCAAATCAAACAAAGTAGCAATACGCTCTTTCTGTTGTTCTTCCGTTTGCGCTTCGAGGATCCATGGAGATTCTGATAATAGAACATTCTTCACCTCCTTATTCTTTTGCAAATTACTTAAGAAGGTGTCTTTTGTTCCCCCTTGTAACTTCCAACTATCAAATATTGATTTCACTCGCGGCTGGCTATTCATAATATATGAGGCCAGTGAATTTGCATAATAAGCTGTAACCCATGAAATCGCATTACTATTTTGGGGCAGACTCAATGAAGGCAATGCCTGAATAGCGTACCATGCAGGATTACCAGTAAACTCAATAGTCAGTTTACGATCAGTAGCTGTCTTACTGTGATGATTAAATAAACTGTCAAGAGAGAAAGTGCGCGTTTCTTCTCCCCGAATAGGCATAGGAAGTGTTTCCACCAAATGTTCTTTATCACTTAACACTGGAAGTAACTGTTGCTCACCATCACTAAATGTACCGCTATCAGCAATCATCCTACATCCCAATACTTCATAAGTATCACTCACGCTAAACATAAAGTTCACACCAATAGTCTTTCCTGCTTCTACAGAAAACTTTTGTTTCTGTGTACTGATGACCTTTTCTGTCATTGGGTCAAACAAAATCATACTCACTGTACCAGCTTGCAATTTTCCTGTCACATTAGAAATAGACGCAGCAATAGAGGTCATATCTCCTGAACGCACGAATCGAGGAAGATTGGGAGTCAACATAAATTCTTTACTCGTAGTGGCTTCATCATTCAGCATCCCCATCAGCATTCCTTTAGTATGAGCATAGCCACGGAATTTCCAGCGGGTCAAACTCTCAGGCATGGTAAATGAGATAGTAACCTCACCTTGTTCATTTGTACGAAGCTGCGGATAAAAAAATGCGGTTTCAGCCAAATTGGTACGTAGATCGACAGGTGCTTCAGATAGAGTTTCTCTGTCTAACTCACCTTCAGGTTGCTCCTCCACTGCATTAGCAGTAGACAGGTCCATCACCTCATTTAAAGGTGCATCATAGATTGTACTCTCTTGGTTTATTTTTGAAGCACCCCGTATCATAATTCCTCCCGTAAGTGAAGTTTTCTTTTGCATCCCATAGCCTAGAACAACGACTTCATCATATCTTACGTTTAACGATTCACCAATAAAAGCCATTCTCTGGGCCACAAAATGGTCAAGTTCCATTGTTGGCACTTTATTGTATTTAAGATTCCACAAACTGTTGAAACTGTTACTAGGGAAATAGCCAATTCTCCATTCATAACTAGGAATTATCTGATTATATTTAATCCTAAAATTCTGGAATTCAAGCCATATCTTATCTAATGAAGCATCATACATAGTTGCTAACATTTCCGCTTCGGCAGCTTGACCATTCGGAGTTCTAATCTTTAGTTTCCATTCTTCTTTTTGCCCAGGACGCAATTTATCACGAAAAGTTTCCCATTTCATAATCAAGGTCTTATCTAGTATTCGTTTCTTGAAAAGAACTTTTTCCTGATATATCTGTCCATCTCTTAGTGTACAGAATATTATAGACACCCCATCTCCATAACTTTCTTCATAAGGATATTTAAGCTGTACTATTGTGTCGGACAAATTCAAGGCCTTATTATCTAATAACTTATTACCTGAAAACACTTTCATCATCACATAAGCATCTTTCCTCGATGTGCCAAAGTAAAGTATTGCTGGATGAGCCGTATCAAACTCTGTATGATCTTGATAAATCCACAAATCCGTTTCTACTGGAGGCCGCTTATCTTCAAAAGAGAATAGAATTGTATTCACCTTTGTGACCACTTCTTTTCCTTGTTTGTCTTTCACTATAGATTTTAAGACATAAGTTCCTGAAGGAATATTTTCCCAATGGATTGTCATTTCTTCGTTTGAATTAAATGTACCTGTACAAATAGGCTTCCCATCAAGTTCTTCAGAATCGCTGTCAGAACCATGATATAAGTAAAATTCACCACCCACATTTACAGGCTGACCGTCCAAATTCAAAACTTTGAATACCATTTGAAACGGCTTATCTTTGCAAATCTTACCATCCAGCATTGTCTGTAAAATCAACGAACGATTACCTGCAGGAATCATCTCTTTAGACGATTGTGTTTCACCCGCAGCATTAGTGACAGTAGCTTCTACCGAATAATAGTAGTAATATTCTCTTGCATCAATATTATCACCGGCACTTTTCTCAAGCTGAACCGGTATCATAAACTCTCCTTTCTCATTGGCTAACACTTCACCGGAAGCTATTTCAGTATAATCAGATGCCCACCAAATGCGAAAGTCAGAACGTCTCACAGTATATTTCACAGGAAGATCTTGTAATAATACGCCACTATATGACTGTATTTTACCCTTTACTTCTACTTGATCGCCTAATTGATAAGTCCCAGTACGTTTTTCAAAGGTTATATCGAATGTCGGACGTTTATACTCTTCCACGCGAAAACTAGTATTTCCATTTCCTGCCTTTAGTGAAAAACTGCCATTCAAGCAAGCAGCAGGTAACGTAAAGTCAGTAGTAAATGAACCAAATTCATTTGTGCGAACACTTTTCTGGGCAACTTCCTGATAATTAGCATCCATCAATATAACAGCATATTCTTTATTTGAAAGGACATTTGCCGTATCCGATTGTTGTGCATAAGCAATTCCTTTCACATATACAGTCTGTCCAGGGCGATATAATGAGCGGTCTGTCAACAAAGTCATTTGCTCCGAAACGTGATTCCCCTCTTCATAATATCCATAGCTTCCTCTATAAATTCGCTGAAAAGGCATATTAATATCGTCCCCTATAGCTACTTTCAAGAATCTATAATCAGGCTTCCAAGTAAATACAACTTTACCATCTCTACCAGTTGTAAATAGCTGAAGTTCTTTCTTTTCATTCGTATAAAGAGTCACTTTCGAATTTGGAATAGGATGTCCTGTTTGGTTATCTAGCACAACAACTTCATACTGATTATCTGGTAAAGAATAAGTCAGAACTTTGAGACGAGTGACATTGAATTTAGTTTCATTGTCCTTCTCTGCAGGAGTATCTGGAAGGATGCGCATACTATATTCTCCTATCCCCGGCGCTTTGAATGAAAGCACCGTATCCTTAACCTGATAATCTTGAGGACGAAGAACAGTAAAATGCTTTTCTTTTACCAGTTTCTTTCCCTTATAAAAACGAAGAGTGAATCCATCTAAATTTTTATGCGAAATTCTCATTTGGATTTCCTCTTCAGGATAAGCCGTTGAAGCTGCAGTCACATTCAAATATGGTGATAAAATATCTTGCCGAAGATTCTTGAGTGCATTAATCCTAGGATAATTAGGATATAAGCGGATTGCTTCATCACAAAGTTGCAAAGCAACGACTTGTTGTCTCTTACGGATCATATAATTTGCCTGAGCCAAATAGATCTCAGCACAAATATCCGATGACTTATAAGTTGCTTTCAGTTCATTTAATCCGCTCTCATAAGGATCAACTATAGAACCACCCTCTAAAGATTCGGTTGAATTCTTTGAAGCATCACGTTTCCAACTCAGGTAATTCAGATGAGTCAACAAACTACCTTCTTTATCTCCTTTTGCCCTATAAGAAGTGAGCATCTTTTTATATAAACGTTCAATGTCTTGTTCTAGCGAAATAGAGCGATCCAATCTTTCAATTTGCTGCAAAGCCGCTATACTACGTAGAGCCAACAAATGATACATATCATGATGATAGTACTCACTAGTTTTTCCTAATTCTACAAAAGGGATATAAGTACGTGAAGAGGTATTTAATAATAGAACTGAATCCACCATAACTTCATTTATATTTGTCCGCACTTTTTCAACAAACATATTGGCCGTCCACTCTCGAATATCTGCTGAAGGCTCTTCATCTACAATCTCTGTACGTTGCCGAAGTTGCCACCAGTTATTAGAAGCATAATTCGCATAAATTCCTGCAATCAATGAGTGCAATATAGCCCGGTCTATTGGCTTATCAGCTTGTTTGGCCCATAATTCTAATTCATTTACACTTATATAAAAACTGTCAGGTACTAGGACGTCTCTATAGTTCATTCTCCACAAATAGGCTTTCAACATTTGTGGAGAATTTTTCTCAGCCTCTCCTTTCTGATAAATCTCATCTGTCAACTTTATCACAGTTCGAGGTAAGCTCTTCTTCTCAGCCTGCTCCACTTGTTTCCATAATTTGTCAAATGTTTGGGCGTAACTCATTGGTATCACCCCTAAAGAAAACAACATCAGCATACAAATCTGCCTTATTTTCATAATCGTTCAAGTTTAAGTTTTAATATGTTTTTCTGCATGAATGACAAAGAAAAGAAATTATATCTAAAGATTCATTCTTTTTAAATTAAAATTCAATAAGTACTTTTCTATTAATAACTATTTATGCTGTTTTATAACGAGTTTAGCTGATATACCAGAGTGATGTTGTCCGGAATTAGAAGTTATAATATAGTGTCACCATCACTATATTATAATGTAACTATATAGAACAGATAGTGACATTATAACACTGTGATGGTGACACCAAAATTTAAGATTAATTACTCAATAGTAAATTGACCTTTTAAATTAAATAATGATATGTGAAGATGCGATTACATAAAAAAAGTGGAGATAACGTTTTAAAAGACGTATCTCCACTCATACTTAGTTAATGTGCTGAATCTCATTTTTCAATTCTGTACCCCCATGATAGCATTTCGTTACGACCTACTTCACCAAGGATTTTTCTAATTAAAGAACTCATTTTCTTTGCCATAATCTTTAAACCTTTAAAATTACTAATTCCTGAAAACTAAAAAACTTAACTATTTCCTGGGGCATATTCTATTTATTAAGTATCCCCAAACATGTAATCGGTATTACTTTTTTTCCACTTTTTCTTTTTGTTATCCTTCGATTACATGTTTTACAACACAAAAATAAGGCCTTTTTCGTTATAACGGATCTAAAAATGATTGTTTTTTATGTTTTATAGCATATTTCTTGATTTGCATCAATTTATTCATCCGCGTTGAAACAGTATTGTAACACGAATGACAGTAAATATGACAAAAAGGCATGGAAAATTATTTTCCATGCCTTTTTACTAAATTCTATCTATTATAAGAAAAGAAGTCTTATTTCATTGGAGTCTGCGCTAAAGTAGCCACCAAGAAATCATAGAACTTTTGCACAGTAGGAATCAAAGCTCTTTCATCTGGAGAGTGAGGCGATCGCAATGTTGGGCCAAATGAAATCATATCAAGCCCCGGGATAATGGCACCAATAATACCACATTCCAATCCTGCATGAATAACTTTCACTGCAGGATCAACACCAAACTGTTGTTTATAAGATTCCTTCATAGCATGCAATATAGGAGATTCAACATTGGGTTGCCAGCCTGAATAACCACCTGTCATTTCAACCTTCATTCCTGCCATAGAGAAACAAGACTCAAGGCTAGTAGTCAGATACTCTTTCATGCTATCGCTAGAACTACGAGCTAAAATCTTTATTTCAGCTTTACCATTACCGATCGTTATAATAGCCAAATTAGAAGAGGTTTCCACTGTATCAGGGACAGTAGGAATCATACGAGTGACACCATTCTGACAAGCAAAGATAGCATCAATAAGATTATCTTGGATTTCTTCGGGCACTTCACCAGCAGGAAGTTCTACGCGTTCTGCGGTAAAACTAATAGGTGTTTCAATTGCTGAATACTCTTCATTGAACAAGTCTTCACAATATTTTACCAATCCCAATAATTCTTCTTCATTTTCAGCAGGAATAGCAAGCACAGCAGCTGCTTCACGAGGAATTGCATTCCGCATATTTCCACCATCCCAGCTTACCAAACGGGCTTCATAACTAGCAACAGCTTCACGTACAAAGCGAACCAACAACTTATTAGCATTTGCACGTCCTTCATTGATTTCCAATCCAGAGTGTCCACCACGCAAACCTTTTAGATTCACTTTAACAGCTATATCCCCTTCTTCAGGAGCATTCTCTTTATACTCTAAAGTAGCAGTCACATCCATACCACCAGCACAACCAATATATAGTTCTCCTTCATCCTCAGAGTCAAGATTCAACAGAATTTCTCCATTGACTGTACCAGGTTTTAAACCGAAAGCACCGAACATTCCAGTCTCTTCATCTTTAGTAATTAGTGCTTCCAATGGACCATGCCTCAAATCTTTCGCTTCAAGTACTGCCAAGATAGCAGCCACACCTAGTCCATTATCAGCACCGAGTGTAGTACCTTTAGCTTTCACCCATTCGCCATCTATATAAGTTTCAATAGGATCTTTTTCAAAATCATGAACAGTATCATTATTTTTCTGAGGAACCATATCCATGTGCGCTTGAAGAATCACACCTTTACGGTTCTCCATGCCAAGAGTTGCTGGTTTACGGATAATCACATTTCCAGCTTCGTCAATAAAAGATTCCAATCCCAAGCTTTTTCCGAAGTTAATTAGGAATTCAGTTACTTTTTCCATGTGTCCAGAAGGACGAGGTATTTGAGTCAATGAATAAAAATGCTTCCACACATTTTGTGGAGCTAAAGAAAGAATAGTGCTCATAACAAATCTATTTTTATAAAGTGATTACTTTCGCTGTCTATTGGTAAAGGATAATACTGCTAAACCATATACACCCAACAAAACTACCAAAAAAGTTTGAATGCCGTGCACAATTAGAGCAAATATTCCGGCATCTGTCACATTTACCCCGTAAAGCATCATCATCTCCATGATAGCAAAATGCCACGGACCTGCTCCGTTAGGAGTTGGCACTATAACAGCGAATGTACCGCCAACAAACATTACCATTGCTGCCATCAACCCTAAATCAGCCGTAAATGCAAAACTATAAAACGTAAAATAAAAATGCAAAAAATAACAAGCCCAAATAGCTAAAGTATAGAACACGAACAAAGGAATATTACGCACTCCTTTCAATGAATTTATTCCTTCCCAAATATTGAGAACAAAACCTTTCACACGTTCATAGAAAAACAGCGTCTTTCTTAAATAATAAAGAAGTACAGCCACTCCTATTAAACAAAGCAAGATGATATAGAACCATACAGAAGTCAAAAGATGGGCTAAAGAAGGGATCTTTGTTCCCGTATTTTCAAGAAAAGTAACAAAGACTGGCATTTGCAACAACACAGTAATGCCAGTAATCAGAAGAATAGTCATCGTATCCACGAGTCGCTCTGTCACTACAGTCCCCAAGGACTTAGCAAACGAAACGTTATCATACTTAGCCAACACACCGCAGCGACTCACCTCACCTATTCGAGGAATGATCAAGCTAGCAGCATAAGAAATAAAAATCGCATTGACGCAAGTACTATTTTTAGGGAACGCATCCAATGGCTCAAGAGTCTGCCGCCAACGCCACCCCCGAAAAAGCTGAGCAAGCACTCCAAATAAAAGAGAAAAGATCATCCACCACCAGTTTGTACCATCTCGCAACACCACACCCGCCTTTGTAAAATCAAAGTCGCGATAAACCCAATAGAGAATAAAGCCGCCTAAAACTATCGGTAATATCAGTTTAAGCGTCTTTTTTAATAGTTTCTTCATTCTTAATTCTTCATTCTTCATTTAAAAGAATTACCTTTGTCGGCTGCAAAAGTAATTATTTAGTTGGTAAATGAAATTAGTAAAGCCTAAAAAGTTTCTCGGACAGCACTTTCTAAAAGATCTGAAAGTTGCACAGGATATTGCCGATACCGTCGACACTTTCCCTGAATTACCGATATTAGAAGTGGGACCGGGTATGGGAGTCTTGACTCAATTCTTGGTGAAAAAAGACCGATTATTAAAAGTTGTTGAAGTAGACTATGAATCTGTAGCTTATCTCCGTGAAGCATATCCTTTACTGGAAGACCACATTATTGAGGATGATTTCTTAAAAATGAACCTTAATCGATTGTTTGATGGAAAACCATTTGTTTTAACTGGTAATTACCCATACAATATCTCTAGTCAAATCTTCTTTAAAATGCTTGAGAACAAAAATATTGTTCCTTGCTGCACAGGAATGATACAGAAGGAAGTAGCAGAACGTATCGCTGCCGGGCCAGGCAGTAAAACCTACGGCATTCTGAGTGTACTAATTCAAGCTTGGTACAAAGTTGAATATTTATTTACTGTCAGCGAACATGTTTTTAATCCACCTCCAAAAGTTAAAAGCGCAGTCATTCGAATGACTCGCAATGAAACTCAATCTTTAGGATGCGACGAAAAGTTGTTCAAACTTGTTGTGAAAACGACTTTTAACCAGAGACGTAAAACATTACGCAATTCGATCAAACCAATTTTAGGTAAAGACTGTCCTTTGACGGAAGATGTCTTATTCAACAAAAGGCCGGAACAATTATCCGTTGAAGAATTTATTAACTTGACAAATCAAGTAGAAGAAGCACTGGGAAAAGCTAATACTAGCTTATAAGATACTGAGAGAGAGAGTATACATGTACGATTTTAAAACTGCGAAAAGATGAACGAGGATTACATTGACAACGTAAAACAACTTATCGGCCAAAAAGAAGCCGATAAAGTTAAGGAACTTCTCGTAGATTTACACCCTGCAGACATCGCTGAGCTTTGTAACGATTTGAGCCCAGAAGAAGCTAGGTTTATATATCGCTTGCTCAATAACGAGACTGCGGCCGACGTACTTGTTGAAATGGATGAAGACGTACGGAAAGAATTTCTCGAAATTTTACCTTCAGAAACTATAGCCAAACGTTTTGTCGATTACATGGATACGGACGATGCTGTAAACCTAATACGTGATCTCGACGAAGACAAGCAAGAAGAAATTCTTTCTCACATCGAAGATATAGAACAAGCAGGTGATATTGTTGACTTGTTGAAATATGACGAGAATACTGCCGGAGGAATTATGGGTACAGAAATGGTACTTGTTAATGAAAACTGGAGTATGCCTGAGTGTTTGAAAGAGATGCGCCAGCAAGCCGAAGAATTAGACGAAATATATTATGTATACGTTATTGATGACGATGAAAGATTAAGAGGTATTTTCCCCTTAAAAAAAATGATAACTTCTCCTTCTGTGTCTAAAGTAAAACATGTTATGCAGAAAGATCCTATATCTGTACATGTAGACACTTCAATTGACGAAGTAGTACAAGCTATTGAGAAGTATGACTTGGTAGCTATTCCTGTGGTTGACAGTATTGGACGTCTTGTCGGACAAATCACTGTAGACGACGTCATGGATGAAGTGCGCGAGCAGTCGGAACGTGATTACCAGTTAGCCTCAGGTCTTTCTCAGGATGTTGAAACAGATGATAATGTACTAAAACAAACCACAGCTCGTCTTCCTTGGCTACTCATAGGTATGATTGGAGGTATCGGCAACTCAATCATATTAGGTAATTTTGACACCACCTTTGCGGCACATCCGGAAATGGCACTATATATACCCTTAATTGGTGGAACAGGAGGAAATGTAGGAACTCAATCTTCTGCAATAATTGTTCAAGGTCTTGCAAATAGTTCACTAGACGCTAAAAATACCTTCAAGCAAGTAGCCAAAGAATCCGTTGTGGCATTGATTAATGCTACAATTATTTCACTTCTTGTATACACCTATAATTTTATACGATTTGGAGCAACAGCCACTGTCACCTTCTCTGTATCCATAAGTTTATTTGCAGTAGTCATGTTTGCATCTATTTTTGGAACTTTAGTTCCAATGACACTAGAAAAATTAAAAATAGACCCTGCAATAGCCACAGGACCTTTCATTTCAATTACTAACGACATTATCGGTATGATGCTGTACATGGGAATTACAGTTTTACTATCATAAAAACGTATTTATTTAAAAAAAATAAGCAAAATAGTATGAAGTAATCGTTTTATTTCATTAATTTGTGACCCAAAACTAATATACAATGATGGACGCCCATGACACTAATCTTCCCTTGAACCAAGGAGAATTAGAAGAAGAAAAGAAAACAGTTGAGGTTTCTGAAGCTATTACAGAAACTCCAACTGACGAAGTTAATGCCGAAATTCAACCTGAAACTGTTGTTAAGCCTAACAATAAGGAAGATGTACTTAACCGGCTAAAAGAGTTGGCACAGAGTGCAGAAGAGGCTAACAAGCAGGATATAGACAACCTGAAACAAACATTTTACAAACTACATAACGCTGAACTAGAATTAGCAAAAAAACTATTTGTTGATAATGGTGGCGCTATTGAAGATTTCGTCCCAGATGAAGATTCTATGGAAGAAGAATTTAAAAATCTGATGGGAAGTATCAAAGAAAAAAGAAGCCAAATAGCTGCAGAACAGGAACGTCAAAAAGAAGAAAATCTACAAGTCAAAATTTCTATTATTGAAGAACTTAAAGAGTTAGTTGAATCAAGCGATGATACTAATAAATCTTATACAGAGTTCAAGAAACTGCAACAGCAATGGAATGAGACGAAACTTGTTCCGCAAGGTAAAGTTAATGAGCTTTGGAAAAGCTATCAACTGTATGTCGAGAAATTCTACGATTTATTGAAACTAAACAATGAATTCCGCGAATACGACTTTAAGAAAAACCTAGAGATTAAGACTCATCTATGCGAAGCAGCAGAGAAACTTACAGATGAAGAAGATGTTGTTTCTGCTTTTCACCAACTCCAAAAGCTTCATCAAGAATTTCGTGACACAGGTCCTGTGAACAAAGAACTTCGCGATAGTATCTGGAATCGTTTCAAAACTGCATCGACCGCTGTTAATCGCCGTCATCAGCAGCATTTTGAATCTTTAAAAGAAGCTGAACAACTTAATCTAGATCAAAAGACTGTTATTTGCGAGATTGTTGAAGCAATAGAATACAATGAGCTCAAAACATTCTCAGCCTGGGAAAACAAAACACACGAAGTTATTGCTCTCCAAAGTAAATGGAAAACAATTGGTTTTGCCCCGCAAAAAATGAACGTGAAGATCTTCGAGCGTTTTCGCCGTGCTTGCGATGAATTTTTCAAGAAAAAAGGAGAATTTTTCAAGACTCTCAAAGAGGGAATGAACGAAAACTTAGAGAAGAAGAAAGCACTTTGCGAAAAAGCAGAAGCTTTAAAAGATAGCACCGAGTGGAAAACAACCTCTGAAACACTTACCAATCTTCAAAAAGAATGGAAGACTATAGGACCGGTTGCAAAAAAATACTCTGATGCTGTTTGGAAAAGATTCATAGCAGCTTGCGACTACTTTTTTGATCAAAAAAATAAGGCTACTTCTTCACAGCGCTCTACTGAAGTAGATAATATGGATAAAAAGAAAGCATTGATAGATAAATTATCATCTATCGATGAGAATATGGACATGGAGGAAGCCAACACATTAGTTCGTGAACTAATGAAAGAATGGAATTCCATCGGCCATGTTCCTTTTAAGGAAAAAGATAAATTATACAAGCAGTATCATAGCCTGATTGATCAGCTGTTTAACCGCTTTAATATTAATGCATCAACCAAAAAGCTTAATAACTTTCGCTCAAATATCCATAACATTCAGGGAGGGGGAACTCAACCACTATACAGAGAACGAGAGAAAATGTTGCGTACCTACGAAAATATGAAAAATGAACTTCAGACCTACGAAAACAATCTGGGATTCCTAACTTCATCATCGAAAAAAGGTAGTAGTTTATTAACTGAACTAAACCGAAAGGTTGATAAATTAAAAGGCGATCTTGAATTAGTCCAACAAAAAATCAAACTGATTGACGAGTCGTTAAAAGCAGAAGAATAAATATCAAAATTTAATAAAAAAGCCAACTATACTAAAAATAGTTGGCTTTTTTTATTGAATTTCACCTACAAATAGGGTCAGCTAGACACCTAAGGCATTGCAAACCACCTCAGGCTTTACTTGCACTAACAATAAAAGCTCGCTAAAAATATTAGCGAGCTTTTATTGTTAAAAACTAGAAAGTTGGGCTACCTGGATTCGAACCAGGAATGACAGGACCAGAATCTGTAGTGTTACCGTTACACCATAGCCCAATGCTTTTCGTTTGCGGGTGCAAAGATACAAATAAATCGATAAATACAAATGTTTCCAATATTTTTTTTGCTAAAATAACCAGCCCTAATCTCCAAAATAAAATCATCTACCCTAAAAAACACAAAAATTAAGTCATAACTTTCTTGTATCCAATAAATCACCGTATATTTGTCAAAGTTATCAGATAGAGAATCCAAAACAAAGAGAAACGATTCTTTGTTATAAAGAATAAAAGAACATGAATAATTAATTTCAAATATAGAAATGAACGATACGAAAATATTAATTGAGAGAATAAAAGAAGGTATTCAAGAAAAGAAAGGTAAAAATATTATCATTGCTGATTTAACAAATATTGAAGATACAATCTGTAAATATTTCGTTATATGCCAAGGGAATTCACCTAGTCAAGTAAGCGCTATAGTTGATTCTGTAAAAGAGTTTGCAAATAAAGGGGCAAACAGCAAACCTATAGCAATAGACGGTCTGAGAAATGCTGAATGGGTTGCAATGGACTATGCTGACATTTTAGTACATATTTTCTTGCCAGAAATTAGAACTTTCTACAATCTTGAACATCTCTGGGCTGACGCTAAACTTACTCAAATTCCTGATTTAGACTAATCCACAATTATGGACAACAATAATACGAATAACAATAAACCTAACAATAAGGTTAATATGCCCAAATTCAATTTGAATTGGCTATATATGATTATTGCCCTCATGCTTCTCGGCCTATGGTGGAGCAGTGATTCTAGAGGTAACGGTAGTAAACTAGTTCCATACAGTGACTTTCAGAGATATGTTACAAACGGATATATAAGCAAAGTTTTAGGTTCCGAAAAAACACTTGAAGCCTATGTTAAGCCTAATGCCTATGGTGCTGTGTTTGGAGCAGACTCTGCCAAAGTAGGAAGAAATGCCAGTATAACTAGCAACCCTCCCTCAAAGGACAGACTGGACAATTTTTTGCAAGATGAAAAAGCTGCTGGCAATTTTGACGGTATAGCTGATTACCCTGCTGAATCAGATATTTTCCCTGCCATTCTAATTAATATTCTCCCACTTATTCTTTTAATTGCATTATGGATCTTCTTTATGAGACGCATGAGTGGCGGAGGTAGCAATGGCCCAGGAGGGGTATTTAATGTAGGTAAGTCTAAAGCTCAACTTTTTGAAAAAGGTGGGGCTATCAAAATTACTTTTAAAGATGTAGCTGGACTTGCAGAAGCCAAACAGGAAGTTGAAGAAATTGTTGAGTTCTTAAAAGAGCCACAAAAATATACTGATTTAGGAGGAAAAATACCTAAAGGAGCATTACTTGTAGGCCCTCCGGGAACAGGTAAAACATTACTTGCGAAAGCTGTTGCAGGTGAAGCCAATGTTCCTTTCTTTTCACTAGCAGGATCAGACTTTGTGGAAATGTTTGTTGGAGTTGGTGCTTCTCGTGTACGCGACCTATTCAAACAAGCCAAGGAAAAAGCACCTTGTATTGTATTTATTGATGAAATTGATGCTGTCGGCCGCGCACGTGGAAAGAATCCAGCAATGGGAGGAAATGACGAACGTGAAAACACCCTAAATCAATTGCTAACAGAGATGGATGGTTTTGGTTCAAACAGTGGTGTTATTATATTAGCAGCAACAAACCGTGTAGATGTACTAGATAAAGCTCTACTTCGTGCTGGTCGTTTTGATCGTCAAATCCATGTGGACTTGCCTGATCTCAACGAGCGTAAAGAAGTCTTTGGTGTACACCTACGTCCAATAAAGATTGACGATACTGTAGATGTAGATTTATTAGCTAGACAAACACCTGGATTTTCAGGAGCAGACATTGCTAATGTTTGTAACGAGGCCGCTCTAATAGCTGCTCGTCATGGAAAGAAATTTGTAGGAAAGCAAGATTTTCTTGATGCTGTAGATCGCATCATTGGAGGTTTGGAAAAGAAAACAAAAATTACGACTGAAGCTGAAAGACGTGCAATAGCATTGCATGAAGCTGGGCATGCTTCGATCTCATGGTTGCTTGAATATGCAAATCCGCTTATTAAAGTGACTATAGTACCACGTGGACGTGCCTTAGGAGCTGCATGGTATCTACCCGAAGAGCGGCAAATTACGACTAAAGAGCAAATGCTTGATGAGATGTGCGCAACTCTAGGAGGGCGTGCTGCTGAAGATCTATTTATTGGACGCATTTCTAGCGGAGCTATGAATGACTTAGAAAGAGTTACGAAACAAGCTTATGGAATGATTGCATATCTTGGAATGAGCGAAGCTCTACCAAATCTTTGCTATTACAATAATGATGAATACTCTTTTAATCGGCCATACAGTGATAAAACGGCAGAGCTCATTGATGGAGAGGTCAAAAAGATGATCAATGAACAATATGAAAGAGCTAAAGAGCTTTTGTCTAAAAATAAAGCAGGGCATAACGAACTAGCTCAATTACTCATTGATAAAGAAGTCATTTTTGCTGAAGATGTTGAACATATCTTCGGTAAGCGTCCTTGGGCATCTCGTTCAGAAGAAATCATGGCAGCAAAAGAAAGTCAAAATGCTGCTAATGCAGAAAAAGAGTTGGCTAAAAAATTGAAAGAAAAGAATACTGAAGGCGAGCCTGAGAGCAAGGCTCAAGAGTCCGAAACAGAGCCTAAAATAACTCCCAAAGGAGAGAATATAGCTACAGAAGGAAAAGTTGCTATTGAAGCAAGATCAAACGAAAACGGAGAAGCAACTGAATCTAACTAACTAAAACAAGAAAATTGTGATTAGTAATTTTATAAAACGAGCTGTAACAGGAGTACTTTTTGTGTCCATTTTAGTCGGTTGTATACTCTACAACACACTAAGTTTTGGAATCCTATTTATGATTATTAGCTCAATGACCATCTACGAATTTGGTCTATTAATTAATAACCGAGTAGAAGGTGTTAATGTTAACAAATCAATCATTATGCTAGGTGGAGCCTACCTGTTCCTAGCTATAATGGGATTTTGCATTGATGTTACTGATGCAAAGGTGTTTATTCCTTACATTCTTTTAATTCTCTATCTCATGATCAGTGAATTATATCTAAAAAAGGAAAATCCAATGCTTAATTGGGCATACTCAACCCTTAGCCAACTTTACATTGGTTTACCATTTGCGTTACTTAATGTCCTTGCATTTCATAATGATCCAACTTATGATACAGTAAGCTATAATCCAATACTTCCGTTATCTGTATTCATATTCTTGTGGCTTAGTGACACGGGAGCTTATTGTTTTGGTACCCTTTTAGGAAAGCACCGCTTATTTGAACGAATTTCTCCTAAGAAATCTTGGGAAGGTTCTATAGGTGGCGGAATCATAGCCATTGGAGCATCTTTTATCTTAGCTCACTATTTTCCATTTATGTCTACCCTAGAATGGATCGGTATGGCTCTAGTTGTTGTTATCTTTGGGACTTGGGGAGATTTAACAGAATCACTTCTAAAACGTCAATTACACGTTAAAGATTCAGGTAGTATTTTACCGGGACATGGGGGAATGCTAGATCGCTTTGACAGTTCGCTAATGGCAATTCCGGCTGCTGTCATTTATTCATATGTATTAATGTGGTTTAAATAAGAAAATTATATTATAAAACGAATGGGTCAGAACTGCTTTAAAATACAGTTCTGACCCATTCGTTTTATAATATAATAAATATCTGATTATTGAACTAGTGCTGTCGAATGTGAGTCTTTTGCAGATTCTGGAATAGTTATTGAATGATCAAGATTAAGTATAACGACTCTTCCTTCACCATGCGCTTGGGAGTTAATTGTAACTTTAAATCCTTTCAACTCTAGTGATTCTTCTTTAGCAGCAAGGTAGTAATCTTCCAAGTTAAATGAAACGCGCCCCACGCCCCAATAATTTGTTAGATCATTGTACGTGTTATACCGTAATTCAAGATGCACATAACCTTCTTCATCCAGTAAAGTATTAGATAATGTGAGTGGTTCATTATCCAAAGTATTAGTTACAAGACTAATGAGGTGCTTTTTTGAATAAGGCAAATTCTGGTGGAATATTAAGTTCAGAAAATCACCTCCTAACCACATATCTCCTTCATAAATAACAATAGGATCATTTCCAAAATCAGCCTCATTTTCTGGAGTCAGAGTTTGAACATCTTTAGTCAAAAGTTCTTGGATACCTTCAATTTTTGCCTGAACACCCTTATCAGTATCTAATAAAGGATTAAAAAACGCAATGACACGCTCACCATCAACAGGTTTAAACCAAGGGATAGAACTCGCAACCGGATCTATATGCCCCCAACGATCACCTTCCAAATAATATCCTCCCCCACCGGTAGTATGAATTGTAGCCCAATCCCATCCGATGTCACCAACGGAGTATCCATCATCATCACTACATGATGGAAAAACAAACACCTGTGCTAGTAATAATATTACTATAAGCCAATTACCTCTTTTCATAGTTGCCCTCAATTTTAATTCTTTTATACCATAAATTAATGAGGGAGATAATTACTGCATCTATTTTACAAATATTCAGAAAAGAGAGCTATTTTTTCAATATTTTCAGCATCTCAAGAGCTGCATTCTGAGGAGCCCCTGGAGATCCTAATCTATTTGCCATCACATCATAACCAGCAAGCATCTTGTTCAGATACAACCGGTTATTTATTAGCAGATGCAACTCATTCTGCATATTTTCAACAGTCATTGCATCAGCAACCAATTCTTTCACAACTTCACGGTCAGCAATTAAATTAACCAAAGATATAAACTTCACTTTCAGAAAATGACGACGTAAAAATGAAAAGAACTTTCCAAGTGGAGTATAATAACAGACTACTTGAGGGACACGGAATAAAGCAGTTTCAAGTGTCGCTGTTCCAGAAGTCACCAATGCAAATTGAGCATGTTGCAAAATACGATAAGTCTGATTAAAGACGATTTTTACCTTTGCATCACCTATATAATGTTTATAATACTCCACTGGAATACTTGGTGCTCCCGCTAAAATAAGCTGATAATCACAAAAGGCTGAAGCTGCTTTCAGCATACCAGGCAAATTATCTTTAATTTCCTGCTTCCTACTTCCTGCTAATAATGCTATTACAGGTTTATCATCTAAATTATTATCAGCGCAAAAAGACTCAAAATTTATTGAATGTGTCTTTAAATAAGAGTCAACTTCATCAACCGTTGGATTGCCAACATAATGTATAGGATACTGATGTTTGCCTTCAAAAAAATCAATTTCAAAAGGAAGAATAGAGAACAGTTCGTTCACATCCCTCTTTATATTCTTAATGCGATACTCCTTCCAAGCCCATATTTTGGGAGCTATATAATAGAATACTGGGATTCTCGTTCGTAAATGCACAAACTTAGCAATATTTAAGTTAAACCCCGGGTAATCTATCAGAATTACAACATCAGGATTCCATGCTAAAATATCTTCCTTACAACGTTTCATATTCTGCAGAATCGTTCGCAGATGAAGTAAGACTGGAACAAAACCCATATAAGCCAATTCCTTATAATGCTTCACCATCGTTCCTCCTACAGCTAACATTAAATCTCCTCCCCAAAAACGGAAATCAGCTTGCGGGTCATTAGATTTCAAAGTAGCCATAAGATGTGATGCATGCAAATCACCAGAAGCTTCACCTGCAATCAAATAATATTTCATAAGAATTTGAATTTAGAGTTTTTATATGCCAAACAAAAATACAGTTGTCAACTATTAATCTCTTCGCAATAGTTTTTTAGTTGATCGATAAATTCATAAGCTGTCACATCAACTGTGATCGGAGTAATAGCGACGTATCCATTGTCCAAAGCCCAATGATCACTACGCTCATTATCAATATCTTGATCTATGAAAGAGCCTGTCAACCAAAAGTAATTATTGTCATTCAACCGTGGACAAGCCGCCCATTCATTTTCCCAATATCCTTTCGCTTGTTCACAAACCTTTATTCCCTTTAAAACATCAGTATTAGGAAAATTTACATTAAGACACGTCAATGCTGGAAGACCTTTTTGAAGAATCATAGCAGCAATTTTACGTACATAAACTCCAAGTAAATCGAAGTTAGCATCAGGTTCATGATCGCACAGAGAAAAACCAACTGATGGAATTCCTTTAAGACAACCCTCTATAACAACACCCATAGTTCCTGAGTAATGCACATTGATAGATGAATTATCACCGTGATTGATGCCTCCTACGACAAGATCAGGGGTGCGATCAAGAACTTCATTTAAAGCCAGTTTTACACAGTCAGTAGGTGTCCCTGTACATTTATAGATAGTCAAGCCTACATCCTTTCTAACCAACTGATAGTGAACAGGGCTATTAACCGTCAAAGCACATCCACTACCCGAGCGCGGTGAATCAGGCGCCATAACTACAATTTCACCCAACGGACGAAGAAACTTCACCAATTCACTAATACCTTTTGCCATTATACCATCATCGTTAGACACAAGAATCAACGGCCTTCTATTTTCCATATATTGAATCCTTCCATTTTAATTTGTTGCACAAAAGTAGCAAAAACAACTTGTATCACCAACCAGCACCTCTATAATCTATATTTTATAGAAACGTGACCAGAAACAAACACTCGTTTACAAATCTTAATCTTCTGCAAGCGAGTAAAAAAAGAAATAGATATTTAATATTAATATGTATATTTGCAAACCTAATAAGAGAACATATAACAACATATCTTTACGGTCTCAAAATTGGCATGTCCGGCAGTTATTAACAAAACTAGTGACTTATCAACAGATAATGTAAAGTTTCTCTTTTTTAGTAGGCGCTCTAAGGAATTATCGCTTATTTCGCTGCCAATAAAAATAAAGAATATGGGAAAAATAATTGCTTTGGCCAATCAAAAAGGAGGAGTAGGAAAAACAACGACTACTATCAATCTTGCTGCTTCTCTTGCTACACTCGAAAAAAAAGTTCTTGTGGTTGATGCTGACCCACAAGCTAATGCTTCCTCAGGACTAGGAGTAGACATTAAGCAGTCGGAATGTACTATTTATGAATGCATTATCGATAGAGCAGATGTTCAGGATGCTATTCTCGACACTGAAATTGATTCTTTAAAAGTAATCTCTTCCCACATCAATCTCGTTGGTGCAGAGATTGAAATGTTAAATCTACCCAACCGCGAAAAAATCCTTAAAGAGGTTCTGACTCCTTTAAAGAAAGAATATGATTATATTTTGATAGATTGTTCCCCTTCACTTGGGCTTATTACTATCAATGCACTAACAGCTGCTGACTCTGTCGTTATTCCTGTACAAGCTGAATACTTTGCACTTGAAGGGATCAGCAAATTGCTCAACACAATTAAAATTATTAAATCAAAATTAAATCCTGCACTTGAAATCGAAGGGTTTCTGCTGACCATGTATGATTCCCGTCTTCGCCAAGCCAATCAGATTTATGATGAAGTTAAGAAGCATTTTCAAGAATTAGTTTTCAACAGCGTGATTCAAAGAAATGTAAAATTAAGCGAGGCTCCAAGCTACGGTATTCCTACAATCTTGTATGATGCAGATTCAACAGGAGCAAAAAATCATCTTGCTTTAGCTCAAGAAATTATTAATAAAAATAAATGAAGAAGGTATGGCTACACAAAAAAGAAATGCATTAGGACGGGGGTTAGACGCTTTGCTTTCAATGGATGATGTGAAAACCGAAGGTTCTTCTTCCATTAATGAGATCGAGCTATCAAAAATCACTATTAACCCCAATCAACCGCGTAGAGAGTTTGACCAGACAGCTTTACAAGAGTTATCCGATTCGATAGTTGAAATTGGCATTATACAGCCAATAACACTACGCAAGCTATCTGAAAACGAATATCAGATCATCGCTGGAGAACGTCGTTTCCGTGCTTCACAAAAAGCAGGATTAAAAACAATACCTGCATATATACGTACAGCTGACGATGAGAATATGATGGAAATGGCGCTGATCGAAAATATACAGCGCGAGGACCTAAATGCTGTAGAAATAGCGTTAGCTTATCAACACCTACTAGATCAGTATGAACTAACTCAAGAAAGATTGAGCGAACGAATTGGTAAGAATCGTACGACAATAGCCAACTACTTACGACTATTAAAACTACCTGCACCAATTCAAATGGCTTTGCAAAGTAAACAGATTGACATGGGACATGCTCGCGCCTTAATCTCACTAGGTGAGCCCAAACTTCAAGTTAAGATATTTGAAGAAATACAGGAACATGGATATTCTGTCCGCAAAGTAGAAGAAATTGTTAAAGCACTTAGCGAAGGAGAAGCGATAAAAAGTGGCACTCGGAAAATAACTCCCAAACGTGCCAAACTACCTGAAGAGTTCAACTTGCTAAAACAACAACTTTCGGGCTTTTTCAATACAAAGATACAGCTCACCTGCTCTGAAAAAGGAAAAGGTAAAATTAGCATTCCTTTCGGTAACGAAGAAGAATTGGAGCGTATCATGGAAATTTTCGATTCACTAAAAAAATAAATGAGTAGAAAAAATAAAAGATATAAGTTTCTCACCATTATCCTGTTATTTGAGATTTTTCAACTAACAGGGTTTGATATGTTTGCGCAAAACAATTTAAATTTGGCACCTAAAGACAGTATTAGTGCCAAAAGGGAAGCTCCAAAAGCAAGGGCAAGAAGGCATCGTTTACTCAATAACGGTTTGGATTCTCTTAAAAATGACTCCATCAAAATGTTGCATCCCGAACTTTTAAAAGATGCCGATAGCCTATTGACCACCAAAATACAAATAGCTGACAGTTTGGAATTAATAAATAAAAAAGAGCTAAAAAAGATAGAACAACGCAGTCCCATTACCATGCAGACTGATTCCATGCCGTTGCCCAAATCGCTCAACAAAAAGATATTTGTTCCTAACCCTACCAAGGCTACGTGGTTAGCATTAGTCTTTCCTGGTGCTGGTCAGATTTATAACAGAAAATACTGGAAACTGCCTATTATATATGGCGGATTTGCAGGTTGTGCATATGCCCTCAGCTGGAATGGAAAAATGTACAAAGATTATTCTCAAGCTTATATAGATATTATGGATGATAATCCAAATACTAAAAGCTACGAAGATCTACTTCCTCCAAATTCTCAATATAACACAGAACAATTAAAAAACACATTAAAACGAAGAAAAGATACTTTCCGACGATATAGAGATCTTAGCATATTTGCATTTATTGGAGTCTATCTGATTTCTGTAATAGATGCTTATGTTGATGCAGAACTCTCGAACTTCGACATATCTCCAGATTTAAGTATGAGATTAGAACCTGCTGTTATTGATAATAATAGTCAGTATAATCTGAATAACATAAAAAACAAATCTGTCGGTTTACAGTGTGTACTACGATTTTAAAAAACACAATTTAGATTGAACTTATAATTAAAGCATGAAGAAATTAAAAAACTATTGTTCGATTATTTTTCTTTTCCTGTTGGTTTCTACCCAGGTTAATGCACAAAGTGTAGATGTACTTATTCGTGAAAACGGAACTGAGCGTAATGAAAGCATTGAGCTTCCTAAAAGTATGACATACCCACTAGACAGCCTATTAAACGATTGGAAAGCTAAGAATTACATCGATTTAGGAAAAGACTGTAGCACGGCTGAGATAAATCCGCTGTTTAGTGATTCTGTTTATATTGACCGCTTGTCACGTATCCCTTCGATAATGGAAATGCCATATAATGATATTGTTCGCAAATTTATTGATATGTATGCCGGACGACTGCGTAACCAAGTTTCATTCATGCTAAGTGCTTGTAACTTCTATATGCCTATTTTTGAAGAAGCACTAGATGCATACGGACTACCTTTAGAGCTAAAATATCTTCCAATTATTGAATCGGCTCTAAATCCCTCAGCTGTATCCCGTGCTGGTGCCTCGGGCTTGTGGCAGTTTATGATTGGAACAGGGAAAATCTATGGATTAGAATCAAATAGTTTAGTTGACGAACGCCGTGACCCGATCAAAGCAACCTGGGCAGCAGCACGTTACCTAAAAGAGATGTACAATATTTATGGTGATTGGAACCTTGTTATTGCTGCATACAATTGTGGACCTGGAACTATTAATAAAGCGATCCGTAGATCAGGTGGAGAAACCGATTATTGGAAGATTTATAATATGCTTCCCAAAGAGACTCGTGGATATGTTCCTGCATTTATTGCTGCAAATTATGTGATGACATATTACTGTGATCACAACATCTGTCCAATGGAAACAAACATACCTGCCAATACCGACACAGTGGAAGTGACTAAAAATCTGCATTTCGAACAAATTGCAGAAGTATGTAATATCCCTTTAGATGAAATTAAAAGTCTGAATCCCCAATATAAAAAACAAATAATCCCAGGCGATAAGAAGTCATATACATTGCGCCTTCCTATAGAAACGATTAGCCAATTTATTGATAAACAAGACACTATCTATACTTACCGTGCAGATGAATTATTCCGTAACAGAAAAACGGTAACAGTAAAAGAGTCTAGCACAAGAAGACAAGCTACCGCTACAGCCGGAAAAGGAAAACCTACTTATTACAAAATAAGAAGTGGAGATACCCTTTCTACTATAGCCAATAAGTATGGTGTCCGCATCAAAGATATACAGCGATGGAACGGAATGGCTAGTACGAAAATAGCTGCAGGCAAACAATTGAAAATATACAAATAAGCAACTTCTTGCTTGCATCATTCGCAAATTTGCTTATTTTTGCAAAAAGAAGCGAATGAAAGGACAACAAATATGGACAATATAACTTCCAAAGAATTATCAGATGAAGAGATGATTGAGCAGGCATTTCAAGCACTCCTGGACGATTATCTCCAAACAAAGCATCGCAAAAGGGTTGAAATAATTACAAAAGCATTCAACTTTGCCAATCAGGCCCACAAAGGCATTAAACGTCGTTCAGGCGAACCTTATATAATGCATCCTATCGCAGTAGCGAAAATCGTGTGTAATGAGATAGGCCTTGGCTCCACATCTATCTGTGCTGCATTACTACACGATGTTGTAGAGGATACAGACTACACAGTGGAAGATATTGAAAATATATTTGGAACTAAGATTGCCCAAATTGTAGATGGATTAACCAAGATTTCTGGTGGTATCTTTGGGGATAGAGCTTCAGCCCAAGCGGAAAACTTTAAGAAGTTACTACTAACCATGTCAAATGATGTTAGAGTTATCCTTATTAAAATAGCCGACCGCCTGCACAATATGCGAACTTTGGGTTCCATGCTACCCAATAAACAATATAAAATTGCAGGAGAAACTCTTTATATCTACGCTCCTTTAGCCAATCGACTTGGCTTATATAAAATAAAAACAGAGCTAGAAAATCTTAGCTTTAAATATGAGCATCCCGAAGAATATATTGAGATAGAAGAAAAACTAACAGCTACAGCTGCTGAACGGGATAAAGTCTTTAATAACTTCACAGAGCCTATACGAGTTCAATTAGACAAAATGGGGCTTAAGTATAGAATTCTAGCCCGCGTTAAGTCAATCTATTCGATATGGAATAAAATGCAAACAAAGCATGTTCCCTTCGAAGAAATCTACGATTTGCTAGCCGTTCGAATCATCTTTGAGCCTAATAATATTGAAGAAGAGCTTAATGACTGCTTTGACATCTATGTATCTATCTCCAAAATCTACAAACCTCATCCAGACCGCCTTCGCGATTGGGTTAGTCACCCCAAAGCAAATGGTTATCAGGCACTACATGTGACCCTCATGGGTCCTAACGGGCAATGGATAGAAGTTCAAATCCGTAGTGAACGAATGAATGATGTAGCAGAGCAAGGTTTCGCTGCTCATTGGAAATACAAAGAAGGAGGAGGAAGTGAAGATGAAGGAGAATTGGAAAAATGGCTGAAAACAATCAAAGAAATATTAGATGATCCTCAACCTGATGCTATAGACTTTCTTGATACAATTAAATTAAATCTTTTTGCTTCAGAAATATTCGTATTTACTCCTAAAGGTGAGTTGAAAACAATGCCTCAAAACTCTACAGCTTTAGACTTTGCATTTTCACTACACACAGATATAGGTAGCCATTGTATAGGAGCGAAAGTAAATCATAGACTTGTTCCTTTGAGCCATAAATTAGAAAGTGGTGATCAAGTTGAAATTTTGACTTCTAAATCTCAACGTGTACAACCGCAATGGGAGATATTTGCTACTACAGCACGTGCGCGAGCTAAGATAGCTACGATTCTACGCAAAGAACGTAAGGTAAATCAAAAGATCGGAGAAAACCTACTCAATGAATTTCTTACAAAAGAAGAGATTCGACCAGAAGATAAAATTGTTGAAAAGCTACGCAAGCTACATAATTTTAAGAACGAAGAAGAGCTACTGATTGCTATAGGTAGCAAAGTTATCACTCTTGGTGAAGCTGACAAAAATGAGCTAAAGGAAAAACAAGCCAGCAATTGGAAGAAATATCTGACCTTTTCTTTTGGAAATGCTAGCAAGGAGAAGATAGAAGAAAAAGCTACCGATGACAAAGAAAAGATTAATCCCAAGTTAGTTCTTAAGTTAACAGAAGAAAGCCTACAAAAAAGATACATCATGGCTCAATGTTGTCATCCTATCCCTGGAGATGATGTACTAGGTTATATTGACGAAAACGATCAGATTATAATTCATAAGCGCCAATGCCCTGTTGCGGCTAAACTGAAAAGTAGCTATGGGAACCGTATATTAGCCACAGAATGGGATACTCATAAAGAACTTTCTTTCTTAGTATATATATACATTAAAGGCATTGATAGCGTAGGATTGCTAAATGAAGTAACTCAAATTATTTCCAGACAGCTTAATGTCAATATTCGCAAGCTAGCTATTGAGACTGATGATGGTATTTTCGAAGGAAAAATACAATTGTGGGTTCATGATGTTGACGATGTCAAATCAATCTGTAACAACTTGAAAAAGGTTCAGAATATAAAACAAGTAACTCGAGTTGAAGAATAAAGGCACATTATACAGATGGACGATGAATACAGTTTATTCACCGTTCATCTAGTTCCTTTTTAATTGCCAAAAGTTCCTCTTTAATTCCTTTCAATCGGCTCACGATTTCATAATTACGAATAGTAGCCTCTTTATTATCCTTTAAGCGTTGCCTAGCACCAGGGAGAGTCATTCCTTTCTCCTTGACCAAATGATAGATCAATCCAATGGTTTCCACATCTTCTTTACGATATTGACGCACCCCTCTGCCTGTAGTTTTAGGTGATATCTGTGGAAATTCCTTTTCCCAAAAACGAAGTAACGAAGCATTAACGCCAAACATATCAGCGACTTCAGCTATTGAGTAATATAATTTTAGCTCTTTATCTGTATTTAGCATAAATAATAGTTTTAGAGATTAATCGAACACCTTACCATGGTTAGCAGCCAATTGAATCATCTTTTCGTAATCTTCAGCGCTCAAGTCCATGAAATAATAGTTGACAGGATTTACCACCTTTCCTCTAACATGTACCTCATAATGTAAATGAGGACCTGTACTTTTTCCAGTACTTCCGACTTTTCCAATCACTTCTCCACGTACTACTTTCGCTCCAGTCTTTACTTTAAAGCCTTGCAAATGTGCATAAATCGTCCGATATCCGAAACCATGATCAATCTCAATTGTATTACCATATCCCGTTTCCCATCCAACTTTTATCACTTTTCCATCTCCTGTCGCATAGACATCAGTTCCTGGGTGAGCCGAAAAGTCCATTCCTGCATGGAACTTAGTCGTTCCATAAATAGGATCAATACGCGTCCCATATCCTGAAGCTGTTTGGCGAAGGTCTTTGTTAGAGATAGGTTGAATGGCAGGCACACACTTCAACATCTCATCATGATTCTTACACATATCCACTACATCATCAAAAGACTTAGACTGAATATATAGTTGCTTCGATAATACATCCAATTTCTGTGTCGTATTTACCACCAGTTTGGAGTTGGCCAGATCCATCAATTCCTCATAACGATTAGTCCCTCCATAGCCTGCCTGACGTATGGCAGGAGAAACAGGGTCAGCCTGCAGAATAACACGATACAAATTATCATCACGTTGTTGAATATCTTGAAGCACCCCCATTGCATCATCTAAACGACGGGAAAGTACATTATATTGTGCCAAAAGACGACTATTCTCAGTCCGTAATTCTTTCTCAGAAGGTGATCCGAAGACTAGTAGCAAGATTATAAAGCATCCAGCTCCAAGTCCCATACCAATAAAAAGCCGACGCAATATGCTTAGAGCACGTTGTCGTACAGTGGGGTAAATTCGATCATAAGTCTGTGTCCTTGGATTGTAGATGTAGTAAACTTTGCGCATCTTTTTGGAAATATTTCGCTTGTTAATACGGCAAAAGTAATAAAAACAAGCTATCTTTGCACAGTTTTTTGAGAATATTAACCTCAACAATAGATATATAGAAGAATATGTTGACTGCAAAAGAAATCAGAGATTCATTCAAGAATTTCTTTGAGTCGAAAGAACACCACATTGTTCCCTCGGCTCCGATGGTGATAAAAGATGATCCGACCCTGATGTTTACCAACGCAGGTATGAACCAGTTTAAAGATATTATTTTGGGGAATCACCCAGCCAAATACCACAGAGTCGCGGACTCTCAGAAATGTCTGCGCGTAAGCGGAAAACATAATGACTTGGAAGAAGTTGGGCACGACACTTACCACCACACCATGTTCGAGATGCTAGGCAACTGGTCCTTCGGTGATTACTTCAAAAAAGAAGCGATCAATTGGGCGTGGGAATATCTAGTAGAAGTGTTGAAACTAAATCCTGAATATCTTTATGCTACCGTATTTGAAGGAAGTCCCGAAGAAGGTCTAAGTCGTGACGACGAAGCAGCTGCATACTGGGAACAATATCTACCAAAAGATCACATCATTAACGGCAATAAGCACGACAACTTCTGGGAAATGGGTGATACAGGCCCTTGCGGACCATGTTCGGAAATTCACATCGATCTCCGCCCTGCAGAGGAACGCGCTAAGGTATCCGGTCGTGATCTAGTTAATCACGATCATCCTCAAGTGATTGAGATTTGGAATCTTGTATTCATGCAATATAATCGCAAGGCTGATGGAAGCCTCGAACCTCTTCCTGCTAAAGTAATCGATACCGGTATGGGATTCGAACGTCTTTGCATGGCATTACAAGGTAAAACCTCTAACTACGATACCGACGTATTCCAACCCATGTTAAAAGCTATTGCAGCGATGGCTGAGACAGAGTACGGAAAAAATAAACAGCAAGATATTGCAATGCGAGTAATCGCTGACCACATTCGTACGATTGCTTTCTCTATTACAGATGGGCAATTGCCTTCGAATGCTAAAGCAGGTTACGTAATTCGTCGAATCCTGCGTCGTGCAGTTCGTTACGGATATACATTCCTTGGACAAAAGCAGTCGTTTATGTATAAATTGCTTCCTGTATTGATTGACAATATGGGTGAGGCTTATCCGGAACTAATTGCACAGAAAGACCTTATTGAAAAAGTGATCAAAGAAGAAGAAGAAGCTTTCCTTCGTACACTTGAAACAGGTATTCGTCTGTTAGATAAAACAATGGAAGATTCAAAAGCTGGTGGAAACACAGAAATCAGCGGTAAGGATGCATTTACTTTATACGATACTTTCGGCTTCCCATTAGACTTAACGGAGTTAATTCTTCGCGAAAACGGAATGACGGTTAATATCGAAGAGTTCAATGCAGAAATGCAACAACAAAAACAACGTGCCCGCAATGCAGCCGCTATTGAAACAGGAGACTGGGTTACATTGAAAGAAGGAACAACTGAATTCGTTGGTTATGATTACACGGAATATGAAGCATCAATTCTGCGTTATCGCCAAATCAAACAGAAAAACCAAACCTTATATCAGATTGTACTTGACTCTACCCCATTCTATGCTGAAAGCGGTGGTCAGGTAGGTGACACAGGTGTTTTGGTTAGCGAGTTTGAAACCATTGAAGTCATTGACACCAAAAAGGAAAATAATCTTCCGATACATATTACGAAGAAATTACCCGAACATCCGGAAGCGCCAATGATGGCTTGTGTAAACACCGACAAACGGGCAGCTTGTGCAGCCAATCACTCGGCAACTCATTTACTTGATTCAGCTTTGCGTGAAGTATTAGGTGAACATATTGAGCAGAAAGGTTCATTAGTAACGCCAGATTCATTACGCTTTGACTTCTCTCACTTCCAAAAAGTAACAGATGAAGAGATTCGTAAAGTGGAACATTTGGTCAACGCTAAAATTCGTGCTAATATTCCTTTGAAAGAATACCGTAACATTCCTATTGAAGAGGCTAAGGAGCTCGGAGCAATAGCTTTATTCGGTGAAAAATATGGTGAAAGAGTACGCGTGATCCAGTTCGGTTCTTCAATCGAATTCTGTGGAGGTATTCACGTTGCTGCCACTGGCAACATCGGTATGGTTAAAATCATTTCCGAAAGTTCAGTTGCTGCGGGTGTACGACGTATTGAAGCATATAGCGGAGCTAAAGTAGAAGAACTACTTGATACCGTTCAAGACACGATAAGTGATTTAAAGTCGCTTTTCAACAATGCACCTGATCTCGGCATAGCGATTCGCAAATATATCGATGAAAATGCAGGGCTCAAAAAGCAGGTTGAAGACTATATGAAAGAAAAAGAAGCTTCCCTGAAAGAAAAACTGCTTAAGAATATACAAGAAGTTAATGGTATCAAAGTAATCAAGTTCTGTGCTCCACTGCCAGCTGAAGTCGTTAAAAATATCGCGTTCCAACTTCGTGGTGAAATTACAGAAAACTTATTCTTTGTAGCTGGAAGCCTTGATAACGCTAAACCTATGCTCACAATTATGTTGAGTGATAATTTAGTTGCCAGTGGACTTAAAGCAGGTAACTTAGTGAAAGAAGCAGCCAAGCTGATTCAAGGTGGCGGTGGTGGTCAACCTCACTTCGCTACAGCAGGAGGTAAGAATGTAGACGGACTAAATGCCGCTATTGAGAAAGTACTAGAACTTGCAGGCCTCTAACCAAAAACTTGCATTCAGAAACTGCTAAGGCTTTTTAAAGCATAATATAGAGGGTGTGTCATAACTCTCTTCTTGACAAAAGTGCCCCCGTCACAGACATCTGTAGCGGGGGCACTTTTCAGTTTTGGAGTGTTTTGACACACCTTCTTTTTATTACAAAAGAGGTATAACCACCTATCTATCACCAAAAAAGCGCAGTATCTAAGCCCTATTATCACAACTTTTTTCTACCTTTGTAAACAGATTAATTATTTTTCTTATCCTTCAAATAACAAAATAAGTAATCACCAATACCCGTAAACCGATGAAAACACCTATTTGCCTACTGCTAATAGTTTGCATTTGTGCATCCTGTAATCTCCAACACACACAAACAAAAATTGACTACTCTACACTTGTTAATCCTTTTATAGGCACCGATTTCACAGGAAACACTTACCCTGGAGCTCAAGCCCCTTTTGGGATGGTACAACTAAGTCCGGATAATGGACTTCCTGGTTGGGATCGTATCTCCGGCTATTATTATCCAGATAGTACTATCGCCGGATTCAGCCATACTCACCTCTCAGGAACAGGAGCAGGCGACCTATATGATATTTCTTTTATGCCAGTCACATTACCTTACAAAGAGGCAAAAGCGCCACTCGGCATCTATTCCAAGTTTTCACATGATGAAGAGAGTGCTTATGCAGGCTACTATCAAGTACGCTTAAAAGACTACAACATCAAAGTCGAATTAACCGCCACTGAACGTTGTGGTATCCAACGATACACTTTTCCTAAAGCCGATGCTGCAATCTTTTTAAACTTAAAGAAAGCCATGAATTGGGATTTCACGAACGATTCACATATTGAAATCGTTGATTCCGTGACCATTCAGGGCTACCGATACTCTGATGGTTGGGCACGCGACCAACGCATTTATTTCTGTACGCGCTTCTCCAAGCCTTTCCTCAAAATGAAACTGGACACTACTGCCATCTTCAAAGATAAACAACGCATCGGCACAGCCACTATTGCCCGTTTTGACTTCAAAACGCAAGAACAAGAACAGATTCTAGTCAGTACTGCTATCTCTGGTGTTAGCATGAAAGGGGCAGCCTTAAACCTACGAAAAGAAGTTCCTGAAGATAATTTCGATAAGTATCTAGCAGAAACTAAAGCCAATTGGAACCGTGAATTGGCAAAAATTGAAATAAAGGGAGACAACCAAGATGACAAAGTAAACTTCTATACAGCTTTATATCATACGATGATTGCGCCAACAATTTACAGTGATGTAGATGGTGCATACTATGGTCCCGACAAAAAGACCCACCGCACAGACGGTTGGGTGAACTACAGCACATTCTCTCTTTGGGACACCTATCGTGCCGCTCATCCACTGTTCACTTACACCCAGCCTCAACGTGTCAATGATATGATTAAATCATTTATTGCCTTCTTCGACCAGAACGGGCGTCTTCCTGTGTGGAATTTCTACGGAAGTGAAACCGACATGATGATAGGCTACCATGCCGTTCCTGTTATTGTAGACGCTTACTTAAAAGGCATTGGCAACTTTGATGCAGAAAAAGCACTCGCTTCCTGCGTAACTACTGCTAATCTGGGTAACTACAGAGGCATCGGACTCTATAAAGAGTTAGGTTATATTCCCTATAATGTAACCGACCATTATAATGCTGAAAATTGGTCACTCTCAAAAACACTTGAATATGCCTTCGACGATTACTGTATTTATCTGATGGCTAAAAAGATGGGCAAAAAGCAGCTTGCAGAAGAGTTCTATAAGCGTTCACAAAACTATAAGAACGTTTACAATCCAGCGACTTCATTTATGCAACCTCGTGACGATAAAGGAATATTTATCAAAGACTTCAAAGCAGATGAATACACCCCACATATCTGCGAAAGTAACGGTTGGCAATATTTCTGGTCTGTACAGCATGACGTTGATGGTTTGATTACACTTGTAGGAGGAAAAGAACGCTTTGCAGAAAAGCTGGATAGCATGTTTACGTACCATCCGGCTGCCGATGATAAACTTCCTATCTTCAGCACAGGAATGATCGGGCAATATGCTCACGGCAATGAACCAAGTCATCACGTTATCTATCTTTTCAATGCCATAGGCCAACAATACCGTACCCAAGCGTATGTAGCAAAAGTGATGAACCAGCTATATAAGAATGAGCCGGCAGGTCTTTGTGGTAATGAAGACTGCGGACAAATGTCCGCATGGTACGTTTTCAGTGCAATGGGGTTCTATCCGGTCAACCCAGTAAGTGGAAAATACGAAATCGGTACTCCCCTATTCCCTGAGATGAAGCTACATTTAGCAAATGGAAAGACATTTACCGTACTTGCCCCAAAAGTGAGCAAGAAGAATATCTATATTCATTCAATTAAAATAAACGGGCAACCGTACGATAAAACCTACCTTACTCACGAACAGATGATGAGCGGAGCTACTGTTGAATTTGAAATGAGCAACACACCCACATTAACCAATTAACCTATCGGAAGAATGAATGACAACTTTGACTTAACCTACAAAACTCTATTTCGCAGATACTACCCTAGCCTGATCTTCTACGCAGCTCGTCTGGTAGGAGAAGAAGAGGCTGAAGATGTGGTACAAGACGTGTTCGTAGAACTTTGGAACCGGAAAGATGACATAGAAATAGGAGAACAAATACAGGCATTCCTCTATCGGGCAGTTTATACCCGTGCCCTCAATGTATTAAAACATCGTAGTGTAGAAGATAACTATTGCGCTGTCATAGAAGAAATTAATAAAAAACGTGCGGAATATTATCAGCCGGACAATAACGAGGTTATCCGCAGAATCGAAGACATGGAACTTCGGCATCAGATTTTAGATGCAATCAATGAGCTACCAGATAAATGCAAAGAAGTTTTCAAACTCAGCTATCTGCACGAAATGAAAAATAGGGAGATAGCTGATGTATTGGGAATTTCTCTTCGCACGGTAGAAGCTCATATGTATAAAGCGTTGAAGTTCTTACGGAATCGCCTCGAACATCTTTCAACAATCCTCCTCGTATTATTTTTATTAAAATAAACGTAAGTGTTTTTTAGTGATCTGTTGTTTTATTTATATGAAGGAAAAGAAAATGAGAAATCTAAGTGAAGAAATAACTAATAAATATCTCGCAGGGCAGTGCTCTGAAGAAGAATTGATCGAGGTAAATGCCTGGATCAGCGAATCGGATGAGAATGCTCGCCAATTGTTCCAAATGGAAGAAATTTATCATCTGGGTAAGTTTCCCCTTTATGCGGATGAGCAGAGAATAGCTCATGCCGAAAAAAGGTTATATAAACAGCTGGAACAAGAAGCAAAAAAGAAGACTAAAGTGCTTTATATGCGCCGTTTAATGCAATATGCTGCTATACTCATCGTTGCTTTACTAATGGGTGGCGGAATCGGATATTGGTTCTTTCAGCAAGCAGAAGAGCATCAGATGCTAGTGGCTGTTGCCAATGACGGTATCGTGAAAGAAGTTGTTTTGCCGGATGGCACAAAGGTTTGGTTGAACAATGCCTCCACGTTGAAGTATCCACGCGAATTCTCTGAGAAAGAGCGAAATGTCTATCTAGACGGAGAAGCCTATTTCGAAGTCACCAAGAATCGCCATAAGCCATTTACGGTGGAAAGTGATGCTATGCGCGTACGCGTGCTGGGAACTACTTTCAATTTCAAATGCGATAAACGTAGCCGAATAGCTGAGGCAACATTGATTGAAGGAGAAATTGAAGTAAGAGGTAATAAAGACGAAGGACAAATCATTCTTGCTCCCGGACAACGTGCCGAATTAAACAGAAACAGCGGGCGGCTAACTGTGAAACAGGTGGACGCAAAGTTAGATGCTGTATGGCATGACAATCTGATACCGTTCAACAAAGCCAATATCTTCACTATAGCTAAATCTTTGGAACGTTTCTACGACGTAAAAATCATTCTGTCTCCTGACATACGGTCGGACAAGACCTACTCGGGAGTATTGAAGAAGAAATCAACCATTGAATCTGTTTTGCAATCTTTGCAAAACTCTATCCCCATTGAATACAAAATCGTAGGAGACAATATCTTCATCTATTCAGATGAGAAATAAATCCTATAAAACGAACAAATGCTATGAATTTAAAGACACTTCTGATAGGATGTTTCGGAGGGTTTATCACACTCAACTCATGCACAGAATCCCCCAGTGTGAAAGATTATAGTGCCTATGTCAATCCTTTCATAGGCACAGGCGGACACGGACATACATTCCCCGGAGCCGTAGTTCCTCACGGAATGATTCAGCCCAGTCCGGACACTCGAATTGATGGTTGGGATGCCTGTTCCGGTTATTACTATGACGATCACACGATCAACGGATTCTCTCACACACACGTCAGTGGTACAGGTTGTTGCGATTATGGCGATGTGTTGCTCATGCCTACCGTAGGGCACCCTCAGTATCTGACAACGAATCCTGAAAGTCAGCAGTTATCTTATGCCTCAACTTTCTCGCACGAGAAAGAAACAGCCGAGCCCGGATATTATTCCGTGTTCCTTGACACCTACCAAGTAAAAGCAGAGCTTACCGCTACACAACGCGGAGCCATTCATCGTTACACCTTCCCCGAAAGTACTCAGTCGGGCTTCATCGTTGATCTGGATTACAGTTTACAACGACAAACAAATTCTGAGATGAAGCTTGAAGTTATCAGCGATACCGAGATTTGCGGACACAAAAAGACGACTTACTGGGCTTTTGACCAGTATATTAACTTTTACGCGAAATTCTCTAAACCGTTTACTTATAGTTTAATCACCGATTCCGTCACGATGGACAACGGCAAGCGTTTACCTGTTTGCAAAGCATTGCTCCACTTCAATACAAAAAAGGATGAAGAAGTATTAGTAAAGGTCGGGATATCGGCAGTAGATGTAAACGGTGCACGCCAAAATGTTGAATCAGAAATACCCCAATGGGATTTTGATAAAGTACGCAAAGAAGCCCGCGCAGCATGGAACAATTATCTATCCAAAATAGATATTACCACTTCGGACAAAGAGGACAAAACCGTATTCTATACTGCACTGTATCATACCGGGATCAGCCCAAACTTATTTTCCGATGTAGATGGACGTTATTTAGGTATGGATCTGAAAGTACATCAAGGAGACACCATCAACCCAATGTATACGGTCTTTTCTTTGTGGGATACCTTCCGCGCGTTACATCCGTTGATGACAATCATTGACCCCAACCTGAACAATCAATTCATTAACTCACTAATCAAAAAAAGCCAAGAAGGAGGCATATACCCCATGTGGGATTTGGCTTCCAATTACACAGGAACCATGATCGGTTATCATGCTGTCCCTGTTATAGTGGACGCTTACATGAAAGGCTATCGCAACTTCGATGTTCAAGAAGCTTACAAAGCCAGCCTTCGAGCTGCAGAATATGACACCACAAACATCAAGTGCCCAGCCCTAGTTCTACCCCACCTGATGCCTAAAGCAAAGTATTATAAAAACGCTATCGGCTATATCCCTTGCGACAGGGAAAACGAATCTGTGGCTAAAGCATTGGAGTATGCCTATGATGATTGGTGCATCTCTATTTTCGCCGATGCAATGAATGATTTTGAGAACAAAGCTAAATACGAGCGTCTAGCCAAAGCCTACGAGTTCTATTTCGACAAATCAACGCGTTTCATGCGTGGATTGGATTCGAAAGGTGAATGGCGCACTCCATTCAACCCGAGAGCCTCTACACACCGTAATGATGATTATTGCGAAGGAACTGCCTGGCAATGGACCTGGTTTGTTCCGCATGATGTGGAAGGCCTCGTAAAATTAATGGGTGGCGAAGATGCTTTTGTTGGAAAGTTAGATTCGTTGTTTACTGTAGATTCAAAACTAGATGGAGAAACAACCTCAGCAGATATCAGCGGACTCATCGGTCAGTATGCACACGGCAACGAACCAAGTCATCACGTGATCCATCTATACAATTATGTCAATCGCCCGTGGAAAACCCAGGAATTAGTAGACAGCGTTTACCGAAGTCAGTATGCTAATCGTGTAGACGGACTAGCTGGTAACGAAGACTGCGGACAGATGTCGGCTTGGTATGTGCTCAATTCTATGGGATTTTATCAAGTATGCCCCGGCAAACCGGTTTATTCTATCGGACGTCCGGCCTTCGATAAAGTAGTCATTAATCTCCCTGATGAAAAAACATTCAGTATTGTAGTGAAGAATAACTCCAAAAGCAATAAATACATCGAAAGTGTATCGCTGAATGGTAAACCTTTAAGCGAGCCTTTCTTCGAGCATCAAGACCTTATTGCCGGTGGAGTAATGGAAATCAAAATGACCAATCGGCCTACACTATGGGGAGTTCATAAGAAATGACCCACAACCAACCATTCTAGTAAATACCATGAAGAGACTATTATTTATGGCATGTGTGCTAAGTAGCACCCTTTTAGCCAATGCACAAGACTGGACACAATATGTGAATCCGTTGATGGGTACACAGTCTACTTTTGAGTTATCAACAGGTAACACTTATCCTGCCATAGCCCGTCCTTGGGGAATGAACTTTTGGACTCCTCAGACAGGCAAGATGGGAGACGGATGGCAATATACCTATACAGCCAACAAGATTCGCGGATTTAAGCAAACACACCAGCCTAGTCCATGGATCAACGATTATGGTCAGTTCTCCCTTATGCCGATTGTGGGGCAACCGGTGTTTGATGAAGAGCAACGTGCAAGCTGGTTTGCACATAAAGGAGAAATTGCCACTCCTTACTACTACAAAGTCTATTTGGCCGAACACGATATAGTCACAGAGATGACCCCAACAGAACGCGCTGTTCTTTTCCGCTTCACCTTTCCGGAGAATGATCATGCGTATATCGTTGTTGATGCCTTTGATAAAGGCTCTTACATTAAGATCATCCCTGAAGAGAATAAAATCATCGGTTACACAACACGCAATAGTGGCGGCGTGCCCGATAACTTCAAAAACTATTTCATTATCGAATTCGACAAGCCATTTACCTATAAGGCTACGGTTAGGAATGGAAATCTGCTAGAGCACTCTACAGAGGAAACTACCGATCATGCTGGAGCAATTATCGGATTTAAAACGCGCAAAGGCGAACAGGTTCATGCACGCGTTGCCTCTTCCTTCATCAGCTTTAAGCAGGCAGCTATCAATATGCGCGAACTGGGTAAGGACAATATCGAACAACTCGCTCAAAAGGGAAAAGATGCATGGAACCAAGTACTAGGCAAAATAGAAGTGGAGGGTGGCAACTTAGATCAATATCGTACCTTCTATTCTTGTCTCTATCGTGCACTGCTTTTCCCGCGAAAATTCTATGAGCTCGATGAAAACAAGCGTCCTCTCCATTACAGTCCGTATAACGGCCAAGTACTTCCGGGGTATATGTATACTGATACTGGCTTTTGGGACACTTTCCGCTGCTTATTCCCCTTATTAAATCTAATGTATCCTTCAGTCAATAAGGAAATGCAGGAGGGATTAATCCATACATATAAAGAAAGTGGTTTCTTTCCTGAATGGGCAAGTCCAGGTCACCGAGGTTGCATGATTGGGAATAACTCAGCCTCTGTTTTGGTGGATGCTTATATGAAGGGCGTAAAAGTGGATGATGTTAAAACCTTATATGAAGGATTGATCCACGGAACAGAGAATGTACATCCGGAGATCTCTTCGACAGGACGTTTGGGCTACGAATATTACAACAAACTGGGATACATTCCCTATGATGTAAAAATCAACGAGAACGCTGCCCGCACCCTAGAATATGCCTATGACGACTGGTGTATCTATCAATTGGCAAAAGAACTAAAACGTCCAAAGAAAGAGATCGATTTGTTTGCCAAACGTGCCTTGAATTACAAGAATCTTTTCGACAAAGAGTCTAAGCTGATGCGCGGGCGCAACGAAAACGGTACGTTTCAATCTCCCTTCTCTCCTCTGAAATGGGGCGATGCCTTTACTGAAGGCAACAGTTGGCACTACACTTGGTCTGTCTTCCACGATCCTCAAGGGCTGATTGACTTAATGGGTGGAAAAGAAACGTTTATCGCCATGATGGATTCTGTATTTGCAGTACCACCGGCGTTTGACGATAGCTATTATGGACAAGTGATTCACGAAATTCGTGAAATGACAGTAATGAATATGGGAAACTATGCACATGGCAATCAGCCTATTCAACATATGATTTACCTCTACAATTATGCCGGTGAGCCTTGGAAAGCTCAATATTGGTTGCGTCAAGTGATGGATAGGATGTATACGCCCGGTCCGGACGGTTACTGTGGTGATGAAGACAATGGGCAGACTTCTGCTTGGTATGTATTCTCTGCTTTAGGTTTTTACCCTGTTTGTCCCGGTACCACGGAGTATGTGTTAGGAGCTCCTCTTTTCAAGAAAGCAACGCTTCACTTCGAGAATGGTAAGAGTCTGACAATTGATGCACCGAACAACAGCAAAGAAAATTTCTATATCCATTCGATGAACTTCAATGGTAACATCCAGCCCAAAAACTATCTGCGCCATGAAGATTTACTCCATGGAGGCATCATACAAGTAGATATGACTCATCGCCCCAATTTGAACAGAGGAACGAAAGAAGAAGATATGCCCTATTCTTTTTCGAAGGAAAAATAGAGCTCCCCGCACAACATTCGTTTGCTTCTCCTTTCAGCCTATTTTTCATGATTGAAGGCCATTTCCAGCTTAAAGACAAAAAGCAATAGCCATAGAGTAAAAAGGTTTACTTTATGGCTATTTTACAATAACAAATCACTACTTTTGTCTGACTAACTACTAGAATCATGAAAGAAGAAATTGACTTTACCAAAGTCCCTCATCAGTACCCCGTGTGCCTCAACCGGGAATGTTCAAAAGCAAACACTTGTCTAAGACAACTTATTGTAGAAAGTATACCGGAAATGAACCAACATTGGGTAATCATCAGCCCTAAATATCTTGCTACACTACAAGGGAGCTGCCCTCACTATCGCTCGAACATCAAAGTGATTTATGCGAAAGGATTCATCAAAATGTTAGAGAGTCTGCCATACAAACAGATGCAGACCGTTATATCACATCTAATTAACTTCTTTGGTCGCCGAACTTATTACCGCGTCCGCAAAGGTGAGCGTCTGCTTACCCCTTATGAGCAACAAAAGATATTGAATATCCTCAAAAACTGCGGAGTTAATTCACAGCCAGAGTTTGATACGTCCATTGAAGATTATGAATGGTAATCATCAATAGCTATAGATGAAGTGATTTCAACTTCACAATAGAACGAAACTTTCCTTTCAATATTACGACCGTGCCAATATAGTGGCACGCTTGTGCCAACGTATTGGCAGCGCCTTGCCAAAGCATTGGCATAACTGTGCCAATACGTTGGCACAAGGTTTATAAAGGTAAAGATCCGCCAAAGACACTGATTATATCAACAAAAAAGTCAGGCATTTCTCAACGAAATACCTGACTCTAAACACACAAATTAATTAATCCTTAGCTTTTCACTGAGCACTGTATAGATAAACCTCAGTGACATCCATATAACTATTGTAACGTTCGGCCAAATCGAACTTCACATAGCGAGCATTTTGGGGAGCAAAGAACTGGAAATAATGGTTATAACTCTGAGGAGTATCCACTGTTCCTTGGGTAACCCAAGTTTCATTGTCGAGCGAAGTGGAAATAGTCATTTTCTTTGGACAAGAAGCTGTGCTGTTTCTATAATAATCGAGCGCAGCGCCTGTAATAGCTTTTACTTCTTTCATATCCACTGTGAACCAGAAATCGCCCGATTTATAAATATCACCACCACTGCTTCCGCCGCGACCGTCAATAATACTATTGCCATTTCCAGCAACCGTAGGAGCTACCTGTACAGACCAACCCGCCTTAGGAAGTTCTACCCAGCTTGCTCCTTTTTCGGCTACATAGCCAAAGTTCCGGAACACTTTATTTACGTTGAAAGTCAAGAAGTTCTCCTTCTTATTTTCAACCACTACAGGATCTTCACTTTCAACAGAAGCCGTCACCACTAATGTATGCGTTTCGGGGTCAGCAGTAGTCAACAAAAAGTCATCAGTAATTGACCAGATAATCTCAGTCGATTCCAATTCTCCAGCAGGTATAGTGATTTCGGCAGGCGTAACCGTGATGTTATTCATAAACTTATCGTCCAGTCCGGTAGTGACAAGCTTCACCTTTACGTCTTTTCTTGCCGGCTTATCGAGCTTCATCTTGAAAGCATACGATATAGGATCAGGATTAACAATGGCTCCCTGAGAAAAAGCGCGTTCAAAAGAAGCACTATTCCCATTCACTCCCACCACTGAGCACGAAGCAGTGTATGCTTCCTTTTCTATGACGACTTTAGACTCGATGGGATCGGTACCAATTTTATAACCTTCCACACTCGCTTTCACACCTAGCTCGTAGGTCGTTGCATCATAGTTGGATGCTGCAAAGCTAAAATCTTCATCCTTCAAGGTCACAGTAACAGAAGCGTCCGTTGAACCGGCAGGAAGCACCACCTTAGTCTCACTAATTTCAATGTTCTCCTTTGGGATATTCGTATTAATAACATCAAAAGAGACTGTAGCATCTTGCGGAGATGCAGCAAAATGGAAGGTATAGGTTCTACTCACAGGACCATTTAACGCCAACGTACCATCCGACTGATAAACAGCCGTCAACGCTGCTTTGGAGGCTCCTTCCGTGTCGTCTATCGTCATAGCAGGCTGGTTCACAGGATACTTAACCAAATCTACCACTTCATCGTCTTGGCAAGCGGCTAAAGTAAAGAATGCCCCTACTGTTAGAATAAAAAAGAATTTATAATGTGCTTTCATATACTTATTATTTATTTGTTCCTACTTGGTTTAAAGATCCTCCGGGTATTTATAAGGCGTCGGATCATTTTTCTTATAGAAGACCGTCGGTGCAGCCACATTCGATCCATATAATACTTCACCTCCACCTTGAAGGCGACTGAAAACACTACTATATCTTGCCGGACTAGGAGCAAATCCCATAAACCAACCATATCCTCCATCGAGCATGCTTTGAGCTTTTGAAGCCGATAAACTACCGCCACCTCCTAAATTGAATTCCATCGAAATGCCTGAGCATTGTTTCTTTGTCATTTGTCCTATAGGATAGGCAGCACTACCGTAGTTAGCCACCACAACGTCTATCCATTCTTTTGCATCTACTCCATCAACAGTAGCTTCTCCATACATCTGTCCCCAAGCGAAAATAGTAACGAGCTTATCAGGCATAGCCTTCTTCGTTTCATAAGTAAGGCGAGCTGCAGCTGCTTTACTTGAATTCGTAAGAGCCGGATTGCTCAAGTCAGGACTGCTGGAATATTCATCGTCATAGTTTACGCCATCCAGATTATAAGCCTTACAGTATTGGGCAACTTCGCGAGCAAAGTCTTTTGCACCTTGCTCAGAAAGCTGTGCCAAGCCTGTAATATCGTGATTGCCAAGTAGCCCTAACAGCACTTTTATACCACGTCTGCGTAATGGTTGCAACAGCGTCTCATTATTATCCAATAGATATTGAACGTTCGGGTTGCATTGCACCCTAGGACGTCCAGCCTCAGCATCATAATTAATATTAGCTGCAAACAGCACTACGACATCCCAAAGCATCTTGCCATTCTCCAATTGAAAAGAAAGAGCGTTGAGTGGATTTACATCATTTACCTCAAAGAACAAATAACCCTGCATCGCGCCTTCACCTTTATAGGCATCGCCTGCATTTCTCATGTCCTTCACCAGATACATACAATGTTTCGCTTCTTCATCTTTGATCGTGATGTCGTTGCTCTGATCACTGATAGCCACTGGGATTGCATAGGTTTTATCCTCTTCCAAGCTTTCACCTGCCTGAATGGTCATAGCTACATCCGCCGATTTTGTAGCTGAATTTACAGTAAGCACCCCTTCGTTGGCAAAGGATACAAGATCAGCCGGATACAAGGTAAACGCAGTGTTGTGAGCTTCATTATAAGCTTCCAAATAAGCAGCATCGATTTTCACTTTTGCTGAGGTTGTTGTATTAGGAGCTTTACTTAAGCCCATCTTTACGGTAGTAGTGTACGTCTCGCTGTGAAGCTCTACCACCTTAGAAACTAAGTTCGATTTTCCATCTCGCAAGTAAGCATTGTTTTCATAAATGCCACTATAGGCCGACTCATCAAAACTTTTTCCTACCTCAAGATCATCAGCACAAGAGGTTAAAAGTGAAGTACAGCTCACAAACATGGCAGCCAACAAACCCGAGGTTATATATTTTATATTCATAATGAATGTCATTAATAATAAGGTTAAACCAATAATTAATTAATCTTAGGAATCTCTACTTTAACCCAAGTAGGATCGCCCGAACCGGTGATATCATTTCCATGTCCGGTCTGGTCAGTAATCACGCTTCCGGCACCTTCGTTAAACTTCCAATAGGCTACCAAGCCCTCACTAGCAGGATCTACTTCATAAGGGTTCGTTGCGATTTGCTCTGCTGTTCGTTGTACAGACCATACACGAACCTCTGATATATCAGCGGGTAGCCAACGGCTATTATCCCATGCGCGACCGATATAGCAGCCACTGCTTAAAGACAAAATCCCTGATGCCGCCTCATCTTTGTAGACAGCTACACCGTCCTTATAAAAGATTCTTTCTTTGGTAGTATTATCATAAACAATGGCAATGTGCACCCACTGATTGACCGGCAAACCCGGAACAACATTAGGGCCGGGGAAGTTTCCTCCGGGAGCAACTACCTGAAGTTGATCACGAGGACGATCGGCATCACCGATACGTACCAGAAACTTGCCTTCGATACCAAAAACCGAACTCAATGCATTATCACGTCCTGCTACCCAATCTTCACTACGAACCAAAGCTTCAATGGTAACCGTGGAAAGCGCATTCACATTGCTCTTCCAACTAATGGGGAAATAGATTTCTTTGATGTTGGCCACCACATTAATCAATGCAGCTCCTTTAAATATAAAGTAGGCAGTACGAGCACTTTCGAGTATTTCAATATGAGATGCATCTACAATGGTAACAGGCAACACATATCGTCTTGATTTGTCCAACTCATTGGTATTCTTAAAATCAATCACAATGTTATCACTAGAAACATCACCTGCTTTAATGGTAACTGTCTTCGTTGGAAGGCTATAAAAGCTTGCATCCAATGCAGTGGCGTTGTCATTATAAATCAGATTATAGGCCGCGGTCAGTTCCGGAGCGGCCTCAAAACGAATCTGAATATCTTGTTCGGCCGGTGATGCTACACGATAGCTAAGTTCACGAGTAGTCTCCGTTATGCTGGGTTTGATCAGCAAATCATCACAAACAGGCGCCGAGCTAACATAGAGTTTGTTGTTATAATGATGCTCTTCATTGATATCTTCATCTTTGCATCCACTCAAAGCGACTGCAGCAAGAGCCAAAAACATTAAACTAGATTTATAGAGTTTCATTTCCATTCTTATTTATTGGGATTCATAATACGAATAACTTCACGCACACTTCCATAGGTATCGTTATAATAGTCATTATGGACATTCATTACAAAGATCCCTTTCCGAGTGTAATTAGGAGATTCTTCTACCGCCCATCGAGCTGCACCGGTAGCTGCAATAAGTTTATTACCTTCTTCGTCTACAGTGCTCCAATACCCCTTCACTTTATCTTTGTCATCGGCCTGCGGCAACTCTACACATGCAATAAAACGATCTAGAGGAACAGGGTTAACACCACCTTCGGTACCACTAACAGCATCTATACCCGCCTGAATGGCCAAGTAAGCTTTTAAAGCAAGATCGTCGGCATTGGTTGAAGAAATAGTTTTCAACATGATGTAATCAAACTGACTCAGCATTTCCATCGTAGCAGGCGCCAAATATTGAACATTCCCATAGAAGATCAAGGTTTTGCCGGAATGGTTGCTTTGCCAATTCATCACTTCGCCGAAAAACTTCTGCTGACGGTCAGTATATTCTTTCAAAGGCGCCTCCGGAAGACTTACCAATGAGTGTCCAGTATAGTCTGCAATGATACCATCAAAGTTGTGCGTATCACACAGCGCCAACATCTCATTTGTGCGTTCGCCAATATACTGCAAAGCCTCCTCTTCGGTTAACTCCGGATCAGCTTTTAGTTTCTCCTTCCAGGCATTTTCAATAGTCGAGTAGTCTATACTGTAAATTGTACGCGTTCCCTTTTCACGTATTTTGGTCATCTCTGCTTGAACTTCAGGACTTACTTCAACATTGTTCAGACAAATAAAATCAACACTATCGGGCACAGCAGTCAGCCGTTCAGCTTGTTTCCCGGGAGCTCCCACGGGATTCTCAAAAGAGACAAAAGTGACCTTATGCTCTTCTGATTTATATCGGTTCAAATCCTTCAAATAGTCAGCATACAATTGAGGATTCTGTTCTTCAAACGTAGGCGATTTTAGTTCAAGACTTTCTACATCTGTCCAATCACTGCATGAAGTGACCGTCAAAGCTGATGCAAGAAACACCAAAGCGGACAATCTATATTTCAGGTTATTTTTCATATATACTTTCCTTTAAGTTTACTATTATTTTTTAGAAGCCCACCACACATCAGTTGCCATATTATCTGCTCCGTGCAAGTAGTTTGCAATGGCAAACTCCACATTTGCTTTGTTGCTGACAAACTCGTCCAATGGATAAGGCATACGACGAGCGCTTTTCTCTGAATCAACGATGCCCCCGCTCTTGTTTTCTTTTACAGGAATCAGTTTCGGATATCCCGTACGGCGGAAGTCTGCCCAAGATTCGTTACCTAATTGCCAGTTAGCTATCCACTTCTGAACGATAATACGCTCTTGTTTCTCTTCTTTATCAGCCCCATCGTTCCATTTTATAGTAATGGTTGATAAAGCATTCTGATAAGTGTTGGTACCAGCAGGATCAATATAAGCCGTTGGCTTGCTTTCATCATCCTTAAGATAATCTTCGGCTCCATCTACTCCCCATTGCTCGAACGACAAACGGATACCTTGATTATAGAACGATTCGGCTGTTCCACCCATATTGAAGTTGAATATAGCTTGTCCTTCGGCACGCAAGAAAGCGACCTCAGCTGCATTCATCCAATAAAGTGGATCAGTGGGAGCTATGTTTACTCCAGAGTATTTATGACCGCTAGTCTTTAATTCAGGGATAATGATGCCACGGCGCATACCTACATAGTCTTGCCCATCCCATTCAGATTTAGTAAAGAACTTCTGCCGACGATTGTCTTTGTAACCATTCATATAGCAAATAATATCAGCAGCGGCATGTGTATCGCCACCAGTCAGACAAGGTACACCACCGTGATCGGAGGTCTGAATCTGATTGTAACGAGTCGCTACGTAAATGGGATTCTGTGAAGTTTCAAAGTAGTTCCATGTTGCATTATCTGTATTCGATTCTATCACACCTCCATTTGCCGGGTCAACAGCCTCTTCGGCCATTTGCTGTGCTTTCACAGGATTCGCATAAGCGATACGGATAGCAAGACGTAACTTCAAAGAGTTGGCAAAACGAATCCACTTCTTCACATCACCTTTATATATATAGTCGGCAGTAGAAATGAGTTGCTCATTCATATGCTCATTCAGTGTAGCGATAGCACCGTTTAGTTCAGTGAAGAAGGTATTGTAAGCCACTTCTTGAGAATCATAGGGAGTAGCAATATCACCACTCATACCGATCTGTGAATAAGGAATAGGCCCGAAAGCATCAGTCACGCGGTGCATAGCTGCTACTTTTATCACTTGAGCAATCGCATAAGGAACAGGATCGTTAGTGTTCTGCGATACGATTTCTACCTGAGAGAGATTAGAATATAACGTTGGAATAATCTTATCACTTTTCAAGAACACACGGCTCCAGTCATCTTTCGGATTAAAGTTTGAAATGGTTTCAGTAAAACCGGCATTAGAATCGGCAAAATATCCTCCTAAAGGGCCGCCAAGCAAGCAGTCTGTGAACTGGGCGGTATTAACGTCCGGTGATATGACGCAACCGGCAAGATTATTCATAGCAGAGCCCAAAGCATAACCATCAGGAGATAAGTCAGGGGCCTCATAAGGATTGGAATTAATATTATCATAGTTCCCGATACACGAAGCCAGTGCAAGGGTAAGGGTTCCACAAACTATTTTAGTAATTATATTTTTCATATCTAATCTTGATTTAGTTAGAATTTAAAGCTCAAATTGAAGCCTACGTTACGCAATGAAGGCATCATAAAGTAGTCTATTCCTTGATAGAAATTATCAGTAGAAGCTACACTTTCAGGATCAAACGGTGCCTTGTTATAAATCATCCAAAGATTACGACCAATCAAAGACACTTTAACGTCGCACACATTGCCTAACCATTTTCTAGGAATGTTATATCCAATAGAAGCCTCTTGCAAGCGCACATTGGTGGCAGAGTATGTATAATACTGAGGAACGGCAGTACCTCCGGCTACAACCGAATACCAATTTTCAGGGTCTACCCGATCATTCCCGTTTACTGATACATAACCGTTATCACGAGCAGCAGCAGAAACCTCAGATACTCCAAAGTTATCTAAAACAGCTTGAGTACGCGAGAAGACTACGCCACCCAAACGAGCAGAAACAAGGAACGATACATTTATATTTTTCCAACTAAAATTGTTTCGCCATGCTAAGTTACCTTTGGGCAACACGCTACCCAATTTAATATAATCGTTAGCTTCTAAGCCTTTTGTCACAACACTATTATTCTCATCAATATAAACTGCTCCGTTAGCATCTCTCTTCAAGTCCATCAATGAATAAAGATCGCCCATGCTTCCACCTTCTTTCAAGATGAAACGAGTACTACCCAATCCACCCATATTCAAAGATGAAATAGAGAACCGTTCTCCAGTAATCGGATTTATTGCGTTGTCGGCTAAAGTCAGAATCTTATTTCTATTCATAGAATAAGTAACTCCTGTGTTCCAAGTGAAGTCCTTCCATGTCTTATTGTAATTCAATGCTACCTCAAGCCCCTGGTTGCGAACAGCACCGGTCTGTATATAAATTCGAGCATATTTACCTACTGGTAACTCGGGATTGAAGGTTTGATTCATTGTTTTAGCGTTATAATAGGTCACATCTAATTCGAAGTTTTTCAAGAAGCGCATGTTCAAACCTACTTCAAAGGAATTAGTACGTTCGGGCTTAAGATCTTTTACTGGAAAGTCTGTTAAAGTACTCCACAAGCCAGCACTATTATTCCATTTAAAAAGAGGATTAGCTATGTAACGGGTAAATGCCGTACCCACAGAAGCAAAAGAACCGCGCACTTTCAAATAAGATAAGTAGTCTTTGTTCAACTTAGGCATCAATTCTGATAAAACAACCGACATACCTACCGAAGGATAAAAGAAGGATTTACTAGCAGAATTAGGTCCGGCTAACTGCGAAGGCCAATCATTACGCCCAGTCAACGTCAAGTAATAGGTACTCTGATAACCGACTTCGGCAGAAGCATAAAGAGATTGAGTCTGTTCACGCCATCCCGACTGCATGTTATTCGTTTTCGACTTACTTAAGTTTTGAATATAAAATCCATTCGTTAAGCCTGCTTTTTCACCGGCAAACGTTTGAGAATCATCTGCTATAGGACCACGAACAGACATCTCATCATATCTCATATCTGTGAACGATCCACCTAAGTTAGCTTGCAATGACCAATTCTCTCCGAAAGTTTTGTTGATATTTAATAAGAAGTCTGCATACAATTGCTTCTCGTAGCTTCTAGAGATTCCATATAGACCACGGTCGGACAACTCCGTCAGCTGAGTGTTTGTACTGGCATAAGCTTTTTCTGTATAATCATTGTTTGCATTATCCAAGCGCACGCGCCCTGAAGCACTCAACCAGTCAAGTATTTGATAGTTAAGATTTGCCCCCAACATATAGCGATCTTTCTTGTTCTCACGCAAATTGCGATAATTCACCCAATAAGGATTTTGCATCGTCATACCTGCATCACCCGTCGGCCAGTATTGCGTATAAATCTTACGCGCTACATCGTAGCGTTCGTACATCTGAACATCTTCCCAATCATTGCCACGAGGAAAAAGATAGGCACCTACTATTGGATTATTGTAAGTCCCTTGATTCACCATATTGCGGTCCTTCTGTAGAATATAACTCGCATTTACATCAAGGGTCATCTTATCGTTGAGAAAAGAAGTGGTGTTTCGCACTGTAAAGTTATAACGCTCATATTTATTATTAGGAACAATTCCTTTTGAATTTACCGCAGCAGCCGATGCGTAGGTTTGGTTTTTATCTGTACCTGTAGAAAAAGAGACACTTTCTGTACCGATGACACCAGTTTGGAAATAATCATCACTAGGATTATAGCCGAAATATCTAGCCTCAGTCAGCTTTGAACCCCAGCTACGACTAGAATTATCATCTTTCAAGCCATTAATACCAGTACCGTAACGGGTTTGAAAACGGGGCATTACGAGAGGAGCATTAAACTCAACATTGCTATTCACTGTAATATTCAAGCGACCTTCTTTTCCTTTTTTTGTAGTAATAATGATGGCTCCATTGGCTGCATCAGATCCGTAGAGGGCAGCAGCAGCTGCACCTGTTAATACAGACATAGATTCAATATCTTCAGGGTTAATGTCAGCAATTGGCTCGGTATTTCCTCTCGAAGAAAATTCCGTTCCATTTACCTTATTTACATTGGAGGCCATTGGAACACCATCGACTACATAAAGTGCGTTAGAAGACTGCATAATGGATTTTGTCCCACGCATCACAACCTTAGATACACCTCCCACTCCTGATGAAGAAGCATTGATATTGACACCAGCTACCTTACCACTCAATGAGTTGATAAAGTTAGGGTCCTTATTTGTAGTTACTGCATCAGCATTTACCTGCTGTACATTGTAGGACAACGCTTTTTCTGAACGCTTGATACCTAAAGCCGTGACCACAACTTCATCCAATACCTGAGCATCTTCCTTCAAAGTAATATTGACTACAGCCTTATTTGTGACTGGACTTTCCAGAGTCTGATAGCCTACATACGAAAACTTTAAAACGGAATTTGAACTGGCGACAACTATTGAATAATTGCCATTGAGATCAGTGATAGTACCATTAGTTGTTCCTTTTTCTAAAACAGAAACCCCTATCAGCGGTTCATTATTTGCATCTACTACCTTACCTGTAACTTTGTGTTCTTGTACTGATTTTGTCGTTGGAGATACACTTACTTTGGACAGATAAACAACACTGTCATCAATCTTATATACGACATTTTTCCCTTTTAAAGCCTTGTCCAAGACTTCTACCAAAGAAACATCTTTAACATCCAGCGATGCTACACGCATAGAAGCTAAATTGTCATCATAAAAAAACTGATACTTAGATTGAGACTGGATCTGCTTAATCACAGTTCCTAAAGAAGAATTGGAGATCTTAATGGTTAACTGTGCAAGTGCAGATTGCGCCGGAAGGGCGAATAGCATCAAGATCAACAATGCCCGAAAAATATTCGAGCCTCTACACGAGTTATTGATTCTCATACATTTGAATTTAAGATTAAACATAGGTTTTCTATAAAATAGAATCGAGGCTTATTGTGTTTTTCCCGATTCGCATTTATATAACAACTTGTACATTCTAAAACACTTAGAGGTTTTTTGAAAAAAAATAAATATAATCCAATATTTATTCTCCCCAAAATTCCTACCTACAGATCTCACATCTGTAAATCAAGCTTTAATACAAGAAAGAAGAATCATTTATAGGACATTATCTTTAGAATAGTTCACCAGATATAGGGTTTTCGTAGCTCTAGTAAAAGCGGTGTATAACCAACGGAAATAATCCGGAGTCAAGTATTCATCTGAAACATAAGCCTGATCAAGAAAAACATTATTCCATTGCCCTCCTTGTGCTTTATGACAAGTGACAGCATAAGCATATTTAACCTGCAGTGCATTATAGTAAATATCCTCTTTCATTTTCTTCATCCGATCCCGCTTGTTCGGAATATCGGCATAGTCTTCAAGAATCGTATAAAATAACTTATCATTATCAGCTTTAAGCAAAGCGGGAGCTTCCGAATGAAGGGTATCTAAGAGAAGATTAGCTTCTAATTCAAAATCATCCTGATCTGGAAATCTAAGAGTAACTTCTGCAAAACGAAAACCATACATTTCTCTAGTTCGACGAACACGACGTACTACTGCTATCTCTCCATTGGCTATAAAATCCATCTCCTTATAGGATTTAGTCCAATAATAATTGTTCTTGGCGATCATTAACATATCTCCTGTGTTCAATTCATCCTCACGCCAAAGAATTTGGGCACGTATACCATTATTATATAGGTTCGCCCGTTTATTAGAACGACAGATTATAATGGTTTCATCTATTCCATCATGATCATAACAACTATTTATGACATCAATTAACTCTTCACCCGGGACAATTTTAACATCTGGAAAACCTGTGATCTTTATTTTAGGTAAAGAAAAACAGTTATCCTCTGCAATAAGTTGACGCAATTGCGTCGCATTCCACAAAATACCAGACTCTTGAACTTGACGAACAACCTGAGTTAAATCTATTTCATGTACTTCTAACCCATAACCTTTTAAAGCCGTTGAAAAAAGAGCTGGACTCATCTCTTCTCCTACGGGTGGAAGCTGTGCAGTATCTCCCATCAACAAAAGTCTACATCCTTGACCGGAATAAACAAACTGAACCAAATCATCCAACAATCTCCCCGTACCAAACATGCTTCCAGACAATCCGGTATTAGAAATCATTGAAGACTCATCTACTATAAATAATGTGTTTGTAACAAGGTTGTCATTTATTGAATAATTTGTAGTCTCATTTGAGAATGACTTTTGCCTATATATTTTCTTATGAATTGTAAAAGCAGGATGCCCCGCATAGGAAGAAAACACTTTTGCAGCGCGTCCTGTAGGGGCTAGCAAAACAGCTTTCTGTTGCAGCTGATCCATTGTTTTGACCAATGCTCCAACCAACGAAGTTTTACCCGTACCAGCATAGCCTCTAAGAATGAAAACTTCATCTGAGAGCGTTGATAACAGGAACTTAGACAGAGATTCTACTGCTATTTCCTGTTCAAAAGTTGGTTGATAAGGAAAATTTTCCTTAATTTGCCTTTCTAAATAGTTATTTATCATTTTTGTACGAGAAAAAAGTTCAGAGAACTATCGTATTTAAATTTATTTATTCTATTTTTGCGATGCGAATATAACAACTAAAAACATAATTTATCATGAAAACAGTATTTAATATTGTATTAGTACTCTGTGTTGCTGCATTGGTTTACATTTGCTACAACAGTATTATGGGTCCTATCAATTTTGAAAACGCGAAAAAAGAAAGAGAGAAAGCAGTCATCGCCCGTTTGATTGACATCCGTAATGCGCAACAGGAATACCGTTCGCTTCATCATGGAATGTACACAGACAAGTTTGATACTTTGATTAACTTTGTGAAAAACCAAAAATTGCCTTTCGTTATGAAAATCGGACAATTGACCGACCAACAATTGGAAGATGGATTAACTGAAAAGAAAGCAATGTCTATCATTGATAAGGCTAAGAAAACGGGCAATTATGATGAAGTTAAGAAAATGGGACTTGAAAACTTCAAGCGTGATACTATGTGGGTAGCAGTAATGGACACACTCTTCCCCAAAGGATTTAACCCTGACTCTTTAAGATATATCCCATTCGGAAATGGTACTACATTTGAAATGAATGTTAAAAACGATACTGCTAAATCTGGTGCACCTGTATTCTTATTTGAAGTTAAAGCTCCTTATGAAACCTATTTGGATGGACTTGACAGACAAGAAATCGTTAACCTAAAAGACCTTGACACTAAGCTTGGCCGATTCTCAGGATTAATGGTTGGTTCTATCGAAACTCCTAATAATGGTGCCGGCAACTGGGAATAATAATGATTGATTTAACTAAATCAAAACAATATACTTTATCCATCCGTCTCAGTACGGATGGATTTTCTTTTTCTATCTATAATCCAATTTATGAAGACGCACAATCGTTGATAGAAAAAGAGATAGATACTTCTCTATCTTTTACAGCCAACCTCAAAAATTTATTCAACGAATCTGATTTTCTCAAATATTCTTATAAACGAGTGAACATCATGATAGTAAGCAAACGATTTACTATGATGCCTTTAGAATTGTTTGAAGAAGAACAAACCGAACTTTTATTTTATCACAATCATCCAAAGATAGAAAATGAGATTATCACCTATAATATTCTGAAGAAGAATAATATAGTCATCATTTTCAGTATTGACAAAAGCATTTATAATTTCTTAAAAGAGCAATATCCTGAAGCTCATTTTTATACGCAAGCCAGCCCTCTACTTGAATACTTTTCATTAAAAAGCAGACTTGGAAATAGCAAGAAAATGTATGCTTCAATACGTAAAAATGGACTTGAGATCTTTTGCTTCGAACGTGGACAGTTGCTTCTAGCAAACACCTTCGATTGCAAACAAACTGAAGATCTTATTTACTATCTATTATATATTTGGAAACAGTTGGAATTTGATCAAGAAAGAGATGAATTACATCTGACAGGAGTTCTTTCAAATAAAGAAACTTTAATGAATGAGCTGAAAAGATTTATTCAACAGGTGTTCATCATGAATCCAGCCAATAATATAGACATGCAAGCCTTATTAACATGCGAGTAATCAGCGGTATTTATAAACGAAGAAGATTTGACGTGCCCCGAACATTCAAAGCACGCCCCACTACAGATTTTGCTAAAGAAAATCTGTTCAACGTACTCAACAATTATATTGATTTTGAAGAGGGAGTAACAGCACTAGACTTATTCTCTGGCACTGGGAGTATTAGTATAGAACTTGTATCTAGAGGATGCGACCGAGTAGTCAGCGTTGAAAAGGACGCAGCTCACCACTCATTTATTTGCAAAATCATGCAAGAAGTTAAAACAGACAAATGCTTACCTATTAGAGGTGATGTATTCAAATTCATAAATAGCGGACGTGAACAGTTCGACTTCATTTTTGCCGATCCACCCTATGCATTAAATGAATTAAAAACGATACCTGACTTAATATTTAAGAATAATCTTCTTAAAGAAGAGGGGTTATTTGTGCTAGAACATGGCAAGCAAGATAATTTTGAAGATCACCCCCACTTCATTGAAAGAAGAGTGTATGGGAGTGTAAATTTCTCCCTTTTCAGATAAAGAAAGGCATCAAAGTAGCGGTGCTAACAAACGAACAACGGACTCCGCTACCTTTTGCCGACTTGAACGCTTCACCCAGTTTTTCAAATAGACCTGCACGCATTCCCGCTGATCTTGTAGAAAGATCTCTTTCATCTCAAGAGCTGTATCTGTATCATAGATAAAAGCATTCACTTCAAAATTATGCTCAAAACTACGAAAGTCGATATTAGTAGATCCTACCGTAGAAAGCATATCATCGGCAACCATAAGCTTAGAATGCAAGAATCCCTTTTTATAAAAATAGACTTTCACTCCTGCTTGAAGTACATCTGCCAAATAGGAATGTGATCCTAAATGAGTTATACGATTATCGGCACGTTCAGGAAGCATTAATCTCACATCTACGCCAGACAAAGCAGCTACTTGCATCGCCGCAAGCACTTGCTCTGTAGGCAAGAAATAAGGGGTTTGCATATAAAAATATTTCTTGGCAGAGTTGATAGCCATTGTTAGCCCTTGCATAATTTCTTTCCAAGGGCCAATAGGTTCACTGGTAACAATCTGCACTAGAGAACTTCCACAAGATTCTATTTTAGGAAAATATCGCGAAGCAGTGATTAAGGTACGATCTACAAAATACCAATCGAGTAAAAAAGCGGTTTGCAAACCGTGTACAGCTTTACCTTCTATCAAGATATGAGTATCACGCCAAATCCCCCAAGAAAAGCCTCGAATATATCGTTCGGCCAGATTCATACCTCCTACAAACCCAATACGACCATCTATCACAGCTATTTTCCTGTGGTTTCGGTAGTTCACTCTACTAGTAAATAAAGGGAAACGCACTTTCAAGAAGCTTCTAACTTCAATGCCTGCATTACGCATCTCCTCGAAAAAGCGATTGGGTACATGCCAACAACCGACATCATCATAAATCACTCTAACTTCAACACCTGATAATGCTTTTTCTATTAAGACATCTCTTACCAGACGCCCTATGGCATCATCCTCGAAAATATAATATTCCAGATGAATGTGGTGTTTGGCTTTCTGTAATTCACGTATTAATGCTTGAAGCTTTGTATAGCCTTCTGTATAGACAAGAATACGATTCCCTTCAAAAGGAAATGCTTGATTGGTCTGTTGGAAAAGTTGTATCAGACGAGCATACTCATTGGGGACTTCTGAATAATCCTGAGCCAGATATTCTGCCATAGGCTTTCTCAATAATCGGTCATAAACCTTCTGCCCAATAATTCGTTCTCTACGTTGACTCCGCCCAAAAAAGAAATAGAAGATAAGACCAACGATAGGTAGAAAAAGTAATATAAGTATCCATGCCATGGTCTTTACTGGATTACGATTATCAAGAATAATAACGACAATCGTACCGATCATGGCTCCAAAGTAAACAATATCGAAAGCAACCGTAGCTATCTGGCTAACTATAGTGTTCCAATCAATCATAGAAAACCTCCTTTTTACATGGATAAGTGAACAACAAATATAAAGAAAATATCTGATAATCAAAAAAGTCTCGATAGCAACTATACTCATTGCTATCGAGACTTAGTAATATATATTCAAATTATAAGTTTAAAAATGCATAGGTCTACCACCGCCTCCAAAGCCACGGCCTCCTCTAAATCTATCTCCAGAACCTCTTTTACCTGCCCCTCTGCCACCTCCTAGGGTATTAAAGCGATAAACAAAATGTACCATGAAATAGCTACCCAAAGTATTATATTCAGTATCACTCATCATCGTTTCACTTGTTGATCGAGACAGGTTGCTTTGTTGCTTAAGAATATCATAAATCTTAAAGCGAATGGTTGCAGAGTTATCTTTTAAAAAGTTTTTAGAAATTTGAGCATTCCACATCACTTCGTTATTATTTAATCCACCAGAATACCCATCTTTAATTCTACAATTTACATCGGTAGAAATGGAAACCTGCCAAGGGAGGTTTATATTAGTATTACCTCCAAAATAATAATCAAATGTTTCACGGTTACTATTCACCTGCTTATTGTTGCGTACAAGATTATAATTAATAGATCCACTTAATGATAAATCAAACAATTCGCTCCTATAGCTTCCTGTCAGACGCTCACCTAAACCAAGATTGTGGGTAGTACTTAATTCTTGATCAGCATTCTTGGTATTGCTAACGCTAGTATAACTCACAGCATCTCTATAACTTGCATTTGAATTAGACGAAATGGTGAACTTTTTATTCTTCAATGGAGTATTGAAAGAAAAGAATCCCCTTGCTTGCCAATTCCCATTAACATTCTCTCTCCTATAGACTCTAGCACCAGTATGTACATCATACGTCATCCTATTAGTCACCGAATTTAAGGTGTTTGTATAATATATATTTGCAGAATAACTACGCATTGATTCAGGAATAAATCGATTATAATAGAGTGTAAAGCTATTATTGAATGATGGTTTTAAGTTTGGATTTCCGTATCGAAGATTCATTGGGTCAGTAGTAATGTCAATCACTTCTTGCAAATCTTCAATATCGGGCGTGCTGCTCCGACCACGGTAACGAAACATCAACACGTGCTGCTTATTAAACATATAACGGAACATAACAGAAGGAGCCCAATTTAAAACATCCTGTTGCGGAAGGTTCTTTTTATAGTTAGGACCAATGGTAGTTTCACTTAATGAGGATTGAGGAGTTAAACCCACACCAACACTATACATCAATTTGGGATGAATACCACGAATGGAAACATCAGCTGTATGAGTGTCGTAGAAGTTTTCAACTCGAGTACTCAAATCATTATCATAACCACGATCAATATATTCCGGATAAGGATAATTATTCAGACTATCATAGACTAATGATTGAGAGAGTTGTTTGCGGTGTGCAAATTCATAACGCAATTGCACAAAATGATTTTTAAAAACGGGCTCTGTATATGAAGCAGAGATACTCCAATTTCGACTATCACTATTTCGATCTGTATAACGTGAAATATCTGAAATACTATCAGCTTCAAAGAAATCAGTTTTAGAATCTGAATAAGAGTCTGATTCATTGTCACTATACCCAAAACGAGCACCAATATGTAGATTACGCCCTTTATTATTCAACCGTCGGAAAGCCATTAAGCTACCATTAAATGACATATTATGACTTTTGGAAGAAGACGTAGCGTTTCCTTCATTAATTGGGCTATGAGTATTGTTTTCAGTTCTAGACCAGGAGTCACTACTAGATTCCGTATGAGAGTAACTTCCATTTGGACGAAAGATAATTGTAGTCAGTGTATCCGGGCGCCATTCTAAACGAAAATCAATACGAAAATCATGGCGATTTCGATTGGAGTTGTTTTGACTATTTGAGAATGAGGATGTTTCTCCCAAGAACGTTTCAGAGGATGTTTTACGACGAGCATCATTGTCTGAATGACCATATTGCACATTACCGCCAATTTGCAATTTTTCGGTGTCTTTAGCAAAATTGATACCTAACGATTGTGCTGTTGTTATACCAGAACCAGCATTTCCACCACCTAATCCTTGCCCCGCATCACCAAATTCTGAGAACCCTTGATTATTTGTATTATTGGTTGATGCAATAATTGAAAGACTTGAATCATCTTTAAAACGGCTGATCATTGCCCCGCCTTCGTATCGATCTTGACTACCGTAACCAGCAATCAGGTTACCAATCCAGCCTTTTTTCATGCCTTTCTTAACCGTCAAATCTAATACAGATTCATCATCACCGTCGTCGATTCCAGTAATTCTAGCCATATCACTCTTCTTATCATAGGCCTTCACTTTTTCAATCATGTTAGCTGGCAGGTTCTTCATAGACACCTTAGGATCATCTGAGAAGAACTCTTTACCATCAACCATAATCTTCTTAATTTCTTTACCATTTATAGTAATCTTTCCATCAGAAGAGACCTCAGCACCAGGGATTTTTTTCACAAGATCTTCTAGCATGGATCCCTCAGGTACAGGATAAGCAGCAGCAGAATATTCAGTAGTATCGGCTTTTATTGTAACAGGAGGAGCTTCAGCTGTAATAACAGCTTCGCTTAACATCACAGCGTCAGGCTCAAGAGAGATAGTTCCCATTTTCTTATCAGGAACATTATTGGATAATTGAAGGGGAACTTGCTTGGTGCGGAATCCAATGTAGGAAATCTTCAAGACGTACTTACCGGACTTCACTTTTGGCAAAGTAAACCAGCCTTTATTACTACTTGCAATACCAGCAGCATAAGCACTATCCGGCAAAGACAACAATTGAATCGTTGCTTGTGCAGCCGGCTCTTTCGAGTCTGATTCCACTACACGTCCTGATACGGAAATCACTTTATTCTGTGCTAGAACAGAAAAGGTGCATAGCAACGTCAACACCAAACAAACTGAGAATCTTTTCATTTACCTTAAATACGATTAGTTGTATGATAACAATGTCTTTTGGACATATAGAATCGTAAAAGGTTTAATCAAGAAGACAATTATCTTTTAAAGATTTTATCAACGAGGTCTTTTTTCAGTCCAAACTCTAGACACAAGACATTAAAAATTAGAAAAGTTAGAAAAGATGAAGTATCTACATTTATAACGTCGCCTTGAAACACGCGCCATAACATTCCTCCAAAAACAAATAAGAAGGTTAAAAAGATAGCATTACGAGCAGCAATATTTCTAATCCGTTCTGTATCATGGTTTTCTTTTTTACTCAAAGCAAAAATGATCAACAAGCATCCTGCCATCATCAGCAACTTAGTACATTCCTTATAAAGCAAGAGGTTACGATCGGTTACAACACCTTGCATAACGAGAATAAAAGGAAGAAATAAAGCTAATAATAAAACCACATATCCTAAAGGACGGCAAAAGACTGGAAACAATGCTTTCATAATAATAACGTTTTAATGAGACAAAAGTAAGTAAAAAAAGATATTTTATATACTTTTGTACCAAGAAAAAAGCAAAAGTATTATGAGTAAACAAGAAGTTATTCTCTGCGAGAATCTGGAAACAAGCCTCGGTTATGCCATCGAAAGATGTCCGCACGACAAGTTATTCATCCTCACAGATGATCACACACAGCATCTCTGTCTGCCATCTTTAAAAAAAGTTTCATTTCTAAAAGATGCCATTGAAATTAATATCGGTGCTGAGGATGTGCATAAAACATTGGAAACACTCTCATCTGTTTGGATGGCATTAAGCGAGCAAGGTGCTACGCGACATTCATTGCTTATCAATCTTGGTGGTGGTATGGTGACCGATCTTGGTGGTTTTGCTGCTGCTACATTTAAACGCGGAATTTCATATATCAATATTCCTACTACATTACTAGCCATGGTTGATGCCTCTGTTGGAGGGAAAACCGGAATTAATTTTAATGGATTAAAGAACGAGATAGGTGTTTTTGCGCCAGCAAATAGCGTATTAATTGAAACTGATTTTTTACGTAGTTTGAACGAGGTAAACTTTTTCTCTGGATACGCTGAAATGCTTAAACACGGATTAATTAGTGACCAGAAACATTGGATTGAGCTTTTAGCTTTTGATACAGACAAAATCAATTACGCGGCGCTAAAAAAAATGGTAGGCCGATCGGTGCAAGTGAAAGAGAATATTGTAGAGCAAGATCCTTTTGAACATGGCATTCGTAAAGCTTTGAACTTAGGACACACAGTGGGTCATGCTTTTGAAAGTCTTGCATTAGCAGAGAACCGTCCCGTGTTACATGGCTATGCAGTTGCTTGGGGAATTGTATGCGAACTCTATCTATCACATATCAGGCTCAATTTTCCTAAAGATAAAATGAGACAAACCATTCAGTTTATTAAAGAGAATTACGGCTCATTTACATTCAACTGCAAACAGTATGAACAGCTATATACCTTTATGCAGCATGACAAAAAGAACACCTCTGGAACAATTAATTTTACATTATTAAAGGAGATTGGAGATATTTCTATCAACCAGATTGCTGATAAAGATACCATCTTTGAAATGCTCGATTTTTATCGCGAATGCATGGGATGCTAAAACTTAATAGTTGCTCATTCGATATTGAGAAAGTGACATTGCGGTATGTTTTCTAAAGAAACGTCCTAAAGACGATTGATTAGCAAAACTCATATTAATAGCGATTTCCTGAATATTCATATTTGTATTTTTGAGCAAAGCTTTAATCTCAAGGATGATATATTCGACAATCCAATCTTTGGCAGACTTACCGCTCACCTCTTTTATCACCATCGTTAAGTATTTCGAAGTGATACACAATTTATCTGCATAGAAGGCTACGTCTTTATTCTCTTTAAAATGCTTCATGATCAATGCAAAAAAACGATTGGCTAATTCCTCCTTACGAGTATCTTTTCGATTATTCACTAATGAGGAATCCCTTTCGTAAACACTAAACAATTCGAGATATAAATATCTTAGTAAGTGAGTTATCAATTCCTTTCGGTAGGTTTCATTAGACAGCATTTTTTCTTTGATCATATCGAAAAGAATGCTCAATCGTTCTATATTACTCTCGATTAGAGGATACAAGAAATGACTTCTCATATAAAAAAAGAAATGAGGGGAGAAACGGGGAAAACCGCTTATTGCATCACTAAACAAAGAAGAAGAAACGACTAAAGCTACAAAAGAGAAATCTTCGCTTGGTTCTGTGAAAGAGACAAACTGCCCAGGTAACAGGATTAATAGCTGTTTTTCTTCTATCCAGTGGGTATGTTCATATACATTGAGCTTAGCCTTCCCAGCAGAACAATACACAATCAAAGCAGACTGAATAGTTGAAGGATAAGAATTTAGAGGAAGAGACCTCAAATCTTGAACGTATTTTAAGTCATCTCCTAGAGCATAAGTTTCGGATATATCTTTATTTATAGTATGCACAGTTAGCTTTTATTTAATAAAACATTCACAAAAATAGAGGTTACAAATATACATTCATATCACCAATAAAATTCAGTATGACAATAAAGAATTTAAAACCGACTCATTTACCTTATATTTAGAACAAAAAGAACTTCTATTAGTTCATCCTATTCTTTCTTCTATTGTTTAATCATCTAATATTTATATCATGGATATATCCTATCTTGCTAAACATGCGATCAATCCTCGTAAACTAAAAAAACAAAGATTTATTTGCTATTTAAAAATTAATACGTACTTTTGCAACCGCAATTCGGGATGTAGCTCAGCCCGGTAGAGTACGCGTCTGGGGGGCGTGTGGTCGCAAGTTCGAATCTTGTCATCCCGACTACCAAAAAAAGAGGTTATGTCATCACGGCATAACCTCTTTTTTTCATTCAATATTATGTGCTAAACAAACATCCGAATGATCATTTTCAAACTATAGGATGTTTGTTTTAAACTTACTAATAGTTTTTTTTAAACTTTGAATAGTTTATTTTCTCTCTTTAGTGTCCTAACTTAATCGCTAACCGATCTATTCGACTACAAAAAACTCGTTTTTCAGATCACCCTCCCAATGCAAATGATCCGATTTGGAATGCATATGGGAAAAACTTAAAAATATAAATTAAGCCTTTTATGATAACAGTCAACCAAAACAATGATCTAAAACAAGCAGATGGTTTGCCAATGCCCCAACGCATGTGGGCAGTAGTTTCTATCGCTTTTGCCCTGTGCATGTCAGTACTTGACGTCAATATTATCAATATAGTCTTACCTACTCTATCGAATGACTTTAATACCTCACCAGCTATCACCACTTGGATCATCAATGGATATCAACTAGCTATCGTCATTTCGTTACTTTCTTTCTCTTCTTTGGGCGAAATCATTGGTTATAGAAAGGTATTTCTATCGGGCATTGCCCTATTCTGTATCACTTCTCTAATTTGTGCTTTATCCGATTCTTTTTGGACACTCACTATTGCGCGTGTGTTTCAAGGATTTAGCGCATCGGCTATCACTAGTGTCAACACAGCACAATTACGTTATATCTATCCTAAAAGTCAAATTGGTAGAGGTATGGGAATAAATGCAATGATCGTTGCTATTTCTGCTGCCGCAGGCCCTTCTGTTGCAAGTGGTATTCTATCCATAGCGAGCTGGCACTGGTTATTTGCTATCAATGTACCCCTTGGAATTATTGCTTTAATATTGGGAATAAAACATTTGCCAAAACCGGAAGAGAAAATAAAAAGGAAATTTGACATGATAAGTGCTATAGCAAATGCTATCACTTTTGGACTGTTAATTTATACTCTTGACGGTTTTGCTCACCATGAAGAAATGAATTACCTCAGTGTACAACTCATCATACTCATCCTTGTAGGAACATTTTATGTACGCCGGCAATTGACTCAGACGAGTCCGATGTTGCCACTCGATTTGTTGAGGATCCCAATATTCCGTCTTTCTATCTTAACATCGATATGTTCCTTCATTGCACAAATGGCGGCAATGGTTTCTCTACCATTCTTCCTCCAAAATACACTAGGTCATAGTGAAGTTCTAACAGGTCTCTTACTCACTCCGTGGCCTCTAGCCACTCTCGTTACAGCTCCCTTAGCGGGTTATTTGGTTGAACGTATTCACCCTGGAATATTGGGAAGTATTGGTATGATATTATTTGCAGCTGGTTTATTTTCGCTTTCAATGGTTACTACAGCATCGTCCGACATTAGTATAATATTGCGCTTAATGCTTTGTGGAGCTGGATTTGGATTATTTCAAACTCCCAATAATAGTACAATAATATCATCAGCCCCAACACAACGTTCTGGTGGGGCAAGTGGGATGCTTGGAATGGCTAGATTACTAGGGCAAACATTTGGAACAACTCTCGTTGCACTACTTTTTAGCTTCGTTGTCAATGAGCAAAGTACGGTTGTCTGCCTAATAGTTGGAAGCGGATTCGCTGTTGTAGCTGCTATAGTGAGTAGCCTACGACTGTCTCAACCATCTACATTAAAAAAATAGCTTGGAAATTTTCCCAAGCTATTTTAAAAGGTTCTTGTTACCAAAATAGTAACATCGTAAATCTTATTTCATAATGTATTCTTAGAAGAAGAATCTCAAAACATCATTAAAGTTTGCCCATATAAGCAGTCCGAACAGAAGAACCATTCCAGTCATTTGAGCATATTCCATAAATTTATCACTTGGCTTACGACGCGCAATAATTTCATAAAAAAGGAACAGAACATGACCTCCATCAAGCGCAGGAATGGGCAAAATATTCATAAAAGCTAAAATGATGGAAAGGAAAGCAGTCATATACCAGAACTGATGCCAATCCCAACTAGCAGGGAAAATACTTGCAATAGTACCAAAGCCACCTAACTGCTTCGCTCCCTCTTTTGAGAATAAATATTTCATATTCCCAACATAGCCTTTCAACGTTTTAATCCCTAACGCAAAACCACCCGGGAAGGACTGAGCGAAAGAATAGTCTTTCTTCACCAATGGAAGTAATCGGTCAGTCATCAGACACGCAGTAACTCCCATTAAATAGGCCGAATCCAAACGCATAGACAAGGTATCCGTAACTCCTTTGCGAACATAAGTCAAAGTTATCAAACGAGGATCAATACTATCTTTTAAAAGAGCTGCTTCATTCTTCTTACGATTAGCAATCGTTTCTCTAAAGTCAGAAAAAGAAATCGATTTCCCATCAAGTGCAATAATACTATCACCAGGAAGTATTCCAGCTTGAGCTGCAGCTGAGTTCACTAAAAGGCTATCAACTACATAAGGAAAACGAAAAGAAGCAAAACGTACACTATCACCCATCAAGCGTTGCATCATATCCTCGGGAATATAAACTGAAGTTTTAGTTCCCTTACGTAGGACACTCACTTCTCGTGCATCAGCTATTTGACTAAGCATATCTCCATCATAACGTTCAAAAGGAACATTATCGGCAGATAGAAGAATATCTCCATCTTGAAAACCAACCGCTTTAGCTGTCTCATTAAAGTCCATACCCAAAGGAGCATCCTGTACTTTTATGTATTGATCTCCCCAAGCAAAAAGAATCATTGAGTAAATAAACAACGCCAAGAGAAAGTTAAAAACCACACCTCCTACCATGATTAAGAGTCTTTGCCAAGCTGGTTTTGAACGAAATTCCCATGGCTGCTCGGGTTGTTTCATTTGCTCGGTATCCATAGACTCATCTATCATACCTGCAATCTTAACGTATCCACCTAAAGGTAACCAACCGACAGCATATTCAGTTTCACTTTTCTTTGGTTTAAACTTAAACAAAGTAAACCAAGGATCGAAGAAAATACAAAATTTTTCCACTCGAACTTTGAATAAACGGGCAAAAAGGAAATGCCCCCCTTCATGAATTATAACAAGCAGAGAAAGGCTCATAATCAGTTGTAAGGCACGAATCAAAAATGTTTCCATATAATCAATTAACATTTAAAACCTCTCCCATCCCCTCTATTTACAAAAGAAGAACGAGGCATTATTCATTTATATTACTTTTATATATTACTAATAATTTCTGCGGCTATTCTGCGCGCTTCAGCATCTGTGGCGACATAATCATCGTAAGTTGGGGCTTGCAAGAATGACGTTCTCTGCATTGTTTTCTCAATCACATCGCTCATTCCAAGGAAGCTTACGCTATCTTGCAAAAAGGAGGCTACGACAACCTCATTCGCTGCATTAACAATACAAGGCATATTGCCCCCCAAATTCATAGCTTCGTAAGCTAACGCTAAATTACGAAAACGCTTTATGTCTGGTTCCTCAAAAGTCAACTCTTTACATTTAGAAAAATCAAGCCTATCGAACGAAGAATAAATACGATCAGGATATGAAAATGCATATTGTATAGGCAAACGCATATCCGGCATTCCAAGCTGTGCTTTGACTGCCCCATCTTCAAATTGTACCATCGAATGGATAACCGATTGAGGGTGTACCACTACTTCTATTTGATCAGGCCGAACACCGAACAACCACTTTGCTTCAATCACTTCAAAACCTTTATTCATCATTGAAGCAGAATCGATTGTAATTTTAGCACCCATTTCCCAATTAGGATGTTTCAAAGCTTGAGTTTTAGTTACAAACCTCAACTCATCCATGGTAGATGTTCTAAACGGTCCCCCAGATGCTGTAAGAATAACCTTTTCAATTGAATTACCAACCTCTCCTGCTATGCATTGAAAAACTGCTGAATGTTCAGAATCAACAGGTAAAATGGGTACACGAAACTGTTGAGCTAGCTGATTTATCAGTTCTCCGGCCACAACCAAAGTTTCTTTGTTTGCCAAGGCTATAGCTTTCTTGGCTTGAATGGCATTAATCGTAGGTTGCAATCCAGCAAAACCGACCATTGCAGTCAAAACCATATCTATAGGTCCGTCTTGTACTACCTGACAGATAGCATCTGCCCCAGAATAGACTTTAATAGGCAAATCTCGTAAACCTTCTTTTAGTTCAGGATATTTTAGTTCATTAGCTATCACTACTATTTCAGGCAAAAACTTACGTGCTTGCTCTATCAATAAATCTACTCTATTATTAGCAGTCAAAGCATAAGCTTCATATAAGTCTGAATGTTCCTCAATTACTTGCAAGGCTTGCGTCCCAATAGACCCTGTTGAACCTAAGATGGCAATTCGCTTTTTCTTTTTATTATTCGATATATCCATTCGTATACTATTCCTCTTATCACAAACACCAATCCATCCCTATTTATTAAGATCTAAAACACAATGTATTTTTCAGGGTTAATTGGATGTCCTTTATACCATAATTCAAAATGCAAATGTGGACCTGTACTAAGTGTTCCCGTACCACCAGCCAAGGCAATAGCTTCACCACCCTTCACACGATCCCCTTCTTTTTTAAGTAAGAAGCCACAATGCTTATAAATAGAAACAAAATCTTGATTATGTTGTACACCAATCAAGAATCCAGTTTCAGCAGTATATGTACTCAGAAACACTGTGCCGTCCATGGTTGCCAATACACTTTCATTGGGATTAGCAGCGATATCCGTTCCATAATGTTTCATATCTAAATCAAAATGATCCGAGATCATTCCACGAGTCGGACAATAAAGGATTAATCCATTAACATCCGGCTGAGAAACCATAGTGGTTAAATTATATTTTTCGTTGTCTTCATATTGACGACGGAATTCCTCTTCACGTTTAGTATGTTCCATCAAAGTGTCTTCACGAACAGTCGTTAGCGAATCCAAAGTTTGTACACTATCAATAGAAACTTTACCACTAAATATATCTTGAATATTCATTATATATAAATTCTGCCTATTCAATAAATCTTGCAAAGAATCCACGCGCAAGGCATTATCTACGATTTGACTACGAACTTCACTATTCATATAACCTGGAAGATAATTACGTAAAGGGGTGAATGCTATAATACAAGCAGCAATCAAAAAAAGTATAGCTAATACAGTGAGTAACACCGAAAGTCCATTTAGTTTTGAAACACGAAGTCCTACCACTTCTTCAAGTGTATTCTCATTTATAATTGTAAGCTTATACTTAAACTTAAAATTATGCCAGAATGCCTTCCGTTTTCTTGCCATTACTTTACTTATTTTCTACTTATATATATCCAATATCTTCCTATTAGTCTTCTTCAAGTTCATCCAAATTCAACAAGCCTTCAGGAAGATCAACCGTAATTAACTTCTGCTGCTGATCAATGCCCAAAATAAATTCTTCTTGTGCAGGAACTAGAATTTCATCTTCTCCGCGAGACACAACAAAAAGAGTATTCATCGTAGTGGTGTCTACCTCTATAATTTCGCCCAAACTTCCATGATGAATGTCTTCCATCTGAAATCCAATAAAGAAATTCCATGAAAGCTCAGCATCATCATCTTCTTCGACAAATTTGGAAGGAAAATAGACTTCAACATTGGTGAAAAAGCGTGCACGTTCAGCGCTATCTACTCCTTCAAGTTTCACTAAAGCTGTTGAGTCTGAACGGAAACGGTATTCCTCTATAAAAAAGGGAACAAAAATACCATCAAGTAAACAAATCAAGAAATCACAATCCACACGATCGAAAATATCATCGGTAAAAGTAAATTGCAACTCACCATGAATACCATGCGGCTTATTAAATAATCCTATTTTATATACTTCTTCTTTTCTTATCATATTCGAGTAATTCTCGCACCTATGGCATTTAAACGTCCTTCAATATTTTGATAACCACGATCTATCTGTTCGATATTACTAATAGTACTAGTACCTTCTGCGCTCAAAGCAGCAATCAGAAGAGCTATACCCGCACGAATATCTGGAGAGGTTAGTCGAGCTCCACGCAGTTTAAATCCGTGATTATGCCCAATTACCACAGCACGATGAGGGTCACAAAGAATAATTTGTGCACCCATATCAATTAGTTTATCAACAAAAAACAATCGGCTTTCAAACATTTTTTGATGAATCAGCACACTCCCTTTAGCCTGAGCAGCTACAACTAACATTACACTAAGTAAGTCCGGTGTCAAACCTGGCCATGGAGCATCAGCTATAGTCATAATAGAGCCATCAATAAATGAGTCTATTTCATAAGATTCTTGTGCAGGTACATAAATATCATCCCCTCTCTGCTCCAATTTTATCCCTAATCGACGAAAACTTTCAGGAATAATTCCAAGATTCTCGTAAGAAACGTTTTTAATCGTTATCTCACTCTTAGTCATGGCTGCCATACCTATAAAACTACCCACTTCAATCATATCCGGTAGCACAAGATGTTCAGTACCATGTAATTGGTCTACGCCTTCAATAGTGAGCAAATTGGAAGCAATGCCACTAATCTTTGCTCCCATTCTATTCAGCATACGACACAATTGCTGGAGATAAGGTTCACAAGCAGCATTATATATCGTAGTAGTGCCTTTGGCTAACACCGCAGCCATCAAGATGTTAGCAGTACCTGTTACAGAGGCTTCATCTAGTAGCATATAATTGCCTTGAAGCTTATCAGCTGTTATTTCATATATACCACGTGCATCGTCATAACGAAACTTTGCTCCTAAATTCTGTATCCCAACAAAATGAGTATCTAATCGACGACGACCGATTTTGTCACCGCCAGGTTTTGAGATCAAAGCTCTTCCGAATCGTGCAACCATCGGTCCAATAAGCATAACCGAGCCTCTAAGACTAGAACATTTCTTCAAGAACTCATCGCTCTCTAAATAAGCTAAGTCAACACTTTCGGCTTTGAAGCTATATGAGTCAATACCCTTCTTCGCAACGGTTACCCCCATTTCGCGCATTAGCTGAATCAGGTTGTTTACATCCAAAATATCAGGTATATTATTCACCACAACTTCCTCTGCAGTCAACAATGTAGCACAGATAATCTGCAAAACTTCGTTTTTGGCACCCTGCGGATGTATTTCTCCGCAAAGCTGATGTCCTCCTTCAATCACAAATGAAGCCATTATATTCTCTTGGTATTATTAAGAATCAAGTTTTATGTTGTAATTAGTAAACGTCAATTGACAATGAATCTGCCAATCAGGCATCTACTTAATATCTTCTCCGGGAATTATTGTTACGATTATTATTATAATTCTGTTTAGGACGATAATTTTGGTTCAAACGTTCTGCCATAAGCCTAATAATGTCCTCAGTCATTTGCAACTTCCCATCAGATAGTTCATAAAGGTCTTCAGCTATTTTACGATCGTCAACTGTATCTTTATTCCAAGCCATATAATCCTTTTTCATATGATTACAAACCATAGCAACCAGATTATTTTTTTCATTGCCTTCTGGAAACTCACAAGCTTTGTTTATCAATATTTCTAGTGTATGACCATAGTGACGATAACGCATACGAGTAGTCGAATAAGGAATGGAGTCCGGACGGGTTACTAGATTATCTTTACGTATGATTTCATAAGGATAGTCAATATCCAAATTAAAACCAGACATGATAGCTAAATGGTCCCAAAGTTTGTGCTTAAAATCAGGAACATCACGTAAATGTGGAAACATATTTCCCATGATGTTAATAATAGTATTAGCACATCGTTGCCGTTCTGCTCTGTCCTGAATAGTAAGTGCATAATCTACCATATTTTGTATACTACGTCCATACTCAGGGAGTGGCATTCTTTTCTGCTGGGTATTATATTGCATTCTAAATTTATGAGTTTATTTTAAAAATCAAAAGCATGTAAAATTAAAAGATTTTCTTTGGCTGCGAAGCTACAAATTCTTTTAAATAAAAGGGTTCAAAATAGGCTACATCTTTATAATCATTTTCTGCAACAGCCTTTTCTGATAGAGGAAACATCATTTTTGCCAAAGGATGTATATCATCAATAAAATGAGCATTAGGATGTATGATCTTCTCACGGCATTTAGCGGCACCATTCCCATAAAAGTAAACAGGTGCCTCATCCAAATATTCCAAATAAGAGTTCTCATCAACAATCTCAGCTGCAACTTCACGCTTAACATTCAATGCGCGGTCATAAATAGCAGCATATACTTCCATACGACGAGCGTCAATCATCGGGCAAAGTAATGCATTTTCCGGCAATTCATGATTGAGCAATACAGGCACACTTAAAATAGCTAAAGTAGATAAGCCAATCAGCGGAACATTGCGTCCATAGCAAATGCCTTTAGCCATAGATACTCCTATTCGCAAACCTGTATAAGAACCAGGACCACAACTCACAGCCACAGCATCCAAAGGTATGGCATGGCTATCAATAAATGATAGCGCTTCATCTACAAATACTCCTAAAGACACGGCGTGTGAAGGGCCTTGCAAGTCTTCTTTCACAAAAATCGTCTGTCCATCTTGACTAGCCGCTACCGAGCAAACGGTGGTAGAGGTTTCAATGTTCAATATACACGACATAAAAAAACAGGTTATTAAATTGATGCAAATTTACATGTTTATTTCCAATTCTTAAAATATTCGTGTACTTTTGCACAAAACTTTAAGGTTATGATACAGTCTATGACAGGTTATGGCAAAGCTACAGCCGAACTTTCTGAGAAAAAGATAAACGTAGAAATTAAGTCGCTCAACAGTAAAGCGATGGATCTATCTACACGTATTGCTCCAGCTTACCGTGAAAAAGAAATCGAAATTCGTAATGAAGTTTCGAAGACCTTGGAACGAGGAAAAGTTGACTTCAGCCTTTGGATAGAAAAAAAAGAAGGACTAGAAATCGCAATTCCAATTAATCAAGTACTCGTTGAAGGCTATTACAAACAAATTCTTGCTATTTCTGAAAAACTAAATATTGCATTACCTTCAGATTGGTTTCAAACTCTGCTTCGCATGCCAGATGTAATGACAAGGACTGACATCCAAGAACTTTCAGAAGAAGAATGGGAAACAGTTCATGGAACTGTGCGCGAAGCTATAGAACATTTAGTAAGTTTCCGTAAACAAGAAGGAGCGGCTTTAGAAAAGAAATTCCGCGAAAAAATCGCCAATATATACCAACTATTAGAAAAGATAGCACCTTTTGAAAAAGAACGGGTAGAAAAAGTTAAGGAACGGATCACTGATGCACTTGAAAAAACATTAAGTGTAGATTATGATAAAAATAGACTTGAGCAAGAACTTATCTATTACATCGAAAAACTGGATGTCAATGAAGAAAAGCAACGGCTTAGTAATCATCTGAAATATTTCATAAGTACAATGGAAAGCGGTAATGGCCAAGGGAAAAAACTCGGATTTATTGCGCAAGAAATGGGACGTGAAATAAATACTCTTGGAAGTAAATCAAACCATGCTGAGATGCAAAAAATAGTTGTTCAGATGAAAGATGAATTGGAGCAGATTAAAGAACAAGTTTTAAACGTAATGTAATCAATTTAGATGTCTGGTAAGTTAATTATATTTTCAGCCCCATCAGGATCGGGCAAATCTACAATTATCAATCGCTTGTTGACAAAAGGGCTCAATCTTGCCTTCTCTATTTCAGCTACTAGCCGTCCTCCTCGTGGCACTGAGAAGCATGGCGTAGAATACTTCTTTCTTACACCCGAAGAATTCCGAGAAAGAATTGAAAACAACGATTTCTTAGAATTCGAAGAAGTCTATAAAGACCGATATTATGGCACATTGAAAGAACAAGTAAACAAACAGTTGGAACAAGGCCAAAATGTCATATTCGATGTAGATGTAGTGGGTGGATGCAATATAAAAAAGCATTATGGAGATCAGGCTTTATCCTTATTCATCCAACCACCATCAATAGAGGAACTCCGTCATAGACTCAACGGCAGAGGAACGGATGCTCCTGAAGTTATTGAAAGCCGAATTGCAAAAGCCGAATTCGAAATGACTTTTGCTCCTAAATTTGATTGTATCATAGTAAATGATGACTTAGAAACAGCTATTGATAAGGCTGTCAAAGTGATCAGCAATTTCTTAATGGAGTAAACTTCAGATGACTAAAGCAAGTAAACCGAAAACCGGAATTTTCAGTGGTTCATTTAACCCGATCCACATCGGGCACTTAGCTTTAGCCAACTATCTTTGTGAGTTTGAACAGTTGGATGAAATTTGGTTTATGGTTAGCCCTCATAACCCTTTAAAGTCAGAGGCAGAATTATGGCCTGATGAGCTTAGACTAAAACTAGTAGAATTAGCCATAAAGGATTATCCTAAGTTCAGCTCTTCAGACTTCGAATTTCACTTACCACGTCCTTCATACAGCGTACACACACTAGAAAAATTACGTGAGACGTACCCTGAACGAGATTTTTATTTAATTATAGGTTCGGATAACTGGAATAGATTCAATCGTTGGTACCAAGCTGATCGTATCATTAAAGAGAATAAAATTCTAGTTTATCCACGGCCAAACTTTCCTGTGGATGAGAAAAAATTACCAGATAAGACCCGCCTAGTGAACTCACCCACTTTTGATATTAGTTCTTCTTTTATTCGTAATGCACTTAACGAACATAAAGACATTAGGTACTTTTTGCATCCGAAAGTTTGGGAATGCATTAAAGATATCTGCTCTATTAAGTAAGTAAAAGCATACTATATTTAAATATAAAAAATTAAGCAAGATTCCCTTCTAAAATTTGCCCAGACCTATAAGTACCGAGTTACTTTTTCAATTGATGGAGAGTTATCATTATAATTTCAGATGGAGCACCTAAACGAATTGGCATTCTAGAGGTACCGATCCCATTGGTTATTATTATAGGGATATCAGAAGAATTATAAGCCAAACCTGTTAAAAATCGACTACCATAATGTGAATTCTGTATTGGAGCATAACCCAAAAGTCGAATTTGGCCTCCATGCGTATGACCAGCCAAAGCAAGATCTGTATTTTCGACAGAAACATCTTCAATATAGTCAGGAGTATGAACTAATAGAATAACGAAATCATCAGGTGAAAGACGCAAAGTTGGAGATACTCCATTGCGTTTTAAATCAAAAGGATTGCGTACCCCAGCAATAATGATTTGTTGACCAGCCTTACGTAAAGTATCTACCTGTTGTTCTAAAGGATGTATTCCATTATGTTTCATTGAAGTAATGATCTCATCATAGCAACGCTCATAATCATTGTTTCCCAAAACTCCAAAAATTCCCATAGATGTATTTACTCGAGCTAATGCAGAGAACAAAGGTTTTACATATTCACAACCTTCTTGATAATCTCCACCCATCAATAGCAAATCAATCTTCTTCGAATTCAGCAATTTCACAAGGTTATTTAAACCAGTCTCATTTAGCAAGCTTTTATAATGTAAATCGGAAATGAAAGCCATACGAAATCCCTCAAATGCTTCAGGAACATCTTGATGACTAAAATCATATTCAACGATACGATCTATTCCAACATAATCAGAAGAGACTTTATAAGTAGAAGATGTTATTTTATCATGAAGTCTTATCCTATTTTTTGTTCTATCTTCAATCTTAATATCGCTCAGTTTAGAGTGATCCAAGACAAAAATACTATCGAATTTAACAGGCTTAGCTTCACTTAAAAGATCAACCTTTGTCGTTGAAGATTGAGCAGGAGAAAGCATGCTTTTCTTACTTTTACAAGCAATAAGTAGCAATAAGCTCAACAACAGAAACGAACTTTTTAATATACATATATTTCTCATCTCAAACAGATCATTTTCTCGCATTCTTATACATTCATCCTACATTCGGCAAACAAAGATAGAAAAATCATGTATCTTTGCCATTCTAATCTAAAGATTTGCTGTAAAAGATGGAAAATATAAAGCAGAATTCAATTCAAGCATGGATATTAGCAGCTCGCCCAAAGACTCTGACAGGTGCTATTACTCCAGTAATAGTAGGAAGTGCACTTGCCGGGATGGTGGGACATTTTCATTGGTTGCCTGCCCTGATCTGCTGTCTATTTGCAAGCTTGATGCAAATTGCTGCCAACTTTATTAATGATCTCTTTGATTTTCTTAAAGGAAGTGATAGAGAAGACCGATTAGGTCCTGAGCGTGCTTGTTCACAGGGATGGATATCAGCTCAAGCGATGAAAAAAGGAATAATTTTCACCATTATATTTGCTTGCATAGTGGGTTCAACCTTACTATTTTACGGTGGATGGGAACTTATGATAATGGGAGGAGCATGTGTCATTTTTGCCTTCTTATATACTACTGGACCATACCCATTATCCTATAATGGATGGGGAGACGTTCTAGTTATTATTTTCTTTGGATTTGTCCCAGTAGGCGGGACATATTATGTACAGACACTAGATTTGACGGCAGACACAATCATTGCATCTTTAATCTGTGGCTTATTAATTGACACTTTATTAGTTGTAAACAATTACAGAGATCGTGAAGCAGATGCTAAAAGTGGTAAACAAACGCTAGTCGTTCGTTTTGGAGAAAAATTCGGAGCTTATTTATATCTATTTATGGGACTAATTGCAGTTCTTCTATGCTTCTGGTTTCTTTTCGAAGGCCACATTTTCGCAACGGTTCTTCCCTTATTTTACCTTATTCCACATTACATCACATGGCGAAAAATGGTACAAATCAACAATGGCAAAAAATTAAACAGCATATTAGGAGAGACCTCTCGCAATATGCTGCTTATGGGCATCCTACTATCAATAGGATTAATTATTGGATAATAAAGGATTTATTGTTTACCATACATTTTCTCATAATATCCTTGATAATCTCCACTGGTAACCTCATCAACCCAAGCTTGGTTATTTAGATACCATTCTATCGTTTTTACTATCCCACTCTCAAATTTCGTTTCAGGGTACCAACCTAATGCATTCGTAATTTTCATGGGATCAATAGCATAGCGTTGATCATGTCCTAAACGATCCTTTACAAATATAATCAGGTCTTGATTAATCCAATCAATCGAGATGTTACCATCTTTATCCTTGACTTTCTTCTTTAGTACCAAACGATATTTCTCATTTTCAGTCATCAGCCTATGAATAGTGGCAATCGTAAGTTTCACAATCTCAAGATTTGTTTTTTCATTATGCCCCCCAACATTATACACTTCACCCTCATGCCCCTCACGCACAATAAGATCAATTGCTTTGCAATGATCTTCAACATAAAGCCAATCTCGTACATTGCTACCATCTCCATACACAGGTAAAGGTTTCCCTTCGAGAATATTCTTTATAATCAATGGAATCAACTTCTCTGGAAAATGATATGGACCATAATTATTCGAACAGCGACTGATGGATACAGGCATTTTATAAGTATCATGGTAAGCCATAACAACCATATCCGCACTAGCTTTTGAAGCACTATAAGGACTATGGGGACATAGTGGGGTCTCTTCAGTAAAAAAGCCTTCGCTACCAAGAGAGCCATATACTTCATCTGTAGAAACCTGATGATATCGAACCCCCTTTCTCCAAGTAGGGTAACCGTATTCATCTTTACCCATCACCCAAGCGCGACGAGCACAATCTAACAAATTCTGTGTACCTAAAATATTAGTAATCAGAAATAATTGTGGATTCTCAATACTACGATCAACGTGGCTCTCAGCTGCAAAATTGACAACATAATCGAATCGATATTCAGCAAATAGGCTATCAACTATTTCACGGTTACATATATCTCCTTTTATAAAGAAACATCTTTCATTGTCGATATCATTTGCAATTGTACCCAAATTACCAGCATAGGTCAAAGCATCTAAAACGACTAATTTCACATCTATATGTTTATGTAAAATATACTTAATATAATTTGCACCAATGAATCCAGCAGCACCGGTAATAAGGTAAGTCTTCATAAAATATAAGTTATAATGATTACATCAATTATTAGCCAACTCCATCAAATATTTTCCATATTCGGTTTTTTCTAATTTTTCGCCAAGCAGCATTAATTGTCCTGTTGAAATCCATCCTTTTCTCCATGCAATCTCTTCAATGCAGCTTACATAAAATCCTTGTCTATTTTGAATTGTTGCCACAAAATTAGAAGCCTCAAGAAGGCTATCGCAATTCCCTGTATCCAACCAAGCAAAACCACGGCCAAAAAGTTCAACTTGCAAAGTTCCTTCTTCTAGATACATACGATTAAGATCTGTAATTTCATACTCTCCACGCTTAGAAGGCTCTAACGATGCAGCTTTATCCGTAACTGATGCGTCATAAAAGTAAAGACCAGGAACAGCATAATTACTTTTCGGAATGAGAGGTTTTTCTTCAAGAGAAATAACTTTACCTTGACCATCAAATTCTACAACTCCATACGCACGAGGATCTTTCACATAGTAACCAAAGATACAAGCTCCTTTTTCCATTTTTGAGGCCCTTTGGAGCATACTTGAAAACCCTTGCCCATAGAACAAATTATCACCAAGAATCAGACAACCTGCTTCTCCATTTAAGAAAGGTGCTCCAAGAACAAAAGCCTGAGCCAATCCATTAGGCTGATCTTGTACAATATAAGAAAAGGACATTCCCAATTCTTCCCCAGACCCCAAGAGTTCACGGAACATTGGCAAATCACGGGGAGTAGAAATGATCAACACTTCCCGTATTCCTGCTAACATAAGTGTTGACAACGGATAATATATCATCGGCTTGTCATACACTGGCATGATTTGTTTTGATATCGCTTTTGAAAGCGGATAAAGGCGAGTTGCACTTCCACCGGCAAGAATGATTCCTTTCATTGTGATATGAATTATTCATTATTACTACTTTGCAAATGTCGGAAAGAAATTCGACCTGACAAAATGAACTGTAAAAAATCTATCCAGCTAATTCGATAACCTCCAAATCTTTAAAAACACCATTTTCAATAGAAAACCGAACTATCGTACGCACTTTATGAAACCCTGATTTCCCTGCAGCTCCAGGATTAATGTGTAACAAATTAAGCGTTTTATCATATTTAATCTTCAAGATATGAGAATGCCCACTAATAAAAAGCTTTGGGGGCCGAGTCATCAAACTACCTACTATTGATGGGTCATATTTCCCTGGATAGCCACCAATATGTTTTATTAAGATCTCTGCTCCCTCTATCGTAAAACGATTTACTTGCGGAAACATTTTTCTAATATTTTGACCATCAATATTACCATAAACAGCTCGAAGCGGTCGAAAAGCAGCTAATTTGTTGGCTAATTCTACTGAGCCTATATCTCCTGCATGCCAAATTTCATCACACGGTTCAAAATACTCCAAATATTTATCATCCCAATAAGCATGAGTATCCGATAGCAATCCAATTCTTGTCATTATTTTCTTTGTTTAATCACACAAAGATACTATATTTGGAAAAATCTTAAAGTACATGGAAAGCAAATATAATTATTTTAAACGTGATATTAGCTGGCTTTCGTTTAATTACCGAGTATTACTCGAAGCTCTCGATGAACATCTTCCATTATATGAACGAATTAACTTCATTGCAATCTACTCCTCTAACTTAGAGGAATTCTATAAAATCCGTGTGGCGGATCATAAGGCTGTAGCATCCGGAACAACAGAAAGCGATGAAGAAACAGTACAATCAGCACGTAATCTAGTAGAAGAAATTAATCATGTTGTGAATCGTCAATTGGACGACCGCGTGCGTATCTATGAAGAAAAAATACTACCCTCTCTACGCAAAAAGCACATCATATTTTATCAAGATAGCCACGTAGAGCCTTTCCACGAACAATTCATCACAAACTTTTTCAGAGAAGAAATATTCCCTTACTTACAGCCTGTACCTGTATTAAAAGGAAAAATAGTATCCTTTTTAAGAGATAATCGGCTCTATCTAGCTATACGCCTCTACTCTAAGGAAGAAAAAAATAACATTGAATCGCCCAAATGCCAACCCTACTATTTTGTGATGAAACAACCATATGCAAAAGTGCCTCGGTTTATTCAACTCCCATCTTACAACAATAATTATTACTTAATATTCACTGAAGATATAATAAAGGCAAATCTTAACCTTATCTTCCCTGGCTATGATGTTGATTCAAGTTATAGTATCAAAATTTCTCGGGATGCAGACATCTTAATTGATGATACTACCAAAGGGGCTGATCTAGTAGCGCAACTAAAAAAGAAGGTAAAAAAACGCAAGATTGGTGATGTCTGTCGTTTTGTTTATGATCGAGCTATGCCAGAAGATTTTCTCAAATTCTTAATGGATGCCTTCGGTATTCAACCGGATGAGCTCGTTACAGGAGATAAGCACTTAAATCTTGAAGATTTAAGACATCTCCCCAACCTAGATTTTGCTCATCATGAAAAAAAAATTGAGCCCATAAAGCTCAATTTTTTAGACGAAAAAGAATCAATATTCAATTATGTCGCCACAAAAGATTTACTATTATTTTATCCATATCATTCATTCAAACATTTCATTCATTTTCTTTATGAGGCAGTGCACGACCCTAAAACACAAGAAATTATGATTACACAATATCGAGTTGCAGAAAACTCAGCAGTAATCAACTCTCTAATTGCAGCTGCTCAGAACAAAAAGAAAGTAACCGTTTTCGTGGAACTGAAAGCTCGTTTTGATGAAGAGAATAATCTTGCTACAGCCGAAATGATGAAAACTGCGGGGATAAAAATAATATACAGTATACCAGGACTTAAAGTTCATGCCAAAGTTGCACTCATTAAAAGACAAGGCGACAAAGGCGAAAAAGTCGAGAGTTACGGCTATATTAGTACTGGAAATTTCAATGAAAAGACTGCTACTCTTTATGCTGACTGTGGCCTTTTTACCTGCCACAAAGGAATAATTAAGGACCTATATCGCTTATTTCAAACGTTACAAGGAAAAGATAATCCTAAATTCAGCACTTTACTTGTAGCTCGTTTCAATCTTATCTCTGAATTAAATTGCCTAATCGATAACGAAATATCCCTAGCCGACAAAGGAAAATCTGGATATATTATTCTCAAAATGAATGCTCTTCAAGACCCAGCTTTAATAGATCGTCTTTACGAAGCATCTGAACATGGAGTAAAAATTGATCTCATCATACGCGGCATTTGTTGCCTCATTCCGGGTCAGTCATACAGTCGTAATATTCATGTCACCCGTATTGTAGATGGTTTCTTGGAACATGCACGCATCTGGTACTTCGGCAACAACGGGAATCCGAAAGTCTTTATGGGTTCTCCAGACTGGATGCGACGCAATTTGTATCGCCGCATTGAGGCAGTAACACCTATTTTAGATAAAGATCTGCGTACAAGCTTAATAGAGATGTTAAACATTCAACTTGCTGACAATCGCAAAGCCTGCTGGGTAGACGATAAATTACAAAATATTTTCAAGAAGAGAATTTCTGGAAAACCAATGATCCGTGCTCAATATAAATTTTATGAGTGGTTGGCCCAAAAATAAATTGTGCATAAAAAAGGCAATTGAAATATCTTTTTTGCCTTTTCATTTGTTTAAAAAGAAAAGATAGAATTCTGTAACAGAATTGTAATAAGTATGACATTCCCTTGCAATTTCAAGTTACGTCCTTTGCAGCCAGAAATAACATATACACATATTCATTTATGGAGACAATTTATCTATGTATCATCATTTTTCTTTTCGTCCTTGCCATCTTCGATCTTATTGTCGGTGTAAGCAATGATGCTGTTAACTTTCTGAACTCAGCTGTTGGAGCTAAAGCAGCCTCGTTCAAAACAATCTTATTTATCGCTGGTATTGGTATATTTATTGGCGCATCACTATCTAACGGAATGATGGACATCGCACGGCACGGCATCTACCAGCCCGAGCACTTCTATTTTTCTGAAATCATGTGTATCTTACTCGCCGTTATGTTAACCGACGTCGTGTTATTGGATGTATTTAACTCCATGGGCATGCCTACCTCTACAACTGTATCAATGGTGTTTGAGTTATTGGGAGGAACATTTGCGCTTGCACTCATTAAAGTGAGCCACGATTCAACTCTCGGATTAGGTGATCTAATTAATACAGATAAAGCGCTCTCAGTCATAATGGGTATTTTCTTATCTGTAGCTATCGCTTTCTTTTTTGGTATGCTTGTCCAATGGCTGACCCGCGTAATATTCACATTCAACTATAAAAAGAAGATGAAATATGGTGTTGCTCTCTTTGGGGGAATAGCAGCCACTTCAATTATTTATTTCATGCTTATAAAAGGTCTGAAAACGAGTAGTTTCATGACAGACGAATACAAGCATTGGATACAGGACAATACTTTTATGCTCATCGTTGCATTCTTAGTGTTCTTCACTATAATAATGCAAATATTACATTGGCTTAAAGTTAACGTATTTAAAGTTGTTGTACTAATGGGTACTTTTGCTTTGGCATTGGCTTTTGCAGGAAATGATCTCGTAAATTTCATTGGAGTTCCTTTAGCTGGATATTCATCCTTTATAGACTTTACTACTAACGGTGCGGGTAGTGGGGCAGACAGCTTTCTTATGACTTCTCTATTAGGACCAGCCAAAACACCTTGGTATTTCTTACTCGGAGCTGGAATAATTATGGTCTACGCATTATGTACATCCAAAAAAGCACATGCGGTAATTAAGACATCTGTTGATCTTGCTCGACAAGACGAGGGAGAAGAAACTTTTGGTAGCACTCCAATCGCAAGAACTTTAGTGCGTTTTAGTATGACCTTAGCAAATGGATTATCAGGTATTGTACCTGAATCTGCTAAAGAATGGCTTAATACTCGTTTTCGCAAAGATGAAGCGATTATTGCAGATGGAGCAGCTTTTGACCTCATTCGTGCTTCAGTAAATCTCGTGCTTGCCGGATTACTTATTGCATTGGGAACTTCACTTAAACTTCCTCTTTCAACTACTTATGTAACATTCATGGTAGCGATGGGTACATCTCTTTCAGACCGAGCATGGGGACGTGATTCTGCAGTTTACCGTATCACAGGTGTGCTAAGTGTCATTGGAGGTTGGTTTATCACTGCTGGAGCTGCTTTCACAATCTGCTTCTTCGTTGCACTAATATTACATTACGGTGGAAATATTTCTATCATCGCACTTATTGGTCTTGCCATTTTTATTTTGGTGAGAAGTCAAGTACTCTATAAGAAGCGTAAAGAAAAAGAGAATGGAAATGAAACTCTAAAACAATTAATGCAAGCATCTGATAGCGAAGAAGCTCTTAAATTAATGCGAAAACATACTCGTGAAGAGCTTTCAAGAGTTATGGAATATGCAGAAACTAACTTCGAGCTTACAGTCAATTCTTTCATTCATGAAAATCTCCGAGGGCTGCGCCGCGCAATGGGTTCTACAAAATTCGAAAAACAGCTCATTAAACAGATGAAGCGCACTGGAACTTTGGCCATGTGTCGCCTTGACAACAATACTGTACTTGAAAAAGGACTCTATTATTATCAGGGAAATGACTTTGCAAGCGAATTGGTATATAGTATATCACGCCTTTGCGAACCTTGTTTGGAACATATAGACAACAACTTTAATCCACTTGATGCCATACAAAAAGGAGAATTTAGTGATGTAGCTGAAGACATTACTTACTTAATTCAGTTATGCCGCAAAAAGATGGAAAATAATGATTATCAAAATATAGAGGAAGAAATCCATCGTGCCAATGATTTAAATGGGCAACTATCTCAGCTAAAACGCAAAGAGTTGCAACGCATTCAGAGTCAATCGGGAAGTATCCGAGTAAGCATGGTTTATCTAACCATGGTTCAAGAAGCTCAAAACGTGGTAGCTTATATCATCAATCTGATGAAAGTGAGTCGGAAATTTCAAAGTGAAACAGATACCGATCATCTTTTGTAAAACGAAAAAGGATTGCTTCTCAGGAAGAAGAAGTAATAACAAAAAACGATGAATGCGATTGCATTCATCGTTTTTTGTTATACTCATAGAAGGTATCCACTCCTTCATTTTTTATTGTTTAATAAATATAATTGTAGCCACTATTTTCTTTGTTCTTTACAGTGATTCAATATGATCTATCCAAAAAGTAAAATATTACCTTCAAAACAATCAAGAAACTCTATTATAAAATAAATGCTTGAATCATAATAACGATCAAAACTTTATTCATAAAGTTTCTTATAAATAAATCGAACTATAAAATCACCAAACGAGATTAGGAAAATATTTACTTAATGTACCCCTAAGGATACCTAAAGTGATAGGTTTTACCAATACCTCAGAAGCACCAGCATTCATTGCATTCTCCTTATCAGAATTAAAAGCATAGGCAGTCTGCATTATAATAGGTATTTCGCTATCAAGCCCCCGAATAATCTTTGTAGCATCCAGCCCATTCATCAAAGGCATTTTTATATCCATTAAAATAGCTTGAGCATTATGGGCATTTTCTTTAAATAAAGCAACAATTTCTTCCCCATTCTTGGCCCACATTATATCACATTTTTTTCCTATGATAGCTTTTATCAATTTGAAATTACTATCATCATCCTCGGCTACTAAAATGAGAGGTCTAAATTCACTTATTTGTGTACTTTCCATATTGCTCATTACATCATTAAATTTACACTTTTTAAACACATTTTGATTAGAAAACCCAATCTAAAAGCTTTTTTCAGCCCGCAAGTTATAAAAAAGATTGATATATTTCGCTATCTTTGCGCCTCAAATTATTAAGAATTATATGATTTCGATAGACGGACTAGCTGTAGAATTTAGCGGCACTACTTTATTTAGTGACATTTCTTTCGTTATTAATGAAAAAGACCGCATCGCTTTGATGGGAAAAAACGGAGCGGGTAAAAGTACCTTATTAAAAATTCTGGCGGGAGCCCGACAACCTACTCGCGGCAAGGTTTCAGCACCTAAAGATTGCGTAGTAGCCTATCTCCCACAGCATTTGATGACGGAAGATGGAAGAACTGTTTTTGACGAGACAGCTCAAGCTTTTGCCCATCTACATGAAATGGAAGCTAGAATTGATTCTCTGAACAAAGAGTTAGAAACACGAACAGATTACGAAAGTGACAGCTACATGGCACTAATCGAAGAAGTTTCTGCTATCAGCGAAAAGTTTTATTCCATTGATGCTACAAATTATGAAGAAGACGTAGAGAAATCATTACTTGGACTAGGTTTTACACGCGAAGATTTTCAGCGGCAAACGAGTGATTTCAGTGGCGGCTGGCGCATGCGTATCGAACTAGCTAAGCTACTACTGCAAAAACCTGACGTCCTTCTACTTGATGAACCTACAAATCACCTCGACATTGAATCGATCCAATGGCTAGAGGATTTTCTAATAAATAACGGTAAAGCAGTTATCGTAATCAGTCACGATAGAAAATTTGTAGACAACATCACGACTCGCACTATTGAAGTTACAATGGGACGCATCTACGATTATAAAGTAAACTATTCTCAATATCTACAACTGCGTAAAGAACGCCGTGAGCAACAGCAAAAAGCTTATGACGAGCAGCAAAAATTCATTGCCGAGACAGAAGCTTTCATTGAGCGGTTCAAAGGTACCTATTCAAAAACGTTGCAGGTACAAAGTCGTGTCAAGATGCTTGAGAAACTAGAATTACTTGAAGTAGATGAAGAAGATACTTCAGCACTACGGTTGAAATTTCCACCATCACCTCGCTCAGGTAGTTATCCTGTCACGATGGAAGGAGTTGGAAAAACTTATGGTAACCATACAGTGTTCCGCAATGCTAATTTAACAATTGAGCGCGGTGATAAAGTGGCGTTTGTTGGCAAGAATGGTGAAGGAAAATCGACACTTGTTAAATCGATCATGAATGAGATTGACCATGACGGTACACTAACACTAGGACATAATGTGCAGATAGGCTATTTTGCTCAAAACCAAGCCTCGCTAATGGATGAAAACCTAACTGTATTTCAGACTATTGATGATGTCGCCAAAGGAGAAATTCGTAATAAAATACGCGACCTGCTAGGCGCATTTATGTTTGGTGGTCCTGAAGAGTCTATGAAGAAAGTTAAAGTCTTATCTGGGGGAGAGCGTACACGCTTAGCTATGATCAAGCTTTTACTAGAGCCAGTCAATCTATTGATTCTTGACGAGCCTACTAACCACCTTGATATGAAAACGAAAGACATTCTTAAGCAAGCTTTAATGGATTTCGATGGCACACTAATTGTTGTATCACACGACCGTGATTTCCTTGACGGACTAGTAACAAAAGTCTATGAATTTGGGAATAAGAAAGTAACAGAACATCTTTGCGGCATCTATGAATTCCTAGAAAAGAAGAAAATGGATTCGTTGCAAGAGCTGGAAAAAAAATAATAAATAATAAAAGAGATTATCTACTTTAGGTAAAAAAGAATGTATTTGTATCTTTGTGCAAAATAAATCACGCATCTAAAGTAGATAATGCTCAATAATTAAGGATGAAAGGGAAAAAACGATTTATAGTAACAATGCTATTTTTTATCAACATCATTATGTTGGTAGCTGCTGTCTTTCCCCATCACCACCATCCTAATGGGACAATTTGCATGAAACAGGATCAACCTATTGAGCAACAATGTCCCAACCATCATCATCCCGAAAACGATTCATGCTGTAGCAATGAGTGCATGACTCGCTTTCACTCACCCATCCCCTCAGTACATACAGACAGTGGTCCGAATTATATATTTATAGCCACACTATTCTCTGATGTTATAATAGAGCATTTATTACGACCTCATGAAAGACGAGTCAAAAACTACTACATCTATCGTGAGTCCCTTCATGGTACGATAATTCCTCGTACCTCCTCCCTTCGAGCCCCTCCCTACTCTGTTTTCGCGTAACAACGTAAATGCAAGCAAGTTGCATCTACGTTACTTTATCTTTGTAGCGTATAAAAAACAGTTAAACATAGTAGGAAAATAACATTTATGAAGAAATTAATCTTTATAGGAGTTCTTGCATTACTAGCATTGAACTCTTGCAACCGTAAAAGCTCTGATCATGAAGGTCATAACCATGAGGGGCATGACCATGAAACCGTCGGACACAATCATGATGAAAAAGAAAATAAACATAGCGACGAAATCATCCTTCCAAAAGAAAAAGCTGATGCTGCTGGTGTCAAAGTTGAAACGATCAGTCCAGCCCCCTTCCAGCAAGTTATCAAAACAAGCGGACAAGTTCTTACTGCTCAAGGTGATGAGTCTGTTGCAGTAGCCACAGTTGCTGGCGTTATTTCATTTCGTGGAAAAGTGACTGAAGGCATGAGCGTCAACCACAATACGCCGTTGGTTACAATTTCATCACACAACATCGCTGAAGGCGACCCCGTTCAACGTGCTCGTATAGCTTTCGAGGTTTCTAAGAAAGAATATGAACGTATGCAGTCACTGATAAAAAGCAAAATTGTATCCGAAAAAGAGTTTGCTCAAGCAGAGCAAAACTATGAAAATGCACGGATCAGCTACGAAGCCCTTAGCAAGAACCACTCTTCTGTAGGTCAAAATATCACAGCACCAATTGCCGGATATGTGAAAAGCATTATGGTTAAAGAAGGAGACTATGTAACAATCGGTCAGCCACTCGTCAGTGTGACACAGAACCGCAGACTATTCCTCCGCGCCGAAGTCTCCGAAAAATATTACCCATATCTTCGCACTATCAGTTCAGCCAATTTCAAGACATCTTATAATAATGAAGTCTTCGAGCTAAAAGCATTGAATGGTAAACTACTTTCGGTTGGAAAAACATCAGGAGAAGATTCTTTCTATATTCCCGTCACTTTCGAATTTGACAATAAAGGAGAAATCATTCCAGGGTCATTCGTAGAAGTCTATCTGCTTTCCTCTCAACAAGAAAAGGTACTCTCTCTACCTCGCACAGCATTGACCGAAGAGCAAGGACTTTTCTTCGTTTATCTTCAATTAGATGAAGAGGGCTACAAAAAACAAGAAGTGACTCTCGGTGCAGACAATGGTAAAAGTGTACAAATACTGACAGGTCTTAAAACTGGAGACCATGTAGTGACCGAAGGTGCCTATCAAGTTCGCCTAGCAAGTGCAACCAACGCTATCCCAGCACATAGCCACGAGCACTAATATCTAAAACAGAATCTCATGTCAAAAAGAGTGTCGTTGCAAAGTTTATGTGCGGCATATATGACTATTTATAATTATGCAAGTTTATTTTCATCACTCTAGAAAAAGAGAAGAGCCTGAAACGAAACTTAATCAATGAAATATCATGCTAAATAAAATTATACATTACTCCCTGCATAACCGGCTGGTTGTGCTCTTTGCGGCAATCCTCCTACTCATCGTAGGGACTTACACCGCCATGAATACGGAGGTAGACGTGTTTCCTGATCTAAACGCACCGACGGTGGTCATCATGACCGAAGCCAACGGCATGGCTGCCGAAGAAGTGGAACAACTTGTCACCTTTCCCGTTGAAACAGCAGTAAATGGTGCTACCGGTGTACGTCGTGTACGCTCATCTTCTACCAACGGATTTTCCGTCGTTTGGGTAGAGTTCAATTGGGGAACCGACATCTATCTTGCGCGCCAAATTGTAAGCGAAAAGCTTGCCGTGGTCAGTGAGTCGCTACCCTCCAATGTAGGTAAACCAACTCTTGGCCCTCAGTCGTCTATTCTAGGCGAAATGTTAATTGTCGGCCTTACTGCGGATTCCACCTCTATGCTCGATCTGCGAACGATTGCCGACTGGACAATCCGTCCACGGTTACTCTCTACTGGAGGTGTAGCTCAGGTAGCAGTGCTAGGAGGAGACATTAAAGAATACCAAATACAGTTAGATCCCGAACGTATGCGCCACTACGGTGTATCAATGGGAGAAGTGATGGTTGCCACCCAAGACATGAACCTAAATGCCAATGGTGGTGTACTTTACGAATTTGGGAATGAATACATCGTACGCGGTGTATTATCAACGTCAAAAGTGGAAGAGTTAGGCAAAGCTGTTATCAAAACAGTGAACAATTTTCCGATAACTTTGGAAGATATAGCCGACGTAAAAATTGGACCGAAAGCCCCCCAATTGGGTACTGCATCGCAACGAGGTAAGTCTGCCGTACTAATGACCGTCACCAAGCAACCTTCAACCAGTACACTAGAACTGACAGACAAACTGGAAGCCTCACTCCAAGATCTTCAGAAGAATCTGCCTGCAGATGTAAAAGTTTCAACAGACGTTTTCCGCCAAAGTCGTTTCATTGAAAGTTCCATTGGCAACGTGAAAAAGTCTCTTTTTGAAGGTGGTATTTTCGTAGTTATTGTTCTTTTCCTGTTTTTGGCGAATGTACGTACCACATTAATTTCATTAGTAACTCTACCTCTTTCTCTACTGGTATCCATCCTCACTCTCCACTATATGGGACTGACGATCAACACAATGAGTTTAGGAGGTATGGCCATAGCCATTGGATCTCTAGTAGACGATGCCATTGTCGATGTGGAAAATGTGTATAAACGGCTACGGGAAAATCGTTTGAAAGCGGAAGGAGAACGCCTTAGTACGTTGGAAGTGGTATTCAATGCCTCAAAGGAGGTAAGAATGCCTATTCTAAATTCAACTTTAATCATCGTAGTGAGCTTTGTGCCATTATTCTTTCTTAGTGGAATGGAAGGGCGTATGCTTGTGCCACTAGGTATCGCTTTTATCGTAGCTTTGTTTGCTTCTACAGTTGTTGCCCTTACTCTGACTCCAGTGCTTTGTTCTTACTTACTGGGAAGTAAGAAGACAAATAAAGAGTTAAAAGAATCTGTCGTAGCTCGCTGGATGAAAAGCATTTATGAGAAAGCGCTAACCTGGGTACTTGTTCACAAACGAATAACTCTAGGTAGTACGATCACATTATTTATTATCACTCTAGTAGTGTTCTTTACCCTCGGACGAAGCTTCCTGCCTTCATTTAATGAGGGGTCGTTTACAATCAATCTCAGCTCATTGCCGGGAATTTCGCTGGAAGAAAGTAATCAAATGGGGCATCGTGCAGAAGAATTGCTAATGACAATACCCGAGATACAAACCGTAGCGCGAAAAACAGGTCGTGCCGAATTAGATGAACATGCACTTGGAGTAAACGTATCGGAGATAGAAGCTCCATTTGAACTTAAAGATCGCCCACGTAGCGAACTTGTAGCTGAAGTACGCAAGAAACTCAGTACAATTACGGGAGCAAACATCGAAATAGGTCAGCCTATTAGTCACCGAATTGACGCAATGTTGTCCGGAACAAAGGCTAATATTGCTATCAAACTATTTGGAGATGACTTAAACAAAATGTTCTCGTTAGGAAACCAAATAAAAGGAACAATCAGCGATATTCCAGGAATTGCCGATTTAAACGTGGAGCAACAGATTGAACGTCCGCAGTTGAAAATAAAACCTAAAAGAGAAATGCTTGCTAAGTTCGGTATTACGTTAAATGAATTCTCTGAATATGTAAATGTTGCATTGGCAGGAAAAGTGATTTCTCAAGTGTACGAGCAAGGTAAAAGTTTCGATCTTATCATAAAAGTGAAAGATGATGCACGAGACGAAATGGAGAAAATACGCAATCTGATGGTGGATACCAACAACGGACGTAAGATCCCTCTTAACTATATAGCAGAAGTCGTTTCGTCGATGGGGCCAAACACAATTAATCGGGAAAACGTGAAACGAAAAATCGTAATCTCTGCAAACGTAACCGATCGTGATCTTCGAAGTGTGGTTAATGATATCCAAAAGAAAGTGGACACCTCAATAAACTTACCTGAGGGCTACCACATTGAATATGGCGGACAGTTTGAAAGCGAACAGGCAGCCAGTCGAACGTTAGCACTAACCTCTTTTATCAGTATTATCATCATATTTCTACTACTGTATCACGAATTCCGTAATGTAAAAGAATCAGGAGTTATCTTGCTGAATCTGCCCTTGGCCTTGATCGGGGGTGTTTTTGCTCTATTCATAACGACTGGTGAAGTGAGTATTCCTGCCATTATCGGTTTCATTTCGCTGTTCGGTATTGCTACACGTAATGGTATGTTGCTCATCAGCCACTACAACCATTTGCAACAAGTGGAAAAATTGAATGTGTACGACAGTGTTATACAAGGTTCTCTCGACCGACTAAATCCAATTTTAATGACAGCTCTCTCCTCTGCTCTGGCATTGATTCCGCTCGCTTTGGGTGGCGATTTGCCGGGTAACGAGATTCAAAGTCCAATGGCTAAAGTCATTCTGGGCGGACTACTGACGTCTACTTTCCTAAACGGCTTCATCGTTCCTATTGTATATTTAATGATGCACCGAAAAAAGGTAGTTTAATTCACTAAGTTTGATAAATACATAGAAATAAAGAAAGAAGTATGAAACGAATCATCATAAGCTCTTTGGTAAGCTGTGCATTCCTCGCCCTAACGGGCGAAATGCAAGCTCAAAACAGCATCGAACAAGTTTTGAAGAATATTGAAACAAACAATAAGGAGTTGCAAGCAAATGCACAACTAATCAACGCGCAAAAGCTGGAAGCTCGAACAGACAATAACTTGCCCGATCCGACTTTATCGTATGCTCACCTCTGGAGTTCAAAAGGCAAAAATGAAACAATAGGCGAACTTGTAGTTTCGCAAAGTTTCGACTTTCCTAGTTTATATTCCACTCGCAGCAAGCTGAATCGATTGAAAGCAAGTACTTTTGACAGTCAGGCTAGTGTATTTAGACAAGAGAAGTTGTTACTTGCCAAAGAACTCTGCCTTGACATTATCATGCTACGCCAGCAAAAGCAGTTCTTAGAAGAACGACTTCACAATGCAGAAGAGCTTGCAAAAATGTATACCAAGCGTTTGGAAACAGGAGATGCAAACGTTCTTGAAACGAATAAGATCAAGTTGGAACTACTGAATGTGAAAACTGAGACTTCACTAAACGAGACTGCTCTACGCAATAAATTACAAGAACTGAATACGCTAAACGGCAACATCCCCGTAGTATTCCAAGAAAGTACTTATCCGGTAGCACCTTTCCCGGCAGACTATCAAGTGCTTAAATCTGAAATACTTTCTACCGACCGCACATTAAAAGCGTTCTACAATGAAAGTCTCGTTGCTCGCAAACAGATTTCTGTCAACAGATCGCAATGGTTGCCTAAGCTCGAACTTGGCTATCGTCGGAATACTGAAACCGGAATACCTTTCAATGGGGTAATTGTAGGCTTCTCCTTCCCTATTTTCGAGAACCGAAACAAGGTGAAAATGGCTAAAGCACAAGCACTAAACATCGATTTGCAAAAAGACAATGCTACCTTGCAAGTGGAATCCGAATTGGCACAGCTTTATCGTGAAGCCAAAACACTGTACAGCTCAATGGAAGAGTATCAGAAAACTTTCCAAGCACAGCAAGATCTCGCTCTACTGAAGCAAGCTCTAACCGGAGGGCAAATCAGCATGATTGAGTATTTTGTAGAGGTATCCGTTATCTATCAAAGTCATCAGAATTATCTACAGCTAGAGAATCAATATCAAAAGGCTATGGCACGGATTTATAAAAGCAAATTATAAATACCCGCTTTATTTTGATCGATTATTGAATAAATAAAAAGAATGCATTACATTTGGGGACTGTAAAAAACACTGAACTATTATGAAAACTAAAACACTCTCTTACACCTCCATATTGTTTTGCATTCTTATTTTATGGAGTGCCTGTAAAGACGATTCCAATGCCCCCTTGCGGTTTTACGACAGCAAATACGAAGTGCCCATGGGCGGAAGACGCAACCTCGGGATCGAAAGTGGAAACGGAGATTACTCTTTGGAAATAGGAGATTCCCGCATTGCAAGTGCCGGAATGGAAAGCGGCTGGAGCGGATTTCCTGCCGGGCGAATGATTTACATATCCGGCATTCTCACCGGAAGTACGTATCTGAAAGTGACAGACAACGCCACACAGGAAACGCAAACTCTGCCCATTAAAGTGGTAGACTACTACGAAGACCTCAATCTGATACACGGCTCGTCATCCTTGCGACCCAATGGGGACGGGAATCTACTGCCGGGTGTTGACGATATTTTCCTTGTCAACAACGCTGCCTGTGACGCTTATTTCTTCAAACAAGGACAGCAAACCGCTTTTTCATCGGGACTCGAACTGATCACCAAAGGAACTTATGCATTGAAGCAAGGAGAAGATAATAAAGCCACGCTTACCCTTACCTTCTCATTGGATGCCGCACCGGCTACTGACCATAATTTCACCATATGGGGAAACGCCTATCTACTTCATCGACTGGACAAAAATTTACATCTGAACTGGGGCACACCGTCCATCGGAGAAACACGGACATCACCTGCACCACCTCCGGCCTACACACTAGAAGAAATAACGGGAGGAGCAGAACCGGGAACAGGCAGACAGGTGGGCTTCATTCTAAATTATAAGGAAATACCCACGGGAATACTTCCCTAAATAAAACTTCTGTCGGGAATGATTTTTACAACGTGCGAATTTCTTCCGGCAAATATCCGCTACGAATACGCCACTCCTGCGGATAAAGATTATTAGCTCGATTGCCGATATTCTTCACAAACCCAAGCGGTATATTTCGGTAAGTAAGTAAAACATACCCACGAGGGGCCGTTTCTGACAAAGAAATGGCCTCTTTTCTTAAATAAGCGATAGCCTGTTCATAACTCACTTCTGCTGTTGAAAAAGCATCCTGCTGCAAGAGGGTTGCACTCATAGCCAAGGCATGAGCTGGGATCAAATCTTTTCCTTTCACTTCACCTATTAAAACACCTGCCTGCATTACTTTCAGATGTTGTTTCATCGCAGCTAATTCATCGGTATAACGTTGAGGGAATGCTACAACACTGGCCCCTTCGGCTGATAAAGTATAACCCTCGGCTTCTCTTTGCTTCAGCCAACTCAAAGCTAGAGCCAGATTATCCTTAGAGACTAAAGAAGCATTTGCACTTCCTTTCTTCTCTTTTTTTCTAGATGCTTTAGTCTTTGCGAAGGAAAGATCTATATCTTCATCTTCCACAGTTGGTTTACGGAGTACAGCCAAAAAGAAACCTTCACCTTTGGTCTTGTGGGGGAAAAAGTGATAATTACCCGTTATATTCCACTCATTGCGAACTTCTAAGGACAATTGTTCTGCACCAAATTCCTGTTGAATCCAAGATACATTCTCTTCATCTTCTTTTGTATTATAGGTACATGTGCTATATATTAGTATACCTCCCGGCTTCAAACAAGGCCAAATATCGGCAATTATCCGTCTCTGACGTTGCCAGCAGATTTCAACATTCTCTGGACTCCATTCTTCTACAGCTACGGGATCTTTTCGAAACATTCCCTCCCCCGAACATGGGACATCAGTCAAGATGACATCAAAGAAAGAGGGAAGTGCAGAGAAATCAACAGGATCATTATTGGTTACTACTACATCAGCATGTCCCCACTTTGTCAGATTCTCGGCAAGAACTTGAGAACGGTTACGAATCACTTCATTGGCCACCAACAAACTTCCCTCGGGAAGCACACTGCGTGCATGAGTAGATTTTCCTCCAGGCGCCGCACAAAGATCGAGCATCACTACCGGCGAATCAACATAACGCTTAAGCGCCTGCTCCACAAACATGGACGAAGCTTCTTGCACATAATAACAACCGGCATGAAACAAGGGATCGAATGTAAAGGTGAGCCGTTCATCAAGGTAATAGCCATCCGAAGCCCATGGAACTTTGTTCAAGGAAGAAGGCACCAAAGTATCTGACAAAGAACGGACATCATCATCCTTCATTCTAAATCTGTTGATCCGAATGCTGACTGGAGGTTCTTGTTGCAAAGCAGCAGCCAATTTCTCATATTCTTCATTGCCCAGTAAGGCACGGGTATATTTGACAAAAGAAGCGGGTAAGTTCATTTTTCATTTATTAATTCCTGCAAATATCAAAATTATTTCGTCTCTTTGCAACTTTATGACTTACGAAGTACGTCTAACCGATAAAGAAACAAATAAAAAAAACAAGTATATGAAAAGAGTTTTAATTGCCTTACTGGTTTTAGTAACCATTTTATCTCTGGCAAATGCCCAGAAACATACGACGACTGTTGATTCTACCGGGAACGTGAAAGTAACCGTTACGAATAACAAAGGAACGAAAGCTAATACTGGAAATTCTTCTGTAACAGTGGTTAGCAGTAGTGACGACGACGCTGATACGACAAGCGTTGATACAAACAAAGTAAGCGGCTCATACGGAAAAGCAAGCTTTACCTTCGATTCTGACGATGACGATTTTCCGTTCAACAACTTAGGAAATACAATCACCGGAGGTATCTTGGTAGCAATTATCAGCATCGTAGCTGTTTTTGGAATGCCAGTGTTCATCCTATTTTTAATCTTTTTCTTCCGCTACAAGAACCGAAAAGCACGTTACCGCCTTGCTGAACAAGCCATTGCAGCTGGTCAACCGCTTCCTCAAGAATTTGTTCGGGAACGTAAGCCGACAGATCAACGTAGCCAAGGTATCAGAAACACCTTCACAGGTATAGGGCTCTTCATCTTCCTTTGGGCTATCACCGGTAATTTTGGAATTGGCGCCATCGGATTGCTTGTGATGTTTATGGGAATAGGACAATGGCTGATTGGCTATAAACAACAAACGAATCAAGACACTAGACACAGAGACACATCAATCAGAAGCAACGAGATCATCATCTCGGAGAAAAACGACGAAGAGAAGAACGAAGAAAATAAATGAGCCAACTCAATGATATATCACTAGTCGCACAGGTCGTGGTGTTCAAAAACACCAAGGCCTTCGACCAGTTGGTACAAAAGTACCAATCGCCTGTCAGACGCTTCTTCCTGAATCTGACTTGCGGTGACAGTGAATTGAGTGATGATTTAGCACAAGACACCTTTATTAAAGCATACACAAATCTAGCCTCTTTCCGAAATCTATCGAGCTTTTCCACCTGGCTATACCGTATTGCTTATAATATATTTTATGACTATATTCGCAGCCGAAAGGAAATGGCAGATCTAGATACCAGAGAGGTAGATGCTGTCAACTCCATCGAACAAGTGAACATAGGGCAGACGATGGATGTTTATCAGTCGCTCAAATTACTGAAGGAAATAGAACGAACCTGCATCACGCTGTTTTATATGGAAGATGTAAGCATCGACAAGATTGCAGGAATAACGGGAATACCCGCAGGGACAGTGAAAAGTCACTTGTCGCGTGGAAAAGAGAAATTAGCAACGTATTTAAAAAGAAATGGTTATGACGGAAATTGATAATGATAAACTTCTAAGAGATTTCTTCGCTGATAACAAACGAGAAATAGCTGACAACGGTTTTACTCACCGCGTCATACGCAACTTGCCCGACCACTCTAATAGGTTGGCAAACCTCTGGTCTGCATTTGTAGCAGCTGTAGCAGTTGCACTCTTTATAGCTTTGGGTGGATTTGAAGCTATTTGGGGAACACTGAGAGAGGTACTCATCGGTATGATTCATCACAGTGAAGCCACTCTTGATTTAAAATCAATCATCATTGCTGCTGTCGTTCTTCTCATTATGGCTGGACGAAAAGTAGCATCGATGGCATAAATATGCTTTGTTGCACGCTGTGCCACTGAACTGGCACAGTTGTGCCAACGGCTTGGCACAGGCGTGCCAATATAGATGCACAATTGTGCCAACCTATTGGCACAACACAAATAACGAAGAAAACTCGACAAAGATATAATGCGGTCATACATTTCTACTGTACCGTTTCACATATCGACCGGTATATACCTCTAAATATCAGTCTATTGATTTAAATTTTCGAACGATATGAACGTCCAAAACGAAGAGATTCTGGCCGCTCTCCTCTGTTAAAGTATAATAAATATACCCTTCAACTCCCATCTCAGCCAATATAGATGTTGTATCTTTGTTTCTTAGTAAACTAAAATAGCTAGAAGAGTTTTGAAACTACGTATATTTCTTTTATTTCTGTTTCTGTCTTTATTTCGCGCTCAGGCAGAGGTCATTGATAGTTTAATGGCACATTCCAGAGACTCTATAGCTCTGACAAGTGATTCTCTCGTACTTCGTTTCTTGTCAGAGTCTGGAATTCCTATATCTAACAACAACAAAGTAAAATTACTAAAAAGCGGACGAGAAAAGTTTATTGATTTGTTCAGCGCCATCCGCCAAGCCAAACATCATATTCACCTCGAATATTTCAATTTCCGCAATGATTCCATCGCTAATGCACTATTTGATCTACTCGCTGAAAAAGTAAAAGAAGGGGTAGAAGTAAGAGCTATGTTTGATGCTTTCGGTAATTGGTCAAATAATAAACCACTCAAGAAGAAACATCTCAAAAAGATACGCGAAAGAGGTATAGAGATCGTAAAATTCGATCCGTTCACCTTCCCCTACATCAACCATGCAGCGCACCGGGATCATCGCAAGATTGTAGTTATCGACGGAGAAGTTGCCTACACAGGAGGAATGAATATCGCCGACTATTACATTAAGGGGCTTCCTAAAATAGGCGCTTGGCGTGATATGCACATGAGGATTGAAGGGGATGCTGTCAACGATCTCCAAGAGATCTTTCTAAAAATATGGAATAAAGAAACTAAACAAAATATTGGTGGTGAGGCATACTTCCCAAAACATAAAGAGCAGTCAGATAGCACTAACGTTGTAGTGGCCATCGTCGATCGAACTCCTAAGAAAAACAGTAGAATGCTTAGCCATGCTTATGCCATGTCTATCTATTCGGCCCAAAAAAACGTACATATCGTTAACCCTTATTTTGTGCCCACATCTTCTATCAACAAAGCACTCCAGCGCACCATTGAACGAGGAGTAGATGTGACTATAATGGTTTCGTCGGCTTCTGATATACCTTTTACTCCGGATGCTGCTCTATACAAGCTTCATAAGTTGATGAAAAGAGGAGCCACGGTGTATATGTACAATGGTGGTTTTCATCATTCCAAAATAATGATGGTTGACGATATTTTTTGCACGGTCGGCACTGCAAACCTAAATAGTCGTAGTCTACGATATGACTACGAAACTAATGCCTTCATCTTCAACAAGGATATAACTAGTGAGCTAAACACTATTTTTGAAGAAGATATAGCACACTGTACTCAACTGACACCGGAGTTCTGGAAAAAGCGATCTCCGTGGAAGAAGTTCGTGGGATGGTTTGCCAATTTATTCACTCCATTTTTGTAATTTTGCAGCATACCTAATTTATTGGAAATTGATTCGCTATGAAACAATATTTAGATCTACTCAATCGCGTATTAACTGAAGGAACAGAGAAAAGTGACCGTACAGGAACCGGAACAATTAGTGTTTTCGGACATCAGATGCGCTTCAATCTTGACGAAGGTTTCCCATGTCTAACGACTAAAAAACTGCACCTGAAGTCAATTATCTACGAATTACTTTGGTTTCTAAAAGGTGATACGAACGCTAAATATCTGCAAGATCACGGTGTACGTATCTGGAACGAATGGGCAGATGAAAAGGGGGACATAGGACATATTTACGGTTATCAGTGGCGTTCTTGGCCCGATTATGACGGTGGATTTATTGACCAAATTAGCGAGGCTGTTGAAACGATCAAACACAATCCAGACTCTCGACGTATTATCGTAAGTGCTTGGAATGTAGCAGATTTAAAGAACATGAATTTGCCTCCTTGCCATGCTTTCTTTCAATTTTATGTAGCTGATGGGCGACTAAGTCTACAACTCTATCAACGCAGTGCAGATATCTTTCTTGGAGTTCCATTCAATATTGCATCCTATGCTCTATTACTACAAATGATGGCTCAAGTAACCGGTCTAAAAGCTGGCGAATTCATCCATACACTTGGTGATGCACATATCTATCTTAATCATTTGGAGCAAGTTAAACTGCAATTAAGTCGGGAACCTCGCCCACTACCACAAATGAAAATCAATCCAAATGTAGAAAGTATTTATGACTTCAAATTCGAAGACTTTGAATTGGTAGGCTACGATCCGCATCCACATATTCCTGGAATAGTAGCAGTATAAGTACATTGTAGTATTTGAAGCTGAATAGAACTATATAAATAAAGGTAGATTGGTGTTCCTTAAACCGAACTCCTTGTTGAAAACTAATTAGAAAACAAACTTATGGGTAGAATATATATTATCGCAGCAGTAGATCAAAAAATGGCAATCGGATTTCAAAACAAACTTCTGTTCTGGCTACCGAATGATTTGAAGCGCTTCAAAGAGCTTACTACTGGAAACACGATAATAATGGGACGAAAGACCTTTGAATCTCTCCCTAAAGGTGCTTTGCCTAATCGTAGAAATATAGTATTGTCTTCCAATCCTTCAAAAGAATTCCTTGGTGCAGAATGCTTTACTTCTTTAGAGCTAGCGCTACAAAATTGCAAAGAAGACGAAAAGGTATATATAATAGGTGGAGCAAGCGTTTATCAACAAGCACTCCCTTATGCAGACGAGCTTTGTCTCACAGAAATTGATGCAACGGCACCTGAAGCTGATGCTTTTTTCCCAGACTTATCCGCTTCTTCATGGCATGAAAAAAGCAGGGAAACTCATCTTTCTGATGAGAAACATCCCTGCTCCTATGCTTTTGTGAATTACGAGAAACGATAATCACTAACGCTCAACGATTATTCTTCATCTTCTACATCTACCATTATTGGCATTTGGCGCTTAATGGCTTCGTGGAAAGAGATGAGTGTTTCAGTTCTTGACAAGCCCAATGGCTGCAATTTGTCATGAATAACACTCAATAAGTGATGATTATTCTTAGCGTAAATCTTAATAAACATATCATATTTACCTGTAGTAAAATGACATTCAACTACTTCAGGTATAGCCTCCAAAGCGTTAGTCACTGCATCAAATGACTCCGGATCTTTCAGATATATACCTATGTAAGCACAAGTTTCATATCCAATCTTTTCCGGATCAATGATATATTCAGACCCTTTTAATATCCCCAAATTTGTTAATTTCTGAATGCGCTGATGGATAGCCGCACCAGAAACGTTACACGCTCTTGCAACTTCTAGAAAAGGAATGCGTGCATTTCCTGCTATCAATTTCAGAATTTGCTCATCTAAAGCATCTAATTGATGATGTCCCATTTTGAACCAAATTGTTTTTAATCTACGAATTTTCAATGCAAAGTTAGCTATTTTCCGACAACAAATACTATAAATTATTACTTTTATTTGCCAATATCAGATAACTTAATATTTTTAAACAACAAGAATGGATGCTATAAAGTTCACAAAAATAACGCGCTAAATTATTATTTTGAAAGAATCAAGAGCCTATTTGATAACAAATATTGTGATAAAAAACGTACCTTTGTGCATAAATGCTAGTTTATAATGCATTTCAAAAACTCATTCAAAAGAGAAAATAGCTAAAAGCCATACTGACAAATAAACAATAAATATTCAATTAATATGAAACCAATCTACTATCTTCTTCTCTTCTTCATAACTTCTATGAAGTGTTATTCCCAAAACTTTACTGATTATTTTGAAAACAAAACGCTTCGTGTGGATTACATCTTTACGGGCAACGACAAACAACAATCCATCTACTTAGACGAGCTCTCACAATTGCCTACATGGGCCGGCAGACAACATCATTTATCTGAGCTCCCCCTTGAAGGAAATGGGCAAATTATTGTAAGAGATTTAGCAACGAAACGTTGTATATACAAGAATTCATTCTCTTCATTATTTCAAGAATGGCTATCAACTGACGAAGCTAAAACGACAGCTAAAGGTTTTGAAAACACATTCCTTGTACCCTACCCCAAACAAAAGGTAGAAATAGAAATAAACCTTTTGAATCCTAGAAAACAGGTAATGGCACAGTATAAACATATAGTCGATCCTAACGACATTCTAATTCATCAACGCGGATTATCTCACATTACGCCACATAAATATCTAATTCATAATGGAGATGAAAAAGATTGTATTGATGTTGCTATACTAGCTGAAGGGTATACAGAGAATGAAATGGAACAATTTTATAAAGATGCAAAAATTGCTTGTGAAAGCATATTTTCTCATGAGCCATTCCATACCATGGAAAAGAAGTTCAATATCGTTGCAGTAGCAAGTCCTTCAAAAGATAGCGGCGTAAGCGTGCCCAGAGAAAATCAATGGAAGCAAACAACTGTTCATTCACATTTTGACACATTCTACTCGGATAGGTACCTAACTACTAGCCGTGTTAAATCTATCCATGATGCGTTAGCAGGCATACCTTACGAACATATTATTATTTTAGCAAATACAAATGTCTATGGAGGTGGCGGTATATACAATTCATACACGCTAACTGCTGCTCACCACCCCAAATTTAAACCGGTAGTGGTCCATGAATTTGGCCATAGTTTTGGAGGCTTAGGCGATGAATATTTTTATGATAACGATGTAATGACCGATACTTATCCACTTGATATTGAACCTTGGGAGAAGAATATTACCACACGAGTAAATTTTAGCTCTAAATGGGAAGATATGATTGCTCCAAAAACTCCAATACCAACACCTGTGTCTGAACATCAAAACTACCCTATAGGACTTTATGAAGGAGGTGGATACTCTGCAAAAGGTATATATAGAGGATCATACGATTGTAGAATGAGAACCAATGAATATCCCGAATTTTGCCCGATATGCCAAAGAGCAATCAAACAAATGATAGAATTCTACGTTCCCTAATTGCAAGTTAATTTACAGCTCTAAAATCGTTAATCTGCAGTTTAATAAATAGTTAAACTGCAGATTAACGACAACTTACTTACTATTTACTAAGTAAACGTTTTAATGATTATATTTCGCATAATTAGAGGAGAAGAATCAAAAAGCAAAGATTTCATTATTGTACCATTACAAGAACTTTAAAAGAGGTATTAAGCTCCGACTAAACCGATGCACCTCTTCAACCTACAATAAATTTCACAGCTTATCATAAAGATAGATATGATTAAATTTTGCCCCATCACAACATCCAATATGCAGCATTACAAATTCATGGAGGAATTGCTTATCGAATCTTTTCCACCTGAAGAATACCGCCAGCTAGATAAACTTCGTGAATACACAGATAAAAAAAATAATTTCGTCAACAATATCATCTTTAATGATGAACTGCCCATTGGCTTCATTACTTATTGGGATCTAGATAACTTCTACTATATAGAACATTTTGCAACCAACAAAGCTTTGCGTAATGGCGGATATGGAAAACTTAGCATAGAGCACTTTTGCCATTTATCAGACCGTCCAATTGTTCTAGAAGTAGAAAAGCCTAAGAATGAAATGGCTAAACGTAGAATTAATTTCTATCAACGCCAAGGGTTTAAGTTATGGCATAAAGAATACTTTCAACCACCATATAAAGAAGAAGATCACAACATCCCCATGTACTTAATGGTATATGGTAATTTAAATGAGAAAACAGATTATGAAGAAATAAAGACCCAAATTCACAACATAGTCTACGGACAAAATAAATAGAAAAGCATAAAGAACTATATATTAAAAAGAAAGGCCTCTAATATTTTAGAGGCCTTTCTTTTTAATATGATAAATCAACCGATCACTTTTGGTCACGAGTCTTAGCAGAGTAGTTAATTTTCAATGCATAAGATTTTCTAAGTGCATTTTTTACATCTGTTATAATACCCATTTTAGTCTTTTGATCAACTTTAAGAGATACAGTCATTTTTGCTTGATCACCTTCATTCATAGCAGCGCGCTCTTGAAAGATGAAGTCTTGTACTTCACCAACTTCAGCATAACTGTCATTAAGCTGAATACGGCTTTCAGTACCCATCTTCGCACGATATTCTTGAATTGGTTCACCTACGTAGATGAATGTCACCAGCGATTTCTTCTCCAACTTTTCAAGTTCTGTACCTATAGGAAGTTTAAAAGCAACCTTCAAAGTTACTTCACGCATTGTTGTTACAATCATAAAGAAGAACAACAATGTGAAGATAAGGTCAGGCAACGAAGAAGTATTCAATGCCGGCATTTCACGTTTACCAGTTTTATTAAATTTTCCCATTACTTCCTTTCTCCATATTTTTTAGGTTCAGCCTCAGAAATTCTTTGTGGATAAATATCACGAATAGCTCTTTGCTGTTCATCACCCAATTCCGCATAAGGTTTTTGGAATTTCTGCATCGCTAGTTCATTTCTCAACTCATTGTATGCAGCAACTAATTCATTCTGCACACTAATATATGCCTGATACGAAGAACCACGGTCATTCTGCAAAGAAATTACATGCTTGTCACTAACGAGAGTAGTACCGAAGAATTCCACATTCTTTTGTGTTTTTTCAGGCATGTTTTCTGCATTAGCAACGTTAGCTATAAATTCTTTAGCTTTATCTCTCAACTGATCAATACTAATATAATCATTGCCGCACATCAAAGCATCATCTTTATTCAGATAAACCTGTAAAATGTTACGTTCTTTAATCTTATCAGTATTTTGTTGATCTTGATCTTCAGGAGGTGGAGGCAAAAGTCTTGCCAAACCACGGTCTGTATCCATTGAAGTTGTAATCAAGAAGAAGATCAGCAACAAGAAAGCTATATCCGCCGTAGAACTTGAGTTAATATCAGGAACTTTTCTTTTTCCTCTTGCCATTGTAATTGCTTTTTTTAATCGAGTATTCTCAATTGGTTATGATATTTTTTTCTTTATTCCACTTGCAATAATTGCAACAACAGTCACAAACAACAAGATATAAATAGAATAAAGGAACATATCAGTCAATTTCAACCAGAAATAAACATTGTCAGTACCATCATAACCTGAAATACGCATAGGTGTACCATCACCTATAGACCAAGCTATTACCAAAACGACAACAAGCAACACTAAGCCAAGCAAAGATTTGATAGCATTTCCAGCATTATCTTTCAAAGCTGCACCAAATTGTAAAACAGCAGCTACTACAGTAGCAGCAATCGCCAAGCCTAATAACCCATAAATGAGCATCAACAAGGCATTTGTATTTGCCGGCTGCCACATTTCAGGATCAACACCTGCAATAAGGTCCGCTCCTTGTGCATCTCCTCCCATATAGAAGAGACCCAAAACAACGAGAATGACGGCAAACATCGCATACAATGCGTAATACGATACTTTATATGATAACTTACTCATCTCAGATTATTTTTTATATTTCAAATCATATTTGATTACCATGTCAAGAAGAGAAATAGAAGAATCCTCCATTTCGCTTGTAAGAGATTCAATTTTAGACAAGATATAGTTGTAGAATACCTGCAAAATCAAAGCTACAATCAAACCGAAAATTGTTGTAATCAAAGCGACTTTCATACCACCAGCAACAACTGTTGGAGAGATATCACCAACCTGCTGAATTTTATCAAATGCTTGAACCATACCAATTACAGTACCCAAGAATCCAAGAGAAGGAGCCATAGCAATAAACAAAGTAATCCAAGAGCAACCTTTTTCTAGATAACCAGCTTGTACACCACCGTAAGAAACAACTGATTTTTCAACGACATCTAGTCCTTGGTCAATTCTCATAAGACCTTGATAATAAATAGAAGCGATAGGACCTCTAGTGTTACGAGCGATGTCTTTTGCTGCCTCAACATCACCTTTTTCTAAAGCTGCTTCGATAGATGCCATAAATTTCTTGGCATTAATTTCAGCTAAACTCAAATAGATGATACGTTCAATACAAAAAGCCAAACCGATAACCAAAGCGATAGCAACCAAACTCATGAAAGATGCAGTACCTTCAATGAATTTAACTTTCAACTCTTTGTGAAGACCACCTTCTTCAGCTGCAGGAGCTGCAGAATCAGCCTGTTCAGCAGCAGGAGCAGCTTGGTCAGCAGCTGGAGTAGCTTGTTGTTCAGTTTGTTCTGCTGCAGGTGCGTCTTGAGCCTGAGCTAGTTGAGTTGAGCCAAATGTTAAGGCTCCAATCACAGCAACAATTGCAAATAACTTTTTCATTGTGTGTCTAATTTTTAAGATTAATTAATTGATTATTATTATTGTATTTACTTCACGTTCAATTTCCTCTTCGCGGAGAGACGGGGATTCGAACCCCGGATACACTTTTGGCGCATACACGCTTTCCAGGCGTGCCTCTTCAACCACTCGAGCATCTCTCCTTATGGGTTTTCTCCATTTTCAGCTACAAATGTATCCTTTTTTTTCTTTTCATAAAGCATTATCACTCTTTTATCTTGAATAAATCTCGCAAATTAATATAATTTAAAATCTTCAGAGACTTATTTGACCAATCCAAACACTTTTAAAGCATTTTGAGAAGTGGCTTCAGAAAGGTGTTCCACGGTAGTGTGATAAACATCAACCAATTTTAAAAGTGTATATTTCACATTAGCACTTTCATTCCTTTTCCCACGATTAGGCACTGGAGATAGATAAGGAGAATCTGTTTCTAGGACTATTCTTTCCATTGGTATAGAAGATAAGACATCAGGCAAAGAAGATTTCTTAAAAGTGACAATGCCGTTAATACCAAACATAAATCTCTCGAATTCGAGAAGTCTACTCGCTTCTTCCTCAGTTCCAGAAAAGCTATGAAATATACCTGTCAATGAAGAGCTTTTATAGTTACTCATCACCTTATATATATATTCAAAAGCATTACGTGAATGGATAATAACAGGCAAATGATATTCGATCGCCCATTCAAGTTGTCGTTCAAAAGCTACTAACTGTTCCTTCAAAAAAGTTCCATCCCAGTATAAATCAAGACCTATTTCACCGATAGCTGCAAAATTATTGAGCGTTCTCAAACGCTCATTTACAATTGCTAATTCCTCCATATAATTTTCGTTGACAGAAGTAGGGTGAAGGCCTATTGTTGGATAACAATAATCTGGATAATCTTTAGACACTGACAGCATAGATTCTATCGTTGTACTATCTATATTAGGCATATATATGCGAGATATACCCGCCTGTTTTGCTCGTTCAATGACTTGTGGCAAATCATCTTTAAACTCTTCAAGAAAAAGATGTGAATGAGTATCTATTAACATAATAATTGTAGCTCTATTTTCTTACTTCAGTTGAACGGTAATAATATATAATCCCATAATCGCGGCACTTCTGGAGTTTCAACTCTATAGGGACTATATCTGAGAATTTACCTTCAACTTGATTCCATATATTCAGAATTAATTCATCAGCTTGATCACGCATTGAAGCGAGTTTATTTAAACTTCTGTTAGTAGCTGACTGACAATTCTTTTGTCGTTCATAACTATCCCTAAATATATCATAATATACTTTCACACGAGCAATAGTCGGATTATAAATGGGTATTCCTCCTTTAGAAATTCGTTGCTGTTCGCCATTTATTATTTTCTCTCCCCATTGTACTAATGAGTATTCAGTCACCAACTCTGGCAATACGTTATTATCAGGTAAGCCATAAAAGACTTTATGAGCAGACTTAATTTCATCACGAAGAACTGCTAAATTAAGAACTTGAATAAAATGTGAAATGTAAAGTCGAGCCATTCTTATATTCAGATGATGACTTTTACTTGCTTTAGATTGTTCATCATAGCATTGAGAATAATGCAATCGTGCAGACTCAAATTTAAGAAGAAAGTTACGAGCTTCAAATAAAGTTTTGAAGGAAATAGCCAACTCACCTACATCGCACAAATCGCCTTGTCTGACCGCCTCTTTCAACGCTCTTATCCTAGCTTGATCTGTATTAGGAAGTCTTCTATAAGGCATATCAACTCTTTCAATTAGATTACACGAGATGTTAAGGTTTGCACTATTTTCTTAAGCTCTACTTTTTTATCATCAGTAACATTTACAGCATCAAGTTTCATCATAGCTAGAGCGTAATATTCAGCAATCTTCTCCTCACAAGCTTTTTTAATATTCAATTCATTATAGACTTCAGTCACAGCTGAAATCTTCTCCAACGGTTTAAAGTCTTGCACTTTCAGCCAATAAGACAAAGTTTCTTTCAGTTGACCTTTAACGCCCTCCAAAGCCTTAATAAGCATATAAGTTTTCTTATTACATAAAATATCCCCTCCAATTTTCTTGCCAAAAGTTTCAGGTTCACCATAAACATCAAGCAAATCATCCTGTAATTGAAAAGCTATCCCCATTTGCATACCGAAGTCGTAAAGATTATCAGCATCAGCAACAGGAGCATCAGCTAGAATTGCTCCCACTTTCAAACTAGTAGCCAATAAAACAGCTGTTTTCAAACGAATCATCTCAAGGTATTCACTCTCAGTAACATCGTCTCGCAACTCAAATTCCATATCAAATTGTTGCCCTTCACAGATTTCAAGAGCAGTTTGGCTAAAAACGCTCATTATATCGTTCAAATATTTGACCTCGCAACTTGCCATACGATTAAAAGCCAAGATCAGCATTGCGTCCCCAGATAAGATCGCAGTATTATCATTCCACACTTTATGAACAGTTGGTTTTCCTCTACGAATCTCCGAACGATCCATAAGGTCATCATGCAACAAAGTATGGTTATGATAGATCTCAATGCCAGAAGCGACAGAATATATAGATGAAAGATCTTCTTTATATAAATTATAAGCCATCAACATTAATACAGGACGTATTCGTTTCCCGCCTAAAGAAAGAACATATTCCATTGGAGCATAAAGCCCTTGAGGGGTTCTTGCAGTCTGTTGTTCTAAAATATAATTATTAATACGATCTAGTATTTGAGAAGCTGTGAACATAAAAATTCCAAATATTTATGAATAAAAAGAGGCTGCTCATCGCAGCCTCTTTAGAATATGAATATTACAAATTACTGCAATCTAAACATTACAGGAACCGTAAATTTAACACGAACAGGTTTTCCTCGTTGCATACCAGGTGTCCATTTGGGCATTGAGTTTATCACACGAAGTGCTTCTTTATCCAAATAAGGATCTACACTGCGAACCACTTTAGCATCAACAATACTACCATCTTTATTTACCACAAACTGAACTATAACACGACCTTGAGTTCCATTTTCCTGAGCAATAGTCGGATATTTAATATTCTTCGCTAGATAGCTCATTAATGCAGCTTGCCCACCCTTAAATTCAGGCATATTTTCTACAACCTCAAAAATAGTTTGTTCTTCAGGCTCTTCTTCAACAACCTGTACAGGTACGTATTTTACATCAACCTTTGGCGTATTATCCTCAGTTAAAATAGTAGTAGATTCATCAATCTTAGCATTATCTTCTACAATTTCTAGAAGTTCAGCCACTTTAGGCGCTTCAGGTGGTGGTGGAGCTTGTTGCTCAGGAGTCTCTGTAATAGGAATAATTTCCTCTTCAAAAACGACATCAGCTACGGCCTGGCTTGTATCGATTTTCACATCACGACGCGTCCATTCGAACGCAACGAACATGAAAGCCAAAACCACGACGTAACCAATTAGCAGCCATGTGGATTTTTTACCTTCCAAGTCTGCTTTCGGTGATTTTTTTACTTCCATAAATTTAATTAATATAATGATTAAAAAAGTTTTCCTTTACTGTGTCTGTGGGCAAATATAGTACATTTTCGGAAAACCACTAATCTCTTCTCTCTATTTTATCTAGCTTTTTAACTTTTTTAATTCTTTCATACTCATTCATTTGCTTTTGCACTGAAAATAATGGTTGATTTTCAAAATAAGTGTATCTTTGGCGAGTAAACAAGACTTAGATAATATGAAAAAGATAATAATTGCAATTGACGGTTTTTCATCTTGTGGAAAAAGCACAATGGCTAAAGATTTGGCTCGTAAGATAGGATATATATATATAGATAGTGGAGCTATGTATCGTGCTGTCACTTTATTTAGCATAGAAAATAAGCTGTTCGCCGACAGTAAAATCAATGTATCAAGATTAAAAGAACTCATAAATGACATTCATATATCATTCTGCCTAGATACAGAGACAGGACTTCCACAAACATTTCTTAATGGAATTAATGTAGAAAATGAAATTCGTTTAATGGAAGTATCTTCTAAAGTGAGTCCTATAAGCACGCTGGACTTTGTACGTGAAGCAATGGTTTCCCAACAACAAGCTATGGGAGTAAACAAAGGAATAGTTATGGATGGGCGAGATATAGGAACAACTGTATTTCCTGATGCAGAACTTAAAATATTTGTAACCGCTTCACCTGAAATCAGAGCAAAACGCCGCTTTGAAGAATTGAAAGCTAAAGGGATAGAAAGTAGTTTTGAGGAAATTTTGGAGAATGTTAAACAGAGAGATTATATAGACGAACATAGAGCTATAAGTCCTCTACGTAGAGCTGATGATGCTCTAATTCTAGATAATTCTGATTTAACAATTGCACAACAAAAGCAATGGTTATTAGAGCAATTTGAAAAAGTTATTACAGAATAGGGACTACCACTAAACTCCAAAGAAAGAGGTAATATATGATTAAAGTTGAAATAGATGCGGGCTCTGGCTTTTGTTTCGGAGTCGTTACTGCAATAAATAAAGCAGAAGAAGAATTATCAAAAGGAGAAGTTCTTTATTGTTTAGGAGATATTGTTCATAATAGCCGAGAAGTTGACAGACTTAAAGCCATGGGATTAATCACAATTAATCGAAGTGAATTTAAGCAACTACGAAATGTTAAAGTGTTGCTCCGAGCACATGGAGAGCCACCGGAAACATATTCTATAGCCAAAAAAAATAATATAGAAATAATTGATGCTACATGCCCAGTAGTTATTCGTCTTCAAAAAAGAATTAAGCAAGAATTCGGGAAAGAAGAAACTAAAGAAAAACAAATCGTAATCTACGGTAAAAATGGGCATGCAGAAGTGTTAGGTCTTGTTGGACAAACTGATGGTGAATCCATTGTAATCGAAAGTGCAGAGGAAGCTAAAAAATTAGACTTCAGCAAAAATATCCGATTGTTCTCACAAACTACTAAGTCTTTAGAAGGATTTCAGGAAATCGTAGAACATATCAAACATCACATTTCACCAAATGCAACTTTCGAGTACTTTGACACAATTTGCCGACAAGTTGCAAATAGAATGCCTAATCTCAGAAAATTTGCAGCTAGTCATGACTTAATTTTTTTCGTCAGTGGAAAAAAAAGTTCTAATGGTAAAGTCTTATTTGAAGAGTGCCTGAAAATAAACCCAAATTCTCATTTAATAGATAATGAAAATGAAATCAATTCTTCTCTATTGAATAATATTAATTCCATCGGCATATGTGGGGCAACTTCTACCCCTAAATGGCTAATGGAAAAAATATATAACCACATTCAATTACTGATACAGCAATAGGCTTTGTATTAATCTTGCATAATCTTTCTTTGCTTACAATAAATTGAAAGAAAAACAAGGTAATTTGAATATTTTTAAAGCTTTGAAGCAATGAAATAAAAACTATCAAACATTGCTTTCAACTTTTTATTGTAAATTTGCCACATTAAACTAATTAATGAAAGATTGTTATGGGAACAGTAAAATGTATCGGCATTTTGACTTCAGGAGGTGATGCTCCAGGAATGAACGCAGCTATACGTGCAGTAACACGTGCAGCTATCTACAATGGGTTACAAGTTAAAGGTATTTTTAGAGGATATAAAGGCCTAGTTTCGGGTGAAATAAAAGAATTTAAAAGCCAAAATGTTAGTAACATCATTCAGATGGGAGGGACAATCTTAAAAACTGCTCGTTGCAAAGAGTTTACTACCCCTGAAGGACGTCAAATGGCTTACGATAATATGAAAAAAGAAGGCATCGATGCCTTAATTATTATTGGTGGAGACGGCTCATTGACAGGTGCACGCATTTTTGCTCAAGAATTTGATGTACCTTGCATTGGCCTACCGGGAACAATTGACAACGATCTTTTCGGAACAGATACAACGATCGGATATGACACTGCTTTAAACACGATTCTTGATGCAGTAGATAAAATACGAGATACAGCAACCTCACACGAGCGCCTATTCTTTGTAGAAGTAATGGGACGTGACGCTGGATTTCTTGCATTAAACGGAGCAATAGCTTCAGGAGCTGAAGCTGCCATTATTCCTGAATTTAGTACAGAGGTAGATCAATTGGAAGAATTTATAAAAAATGGCTTCCGTAAGTCCAAAAACAGTAGCATTGTTATTGTAGCCGAAAGCGAACTAACAGGAGGTGCAATGCATTATGCAGAAAGAGTAAAAAACGAATATCCGCAATATGATGTTCGTGTTACTATCTTGGGACATTTACAACGTGGCGGTAGCCCTACAGCTCATGATCGTATTTTGGCTAGTCGTTTAGGTGCAGCTGCCATTGACGCTATTATGGAAGATCAACGAAACGTTATGATAGGAATTGAACATGATGAAATTGTTTATGTTCCATTCAGTAAAGCCATTAAAAACGATAAACCGGTTAAAAGGGAACTAGTCAATGTTTTAAAAGAGCTTGCAATTTAAAATAATTCTAGAAATAACTTCTAATTATTAGTTAAATATTAAACGGTAGGCAATACATTATTGGCCTACCGTTTTTTATTCATAAATTTCCAAAGCTTATCATTAATAAGAATTTAATTATGCAGATAAATCAGACACATTCTCACGCCTCTTTTTCTTCAAACTTTTTTTTATAAATAAATAATAACCAGTCAATGGTAAAGAAGCCCCTAATAATGCCGCAAAAAAGCTAAGTAATCGTGTGAATATTCCTCCCCAGCTACCCACATGAACTGAATAAATCCAACCACGAATTTTGCTATTAGAAGCCTGTTCACGATAGTAATCCACTTTATGAATTTCCCCATTCAAAACATTAAAAGAGTAACGATCAGCTGCACGCTGATTTCCGTAAAAATCGTGAGCGACACTAGCATTCCCTGAGGAAATAGTGATTAATTTATATTGTGGATCTTGAGTACTTAATTTATCATATACCTGTTGCCAATATACAAAAGGACTCATATTAGAACCTTCTGATTTTACATTTAACAAGCTTATATCTCTATTTTTCCTTATGGACTTCTCTGTTGGGACAGATCGATTCTGACTTTGGGTTGTCATTTCGACCCCAAATAAATTGTAAAAAGCTGTTCGATACCACGAGAATGACCATGTTAAACCTGTCAATGACATTGCTAGCAAAAACAAAAATGCATACATCCCTCCCACTACATGCAAGTCATACAAAAATCGTCTCAAGCCTTTTTGTCTAGCTATCTTAAAACTGTTTTTAAATGCCTTTCGTGTACGAGGCCACCATATTACTATCCCTGATATTAATACTATTACAAAAACAAACGTACTAACACCTACAATCATTTTGCCCCAAAAAACTCCCTTATTCCCCGGATTCATACTATCTAATAGCCAACGATGCATCCGAAACATAAACATAAAAAAACTAGAACGTTCATTTTTCCCAGTAACCTCACCTGTATATTGGTCTATGTATATGGAAGAACGATGTGGTTTGGATAAACTTATTTGGTAAGCTCGGTTTGGATCAGAGGAAATACTCACACTCAACACTGAGACACTGTCTGGTAAAGTAGTAGCTACCTTTTCCAACAGCTCCTCAACTGGAATTGAAGTTAGCTTAACTTGTTTTACAAAATACAGTTCTGGCCTTATCCATTCATTCACCTCTTTTTCAAAAACCAGCATAGCACCAGAAAAACAAGTAAGTGTAATTATTACTCCAAAAGGGATTGAAAGCCATAAATGGATTTTTCTGAAAAATTTTCTCATTCTATTTTTAGAGATTATGTATATGTACATGAGACTGTACTTAAAAGAGAACAGTCTCATGCAGACTAAAATTCTTATAAAGAAAGATTCAAGACTTTAATTTATAAAAGTTGCATCTACAGCAGACGAAGAGATTATATTCTCACCGTTTATACCATAAGTAGTAAAACGTGTAATAGTGTATTCGTTCGAACGTTTTACAATATCTCCGTTTGTATTAAGTTCATAAGCTGTAGTTACCCCTTCATTTCCTTGATTATATTGCAGACGATACAAATATTGGTCTTTATAAAAAATCCAAGCAGTACCTGTTGCAGTTTCAAATCCATTATTATTCCCCGGAGTTATATTGTCTGTATCCTCGAGACTTGAAGCACTCAATAAGTAGTTTGATGTGCTATTAGCCGACGTTACAGTAGCTGATACGATATAAGTAGTGTGGGAATTCTTTGTTAGCCTACCTATTGCAGTAATACCTGTTGCATTAACCGTTAATCCTTTTGTTGCAATATGAGCAACGGGATCAATTTTATAAATAGCTGGATCATTATTTTCTCCTTCTACAGAAATTGGAATAACACCAATGTAAGCCACGCCGTTCTCACAAAACGGAGTACCAGAGAAAGAAGAGATACGATCCGGTTCTGGAAGTCCTTCTACATAATGAAATTCACCATTACCACCATTTCCTCTTGCTTTGAATACAGCCATCCGGGTGGCTCCTGTACCGCGTGAATCAATTTCACCCGTATACATTTGCAATAAGAAATAATCTTCAGCAATATGCCAGCAACGTAAGAATGACTTTCCTCCTGAGAGTTCTTCTAGATTACTGTAATAACTGTCAAAATTATCCTCGCCAGCTTTGATGCGAACTACCCCAGCAGGCAAACTGGTTTTCTGTATATCAGTATCCATAATCTTAGCATAACTAGGAGAAAAAACATATACATCTCCGTTGTCTGCAGCCCAAATAGTCTGATAATACTGTGAACGCATTCTCCCACAGGCATAGCTAATCTTATCAGTCTTAATTAACTTCGGGTTGTTAAAGTTCTCGTCGTTGTATATTGCCACCCATGCTTCATTAGGATACTGAGTCCACTGTAGTTCTCCCTTCTGATAAGTGGAACTGTTCGTACCTCCATCTTCAGTTTTAACTAATTCTGGATATTTCACCCAGACTCCATTATCAAAAGAAGAACCGTACACACTCAATCCCATAGGAATAGGAGCAGTATAGATTTTATTGTTAGCTTCTAAAATGCCAGCAAAAGTAACATACTCCCCATTTCCTAAAAAGTTTTCTCCCCGAATAACATCTCTATTTTTCATTATTTGATCAGTTACATGTAGATAGGTAATAGCTATACCTTTCTGTACAGATTGTGTTTCTTCTAGGGTCACTGCCCCATCATTATCATCACAAGAGGTGTACACAGTACTTGTCAATAGAGCTGTTACAAAGCTCCACATCAAGAAAAATTTCTTCATCATTTTAAAAATTTATTATTAATCGATTTATTTATACATTAACTAGCTTTCATATCAATTTCCACCAAAATAGACTCTCACCTTACCATAGAAAGCACGACCAGCTTTCTGAAGATTAAAGTTGTCATATAGTTTTTCATCAGTGATATTTTTACATTCAAATGAAATGTTGTATTTACCTTTTTTTAAGCTACATATGAATCCTAGATTATGTGAGAACTGTGTAGGCACTATCTTTTTTGTTTCTACTGATCCCAATGCTTCAGAATAAAGAGGGAAACCATGTACATACATATTATCATATGTTACAGTCAGCGTTGTTCCTTTCTTACAAAAATCTCGCCAGAAGAAAGATATGTCTAAGTTAGCAAATCGGTAAGGCAGATTCGGCATACGCGCACCATAAGTTAGACTTTCCTGACCCGTTTGAGTTTTCTCCACATTGTCACGAACATCCATTTGCGTAAGGTTTCCACCAATACTTACCCAGCGGGAATAGTTATAACGTGCTGAAAGAGTATAGCCTTTAGTTTCAACACTCCCATAATTGCTGTAAGAGCCATAAGAACGATTACTAGTGGTTTCAATACTACGATAAATATAATCAGAAGTATTTCTATAAATTAGTCCTCCTTCCACATACAAATTATGATTACCAAATTGATGGTTAAAACTCAAATTGAGATTAAGATTATCACTTTTTTCTGGATTTAATCCTATTTTTCCTAGTTCAAGATCTTCGTCACCAAAAAGTTCTTCATTCGTTGGCAGACGGTAAGCTTTTTCGTATGAAATTTTAGCCTGTAGCCCCGAAAAAATGAAGTAAGTACCAGCCGCACCATATCCCATAACACTTACATTATTGGTAAGACGTACATAATTACTCGTGCCACTAGTAGATTCGGATACAGGCCCCGCATTGTATTGATTATATAATTTTCCAAAGACAGACAGGTTCCAAAAATCAGAGGGTATGAGTCGGTATGATAATCCACTTATATTTTTTCGTGTTACTTTGGGAATAGCATTTGATTCATCAATAGAAACAGAATTATTGTTTTTGCGGTGAAAAGCATTCACAACATGATTCAACACAAATGTATGTACATCACTAATGCGGTATTTAGCAGTAAAAGTACCATTCCAATTATCGTTATCCGACTTTATATCCTGATATGACTGTTCACCTTTTCGTCCTTTCAAAGAAACCTTTTCGCCAAGCCAATTGAAACGAAACGTTGCAGTATCAACATTATTAATATAATTCCGATTATAATTGGCGGTAGCTACTACGTCTAAATTATTTACAAATAAATTACGTTTACTGTATTCCATAGAAGGCATCAATGAGTTCCCTTTACGATATTTTTCACCAAATACAACCTTCTGAATCACTCCAGTCTGGATTTCTTTATACATGCGTGAGTAGGCCAAGCCAAGCAGTAAACGATCTGCCCATTTCTTGTCTACAAGCCCCACTTTACCTACAATTGCCTCATTATGATAATTGTCATGAAAGCGTTTAACATGTTCTAACCTATCAGTATTAATTGCTGACCCTCCGCCCTCATAAAAAACTTCGATAGGTGTATCTATTTGATAACTATTATCTGAATAATTTTGAAAAGCATTTATTTCATAAGTTAGTCCATTTTTTAAAGTTTGTCCAAAATTGACATACGATTTATGGGTATTAAATGAACCATAAGAATAAGATGCATCTAAAAACCACTTTTCCCGAGTTTTATTTGTCACAATATTAATAACTCCTCCCAACGCATCTGTACCAAATCCGACTGGTACTACACCACGATACACTTCAATATGATCAGCAAAGTTAATTGGAATATTATTAAGTCCGAATGAACTTCCAACTCCCTCCTGCGGTACACCATCAATAAATATTTTAACGTGTTTTCCCGAAAATCCGTCCAAAGAAAGAATCATATCAGAGCCTACTCCTCCTGATTCCCTAAGTTTAAGTCCTGGAATCTTCACTAAAGCATCAGATAAATTTTGAGTACTATTATGCAAGCCTTTCGCATCAATAGCAACTGCATTGAAAGCAGACTTATTTACTCTATTTACAACAGATGTTGAAACAACCACTTCATCCAATACTGTCACCTGCGGAGAGATTGTAATATTGATCTCTAATATTCCACCTCTAGACACAGTGATTTTCTTTTCCACTGTTTTATAGCCTATAGCAGATACTATGAGTATGTAATCGCCTGCTACTGTTCTTAAAGAGTACCCTCCCTTACCATCTGTAGTAGTCCCCCTACCTGTACCTTTCAGATATACAGTGGCAAATTCAACCGCTTCGTTCTCCAAAGTAGAAACAACTCTTCCCGAAATCACTCCTCCTGATTCTCGCTCGGAAAATGCTGATAAACCAAATAAAAGTCCTAGAAAAACAAGAAAAATTTTATTAATCATTTCTTTACCTATTAAAATACTACCTCATAAATCGTTCAAATTGTAAATCTTTCACCGATACAAAGGTAGCGACAAATAGAGATACAGAGCAATCCCTATCAATTGGTAAAAATTGATCAATAAAAAAGGCATATATTTTAACCTGCAATACCTAATAGTAAGTATTAATAGGATAAATCAATAAAAATGATCAGAGTATTTATCAGAAAAGAAAAATGAGACTAATAAACAAAAAACGCAATGCATTCTTCAATCATTGCATTTATTATAAAACACTATAATTAAACTCGTGGATAAAAACAAAGGGCTAAAAAAACATCCTAAATATATATGTCTATAAACAAACACATAAATCTAGGATGAGTTTTTATAAAATAAAGAGATGGTTATCAACGCTTCTTTATAGGAATATATGATAAATCATCAAGAACATTTTTATAGGCAGGACGAATAATACGCTTACCATCAAAATTAAGTTCCTCATTACGATGGGCGCACCAACCCACAATACGAGCCATGGCAAACAGTGGCGTAAATATTTCTTGTGGCAAACCGATCATTTCGTATACAAAACCTGAATAAAAATCGATATTACTAGACACTGTTTTACCATTATTTTTTATACTTCCAAAAGTAGCTATTGCACGTTCTTCGAGCAACTCAAGAAATGCAAATTCTTCTTCCTTCCCTTTTTCACGAGCAAGGTCGCGAGCTAATTCTTTAAGTAACAATGCACGTGGATCGGAAATCGTGTATACAGCATGACCAATACCATAAATTAGCCCTGTCTTATTATATACTTCTTTATTGAGCATACGTGTGAAATAAGTATCAATTTCATCTACGCTTTTCCAATTTTTAATATTCTCTTGCAAATGATGGAACATATCTGCTACTTGAATATTTGCCCCGCCGTGAAGCGGTCCTTTTAATGAACCGATACCAGCAGCTATTGCAGAATAAGTATCTGTTCCTGTAGAAGATGTTACACGAACCGTAAAAGTAGAATTGTTACCACCTCCATGCTCAGCTTGCAATATTAAGAGTAAATCAAGCGTGCGTGCATCAAGTTCCGTATAGTTCCTTTTCAGCATGTAGAGAAAATTTTCAGCAATAGAAAGTTTCTCTTGGGGATGGCGAATATGTAAAGAACGACCAAAAGTTGCATGTCTAAGCATGTTATAGGCATAAGCTATTATGGTAGGGAACTTTGAAATCAAATCAATGCTCTGACGCATCAGATTATCTCGTGAAGTATCATCTGCTGCTGGATCGAAACGATACATTTCAAGAACACTTCGCGACAAAATATTCATTATATTACTTCCTTCTAACTCGATAATATTCATCTTGGTTTTTTGTTCAAGTGCCATATTATCGTTAATCAATTCACGGAAAGAAGCCAATTCTTCTTTATCTGGAAGACGCCCTGACAAAAGTAAGTAAGCAACTTCCTCAAAACCAAAACGCTTTTCTTTAATAATCGCATGCGAAATATCTTCAACATCATATCCCCTATAAAATAATTTCCCCGGAATTGGTTTCAGTCCGCCACCCGGGATTCGTTCATAACCGACCACATTACCAATCTTTGTCAACCCTACTAAAACACCAGTACCATCTTCATTTCGCAACCCACGCTTAACGTCAAACTTTGGGAACAATTCATTGTCAATCCGAGTCGATTCTTTCATCTCTTCAGATAATTTGTAAATCAAATACTCTTTCTTCATAATATCACTATTTAGTCGTTAATTTTATTTTTCGATTTTATCCACTATTTCACGTGTGAAAGCTGTTGTAGATAAAGATACACCCCGCGGCATAAAACGAGCAAGATCATAAGTAGCACGACTATCTAAAAAGCTTTGTTCCAAAGCTTTTTCAATTAAGTCAGCCGCTTCTTTCCATCCCAAATATTCAAGCATCATCGCTGCTGATAAAATAATAGAACACGGATTTACAACATCTTTACCGGCAATGTTCGGAGCAGTACCGTGAGTTGCTTCAAAAATAGCATGACCAGTATTATAATTGATATTAGCACCTGGGGCTATACCAATACCGCCAACCATTGCAGCTAACTGGTCAGAAACATAGTCTCCGTTGAGATTAAGAGTAGCTATCACTGAATATTCCTCAGGAATAAGTAGTGTGTTTTGTAGAAAAGCATCAGCAATACAATCTTTCACGACTAATTTACCTTCAGCTAAAGCATCTCCAAATTCACGCTGGGCTAATTCATATCCCCATTTCTTAAATCCTCCTTCAGTGAACTTCATTATGTTTCCTTTGTGTACTAATGTTACAGAAGGAAGATTATGGTCAATCGCATATTGACAAGCAGCACGAACTAGTCGCTCAGTCCCCTCACGTGATACTGGTTTTACACCAAAGGAAGACGTTTCCGGAAAACGCACTTTGGTTACCCCCATCTCATTACGCAGAAAATCATAGACTTTTTTTGCTTCTGCAGTACCAGCCTCCCATTCAATACCCGCATATATATCTTCCGTATTTTCACGAAAGACACACATATTGACTTTTTCTGGAGATTTTACTGGAGAATGCACACCCTGATACCAACGAACAGGACGCAAACATACAAACAAATCTAGTGTCTGACGCAAAGCTACATTTAAAGAGCGAATTCCACCACCTATAGGAGTGGTCAAGGGCCCTTTAATACCGACTAAATAATTTTGAAAAGCTTTCATCGTTTCTTCAGGTAACCATGACCCTGTTTCGTTAAATGCACGTTCGCCAGCAAGTACTTCTTTCCATTCAATACGACGTTTTCCACCGTATGCTTTCTGTACTGACGCATTCACTACTGCTTGCATAGAAGGGGTAACTTCCACTCCCACACCGTCTCCGGTAATATAGGGTATAATAGGCATATTAGGCACCAGCAAGGTACCATCACTCTGCATTACAATTCTATTCATTTTTATCATTTAATTTAATTTCCTACCTAGCATTTAAAGCAGAGCCAGCCCGAAACCAAGCTATCTGTTGTTCATTATATGTATGTTGTGCTTCGAAACTGTCGTCGGTCCCATCTTCGTGACGAATAACGACTTTTAGATTACGCCCAGGAACAAATTCTGCTAAACCAATAACAGAAAAAAGATCATGTTCTTGTATTTTATCATAATCAGCTTTATCAGCAAAAGTCAACGCAAGCATACCCTGTTTTTTAAGATTTGTTTCATGAATACGAGCAAAACTTTTAGCTAAAATGACTCGTACATTAAGGAAACGAGGTTCCATTGCTGCATGCTCTCTACTCGAACCTTCTCCATAATTTTCTTCAGCAACAACTATTGAAGATATTCCTTCTGATTTATACATTTTAGCTGTACCAGAAACCGTTCCATATGTGTTTGTTAAACGATTCCAGACACAATTTGTTTTACCTCCAAAAGCATTAACAGCCCCCATTAGCATATTATCGGATATGTTCTCTAAGTGTCCACGGAAGCGCAGCCAAGGCCCAGCCATAGATATATGATCAGTTGTACACTTTCCTCCCACTTTTATGAGCAGTGGTATATCAAGAATATCATTCCCATCCCAGGCTGGAAAAGGTTTTAGTAATTGTAAACGTAATGAATCAGGGTTCACACTAATTTTCGAGTTTACACCAGATGGAGCAATATAACCTTCATTACCAGAAGCAAAGCCTTTCAAGGGAAGTTCTTCGCCTATCGGCTCTGCAAGTTTTATTTTCTCCCCATCATGATTCACTAATCTATCTTTCAGCGGATTAAAACAAAGATCTCCAGCTATAGTCAAAGCCATAGTCAGTTCTGGTGATGCAACAAAAGCAAATGTATTAGGATTACCATCTGCACGCTTAGCGAAGTTTCGATTAAACGAAGTTACTATTGAATTTTTTCTTGTTGGATCATCCGTATGGCGTTTCCACTGACCAATACAAGGACCGCAAGCATTAGCCATAATCACTGCACCAATCTGTTTAAAACTCTCCATCATTCCATCTCTCTCAGCAGTAGCACGGATTAATTCAGAGCCAGGATTAATAATCAATGGCGATACCACACTCAAGTTTTTATCCTTTACTTGCATAGCAAGCGAAGCAGCTCGGCTCAAGTCTTGATAAGATGAATTAGTACAAGACCCTATTAAACCAACCTCCATCTTACGAGGATACCCGTTTTTTAATACTTTTTCTGCAAATTCAGAAATAGGAGTAGCAGCATCGGGTGTAAAAGGCCCATTAATATAAGGTTCAAGAGACGATAAATCAATTTCTATTACACGATCATAATATTTATCAGGAGCATTTGTAACCTCATCATCTGCTTGAAGCTCATTTTTTACACCATCAGCCAATTCTACAATACGTTCTCTTCCAGTAGCTCTTAAATAACTAGCCATGGAGGCATCAAATGGAAAAAGAGAAGTCGTCGCCCCAACTTCAGCTCCCATATTACAAATTGTAGCCTTCCCTGTAGCAGACAACGATGCAACTCCAGATCCAAAATATTCTATAATTGAGTTAGTTCCTCCTTTCACAGTTAAGATACCCGCAAGTTTTAAGATCACATCTTTAGGAGACGCCCAACCATTCAGTTTTCCTGTAAGATGGACACCTATAATTCTAGGCATTTTCAATTCCCATTCCATACCCGTCATTACATCGACAGCATCAGCACCACCTACTCCAATAGCTACCATACCGAGTCCCCCAGCATTCGGAGTATGCGAATCCGTTCCTACCATCATTCCACCCGGGAATGCATAATTCTCAAGGACCACTTGATGAATAATACCAGCACCAGGTTGCCAAAATCCAATACCATAACGAGAAGATACATCACGCAGAAAATCGTAAACCTCCTCATTTGTTTTGGTAGCTGTAGCGATATCCTCTTTTGCTCCTTTATAGGCCTGTATCAAATGATCACAGTGAACAGTAGAAGGTACAGCGGCTTTATCTTTTCCTGCGTTCATAAACTGAAGCAACGCCATCTGGGCTGTTGCATCCTGCATAGCAACACGATCTGGACGGAAATTTACATAATCATCACCTCGATTGTAGTTTTTCAAATTGTCTGCATTGAATAAGTGTGCATACAGAATTTTTTCGGCTAGTGTCAAAGGCCGTTTCAATACGGCCCTTACATGTTCTACTTTTCCTATATAAGCAGAATAAAAAGCCTCTAACATAGTCATATCATATACCATAGCGCTTTTATTATATTTTGAAGTCTATATAAAAAGAACGAACTATAATCGAAGAATGTTTAACAATATGATATATATTTTCGTCTCAAAAAGAAGATTTATTACCTTTGCATCTATTATGAATAATAATTCGAAAAGTCCCATCATAGATCTCCAGCAACAACAACATTTGCTGCGCATGGAGTATGAATACGAAAAGGAGGAGTTTAAAAGACAAACTGAGACTATGGGAGTATCACGCAAAGTTAAACGTGGTCTTTGCTGGTATCCAGTTTCTCTAGGACGTAATTACTATAATTCTCTTAACCAACTGGTAATAGAAATTAATCGCAAAGAAAACAAAGAAATCGAACATTCCTTTGAATTCGGTCGATCAGTCTGTTTTTTCCGCCAATCTTTAGAAGGAAATATTGTTTATAAAAATTTCATCTGCACAATTAATTACGCAGATGAAGAACGAATGATTGTAGTTCTCCCTACAGTGAGGGCATTAATTGAACTCCAAAGTGAAGACAGTTTAGGTATACAACTTTATTTCGACGAAACATCTTATCAAGCGATGTTTGAAGCGCTAGGAGAAGTAATATCTGCTAAAAACAATCGACTTGAAGAATTACGAAACATTTTATTAGGCACACGAAAGCCTAGATTCCGTGATTTGTATCCAGTTCGCTTTCCTTGGTTGAATAGCATCCAAGAAAAGGCTGTTAATAAAGTTCTTTGCGCGCAAGATGTTGCAATTGTCCACGGACCTCCAGGAACAGGAAAAACGACAACTCTAGTAGAAACCATTTATGAAACACTGCATCGTGAATCGCAAGTATTAGTATGCTCGCAAAGTAATACCGCTGTAGATTGGATTTGTGAAAAGCTCATTGATCGTGGCGTAGCAGTACTCCGCATTGGTAATCCTACGCGAGTCAATGATAAGATGCTTTCATACACATACGAACGCCGATTTGAAAATCATTCCTCATATCCTGAATTATGGGGAATTCGGAAATCAATTCGTGAAATGAATAATCAAATACGACAAAAAAGTTATTCAGAGAAAGAAAGTATACGCAATCGAATAAGTCATCTCCGTGACCGTGCCATAGAATTAGAAATAAAAATTAATGCTGACTTATTTGATAGTGCGCGAGTTATAGCCTCCACATTAGTAAGCAGTAATCATCGTTTACTGCAGGGCCGCCGCTTTCCTACAGTTTTCATAGATGAAGCAGCACAAGCACTAGAAGCTGCATGTTGGATTGCCATTCGAAAAGCAGACCGGGTGGTGCTAGCTGGAGATCATTGCCAACTTCCTCCAACTATTAAATGTATTAATGCCGCACTTGGAGGATTAGATCATACACTTATGGAAAAATTAGTTCAACAAAAACAGTCTGCTGTTTCTCTACTCACTCTACAGTATAGAATGCATACCACCATCATGAATTTCCCTTCTGAGTATTTTTACAACGCTCAACTAGAAGCCGCACCTGAGGTCAATAACCGTAGTATATTAGACTTTGATACTCCAATCAAATGGATAGATACTTCTAAAATGAACTTTCACGAAGAGACAATCAGTGAGACTTTCGGACGTACTAACAAAGAAGAAGCCAACTTATTAATACAAGAATTGGAATCTTACATTAATCGGATAGGAAAAGAACGCATCCTTGATGAAAAGATTGACTTCGGACTGATTTCTCCCTATAAAGCACAAGTACATTACCTAAGAAATAGGATCAAAGGAAACAAGTTCTTTCAGGCTTTTCAGAAATTAATTACCATTAATACAGTGGATGGTTTTCAAGGTCAAGAACGAGATGTGATCTTCATAAGTCTTGTCCGTGCTAACGAAAATGGACAAATTGGTTTCCTAAATGATTTAAGGCGAATGAATGTAGCGATCACGCGTGCCCGAATGAAGTTAGTCATTCTAGGAGACGTAACAACTCTAGATAAACATTCATTCTATCGTAAGCTTATTAAATACATTCGTGAGCATACATAACATCTATTTTTTCACTAAAACATTAAAAAAGACGATAAGATTATATTCTTACCGCCTTTTAAGATATTAAATTAAATCGGATTAATTGTTCTCCGGACGAAGTTTGCGGACTGTTACAGCAGTCTGCCACATTTCGCTTTCGCGCAATGCTTTCAATTCTTCTTCCAGTTTTTCGCGGTAATCCGGCTTCGAGTTAGAGTCTATCGAAATCTGTGCTTCATTACCAGTTTTCACACTGTGATATAATTTTTCAACAACAGGCTTAATTGCATCATGAAAAGGTCCCATCCAATCAAGGGCTCCACGTTGAGCTGTAGTCGAACAGTTAGCATACATCCAATCCATACCATTCTTTGCAAATAAAGGCATCAACGACTGAGTCAATTCCTCCACCGTCTCGTTAAACGCCTCAGAAGGGGTGTGACCATTCTCACGCAACACTTCATATTGAGCTAATAACAAGCCTTGGATTGCTCCCATCAATGAACCACGTTCACCTGTTAAGTCGGAAGTTGCTTCACGAATAAAAGTTGTTTCAAACAAATAACCTGAACCAATTCCAATTCCTAACGCTATCGTTCTATCCATAGCATTACCTGTTGCATCTTGATAAATTGCATATGAGGAATTTAAGCCACGACCTTCGAGAAACATTGTACGCAAAGAAGTACCAGAGCCTTTAGGAGCAACCATAATTACGTCAATGTCCTCAGCAGGAACTACGCCTGTACGATCACTCCAAGTTATTGCAAAACCATGAGAAAAATAAAGAGCTTTACCAGCAGTCAAATAAGGCTTAATTGTAGGCCATACAGACATAACTGCTGCGTCAGATAATAGACACATAATGATAGTACCCTTTTCACAAGCTTCTTCAATTCCAAATAAAGATTCACCGGGAACCCATCCATCAGCTACAGCTTTATCGTACGTTTTTCCCTGACGTTGACCAACAATTACATTGAAACCATTATCACGTAGATTCAAAGCTTGTCCCGGTCCTTGTACACCATAACCGATAACAGCAATTGTTTCATTTTTCAATACTTCACGAGCTTTTTCCAATGGAAATTCATCACGGATCACTACATTCTCGATAGTTCCGCCAAAATTCAACTGTGCCATTTTTTTATTCTTTTTTATTTTGATGACTTGTGCCATCCGTTATTAATTGATTTTATTTTTTATTCTCTTCAAATACTACTTTTGAACGACAGACAACCTCGCTACTATTTTTCTTTACCTCAACATGAAATTCATTCTCACTTACTTCATCATAATAGAAAGTAAGTTGATCCCCAAAATAGCTTTCAGCAATATATGTCATTTCAAACCTACGAATACGTTTAATCTTGTATATCTCAATCGGGAACAAATCCAATATATGTTCAATATAACGAATACTATTTACATGACCATTAATATCAATATCGCTATATTTAGCCTCTAATCTCGTAATCGGTTCCTTATTGAAAACTTTAATTCGCGAAGGCTTTTCGATAGGGCAAGGGTTATCACAGACATAATCAACTATACCGCCACCATGCAACATTAACAAATCTGCAGGTTTACGCGTATTGAGATTAATCATAGCCCATACTGATCGTGCATAACCAATAACCTTTCCCTCTTTATTCATAATCGAGAAGTTTCGATCTGTAAATAAACGATAGACATTCTCAACCCAAGTCTGAATAGAAAATTTCTCATATTGAAAAGGCATCTCATCTAATTCAATTGCCAAGCGTGAAAGAACCCATGTATAATTATCTTCATTCAAAGAAGCAATACCAAAGCCACGATCAGTTGAATGAAAACCAGCACAGTTCAAAAGATGGTTACCTAAAACGCCCATTGTTAACTGACCGTTAAAATCTACATGAAATGGCTCCGCAATAAATTGATAAGTGCCAATTTTACTTTCTTCCTTCATTACTCCTGCTAATTTTTACTTTCTTTGTATTTAGCTTCCCTTCCAGCCAAAAACTCATTCACCCTTTCAAAGCAACTAGTAGTAATAGATACGCGTCCCGACCGAACGAATTGAAGCACACATTTGAGTGCTTGAAGTTCTTCATAAAGTGATGTTATTTCTTCACCCATACCATTTTTCTCAACAATAGAGAATACAGGATTAACCTCCACTATACGCGCATTATATCGGCGAATAACTTTAGAGGCTTCAGGATTTTCCTGAAACTCAGGCGTCGAAACCTTGTACAAAGCTATTTCATGAAAATAAATTTCATCATCAGTAAAATAATGTGCTTGTATAACGTCAATCTTCTTTTCAATCTGCTTCACTACCTTTTCAATAGTATCACTATCTGTCCAAGCAGTAATTGTATATTTATGTACTCCTTTAATAGATGAAGCAGACACATTCAAACTTTCAATATTTATTTGTCGACGGGTAAATACCGCTGTTACCTGGTTTAATATTCCGGCAATATTCTCGGAATGAACTATAATTGTATATAATGTTTTATCACTCATAATTTATCAAATTAAGAATTAACACTCTAACAACATCTGATTAACAGAACCACCCGGAGGTGTCATCGGTAAAACATTACCTTCTTCAACCACACAAGCTTCAAGCAAGAAAGGACCATCAGTCGACAGCATTTCATCAATACCTGCTTTTAGTTCTTCTCTAGACGTCACTCGTTTAGAAGGAATATCATAAGCAGAAGCTATTTTCATGTAATCAGGATTCAACATTGGAGTAAATGAATAACGCCGATTGAAGAACATAGCTTGCCATTGACGCACATTGCCAAGATAATTATTGTTCAAACAGATAATTTTCACAGGTGCTTTTTGTTCCATTATTGTTCCAAGTTCTTGAATATTCATTTGCAGACCACCATCACCCATAAAAGCACAAACTGTACGATCTGGACATCCGAAAGTAGCTCCAATAGCTGCTGGAAGACCAAATCCCATTGTACCAAGACCACCCGAAGTTACAATACTTCGTTCCTTTGTATATTTAAAATAACGGGCAGAAATCATTTGATTTTGACCTACATCATTTACAAGAATTGCCTCATGCTGCGTAGCTTCACTTACTGCACGAACGACCTCACCCATGCTCAACCCCTCAGTCGCTGGGTAAAGTTCTGGACGGATCACTTTTTCTTCCTCAACAGCTTCGTATTCCTTGAAACTATCCACCCACTCTTTATGCTGTTGCTTATCCAACAAAGCTGTGACAGTTGATAGCGTTTGTTTACAATCACCCAAAACCGCTATATCTACTTTAACATTCTTATTAACTTCTGCAGGATCAATATCAAAATGAATAATTTTCGCTTGTTTGGCATAAGTAGCCAAATTCCCTGTTACACGATCATCGAAACGCATACCGACAGCAATCAACACATCACACTTATTTGTGTTAATATTCGGTCCCAAGTTTCCATGCATACCAAGCATACCCTTATTCAATAAATGCTCAGTAGGTAATGAAGAGAGTCCTAACAAAGTACAAGCCGCAGGCATATCTGCCTTCTCAATAAATTCACGAAGTTCCTTTTGAGCATTCCCTAGTTCAACCCCTTGTCCAACTAAAACTAACGGTCGCTTAGCTTTATTTATCAAATCCGCAGCAGCCTTTACTGATTCTTCATCCGTATCCGGAACAGGAACATAGCTACGAATAAACTCTTGTTTAATTGGTTCGTATTTAAATTTCTCAACTTGAGCATTTTTCGCAAAATCAATAACTACTGGACCTGGTCGCCCACTACTAGCAATATAAAATGCACGTGAAATAGCCCAAGCAATATCTTCTGCTCGACGAATCTGATAACTCCATTTGGCTATAGGTTGAGTAATACCAACCAAATCTACTTCTTGAAATGCATCAGTTCCTAAGAATCCAGTACCTACCTGCCCTGCAATTACCACAATAGGAGTACTGTCAATCATTGCATCTGCAATACCCGTTACCGTATTTGTGGCTCCAGGGCCACTAGTTACCAAGCAAACTCCAACTTTACCCGAAACACGTGCATAACCTTGAGCTGCATGCGCTGCTCCTTGTTCATGACGAACCAAAATATGGTTCAATGTATTTTGATGATCGTACAGGGCATCAAATGTAGGCATAATGGAACCACCAGGATATCCGAAAATGGTAGTCACACCGTGATATTCCAAAGAACGCATCATGGCCTCTGCACCTGTTATTAAGTCCTTACTCATCCGCATTTACTATTTAAAGATTACAAATTTCGATTGTTTAATGAGAAAATTTCAACGATTAATCGATTAATCGAACTGCTCCTTTATCAGCTGAACTTACCATACTTGCATACGCCTTCAAACTCTTAGGAACATATCGATCCCTAGTAAGTGGCGTCATCGGACGAGCTAGAAGTTCTTCCTCTGATAATTTAACATTTATTTTTCGAGCAGGAATATCTATCTCAATGATATCACCATCAACAATCTTTCCAATATTACCCCCAGCAGCAGCCTCAGGAGAAATGTGACCAATACTTAATCCAGAAGTTCCTCCACTGAAACGTCCGTCTGTAATCAAGGCACATTCCTTGCCGAGATGGCGAGATTTTATATATGATGTAGGATAAAGCATCTCTTGCATACCTGGACCTCCTTTGGGACCTTCATGCGTAATGACAACAACATCACCACTTACTACTTTACCTTTTAAGATCCCTTCACAAGCAGCATCTTGTGAATCAAACACTTTGGCAGGACCAGTAAATTTCCAAATACTTTCGTCCACACCAGCAGTTTTAACTACACAACCATCTTGAGCAATATTTCCTCTCAAGACAGCCAAACCTCCATCCCTACTATAAGCATGCTCTAAATCACGAATACACCCGTTTATACGATCTTTATCTAGTTCTTTATAATATGCTCCTTGCGAACCCAAAACAAGGTTAAATCTGTTTCCTGGGGCACTCAAATATTTATTTATCGCTTTCTCTATAACATTTGGACTAGTTATCGAATATTGATCTATCACTTCGCCCAATGACATTCCATCTACACGAAGCACCGAAGTATCAATTAAGCCAGCTTTTGCTAATTCTGCCAAAATAGCAATAATACCTCCAGCACGGTTAACATCCTGGATATGATACTTTTGCGTATTTGGAGCGACTTTACACAGACACGGTGACTTCCGCGACAACAGATCAATATCACCCATATTAAAATCAACGCCTGCTTCATGAGCAACAGCGAGCAAATGAAGAACTGTATTAGTAGAGCCTCCCATGGCAATATCTAACGTCATCGCGTTGAGAAAAGCTTGACGAGTAGCTATACTACGAGGAAGCACACTTTCATCTCCTTCTTCATAATACTTCATTGCATTCTCAACGATCAACTTAGCTGCATCTTGAAACAACTTAGTCCGATTTTCGTGAGTAGCCACAATAGTTCCATTACCAGGTAAAGCCAGCCCAATAGCTTCATTCAAACAATTCATTGAATTCGCAGTAAACATACCTGAACAACTTCCACAAGTAGGGCATGCATTCTGCTCAATCCGAGCTACTTCTTGATCACTAATACTAGAATCAGCAGATTTTATCATAGCGTCTATCAAATCAAGATGCTGACCATTCAATTCTCCAGCTTCCATAGGCCCACCAGAAACAAAAATAGTCGGAATATTTAAACGCATAGCAGCCATCAGCATTCCCGGAGTAATCTTGTCACAATTACTTATACATACCATAGCATCAGCTTTGTGTGCATTAACCATATATTCTACACTATCTGCTATTATATCACGAGAAGGTAACGAATAAAGCATTCCATCATGCCCCATAGCAATACCATCATCAATAGCAATCGTATTAAACTCGGCAGCAAAGCATCCCAACTTCTCTATTTCAGCCTTTACTAATTGTCCTATTTCATGCAAATGTACATGACCTGGAACGAACTGCGTAAACGAATTGACAATAGCAATAATAGGCTTCCCCATCTGAGCCTTTTTCATGCCATTGGCTGCCCACAACGCGCGAGCTCCAGCCATTCTACGGCCTTGTGTACTAAACGAACTGCGTAATAGCTTTTTCATTTCAATTTATCTTTTAATTAAAGAGCCTTCCTCAGGTTACTGAGAAAGGCTCTAATTATTATCATTTAGGGTACGAATACATACACAAACCTTTCTCACGCTCTTGATGGGACCACCACGAGGCGAATAATATGCAAAACTGCTAGGTTAATTGATGTATGTAACATATTCGTCTTTTCTATATTTTTGTGCTGCAAAGGTAAGTGCTTTTTTATTATCTCCAAACAAATTGAATAAAAAAATAACAAAAAAGCGAATAATCGTAAGAAAACAGCTATTATAAACCTTTATTCTATCACTTAAAAGTTGGGATTACAACTATCATTTGATAAAAAAAGACTGTCTTTTTCTATCAAAAGCGCTTAATAATCTGAAAATTACTCAATAGCAATAAGTTCAGAAGCAAATTATTGCTATCTTTGTAGACTCTATTATAGAGAATTTATTAATTTAGAAACTATAAATGTAAGATGGAAACAGTAGAAAACAAGTACATCACCGTTGCTTATAAGCTATATACAATGGAAGATGGTGAGAAAGAGTTGTTCGAAGAAACAAATGCAGAACATCCTTTTCAATTCATTTCAGGGTTAGGTACAACGCTCGACGGTTTCGAGAACCAAATAACTACTCTTTCTAAGGGTGATAAATTCGATTTTACCATTCTAGCAAATGAAGCTTATGGCGCTTACGATGAGCAACATGTATTCGATCTTCCCAAAAACATCTTTGAAATAGATGGCAAGTTCGATAATGAAAGAGTAAAAGAAGGAAGTGTAGTTCCTTTGATGACTGGCGATGGTCAGCGCGTAAACGCAAGCGTTGTTGAAGTTAAACCAGATGTAGTAGTCGTTGACCTCAATCATCCACTAGCTGGAGCAGATCTAATTTTCGAAGGTGAAGTGATTGAAAGTCGTGCTGCAACGAATGAAGAAATTCAGGAATTAGTCAAAATGATGAGTAGCGAAGGCGGATGCAGTTGCGGAAGTGACGGTTGCGGATGCGAAAGTGAAGGCTGTGGCGGAGACTGTGGTGATGACTGTGGCTGCGGAGGTGGCTGCGAAGGTGGACACTGCCATTAAGATATTGACTATAAAATAATTAAAAAAACGGTTATGTATTTATTACTTAACCGTTTTTTTAATCTCATTTTTATTTATGGGTCATAATATCAAGGACCATTTTATCTGTTTCATTCATGGCTTGCGATCCTATTCTAGTTAAATTCCGAATACTTTGATCAACATCTTCATCAATAATACCCTCAACAGATGTCACACAACGATCTTGCATAGCCATCATAGCCGATAGAACAGCAGTTGACACACCGGTCGTTACTTTTAACGCACAGCTGGGTTTTGCTCCATCACAAATCATTCCAGTCAGATTGGCAATCATATTCTGAACAGCAAATGCTACTTGTTCATAATTACCTCCCATCAGCCAAGTAATTCCGCAACTAGATCCTGTAGCGGCAACCACACACCCGCACAAAGCGGAAAGACGTCCCAAACTCTGTTTTATATAAATAACAGTGAGATGGCTTAAGATTAGTGCACGAATAAGTTCCTCTTCGGTTTTATTATTCTCTTCAGCAAAAACAACAACAGGAAGCGTTGCAGATATCCCCTGATTACCACTTCCAGAGTTACTCATAACAGGAATCATAGCACCAGCCATTCGGGCATCGCATGCCGCTGAAGTATATGAAAGAATATGCGAGAAGACACTGTCACCCATAATTTTATGTTCATAAGTACCCTGAAGCATCTTGCCTAATGAATGCCCATAATTACCTTTAAAAGATTGTTCAGCAGCAGCTTTATTTAAACGAGCAGTATCTAGAATAAATCGAATTTGGTCAAGCGATGATGTTAACGCAAAATCATAAACTTTTCGTAAATTGAGTTCTAATGAAATTTCTTTTTCTTCACCAGTAATCTTTTGATATTTATCAAGTATTATTTTATCATCACTAGCAACATAAACAAAATTTGTATGTCCACCAGCAATTATAGCATTAGCACGATGATTAGCTGATTTACAAATAACTTCAATGTATAACTTCTCCGTTATGTCTTCTTTTAAAGAAATACTGACCCTTTTTTCTGAAATAAACCGTTTACCTTCTTCGACAGCCTCATTAGTACAATTTCTTAAAACTTCCAATTGAAAGTCTGATTTACCAATCAGCGCCCCTAAGGCAACAGCAATTGGAAGGCCAACCATCCCAGTACCAGGAATACCAACCCCCATAGCATTTTTCAGAATATTAGCACTCAATAATACTTCGATTTTTTCTGGTCTAAGTGCTAGTGTTTCAGCAGCTTTAGCCACACATAGGGCAACCGCTATAGGCTCAGTACATCCAATTGCAGGAATTACTTCTTTTTTAATCAAGTCAATTATTTGCTGTCTTTCTGCTTCTATCATAACCCAAAAGGCTTTTAGTTTGTGCAAAAGTAGAAAATTCTTTGCTGTCATTACTATCAATAACTACAAATAAAATAGAGAATTATCTCAAAATATCAATAAACTAAGCATTTACAAAAAAACGTTGAAATATGAAAGCGAATCCTTGGCAGAATTACTTTTTAGTTAGCAACGTATCCAATTATAATCCCATTAAACAAAAGATATACCGCTAAATTTGAATCAATGAATCTATGGACAAATAGTAATTATCAGCATTTAGATACATATTTCAAGAGAAAAGAAGCATTTAAAGGTCATTTTCGAAGATATTTAAGAATCACAACCTTCTTATAGAAAACTTTGTTATATTTGCATAGAGTAATTTTAAAAAGCCACAACTATGTTTAATTCATTTGGAAATATCTTTCGACTCACAAGTTTCGGCGAGTCTCATGGAAAAGGAGTTGGCGGAGTTATTGACGGATTTCCTGCCGGTATAACTATTGATGAGGAATTTATACAAAAGGAACTAAACCGTCGCCGTCCTGGACAATCTATCCTCACTACTGCACGTAAAGAACCTGATAAAGTTGAGTTTCTCTCTGGAATCTTCGAGGGAAAATCAACAGGATGCCCTATAGGATTTATCGTTTGGAACGAGAATCAACATTCCAATGACTACAATAATCTGAAAGAAGTATATCGCCCTTCGCATGCAGATTACACATATACTGTCAAATATGGGATCCGTGATCATCGAGGTGGTGGACGTTCATCCGCTCGTGAAACGATTTCACGAGTAGTAGCAGGTTCATTAGCTAAGTTAGCACTCCAGCAGTTAGGAATAAGCATTACAGCCTACACATCGCAAGTTGGCGCGATTAAATTGGAAGGTAGCTATTCTGATTATAATTTTGACTTAATAGAAACGAACGATGTCCGTTGCCCTGATCCTGAAAAGGCTAAAGAAATGGCAGATCTTATCTACAAGGTGAAAGGTGAAGGTGATACTATTGGGGGCACCTTAACATGTGTAATCAAAGGCTGCCCCATTGGCTTAGGACAACCTGTTTTTGGAAAACTACATGCAGCATTAGGCAATGCTATGCTAACAATAAATGCTGCTAAAGCATTTGAATATGGAGAAGGTTTTAAAGGGCTAAAGATGAGAGGATCGGAGCAGAATGACGTTTTCTACAATAACAACGGGCGAATAGAAACGCATACTAACCATTCTGGAGGAATTCAAGGAGGTATCAGCAACGGCCAAGATATTTACTTCCGCGTAGTATTCAAACCAATAGCCACTATACTGATGGAACAAGAAACGGTAAATATAGACGGCATTGACACCACTTTGAAAGCTCGCGGACGCCATGACGCCTGCGTCCTCCCGCGTGCTGTGCCTATTGTAGAAGCAATGGCTGCCATGACTATTCTAGACTATTATCTGCTGGATAAAACCACGCAGCTTTAATCACCATGTATATGAACGAAATCCAAAAATACATTCAAGAAAACGAATCTAAAATAATAGAAGACCTATTCAGCCTTATCCGTATTCCGAGCATTAGTGCTTTACCTGAGCATCACGACGATATGATGGCGTGTGCACAGCGTTGGGCACAACTAATGCTTGAAGCTGGAGTAGACGAAGCATTGGTAATGCCTTCTAAAGGTAATCCTATTGTTTTCGCACAAAAAAATGTAGACCCAAATGCCAAAACAATATTGATATACGCTCATTATGATGTGATGCCTGCAGAACCACTAGATCTGTGGAAAAGTAATCCATTTGAGCCTGAAATACGAGAAGGATATATTTGGGCACGCGGAGCTGATGATGATAAAGGACAATCTTTTATTCAAGTTAAAGCTTTTGAATATTTAGTCAAAAATGAACTATTAAAGAACAATGTCAAATTCATCTTTGAAGGAGAAGAAGAAATAGGTTCTCCAAGCTTGGAATCTTTCTGTGAAGAACATAAAGAATTATTAAATGCAGACGTTATTTTAGTTTCGGATACAAGCATGCTAGGTGCCGAACTTCCATCGCTTACAACAGGGTTACGTGGACTGGCGTATTGGGAGATAGAAGTCACCGGCCCGAATCGAGACTTACACTCAGGACACTTCGGTGGAGCTGTGGCTAATCCAATTAATGTACTTTGTGACATAATCAGTAAGATAACAGATCCAAACGGAAAGATCACCGTACCGGGATTCTACGATGACGTAGAAGAAGTGCCTGAGGCAGAAAGAGAAATGATTGCTCGTATTCCTTTCGATGAAAAAAAGTACAAAGACGCTATTGGCGTAAAAGAACTTTTTGGAGAAAAGGGATACAGTACCCTTGAACGAAATAGTTGCCGACCTTCCTTTGATGTATGTGGTATTTGGGGGGGATATACAGGAGAAGGTTCGAAAACAGTTCTTCCTTCAAAAGCATACGCTAAAGTTTCTTGCCGATTAATTGCAAACCAAGATCATCATAAGATTTCTCAACTATTTGCTGATTATATTTTGCAAATCGCTCCGGACACAGTAGATGTAAAAGTAACTCCAATGCATGGAGGGCAAGGATATGTTTGTCCAATTTCTCTTCCTGCATATCAAGCAGCGGAAAAAGGTTTTGAAATAGCTTTCGGTAAAAAACCTTTGGCTGTACGTCGTGGTGGAAGCATTCCTATCATTGCAACGTTTGAACATGTTTTAGGTATTAAAACCATTTTAATGGGATTTGGACTTGAATCGGATGCCATCCATTCTCCTAACGAGAACTTTTCGCTCAGGATCTTCCGAAAAGGGATAGAAGCAGTTATCGAGTTCCATCAAGAATATGCTGAAAGGACCAAACTTTAGTTAAACTTAAATAGTAAAATAAGACCGGTAAACAAAAGTGTATTCTACATTATAGTTTACCGGTCATTTCTATATTTTAAATACTTAAAATAGATTCCAAATAGAGTTCATTAATAGGTCTGAAAGAGGAACTTAAATGAATCACTATCCTTCAATTCTTTAACTGCATCACCAACATAAACTTCCCCATTAGTCAAAGACAATTTTTTGATAGATGCCGAAGAGTTAAAATCAAGTTCTTTTAAATCAATCCAAAATAAATTTGGAGCCAAAGTCGACTCAAAATAATACACTTTATCCCTCTGATCTGAAACAGTCCTCCAACGAGTAGAAGAAATATTAGGTTTATCAGGTGTGCTAAATCCGTATGGAACAGAAACGTTACGCATCACACTTAAGACACTAGGCACTGCAATTTTAGGATCAGGAGTCTGCGGAATAGAGTGAATATAAAAAGAAGCGCGGACAAATCTATCAGCAGAACGATTGGTACCTGGCAACATTTGCAAACCTCCTATTTCCTTCCAATATTCATTAATAGCTAACTGATCATCATAACGTGGAGAATTTGTCATCACCTGATATTCTCTACCTTCATGTATAGTTAACTTTCCATTTAGATATTCAAAGATGGCAGTGTTACCTGTGCTGTCAGTTATAGCCAGATGCAGAGTAGACTCTGGCCCATTATTTGGTAAACGGGGAGCATCTATTCTGAAAGTTTCTTTTTTTAGTTCATCAACAGCCTCTCGCACAGTAGCAAAATTATCAAGTACATATTGAGTCCAAATACTTATTCCCATTACTGATCTATTGTCACCTGGAAGAGAATAAATTGATTCTTGAAAATATAATAAACTTGCTACCAAGCCCTTCTCATTCATTCCGTCACACGTAGCTATATCGTAGGCGGATGCGACAACACTTCCATATTTAGAAGTCCAATTCAAAGTTTTACCTTTATTATATCCTGAACGATTTATTCCACGTGGGAATACGTAAATATTGGACTGAATATCCTCTTTCCAATCCATAGTACGCCCAGTAATAACCAGCTGATTAGGGCCAAGATATACGGCACGTGTACATGCTTTTACCGAATGTACACTCACAACAAAGATTGTAACTAAGAAGACTACAGGAGCAATAATTCTCATTTTCATACTTGTGCAATTTTAGTTTGTATATATTTCAAAAATAATAGGATTATAACAATTAACAAAAAGCTATTGTTTAATTTAATTATGCTATTTTACAAAAAAACATAGCCACTTTTAACTACATTCACACAATCACGTCTCTTATCTCATAAAAATAGAAGAATTTATGAAATTCCATGCAATGTTGCTTTTGACAAAAACAAAGGCAAAGAGGGTCCCATAGTTAGAGCCCCTCGTACACGCCTACCTATACGATAATATAATCTTTGGATAAGATCTATTCAAAATTCTTTCGAAAAGTACATCCATTTCTCCATTCAGAACACCCATAGGCTGTTTTCCCCTTAATAATGATTCCCTTGCCGCAAATAGGGCAGGGCGTTCCTACAAAGGCATCAGCATTACTTATGGCAACAAGAGTAACAGGATCTTTTAATACTGATTTTTCTTTTTCCTCTTTAGCCATTTTAGCCTTACGCTCCCGCTTTTTAGGCTCTTTCTTAGCTTTTTCTTTCGTTTGTTCAATCGCCTCTTGAACAGTAATACGCCGATTAGTATTATCAGAAAGTACACTCATCACAATCTCGGATAGCATTTGCTTTAGTTCCTCCAAGAATTGCCGAGCATCATAGGTCTTTTTTTCAATCTCACGCAACTTCTTTTCCCAGATACCAGTCAATTCAGCTGATTTCAACAATTCCTCATGAATAACCTGTACCAACTCTACCCCCGTAGATGTTGCTATTAAGTTTTTCCGTTCTTTACGAATGTAATTTCGCTTAAATAAAGTCTCGATAATGGCAGCACGCGTTGACGGACGTCCAATACCATTTTCCTTCAAAGCATCACGTAACTCGTCGTTATCTACTAATTTTCCAGCTGTCTCCATTGCACGAAGGAGTGTTGCTTCTGTATAAGGTCTTGGCGGTTGTGTCCACTTTTCATTCAAGTCAGGAATATGAGGTCCACTCTCTCCCTTTCTAAAAGCAGGAAGGACATTTTCGTTCTCTTCCTCTTTTTCATCAGAAGCATCCTTAACATCTTTGGCAAAAACCACACGCCATCCCGGCTCCAAAATCTGTTTACCCGTCACTTTAAATTCTATTTTATCGACTTCACCTAATACTGTAGTAGTAGAAATCTTACAATCAGGATAAAACACTGCAATAAACCGACGCGCAATAAGGTCATAAACGCGGCGCTCCATATCTGTTAAGTTTTGGGCATATACACCTGTAGGGATAATGGCATGGTGATCAGTAACTTTCGAATTATCAAATACTTTCTTAGATTTAGGCAAAGTGGTTCCTACTAAAGGAGTAATCAATAATTCATAATCTCGAAGGCCTTTTATTATTCCTGGACATTTTGGATAAATGTCATCACTTAAGAAGGTGGTGTCAACACGAGGATATGTAGCCACTTTCTTTTCATAGAGAGACTGAATAAGTTTCAATGTTTCATCAGCCGAATATGCAAATTTCTTATTACATTCGACTTGAAGAGAGGTCAAATCAAACAAGCGAGGTGCATATTCTTTCCCATCCTTCTTACCAACGTTGGTAACAAAAAACGGTAGAGCTTTTATTCTTTCCACCAATGCTTCTCCTTCCTCTCTATTGGCAATAGGATCTATTCCAGGATTATCTATATTTTTCTTTCCACCATTTTTTTCTTCTTCAGCTGCTATTTCCTCATCACTTTTCCGAATCAATGCAGAAAAAGTCGTATCACGATAGTTTGTTTTGAGTTCCCAAAATTGCTTCGATTGAAAGTTTGCAATCTCCAGTTGGCGGTTTACAATCAATGCTAACGTCGGAGTCTGGACTCGACCGATCGAAAGCACTTGCTTATTTTGTCCATATTTAATCGTGTAAAGACGAGTAGCATTCATCCCTAGTAACCAGTCTCCCATTGCTCGTGATAATCCAGCTTCATAAAGAGACTGAAAATCGCTTTGATCCTTTAACTTAGAAAAACCTTCACGAATGGCTTCTTCTGTCAGAGAAGAAATCCACAAACGTTTAACTGGACAGCGAGCACCGGCTTTTTGCATTACCCAGCGTTGAATCAATTCTCCTTCTTGACCAGCATCACCACAGTTTATGATTTCATCAGCATTTTGCATCAGCCCTTCTATGACATGAAATTGCTTCTCATAAGTAGGATTTTCTATAAGCTTGATACCAAAACGGGGAGGGATCATAGGTAAACTTCCCAAGTTCCATGATTTCCAATTAGGGGTGTATTCATGAGGTTCTTTCAAGGTACAAAGATGGCCGAATGTCCAGGTCACCTGGTATCCATTCCCTTCAATATATCCTTCTCTTCTTGAATGAGCGCCGAGTACTTCGGCTATATCACGTGCAACAGACGGCTTTTCGGCTATGCAAACTATCATCTTTTTCCTACTTATTTTTAGAGTAACAGTCTACAAAGTTACACGAATATTTCTCACTAACTGCATAATGCCCAAAAAACATCCCGCTTTAAGCTCAAAGAGGGCCATAAAGCGGGATGAAAAAAATTTAAAAAGAGTTTCTTAGCTATTATTCTCCGTCCATAAGAATTTCTAGAATCTGGCAAGCAGCTTTCGCTACTGGAGTACCTGGACCAAAAATAGCAGCAACCCCTGCCTTATATAAGTAATCATAATCCTGTGCAGGGATAACACCACCAGCTATTACTATAATATCTTCACGACCTAACTTTTTCAACTCATCCATTATCTGGGGAATCAAAGTCTTGTGTCCTGCAGCCAATGAAGAAACACCCACAACATGCACATCGTTCTCTACAGCTTCTCGAGCGGCTTCTGCAGGTGTTTGGAACAATGGTCCCATGTCTACGTCAAAGCCACAGTCAGCATAACCCGTTGCTACAACTTTAGCACCGCGATCATGACCATCTTGACCCATCTTCGCAATCATTACACGAGGCTGACGCCCCTCCTTCTTGGCAAATTTCTCTGCTAGTTCACAAGCGCGCTTAAAGTCGCTATCATTTTTACTTTCAGATGAATACACTCCTGATATTGTTCTAATTATTGCTTTATAACGTCCCACAATCTTTTCACAAGCATAAGATATTTCACCTAAGGTTGCACGAACACGAGCTGCTTCAACAGCAAGTTCCAACAAATTGCCCTTACCAGTCTCTACACATTCGGTAATTGCAGCCAAAGCTTTGTCCACTTCTGCTTGATTACGTCCTTCTTTCAAGCGTTTAAGATTCTCAATTTGCTCTAAACGAACAGCCGTATTATCGATTTCAAGAATATCAATCGGGGCTTCTTTTTCAAGACGATATTTATTAACTCCTACAATGGTCTGAGCACCACTATCAATACGAGCTTGAGTACGTGCTGCTGCTTCTTCAATACGCATCTTAGGTATACCTGTCTCAATTGCTTTCGCCATACCACCCAGTTTTTCAACTTCCTGAATACGCTCCCAAGCCTTATGAGCTAATTCATTGGTCAAAGCTTCAACATAATAGGAACCACCCCAAGGGTCAACATTCTTACAGATATAAGTTTCTTCCTGTATATAAATCTGAGTATTACGAGCAATACGTGCTGAAAAATCGGTCGGTAGGGCAATGGCCTCATCCAACGCATTGGTGTGCAAAGATTGAGTATGTCCCAATGCAGCAGCCATAGCTTCTATACAAGTACGTCCTACATTATTAAATGGATCTTGCTCAGTTAATGACCATCCTGAAGTCTGAGAGTGAGTACGCAGTGCCAACGATTTAGGATTCTTTGGATTGAATTGTTTCACAATCTTAGCCCACAACATACGTGCAGCACGCATCTTTGCAATCTCCATAAAGTGGTTGGTACCGATAGCCCAGAAGAAAGAAAGGCGGGGAGCGAACGCATCAATATCAATTCCTGCTGCCGTTCCGGCGCGTAGATATTCCAAACCGTCAGCTAATGTATAAGCCAATTCAATATCAGCTGTAGCACCTGCTTCTTGCATGTGATAACCAGATATAGAAATAGAGTTAAACTTAGGCATCTTCTGTGAAGTATATTCAAAGATATCTGAAATAATCTTCATAGAGAATGCAGGTGGATAAATATAGGTATTACGCACCATAAATTCTTTCAAAATATCATTCTGGATAGTACCAGCCATCTCTTCTAGCTTAGCACCCTGTTCCAAACCTGCATTGATATAGAATGCCATAATTGGTAGCACCGCACCATTCATCGTCATAGAAACAGACATTTTGTTCAAAGGAATGCCATCAAACAAAACCTTCATGTTCTCAAGTGAACAGATCGACACACCAGCTTTACCAACATCACCAACTACACGTTCATGATCAGGGTCGTAACCGCGGTGGGTAGCCAAGTCAAATGCAACAGACAAACCTTTTTGTCCTGAAGCTAAATTACGACGGTAAAAAGCGTTAGACTCTTGAGCTGTGGAGAATCCAGCATATTGACGAATAGTCCAAGGACGAAGAGTATACATCACAGAATATGGACCACGTAAATAAGGAGGAAGTCCGGCTGCGTAGCCAAGATGTTCCATACCTTCAAGGTCTTCTTTTGTATAAACAGGCTTCACTTCAATGTGTTCCGGTGTATTCCAATCTGCGGAAATGCCGTTAGCCTTTTGCCATTCAGCACCGTTAGCAGGCTGAAATGCAGCATATATATCTAAGTTTTTAAAATCTTTTCTCATCTTACTTCAATAGTTTGGCGTTAAACTCTTTCAAGGTATCCAATACGTTGACACGCACGTGGATGAAATTATCGATACCTGCAGCCTTCAGTTCATCCATACAAGCGGGAGCCCCAGCAACAATAAACATAGCCCGACCATTCAATGCCTTATATGCAGGAATTGCGTATTCTGTATATTCATCATCACTTGAACAAAGGACAACAATATCAGCTTTAGCTGTCATTGCAGCTTCAACCCCAGCTTCTACTGTTTCAAATCCAAGATTGTCAACCACCTCATAACCAGCACAAGCTAAGAAGTTACAAGAATATTGTGCACGTGCTTGACGCATAGCCAAGTTACCAATAGTCAACATAAATGCCTTCGGACGTTTACCAGAAGCTTCAGTTTCAAGGCGTAACGCCTCGAATTCACTAGCAGCCCTGTCGAAGATCAACGTATCCACATCCTTTGTACTATGATGAGAAATACCTCCACAACTACAAACAGCATCAATTGGCTCTTTAGTACCTGATTTTTCTGTAAAGTTCGGGAATTGATTCGTTCCTAGTAGCACCTCACGACGCTGTGCAACAGCTTTATGACGTGCCTTATTACTTTCATTCACTGCTGCTTGAACCGTTCCAGCCTTCAAAGCAACATAAAAGCCACCCGCACCTTCTACAGAAAGGAAAAGTTCCCATGCTTCTTTTGCAATAGCTACAGTCAGGTTCTCTATATAATAAGAACCTGCAGCAGGATCAATTACTTTATCAAAATGTGATTCTTCTTTCAGCAATAACTGCTGATTACGTGCAAGACGTTCAGAAAACTCATCAGGAATAGAATAAGTTTTATCAAATGGAACTACTGTCATAGAATCAACACCAGCCAATGCCGCACTCATTGCTTCTGTTTGTGTACGAAGCAAGTTCACATGGGCATCAAATAAAGTAAGGTTAAAGCTCGACGTTTCCGCATGAACCGCCATCTTCGCAGCACAACGACATTCACCGTTAGCACCTTTATTCTCACAATCACGCAAACATTCTGGTTGATAAGAAGCTACAATATTAGCCCATAACATACGTGCGGCGCGAAATTTTGCTATTTCAAGAAAATAATTAGAACTAATTCCGAAATTAAATTTAATTTTCTTAGCCACTGTAGCTGCTGGAATACCTGCATCGGTCAATTGATTCATGTACTCATTTCCCCAAGCCAATGCATAGCCAAGTTCTTGAGAAATGTAAGCCCCAGCATTATTAAGTGAGATAGCATTTACGTTCAAGATGCGATAAAAAGGAAGTGGTTGTATAGCCTCAATCAGAGCCTTAGCTGTTTGAACCATATCTCCTTTTTCATTCCCAGTAGTGAGCATTTTGTTAAAGAAGTCATAATTGATTGACCCTCTCAACTTTTTGACATCATAATCTTTCTTTTGGTAATAAGCAACTAATAGATTAGCCCATTCCACTACATGCCCTTGGCAAGTATAGAAATTAAGTTCTACGCATTCAGGTTGAATCTCATCCAACAAAGTTTCAACATATTCGACATCGAATGTTTTCACATTAATATGGAAAGAAAGCGAATCAATTCCCTTATTCAGGATATCTAATGCTTTGACATTCGCATCCTTTGGAGATTCAACTTCAATTTCCTGACGAACCAACCACTCATTATTATTCTTCTTCGTCCCTCTCAAATAAGGGAATACTCCGGGAAGTGCATTTGTTGTTTTCAAACCTTCCAGATCTTCCATCCGGTAGAAAGGTTTCACTTTAAACCCTTCGTTAGTTTTCCAAACTAATTTCTTCTCAAAATCAGCGCCTTTCAAATCGGCCGTAACCTTCTCCATCCATTGCTCGGTGGAGATAGGAGAAAAGTCTGAGAAGAGTTTTTCTTTTTTGTCTGCCATAGTTTATCTAAAATTAAAACAAGAATTAAAATTGTCTTTATTTTTATCTATCTCTTTTTTACAATTTTGCCGTTAGACTTGCAAATATAACTAATAAGTTAAAACTATACTCTTTTTTTAGAAAAATTCGCATGTATATTCAGAAAGAATAAAGAACTAAAACAAAGTAATTCAGCAAGGTACATGCCAAATAGGACAAACTTATGTTCCCTTTTTCATCGTTTGTCATAGGCTTAATTCAATCCAATTTTGTAAGTAATAAACAACAAATAGCATCTAATAGATAGTATTTATCTATGAATTTATAGCTTATAGCAAAGCTGTGCATTCCTCCGCTATTATTCTGTAACAACTTCATTAAAACCAATGAAGTACTAATGAATAAAGCCGGCAAAATTTATGAAGCAATTTTGCCGGCTTTATTCATTAGTACGTTTATAGAGCAGTTAGTTCTCTCAACACTCACCCTATAATTGCATTTTTTTTGCAACAAATTCTTCTATAAATTGGACTGTTTCATCAATTCCAAGCGAACCTGAATCAATACAGAGATGATAAGTTGTCGCAGCGCCCCAAACCTTGTAACTATAATAATTATAATATTCCGATCGCCTCTTATCCGCCTTTTCCATCATCTCGAGTGCAGTCTCCTCATCCACCTTATGAATCCGAGATATGCGAGCTATCCGATTTTCTTTAGAAGCAGAAATAAAAATATTAACGCAACGCGGATGATCACGTAGAATGTAATCAGCACAACGTCCAACAAAGACACAAGATTTCTCAGTAGCTAGATGGCGAATCACATCACTCTGAACTTTGAATAAAGCATCGTTACTCAGACAATTATTGGTAGGAATGGAGCCTTCACTAATAAAAGGAAAACGCATGCCAAATAATCCGCCAATAATCCCTTGCGATGCCTTTTCATCAGCTTTTTCAAAAAACTCTTTACACAAGCCACTTTCTTCAGAAGCTAAATTAATCAATTCTTTATCGTAAAAAGCAATTCCCATACGAGCGGCCAACTTTTCTCCTATTTCCTTGCCACCACTCCCCAACTGACGACCAATATTAACTATATAATTACTACTCATAGCGTATTATCTTTTATGGTTTGTTAGCAAACATACGACTTTTTTCTAAAAATCACTTCATCAAACGAAAGTTATATTTAAAAGTAATGATGAAATACCCTTTAATCTCCTGTGATCGGAACTCATATAATCCATCCGAAGTTACCGAACGATTAAAGCTTTTTCTTTTTCCCAAAATATCAGCCCAATAAGCAGACAACTCTGCATCTTTCTTTTTCAAAAACCTCCAGGTTGCACTTGCATTCCATAGAATCTCATCATCTTCTCCTTTACGAATATTCGTGCCATTGCGAAAAGTATATGCCCCATCCGTTCGTAATTGTATACCAAAAGGAATATCTACATATCCTTCTAGATGAAAATTGTAATAACGCGTATACGTATTGTTATCATTTACAGTGTTGAGCGAATACTGATAATTCCAGGAAGTTGACAGGTCGATTCCCCCCCCAAGTAGGCAGATAAGAAACATTTGCTTCACAATTCAAATTATTGTCACGAGTTATGCTCTTCACCGGCTCAAAACTTCTATCATCGTTAATCATACTGACACGATTGTTATGATTTCCATTCATATCAAAACGTAGAGAGAAATGCCCTAAACGCTTCCACCAGTTAGCACTTACATACACATTCCAGTTACCGTTTATATTGATGGGATATGTCTCACGTCCAGCAGTCTGTGCATCATATATCACCACTTGCGTAATACTGTTTTGTTCCAATTGTCCACCAATATTTGTGGATATAGCTTTCTTAGTATGTTGAAATCCGATCTGTAAGTTATGAACAAACATTTGCTTCAAATTCGGATTTCCTCGAGTGATATATAATGGATTACTATTGTCTGTTTGCGCCATTAAATCTGATAATGAAGGCTGTCGAGTTCTACCATCGTAATTAAAAGTAAAGTTTACCTCATTTTTTCTCCAAGTCAACCATATCATTGGTTGAAAATCGATAGTATGTACAGTAGTATCCTTATAACTCATTCCTATTTTACGTTCAATAGTACGTTTTTGCGGAGTAATCCCTAATGAAGCATTAAACATCCAAGTGTCATCAGAGTAATTAAACCCAATATTTAAGCCATGTCTGTCCGTACGACTATAGCTTCGATTATTTAAACTATCTACATACCCCGTTTCATAATTAGGAGGCAACTGACCAAAAAGATCGGAGTTTACCAAAGAAGATAACTCATACGTATCGCGGCTATCTCGTTCATAATGAGTATTCAAATTATATGCTGCACGAAGATGCATTTTTTTTCCTATAGGTTGAGTAAAGTTAATCCCTATCCTCCACGAATTATTTTTTTGAGGTGACTCCGAATATTGGTTACGATAAAGCAACGAATCGTTTCCTAGCTCATCCTTAAAACGGAAATAAGTAGTTTTAGAAAGCGAAAAAGTTTTATTATCATTCCAAGAGTCAGAGTTTTGAATATTCAATCCTAAAGTTGTACCCTTTTCATTGAGCCGTCGCAAAATCTCCACCGTCCAATTATAACGGTTTGATTGGCTCTCCGAACTTGCCTGATTTTCACTACGATTCACTCTAGTATTATGAGGAATAGATTCAAAATTATCGAATAAACTTTCATGGCTAACAAACAGAGGTGCATCAAAAGAAGCATTTTGACTATTATTTTCATTCCAGTTAGGAGAAAAACTAAAATCACCATTAAAGTGTATGCGTGTATGTGCATCCAATTCCCAACTACCCATAATATTTGAATCAATCGAACGGCTTTTAGAAAGGCCTTCATTAGTAGATCCAGAATATTGATTACCAGCAGTTAAATACTGTTCCTGATAAGTGGAGGAAATATTTCCGTTCCGATTGAGATTATAATTCAGGCTCCCACCCAAAGAAAACTTCTTTCCAAATTTATGAGTCATATTCATTCCCACCAAATTAGTAATATTATCCTTGTTTGTACTATTCTGAAATCTGTTGGTTGAACGCCCAATAAAAGAAAGATTTTCACCATCTTTGCTAAAGTAATTCACTTGTCCTTCCAAATCTTTCTTTTGATTGTTTCCATATCCCACAGTTGCATCTGTCAACCAAGTTTTATTCAACTCATCCTTAGTTTGTAAGTCAAGTACGTACTTTTTTTCTCCTGAACTAATTCCTGTAAATTCTTCTTCTTTTGATTTTTTATTGTAGACTCTCAATTTACTTATTAAATCTGCGGGAAGATTTTCGAGCGCATTCTTTTTATTTCCAGAAAAGAAGGCTTCGCCATTAACGTTGATTTCACTAATAAGTTGGCCATTATATGTCAACGATTGATCTTTCTTGTTATACACCAATCCTGGTATACGCTTAACCAAATCCTCCATATAAGCTCCAACCGGAGTTTTATAGGCAGCAGCATTAATCACGGTAGTATCTCCCTCCATCTCTACTTCTTGCATTTTCCCGGTCACTACTACCTCAGCTATCTGATTATCACCATCCTCTAATGTTATCCTACCGACATTCACTGATACCGAATCCTCTAATAGGCGATAAACCGATTGCATCCACATAAAAGAAACTTTCAACATATATTGTTTTTTCATCTTTGCCTGATAATCAAGAGTAAAATAACCATTTTTATCACTAGTTATTCCTTTTATAAATACTGAGTCACCCTTCTGCATCACAATTATACTGGCAGAAGGTAACGCTTGCTTCTTATTACTGCCAGTTTCCGCAGTTTGCACTCTTCCTTTTACTGTTCTCACTTGCTGGGCATGTAAAGTTATATCTCCAACAAACAATAGAAAAAGTAATCCTACCAGCTTACAAGCTTTCATCTTAATATAGTAGCTAAGTCTGAAGTTTATATTGAACTAAAAAAAACAAGACAAAGTTAATAACTCTTACGTAAAAGAAACAACCTTTTAGTTTTCTTTGTCTGAATAATAGCATTTTTTACATTATTCAATATTACTATTGTTTCATCACTGATTCTACAAAGTAAATTATTAACTACATAATCTAAAAACAATTAAGTGATTCCTTACAGATGCCATTAATCTCATAGTTATTTTTCATACCTTTGCCCATCCATTATTTAATCTTCTATTTAATGAAAAGAATTATACTGATAACAGGAGGACAACGATCCGGAAAAAGCTCATTTGCAGAGAAAAAGGCACATGAGCTTACTATATCACCGGTTTATTTAGCCACCGCCAAGATATGGGACGATGAATTCAAGAAAAGAGTGGAGCATCACAAAAAAAACCGCGGTCCTGAATGGACAAATATTGAAGAAGAAAAAGAATTGAGTCGTCACAATGTAACAGGTAGAATAGTCGTTATAGATTGTGTAACTCTTTGGTGTACGAACTTCTTCATGGAGTTTGATTCTAATGTATCTTCATCAATAGAAGCTATAAAAAAAGAATTCGACAAGTTTACTCAGCAAGATGCCACTTTCATATTTGTAACAAATGAAATTGGACTAGGTGGAGTCTCCGATAATAAGCTACAACGCAGATTCACAGATTTACAAGGTTGGACAAATCAATACATTTCGTCGCATGCAGACGATGTATATTTCATGGTAAGTGGTATTCCCGTAAAAATAAAATAAACATGAAAACATTTCATATTCAAAAGCTAGATGAGGCTATAAAAGACGCCCTAATTGATAAGATCAACAATCTAACTAAACCTAAAGGATCATTGGGTAGATTGGAAGAGATTGCTTTGCAAATCGGATTGATACAACAGTCTCTTTCTCCACAGTTAACTCATCCACAAAATATTATTTTTGCCGCCGACCATGGTATCGTAGAAGAAAAAATCAGTCCGTCTCCTAAAGAAGTTACTTGGCAACAAATCAGTAACTTTCTCCACGGAGGAGCAGGTATCAATTTCTTGTGCCGACAGCATGGTTTCACACTTAAGATTGTAGATGCCGGAGTCGATTATGATTTACCTTATGAGAAGGGGATTATCAACATGAAAGTCAGAAGAGGAACACGTAATTTCTTACATGAAGCAGCCATGACACCCGAAGAAATGGATCTTTGTATAGAACATGGTGCTCAATGTGTAGAGGTTTCTCACCAAGAAGGCTGTAACGTTATCAGTTTCGGTGAAATGGGAATCGGAAATACTTCCCCTTCTTCCCTATGGATGAGTTGTTTCACAGGGATACCATTAAATCAATGTGTAGGAGCCGGAAGCGGTCTCAATCATGAGGGAATAAATCATAAATATGAAGTCCTAAAAAAATCGCTCGAGAATTATCCGGGAGAACATTCTACAGAAGAAATCCTTTGTCGTTTCGGAGGCTACGAAATGGTTATGGCTATAGGTGCAATGCTCAAGGCAGCAGAACTTAGAATGGTTATTCTTATTGATGGGTTTATTATGACTAATTGTATTCTTGCAGCTTCACGCCTTTATCCTGAAGTAATGAATTATACAATATTTGGTCATCAAGGAGACGAAAATGGACATAAATTATTACTAAATTACCTTGAGGCACGTCCTCTTCTTAATCTCGGATTAAGACTTGGTGAAGGAAGCGGTTCCGTCTGCTCCTATCCCATAGTAGATTCCGCTATAAGAATGTTAAATGAGATGGATTCATTTGCTCATGCTTCCATCACTAAATATTTCTAAATGAATCAAATCCTGGCTACACTCATCTTCTTTACCCGCCTGCCTTTTTGGAGAATCAAAGAAGTTCCAAAGGAATATTTCAAACACGTTGTCAGCTATTGGAGTTTCACTGGTTGGCTGACAGGAGGTATTATGGCAATCCTATTCTGGGGAACCAGCACTATTCTCTCCCCTAATATAGCTGTAATTATCGCACTAGCTTCACGCTTGCTTGTCACTGGAGCATTGCATGAAGACGGTTTAGCCGATTTTTTTGACGGTTTTGGAGGAGGAACAGACCGGGAAAGCACATTGCGTATCATGAAAGATTCTCATATCGGAAGCTATGGAGTTTTAGGATTAATAATCTATTATTTACTGGCTTACAACCTCTTAATCGTACTTCCCATATCTGTTACTCCCTTCATTTTGTTATGTGGAGATGCTTGGAGCAAATTTGTGTCTTCCAATATTATCAATTACTTACCTTATGCTCGGAAAGAAGAAGAGAGCAAATCAAAAACGGTATATACAAGAATGAATTCCCGGGAGGTTGTCACGTCTGTTATTAGTGGGACATTAACTCTAGTATTGTTTCCATTGAGCTATTGGACTGCATATTTATTCCCCATTTTAGTATTCTTTTTTATCTGTCGAATGATGAAACGACGTTTAAACGGATATACAGGGGATTGTTGCGGTGCACTATTTCTTTTAAGCGAAATGAGCTTTTGGTTGGGGGCAGTGCTATCTATCAATTTTTAAGTAAATAAAACGATGACTATTTATTTGATCAGACACACTTCCGTTGAAGTACCTAAAGGCTTTTGCTATGGTCAATCAGATGTACCGTTACGTCAAACTTTTGAAGCAGAAGCTGCTATAACCAAAGCAAACATCGAGTCTATCCACTTTGACATTGCATATACTAGCCCACTATCTAGATGTACCCGACTTGCTACCTATTGTGGGTTCAGTAACGCCATCCGCGAGCCAAGAATACTGGAACTCAACTTTGGAGCCTGGGAAATGCAATCTTTTGATGAAATCAAAGACGATAACCTCCAATGTTGGTATGATGATTACATAAACGTAAAAGCAACTAATGGAGAATCGTTTTCTGACCAATACTTAAGAGTTTCTAACTTCTTAGATGAAGTCAGACAAAAGAGCGCTGAGAATATAGTCGTATTTGCTCATGGCGGTGTATTGATTTGTGCACAAATATATGCTAAAAAGATTCAACCCAAAGAAGCATTCAAGACTGTTCCTGCTTACGGAGGAATCATACGTTTAGATTTTTAAAAACTACTTTCACGAAGAGTTCAAATTATCCTATGAGATAGATCAAAAGAGCCCGTAAACAAACAGTAAGCACAATCATCACCTCTTCAGCATGACGATTGACAGCAATTCCAGTTAACAGATCAGATGTTTGTAGTAGACGTTCATTCACTCCAATATATGGTTTTACAAAAAGCTGTCCAAAATAATAATGAGGTCCTCCAAAACGACAATTCAATATCCCCGCAAGAGCCGCCTCCGGATAACCTGAATTGGGACTGGCATGTTCTCTTCCAAATCTCTTTACAAATAATAAGAGTCTAATCCGTCCGTTCACCAAGACCATTAAAAAAGCAGTAAGACGGGCGGGTATATAATTCGCGACATCATCTATACGAGCTGCTATACGTCCAAAAAAATGATAACGTTCACTATGATAACCAATCATGGAATCAAGTGTATTTACCATTTTATACGCCATCATTCCCGGAACACCCAACCATAAATACCAAAAAAGAGGAGCAATGACTCCGTCACTAAGATTTTCGGCTAAAGTTTCAAGAGCAGCTGTTCTTACTTCTTGTGCAGAAAGCTCGGAAGTATCACGACCAACAATACGGGCAACTTGGATGCGTCCCTCATTCAAAGAACGATCTATTGCTTCAAAAACCATCTTTACTTCTTTTATCAATGTCGTTCCAGCGAGACAAAAGAATATACAAACGATATCAAAAGCAACAACAAGGAAACTCCCCGAATAAGAAAGAAGATATTCTATACCCAGTGTAACAGAATATACAAGCAGAATTAACAAGCTAGACATTAGCCCACCTTTTAGTATCCGATATTGACCTTTATTCAGTTTCTTCTCCCAGAAAGCAATCATCCTTCCAAACCAGATAACAGGATGAGGCAAAAACACAGGATCGCCCAATAGACGATCTAACAGCCAAGCAGGCAACAAAATACGCAGAACGATTCCTATAGCAATTAAATAACTCATAATCAAAAAGTCTCATCATCCATTATTATCTTCATCCAGTTGCCGATTGCTTTTACCAACTGATCATTTTCTTCAGAAGACTGTGTAGCAACTCGAAAGAAACTGTCATCCAATCCTTCAAAATTAGACGCATCACGAATGAGTACCCCATGATTGACAGCTAAAAAATCTTTAAGAGCAGCTGCCTTTCCTATACGTAATTTTATCAGCATATAATGGGTATCAGTCGGCCATACATCAAGCATACCTGTTGCAAGTAGTTTTGTTGCCAGTCTTTCACGCTCCGCCAAGAGTTTCGGAATATCTGCAGAAATGGCATCCCCCTCTTCCAAAAGATATTTAGCAGCTTCAATAGCCAAACTATTCACCGACCAAGGCATTCGGCGACTACGAATATCTTCGGCTAATCCTTTGGAAGCCGTAAAATAACCAACCCGTAACCCCGGAATTGCATATTGCTTCGTCATCGAATGGAGCAAAATTACATTAGGAAGCAAAGCAGCTTCCCCAATACTCAGAAGAGATTTTAATGTGAAATACTCATAAGACTGATCGAATACAAACAATTTATCAGGGTGAGAACCAACCAAGCTTTTCAAGTCCTCCTTACTTCGCACTTCACCAGTCGGATTATTCGGATTACAAATCCATACCAGTCCTGCATCTTCCGGTAAGGTATCCAACGAATAAAAAAGCTTCACTTTATGGCGATGCACCCGGCAAGCATCCGCATATTCGCTAAATGTAGGTCCTAATACGGCTGATGTATGTCCCTGAAAGGCTTGTGCGATTAAATAAATAGCTTCTGTTGCCCCATTAGTAACACAGACCTGACTGGAGGTCAGCGAATATCGCTTAGCTATCTCATTTTCCAAAGAGTAAGGTATCGGCTCCGGATAACTACAAATCGTTGAAAGTCGTTCATTTAATCGTTGGTAAAGTCCAGAATGATCGATCCGGTTATACACATTCGAACTAAAATTACTAACAATCTGCCTTCCATATTTATAAAGATCATCTCCGTGTCCTTCAATCATTTCCTTCTAATATTTTATAGAATAGTGGCATATTAATGTGCTTTCTCACATGTTCCGCCAACTTATCATATTGTTCTTCTTTGAATGTTACATAATCAAAACTCTGCTGTTCCAGTTTTTCAGCATAAGGGTGGAGCAGAAAATCAATAAACGACTGGTTATCAAGTATGCCGTGTATATATGTTCCCATACACTTCCGACCATTTCGGTAGCCATCTTCCCTTCCGTCCTCCAACTGATTCAAAGGGGCAGTTGAAAACCCTTCGGCAGGCACGGTTCTGCCCATGTGTATTTCATATCCCCTACAGACTGCATCTGCTCCATTAAAAGTAAAATTCACCTGACGAGTTACCTTATCCCCTTGCATTGTAGTAATGACAGGAAGTAATCCCAGTCCAGGAAGTAACTTAAAACTTCCCTCCACGCCATCAGGGTCACGAACTTCCAATCCCATCATCTGATAGCCTCCACAAATTCCCATAATGGTAGCACCTTCGCGGTGTGCTTTCAATATTGCTTGTACCACCCCGTTACAACGCAATTCATAAAGGTCATCCAAAGTATTCTTGCTTCCTGGCAACAATACAATATCTGCTTTCGCTATTTCATTCACATTATTGGTATAATACAAATGTATCCGTTCATCTCGTTCCAGCTTATTAAAATCGGTAAAGTTAGACAGATGTCGCAATAAAATTACAGCCACATTGATTTTCCCAGCCATTGCTTCACGGTTTTTAGACTCAAGCATTACAGAATCCTCTTCTTCTATATAAATACCTTTATAATAGGGAACCACCCCAAGCACAGGAATCTTACAGAGTTCTTCAAGCATTTTGATTCCCGACTCAAACAAACGAATATCCCCTCTGAATTTATTGATAATAATAGCTTTTATTAGTTGACGTTCTTCCGGACTCTGTAACAGAATAGACCCATAAACACTAGCAAAAACGCCACCGCGATCAATATCCGCCACCAAAAAAACTGCTGCCCCAGCATGTTTTGCCATAGGCATATTAACCAAATCAACCTCCCGCAGATTAATCTCCGAAATACTACCAGCACCTTCCATGACTACCGGATTATATTGGGCTGCCAGTCGGTCATACGATGCATGAACAACTTTTCGCAGTTCTTCTCGTCCTTCTTTGCGAAAATATTCATATGCATTCCGGTCACCAATAGGTTTACCTAGTAACACAACTTGTGAAGTATGTTCAGAACTAGGCTTCAACAACAACGGATTCATATCTGTATGACAAGGAACACCTGCAGCTTCAGCCTGAACAGCTTGTGCTCTGCCTATCTCCAATCCTTCAGGAGTGGCATACGAATTCAAAGCCATATTTTGCGCTTTGAATGGCACAGGTTGATATCCGTCCTGTTTCAAGATACGACAAAACGCCGCAGCCAGAATACTTTTTCCCACATCGCTCCCCGTCCCGGCAAGCATAAAGGAATTAAGCTTTTTCTTTTCCATCTTTCAATTTTCTTTTATTCAGGTTTTGCTCTTTTCCGCTTGTAGCCGAAGGCTTTCCACTTCTCTTCTGCCCAATGCTGTCGATACATCTCGTAGCGAGCCATCACAAAAAACAAATCAGACAAGCGGTTAAGGAATGCAAGTAAAGCTTGCGGAACCGGATCCTGCTTGTGAAGCGTACAAAGTCGTCGTTCGGCACGCCTTGCCATGACACGTGCCTGATGCAGTTGAGCTGAGATTTGAGTACCACCAGGTAATATGAAATAATCATTATCATCCATAGCTGCATTTAAGACATCCATCCTTTCTTCAAAGAGAATAACCATATCTATTCGCAAAACATTCGGATTCTCGTCTCTTTTAATTGAAGGAGTAGCCACATGGCTCATGCATGCCATCAGTTCCATTTGTATCTCATAGAGCCACCCCTGCCATTCATCCTGTTCAGAAAGAAGTGAGCGAACAATACCTATTACTGTATTCAGTTCGTCAATCGTGCCATTGGCCTCAATCCTCACGTCATCTTTTTCTAGACGTTCGCCACCGAATATGCCGGTAGTCCCATTGTCTCCTGTACGAGTATATATCTTTCTCATATATTCCAAAGTTTCATTATATCCATTTCACCCCAATACAGATGAGTATAGCCTGCAATCAAATTCTTATACCGATAAAGAAGAGTATCGATAGGCTTTCCTTTTGCATCGGTCACCTTCGCCATAGAAAAAAGAGGTCTACAATCTTGTAGAGAAAAAGAATTTTGTTCTAGAGCTGCATTCTCGATGGAGGAGTAATGAAATTCATGTCCCTTCCACACCTGATCTCCTATCCTGAGGGTGCGATAACCAAGTCGAAGCTTCATATTTTCCATAGTAGCTCTCTGATGTAGCACTCCAACCATATCATACACCTTTCCATCTATACCACAGATACTATCACAAAGATACATCATACCCCCACATTCGGCAAGTAAACGACCTCCGCTTTCAATATATGCCTTCAATTGTTGCTTCATTCTCTGATTACTTTCCAGTTCTGAAAGAAAAAACTCAGGATAACCGCCAGGTAGATAAACCCAATCACAATCCGGCAAGTCTACATCACTTATCGGACTGAAAAATGTAACTTCTCCTAGTTCCTTCAAGCGGGATAAGTTTTCCTGATAAATAAAATTAAAGGCCGCGTCTTGTGCCACGGCTATTTTATGTATTCCTTTCTTACATATATTCTTTGCGGATTCAAGTCGAGATGTTGACATCTGCTCAGTAGTCACCTCTCCGGTTGACGGGCCAATGCACACCTCCATTATTCGATTCACAGTAACATGTTCTTCAATGGCTCGCGCCACTACAGAAGCAAATTGGTCAAATTGATAGGAAGCATCTAATGTCAGTCCTAAGTGACGAGAGGGAACTTCCAATTCTTTTAGTCGGGGAAGAAAGCCAAAACACTCCACACCTACATCTTCACATGCCCTCTTCAAAAAAGAAAAATGACGTTCGGAAGCGACTTGATTAAACACGACCCCGGCAATTCGCACCGAGGGATTAAAATGCTTAAATCCATAGATGATAGGCGCCACTGTATATGAAGTCGACTTGGCGTTGACCACAAGTACAACAGGGATATCTAGGAGAGCAGCAATAGCAGCACTACTTCCTTCCATTCCCTCAAATCCATCAAAAAGTCCCATCACTCCTTCGGTCACACAGATATCCGTTCCAGCTGCATATTTTTCATAGGTTTCCTTTACATGTTTCTGCGAAGAGAGCCAAAGATCAAGATTAATGGAAGTTCTCCCTGCCGCCATCTCATGATATTTCGTATCAATGTAATCAGGACCGCACTTGTAAGGCTGTACTTTCAATCCTCTATCACGAAACAGTCTTAGTAGCCCCGTCGTAAAAGTAGTCTTCCCGCCACCAGAAGAAGTAGCTCCAATCAAGAAATGGCTGGTCTTCTTCATCGTTTTACAGCTTTTAATGTATCAATCGAATTATGTTTGTCTACTGCTAATCGCACGACCTGTTCAAGTTGCAAATAATTCTCGCTTATCGCCTTCAAAAAAAGGTTACGGCTAACTTCAGACACAGAGTTAAAAACGAGAACTCCCCCAGTAGGTAATAATGGAGCTATCTTTATTATCATTTCCCGCAATTTACCTCCATGACCACCTATAAAAACAGCATCAGGCATGGCATAGTTCTCTAGCGTCATATCCAGAAAATCTCCAATCACAGTTGTGATACCTGGACAGCCAAACCGACGGTTATTTACCTCCATCAGTTGTTTTCCTACCTCTCTTTTCTCAAAAGCAACCACATCAAGAGAAGGAAACTGCAATTTCGCCTCAATAGAAACAGAACCAGTACAAAAACCAACATCCCACATCACCGATCTATGTCTCAAGTCCAGTAAACTTAAGGACAAGAGTCGTACAGGCATTTTGGTGATCATATTCACCCGTCCATCCAGCAATTCAAATCGCTCTTCTGGAATCCCAAAGGGGCGTTCACGAACAGAAGTACGTTTTAGAATCACGCAATTCGGTATTCTAAAAGATCTGCTTGTAGCTTCTTCTATACTATATTCCCCTACCGTTTCACCTTCATTCCCCAACTGCTCTCCAATAATCATCCGGTAATTATCATATCCATATTCCTGCATCCTGAGAGCTATTTCAGTAGGTGTTTTCTCCCTATCTGTAAGCGAGCCGATCAATAATTCACCGGAGATAAGAGCCTCATCTAAGGCTTTCCAAGGTCTACCTGTCAACGAAATAGTCCTCATATCATGATAAGGCAATAAAGCTTTGTGAGCTAAAAGTTGCAAGGAATTAAACGCCGGATAGATATCGACAACAGCTTGCGGTAACTTGCGCATCACTGTATTGGCAAAGCCAAAAAACAAAGGATCTCCGGAAGCAAAGACAACAATTTCCGGATAATCGGTATAACGCTCAAATACCGCATCAAGAGGTACTGTTATATCAATCCAAACTGATGATTCCGGCAACATAGCGGCCACAATCTCATAATGTCTTTTCCCACCTGAAAAGACATGAGAATCAGCAATTAAAGTTTGCACCTCCTTACTAAAAGAAAGAGCCCGGCTATCTGTTATTCCAATAATATGAAATTTCTGCATACTGAATACTCTAAATGATCAATCTCCTTCTATACATCCCTTCCCGGACGAAGTGCCTGCGCGTCATCAAAGCATAAGATGGCATTTACCAATGTAGCAGCCAAGTTACTTCCTCCACGTCGCCCTTGCACTATGATTTTCGGCACTTCTGTGAAGGTCTTGATCATGTATTTCGACTCTTTCACGTGCACAAATCCCACTGGTGCTGCAATTACACCTGATGGATATGCTTTCCCTTGTCGGATCAATCCGCAAAGTTCTATTAAGGCCGTCGGCGCATTCCCAAACACGAAAAGAGCATCGGGGTGTTCTTCAACTGCGATTCGAATAGCTTCTTGCGAACGCGTAGTTCCCCGTCTTTTTGATAATTCTGCTACCCGTTCATCTGAAAGATAACATTTCACTTCCACGCCCAAACGTTCCAAAGCCCCTTTGCGAATGCCTGCTGCCACCATTGTGACGTCGGTCACAATCGTATTCACCTGTCCAGCTGCAATCCGTTCATACAGTTTCTTCACAACGCCAGGATCTGTATAAACCAACTTTTCCATTTCAAAATCTGCCGTAGTATGGATGGCATGAAACAGCGCCCATTTACGGTCAAGATCAATGTCTTTCTGACACATTTCGGCTTCTATCTTTCGGAAAGAATTCATCATAATTTCCTGTCCTTTGCCCACTTCTTCTTTATCCTGTTCACGATAATATCCTCGAGGAGTCACGATCTGACCACCAAACTGATAAGTTTGTGAATTGCCAATCAGTACCACTGTAAACATATCCACTTCTTCTGGATCAAAATCCTGCAAATTGGTCACAACGACAGTTTGGTCTTCCCTCCCAGCCTGACGAACATATCCAACGGGAGTTTCAGGTAAACGGGATTCCAGAAATATTTCTTTCAACCGATGGAGTTGCCAAAATCGGCCTTCACTTTTAGGGTTATAAATCGCTGTTACAAAATCGGCAGTAGAAGCTGCACAGATTCTCTTTTCTATGATTTCCCAAGAAGTCATCAAGTCGGATAGAGAAATAATACAAAAATCGTGACCAATAGGAGCACCCAATAAAGAAGCAGCTTTCTGAAAAGCACTTATACCGGGTAGTATTATTATCTCTATTTCACTCCTTCGCTCCCGTTTCATCTCATAAATCAGCGGAGCCATTCCATAAATTCCAGCATCACCGGAACTAATCACACAGACAGTCTTACCTTGTTCCGCATATTCAAAGGCCTGTTCTGCCCGGTTTTTTTCGCGTTTCATCCCAGTATCAATACATTCTGTCCCTTCCGCCAACCATTGAGTGATAAACTGAAAATAATATTTGTAGCCTATCACTACATCTGATTCTTTCAATGCATAAACAACGGCAGGAGTGATATCCTCCGGACTACCGGGTCCGATACCTGCTACAATTATTCTTTGTTTTTCCATACACACCTTTGTCATGTCAATCCTTTGTTTAAAAAATAACGAACATTATTATCTTGAGAACAATCAACGCTCATTATTGATAATCTTCACCAGTTTCCCACTTATCTGCATCGCTATATTTATTCTTCATGTGGTTCAGCCAAATCGTACGGATAGCAGCATAATCTCCTAAGCCTTTAATGGTACATTTGTCCACGCTACCATGATGACTTTCAGAATCATCTATCTTGAATCCCATTTTAGTCAATTTCAGTCTCCAACTATAATCGGAATAAGGAGTTGCATCTCCTACTTTGGCATCATCGTCTTCAAGTCCCCATAAGTCATTGTGGGCATGATCACCAGCAATAGACATTACAGAAGTCAGGTGGATCGTTATCTCCTCGGGACGAAGATTATTAGTTGCACAATAATTGAGAAGTTTCTTATAAATATAAGTATTCGCAACCTGATCGTCACTCGGTGGAGTCTTTCCCTTCTCAACTTCCGGGAAGAAAAGCATTGAGCCATAATCTACAGTACCCATAAATGCATTCTTATTGATCGTTTTGTCCAAGATTGCAGCTTCTAGAAGGGTATATTGCTCATTCGCATGTGAATAATTCACATCCGGATTGCCATGACCTACAAAAAGAAGAATATTTTTTTTGTCACTCAGCACCGTTTTATAGGTTTCATATAATACAGTAGCCACAGCAGCTACATCATCATCGCTTGCAAGTAAATTTTCACTCTTCAGCACTTTCACATTCGGATATTTGCCAATCATGAAGTTTTTCTTCACATCCGTATTCATCAAGCTCAAATATTCCTCACCCGGGATAACATGAAGGGACTGAACTGCTACTTTTTTATAACCGGCTTTCCCTATTGCATCCAACCATAAATCAGGTTGGTAACGATCAACCCCTGTCTCAGCTTTTACACGATTCACACAAGTGCGAGAAGTAAAAGACAAATAAACATCTGTATTAGGAAAAGCTTTCTTATAGTCAGCTATAATAGCATCGTATGTCTTAATAGACTCTTGGAACGTGCTGCCAAAAGTACAAAGAAGAATAGCCGTATCAGATGTTTTAGTACTAGCCACAATTTTCTCAACAGGGTTCACCGTACTTCCTTGGCTATTATCATGATTGTTGTCATCACTACATGATGCCATACACATTGTTCCGCAAACTATAGCGAAAGCAATCCATAACAAATTATTCATTCTCATAATAACATAATTAAAGATGATTATTTTTTCGATTTGTTTTTATTCATAAACTTAATGGAGCAAGATACATAAAAGGTCCTTCCCGGATTCGTCGTTCCTCTGTTTCTACCAAAAGGGGCATCGTCCACATAATTAAAAATATTATCGACACCTGCGTCGACTACAAATGTCCACTTCTTCATTTTAAGTAGAGAGTGGGACGTATTCAACCGCCACAGCTGATAAGGCTCTCCGTCACCATTTGTTATATAGTATTTCTTCGAGTGATAATTACCGAAAAAACCAATTCCCAATTTATATTTCTTCCATGAATGAGTCCATAAAGCTTTCCATGTCGCGTTGTGATAAACTGTTGCATTGATTGGAATATACTTCATAAAATCCTCACTTTCCGGTTCATCTGTATACTGTGCTTTAGCATCCACATAGCTATAGCCTCCACCGACAGAAAAAGAAGGAAGAAGCTCATAATCAAATGTCACATCAACACCAAAAGAACGAGCTCTCGACAGATTATTATATTTCATAGTCTCTTCTACTTCAAGTATTCTATCTTCAGGGGAAGTGGGAATAACTGTCAGTTCAACCATATTCTTTATTTTATTGTAGTATCCCATTACAGAAGCACTCAACTTTTTCCCTTTATACTCTACTCCCGCTGAATAATAATTTGAAGTTTGTGGTTTCAAATTTTTGTTTCCGTAATAAGCCTTCAGCTTACTACTCATAATAGAAGTGATATAATTATAATACAGTTCTTTAACTGTAGGAGCCTTAAAACCATAAGAATAAGTTGCTCGAAAATTAAAGTCTCCCCATTTATACATAGCCGCCACTTTTGGAGTAACCTTCTGCCCAAACTCCTGATGATGCACAAACCTGATTCCTCCCGTTAAGATTAAATTAGTAGCCATAGTCCATTCATCCTGCACATAAGCCGAAAGCGTATAAACAGACGCCGATTCACCTTCCATACGGTCAGGAGCAATTAATCTATCCCACATATATTCTACACCTGTATTCAAAATATGCTGTTCTCCCAAATAAAACACCCCTTTAGAAAGCGTCATAAATTTACGTTGAGAGGTTTGCAAAATACTCATTCCGGGATAGTAAGTAAGACGCTGAGGAGGATCGCTATGGTCGAAATTATCAGTTGTCTCAATCTGTGTATAATCAAAATAATAGTTATAATGATCGTATGACACGTCCAGGGTCAAATAATCCCTACTTTTCAACTGATACTTTGCTCCGGTTGCATAGCTCTGATTACGATACTGATAATCGTAACGGTTATATTGATAAGCTCCAAAAGGACGTTCAATCCATTTCTGATAAAAAGAGACATCCGCCGTCAACGACAATAGCCTGTTGACCTTATAGCTCAGATTCTCGGCTACAGAATAATTAGTGGAGCGACTAACAGTTTTCGAAACACTTCCATCCATCAAATCATAATGATGCCATTCCTTATCCGTATTTCTCCACCCATCCGAATGTTTCATACTCATAGAAGTTAAAGAATTCAGCTTGCCATGTTTGATCCCTACACTGTTACTTTGTGTTATATCACCATAATAACCTACCCGAGTTTTATTAGTGATACTAAACGGATCACGGTTTTTCTTTGTAATAATATTGATGACACCTGCAATTGCATCACTCCCGTAGAGCGAGGAAGAAGCACCTTTTACTATTTCAATACGTTCTATATTATCGGGATTAATCATCGACAAATCGTTCTGTCCACCAATATCCCCATTCATCCTCTTTCCATTGATCAAAATAAGGATATAATCATTATTCATACCATTCAACTTGATATTGCTGCCCATATCTCCCAAGCTGAAACTCAAAGAAGCGCACAATCCTCCGAGCATTTCCTCTAAGCCACGACCAGCATACTGTTCCAACATCTTTCCAGAAATTACTTCTGTCTGCACAGGTGCATCTTTCAGGTAATGTTGTGTACCTGTACCCGTCACCACTACTTCAGGAATAGAATCCTGCATAACTACATTATTCTGCGCACCGACCTTTACCGATAAAGTCAACCCAATGAGTCCAACGATCCATATTTGTTTCATTCGTTTGATCTCCCTTTTATAATCATTAAAGAGAAATAAGGAAATTCTCTTGCTAATATAGCTTTCTTATCACATGTATAAAATTCACCGTCTGCTCCGACATTTTCAAAATAATGCCAAACAAGGTCTTCCTCCAGACTCATGTGTTGCTTTACTGCGGCCTCACACTGCGACAGTTTCATCACTACAGCCACTTCACTTCCTGAAGCAATCCGGCTGAATAGTTCACTGTCCACTCTCCCCGGACAAACCGTCAGTCGTTCTTCTTGTTCCACTATAGAAAGCCCAATAGAAGCTGCAGCGGCAATAAACGCCGGGACTCCCGCAATCTGTTTGATAGAAACTCCCGCCTTTTTGAACTTTCTGGCAAGGTAACTCGTAGAAGAATAAAAGCCGGCATCTCCTTCAGCCACTATTGCCACACTAGAACCTCCAGAATACAGGGTCACTATTTCTTCAAAAACATTATCATACGCCTCATAAGCCATCTCACGTTTCTTATTCATTGGTAAAGCATAATGCCTGATAGCTTCTTCTTTGATCTTTAGCTCCTTCAACAGAACAAAAGACCGTGAACGTGCATTTGTTTTCGGACAAAAGATAGCGTCTGCCTGACATAATGCATCCCTTCCTTTTATCGAAATAAGTCCAGCCTCCCCCGGACCTAAGGAAACAATATATACTGGTTTCAAATCTTTCATGCTCATCTCCATATATCCATCATTTATTAAAATGAATAGTCAGGCTTGCATAAAAACTTCTTCCCGGTGTAATCGTTGAATAGGGCTTTTTAGTATTCCAAGGACGATCGTCAACCCAATCAAAAAGATTTTCAACCCCAAAACCAGCATTCAAAATGAAGTGTTTCAAATTAAAAGTATGTCCAGTATTCAAATCCCACAACATGAAGCCAGACGAATCATAATCATACGTTTCTGAATATCTTTTCCCTTGTCCGCGGCCAACCATGTTAATGTTCAGTCCATACAGCCCCCAATTCTTAGACCATTGTGCATTTACATTTCCGGCGTATTTCACACTCTTGTCAATTGGTTTATCAGTAATCAGGTTTCTTGCATCTTGCAACATATAACCGGCTCCCAGATTAAATCCAAATCCTAGATAAGCATTCGCATTTACATTAACCCCTTTAATTCTCACTTTATCGATATTATCGCGCTGACGGACTTCATCATAATCGCCATACTGTGCTGCTTCCTCACTACTCAATGTACGGTAGTTTATCATATCCGTTACATTATTGACAAAAGCAGTAGTCGAAACAGAGAAACGTGAATGGGTATATTCCATATTTAAGGAGAAATTCTTGCTCTCTTCTGGCTTCAAGTCAAGATTTCCTATTGTATAGCGGTTGGTAGTCTTTGCTAGATCTGTTGCATAAATTTCAGACAGCGTAGGTGTACGAAAACCCGTAGCAAAAGACAGTCTTCCGCGGAAACCACCTTCCTTATACATAATAGAAGCTGTAGGAGTAAAATGATCTTCAAATGTTTCGTTATAGATATAGCGCAATCCAACTACAGCCTGCAAAGATTCAGCAATATTCAATTCATCTTGCGCATACATAGCCATCGTATAAAGCGTTTTATTAGAAATATTATCCGATTCGCTTTCCAGCTTCTCATCCAAATATTCCAAACCGGCAGACAGTTTATTTTTACTGTTCACTTTAATGATGCTCTTCACATTTCCACGGTAATAATATTGCTTCTTACGAGTTTCTTTATCTCCTATAGTAAAATCACCACTCTCCTGAATATAATCATAAGCCGATTTATAATTATCCGAATAGAAATCAACATCTATATATGCTTTTTTATTCACAAGATACTTCATTCCGAAACCATAGGTATAATTCTCATGATACATATTGTATTTATATTCTGTTACCGGACGGTCATTCAGAAAATTGTAATAGGAACCTTGCGCATATAAAGTCGTCTTATGGTTTAGCGAATAAGATAGATTCTGGTTGACAGTATTCGAATGAAACCCTGTGAAAGCTTGTTTATCCGTTGGGGTCAATTTTATTTCTCCTTGTTTACTCACCGTTTCACTCATTGGATGGAGCTGCCAACCATCAGATTCTTGACGCTGATAAGAAGTATAAGATGAAAGATTACCTACACTCAAATCCAAATTCACAGCTTCAGAAAAACGTCCGTGATCACTAACCTTAGTAGTACTCGATACATCAACTTTATTTTTACTGTCGTCCGTAATCACGTTAACAACACCACCAATAGCATCACTACCATATAAAGCGGATGCCGAACCATTAAGTATCTCAATTCGTTTTACATTGCCCATATTGATACGCATCAGTGCATCATCGCCAATCAGTTTCCTACCATTCACCAACACAAGGATGTAGTCACTTTTCAGCCCATTAAGTACCATCTCCGTTCCCATACCGCTAGTAGAGAAAGAAAAATTAGATGTCAGTTTGGTAAGGGCTTCTTCAAGGTTCGTAACGTTAGCTGCTTTGATCTCTTTAGCTGTCAAAACATTTACGGGGATAGGGCTATCCACCATTCGACGATGTGTTCCCGTGCCGGTGACTACCACCTGACTTAGATTGTTGGGATTCTCTACCATACGTATCACTACATTATCCACACTTTTCAAAGTAGAATACCGTTTAGACTCATAGTTGATATGGGACACTTGCAACGTCTGTTTACCATCAGGCAATTCTTTAATAGCAAACTCTCCTTTCGCATTGGTAGTCCCCCCTTTTAGACTCTGATCCACTCGAATATTTGCACCGACAATCGGCTCTCCTGTTTCAGAATTCAATACACGTCCCTTAATTGTAACCTGCGCGGACACAACACAACATACACCAACCAGCCATGTGGTTAAAATAAGTTTTCTCAACATTTTGTGATTATGCTTTAATTTTTATAGCTATGTTCTTAGCCCCGAGAACATAATAACTACTTCTTTTTCCTTAGGCAGGTTTCCTGACTTCATCCTGAAAGTTAGCCTTCCCGTGCATCCTGCACAGTGGCGGTAGTAGAACTTTCAATAGATGGATGTTACAGTAGCGGGCACTGCTCCGGATTCGCACCGGATTCCCTTTTATGCTCAATCGAACGATTGAAAACATCACCTAAAGTGCGACAAATCTACTATATTTAATTTGTACTTCATAACATATCTAAGAAAATTTTTAGTAATACGAAATTTACATAGCCTCCCTAAGAAAGAAACTGATTATTATCGTACTTTTGCAACATTAAATATTTTTAATTACAATCAGAATGGAAAAGAGCTTTAATACAGCAATCATTTTAATTTCCGAGTCAAGTCTACCTATAGCTAACAATATAAGCAGAGAGTTAGCAGAATCAGCCATATATCTAAAGGGGGAAGCAGAAGGTTGCCAAACGATTACCTCATATAGTGGTTTTATAAAAGAACACTTTTCCGATTTTAAAGCAATTGTTTTTATTGGAGCATTGGGCATTTGTGTAAGAAGCATCGCTTCCTGCATCCAGAACAAATATACAGATCCGGCCATAGTTAACGTTGATAGTACTGGACGTTTCGCTATTTCAGTATTGTCCGGACATATCGGAGGTGGCAATGAACTCACACGCACTATTGCACGAATCACTGGAGGAGAAGCTATTATTACGACACAAAGTGATAACCAAAACCTATGGGCATTGGACACACTGGCATCACGCTACGGATGGAAAACTTCAGCAACATCCTCGTTTATAAATCAAGCCATTTCCTTGTTTGTCAATAAACATAAAACAGCCCTTCTTCTTCAAACAAAGGATAAAGGAACGGATGAACTAGAACGCAGTTGTCCGGAACATGTAGACATCTATTTTAAATTTGAAGAAATACCACTGACTGAATATAAATTATTAATCACAGTTGGACCATGGATACACGATACCACTTCCATTCCAACTTTACAATTCTATCCCCCCGTTTTACATATCGGAGTAGGTTGCAAGAAACATTGTTCCCCGCAAGGAGTAGCTCAATATATAAAAGAAACGTTAGCCCAGCAACAGCTGTCTCATCTTGCCATACGTAACGTTTCAACTATTGATTTGAAAAAAGACGAACCGCTAATAAAAGATTTACAGATACAATTTGATGCCAGTGAAGTCCTTATATATACCAACGAAGAACTTGCAGATATCAATATCCCGAATCCTTCAGAAAAGGTTTTTGAAGTGACCGGGGTTTATGGAGTAGCAGAAAGTGCTGCCATTCTAACGTCCGACTATGGCAGATTACTGATAGAGAAACAGAAGGGAGTACTAGCAGGAGGAAATCATTTTACTTTTGCAGTAGCACTTTCTGCCGAAAACGACCGCAACAATGGACACATCGAAATTGTTGGAGCTGGTCCAGGTGACCCTGAATTGATCTCTGTAAGAGGGAAAAAAATGCTAGAAAAGGCTGACCTCATCCTCTATGCGGGTAGCCTTGTTCCGCGCGAGCTAACTCATTATGCCAAACCGGGAGCTACTGTTAGAAGTTCAGCAGATATGACTCTAGAGGAACAATTCTCCTTGATGAAATCCTTTTATGACAAAGGAATGTTAGTAGTACGACTTCATACCGGAGATCCTTGTATCTATGGAGCAATTGCCGAACAAATGGCTTTCTTTGACGAATACAACATGCATTATCATATCACTCCGGGCATATCTTCATTTCAGGCAGCTGCAGCCGCACTTCGGTCACAGTTCACCATTCCCGAAGAAGTGCAAAGCATTATCCTTACCCGTGGAGAAGGCAGAACACCCATGCCTGAAAAAGAAAAGCTCCATCTGCTGGCACGCTCGCAAAGCACCATGTGTATTTATCTGAGTGCCGCTATTGTTGAGCAAGTGCAGGAAGAACTCTTGCAAGCTTATTCTCCAGAAACACCGGTAGCAGCATGTTATAAACTCACTTGGAAAGAAGAACAGATTTATAGAGGGGAACTTAAAGATCTTGTCAAAATTGTTAGAGACAATAATCTAACTCTCACCACTTTGCTTGTAGTGGGAAATGCCATCGACCATCGTGAAGGACTATCAAGACTCTATTCACATGAGTTTAAACACCTTTTCCGACCATGATACTCATTTTCGGAGGAACGACAGAAGGACGCCTGGCAGCTGAAACCCTCGACGAAGCAGGGCAACCTTTTTACTATTCCACACGAGGTGTACTTCAAGAAGTAGTGTGCAAGAATATAGTACGTGTTACGGGAGGTATGCATACAGAAGAAATTATTTCTTTCTGTCGCGAACATGGTATCCATTTAATCATTGATGCTGCCCATCCCTTTGCGCAACAACTCCATAGAAACATTGACCTTGCTGCCAAAGAACTAGACGTAAAGGTAGTACGTCTTGAACGTATCTACCCGAAATTATCAGAGGGAATCATTTGGTGTAATGATTTCGAAGATGCCATCAAGCGCATGAAGAAGGATGGAATCGACAAATTATTAGCACTTACCGGTACTCAAACCATCAGTAAGTTACAAGCTTTCTGGAAAGAGCACGACTGTATCTTTCGAGTTTTAGAACGACCTGAATCAGTAAGCATTGCACTACAAGCGGGATTTCCGAAAGAAAAGTTGATTTTCTATCAGCCCGAAGAAGACGAATCAATCCTATTTAAACAACTCAGCCCACAAGCAATTATCACGAAAGAAAGTGGAATTTCCGGAGGGTTCACTGAAAAAATAGAAGCAGCGCAAAAAAATGGAATCAGGATCTATGTTGTTCGTCGTCCTCCCCTGCCAAAGGCTTTTATTACAGTGACCGGAAAACATGGACTAAGAAGGGCTGTAGAACAAAACGTATCGGATTTTTTCACCCTGAGAAGTGGCTTCACCACCGGAACCTGTGCAACAGCTGCCGCCAAGGCTGCCTTGCTAGCATTGACTGAAGACTGCTTTGACAATACAATCGAAGTGACTTTACCCGACGGAGAAAAGGTCGGACTGCCCATACATAAGATGGAAAAAATAAATGAAAACACAGCCAATGCAAGTGTGCTCAAAGATGCTGGAGACGACCCAGACATCACACACGGGCATGAGATCGTAGCTACTGTTTCTTTTGCCACTCATTCTGGAATCCATTTCCTGCAAGGTAAAGGAGTGGGAAAAGTAACACTTCCCGGATTGGGATTAGCTGTGGGTGAACCTGCTATCAATTCGACTCCACGTCAAATGATAACCAATGAACTATCTGTACACTACAGTGGAGGACTAGACGTCACAATCAGCGTTCCCGAAGGAGAGACATTGGCTCTGAAAACGTTCAACCCGAAATTAGGAATCATCGGAGGTATCTCTATTATTGGAACCTCAGGTGTGGTCAAACCTTTTTCTTCAGAAGCGTTTGTACATGCTATCCGTAAGGAAGTGGAAGTGGCCTATGCAATTAATGCAGAACGTTTGGTTATTAACTCTGGAGCCAAAAGTGAGAAATTCGTCCGGAATCTTTATCCGACTCTTCCTCCACAAGCCTTTGTACATTACGGGAATTTTATTGGGGAAACATTGAAAATTGCAACAGAAACTGGCTTTCGGAAAGTGAGCATGGGAATCATGATCGGAAAAGCAGTAAAGTTGGCAGAGGGCCATTTGGATACGCATAGTAAGAAAGTGATTATGAACAAAGTATTTTTAAAAGAAACAGCTCTTCAATGCAACTGTTCAGTAGAAACGCTAACTCTAATTGAACAAATGACACTTGCCCGTGAACTTTGGGGCATTCCAAACAGCCAGGATAGAGAAGCTCTGTTCAACAAGTTAGTACAATTGTGTCTTATACACTGCAGATCCCTTTTCCGCAAAGGAGAACTTTCCGTTTTATTAATCAATGAGGCTGGGGAAATATCCTATCAGGATCGCTCTGCCTTGTTATAAATCGGTTAGTTGTAGTGGCTGAAAACAAGCATAAGTAACTCTTCAATATCTTCAGCCTTACGAACGTCCTCCTCTGGCAAATGCAGCAAAAAGCCTTCTGTTTGCAGATTGCCTGTTTCTATGTAAACCTCAGATTCAATCTCACGTCCTGCCAAAATTCCATTACGCAAAAGAGCTTTTCTGACCATTGCATATTTCTGTCCATGCCCTTTAAGGTGCATCTTGAAAAAATATTCATTGTTGATTTTGAACAGTCCTGTATTTTGGTCGAACATGATTCCTTTACGAGAAAAGAAATTACTTAGTGTACCATTCAACGATAAATCTTCAGGAGTTCCTATGGTCACTCCGTTTTCTTTATCCATCATCCATACTTTATCAGCTATTTGTAGAGCGAGCTCCAAATCATGGGTACTCATAAAAATAGTTTTACCTGTTTCACGAGACAAACGATGTAAGAGTTGCATCATCTCCACTTTACTTGGAAAGTCGAGGAAAGCGGTCGGTTCATCGAGAAAAATCACAGGAGTTTCTTGCGCAAGTGCCTTGGCAATCATTACTTTTTGCTTTTCTCCATCACTCAGGGTATGCATCATTCGGCAAGTCAAAGCTTCTATTCCCACACCGGCTATCGCACGGGATACTATTTCTTTATCCCCTTTCTTCAACACTCCCCAAAAGCCAGTATAAGGACTTCTTCCTAGTGCTACCATCTCTTCTACTGTCATATTACGCAAGTCGCACTTTTCCGTCAATACCACACTAACGACTTTAGACATATCCGCATCAGAATATTTTTCGACTTCGCTATCCATAATCCGGATTTCACCTGATAGCTTCGGAAGGAAACCGGACAATGTATGTAATAAAGTAGACTTTCCCGCCCCATTGGCTCCAAGCAGACATGTCAGTTCTCCGGCATAAATGCTAGCATTTATGTCATGGGCTACAACATGTGTTTTATGCTTTCCTATATAGCCTGTAACCAGATTTCTTATCGTAATTGTTTCTTGCATTTTAAAATCCTGTCTATTCTGATTATCATTCATTCACTTCCCCCTTACGCTTACGAAATAACACCGACACGACAACCGGAGCTCCCACTAATGCAGTAACAGAGTTAACTGGCAAAGCACCTTCAAATCCGGGCATACGGGCAATCAGATTACAAAGTAGCGCCATTGCTGCTCCCACCAACAACGAAGAAGGCATCAAGACCCGATGGTCGGAAGTACGAAATAAAGCACGGCAAAGATGTGGCACAGCCAATCCTAGAAAAACAATGGGTCCACAATATGCCGTAACTATTGCGACCAATGCTCCGGAACTAGAGATGACCAACAAGCGGGCACGCTTGATATTCAATCCTAAGTTTCGTGCGTAACTGTCCCCAAGCAACAACAGATTTAATGTCTTTATCAACAGAAAAGAGAGCGGAAGAAGCACAAGCATTGTGCAAAGAAATGGGAATAACTGATCGCCGGAAATGCGGGAGAAACTCCCTAATCCCCAAATGACATAAGCACGTATATCTTCTTCGACACTGAAAAATTTCAAGACGCCAATGACGGCATTTGCCACATAGCCAATCATCACACCAATAATAAGCAAAGTCACGTTTCCCTTTACTTTTTGCGAGGCAAAAGCAATAAGTGCCATAATCGACAATGCACCTGCTATAGCAGCAACCGTCAGTGCCAATTCACCAATCAATCCTAGACTGCTCAATGCTACGCCCCCAAAACTGCCTGAAAGTAAGACTACAAAAGCCACTCCCATACTTGCTCCGGAGCTAATACCCAACACAGAAGGTCCTGCCAATGGATTTCTAAAAACCGTCTGCATTTGCAGTCCACTGACTGCCAATCCTGCTCCGGCAACCAATGCTGTGACAGCTTGGGGCATTCTCGATTTCAATATAATATTAGTCCAAATATGATTGTCATGATCTCCCCACAGACAAATATCCCATACAGCGCGAAATGGTATAGCTACAGAACCCAATACCAGATTCAGAAAAAAAAGAGAAAATATCAATCCGACCAATAAAAGCATCAACAACCAAATAGGAGTTTTCATATTCATCTCATTTTAAAAGCTCATAATAAACCGGAGTATAGTCCGGCAAAAGTTCTGGATGAAACACCTTAATCAAATCTTTCAGCAACACTTCAGGATGGGTGGGAACATTCTCATAATAGGGTTTTTCTTTGAGATTGCAATATATCACTCCTTTATCTTTAAAGGCTCTGAAATCAGCATACCGGGAATCTTGTGCTTTCAAGGCCTTATACGTGAATGTGTCGTTGTAGCTATTTAATATACGCCAATAATCAGCATTTTCCGCCCGGCTATAGACAGTCTCGAAGTCTAAAGTGACACCACCTGTATTGGGATCATCTTTTAAGAAATAATCAGCACCGGCATCGCGGAAAAGCTGTGCAAGGAAGTTACGCCCTCCTACAGCATACCAGTTGCCTCCACGCAGTTCACCGCTAAAAACAACAGGCTTCTTTTTAATTTTTGCAGTCAACTGCTTCAACCTCGTATATTCCGTTTTAATAGAATCAAAAATCGTATTGGCTTTCTCCTCTTCTCCAATTAGCAAACCGATAAACTTAATCCACTCTGCTTGTCCGAGAGGAGAATTTTCCTTATAGCCCAAATGTGGAATCAAAGGAATACCCACTTCCTTCAAGGCATCATATCCACCTCGTTTGAAAGGAGAGATTAGAATTAAATCAGGGTTCATAGAAATAATCACTTCGTTATCAAAGTTGCCTTCTATTCCTATTTTACGGATTTTGTTCGCTTTCAGGCGTCGCTTCACTTCTTTATTAAACAAATGGCGAGTACTTGTGATGCCTACCACATGATCTAGCTTATCCAATTTTATAAAATTGGATAACTGCAGCGAAGTCATACAAATGATATTCTTTATTGGCACAGGTTGCACCACATAATCAGCAGATATCTGATTTTTCGCAAAGGCTTCCTTATCCTTGACAAATGCATAACGATAAATTTCGCCTTCACCTTGTTCTTTCTGCGGATCCTGAATGGTCACCAAACATCCGCCTTCCACATATTGCACCTTAAAACCTTCAGCATATTCCGGCTGAATGATGTGAGAGGAATCGGAAAGATTAACCAACGTTTCGTCTAGGTGGATATTGTTCTTACTTTTCTGTCCACAAGAAACAAACAGTAGCAACAGACAAACCATTGCCCATCCCATGCCTTTCAATCGCACACTATATCTGCTCATATTTTATCTATTAAGATTACGGAAAGGGGCCAAATAAGTAAGCACACTTCCATTCAAAATTCATTTGATTTTCGGATCATACAAGTACTTTTCAAACTTTACTCCCGGAAAGTTTCGAAAACTTCATTCTGGCAGGTCTTCTGACTTACTCCATTTTCCTGACGCCCTTCCCGCCTCTTCATCATAGAGACAGTGGTTTTGAGTATTGCAGGAAAACTTCGGCGGAGCTTACAGCAGCGGGTCTGTTCAGGATTTTCACCTGATTCCCTTTTCACCACTCTTTCCGTAGTATCGGAAAAAGTGACACCAAAATTCACCTTGCAAAGATACATAAATAGGAATGATTTCCGGGAAAATGATATAAAAAAAGAAAGAATATCTCCAAAGATAATTATCTTTGCCTTCTCAATGTCAATCTTCAGACACCAAGAAGTATATATTCATTTAAAAGATACACGAATAAAGATGAAATCTCCAATTTCAGTTATCACTTTGTTAGGTCTTCTCTTTCTGGTAAGCTGCATATCCAATAAAAAAACTTCTCAGGAAGCATTTAAACAGGATGTTTACACACCCGAATATGCTACTGGATTTAAAATTTTGGGTGCGGATAATGCCCAAAGCACGATCATTCAAGTATCCAATCCATGGCAGGGAGCCAAAGACGTAGTGATGTCCTATTTCATCTCTCGCAATGGGGAACATGCACCCGCAGGATTCACAGGGCCTACTATCCATGCCGGAGCACAACGTATTGTATGTATGTCTTCTTCCTACATCGCCATGCTCGATGCACTAGGACAAGTGAACCGCGTAGTAGCGGTATCGGGTATTAACTATATTGCCAATCCTTACATACTCGCCCACAAAGATTCGATCAAAGACATGGGGCCGGAAATAAATTATGAATTGCTACTTGGATTGAGACCCGACGTCGTACTGTTATATGGTATTGGTGATGCTCAAACGGCAGTAACAGACAAACTGAAAGAACTTGCTGTACCCTATATGTATGTAGGTGAATACCTGGAGGAATCGCCGCTTGGTAAGGCTGAATGGATGGTTGCGCTCTCGGAACTAACTGACAGCCGAAATAAAGGGATCGAACTATTCCGTGAAATACCTAAACGCTACAAAACGTTGAAAACGCTCACGGCCTCTGCACAAGAACGTCCAACGGTTATGTTTAACACTCCTTGGAATGATACTTGGGTGATGCCTTCTACTCAAAGCTATATGGCACAACTGATTACTGATGCTGGAGCAGATTATATTTATAAAGAAAACACCTCGAACAGTTCTACACCTATCGGTTTGGAAACAGCCTACAGACTTATTCAAAAAGCTGATTACTGGATAAATGTAGGGGTGCCCACCACATTGGATGAACTGAAAAATATGAATCCTAAATTTGCCGATGCAAAATCCGTTCGTGACAAAACGGTTTATAACAACAATCTACGAATCACCGACACAGGAGGCAATGATTATTGGGAGTCGGCAGTCGTACGCCCGGATGTTGTATTGCGTGATCTTATTCATATTTTTCATCCGGAATTAATACCTGATTCAACCTATTATTACAGACACTTGGAATGAAACAACCTCGTAAGCATACCGCCCTCTTATTCATCACATTAGGAATAGTAGCCTTAGCCTTAATCCTCATTGATATGGCTACTGGGGATACTTTTATTCCCATTCCCAAAGTGTGGGCTGTACTGACTGGAGGTGAAAGCGACGAAATGACCCGCAATATCCTTCTCTCTATCCGATTTATCCGAGTGGTAGTAGCCGGTTTAATAGGCATTTCCTTATCGGTTAGCGGTTTGCAAATGCAAACTGTCTTCCAGAATCCATTAGCAGACCCTTATTTATTAGGAGTAAGTTCTGGTGCAGGTCTCGGAGTGGCATTGTTTATATTAGGGGCTCCATTACTCGGCTGGTCGGACTTTCCTCTGTTGCAATCTGCCGGTATAGTAGGTTCAGGATGGATTGGCACAGCAGTTATCCTTCTAGGAGTAGCCATTATTAGCCGAAAAGTAAAAAATATACTTGGTGTACTGATTATGGGAGTGATGATTGGATATGTAGCTGGAGCCATCATACAGATTTTGCAATTTCTAAGCTCTGCTGAGCAACTCAAGATGTTTACCTTATGGTCTATGGGGTCGCTTAGTCACATCACAGTCAGCCAACTATCTATCATGTTGCCTGTCGTAATGATAGGTCTGCTATTATCCGTGGGCTGTATTAAATCATTAAACCTACTCTTACTCGGTGAAAATTATGCTCGCACAATGGGAATGAACATCAAACGTTCTCGAACGCTTGTCTTCATCTCTACTGCGCTACTCACAGGAACAGTCACCGCATTTTGCGGTCCTGTAGGTTTCATTGGGCTTGCAGTACCTCACATCACTCGACTAGTGTTCGACAATGCCGACCATCGAATATTGATTCCGGGTACTATGCTAACCGGACTCATCGCGATGCTAATCTGTGACATCATTGCCAAGAAATTTCTACTACCGGTGAATTGCATCACTGCCTTACTAGGAGTTCCGGTTATTTTATGGGTGATCGGTAAAAACTTACGTATATTCAAATGATTCAACTCGAAAATCTGACACTCGGATATGAACAGCGGATACTTCTTCAAGATGTCTCTGCTAACGTCGAAAGCGGACAGCTTGTAGCTCTTCTTGGCCGAAATGGGACTGGGAAAAGTACACTTTTACGAGCCGTTATGGGACTGGAGAAGCCTAAAAACGGAGTGATTATTCTACATGGGAAAAACATCGCTGTACTCAAGCCGGAAGAGCTGGCTCGAAAGATCAGCTTTGTAACCACAGACAAAGTAAGAATTCCTAACCTAACCTGTCGGGACGTTGTTGCATTGGGACGTGCACCCTACACGAATTGGCTAGGACAACTCAGAGCGGAAGATCAAAATAAAGTGGATAAAGCCATCGAACTAGTGGGAATGAGCGAATATACGGAAAAAACAATGGACCAAATGTCGGACGGTGAATGCCAACGCATCATGATAGCCCGCGCACTTGCACAAGACACTCCAATCATTCTACTGGATGAACCCACTGCTTTTCTTGACCTACCCAATCGCTACGAACTCTGTCTACTCCTGCAAAAACTAGCTCAGGAAGAAGGCAAATGCATACTGTTTTCTACACATGATCTTGATATTGCCATCTCTCTTTGCAACTCCATCATGCTGATAGATAACCCTCAGCTCTACACTCTACCCACTCCAGCAATGGTTGCCAGCGGACATATTGAGAGATTGTTTCGAAATGAGTCGGTAACGTTTGACGCACAAGAAATGAAAGTGCGTATGAAATAGCGTCTAGCAAAGTTATTCTTCTGGAATAGGTATCCCGCTGAAAGGTTTGATCTCGCCAATGGCAAAGATACTATGCAGACTGCCTATCGAATCTATCACCCCTAAAGTATTGAGTATGAAATCTTGATAATGTTTCATATCGCGAACCATGATTTTCATCATGAAATCATAGTCACCGGAAGTATTATAGCATTCTGTAATCTCTTTTATGGAAGAGATAGCTTCCATAAACTGATACCCATATTCGCGACTATGCTGTTTTAAGCGAATATTGCAAAATACAACAAAACCATTCCCCAATTTTTCGGCATCTAGCACAACGGTATACCGTTTAATATACCCCTCACGCTCTAATCTTTTCTGTCGTTCAAAAACTGGGGTTACAGACAGATTTACTATTGCAGCCAGTTCTTTAGTAGTCAATTTACCATTCACTTGCAATTCTCTCAATATTTGAATGTCAATAGCATCTAATTTCTCCATAGAATATTTCTCTTTCAATGTTGTTTTTTAAAGAATATTTTCCTCTCAGCCAAATCTAAGACACACAAATATAGAAATATTTTCTAAAATAAATAAGCATATTGGATTTTAAATCTATAAAACATACTTTTGTACAGTAAATTAATTTATAAAACAAATAAAAACGAGAATAATGGAGAATAAGAATAACGCACCGTTCAGAGCTGATATTGTAGGTAGCTTTCTGCGCCCCGAAGAATTAAAAAAGGCTCGTGCGGACTATCAGAACAACAAAATCACAGCTAATGAATTGAAAGCTGTTGAAGATAAATGTATCATCGATCTAATCAATAAAGAAAAAGCTGCCGGATTAAAATGTGTCACTGATGGCGAATTTCGCCGTAGCTGGTGGCATCTCGATTTCTTCTGGGGACTGGAAGGTGTTGAATATCAACGAGCAGAACGTGGCTATATCTTCCATGATGAAGAAACACGGGCAGAATCGGCTTCTATTAGTGGAAAGATACGATTCAATCCGGAACATCCTTTCTTTCATCACTTCACTTTTGCTAAAGAAGCGGCAGGCCATGAGGTGGTAACCAAGCAAACCATCCCTTCACCTTCACAGCTATACCTTGCGTTGACATGGCCGGATAACAAACATAAGATATCAGACTTCTACACTAATGAAGAAGAACTATACGCTGATATTGCAGATGCCTACCGGAAAACAATCTTGAAGTTCTACGAATTAGGATGTCGAAATATTCAATTAGACGATTGCACTTGGGGAATGCTTTGTAGTCGAGAATACATGAAAGCCAAAGGAGTGGAAGGTGATGAGGATCAAATTAAGGCTTTAAAACAGTTATTCCTCAAACTAAATAATGCTGCTATCGAAGATCTACCTAAAGATCTTGTTATTGGCACTCATGTCTGTCGTGGAAATTACCATTCGACATGGGCAGGTTCAGGAAGTTATGAACCAATAGCCGATGCATTGCTGGGCAAAGAGAATGTAGATGCTTACTTTCTAGAATTCGATACGGAGCGTGCCGGAGGATTTGAGCCACTACGCTACGTCTCTGGAAACAAAAAAGTGGTTTTAGGCCTTATCACTTCGAAAGAGCCTGAACTGGAAGACAAAGAGTACATCAAACAAAGGATTAAAGAAGCTTCACAATATGTACCGCTAGAACGTCTCTATCTCAGTCCGCAGTGTGGGTTCGCTTCTACAGAAGAAGGCAACATTTTAACAGAGAAAGAGCAATGGGAGAAGGTGGCATTAGTTTGTGAAATAGCCAAAGAAGTGTGGAAATAGCAACGACAAATTCTCTCTATCAAGACATGGCGCCCGGTAGCAATAAACATTGTTTCCGGGTGCTCTTTTAACATACTATGGCTTGACAAGGCTATAATAATAAAAAATATAAGTACCTTTGTTGATCAAACCAAAAATCAATAAAAAGTGACAATGAATTCTGAAAGAAACCCAAACAATCAAACCATCATGGACAAGAGTCTTAATTATAAAGACATCCCCAAAAACTACCTATACTGTAATCACAGCAAATGTCCCCGACGCAATAAATGTCTACGCTATCAAGCTATGCTCAACATTCCTCAAGAGGTACTTTACTATACTGCGATAAACCTTAATCATGTCTTAGGCGACGAAGCTAATTGTTCCTTTTTTAGTCTCTACTGTACTTCCCTTTTTGCATCAGGGATCAATCATCTACTTGACAATATTCCACACGCCACGGCAGAGATCATACGCAAAGAGATCTATTCACTCATGGGACGCAACATGTATTACCGCGTCCGCAATAAAGAACGCCTTCTACATCCCGACGAACAAAAACGCATTGCAGCCATCTTCCTAAAACACAAAATCAATAGTAAGCCCATATTTGATGAATACATAGAAAAATATGATTGGTAAAAACAAAAAATAATCTCATCCTATTGAGAATTTTTTCTCGCAGTGATGAGATTATTTTCTTAATGCAATGAGAATAAATTCTCGCCTTAGTGAGTTTTTTTTCTCAATGAATAGAGAATATTTGAGAATTACTGTAATTGTCCAGCCGCTTTTAAATAAGCCACATAACATACGTATAGTTGAAAATGGGCATCCACCTTTGTTTGGTAGGCCTGCTGCCACATAACCTGCGCTTCCAGATGGTCCGAAAGCGTTTCGAAGCCCACTTCATATTGCTTGCCACTGACCTTCATATTCTCTTCTGCCTGTTCCAACGAACGTTCTGATAGTTCGCATTCGAAACGAGCCTCATCCAAATTATTAGCAGCTTGCGTTAACTCAAGTAACATCCTTTCGTTAGCATTTTCTTGTTCCAAACGAGTTTGTTGAAGCTTCACTTTGGCTGAACGTACTTTATTACTACGCTCTCCAAAATGGAAAAGAGGTATGGATACGTTTAAAAACACGGAAAAAGAACCTTTCTTCATCAACGTTTCGTTATTGACTTCAATCCCATGGAGATAGTCATAACTACCCCTCACTCCAATTTGCGGAAGTAACTCGCTACGGTTCAACTTCACCTGCTGTTTAGCCATAGCAACTTGTTTATTCAACATTCCATATTCAGGACGAGCGCTTACATCAACCATTTGTGATTTCCATTCCTTCGACACTTCAGGAAATTCATCTGAGACATCAATCTTAGTAGTCAAATTCAAACCGATAAAATGGCAAAGATTCATAGCAGCTAGTCGAAGCGCATTATCGGCTTTACGCAAAGACAACTCACTTTCATTGAGTTTCACTTGTACTTTCAAAACATCATTCTGTGGTTTCATACCATGCTGATGGGCACTCTTCACATTCCGAGAAAGTTCGGCGAGCAGAAAGTGATATTTCTCAGCCACTTTCTTCATCTCTTTAGCTTTGACCAATTGCACATAAGCTTTATCGGTATTCAAAATGACCTCCGACGCAGTGAGAGCTTCATTCAAATGTGCCAGTTCTTTGCCTAATAATGACATTTTATAGGCAGCACGAATCTTACCACCCATATAAAGAGGTTGCTCAACCTGCACACCACCCTGATAAACAGTGCCTACTTTATAATCCAGATTCAGTCCGGGAAAATAAGCAAAGCCACTTGATACCATTTCGCCGGTAGCCGGATTAGGTAAATATACGGGAAGGTTTCCTCCCGGCACCCCGAAACTTCCGTCGGCAGTACTATATAACCCTGTTCCACTCGCTGTGAAATTGGGGAGGAAATTCGCCTTATAACTTAGCGACATCAATCGGGCAGCTTCTGTTTGCTTGGCAGCTGCACCGATTTCTTTGTTATATTTCAGAGCCATTTCGCGACATTGTTCTATGCTAAGTTTTTCTTGTGCCGAAGCAGAAAGAGAAGCCACCATTAATAACACAGCGCAAACAGCTATTTGATATTCTTTTTTCATTGATCTACTTTTTTTATATGAAAGAATAGCGCGTACAAAATAGGGATAAAGAGCAACGTGATGAGTGTTCCAAACAGCAGTCCGCCCATGATAGAGGCTGCCAAAGAACCGAACATCGCATCCGGCAAAAGTGGAATCATTCCCAAAATTGTCGTCAACGAAGCCATCATTACGGGACGTAAACGACTCTGTGCACTATCAACCAATGCAGTAATCGGTTCAGCCCCTCCATTAATTTGCAAGGTGATCTCATCCATCAGCACAATTCCATTTTTTATAATCATGCCAATCAACCCCAAGGTGCCTACTATCGCCACAAAGTTAAAGGTTTTTCCTGTGAGCAACATTACTGCAACTACACCGACAAAGACTAACGGTATGCAACAAAAGATGATAATTGGTTTACGATAGTCTTTAAACAGCATGATCAGTATGGCAATCATCAAAATGATAGCTAGAGGGAAGTTCTTGAACAGATACTGCATGGATTTGGTACTCGCATTTTTTTCTCCCTGCCATTCCAAGCGATAACCTTTAGGTAATGGGATTTGCTGAATCTGTGCCGCAATAGACTGCCGCGCCTTCTCTGTTTCCACTCCGGGAACAGGAGAACACTGAACGCGTTGGCTACGCTGACCATTATAACGAGGAACCACAGGATCTTCCCATTGTACATCAATTCGTTTACTAATCTGCTTCAGCGGAGTAGTGCCCATCAGTGTTTCAATCAGCTCATCTTTTGAAAGTGTACCGGCTCTCAATTTCGTCATCATCTCTTGTGTTAATAAGCCGTTCAATGAGGGAAGAGAGGAGAATATCTGTGTATTATCAAGATTCTCTATCGGTTTTCCTTGCTCGTCTAGGCAACGCAGATAAATATTATCGCGATGAATGCCTTCATGGAAGGAACCAATGGGGATGCCACTGGTGGCGGACAATAAAGAAAGACTAACGTCATTACGACTCAACCCTATTGCACGTGCCGTTGGCTGATCGTATTCAACCGTGAGGATAGGAACCTGTGGTTCCCAATCGGTAGTGATCAAGCAAACATCCGAACTTTGTTCCATGATGCGACGGGCACTATCTGCCAACTGATGTAAGACAACAGGATCGGGACCTGTAAACTGTGCCTCAATCGGGTATTTCTTGAACATAAGATTATAGCGCTTCAACTTCACGTAGGCGTCAGGATAATGTTTAGTTAGGTATTGCTGAATTTCAGGCATCTTCTCCACTAACAAATCCGGAGAGGTAAAATCAATAATCAGTTCACCGTAAGCCAATGATGGATTGGCAATGTTGCGCACTAAATTGTATCGACCGGGAGTGCCACCAATAGAAGCAGTGATATGCGTTACTTCGGGACGAGTTTTCAAGTAAGATTCTATTTCTTCCAAATCCTTTGCTACCCGAGTATAATTAGTACCTTCTGGCAACTTATACTCCATATAAAGTTGATCGTAAACCATGTCTGGGAAAAAGCCTTGCCGCATAAACCGATAGCCAAACACGGAAAGAATGAGCAACACAACCATAGCAAAAACGAAGCTCAACCGATGTCCTAGCCCAAAATGCAACAAAGAACGCAATGCGGCATAGATTTTTCCGTTATAAACACGACCGCCTGTAGCCGAGGTTTCTTTTGAAACGTCGGGATGTAGAATACGATTTGCCATTAAAGGGACATGCACCAAAGCCAATACCCAGCTCAGCAATAACGATACAGCCAAAACGATAAATAAGTCACGAGTATACACCCCAGCAGTATCGGGAGACATAAAGATAGGCAGAAAGGCGATAATGGCAATCAACGTTGCTCCCAGCAGTGGCATGGCAGTCTGTCTTCCAATGGCTGTCATCGCTTCCATTCGACTCTTTCCCGCTTTCAAATCGACCAAGATTCCGTCGATAATCACAATCGCATTATCAACCAGCATACCCATAGCCAGCACAAACGAAGCTAACGAAACTCGCTGCATCGTTCCGTCGACAAAGGAAAGGAATAAGAATGTACCGAACACGGTTACGATCAAGCTAATTCCAATGATTACTCCACTCTTGAACCCCATGGCAATCATTAAAATGATCACTACAATAAGCACAGATTCAATTAAGTTTATAACGAAAGTGCCTAATGAATCTGAGACACGCTCCGGTTGATAAAAGACCTTGTGACACTCCACTCCTGCGGGAAATCTTTCGGCTTCCAGCTCTTCCAACTTCTTTTCTACTCGATGACCAATTTTAATAATATCGGAACCGGAAGAAGCAGCAATCAAAATACCCATAGCCCGCTGCTGATCGTAAAAGAGTTGATTGCGAGTAGGATTTTCATAGTCTTTCTCAATGCGTGCTATATCACTCAAACGCAACTGGTCATCGTCGTGCCCCTGAATGAGCATACGGCCAATGTCTTCTACCGTTTTAAATTTATCGCTCACCGCCACGCGAATGCGATGATCTCCATTATCATAATAGCCGGTGTAAGTCGTTTGGTTTTGACCATTAAGAGTGGCAAGCACTTCGGCAGGCTTTACACCTAGATTAGCCATCCGATCCTGCAACAGAGATATATTGATGCACTCCTCACGTTTTCCGTACAAGTCTACCCGTTCCACACCATCCAGTTCGCCCACTTCTCGCTTAATGAGTTCGGCATAGTCTGACAATTCTCGATCTTTTAATCCATCACCAGTGAGGGCATAGAACATGCCATACACATTTCCGAAATCATCTCTGATAATCGGAGTTCCTACTCCTTCAGGAAGTTCCGCCTGTGCATTGGCAACTTTACGACGCAACAAATCCCAACATTGTTGTACATCCGCCTCTTTGACTGTTGTTTTCAGTTCTACCTGAATAAGCGAAAGATCATTGTAGGAATAACTTTCCACATTATCAATGTTTCCCATTGTCCGGATATTCTTTTCAAGTACATCCGTAACCTCTAGTTCTACTTGATGTGCAGAAGCACCCGGATAGGTAGTTGCCACCATAGCAACTTTCACCATCACCTCGGGATCTTCAAGCTTACTCATTTCATAGCTGGAATATACTCCCCCCAACATGAGGACACCGATCAGAAAGTAAACTAACTTTCTGTTATCAAAAGCCCATTTACTCAGATCCATCATAATAATCCTCCCACATTCGTTCTTGATGGAGGCAGCAAAGGATCAACTGTCTCACCCTCTTTCACATGATGTACTCCCGAAGACACAATAAGATCGCCGGGTTTCAAACCATCAGCCATAATCAAACATCGCCCACTACCCAACAAGCGGGTGACTGTCACAGCGCAACGATGAACCTTATGAGTCGATGCCTCATAAACGAAAACTGATGCAGTTCCTTTTTCACGAAGCACGGCACCTGTAGGTACGGATAAATGAAGTGCTTTTTCTCCAGTGCAAGTGATGGTAACCATCGTATTCATTCCCGGTGAAGGGAGTGCTTGTTCCATCGTTCTATCTAGCTGCAAACGCATCGTATACAATTGATTGGCATTGGCTTTTGGAGTCACGTTTATCTGTTCAAGTTTATATTCCTGTCCGGGGTAAATCTCGAAGGTACAGGTGAATCCTCTGAACTGTTCACGACGAATATAAGCTATTGCTGGCAGATTAATCTCCACTTCCGGCTTTCCTTCACTAATCATAGACACCACAGGCATGCCCGCTGCAATCGTTTCATGAGAATCGAATAGCCGCTTTTGCACATAGCCACTAAAAGGAGCATACAAACGGGTATATTTTAATTGATCTTTAGCATGATTATACTTAGCCGTTATTTGCTGTAACCCATACTTTGCCTTATCATTGGCATCAGGGGTTGTTACATTCTCTTTATAAAGTGCCATCACGCGCTCAGCTTCTGCTTTCACTTTCTTATATTCTGCCTCCGCAGCATCCACTTGAATTTGATAATCAGTAGGGTCTAACTCAGCCAATAATTGCCCCTTTCGAACATACGTTCCGTCGTCTACATGCATTCGCAATATCGTGCCACTCACACGAAATGACAAACTGATATCCTGAGCTGCCTTCACTCGACCGGGAAATTGCAAAGATGTCTGCCTGTCAGCAGAAAGTACAGTATCGATCTTCACAGTAGGTTTGCTATCTGCGACCTGCGAACGTTGTCCACAAGCGGCCAACAGCATAACAGAAATTCCTATAAATAAAAAGTTTAATCGTCTCATATTTTCATCCTTTATTTAGTTCATGCAAAAGTATCTCATGCAACTAAAAGTAAAAAGGTTGATTTAAGATAAATATTGTTCGATTTGCAGCTTTTTATGCTCAAAATCTCTAATTTATTTGCTATTTGTATTTATTTGTTCGTTACTTTGCAGTAAACACCTACCTAAAGAAAAGAATAATGAAAAAACAAATACCTTTTAAATATGTTTCCATATCTCTTGACGATGCTTTAGATAAAGAAGGTTCAATGATATGTGCCATTACTGATTGTGGATTCTTTTTCTGTCAAGAAGGGCAAGTCGAAATCTCATTGAACGATAAAACCTATTCAATTAGTAAAGGGGATGTTTGCATTTATATGCCAGGTTGCCTCATGCGTATTCAGCAAGTGAGCAAGGACATCAAAGGATTCATGCTAGATGTGGATTTAAATTATATTATTCCCATCGTTAACAAAATTGTTAACTCAGAAAACCTACTTTACCTACGTGAAAACCCCTGTTTCTCAATCACCGAAGATCAATATCATTATTTAGGCAAATTAATAAAGACCTTACAAGAACGAATGAGTTTAAATGATTCTGAGAATCAACCGCAAAGACATCACCTGATTACAGAATTAATAAAGTCATGGGGACAAACTCTATGTTATGAATTACTCAATATCTATTTTACCAATCAGCCACTACAACCCTTATCGCAAGATAAAAAAGATAAAATTTTTCAGAATTTTATTATTACTCTTTATAGGTATTATCAGCAGGAACGAGATGTTACGTTCTATGCAGATAAACAGTACCTATCTTCCCGATATTTTTCGGCTGTAATTAAAGAGAAATCTGGTAGCACAGCATTGCAATGGATCATACAAATGGTAATCACCGAAGCTAGACATCTTTTAGAGAACTCTGATCTCACCATCAAGGAAATTGCAATAAGGCTCAATTTTCCTACTCAATCATTCTTTGGAAAATATTTTAAACAATATGTAGGAATCTCTCCGAAAGAGTATCGTCATAAACAAATCATGTAGTGCTCTGGCGAAATTGACGAAACTGCCACCAAAGCATTCCACCGGCAACCAGACTGGATATCGTATCAGAAATAGGCATACTTATCCACACCCCCAATTGACCATAAAGATGAGGAAGTAACAGCAGACAAGGAATCAGTATGAGAACTTGGCGAGAAACGGATAAGAAGATAGCTTTACTTGCCATACCGATGCTTTGAAAAAAGTTAGAGGCTACCATCTGAAAACCTACAATAGGAAATGACATGACTACAATACGCAAACCTTTGGCAGAAATTTCGATCAGTTCTTGATCGCTAGTAAAGATAGACACTGCCAGTCTAGGCATAAACATCCCCATCAGAAAGCCGAATGTAGTAACTAAAGTTGCCGCATAAATAGTTATGGTCAAAACACGTGTCACACGTGGATATTGTTTCGCCCCGTAATTATAACCGGCTATAGGTTGCATCCCTTGATTCAACCCCATCACAATCATTACAAACAAAAATATCAAACGATTCACAATACCAAAAGCACCGATTGCTAAATCTCCTCCGTATTGTTTCAGCCCTTTATTAATGAGAATCACAATAAAACAGGCAGCAAGATTCATTAAAAATGGCGCCATACCTATTGCTAACGAATCTAATACAATTTTCTTCCTCAATCGAAATATACCTCTATGAAAATGCAAGAGTTCTTCTTTGTTACTGAACAATCTAAATTGCCAAAACAAAGCAAGTAGCTGGGCCACGATGGTAGCTATAGCAGCACCTTGTATGCCCCAACCAAAACCGTAAATAAAAAGTGGGTCGAGAATAGTATTGATGAGCACTGTAGCAATGGTGGCATACATCGACTTCTGAGGATGCCCCGAGGAACGAAGTATAGCATTCAACCCTAGATAGAGATGAGTAACAACATTTCCCAACAAAATCACAATCATATAATCGCGAGCATACCCAATAGTGGCATCACTTCCTCCAAAGAAATAGAGGATCGGATCAAGAAAAATGAGTGTTACAACAGTGAATAAAAGCCCGATGATAAGGTTTAAAACGACTACATTACCCAATACACGTTGAGCTGTATTATAATCTTTCTGCCCCAACTTTACGGACACTAAGGTAGACGCTCCAACTCCAACCAACGAACCGAAAGCCGCAGCAAGGTTCATGAGTGGGAAAGTTAGCGCCAACCCGGAAATAGCCATCGCGCCCACACCGTGACCGATGAAAATGCTGTCAACCATGTTGTAAAGAGAGGATGCCGTCATAGCAATAATTGCGGGTATAGCATACTGCATTAAAAGCTTACCGATCTTTTCTGTACCCAAAGCAGTGGGTGTCTTTTCTCCTGCCATAATCATTGTTTTGAGCCTGCAAAGATACAAAAAAGAGATGGATTACAGGATATATGAGAAAAGTTTCGTATTTTTGCCTCCAAAATTGAGTTAATACATAACGAAATGAATATATTAGAACTAAGTGAACAGGAAATTATTCGGCGCAATAGTCTGAATGAGCTTCGCGCCATGGGTATTGATCCCTACCCTGCTGCAGAGTATGTAACCAATGCTTTCTCTACCGATATAAAAGCAGAATTTAATGATGAAAACGAACCTCGCCAAGTATCAGTTGCCGGCCGTATAATGAGCCGCCGCGTGATGGGTAAAGCATCGTTCATCGAGCTGCAAGATTCTAAAGGTCGTATTCAAGTATATATAACCCGGGATGACATTTGTCCGGGAGAAGATAAAGAATTATATAACGCTGTATTTAAACGCCTGCTCGACTTAGGAGACTTTGTTGGGATCGAGGGTTTCGTGTTCCGCACTCAAATGGGTGAGATCAGTATACATGCTAAAAAACTAACCGTACTTGCTAAATCTATCAAGCCATTGCCTATCGTTAAATATAAAGATGGAGTGGCTTATGATTCATTTGAAGATCCGGAACTTCGTTACCGCCAACGCTATGTAGACTTGGTTGTTAATGGCGATGTTAAGGAAACATTCGAAAAGCGTGCTACTGTGGTAAAGACATTACGTAATGCACTTGACGAAGCAGGATACACGGAAGTTGAAACTCCGATCTTGCAATCGATTGCAGGTGGAGCTAGCGCACGTCCTTTCATTACTCATCACAACTCGTTAGATATAAACCTATACTTACGAATTGCTACTGAATTATATCTAAAACGCCTAATTGTTGGTGGCTTTGAAGGTGTATACGAAATTGGAAAGAACTTCCGTAACGAAGGTATGGACAGAACCCATAACCCTGAATTTACTTGTATAGAACTATATGTGCAATACAAAGACTACAATTGGATGATGGATTTCACCGAAAAATTGTTAGAACGTATTTGCATTGCAGTAAACGGAGGTACAGAAAGCGTTGTGGATGGTAAAACAATTAGCTTCAAAGCTCCATATCGCCGATTGCCTATCCTTGATGCTATTAAGGAAAAGACTGGATATGACCTCAACGGAAAAAGTGAAGAAGAAATCCGCCAGATCTGTAAAGAGCTGAAGATGGAAGAAATCGATGAGACAATGGGTAAAGGTAAGCTGATTGATGAAATATTCGGTGAATTCTGCGAAGGTAGCTACATTCAACCTACTTTCATCACGGATTACCCGGTTGAAATGTCTCCGCTTACTAAAATGCACCGCTCTAAGCCCGGATTGACAGAACGTTTTGAGTTAATGGTGAACGGTAAAGAGCTAGCTAACGCCTACTCTGAGCTGAATGATCCTTTGGATCAAGAAGAACGCTTTAAAGAACAAATGCGTTTAGCAGACAAGGGAGATGACGAAGCGATGATTATCGATCAAGATTTCTTGAGAGCTTTGCAATATGGTATGCCTCCTACTTCTGGTATTGGTATTGGTATTGACCGAATGGTTATGTTAATGACTGGACAAACCACTATTCAAGAAGTATTGTTCTTCCCTCAAATGCGTCCTGAAAAAGTGATCAAAAAAGATTCTGCTGCTAAATATATGGAACTAGGCATCGCGGAAGACTGGGTACCAGTTATCCAAAAAGCAGGTTACAATACTGTAGCGGACATGATCGATGTGAACCCTCAGAAGTTTCATCAAGACATCTGCGGCATTAATAAAAAATATAAATTAGAATTGACCAATCCAAGCGTGAACGACGTGACCGAGTGGATAAATAAACTTAAATAAATGAAGAATGGTCAATGATGAATAGGAGTTTTTTCAACTTCCTATTCATCATTGATCATTTTTCATTCTTAATTTTTTAAACTAAGAAATGAAACTACCCGGTAAGATAGCGATAATGGGCGGCGGAAGCTGGGCTACGGCAATCGCAAAGATGTGTTTAGCTCAGGAAGATTCTATAAATTGGTATATGAGGCGAGATGACCGCATTGCCGACTTTAAAAGACTCGGACATAATCCAGCCTATCTGACAGGGGTGAAATTTGACACAAAGCGTATCAATTTCAGTTCGTACATCAACGAAGTGGTGAAAGAATCGGATACGCTCATCTTTGTCACCCCCTCTCCTTATCTGAAAGCGCACCTCAAGAAGCTAAAAACGAAAATCAAGGATAAGTTCATTATCACTGCTATCAAAGGAATAGTACCCGACGACAACGTAATTGTATCGGAATACTTTACCAAAGAATATGGCGTGCCACCCGAAAATATTGCCGTATTGGCAGGTCCTTGCCATGCGGAAGAGGTAGCGTTAGAGCGCCTTTCTTATCTAACTTTGGCCTGCCCTGATAAAGATAAAGCCCGCATTTTTGCACACCGCTTGGGTAGTAGCTTTATCAAAACATCGGTAAGCGACGATGTAATTGGTATTGAATACAGTTCAGTTCTAAAAAATGTATATGCAATTGCAGCAGGTATCTGTAGCGGACTTAAATATGGGGATAATTTTCAAGCTGTACTAATCTCGAATGCTATTCAAGAGATGAATCGTTTCTTAAATACGGTACATCCATTGAACAGAAACGTGAATGAATCTGTTTATCTGGGGGACTTACTGGTTACAGGTTATTCCAACTTCAGCCGTAACCGGACATTCGGTACAATGATAGGTAAAGGATATTCGGTGAAAAGTGCACAGATTGAAATGGAAATGATTGCTGAAGGTTACTATGGTACGAAATGTATCAAAGAAATCAATAAGCATCATCACGTCAACATGCCCATACTCGATGCTGTATATAACATCTTATATGAACGCATTTCACCGATGATCGAGATTAAATTGTTAACTGATTCTTTTAGATAAGAATTATAAAAACTTATAGATATGATTAGCTTGAACATTGAAAAAACATGGGGATTTATCTCCAAAGAAAAGGTTTCAGCTTATGAAACTGAAGTAAAAGCTGCACAAGAAATGCTGGAAAAAGGGACGGGAGAAGGTAACGACTTCTTAGGATGGCTACACTTGCCTTCGTCTATCAGCAAAGAACATCTGAATGAACTAAACGCTACTGCAAAAGTATTAAGAGACAATTGTGAAGTAGTGATCGTTGCAGGTATCGGTGGAAGCTATCTAGGTGCACGTGCTGTTATTGAAGCATTGTCAAACAGCTTTAGCTGGCTGCAAGAGAAAAAGACAGCTCCTACTATGATCTACGCCGGACACAATATCAGCGAAGATTATCTGTATGAACTAACCGAATTCTTGAAGGATAAAAAGTTCGGTGTTATCAATATCTCGAAATCTGGAACTACCACTGAAACAGCGTTGGCTTTCCGTCTGCTAAAAAAACAATGTGAAGATCAACGAGGCAAAGAACTGGCAAAACAAGTCATCGTTGCGGTGACTGATGCTAAAAAAGGAGCTGCACGAGTTACTGCTGACAAAGAAGGATATCAAACATTTATCATCCCCGATAATGTAGGCGGCCGCTTCTCTGTATTAACTCCTGTTGGTTTACTCCCTATCGCAGTTGCCGGATTTAACATAGAGAAACTTGTGGCTGGTGCAGCCAACATGGAAAAAGCGTGTGGCGCTAACGTTCCATTTGCTGAGAATCCTGCTGCTATCTATGCTGCTGCTCGCAACGAACTGTACAGAAACGGAAAGAAAATCGAAATTCTTGTGAATTTCTGCCCCAAACTTCACTATGTAAGTGAATGGTGGAAGCAGCTTTATGGAGAATCTGAAGGAAAAGATAATAAGGGTATTTTCCCTGCCTCAGTAGATTTCTCTACTGACCTACACTCTATGGGACAATGGATTCAAGAAGGTGAACGTTCTATTTTTGAAACCGTTATTTCATTGGAAAAGGTGGATCATAAACTGGAAGTTCCTTTTGATGAAGCGAATTTGGATGGGCTGAATTTCTTGGCTGGCAAACGAGTAGATGAAGTCAACAAGATGGCTGAATTGGGAACGCAACTTGCTCACGTTGATGGTGGAGTTCCTAACATGCGTGTTGTTCTTCCGGAGTTAAATGAATATAACATTGGAGAGCTACTTTATTTCTTCGAGAAAGCTTGTGGCATCAGTGGCTATCTTTTGGGAGTAAACCCATTTAACCAACCGGGCGTGGAAGCTTACAAGAAAAACATGTTTGCTCTATTGAATAAACCTGGCTATGAGGAAGAATCTAAAGCAATTCAAGCAAAACTATAATATCCCTAAACTGACTATAATAAAAAGAAGCGACCTCTTGGAGATCGCTTCTTTTTATTAATATATTAGTTGTTTACTATAAAATCGATGATCTCCTGCGCACCCTCACAGTCTGCTTTAGAAGAGAGATAGAAGGATAGTTGCACTTCGCCATTATCATCAAAGCTTTCAACCGTCCCTTGAACCTTTACACGCGTCTTTAGTACCCCATCCTTAAAACGAAGCTGTCCTTTTTCTTCGTCAGTAAGATTACTTTCAGTAGAAACATCTGTTTTCTCATAACTAAGTTCTGTTCTCATCTCATCACAGTTTTGAAACTGAAAAGATTTCAATTCCGCACCTTTCCCATCTAAGATCAAGACCGCATCCACTTCATCCCCCACCTTCAATGGAGGTAATTCATTTATCTTATGAGAATAGTCTTCAGGACTATTAATACCAGCATTCTGATCTTCATTGATATATAACTTGTCTATCGTTATAACCGGGCTTTCTTCATTTTTAGAACAAGCCACTAAAAACAATGGCAACAGAAATAATACTTTATTTTTCATACTAAAGACTCGTTTATCTGGGCACAAAAATACATATAATCTTCTAAATAGCAAAAAATGTGTATCTTTGTAGGTAGATCCTTGTTTGTGCTCAAAAGGCCCGAACTCTTAAATAGAAGAATAATGGAAACTATCAAGAAAATCAACAGTAACCAACTTTATATTGGTTTATTTTTACTGATTCTATTAACCACTAGTTGCCAAAAAGCAAAACTTAAAACAGCTATTGAGATTGCTAATAAAGAGTGTCCTATAAACATGGGAGAAGCGGGTACTATTACAAGTATTACCTATAATGGGGATAATGTGGTATACAACTTTCGTCTCAATGAAGAAATCGCAAATATAAAGGCGTTAAAAAGCAATCCGGAAAGCATCAAGGAGTCGATGAAAGTCATGTATCAAAACCCAACCAAGGAGGTAAGAACCTTACTATCTTTGGTGATTGAGGGCAATGCGGGTTTACAAATGATATTTGTTGGAGACAAATCAGGAGATACAGTAACCTCAATGCTAACTACAGCTGAACTGAAAGAGATACTGAACACTAAAGCAGAAGCTTCCCAAAGTGATCAGGCGAAATTAGAAGTACAAATCAAAATGGCGAATCTACAATTTCCAATGCAAGCAAGCAAAGAGGTTGTTATAGAGAAAATAGAGCTGAACGACAGCTCTGTTACCTATATTTGCCAAGTAGATGAAGAAATATGTAGCATAGATCAGGTCGAAGCTAATGCCGTAAATGTGAAAAAGGGAATTGTTACAAATTTAAGAAGCCAAACCGACGAGGCTACACAAACCTTTATCAGATGTTGCGTGAATTGCAACAGAAATATTACTTATAGGTATGTAGGTAATCAATCTGATTCAACATACGACGTTGTAGTCAGCGTTGCTGAACTAAAGACCATGCTGCATTAATATATAACAAAGATTTCACTAACAGAAAATGACGAAAAAGAAACTGAAAGCCGTACTATTCGATATGGACGGCGTACTCTTTAATTCTATGCCTTATCATTCCGAAGCATGGCATAAAGTAATGAAGAACAGAGGACTAAACCTAAGCAGAGAAGAAGCATACATGCATGAAGGGCGAACAGGGGCGTCTACAATCAGTATTGTTTTTCAGCGCGAATTGGGAAGAGAAGCTACCCAAGAAGAAATTGAAAGTATTTATAAAGAGAAAAGTATTCTATTTAATTCTTACCCGCAACCTGAAAGAATGTGCGGTGCATGGGAACTACTCCAGAAAGTAAAAAGTGAAGGATTAACGCCTATGGTAGTAACCGGTTCCGGGCAGTTATCTCTATTGGAGCGATTGGAACATAATTTTCCAGGCATGTTTCAGCAGGAATTAATGGTGACAGCCTACGATGTGAAATATGGGAAACCTAATCCTGAACCGTATCTTATGGCACTCAAAAAAGGAAATCTTAAAAGTGATGAAGCTATAGTAATTGAAAATGCTCCCCTAGGTGTGGAAGCAGGGCACAAAGCGGGTATCTTCACTATAGCAGCTAATACCGGACCACTAAATGGACAAATATTGCTGGATGCCGGAGCCGATTTATTGTTTCCTTCGATGCAAGCTATTTGTGATAATTGGGATACTATTAGTGTATAAAGAGGACTTCTTATCCCTAAGAATAAAAAGCGAGCATATCAGAAATCTGATATGCTCGCTTTTTGTGACCCCGGTGCGATTCAAACGCACGACCTTCAGAACCGGAATCTGACGCTCTATTCACTAAGCTACGGAGCCTTTTTAAAATTCGAACACAAAAGTATAAAAAAACTTTTCATCTTCCTAATGATTCTTCTATTTTATAGAGACAAACGACTTACAGAGTACTGTTATTTTGAGCAGTTTAAGTCTCATATTTTATCAATTTGGCTTTCTTTTAAGACATTCACTATACATTTAATAATATTATTGTTATCTTTGCCAACAACTAACAATCAACAATATTATGAGTTACTTGATAAAACCAAAGGACTATAAACCCTTACTCGACCTAAAGCAAACAGAGCTGGGTATCAAACAAATAAAAGAATTCTTCCAATTAAACTTGTCTTCAGAATTGCGTCTTAGACGCGTTACTGCACCTCTCTTTGTACTGAAAGGTATGGGCATTAATGATGACTTAAATGGCATAGAAAGACCTGTTTCGTTTCCTATAAAAGATTTAGGAGATGTGGAAGCAGAAGTGGTTCATTCATTAGCTAAATGGAAACGACTTACACTAGCCGATTATCACATAGAACCGGGATATGGCATTTATACGGATATGAATGCGATTCGTTCTGACGAAGAATTAGGCAATCTTCACTCTCTTTATGTTGACCAATGGGACTGGGAACGTGTGATTACTCGTGAAGATAGAAATGTCGATTTCTTAAAGGAAATTGTTGGTCGTATCTACGCAGCCATGATCCGCACAGAATATATGGTCTATGAGATGTATCCTCAAATAAAGCCATGTTTACCCCAAAAACTGCATTTCATCCATTCAGAGGAATTGCGTCAACTTTATCCAACTATGGACCCCAAAGGTAGAGAAAATGCCATCTGCGAAAAATATGGAGCAGTATTTATCATTGGTATTGGATGTAAACTAAGTGACGGAAAGAAACATGATGGTAGAGCCCCGGACTACGACGATTACACAAGCTTAGGTTTGAATGGCTTACCTGGATTAAACGGTGATTTGATGTTATGGGACGATGTATTGCAACGCTCTATTGAGCTTTCCTCAATGGGGATACGTGTAGACAAAGAAGCACTTCAACGTCAACTAAAAGAAGAAGATCAAGAGAAAAGACTTGAATTATACTTCCATAAACGGTTAATGAATGATACACTGCCATTATCAATTGGTGGCGGCATTGGGCAATCACGTCTTTGTATGTATTACCTCCGTAAAGCCCACATTGGAGAGATTCAAGCCAGTATATGGCCGGAAGACATGCGCAAAGCATGTGAGGAACTTGACATACATCTTATATAATTAGCATGAACGTACAAATAGAAGATAGCTGGAAAGCGCATTTACAACCAGAATTTGAAAAAGATTATTTCAGTAAACTGACAGATTTCGTTAAAAGTGAATATACTCAATATCAGATTTTTCCTCCTGGGAAATTGATATTTAATGCTTTCAATTTATGTCCTTTCAATAAAGTGAAAGTGGTTATTATTGGACAAGATCCTTACCATGGGCCCGGACAGGCTCATGGTCTCTGTTTTTCGGTAAATGATGGTATCCCTTTTCCTCCATCACTAGTTAATATCTTCAAAGAAATAAAGACGGATCTAGGTATAAACAGCCCAACTACCGGAAATTTGACACGCTGGGCTGAACAAGGTGTATTATTGCTCAATGCTACTTTGACAGTCCGTGCTCATCAGGCCGGATCTCATCAAAAGAAAGGTTGGGAACTCTTTACTGATGCAGCAATCCGTTGTCTTGCTGAGGAAAGAGAAAATCTTGTGTTTATTTTATGGGGAGCTTACGCTCAGCGAAAGGGCGAATTTATAGATCGTAACAAGCACCTTGTGTTAAGTTCTGCTCACCCGTCACCACTTTCCGCCTATAACGGATTCTTTGGCAACAAGCACTTTAGCCGAACAAATGATTATCTAAAAGCTCACGGAGAAACGGAAATCAATTGGTAAAAAAGTTCTATCAAACTATTAAACTTTCAATTAATACCATTGGATATTACTTTGTGTCTGACTTCGCTGCTCATACTTCAAATCTTGAAGTATACTTGCATTGGCACGGAAAGTCACATTGTAATACTTCCAACGGCCAAACGGAGATAAACTGGCTGATAGATTGAAACAGTGCAAATCACGAGTAATCGTACAAGATGTTTGCGTTATTTCTTTTGCTTGGAAATCATAACCCGAATTAAACGATAAAGACCAGTTATTGGAAATTTTCACATTTCCATTCATATTCATATTATGAGTATAAGTAAACGGATATCTCATCGATTTGCGATTAATGGGTTTAGTCCTATCTTCACGAATGTTATACGAATAACTAAAGCTTAAAGACCAAGGCATATTGAACACCTGATAACCATCGGCGTCAGCTTTAGCCTTCTCTACCTTCTTTGTGGTAGATTCAGTCTCTGTATCCTCTGAATCGTCTTCATCATCCCCTTCATCCTTCTTCTTATCTTTATCAGCATCTTCTTTCGGGCCAAACCACTTTTTCCAGGTATCGTTGTTAAATGTGTAATTGAAAGAAGAACCATAACCTTGGAAGCGGCCGAAACGTCCATAGGACCATTCTGTACGGTTACTAGTAACTACATTACCATTTTTGTCAAATGCATAGGCATAAGTTGCGAATGAAGCATTCATATTGAAGGTGTAGCTTTTAGATAGCTTCAAACGAAGGTTTAAGCTTAAATCACTCCAAGGTCTTTCTTTTGCCGCCATATTATAAGACATGCTAGCACCAAGTTCATCGATTAAACTTACTTTTTTAAGCGTATCTTTCTTCGCATCATAGTACTTCATCTCTAAATTATTAGACAAAGAAAAGCTTACCGTTCCGGAACCTTCACGAGAAGGAACTCCAAAAGGCTCGTTTTGATATGGAGAATAGTATTGCTGCATTCCATTATTATCAGTGTATTCCTCCCAATATTTACTAAATCCGGGAGCACCGCTAAGACTCACTTGTGGCGTGATGACATGACGAATTTGTATCTCCTTCTTTTTCATGAAAAGAGGCTTGTACATACCATACAACTTCGTGCTCATACTTATACTTGCTGAATAATTTGAAACCCTATAGAACCCATTTATGGTGTCATTCAAGTTTTCATCCAAACGTCCAGTCTCTCGATTGTACGTTTTATCCATTTTACGAGTATACCAACGCTCTGTGTAATTTACCGAAGGTGACACTTGTAGATATTTAAACAAGGTAAACGTGGCACTAATAGGTATATTATGGTTCATCGCATTTTCCCAACCACTGATTCCTGTTTTGAAAAGAAGATTATCTTTAGTACGAATACTATTCGTTAAACGTCCCGTATAACTCACCGAAATCTTTTCGTACCAACGTTCTTCTCCCGCAGCTCTCTTACGCTTAAACGGAAACAAGCGACTCAATGTAATATTTAAATCAGGAAGGGTTACTGCGATTGAGGAATCACGCATTGTCTGAGCAATATTAGTAGTTCCAGATAGTGTTAAACCCATATCTGGGAAACTACGCGAATAGCTAACACTTGAGGTTTTGGTGTTTTGAGTTAGTAACTGGGAGTTATATAAGTTACCTATATTAGAACGTTCATAACTACTAGTAGAAAAGTTTACGCTAGCAGAAAAGGTACTGTTTGGACTAGCTTTCGCGTCTTGACGATGATTCCAAACCACCTTGAAATCTTTTGCAACAGTTAAATCACCTGCTGCTTTTTCACCAGTCTTTGTCACCTGATAATCAGCCTGTAACGTACCTGAATATTTGTATCTTTTGTTGTAATTGGTTAGTGCAGAAAGACGCCATGAACCTTTCGTAAAAATATCTCCGGTTACTTTTAAATCCATCAAATCACTCATAGCAAAGTAATATCCTCCCTCGGTTAGACCAAATCCACGACTGGAATCATCCATATAGGTAGGCATCACAAAACCAGAAGAATAACTGCTAGTAAAAGGAAAGAAGAAGAATGGAACAGCCAATGGCAAAGGGACATCTTCAATAACAAGATAGGCAGGACCGGTGACAACATTTCGCTTAGGGCGAACTTTTGCCCTTGTCAACTGCATATAGAAGTGAGGATGCTCATGGTGATCACAAGTTGTATAACGGCCATGATCCATAAAGATCTCATCATTAGCGCCTTTCTTCGCTCTACTACCAGTGACATATCCTTCACCTTGTTGAGTTACAATATCTGTAATTCCGGCCTTCTTACTTTTGAAATTATAACTAATAGTCTCAGTATCATATGCGGTGTCTCCATCTTTAAAAACAGGTTTACCTTTAAGCGTACCTGCGGTATCTCTTATACCAAAAGCATGTACCGTACTACTATCCAAATTCATAGAAATAACTTCAGCAGCTAATTCTATATTCTGGTAATTCACTTTACTATTACCATAAAGAGTAGCAGCACCACCCATAGAAAATGTAGTGGAATCATTAGACTCATAAATAACTGGAGCTTCGAGCGGTTGTTTTTTGGTAGGTACAACAGAATCAACGGGTGCCGTAACCGAATCCGTCTTCAACGAATCACTCGGTACGGAATCTTTCTGTGCAGTGTTGGAGGCAATCATCCCTCTTCTCCGACGTTGAGACGTAGCCTCATCGGGAAGCATCAGTAAGACAACCAATAATATGAACGATATAACTATTTTTGCTTTCAATGGCGCCATTAACTAATTGTTTACGCTTGAAGTGGCAAAAGTACACAAACTTCATTAATAATGTGTGAGAATAGCAGTTATTTAATTATTTTTTAGTGCTATAAAAAAAGAGAACACCACCTATCAAAACGGTTTAGGCCCGCTTCTCCATATTTGGAAATACTCTTTCGAGCTTTCTCAACGGTTTTCTCTTGATCTAGATGGGATTTAGAAAAGAATTTATCAGCGAAACAAATCACCTGCTCTTCCAGACTGATAGGAAGCATTTCACGATGAGGTATAGGAAGTTCATTTTGAATGATTTGTTCTAAAGATAATCCAGCACCGGTATGTCGCTCACAGACAAAAGCGTGCTTCTCTAGACCTTCTTTTCTCAAAAGATCAGCTCCCAAATAACCATGAGCGATGTATGGATGTTCACCAAAACATTGAATAGAAGGAGCATCAGTTAGGAATATACCAATATCATGTAAAAGTGTAGCTTCCTCAACGAAGCTTCGATCAATAGACAATTCAGGATGTGCATCAATAATGCTTAAAGCTTTTTGTGTAACAGAAAGACTGTGAGTCAGCAGGATATGTCTTAATTCTGTCTCTTGAGGATAAAATTTGTCGATAATTTCAATTGGATTCATACTTTTCGCTTGTTATTACTTGTCTCTTACTCAATAAACAATATTTTTGTGCAATAATACAAAAAATAGCTTATATGCCCGCCAGAATCTCTCGCATTCTTATCTTTCTTTTCGTTATGCTCATTTCTATTCAAGCGAGTGGGAAAGTCATTACAGGTGCCGAACGCATGGATCATTACCTCCCGCTACTCAAAGGAAAACGCGTGGCACTGGTAGTGAATCACACTTCAATAGTTGGATCTCAACAAGTCCATTTACTAGATACCTTATTAAGATTAAAAATCAACATAGTTAAAGCTTTTGCTCCTGAACATGGCTTTCGTGGAAATGCCGATGCAGGAGAACACATCGTAAATGGACAAGATCCTCATACGGGTGTAAATATCATATCGCTTTATGGAAAAAACAAGAGACCTACTGCTGATCAGCTAAAGGATGTTGACGTAGTAGTTTTCGACATCCAGGATGTTGGTGCACGATTTTACACTTATATCAGCACGATGTATTATGTAATGGAGGCTTGTGCCGAAAATCATAAAAAAATGATTGTTTTGGATCGCCCTAATCCATGTGACTACATTGATGGGCCTGTGCTAAAAAACTCGTATAAAAGTTTTGTTGGTATACTACCGATTCCCATTCTCCACGGTTGTACGGTAGGTGAACTTGCTCTCATGATTAATGGAGAAGGATGGATGAATACTTTTGTAAAGACTTGCTCATTAACTGTAATCCCTTTGGAAGGATGGAAACACAAACAACCTTATCTTTTACCTATTAAGCCCTCTCCTAACCTACCAAATGCTCAATCAATTAAGCTATATGCCTCACTTTGCCCATTTGAAGCAACACAAATAAGCGTAGGACGAGGAACGACTTTCCCGTTCCAAGTGTTAGGTGCACCAAATAAAAGATATGGAAAATTTAAATTCACTCCACATGCACTAAAGGGTTTTGACAAGCATCCACTGCACAAAGATAAAATATGCTACGGCGAAGATCTTCGAGAAAAAGAAGCTGTTAACGGTTTTACACTCTATTATTTTTTAAAATACTACCATATATCCAAGCAAGGAGCTATTTTCTTCTCTCGTCCTCAATGGTTTGATCTATTAATGGGAACAGATTCTGTTCGCAAAGCCATTCTCAAAGGTGAGTCTGAGGAAGAAATTCGTAAAAGTTGGCAGACTGAACTAAAGAACTACCGGATACAAAGAGCTAAATATCTACTTTATTGAATTTCGCTTCCGCCACTTTTCTGCATTTTGTTGGAACTCCTCCGCTTTTTTCCCCTTTAGCCAAGGCATTTCAAGTATTTCCGGAATATGATGTGCTTTGTCAAGAACTTGTGTGCCAGTCGTATTTTTTACAATTTCAACATTATCATACAGGGAGTTATCTTCAAGATAAGTTTTCAACTGGAGCGTATCCCCACGTACATCTATGATCTGGTAAAAGCGATGATTAGTACCGAAACGATCGTATTTATTATTGAAATACAAGTTATAAATTTTAGGGGAAGCATGACTCACTAAATAAACAGGCGTTGTCATTTCATTGGCACTATTTTTATTCGTCATACGAGCATAGTTGTGTTCATGCCCCTGAAGAACTAAATCAACTTTATACTGACGAAACAATCCATCGAACATCCAGCGTATAAGTGAATTATTAATTTTTCCTCTAATCGAATACACAGGATGATGAAGCATCACAATTTTCCATTTCTTAGTAGATGACTTTAATTTATTTTCCAGCCATTTTCGTTGAGAAAATAGGAACCAAGGATCACGATTGCTATCTAAAGTAATAATCGTAGCGTCGTTATAATCCATAGAAAACACGGTATTATTATCAACTCTTGACTCTAACAAATAAGAAAAGACATAGACAAAACGTTCTTCTAAAACACGCACTAATCCCTTAACATATTCATGATTCCCAGGAGAAGCTATGATTGGTTTAGTTGTTGCAATAGAATCTACACTCTTGTAAGCTTCTTCCCAATAGCAATTCATTGGACGTTCTGCAAAATCTCCGGCAAGCATATAAAAATCTACAGATGGATAACGATGCCTAATATTATCCATAAACTCTTGGGTTTTCCCATGCAAAGTATCTTGTACATCGCCTAGAAAAACAAACGAAAAATGATTTATAGAATCGGATTGGACAGTGAAAGAAAACCAATTCGAAGAACGATTATCATTCCAAACCCGATAGGAATAAGTAGATCCACCGACAAGATCCTTAAACTTCGCCCAGTTTGCATAGGAAAAACCTCCCTGAGTCTGAAAAAACTTTGAATGTCCATTAATAAAGAGAGTATCTCCAGATCCGACTTGAGTATACTCTAACTTAGCTTGTTTGGAAACACCCCCACACATCCAGCTAACGTTGCGAGACAATTTACCATCATTTCCAAATGTCAAAACAACCCGTTGAGGTTTATCTGTTAACACATAATGGGCTTCGGGAATATTATGAAACCAAACCACCCAACGTTTCTTACAAATACTCACTACAACAACCAATATAAGAAAAACGGTGATCCAAGCTATTTTCTTCTTAGTAATCTTCATCATACAGACATTTAGAACCAGCAACAAAGATAAAAATAGTGTTCTATAAATCGGTAATAATGTCCTTTTTTAACCTAAAAAATAGTTTTTCAACACATCAGTGCAATAATTACCTAATCTTATCGGTTCTAGCAATCATTTTTCTACAATAATGAAGTAAATGATATCATTTTAAACTAAAAATTAAAATAAAACAGGGAATATAGACACCCATTAAAATCTATATACAAGAACAAACAGGTCAAATAAAATTAATTCATATTTCATTTCAATTACATTTTAACAGATTCTACTTCTATTAAAAAAAGACTAGCAAGGAAACTTTCTTCAAAATAGGATTCATTGAATTCAAAAAGTCTTGCCATGTATCTTCTATGATAAATCACAGTCGACAATGTAGCTTGACTACAATTACTAAGATAAAATGGAGCTTATCGATCATTTTTTTGCTCATTTTTTCTCTTTTTCCATAGTTGCCAGCTATTTATTATATTTTGCCATATATTATATACCATAGAGTATATTAATCTGATTATCAATAAGGAAGCCCACCTATTACTAACAGTGGGTAACAAAATAGTAACAAAAAAAACGAAGAAATTCGCTTAGTGGTGGGCTTGCGCTGCAAAGGTAACAAAAGCCCGCCAATCATAAAAATAAAGCTGGCGAAAAGAGAAACATTCTTTTTCTTTTCGCCAGCATCTATTTTGCTGTCAACACAAACAGGTTTAGTCCGTTTTGGATATCTATACAAAGCGATAAACTAAAACTCAATTTTCACCTACCTGGAAAAAAGTTCCTTCTTCGTTTTGCTATTTAAAATATTGTTCGTTGTTTTGCGAACAACAAATAAAAAGGAGATATTGAAGTGAAAGATAAACCGTACACAGTAGAGCAGGAACAGATTGCTCGTTTTGCCAAAGCAATGGGACATCCCGCACGAATGGCTATTCTTGCTTTTTTAGCAAAACAAGAAAGTTGCTTCTTCGGTGATATACACGAAGTACTGCCTATCGCTAAGGCAACAGTTTCTCAACATTTGAAAGAACTGAAAGAAGCTGGCTTAATTCAAGGAGAAATAGAAACGCCAAAAGTACGGTATTGTATCAACCGGGAAAATTGGGAACTCGCACGAAAGTTATTTACTACTTTTTGGGGAGATTGCCAATGCAAAGGTACATCGTGCTGTGAATAACAGCACCTTTTTTTGAAATCATTGTTCGTAGTTCTACGAATTACGATTATTATATTAACTTTAAAGTAGAATTAGAAATGGAAATCAAAGTATTAGGAACCGGGTGCTCAAGCTGTAAAGCATTGTATGAAACCACTAAACAAGCTATTTCAGAATTAGGCTGCGATGCAACACTAACTATTCCTAAAATTCTCATATTATTGTTGATTTTGAGTTTATTTTATAATTTAAAAACTGAGTTTGACACCCGCATTCATTACAAATCCATCCAAAGGAGCATAAATATCCCGGAAAATAGGATTAGATATACTACCGGTATATATAGTATCAAAGCGGGTTTGCCGTCTGTCGGTGAAGTTTTCAAAGTTAGCATACAATGAAAACATCTCCCATATTTTTTCAATCATGAAGCCGTACACCACATATTGTTTTCCTTTTTGTCCGTCTCCTAGTTTTTGGGGGCTGAAATAATAAGCCTCTAATCCTATTTTCCATTTATCTTCTACTTCATACATTAGAATACTGTTCAACCTATGTTTCGGAGTTAAAATGTTCTCTTGCTTCACACCATTTTCTTTGGTTCGGGTATCGGTGTATGTATAGCCTAAGTATAAGTGGAAATCTTTGTATCCGATTTTTACATTTGTTTCCCCTCCTTTGCTATCTGTATTGCCGGATATGTTGTTAAGTCGATATAGCCCATCTTCTGTAAATTGCAATAATAAAGGATTATCGAGATAAGTGTAGAAGAACAATTGGTTTATGCTGAAAGTTACATTTCCATCGAAGATTGATGTGACATAATTAAAGTCTAAATTCAAACCGTAGCTTCTTTCGAGCTTGTTATTGTCTTTATCAATTGGCAATACATTCTGATATTGTAGCCTTTCGCTGTCCTCTGTAAATATAGTGGGTGATTTATAACCAAATCCTCCTCCAAGTCGAGACGAAAACTTATCCGTAATTTTGAAATGGGCAGAAACTCGTGGTAGAATTGCTGCGCCATAATCCGGAATATAGTCTGCTCTTAATCCGGTTTCCAGATTCAACCATTTTGTTGCCTCCCAATTGTTTTGTACGAATGCTCCCATGGTTGTCTGGTTGTAGTCTCTTAACTGAAAATCAGTAAGTTTCTTTTCATCAAATTTGTCTGTCCATAAGTTGAGGCCAGCCACCCATTCTGTTTTTTGGTTCGTGCGTGTGTAGGTCAATTCACTAAAGGTAGATACTTGAGTACCTTCAAAAGTATAAGTGGGTACACCGATATTTCTATTGAAGTATGTTACACTGTTTTTGAAATCAATTCTGTCTTTTTCGCCGAATTTGTGTTCGAATGTCAGTTGTGTGGAATGTCTTTGAGTCTTGTTTTTCTCGAAATAGGAGTGTGTGTCATTTCCATTTCCTTTAATATACTCAATATCCCCGCCCAAACGGTCTTCAAACATGGCATTTAGTCCTACACTCATTTGCGTGTTCTCTGAAAAATAGAGAAATAATTTGGGGTTGAAGACATATCTGTCAAACTGCGGAATGGCTGTGAATCCGGTGTTAGAGGGGTCGTAAGCCCAATTTCTGTTGTAGGAAGCAAAAATGGTTGTACCGACCTTTTTGAATCGTTGCCCATAGAAAGCGCTGACGTCCAAACCTTTTCCGGATGTCCCGTTAAGATGCAGACCTAAATCTCTTTTCTCTTCAGGAGTTTTTGAGATAAGATTAATCAAGCCTGCTATTGCTCCACCGCCATATAAAGTTGAAGTTGAGCCTTTGATGATTTCTACTTGTTTTAAGTCAAGAGGTGGAGTTTGCAATAATCCCAGTCCGCTCGCTGCTCCGGCGAAAACGGGGAATCCATCTTTCAATATTTGTGTGTATCTACCGTCCAACCCTTGTATGCGGATTGATGCATTTCCGGATGTGGCAGAAGTTTGCTGGGTGATAATACCTGTGCTTTCGTTTAGTAGCATACGAATGTCTCCCGGTTTCATGCTCCCTTTTTCTCCTAGTTCTTCGCTTGAAATAAATTCGACACGGGTCGGGATGTTTTGAATAGTGCGCGTACCTCTGGTTGAAGAAATGGTAACTTCTTCCAGCATTTCGTCATCTTGTTCCAAGAAGATTTCGACCGGAGCGGAAGAAGATAAAGGGAATGTGTATGATTTGGTTTCCGATTCATAGCCTAAGTAGCTGAATGTGATATGTTGCTTTCCGTCAGGTATGTTCGAAATGGTGATTATTCCGTTTTCATCTGAGCTTGCTCCATTGGCGGTTTTATTAAGAACGGCATTCACGCCAACCAGTATCTCTTTAGTATCTCCGTCTTTAACGATTGCTTTAAATATGTTTTGCGCACAAATGCTTTGTGCCAGCAATGTAATTATTGCCAGTGCTATTAATTTAATTTTCATTTTTCTTGTTTTGTCAATTTAGTGCCACACACTTAATCTGTATTATAATAAGTGCACGACGTACTGGTGATGAAACAGTGGTTTCATCATCATGAATTTAATAAATAAATGGTGAGGTCATATTAATTATGACATACAGAAATCTGCTAAATTCATCAGCTTAGGCGGCTGCCAAATTGAGGAAGAGAAATGAGGAATCATTTTCTCTTTGTAAAACGAAAGGTTATTATTTAATAGAATTAATTCGGCGGTTGGTGAATGAAACAATTTGGGTATTGGGCAACCTGTGCATGTGTTGCAATGTAGAAATGGTGAACAATTGCAGTCTGTACATGAGGAACCATCATTATCAGCACATGGTTCTTCTGTTTGTTCATCAGCACATTGAAACAGACATTTGTCTTCAAGAAAGCATGGAACTGTTGATAATAACAGCACCCATAAAGCTAATATGTAGGACAAATGTTTCATTAATATCTATGCTTTGTTCTGATTTTGGGTTGCAAAATTAGTTGTTTATATTTTATAAACAAAATATTCTGCAATTTTTATTATATCTATTAAGAAGTTTGACAATTATATGGTGAGGTGATCGCTACTGATGGAAAATCCAGCCCATCTTGCCCCCTCTCGTCCAATTCAAACTGACCCCCTTCATCCAATCCAAATTGATCCCTTTTGTCCATTTGAAATTGCGCCCTTCAAATAGATAGAATCATTTGCTTTCGC
>JAFABG010000027.1 GCA_023426145.1 Bacteroidota bacterium | reverse complement strand
CAGCCGTTATTACGACTGCAAAAATAGAATTTCAAATCCGTTTCATTTCAAAACACCACTTAAACGACTATATTTCAATTATTTCAAAGAACTATTTACCCATTTTTACGGGACAGTAATGATTTATCTGTAATTATTCTCCAATTAAGTCTTTTAGTCTTTATCCAAGACTCGTGCAGTCTCCACTTTCTCCAGCCTTTCACGCAACTTTGGCATCAAAGAACTTCGAATTCGCAAAGTCATACAGCAATCCATATCATAAGATTGATTGATAATTTCTGGTTCATCCTCCTTAACAATGCGCATAATATCATTCATAAAAGGGTATTCAAACATCACTGTCACTTCTTCATCCACCGTTTTCTCAACTACCTGAGCAGCGGCAATTGCCTCTGCAGCAGCTGCCTTATAAGCCACAATCAAACCGCTCGTTCCTAACTTAATTCCACCAAAATAACGGACCACAATAATCAATAAATCTGTCAGTTCATTCGAATTAATCTGTCCTAAAATGGGCTTTCCGGCAGTGCCAGAAGGTTCACCATTATCGTTAGCACGAAAATCTTTACGAGCGGCACCAAGCATATAAGCATAGCACACATGACGGGCATCATAATACTTCTTTTGATACGTTTCCAGATGTGCTTTAATCTCGTCAACACTATGCACAGGCAAAGCTATTGCAATGAACTTGCTTCGCTTTTCCGTATAAATACCTTCAGAAGGTTCAACAATGGTTTTATAAGTATCTTCAGCAGTCATGCCGCAAAGATACGGCTTTCTTTAAGAAATTCAATCGGCTAGAGGGGAATTTTGAAATAATGCTAAAGCTATTCTGGAGAAAAAGGACAAAGAAGTAAGCAGACAAATATATAATTAAAGCGGTATATTCCTCTCATTTTCTAGGTAAAATGAAAGGAACTACCGCTATTCTAAATTATAATAAAGGTGTTAGTCCAATTTGTGAATCACTAAGCCCGAACGCAATTTAGGTTCGAACCAGGTTGTTTTAGGAGGCATAATATTACCAGTATCAGCTATATCCATCAATTGTTTCATCGACACTGGATAAAGCGCCAAAGCAACTTTCATTTCCCCACTATCGACGCGTTTTTTAAGTTCACCCAATCCACGGATACCGCCAACAAAATCAATTCGTTTATCCGATCTAAGATCTTTTATCCCCAAGATCTCATCTAAAATCAAGTTTGAAGAGATCGTTACATCGAGCACACCTATAGGGTCATTATCATCATAGGTGCCTTCACGAGCAGTAAGGCTATACCATTGATTATTGAGGTATAGAGAGAAGTTATGAAGACCTGAGGGATGATAAATTTCAGGACCTTTTTTCTCAACCCTAAAATGCTTGTCTAAAGCGATTAAGAATTCATCAGGTGTAAGTCCACTAAGATCCTTAACCACACGATTATAATCAATTATCGTTAACTGGCCTGCAGGAAAGCATACAGCCATAAAGTAGTTGTACTCTTCATCACCACGGTGATTAGGGTTTAGTTTAGCTTTCTCAAGTCCTACCAACGCAGCAGCAGCAGAGCGATGATGTCCATCAGCAATATAAAGTGCAGACATTTTGCTGAACTCATCCGTTATAACCGCAATATCCTCATGCTCATCAACAATCCAAAAAGTATGCCCAAATCCATCACCAGGAGCAATAAAGTCATACACAGGCTCCTTAGACGTATATTTTTGCAAAATGCCTTCAAGGGTTAAGTTATCTGGATAAGCAAAAAAGACAGGCTCTATATTAGCATTATTCACTCGCACATGCTTCATTCGGTCCTCTTCTTTGTCACGACGAGTGAGTTCATGTTTTTTAATCACACCGTTCATATAATCCGGCACATAAGCACCTACAACCAAACCATACTGAGTTTTTCCATTCATGGTTTGCGCATAGATGTAATAATTTTCTTGAGCATCTTGTACGAGCCATCCTAAATCTTGAAAACGTTGAAAGTTTTCGGCTGCTTTAGCATATACACGTTCATCATGTTCATCCGTACCTACAGGAAAATCAATTTCCGGTTTAATAATATGATAGAGAGATTTCTCGTTGCCGCTTGCTTCTATTCGCGCTTCTTCTGAGTTTAAAACATCATAAGGACGAGAAGCAACCGCTTCAACTAAGCTTTTGGGTGGACGTACCCCTTTAAATGGTTTAATTATAGCCATATAAGAATTGGAAATTTCTTTAGGTTTTACAAAGATTTCTATTTAGAAACAAAGCCACGAGCAAAATCGGGGAAACCGATTCTAAACAAGTTTGCGTTGTACTTATTTGCACTCAATTAGAGTCAACGAATGCAAAAACATACAACGCAAGCTTTCTAATAGGCATTATTAGCCGATTATTTATTCACTCTGAATTTCTCGCATCCATCTTTAAGGAAGCCTACAATCTGTTGAGCAGCAGCTATACCAGCATTAATATTTGCTTCAGCAGTTTGTGCACCCATCTTCTTTGGTGTAGCGAAATATCGTCCTGCAAATTTTTCAGCAAATTCAGCATTAGCAACAGGCATAATATCCGACATATACTTGAAGTCGGTGCGTTCTTCCATAAGTTTAATTAATTCAGCTTCATTTATTACCTCCTTACGAGCCGTATTTATAAGCATAGCCCCTTTCGGCATATTCTTAAGCAAGGCATAATTGATCGATTGTTTAGTCTCGGCTGTTGCAGGAATATGTAATGAAACAAACTGGCATTCTTTATACAATGCTTCAGCAGAATCTAAAGCCTTAACGCCATCTTTCTCAATAACATCTTTAGGGCAGAAAGCATCATAAGCATACACTTCCATTCCAAATCCTTTAGCTATACGAGCCACATTGCGCCCTACATTGCCGTAAGCATGAATACCCAACTTCTTACCCATCAGCTCCGTACCAGATGTTCCGTTGTAGAAGTTACGAACAGCATAGACCATCATACCTAAAGCCAATTCGGCAACTGCATTTGAATTCTGCCCAGGAGTGTTCATCACACAAACTTGGTGAGCAGTAGCAGCTTCTAAATCTACATTATCAAATCCAGCACCAGCACGGACAACTATTTTTAATTCTTTAGCAGCCTCAATAACTTCTGCATCGATAATATCACTGCGGATAATTATTGCATTAGCATCTTTCACTGCATCCAGCAATTGTGCCTTATCTGTGTATTTTTCAAGCAAAGCCAGCTCATATCCAGCAGCTTCAATTTCTTTACGAATACCATCTACTGCAATTTTAGCAAACGGTTTCTCAGTAGCAACAAGTACTTTCATAGTCTATATTTTCTTTTAAAAAGTATCACCACAGAGCGATACAATGTTTATTTAATCATTTTCCCGGTCGAAAGGAGCAAAAAGCAACATCAAATAACCAAATGGGCAAAAGTTCTTAAAACACTGTATTAATCTGCGGTGAGAACATTATTAATGAAGTTTTTCAAATTCCTGCATGCAGTCAATCAAAGCTTGTACGCTTTCTTTAGACATAGCATTGTAGCATGAAGCACGGAAACCACCTACTGAACGATGGCCTTTGATACCAACCATACCTCTTTCGGTAGCAAACTTCAAGAAGTCTGCTTCCAACTCTTTGTATTCAGGAGCCATAACAAAACAGATATTCATTCTTGAGCGATCTTCATTGGCTGCCGTACCCACAAACAACTTATTACGATCAATCTCAGCATATAATAAATCTGCTTTTTCAATAGCACGACGTTCCATCTCTTTCACCCCACCCTGAGCTTTAACCCAACGCAAAGTTAACAGAGCAGAATAAATTGGTACTACCGGTGGAGTATTGAACATAGACCCATTATCTACATGTGTTTGATAATTCAACATTGTAGGAATATAACGAGAGACTTTACCTAATGCATCATTCTTTACGATAACAAATGTTAGACCAGCAGGAGCCAAATTCTTCTGGGCCCCACCATAGATACAAATATATTTAGAGATATCAATAGGGCGTGAGAGTATATCAGAAGACATATCAGCAACCATAGGAATAGGTGATTCGAGATCCTCTTTTAATTCTGTACCAAAAATCGTGTTATTCGTTGTGATGTGTAAGTAGTCAGCATCTGCAGGAATGGTGTAATTTTTAGGAATAAAGGAGAAATTAGCATCAGCAGAAGAGGCCACTTCAACAACCTCACCAAAACCTTTAGCTTCTTTCATCGCTTTCTTAGCCCATGTTCCGGTATTTAAGTAAGCTGCTTTCTTTTCTAGGAAGTTAAAAGGAACCATGCAGAATTCCATACTAGCACCCCCACCTAGGAACAGCACCGAATAGCCTTCGGGAATATTGAGAAGTTCCTTAAATAACGCTTCAGCCTCGTCAACCACAGGTTGAAAGTCTTTGGCGCGGTGACTGATTTCCATGAGAGAGAGACCAGATCCGTTGAAATCTAAAATAGCCTTCGCTGTATCCTCTATCACTTCTCGCGGAAGAATGGAAGGTCCTGCATTGAAATTATGCTTTTTCATTTGAAGTTTGTTTTTGGTTTAACAATTTCGTTAATTTTTGTCTTTAGACCTGCGAATTTACGAATTTATTTCCTGCGTACAAATCTTTCCTTATAAAATCACTATTATAACGCTGATTTTCCTTACTTTTTATTGGTTTATGCAGGATATATACACCATATTGTCATCTATATATAACATTCCTAGAATGAAGAGAAAAAGTAAAAGACAAAACAATTCAAAACCAACAGAGTGGAAGTAAAACGAATAAAAGAATGATATCCCGAAAGTAGATTCACCCAAACAATGAACTTCAAAGAAAAACATTAAAGGTAAATTAACTTTTAGGATATCCTTAAATACAAAAGTACAAACTACAATAATCGTCTTTATTTGGCTTCTTCGATGATTGTTTTCATACCTTTTATTTTCTCTCCTTGAATGAGATTAAGTAACTGCTTGATTTTAGCTTGTCGGATGGCGACAAACGCATAGTGTTCTTTCACATCTATGGCTCCCACATCTTCACGTGTAAGTTTACCTTTCTTATAAAGAAAACCTGCAATATCTATTTTGCTGAGTTTTTCTTTCTTTCCTTTACCAATATATATAGTAGACCAAATTGATTTAGCTGGTCGTGGAGGATTCTCTGGCAACTCCAAAACTTCAAGCTCTTCAGATATATATATAGGAAGTTTTTCCTCGGGATGAAGAATCAAATAAGATGATCCGGTAGCATCCCAACGTGCCGTTCTACCATTACGATGCGTAAAGGCCTCTTCATTCACAGGCAAATGATAATGTATAATATGCTCAACTTCTGGTATGTCAAGCCCGCGAGCAGCCAAGTCTGTAGATACTAGAATATGGCTACTTCCATTACGGAACTTGTACAATGCTCGTTCGCGATCAGGCTGCTCCATTCCTCCATGAAAGCGTTCAGCAAATATCTTTTTATCCGAGAGTAACTTATGTACACGATCTACTGCATCTCTATGATTACAAAAAACAATACTAGAAGCATTTCCTAACGTACATAGTAAAGTATACAATGTATCTATCTTATCTTTAGAAAGAGAAACCACCTTCATCAACTTTAAACGGCCATCGACCTCATCTGTCACTTCAGGAAGAAAGTTCAGTTTAACCGTTCTGTTTAATCCTGTAAATTGGGGTATTTCCTCCGCGTCAGTAGCAGAAAGCAATATTCGTTTCTTTAGTCCTGGCAACTGAGTTATAATCTCAGCCATCTCTTCTTGAAAACCAAACTCTAATGATTTATCGAACTCATCAATGATTAGCGTTTCAATCCCTTCAGTTTCAAAGTTACCTTTAGCTAAATGATCGGTAATACGACCGGGAGTTCCTATAATAATTGCAGGATGATTTCCCAAGATGCTTTTCTTTTCTTCAGCTATCGGATGTCCACCATAACAACAGCAAGTCTTCCATGAGGTTCCCATACTGCGGAACACTGCGTCAATTTGCAAAGCAAGCTCGCGAGAAGGAACCAAAATCAGCACTTGAGCACTATTGCTACCAGTTTTCAAGCTCAGCAACAAAGGCAAAAGATAAGCCAATGTTTTTCCCGATCCTGTTGGCGACAATAGGATCACATCTTTTTTACTTAGGCCTTGCTCTAGAGCAGCTTCCTGCATTGGATTCAAAGATTCAATCTTCAGATTGCGAAGTGCCGATTGTATTATTTCATTTTTCTCTAACATGGGGACAAAGATACAAAAATATAGCGGGAAATCTGAAAGAATACTATCTATTCAAATTTCCCGCTACGTAACAAAAGGAATATTTCGTTAGCCAAAGTCGTCAAACATCAGATTCTGGAATGGTACACCCAGATCGTCTAACATTTTTTCAACAGCTTTCGACATTGGGCCAGGACCACACATATAATATTCAATATCTTCAGGTGCTTCGTGATCTTTCAAATAGGTTTCGTAAATCACGTTATGAACAAAGCCCGGAGTATATTTCACACCAGCAGCATCTGCTAGTGGATCAGGACGGTCAAGCGCTAAATGGAATGAGAAATTAGGGAAGTCCTTTTCAATCTGCAAGAAGTCTTCCAAATAGAACACCTCATTTAGGGCGCGAGCACCATAGAAATAAGACATCTTACGGTCTGAAGTGTGCAAAGTCTTCGTCAAGTGCATAATTTGAGCACGCAATGGAGCCATACCTGCACCACCACCGATCCACATCATTTCTCTCTTAGAATCGAAGATTGGATGGAAATCTCCATAAGGGCCACTCATCGTAACCTTATCACCAGGTTTAAGGGTAAAGATATAAGAAGATGCAATACCCGGCATTACATCCACAAATCCAGGACCTTGTTCTTTAGGTTTGAAAGGAGGAGTAGCAATACGTACAGTCAACATAATACGATCACCTTCTGCAGGATAGTTTGCCATGGAATATGCACGAATAGTCTCTTCATCGTTTGTACATTTCAATCCCATCAATCCGAATTTCTCCCATGCAGGCAGATATTCATCACCAATTAAGCTCTTATCGATGTCTTTATTGTAGTCAATAGAATATTTAGGAATTTTAATCTGTGCATAAGAACCAGGAATAAAATCCATGTGCTCTCCCTTGGGTAATGCAACAATAAATTCCTTGATAAAAGTAGCCACATTCTTATTGGAAATAACCTCACACTCCCACTCTTTAACGCCAAGAACAGACTCATCAATCTTAATGGCCATGTCGCCTTTCACTTTTACTTGACAACCCAAACGCCAATGATCTTGGCGTTGCTTACGGCTGAAATGAGGAGCTTCCGAAGGCAAGATCTCTCCACCACCATCAACGACCTGACATTTACACTGTCCACAAGATCCTTTACCACCACAAGCAGACGATAGAAAAATTCCGTTTACAGACAGCGTGTTGAGCAAGGTGGAGCCAGAATCAACCTCCATATCCGTATCGCCATTGATTGTCAATTTCACGTTTCCTGAAGGCACCAAGAAATTCTTGGCAACCAACAAGATTACAACAAGCAATATAATAACCACAAGGAATACCCCAATGCTTGCTAATATTAAATTCATATCCATTGTTTATATTCCTTTCTTTTAGATGTTCAAACCTGAGAAACACATAAATGCGATTGCCATTAGACCTACAGTAATAAACGTAATACCCAATCCTTTTAATGGAGCAGGAACGTCTGAGTAAGCCATCTTTTCACGAATAGCAGCCAAACCAACAATAGCAAGCAACCATCCGATACCTGATCCTAAGGCATAAGAAAGTGCATCCCAAATGTCACCAATATATTTAGGATCACTTGGTCCTAGAGTGATTCGTTGCTGCATAAACAAAGAAGCTCCCATGATAGCACAGTTTACAGCTATCAACGGTAAGAAAATACCTAATGAAGCATATAGCGAAGGGCTGAAACGCTCAACCACCATTTCCACGAGTTGTACAATACCAGCAATCACAGCTATGAAAAGAATAAAGCTAAGAAAACTAAGATCAACCCCTTCAATGATAGCATTTGCAGCCAACACTTTGGTTTGCAGTAAATAGTTCACCGGAAGAGTTACCAATAACACAAAGGTCACGGCAATTCCTAACCCCACAGCAGTTTTCACATTTTTCGAAACAGCTAGGTATGAACACATACCCAAGAAGAATGCGAATATCATGTTGTCCACAAAGATCGAGCGGACGAATAAACTTAATAAATGTTCCATATCTTTCTAATTCTTCATTCTCGATTAATTATTCTCTTCCTGTAATTCTTTGTGTCGGGCACGATCATACCAGATAATGCAAGCTACAATAATCAGTGCCATTGGTGGCATCAACATCAAACCATTGTTGATGTATCCAGCTTCCTTTATTGGCTCATAATTTAGAATATTAAAGCCAAACAATGTTCCCGAACCTAACAATTCGCGGAAGAAAGCAACTATGACTAGAATTTTTGCATATCCTAAGCCATTACCCACTCCATCAAGGAAAGATTCCCAAGGCCCATTCTGCATGGCAAATGCTTCCAACCGGCCCATCAAGATACAGTTTGTAATGATCAAACCGACATATACTGAAAGCTGTACACTTACATCATAAGCAAAAGCTTTTAAGATTTCACTAACAATAGTTACCAAAGCAGCAACTACAACTAGCTGAACAATGATACGAATACGATTTGGAATCGTTTTGCGCAATAATGAAATTACCACATTAGAAAATGCCGTAATTACTGTAACTGAAAGCCCCATCACAATAGCAGGTTCCAATTTTGCAGTAACAGCTAGTGCAGAGCAAATACCAAGCACTTGTACGGTTACCGGATTATCTAGACCTAACGGAGCAGAGAATACTTCTTTATTCTTTTTTGAAAACAGTTGTCCCATATTCTTTATCCTCCAACTTATTGTTTACTTAAAAAACTAATATAACTATTCAGACATGATTTCAGCATAGCATCCACACCCATTGAAGTGATCGTACCACCTGATATACCATCCACCTGATAATCTGGTTTCTCAACCTTACCATTTTTTACAACGCCCAAGGCAACAGCACCATTCTCAAGAGTCTTCTTTCCTGTGAATTCCTGTTGAAATCTATCAGTTGCTATTTCAGCACCCAATCCAGGAGTTTCACTCGCATGAGAGAAATATGTACCGTAAACAGTATCCTTATCACCATTCAAAGCAATATAGCCCCAAATAGCGCCCCAAAGGCCAGCACCATATACAGGAAATACATATTTTGTTTCTCCATTGACTTCACAAACAAAGACATGAAGACGTTTTTGTTCTTTAGCTTCTTTCTCGTAATTAGTAGCAAAAGCGCCGGTATTCTCAGCCAACGTTCCATCTTCACTCATTAGCATATCACCTTTGACATACTTCTTATATTCAGCATCCGCATCTTTCACGTCCTTAACGTTTAATGCGGCAAGAATCTGCTTTTTAGTATCCAACTGAACATTCAGGTTTTGCGTAGATTTTAGCGAAGAGCTAACGAATGCCAATAGGAACGCAACGATAACAACCATTACCGAAGCATAAATGATAGTATAATTATTACTATTTGTATTCATTTTCATTCGGAATTATTGGTTAGACTTAACTGCACGTTTTTCACGACGGCCAATATTACTTTGCACCACTGTATAATCAATCAGTGGAGCGAAGATATTCATCAACAAGATTGCAAGCATCATACCCTCTGGATATCCTGGATTTAAGACGCGAATAACGATTGCCATTAGACCGATTAAAAAACCAAAGATAAATTTACCCCTTTCTGTACGAGCAGAGGTTACAGGATCAGTAGCCATAAACACAGCACCAAAACAAAAACCTCCTAAAACAAGATGTTCATACCATGGCATTTGCGCCATTGCATTGTTTTCAAAGCCTGCAATATTAAAAATCCAAGCCATAAATGCACCACCCACAAATACAGAAATCATAGTTTTCCAGCTTGCTACTCCTGTCCAAAGAAGAATAACAGCACCTATCAAAATAGCGATAACGCTCGTTTCACCAATAGAACCCGGGATCAACCCTGTCACCATATCCATACTAAATGCGGGAGCAGCACCGGTTGTCGACGCAATACCTAAAGGTGTAGCCACAGTTAAACCATCCACGGCTTGACCTATACCAAAGATACTATTTCCAGATACCCAAACAGCATCACCAGACATCTTAGTTGGATAAGCAAAGAATAAGAAGGCACGAGTGATCAAAGCAACATTAAACACATTCATACCTGTACCACCAAAAACTTCCTTCGCAAAAATCACAGAGAATGCAGTAGCTACAGCTAGAATCCACAGTGGACAATCTACTGGAACAATCATTGGGATCAAAATACCAGAAACGAGAAATCCTTCCTGAATCTCTTCTTTCTTCCATTGGGCTACCACGAACTCAATTCCCAAACCGACCACATAAGATACGACGATCTTAGGTAATACAGCCAAGAATCCGTAGATAAACATTTCAATGAAACTACCTGTAGCTCCTGTGTGAGTGAAATGCTGGTAACCTACATTGAACATACCAAACAATAACGCCGGTACTAACGCAATAACCACAATCGACATAATACGCTTGCTGTCAATTGCGTCATGTATGTGCGTTCCCGTTTTCGCAGTCTTGCTTGGCACAAACAGGAATGTTTCGAAGCCGTCAAACACAGACTGGAATGCGTGGAATTTACCGCCCTCTTCAAAGTTCGGCTTTATCTTATCGAGATAATTTCTTAACGCTTTCATTAATATAATTATATTTTACGATTAACTATTTTCTATTTGCCTAGCCGATTAAGCCATTTCTGCACGAAGCATGTCTAATCCAGCACGTACGATGCGTTGCAATTCCATTTTCGAAGAGCAAACGAATTCACATAGTGCAAAATCTTCAGGAGCTACTTCATAAATACCCAATGCTTCCATACGGTCAATATCACCAGAAATGATTGCCTTGAGCAAATATTCAGGTAGAATATCCATAGGAAAAACTTTATCGTATTCACCAGACATGATCATGTGACGTTCTCCACCCTTTACACGAGCGTCGAGCGTATATTCTTTATTGCCCATCAACCAACTAAAATAGGAATGATTAGCACTGAATTGATTGAATCGAGGCATAATCCATCCAAACATTTCATGAACGTCATTTCCTTCAGGGATTACAGTTAACTGGCTATGAAAGGCTCCTAAAAAGCCATTCGAAGAGACTTGCTTGCCACTCAACACATTACCACTGATGTAGCGTAAATCTCTATTTGTAGTTACATTCCCTGCAAATACATTCGTGAGTAAAGCTCCCACTTGCAACTTGCAATAAGCAGGCTTCAAAACCTCAGAACCCGTTAAAGCAACCGTACGAGTAAAGTTCACACGTCCAGTATTAAACAGACGACCTATAAAGATCACAGCCTGCGGATCAATAGTCCAAACTGTTTCACCTTTCGATACAGGATCGAGACGGTTGATCTGAACGCCAACATTTCCTGCAGGGTTCGGTCCATCAAAAGCAGTAATAGTGACGTTCTTTGCCTGAGTTAATGCAGTAGTTTTTTGGTTTACACTAATGCTCAGGTAAGTTTTAGCCAACTTCGAGAGTGCGTTAAGACCAGTCTGAAAGTTCTCCTCTTCTCCCTTCAAAGCGAATTCGAAGTCAGGAGCTAACGGATTAGTATCAAAAGCCGAAACGAAGATACCCTTAGGTGTCACCGTCGGATCTGCAATAATATCATACGGGCGCTGTTTGATAAATGCAAACAGACCGGCTTCCAGCAAAGCAGCCTTCACTGCATCCGCATCCATAGCCGATACGTTTTTCTGACCAAATTCTTCGTAGTCCTGCTCAGCAGCAGCTTCCACTACGATGTTTAACACCTTACGCCGTGCACCACGTTCAACGCTGGTTACCACACCACTAACAGGAGAAACAAATTTCAATTCAGGATGATACTTGTCAATAAACAAGGGTCCACCAGCCATCACATATTCCTGCTCTTTCACAACCACTTTAGGTGTCACTCCAGGAAAGTCATCGGGTACTAGTGCGTAGAATCCCGGCTCTTTCACTGTTGCATACGTTTCAGCAGCTTTGCCTTTCAGGTTTATGTCAAGGCCTTTACGTAACTTTATTACATTTGCCATGCTATATTAAATAATGGTTTCATAAATTTTGCCGCAAAAGTAATAAATAATAATGTGATTAAAGAGGAAAAAAGAAAGGAATTACGGAAAAATATCCGTAATTCCTTTCGTGTTCGTACACACTCTTCATAATACTGAAGATGGAACTATTTTCTTACCTCAAATTATCATTCAGCAAACATCGGATCCCAAGCAGGAAGACGTATTGGTTTTTGCTTTAAAACATCCAATGCTTTCGAAGTTACGTATTTAGTTTCCACGACCAAACGGAAAGTATATTCATTAAACCATTCATCAGTCATAATCAAATGTCCTTGATAACCGGTTCCAGCTCCCCAACTATTTTCAACCATCCATTTAGTTGCTTTCCCATCTTGATCTAGATCAACAGCCATTAAAGTCATAGCATGACTCGAACTACTAGCAAAACTTTGAATCCGCTGTTTTTTATTCATTCCAAAGGTAGTTCCCATCAAAGAATCATAGTCATAGTTTTTAACATCTAACAAACCACGATCTGAATTTAGGAACTTTCCAACGTCACAAGAATAATACATCATTGTGCTATCTTTAAGTGAAGCAATGGCTATTTCTTTAATATCTTCAATCGGTAGATTTACGTATGTCCAGTTTTTACCATCATAGCGATGACGATCGTAATCAATTTCATAACACTTATAATATTCACGACTCGGATCATTCATCAACATAACGTAATGATCTATAAGGTTCATATCGCCAAATTTCTGAAGAAAAGATAGTGGTGTATATGTATCCGTTTCCACTGGTTCACCTTTTTCGCTATACTGCGTCCAAGTGAATTCAGCAGGGGGTTCACCTAGATTTAAAACTAGCATACGATAAATAACACCAAGCATATCTGTCTTTGCTTTTTCTATGGCAGCTGCTTTTAGCTTTTGAGCTGCCATATCACGAAGTTGCAATCCTTGTTCGCGAAGCTTTAATGCGATCAAATCTGCCATGCGCGATGTATTTTCGCTACTATTCGTTTCAGGCATAACATCCTTAGGCACAAGCCCGTATTTACTAACAATATCAGCTACTCCAGTAAATGTTCCACCATCACTCAATGGGTTACGAAACAACCATTCAACCATTTTATCTTCCATTGGTTTGTCACTCGTATCAACAACACCTTGAAGAAAAAGGTTCGCTTTTTCAAGCTGATCGTAAAAGAAGCAATAGGATTGTGAAAACTCAAAAGCACCAAGCTTATACTTATTGATAGCTTTTGCACGCATTACATTTAACCCCGTAAAAAGCCAACAACGTCCAGAAGACTTCTGATCTGTTATCCCTTTGGAGTCTACTTTGATCGAGAAATGGGTATCCATTGCTGTCATATTATCCCGATTCAATGCTAGCTTGCGAATATCATTATTGGTAACCGCATTACGTATAGCCTTATCGGCTGATGTACCCTGATAGCTCATTTTAATTTGTTGCATCATTTCTTCACTGATGCCTCCTTTCATGTTTTGCGCTTGTGCTCCATAGAAGAAAGCACAGCAAACAAAGACAGATAAAATTCGTTTGTTCATTAATTAATTCTATTATTTTTACAGTACTATTATTGAGCAAAAATACGATTCTTTTTTCTAAATTGATACTTATAAAAAAGAAAACTAACAAAACATAATTGTTTTCTATTTGAGACATTGCAAAATGCATCAAAATTGCCCATAATTTATAAATTAATATTATTTATTTAAGAGCAAGCTGAAGATAATTTTAAGAGCAATTAATAGAGAGATGAACACATATATGTAAAATATGTACCATTAGAATATCATTAAATAAAATTATTCCCTATATTTGTAGTACTATAATACAGCAAAAGCAAATAATAGGATTGATTTATGAAATATATTAGATACATCATTGGGGTATTATTACTACTTTTTACTTCAATCTTTGAAGTAAGTGCTCAAGAAGTGAGCGACTATTCAAAGCTCCAGCCCAATGATTATTCCAAAATTACGCTTCCACCCCTTGATCTTCTTTTTGAGAATGCCAAAACGGCTCCTACTTATGAATTAGCTGCAGTAAAGGAGCAAATCGAAAAAAAACTATTGGCTAAAGAGAGACGTGCTTTCCTTGGCTTTTTTAGCTTACGTGGAAGTTATCAATATGGCATGTTCGGAAATGAATCGACCTTTACTGATGTAGCTATTGCCCCCTATCTGACTTATTCAACAAATGCTCAAAAAGGTTACACAATTGGAGCTGGAGTGAACATTCCGTTAAATGATCTTTTTGATTTGTCTGGCCGTGTAAGACGTCAAAAGCTAAATGTACGTTCTGCACAGCTTGAAAAAGACGTGAAGTTTGAAGAAATGAAAAAAGAGATAATATTACTATATGCAACAGCTACTTCTCAATTAAATATATTAAAGCTAAGTGCTGAAGCACTAATACTAGCTAACGTTCAATATAGTATTGCTGAAAAAGATTTTTCTAACGGTGCTATGGACTCAGGAACGTTATCAATTGAAAAATCAAGACAATCAGTCGCCCAAGAAAAATTTGAAAACAGTAAATTTGAATTAACTAAGAGCCTTATGATATTGGAACTGATTACCCACACTCCTATTTTAGGAAATAAATAATTTTACAATTATGGAGTATGTTCTTTACATTAGCAGATTCTTATACCGCATTCGCTGGTGGCTTCTCATCGGAACAGCTATAGTTACATTCGGTGTTTACCGAATAGGTAAACGTATGATTGGCAAGACATATCAGGTTGAAGCTACCCTATATACTGGAGCAGCTTCAGGATATAACATAGAAGGTGGAAATAATCGTGTAGACTGGGCTACTGCACAAAATGCAATGGATAATCTTATGAATATAATAAAAGCTGAAAGTACCCTTAAAAGAGTTTCTTTACGCTTATATGCCAGATGCTTAATTAATGGAAATCCAGAAGAAGATAATGAATACATTAAAGCCAGTAATTATAATAGAATCTATCACCATTTAAAAAATAGCCCTCATGGAAAAGAGATTCTTGCTCTCATAGATAAAAATAGCGAAGATAAAACTGTTAACAATTTCTTCAAATATCTAAGGCCTACCAAAATAAATTATTTATATGGAGTTTTTTACTATAATCTACCCTATTTTTGTTATAATGATTTAAAAAAAATAAGTGTAGGTCGCAAAGGCGTTAGCGATCTAATTGAAGTTAGCTATTCAGCTAGTGATCCAGGGGTAGCTTATAATACGATAGATATTCTAACTAAAGAATTTGTAAACGAATACAGCTCCATTCGATATGGAGAGACGGATAAAGTTGTTGAGTACTTTAAAAGTGAACTTCAACGCATCGGAAAGGAACTACGAATTAAGGAAGATTCATTAACTCAATATAATGTTGATAAACGCGTTATTAATTATTATGACGAGACAAAAGAAATTGCATCTATAAATAAAGAATTTGAATTACGTGATCAAAATGCGCTAATTGCTTATAATAGTGCTAAAGCCATGCTTAATGAATTGAACCAACAAATGGGAAACAATGCGCAACAAGTGATGAATAATATGCAATTTTTAGATAAATTAAATGAAGCGTCATCTCTTACTGGCAAAATTTCCGAAATGGAAACTATATCAAATGAGAGCCAAAATTCAGGTGCACCTCTACAAGAATATAAAAATCGCTTAAAACAAATTCGGAAAGAACTATCTGATCTTACAAATAGATACGTGGAAAATAAATACAGCAAAGAAGGTTTGGCAAAGCAAAGTGTAGTAAACCAATGGCTTGAAGTTACCTTGCAGTTTGAAAAAGCAAAATCAGACTTAAAGATTATTCAACAAAGCCGAATTGATCTAGACAATAAATACAAACAATTTGCGCCTGTCGGCTCAACTATAAAGCGCCAAGAACGAAACATTGGATTTATAGAACAAAATTATTTATCGGTATTAAAAAGCTATAATGACGCGCTCATGCGTAGAAAAAATCTAGAGATGACATCTGCCTCACTAAAGGTTTTAAATGCGCCAGCATTTCCTATCAACGCGATGCCCACCCCACTTAAGAAGCTAGTAATGGCTGCTTGTGTCGGCACTTTCATATTTATCTTAGGATTCTTCTTAATTCTAGAATTATTAGATAGAACTCTTCGAGATACTATTCGGACTACTCGCTTATTAGATTTACCCATGATTGGAGCTCACCCAAGATCTTCTATATTGGAATACAGAAATAACATTAATGAAGTACGAAATATAGCCATAAGACAATTGAGCAGCAGCATCCTTCGATTTTGTCAAAACAGAAAAAAACAGCTACCTTATATCATTAATTTTATTAGCACAGAAAGTGGAGAAGGAAAGACTTACGTAATTGAAGCATTAAAAAAATATTGGGACAGTATTGGGCTTAGAATACGTGTAATAAACTGGGAAACAGATTTTGAAATCTATTCACGAGAATATTATTTAGCCAAATCGGTAATTGACATATACACCCCTAGTAATGAAGATATTTTGATGGTCGAATACCCCAATTTGCGTGAAGCAGGTATATCTCCCGAACTTCTTCAAGAAGCAAATCTTAATATACTCATAGCACGTGCTGATCAAGGTTGGAAAGAAACAGATAAACTTCTATGTGAGAAACTAAAACTACAAGTAAATAAAACTCCACTATACATCTATCTTACAGCAGCCTCGCGCAATGTAGTAGAAGATTATACAGGGATGCTTCCTCCTTATACTTTCTGGAGAAAAATGACTTATCGACTTTCACAATTAGCATTTACTGAAAGCTTTTCAACGCTATTCAAAATAAAAAGAAATGAGTTAATTGCTCAAGATGAAGATGATGAATAATAAAGAAAAATACAATAGATACCTAATCTCAGCTAGCGATTATTTCACAACTAAAGGATGGATATATTTACTACTAGTTGGAGGGCTGTATGCATTGTTCAAATTCTTTTTTCGTACTACTCTTACATCATTTCTCGGAATATGCTCTCTGCCACTTTTAATTACCATTTTCATATTAATCATAAAATATTCAAAGGAAAGTTTTTTCACTTTTTTTTCTCTACAGTTTCTACTTTCTGCCTCTACAGCATTAGTTGACATTCCACTAGGTATTGCAACACTAGCATGTACTATTTTCTCTACAACCTTAGTAATTTCACATGGAATGTACAAAAAAACAGATTGGTCAGAGTGTAACAACGGAATGCTTAAGCTCTTCCTCATATGGGGTACATATTGTTTTCTAGAAATTGCCAACCCCAACAATGTTCAAGCAGCTTGGAATATTTCAATTACACATTATTTTATATATCCAATTGCATGTGCTATACTTGTTCCTTTATCGATTCGAAGTATAAAAGACATAAAATGGCTTCTTATCATATGGTCCATCTTTATACTTTTGGCTGCAACAAAGGGGTTTATTCAGAAAACATATGGCTTCAATGAACGAGAAGAGTATTTCCTTTATGTCTTAGGAGGAGCAAGGACACACATAATATGGTCTGGAATACGTTATTTTTCTTTTTTTACAGATGCAGCTAATTTTGGAGTCCATATGGGAATGGGGGCTTCTATCTTTATTATATCGCTTTTTTATGTCAAAAACATTTGGATTAAACTTTATTTTGCATTTGTAACGATTGCTGCACTATACGGTATGGGAATTTCTGGAACACGTGCAGCTTTAGCAGTTCCAATAGGAGCTCTTGCTATTTCCATCTTACTTTCAGGTAATCGTAAAGCATGTATCTTAGGAACTACAACGCTGGCATTTACATTCCTATTTTTTGCACATACAAACATCGGGAATGGAAATGAATATGTCCGCAAGATGCGTTCAGCATTCCATCCTAGCCAAGATGCATCTTATTTAGTACGAATCGAAAATAGAAGAAAGATGAAAGAATTAATGATTCGGAAGCCTTTTGGATATGGATTAGGACTTTCAAAAAGCGAACGTTTTTATCCCAAAGAACGTATGCCATATCCACCAGACTCTTGGTTAGTATCTGTTTGGATTGAGACAGGCATTATTGGACTTACTCTTTATTTAATGCTTCATGGCGCTCTTTTCATTTGGTGTGGATGGATTTTAATGTTCAAAATAAAAAGTAAGCATTTACGAGGTATACTATCAGCATGGCTTTGTATGGCAGGTGGATTCTTTATATCTGCATATGTTAACGATGTTATGCAATATCCAAATTCTATACCTATATACACAGCATTTGCTCTTTGTTTTATAGGACCAAACATTGAGAATCGTATTGAGAAAAATAATCAAATTAAAATAATAAACGATTAATTATGATAACTAGGCCTCAAATATCATTTATTACAGTTTGCTTCAACGGATTTAAAGATACTTGTGAGTTACTAGATTCATTGATAACACACATACACTCTGTTACGTATGAAATTATTGTTGTAGATAATGCTTCTCGTGAGAACGAAGCATTAAGGATAAAAGAATTATACCCTACTGTTATAACGTTGAAAAGCAAATTTAATTTAGGATTTTCTGGTGGAAATAATTTAGGCATCAAAGCAGCAAAGGGACAATATATTTTTTTAATAAACAACGATACATATATTGAGTCCGATGAAATGATATACCTAATTGAATTATTAGAAAATCACCCTAAAATTGCAGCAGCTTCTCCGAAAATACGCTTTGCTTTCTCTCCCCAAAACATACAATTTGCAGGATTTACAAAGCTATCACCAATCACATTACGTAACAAAGGCATAGGTTATGGCCAATCTGACAACGGAACGTTTGACACCCCCCACTCTATTCCATATCTACATGGTGCAGCTATGATCATAAAGCGTGAAGTTATACATAAAGTAGGGTTAATGCCTGAATTATTTTTTCTTTACTACGAAGAAATTGACTGGAGTAGCAGCATGACTCGAGCTGGTTATGAATTATGGTACGAACCTCGCTGTACTATTTTTCACAAAGAAAGTCAAAGTACTGGCCAACTAAGTGAGCTACGTACCTATTATCTTACGCGTAACCGTTTACTTTATGCTCGAAGACATCTTCAAGGAGCTAATCTCATATTATCGATTATTTATCAAAGTATTATAGTAGCAAGTAAGGACTGCCTAAAGTATACTTTCCTGAAACGTTATGATCTTACAAAAGCGGTATGCCGGGGAGTCATTGATGGGCTTTGCACAGCTTCATCTGATAAGAGTCAAACTAACATATAATATATTTATACAATGAACATTATTGACTGGACACTTTATATTCCTCTTGCACTTAGCGTATGCTATCTCTTTGTATATGCTGTAGCATCCAAGTTTTACCGTGCTCCACACTTCCCTGAGGCCAATAAACTCAGACGTTTTGTAGTACTCTTCCCAGCCTATAAAGAAGATAAAGTAATAATTCAATCTATAGAGGATTTTTTACAACAAGATTATCCTAAAGAGTTATTTGACATTATTGTTATTTCGGATAAAATGCAAGATATAACCAATGATATACTACGGTCGCTCCCAATACGTTTACTTATTGCCAATTACAGTGATAGTTCGAAAGCTAAAGCTATGACATTAGCTATGAAATCTATTAATAGCGATTTATACGACATTACGGTTGTAATGGATGCAGATAATTTAACTTCTAAAAACTTTTTAGCTGAAATTAACCGTGCTTTTGAAAACGGAGCAGAGTCTATCCAAGCACATCGAACAGGAAAAGACTTTAATACAGACATCTCCATGTTAGACTGCATTAGTGAAGAAATTAATAATGGAATCTTCCGAAGTGGCCATAATGCACTAGGATTATCTGCAGCATTATCAGGCTCTGGTATGGCATTCGATGCCAAATGGTTTAATAACAATGTTGCACACCTACAAACAGCTGGAGAAGATAAAGAGTTGGAAACTCTGCTTCTACTGCAAGGCGTACACACTACTTACTTATCTCAATTGCCGGTGTATGATGAAAAAACGCACAAAAAAGAAGCTATCAAAAACCAACGAAAACGATGGATAGCTGCTCAATTTGGTGCACTGCGTAGTTCATCACAAAACTTTATTAAATCTTTAAGAAGTGGGAATATTGACTATTGCGATAAAATACTACAATGGATGCTTCCCCCGCGCTTAATACAGATATTCACTATATTTATATTCACACTCCTTTTCACTTCTATCAGCATTTGGCAAAGCTTACAAAGTGGAGGTTGTGAATGGATGTCATCATTAAAATGGTGGATATTGTCTATATTACAAGCGACTTCAATGATTATCCCTATCCCAAAAAGTTTTTTCAACAAACGACTTGGAAGAGCTATTCTTAGAATACCGATGTTAGCGGTGGATACTTTACGTAGTCTATTTAAACTCAAAGGGATAAATAAAAAATTCATCCATACTGAGCATGGAGAACAATAATATAAAAACAAATGGTTGGGATTGATCAACTACTAATATAAAAAGAAAAGATGAGAATAGCCATTGAAGCCCAACGGATTTTCCGCGTAAACAAACATGGGATGGATTTCGTTGCTCTAGAAACAATTCGTGAGTTGCAGAAAATAGACCATGAAAATGAATATTTCATTTTTGTAAGTCCTGGTAAAGATAAATGTTTGGAAAATTCTCCAAACATGCATATCATTGAATTAAAATGCCCAACCTACCCTCTATGGGAGCAAGTAGCATTACCACGTGCTGTAAGACGCATAAGACCCGATTTGTTACATTGCACAAGTAATACTGCTCCTTTGTACTGTTCTATCCCATTAATACTGACACTTCATGATATTATTTATTTAGAAAAACGACAATCAACAGCCTTATCTTGGTATCAAGAAATGGGATGGCATTACCGACGATTAATAGTACCGCGTATTCTTCCTAAATGCAAGAAAATCATTACAGTTTCTCTATTCGAACGAAAACGCATAATCGAAGCACTTCATTTACCCGATCATCAACTAATTGCAGTATATAATGGATTCAATAAACATTTTCGAGTAGAATCGCCATCAAATGACATTATTCGAAAGTATATAGATGCAGACAACTATTTATTTTTCTTAGGTAATACTGATCCTAAAAAAAACACTCATAGAGTTCTAAAAGCATATAGTGAGTATTTATCAAAATCTAAAAGAAAAATGCCATTACTAATTGCAGATCTAAAAGAAGATGTAATAGATGGTATATTAAAAGAAATGAATATTTCTCACATAAAAAAATCACTTCGTTTCCCTGGATACATTACAAATACGGACCTTCCAGCATTATATAATGGTGCCTTCATTTTTCTTTATCCATCTCTGCGCGAAAGTTTTGGTATACCCATCTTGGAAGCTATGGCTTGCGGGACACCAATTATTACAGGAAACATATCAGCCATGCCTGAGATAGCAGGTGAAGGAGCTGTCTTAGTTGACCCATATAATCCTGAAGAGATTACAGAAAAAATACTCAAACTTGAAAATGAAGAACAATTTTATCAACAACAGGTTAAATATGGACTTGAGCGAAGCAGTCTTTTCTCGTGGAAAAGGTGCGCAGAAACATTATTAGAAACATATAAAGAATTGATAAACATATAATTTGCATAATTCGGAGCATTGCCACCCAGTATTTCTCCCCAAATAGCTTGCTTACAACTCGTAACTAGTTGTTTTTTGAAAGCCATTTTTAAGTCATATTTACCTTGTTTATGAGTAAACTGGGAT
>JAFABG010000012.1 GCA_023426145.1 Bacteroidota bacterium | reverse complement strand
TTGAGATAGCAAAAGACATTTAGAAACATTTACTTTTACTCTATATTGTAATTTACACTTGATTATCAGTCGTTTGCAGTTTTATGATATTCTGTGAAAGTATAAGTTCGAGAGCCTGTCTCTCCGCTGAAAAGGTCTGAATAACAAGCAGGCAATTAAAATTTAAACCTACAAATCATTGATTTGTAGGTTTTTTTATGCCCAGTTAGTTTGTAGAATTAAATTCGTCATATTGGAAGTAAAATAAAAGCATGCTATTGCTTATGTAAAATAGATGTAAACTAAAGTGCTTAGACTGATTATAATCCAAAGTAATACCCCTTGAATTAAAGGCTTTATCCCTACATTTTTTAAGATATCTCTTGATAGCGACGCGCCGATAAAAAACATGCTTAAGGTTAATGTTTTACGTGCAATACCATTAATTATACTGCCTATAACAGGTACTTCGTTGAGCAAATATGTATTAACTATCATTGCTAATATGAAGAAAAATATAAACCATGGAATTGCTATTTTTTGCCCCTTATTCTTGAAAATGAATGAGGTAACAAATGCTACAGGAAGAATCCATAGGGCACGAGTTAGCTTTATTGTTGTAGCGACTTTTAAAGCTTCCTCTCCGTAAGCGGTACCTGCTCCTACTACTGAACTTGTATCATGAATAGCTATGGCAGCCCATGTCCCAAAATCGTGTTGACTCATGTGCAGTGTATGACCAATGATAGGAAATATGAATAAAGCAATTGCATTCAATATAAAGATAGTAGCTAAGGCTACAGATATTTCACTATCTTTTGCTTTAATTACTGGACCCACAGCTGCTATAGCACTTCCACCGCATATTGCTGTTCCTGAACTGATGAGATAAGATGTTTTCTTGTTTATTTTCAAAATTTTGCGTCCAATAAACCATCCAATAACTAAAGTTCCAATAACTGATATAATTGTAAATTCCATACCTTCCTTGCCAGAAGCTAAGGCGGCATGAAGATTCATTCCAAATCCTAATCCAACAACTGAATATTGAAGTAGCATTTTAGATACCTTTTTGTTAAAGCTGGGATAAGCCTGTCCACAAGTTAAGGCAAAAGCTAATCCTAGAAATAAAGCTAGTGGAGGAGTTACCCACATGGACCAATTATGTAATCTAGGAATGTAATTAAGAAATTGGAAAATAACTAGGATGGAAAATAAGGCAATATAAATTGTCTTACGGTTTTTTTGTAATAATTTTGCGATTGAGTTAGCCATTTTTTTATTATTTTGTTGAGTGCAAAAATACATCAAATGATTAACTCAAGCTAATAGTATAATTTTATCCGATATAACTATAAGTTATATCGGATGTCCTGGAGAATAATCTTATTTATTAAAATCGTGAATCTTGGAAACGGTGTTATCGTGTTTCATTTGCACTTATTACTGGTAGATTATACTCAATCCTTCTAACTTCAGGTTGACAATTTGGATGGTTTAACACTAAAACGTACATATCATATTTAGGCACTCTAAATGTGATTGAGTCTATAGCATATTGGCATTTTCCAATTAATTGTCCCTGAGAATCATACAGAAATACCATTGTTCCTGTCAATATATCAGATAAACAAATCCATTTCTTTTTATAATTAAGTTGAATGTTTACTTTATTATTTGTTATTAGATCCATACTTTGCGAATTATAAGTATGGGCAAAGATATGAAAAACTACATTACAACTAATATATAAATAATAAAATATTAATTCTTATATAATGAAAGGTAAATAAGCGTAAAATAAACTTTTTCGATGTGGAGATGCCTTATAATGGGCTTTATTTTAGCCATGAACTAAATAACTGCTAGAAATAAAGCTCGAATATATTATATTTTGCATACTATCCGATGAATTATTGGTAGCTCGTATTGATTAAAATACATATAAGATGGAACTGTGAATTATTGGCGAGTTAATAAGTTGGTTAGGAAAATAAATGCGTACGTTTATTTGTATGCTAAATTTATTTGAGGCTATTCTTTAATGGAAAATTTTTATTTGTCGCACTTTTAATTTTTGTTTGGTCTTTTTGATTTGTGTGTAAAAAAGGGCTACGAGAAAATCCTCGCAGCCCTTATGTATGATTGATACTAGAATCTCTAAAAAATAACTTTTAATTTTCGTCTCGTTAATTTTTAACTAATCATGTTCTAGTTTTAATAGCGATAAGTGTTTTATCTAACACTATTCTATTTCGTTATAGCTATGTGTTATAATCAATAATTAAATAGTACTTCAATTATTGAATGTTAATTTCTGCCCATTGGCTTCAACAATTATTTCCTTACTCTTATCCAGTTCTAAAGATAGAAGTTTCTTGGATAAATCATTCAGTAAATAGCGTTGAATAGCTCTTTTTACAGGGCGGGCACCAAATTCAGGATCGTACCCAACTTGCGCTAAGAAATCTAAAGCACCACTAGTGATGTTTAGGCTTACCCCATTATCAAGAAGCATTTTTTGTACTCCTTTTATTTGTAAACGGACTACTTGTTTAATCTCATTTTCCGTTAAAGGGAGAAACATAATTGTTTCATCTATACGATTAAGAAATTCAGGACGAATATTTGTCTTTAACATATTCATCACCTCTTTCTTCGTTTCTTCAATGACTCTCTCTTTATTGATACTATTTATATGTTCCATCTGACTTTGAATATAGGAACTTCCCATATTTGAGGTCATGATAATAATGGTATTTTTAAAGTTGACTGTTCTTCCTTTATTATCAGTGAGTCGTCCATCATCAAGAACTTGTAGTAGGATGTTAAACACATCAGGATGGGCTTTCTCTATTTCATCGAACAAGATAACCGAATAAGGTTTTCTACGTATAGCTTCTGTTAATTGACCTCCTTCGTCATATCCTACATATCCCGGAGGGGCACCGACAAGACGAGATACGCTATGCTTTTCTTGATACTCACTCATGTCTATACGTGTCATCATTGATTCATCGTCAAATAAGAATTCGGCTAGTGCTTTTGCCAATTCGGTTTTACCAACTCCTGTTGTTCCAAGGAAGATAAATGAGCCAATAGGCCGTTTCGGATCTTGCAATCCCGCTCTACTTCGTCTAACAGCATCTGCTACAGCTTCGATAGCTTCATCTTGTCCAATAACTCTTTTGTGAAGTTCTTCTTCTAAGTGGAGTAGCTTATCTTTCTCACTTTGCAACATTTTGTTAACAGGAATTCCAGTCCACCGTGAAACAATATCGGCTATATCCTCAGCATCAACTTCTTCTTTAATTACTGCATGATCACCTTGCATTTCGCTTAGCTTCTTTTGAGTATCTTCTATTTCAGCGTCTAAGGCTTGGAGTTTACCATAACGTATTTCTGCAACTTTACCATAGTCACCTTCGCGCTCAGCTTTATCTGCTTCAAATTTTAAATTCTCAATTTCGACTTTATTCTGCTGTATTTTATCCATTAAAGTCTTTTCACTTTGCCACTTTGCTTTAAACGATTTCTCAAGTTCTTTCAATTCTGCTAGCTCTTTGCCGATAACTTCCAGCTTAGGTTGGTCATTTTCACGTTTAATTGCTTCTCGTTCAATCTCTAATTGTTTAATCTTACGAGATATTTCATCTAGCTCTTCGGGCACTGAATCGACTTCCATTCGTAATTTAGCAGCGGCTTCATCCATAAGATCAATGGCCTTATCGGGTAAGAAACGATCTGTTATGTAACGGCTACTAAGTTCTACGGCGGCTATAATAGCATCGTCTTTAATACGCACATGATGATGATTTTCGTAGCGCTCTTTTAGTCCACGAAGAATAGAAATTGTGCTTAAATTGTCCGGTTCATCCACTTGAACAATTTGGAATCGGCGTTCTAAGGCTTTATCCTTTTCGAAGTATTTTTGATACTCATCGAGTGTGGTAGCACCAATTGAACGTAATTCACCACGAGCTAGAGCTGGTTTTAATATATTAGCAGCATCCATTGCTCCTTCTCCTTTACCAGCACCCACCAAGGTGTGAATCTCGTCGATGAATAGAATTATATCGCCTTCTGATTTTTTTACTTCATTCACAACCGACTTAAGTCGCTCTTCAAATTCACCTTTATATTTGGCTCCTGCAACGAGTGCACCCATATCTAGAGAATATACTTCTTTGTTCTTTAGATTTTCGGGTACGTCTCCTCGTAGAATACGATGAGCCAGCCCTTCGACAATAGCTGTTTTACCTGTACCTGGTTCTCCTATTAAAATAGGGTTATTTTTAGTCCTACGACTTAATATTTGGAGGACTCTACGAATTTCTTCATCACGTCCAATAACAGGATCTAGCTTACCGCTACGAGCAGCTTCGTTTAGATTAATGGCGTACTTCTCTAATGATTGATAATTATCTTCACTAGACTGTGAGGTTACTTTTTCGCCTTTACGTAGTTCATTTATTGCATCGTTCAAGTCTTTTTCTGTCATCCCAGCATCTTTCAATAGGGTTGATGCAGTGCTTTTAACCATTAATAAAGCTTTTAAGACGTGCTCAAGTGAAACGAATTCATCACCCATTTCTTTTGAATACTGGGTAGACTTCTGTAAGACTTCATTGGATTCCCTGCTTAAGTAAGGTTCGCCACCAGACACTTTGGGATAAGACTCGATTTGTTTATCTATAATGAGACCAATTTGTTGGCCATTCATCCCAAGTTTTTGGAAGATGAAGTTGGTCACATTTTCCCCTACTTTCATAACTCCACGTAGGATATGAGTGGGCTCAATCGTTTGTTGGCTACGACTTTGCACGAGGTTTACCGCCTCTTGAATAGCCTCCTGAGATTTTATTGTAAAATTGTTGAAATTCATATCATGTTTCTCCTTTCTTCTTTTATAATCTAAATTACAACTTCTTTGGCGCAAAAGATTTGCCAATTTAAATAAAATGACAAAATAGCATGATTCTTAGTACTTTAAGTGCCAAAGTGACCTTTTTAATCATAAAATTACTGACGAATTTGCTAATGAATGCCGTTGATAAATAAAATGAATGTAGTATCTTTATCCACCGTAACTACATTTTAATTTTAAGTATGAGCGATAGAAATCAAATAAAATTATCCGAAATAGTGGTATTAATAGATGCTGCTTTCTTGAATTATGTACTAACAGATATAAAAAGATACTTTGAAAAGGCGTTGGGGCGGACGTTAAATGATGTGGATATTACAATGCTTAGTACTTATCTTTGTCTTGATGCTAAAGTTAGTGAAGGTGCTAATGATATACAGTTTCTTTTTATTTATGATGAAAAATCAACCCAGTTAGTTCATTGTCATCCTTCTGACTTGGAAAAGGATTTGAATGGAGTTGCATTTAAAAGTTCTTTTGGTGAATGTTCTTTTGCAAGTGTTCCTTCAGAGGGTATGGTGACAAGAGAAGATTTGTTTTTAGATTTGCTAACGATTGTCTCTGATTCTGCTGATGTAAAGAAGATGATTATCATATCATTCAATGAAGAATATGGAGAGAAGGTGATTTCTGTTTTACGTCAGGTGAAAAATAAGGATGTAGTTCAGTTCCGCATGAATGAGCCTGAAAGAGCAGTAGACTTCCAGTGGGAAATGTTAGGTTTTCCTCTAATGCAGGCTTTAGGTATAAAAGCAGACGAGTTGTAGTAGGTTTATAATATGTATAATTAGCCCAAAAAGCTTATGCCTGATTTTCGGTTAAAGGTCTTCTTAAGTGTTGCAAAGAATCTTAGTTTTACGAAAGCTTCTCGGGAGTTGTTCGTTAGTCAGCCTGCCATAACTAAGCATGTTCAAGAGCTAGAGGCAACTTATAAAACCCGTTTATTTGAACGTCAAGGAAATAAAATCAAACTAACCGTTGCGGGTGAACTTCTACTTAAACACAGTGAAAGAATCCTAGAGGATTATAAACGATTAGAATATGAAATGCATTTATTGCATAATGAGTGTACTGGTGAATTAAGGCTAGGAGCTAGCACGACGATTTCTCAGTATGTATTGCCACCACTATTAGCCGATTTTATAGCAAAATTTCCTCAAGTCAATTTATCTCTTTTTAATGGAAACTCGAGAGAGGTTGAAGCGGCTCTACAAGAACATCGAATCGACTTAGGATTGGTGGAAGGTATCTTTCGTTTGCCTAATCTCAGATATACCCGATTTTTGGATGATGAACTTGTAGCGGTTGTACGTACGCACACTCAGCTTAAAATCTCAGATGAAATTACTCCAGAAGATTTGCTTCATGTACCTTTGGTCTTGCGTGAAAGAGGGTCTGGAACCTTAGATGTGTTTGAACGTGCTTTATTAGATAGAAATATGAAGCTCTCTTCTCTCAATGTACAACTTTATCTGGGTAGCACCGAGAGCATTAAACTTTTTTTGGAACACGCTGATTGTATGGGTATTGTTTCCTTTCGTTCAGTTTATAAAGAACTATTAGCCGGAACTTTGCGCGTTATTGAGATAAAAGATATGCCTATGCTTCGCGATTTTTGTTTTGTTCAATTACATGGAGATGACGGTGGCGTGTCTCAAACATTTACAAGATTTGCCGAACATTATGGCAAGAAATTATGAACCCTTTCTAGAGAGGCTTAAAAATATAGTTTATACTTTTAAGCCTCTTGATCAATCCGTTCTTCACTAACGATTTGTATTATTTAATATCTCCTACATTACCCGTTCGCTTGAGTACCCCCCAACTTTGCAGCTCTCCTTTAATCGCTTTAATGTAGCTTTTAAACAAGACATAATACATAATCCAGCGGTAAGCAAACCGTTGTGGAATAATCCAAAGCAATACCCACATTTTTTCACGTTCAAATAGATAGGCTACGATAGAGACGCTAGCATCTACTATAAGAAATAGAAGATAATAGAGAAGTATTTTTCCTGCATTTCCAGAAAATAGCCCTAGAAGCATCAAAACATCAGCGATAGGAGAAAAAGTGGGAATGATAAACTGAAATACAAGCATATTGGGTAATGCCCATATCCCTAAACCTTTATATTTTTTTTCAAACATCGCATGTCTGTGCTTCCAAAAAGTTTGCATGACACCAAAGCACCAGCGAGTTCGCTGTTTTACAAACTGCTTTAATTTTTCAGGGGCTTCAGTTAAAGCTATTGCTTCGTTTTCATTATCAATGACATAACCAGCTTTTAGTATACGAATAGTTAGATCACAATCTTCCGCTAAAGTATCAGTAGTAAAACCTCCTGCTGCCTCAATTGCAGACTTGCGGAAAGCCCCTATGGCACCAGGAACAACGGTGATAGCATTGATTGCTGCATACGCCATTCGATCGAAGTTCTGGCTCGTGGTGTATTCTATAGCTTGCCAGCGAGTGAGCATGTTTATGGTGTTACCAACCTTAACATTTCCTGCTACAGCTCCGAGATGTTGATCTTTATCGGCTAGGTAATGTCGCATAAGTAGACTTACTGCATTGCGTAGTAACTTCGTGTCAGCATCAATGCACACCACATACTCGGCAGTACTCTGCGCGATTCCAAAATTTAAAGCGGATGCTTTACCGCCATTAGGCTTCGTCAATATCTGTATTTTGGGGTTGCCATCTAATGCTTCTTTTACTCGCTTGAGAGTTTCATCACGGCTTCCATCGTCAACGAATATGATCTTGAAATTAGGATAATCTTGTTGAAGAAGATTCTTCAATGAGGAAACTACATTAATTTCTTCATTGTAGGCTGGCACGATAATAGATACCTCAGGAGCATTGTTCATTGGGACAGGCGGATATTCTATATGTTTCATTTTGCATCTTTCTCGTATCGTTAGTGTCCACATGAAAATAAGCCGTATCATACCAATAAATAAGAAAGCAATGAATAGTGCTGCGATGAAGTCACCTATTTTATATATAAATGTGGCTGTCATCAAATTGGCTTCCATAGCATAATACTCTTCACCTTGTGCAATAGAAGGCATGAGTTCATTACGCGTTTTTCCTAAATATTGTTCTAGCGTAATAAATTTGTAGCCTTTCATTTTTAGGCTGTCTATGATGACTGGTAAAGCGTGGACTGTAGCCTCACGGGTGTCTCCGCCCGCATCGTGTAATAAGATAATGTGTGCATTATCTTTTTTTAGACCCTCCATTACGCGGTTAACTATTTGTTGTTTGGTCACTCCGGGTTGCCAGTCATTAGGGTCGATGGATTCTCCAACATTTACATAGTTCTCATGACTAGCTTGTACAATTGGCACAATTTCTTCTTTTCCTGTCGGGTCACTGTCGGCATTATAAGGAGCTCTAAAGAGGATTGTACTTCTTCCAGTGATGCATTCAATGAGCATGCGAGTGAGTTTCAACTCCATGGCTGTGCGCTCAGGAGAGTTCTCGATGATGTTATGGTGTGTAAAAGTATGATTTCCTATTAGATGTCCCGCTTCATATACTTGTTTCACAATAGGAAGATTCCGCTCCATTTGTATACCAACCATGAAGAATGCAGCCGGCACATTTTCTTCTTTTAGGATATGTAATATTTGGGGTGTCCATTTTTTATCCGGACCATCATCAAACGTCAATACAATCTCTTTTTTTTCAGCAGTTCCATATCTTCTCAGTTCATAAGATGAAGGTATCGTTTGATAGCTTTCGTAAGATACAAGCGAGTTGCTGTCGACTGATAAGGTTACGTGTCCAGATTTTGGGGATGAAAGAGCATACAGAACTTCACCTTCTCCTAGATAGTTCACGTTGTTGATGCCTGAGATTTGTTCTAAACTGGCTAAATCAAATTGCTCGGGATGAGTTTGTCTCATGTCCTGATTATAAAATTTCCAAAGTCGCTCGTCTTCACTGCCTAGTCTCCATAGCCCAAATCCTGCTAATCCGTATTCTGTACCGAAGCGCATGATATTCCAATGTGTTGCAGCATCAGTAAAATACACTTGATGAATTTGATTAGAGTCGTCTTCGTAAGCGAAATTAAGATTGTAGGTCTCAGGGTTAAAATTAATATCAGTTTTGTTTCCTTCTGCTTCTGCCAATGCTTGCTCGTAGCTGATTGCTTGATTGTTGTCTCTTTTTGCATTCCAGTCGTAGCCGTAGGCAGCGATGCCTAAAACTAATTTTTCTGGGGGGACATCAGTGGTTATTTTATCAACCATGTTTGCGATCCATTGTTGAGAACTAATGTCTCCTGGCTCCGTCAGAACCATGTGTTCATCGTAAGCCATTAGAAAAAGATAGTCTAAATGTTGTGCAAGTTCCTTTAAATTGTAGTCTCTATTATCGGACATGATATCTTGCGTGACATATAAGTTGTGTTTATGGAACACATTGCATAGCTCTTTTATAAATGCAGTAAGATATTCGTTATTGGAAATATTTAATTCTTCTAAGTCGATGTTTATTCCGCAGAAGTTGCGTTTTTGGCACTCATTTAGTAATTCATTACATTACTGTCCCGTAAAAATGGGTAAATAGTTCTTTGAAATAATTGAAATATAGTCGTTTAAGTGGTGTTTTGAAATGAAACGGATTTGAAATTCTATTTTTGCAGTCGTAATAACGGCTGCATATGAATCAAGATAAATACGTTTTTTCTCAACTTTCCACTTTTTTGAACAGAACTCAGTTTAATAACTACGTACGTAAATACGATGGCAACCGTTATGTGAAACATTTCACTTGCTGGAACCAGTTACTTGCAATGATATTCGGTCAACTCAGCAATCGTGAAAGTCTCCGCGACTTGATTGTAGCTTTGGAAGCTCATCAAGGAAAGCGTTATCATTTGGGACTTGGTCGTGAATCCATTGCCAAAACTACGCTTGCGTCAGCCAATCAGAATCGGGATTACAGAATCTTCGAAGACTTTGCTTTCTACATGATGAAGGAAGCATGTGAAAAACGAGCTACTAATATCTTGGATATTCCAGGAAGAAAGTATGCTTTTGATTCCACCACGATTCCTTTATGTTTGGCTACATTTCCTTGGGCGAAGTTCCGGAAGAGAAAAGCTGGGGTTAAAGCTCATGTCCTTTATGACATAGAAGCACAGGTCCCTGCCTTTTATACAGTAACTACAGCATCCAAACATGATTCAACTGCAATGTCTACAATTAATTATGAACCAAATGCCTATTATATATTCGACAGAGCATATGACTCGTTTAAGGAACTTTATCGGATTCATCTTACAGGTTCTTTCTTTGTAGTCAGAGCGAAGTCAAATCTAAAGTGCAAGTTCTGTAAATGGAAGCGTAGAATGCCCAAGAATATCCTTTCGGATGCGGAAGTGAAACTGATTGGGTACACCTCTGAAAAGAAGTATCCTGAATCATTCAGAGTCATCTGCTTCTATGATGAAGAGAATGATCGTGAATTTACTTTCTTGACGAATGCCAAACACATATCTGCACTTGATATTGCCAATCTTTATAAGAAGAGATGGCTCGTGGAACTGTTCTTCAAATGGTTAAAACAGCACCTCAAGATAAAAAAGTTCTGGGGTACCACAGAGAATGCAGTGCGAATACAGATCAGTATAGCTATCATCACCTATTGCTTGGTAGCTATCGTCCAACATGATATGCAGCTGAACCGTTCGACCTATGAGGTCTTACAAATTCTGAGCATCTCACTGACGGATAAAACACCTTTACAAGATCTGTTCAATAAGACTAATTTCAATGAAGTCAAAGAGCAACTTAATCCCTTTTTTCC
>JAFABG010000011.1 GCA_023426145.1 Bacteroidota bacterium | reverse complement strand
TCCAATTCTTTTGAAACAAATTCCGGTCCATTATCAACCTTTATTCTTTGTGGCTTAATGTCATAGAAAAGGTGTAATTGCTCTAATGTATGAACAACATCGTTACCTTTTAAGGATTGCCCAACTTGAATGGCGACACACTTTCGGCTAAAATTATCGATAATAGTCAGTGCTCTGAACTTCTGTTTGTTATACAATGTATCGGATACAAAACCCATACTCCAGCATTGATTTATATCGTTTACTGCAGGATAACCTTCTCTATGCATTCCAGATCTGTTTCTACGGTAACGCTTTGAACGTAAATTTAATCCTTCCGCTTTATAAAGCCGATAAACGCGCTTATGGTTATCCTTAAAACCTTCACGACGAAGCAAGATAAATATACACCAAAAACCATATCGGATTCGGATATGTGCTATTTCACGCATTCGCATACAAAGAAGTTCATCGTTTTTAGCTTTGGGCTTATAATACCAAACTGAGCGATGAAGCATCACTGCTGCTGTTGCTTTTTGAACAGAGACCTTATATCCATTTATTAAATCCATTGCTGCTATACGTAATTGGGACGGGGTTAAAACTTTTTTTTTAAAAACATCCTGAAGCATCTGTTTATCCAATGAGAGATCTGCAACAATCTGCTTTAACTTCTGATTTTCTTCTTCTAACTGGCGTAAACGACGAAAATCTGAGACACCTAGACCACCGTACTTTTTCTTCCAATTATAAAAAGTAGCTTCACTTATACCCATCTTACGGCAGACTTCATCAGTCTTTACCCCTGTCTCATTTTGCTTTAAAGCAAAGAGAATTTGTGACTCTGTAAACTTTGATCGTTTCATAACAAAAACAATTTGGATAAATATAATTATTTAAGTCCGAAACTCTAATTTTAAACTGTACTTTTTTTCGGGGGGAGGTCAGACACACCCTCGTATCAAATAGATCAAGTAACATCTGAGGATTAAAGAATTTTATGGAACATCTGAGAATGCTGTTAAAATTCAGATTTATTGTGCAATCATTGCATATTATCTAGTAGCAATTGTCGAACATGACCTAAAACTGGATATGGACACATATGATGTGTTGAGAATATTAAGCGTATCATTTTTTTGACAAGACAGAAATACTGAATGTATTCAATCCAATAGAGGAGGGAAAAAACTATCAAAATGGCACCCAATTAAAACTTAGTTTTTTTAGTGGATACTAAGTACATATGCCCTATTGTTGATAAAATATGAAATACAGAAAAAAGAACTTTATCTTGCGATTTAAATATGTAATCCAAATACACACTCTGGAATTGATTAAAAGAAAAGTGTGAGCTTAAGAGGATCACTATTCTTCTAAAAGTAGTTTCTGAACAGAATAATGAGGCTTATCAGAATTTCCGGATTGACCCTAAAAAACTTGTAAATGTAATATACGTTTTAAATTTAAAAGGGTCATAAGAACCAAGAAAGTTCTAAGTTCTCACGACCTTTTTAATTTTAAATTATGTAAATTTCAATACAAATTAACAATATAATTATTGAATATCTTCAACTGGATCAGGCTTAGGAGCTGAAGGATTATTATCTTGTTCATCCAAGGCAGGATTAGCCTGAATCTCGCCCTCAGGAATTCGCCACAGTAAAATATCACTACCCGCAGGAATATTCAAGACGGAAGTTACATCAGGGTAGCCAGCACCACGACGGTCTACAGCTTTATCTAAACGCATCATATCAAACCAAGACATTCCTTCTCCCCAAAGCTCAATACGACGTTGACGCCAAATTTCATTCTGTAAATCAACACCTGATGATACGGGACAAACATAAGAAGGATCACGATAAGTCTGAATAAATTTTTCTAAAGTTGTCTTACCATCACCACCACTCATTGCTTCGCCCTCTGCCTTTATCAGATACATCTCCTCAACACGCATCAAAGGAATATCATTAGCATTTGTAGAAGTATAAACCTCATCATTATAAGGAGCAAATTTCACCTGAGTATATGGAGCATATTCAACATCATCAATAAATTTTTGTTGCTCCGTATTTAAGTTTGTTGATTTACTTTGAGCATCAAGCCACCATCCTTTACGAATATCTGAAGAAGATATAGAGTTATACAGGACCTTATTAATCTGGTGGCCGCCACTATAGTTACAATAGCCATAATTTAAGGAGCCCATATGCGAAGGCCAATTTACAATGCCAGAAGTTACAATACGATCAGTTTCAGCAACAATAATTCCCCACATCCATGCATGATCGTTAGAATTATACATAGTCGGTTTATTGGCTTCTAACAAACTATAAGGAGTAGCACCTGAAGCATCAATTGCATCTTGAGCATCATTCGCAGCAGCAGCCCAATTTCCCATACACAAATTCACACGAGCACGAATACCATAAGCTACACCCAAATCTATATAACGCTTATCTCTACGAGACAATCCACTTTCTTGAGCCTTAGATATAAATTCTATTGCTTTATTTATATCAGACATAATTTGCGCATATACTTCATCTACTGTAGCACGTTTAGCACCATCTACAGCAACTGTAGAAGCATTTTCTTCTGTAATAATAGGAACACAAGGCAAGGTTTTGTGATCACTGTAATTAAATTGATAGAGTTGAGCTAAAACCCAGTAATCAAAAGCTCGAGCTGCTAAAGCCTGCCCCAGATAAAACTGAATGGTCATATCATTCGTATTAATATCATTAGCGGCTATCATATTATTTGCAGCATAAACCATCTGGTACATAGTATTCCAAACTATTTCAGACTCATAACTAGTATATTGACGGTCAGTAAAATCTAATCCGTTTCCAGTCCAATTATATCCATTATCTTGGCTCAGAAAATCAATACCATTTGTGTCAGAAAACAACATAATAGAAGGATAGCCAAAGTCATTATGACGAGAGCCAGTCACACTCATATATGTACTCATCTGTGCAAAAATCGCCGTAACTCCAGCTTCAGCTTTAGCTGGGTCAGTATTAACAACTTCTTCCTTTTGCTTTGATGTGATAATATCACCTTCAGGGATAGTATCCATATCAGCACATCCTACAATGAATAATCCTGTTAATAAAGCGGAAGAAAAAATATATTTTGCTTTCATTTATTTTATCTTTAGTTATTATTAGAAATTAACACTTACACCAGCAGAAATTGTTCTTATAGGTGTATATAAAGAAGTTGTAGCACTTGTAAAGCTCTGACGGGGATCAAGACCTTTACGTGCAGAGACTAAAGCTACATTATCAGCAGCAACATATACGCGAAGCTTATTTACCATAAACCGCTGTGTAAGATTCTTAGGCAACGTATATCCCAATGTAATGTTGTTGATAGACAAATAATCTGAGCTAGTCATCCAGCGATTGGATGTTGAATTAGTATATGAGTCTGATGCATCTACACGAGGAACGTTAGTATTAGGATTTTCAGGAGTCCAAGAATGACGAATATCAACATGCCAGTTTCTACCTCCATTTGATGAAGAACCACCATGCATGGCACTTCTATAACCGCTATCATAGATTTGTCCTCCTAATTGATAAGAACATTGCAAAGAAAAATCAAAACCATAAGCACTAATAGAAGTTCCAAATCCACCATAAACAGTTGGAAGCAAATCATCAGTAGCAACTTTATTCGTTTCACTAGCAGCATTCCAATCTGCTGTCATTACTTCAACACCATCTTCACCTTTTGCCCAATACTGTGCTAAGCCCGTTTCAGAATCTACACCAGCATATTTCACAAGATAAAGACGATACATAGATTCTCCTTCTTCATAAATACGTGTCCCATCTATCATTTTTCCTTGGAGATCAGGATGTAATTTCAAAATTTTATTATTAATAGATGTAGCATTCAGATTCACCTCCCAAGTTAAATTCTTACTTTGAAATATATTATAAGATAAATCGAGTTCGATACCTGTATTACGCATAGAACCGATATTCATAGGAATCGAAGAATAACCTGCTATAGGAGCTGTAGGCTTATTATAAAGCATATCGCTAGACTGTCTACCAAAATATTCCAAAGTACCATTCAATCTATTATTTAGCAAAGCAAAATCAACACCAACATTATAGGAAGTAGATGTTTCCCAGCTTATGTCAGAGTTACCCTTATAATATAACGTTCCATCCGCAAATACTCCATTTGCACCAGTGAGTTTGAATTGATCAAATGCTGGATAATAATTTTTAGGAGTTTTAGGATCAACACTGCTAGAATATCTTAAATCGTCATTTCCTTGTTGCCCAAAAGATGCTTTCAATTTCAGCATATTTACCCAAGAGTAATCTTTCATAAAGTCTTCATTAGTAATCACCCAAGCTGCAGATGCTGAGAAAAAATTTCCCCAACGGTTATCTTTCGTGAAACGAGAAGAGGCATCGCGACGATAAGAGAAACTACCAATATATTTATCGTTATAATTATAATTAACTCGACCAAAAAAACCTTCTGTTGAATATGTACTTTTCTTTCCATAACCAATGCGTTGATCTATAGTATTATTAATGTAATAGATATCAGGGTTATACAAATTCTGCCCTGAAGCATCAACATATTCATATTCATATTCATAGCCATCATAACCTGCTGTCAAATCAAAAGCATGCTTATCTTCGACTGCAAAATGATAGTTAGCAACATACTGTTGATCAAAGCCATAAGTACGGGCTCTTTCTTGATATGCAGTACCACCATAAGAAGAGCTTTGACCATAAAATGCATTACCTAAACTATTATAACGAGTATTATCAATACTCAAACCATAACGCGCTGTGATAGTTAATCCTACAATTGGAGTTAATTCAGCGAACCAGTTCAAACTCATTATGTCCGACAAATATTCTTCCTTATTATAAACTAGATCTCCAGCGGGATTAGCAATCTGCATATACTTACGAGAAAAATTGGTACTTTGTCCGTCACCGTAGTCATATACAGGGCGATTATATTTAGAATTATAAGCCACTTGTCCATTAGCTTCACGCACATAAATAGGATAAACTGGAGCAATAGTATTGGCTAAGAAAAATGCATTACCGGAAGAAGCAGTAGCATAGCTATCTTGATCACCTGGGTAACGACTATTTGAATTTGTATACGCCATATTCCCGCCAATTTTGAACCAGTCATACACCTGATAATCACCTTTTAAACGACCAGTGTAGCGTTTAAAACCAGAATTATCAATAACACCTTGATCTTCCAAATAGCCGAATGATGCATAGTAATTCATCTTCTCAGTATTTGCTGAAACACTTGCATTATACTCCTGACGCATATTATTCGAGAACATTTCATCGCCCCAATTATCAGGTGTATAGTAATAAGTTCCATCACTGTAACCAAGGCTTGCATTAGGATTTAATTTGCCATCTAGACCTATCAAACTTTGCCCAGTAGGTAATGTGTATATTTTATAACCAAACCCACCACCAGATTCAGAAAAGATTGCACTATTGGCATAAGCATTGGACTTTACAGCATCTCCCTTTGAAGAACCAATATTATAATATCCGGCATTATAAATAGCTTGATAGGTTTTTTCAACGTACTCTTGTGGCGATGTCATCACATCATAGTTTTTAACACCTCTACTATTAGATCCCCATTTAGCATCAAAATTAACCGTAGCTTTACCCGTTTTACCTTTTTTAGTAGTAATCATTATAATACCATTCGCACCACGAGCACCATATAGTGCTGTAGAAGCAGCATCTTTAAGAACCGTCATAGACTCTATATCTTGAGTATTGATAGAAGAAAGCTCACCGTCAAAAGGTATTCCATCAACAACATACAACGGATCTGTACCAGCATTTATAGATCCAACACCACGAATACGGACTTTAGAAGATGTACCTGGTTGTCCATTATCATTAAGCACCTGTACTCCCGCAATAGCCCCAGCTAAAGCATTAGATACATTTGAAACTTGTCGTTGTTCTATTTTATCCGCTTTCATTACACTTGCAGAACCTGTAAATGAACCTTTAGTAGCTGTTCCATAAGCAGTTACAACGACTTCATCAAGTAACTCTGTATCTGATTTTAGAACGACTTTAACGATAGGCTTTATTCCTATTTCCTGTAATTTCATACCAATGTATGAAATTTGCAAGGTTTTTGCATTACTTGGCACATTAGACAAATTAAATCTACCTTCAATATCTGTAATAGTACCTTGAGTAGTACCTTTTACTAACACAGAGGCACCTACAACAGGTTGCCCATCTTCTTCAGAAATAACAACACCTGTAATTCTCTGAATCTGAGCAGTTACTAAGCTAACGCCAACAAATAGGCACGCCAATAACAGCATTAATTTTCTTTTCATAAATTCTCTCTTAAAGTTCAACTTTACATTAATAATCTCTAGACCCTAACAATTCGCAAAATTATTAATAAATATGAAATAAACAATCTTTTTCACAAACAAATGTAACTTATCTGACATTTTACTGCAAATTAAGCAAAAAACCTATTAAAAAACTTATAATTCACAATTGAAAAGCATATAAAAAAAAAAAACTACTAACGTTTTGAAGACCCAAAAGCTATCTTAAACTTATTTTTTAACAATATTAGATTCAAAAAAAATAAGGTCAATTTGCCAAGTCTTAATACATAACAACATTGCTGGCTCATTAAGAGCCTGTTTAAATTTTATTCAATAGCATCCTAATGGATGCCAGTTTAACCATTTCCTCCTGCCGAATCGAATGTGAATTCATAGTTTCGGCAGAGTCTTCTATAGTTGTCAAACCATGCAAATGTTCTTTCCACAATCCATCATTTTCCAATAGGACTAAATCCATTTACCCTATCTCCGCTTACCACTACTTCAAAGATATATCCAAAAGCGATTTTATCTTGTCCGATATTTCCCCACGATAGCCAGCGTCGGCTAATATGACTTTAATATTGCAACAAAGCTCCTTAAGGTACCTTGCTAATAAATAACCCGCTTTACTATCGTGTACACAGGCAATTGTTACCATCACCGCCAGCAGAAAACCATTTTTATCAAGTAAAAGATTGCATTCCATATTTCACGCAAATCATATTTTCGTTTTCTCTCTTGCAAGTTCAAGATATTCTTGATAACTTGCCAATGTGTTTCTTCTAAATCCGTACAATACATAATTATTTGAAGCCTGGTAACTAAAAATAATCATTTAGACGGAAAGAGGAAACACTTTTTTATTTCAAACTACAAAATTTAAACAGGCTCTTATATTTTTAATTTCATTTTTATAAGCAAAGGAGAGGTATCATTCCCTCTTTCACAATATCAACCAATATCGGTTTAACACCACTCACGAAACATTCCACAGCAATCACCATCAAGATAAGTCCCATCAGACGCATCATTACATTATTTCCTGTTTCTCCCAGCACTTTAACCAAGCGAGTAGATGCACGAAGGATAAAAAAGGTTAGCAGATAAATCAAAGCAATAATAGCTATTAAGACACCTTTCATTTCGAATGAATGAGCATCCTGCATCAATACGATAGCATTTGCAATTGCGCCTGGACCGCACAACATAGGAATACCTAGAGGAGTGATAGAAATATCATCTGCATAAGTTTTAATTTCTTCATCCTTCAGTTTCATCGGAGTATATCTAGCCTGAAGCATATCAAATCCAATCTTAAAAATGATCACTCCCCCGGCTATACGAAAACCATTCGTAGAAATCCCAAAGAATTTGAATAGAAACTGCCCTGCAAAGACAAATACCATTAAGGTAATAAAAGACACTATGGTAGCTCGGCGCACAATAGACTTACGCTCTTTCTCTGTCATCCCATGGGTCATGGTCAGAAAAACAGGCATTGTTCCTAAAGGATTAGTCAATGTAAAAAACGAAGTAAAACAAAGTAACGCAAAAGGCAGAAGAGTATTGTCCATGACTTAATTGTATTATTATGCATTTATTAAACGCAGCAAAAATACGACTAAATCAATAAACCTTATAATATATTCATCAATTCTTTCAAGGAATGTATGTGATAAGTAGGATCGAAAGGTAAACTACCTCGTTTCGTAACATTATAAAACGCCTGATGCATACCAATCCCATGCGCCCCAGTAATATCAGCCTCCCAACTATCGCCAATCATAAGCGATTCAGAACATTCCGATTGAGTCGCAGATAAAGCAAAATTAAAAATCTCCGGCCAAGGTTTTAATACGCCAAGATCCTCAGAAAGAACAATCTTTTTGAAATACCCGTCTACACCTGCTGAGCGCATTTTACGGGCTTGTAACTCTCGGAAACCATTAGATAAAATATACAAATTGTATTTAGGAACAAGATACTCCAGCACCTCTTTTGCATACGGCATTAGGGCACTCTTCGTCGGAATAATAGTAAAAAAATCAGCTGCAAAGCGCTGAGCGAGATGTTCATCTTCAACACCAACCCTCTTCAAAGGATAAAAGAATCGCTCACGATTCAACTCCTCCTTCGTCACTTTACCCTCACCATACTCCACCCAAAGTTGGGTATTTCTTTGCTGATAAATACCATAATAATGGTCGAACGACTCAAAATAGCGGTTAAATTCATACTTATCATATACCTCCTCAAAAGTATCACGGGCATTACGTGAGAAAGCCCAAATCGTATCATCAAGATCAAAAAAAAGATTTTTATAATTCATCAATTAAAAAGAATAGATCAGTTCATAAAAAATAAAAAGCCAATATGCTAACTTCTTGACTTCAGGAATCAGCACATTGGCAATAAAAAAACAAGACCCTGCTTATTTCACCTGAATAACCAAGTATCTAGAAACACTCCAGAATGCAGAAGCATCAGTTATTTTCAGAGTCAATTGTCCTTTGTCGTCCTTAGCCAGTTCATAAGAACCTTCAGGATGAGTAGTCAACAAATCTGCACGTTTTGAATACAGTTTAATTTCTTTAGTCGTACGAAGATCAATCTGAGTAAAGTAGTCTTTATTAAAGTCAGAACTCTTCAACACATCACCACTTTGAAGAATCTTCTGAGATTTCAGTTCAGACTTCGTTCCGAATACAAACCAAGCAGCATTTAAGCTTTTATCCTGTTCAGCAACAGTTTTAGCTTTAGCTTCGTTTTCAGCAGTCAGGTTCTCCTTAGCAACAGACAAATCACTAACAGCTGCATCCAACTCCTGAATACGTATATTCTTCGAAGCTAGTTCAGCTTGCAACTCTTCAATACGCTGTTGTTTAGCTTTCAATTCAGCAGTCAATGCTTCTACAGCCTTCTTCAGTTGTGTAGAGTTATACTTGCTGTTCTTCAGTTGAGACTGCAATTTAGCAATCTGAGCCTTGTTTTCTTCCATTTGTTTAGAAATAAACTCGATATCAGATGCAATTTGTTGCTTAGCGCTAGCCGCATTTTCAGTAATGGTGCCCCGTTGTAAGTCCACACGACTTTCTGCCGCATTGATTTTGCGGAAGCCGTCTTGCACTTCATTGAAAGTTCCCATCATATCATCCAATTCAGCGTTACGCTGTGTCAATTCCATTAAAAGAGAGTCATTTTCGGCTTTAAGGTCTTTATTTCCACCTTTAAAGTCACACGAAGCCAGCGTGGCTACGCACATAAATAAAACTGCTAACTTTTTCATACGTTTACGTTTTACGTTTTTTTAAATGAAGTTATTTTAATCGTCTATTCCAGCTAATACAATCACGATCTCGCCACGAGGATCAGTAGCGGTAAAGTGTTCAATCAATTCAGTCAAACTACCACGAACCGTTTCTTCGTGAAGTTTAGATATCTCTCTCGACACACTCACTTGACGTTCGGCACCAAAATATTCAGCAAATTGCGTCAGAGTTTTAACAAGTCGATGAGGTGACTCATAGAACACCATCGTTCTACGTTCTTCGGCCAAAGCCTTCAACCGAGTTTGACGTCCTTTCTTTTGAGGTAAAAAACCTTCAAAACAGAACTTCTCGTTCGGAAGTCCAGAAGCAACAAGGGCCGGAACAAAAGCAGTAGCACCAGGCAAACACTGCACCTCAATGCCATTGCGTACACATTCGCGAACCACCAAAAAACCAGGGTCCGATATACCAGGTGTTCCGGCGTCAGAGATCAAAGCGACGGTTTCACCCGCCTTTATTCTATTTACAACACTCTCCACCATTTTATGTTCATTAAACTTATGGTGAGACTGCATGGCATTCTTAATTTCAAAATGCTTCAGCAAGATGCCAGAAGTACGGGTATCCTCAGCCAGAATAAGATCAACCTCTTTCAGAACCTTTATAGCCCGAAATGTCATATCCTCCAAATTTCCTACCGGCGTAGGCACTACATATAACTTTCCCATACACGCACTTATACTGATTGATTAAAAAACTTTTTAAGCAACTCAAGTAAATCCACAACAGCTTCATTATCCTCATTCAAATCTACTTTAGAAGCAAGGAAGGCCAAAGCCGTTTTATAAGAACTCATCACCGAGATTTGTTCCATCACCCTATTCATCAATTCGGCATCCCCGCCAAAGACCTCACGAGTGAAACGAAATGAATCATTCAGACTGATCAAAGGCCGCAATCCAGCATTTACTTTAAGATTCTCACCTAGTACAGCAATTTTCGGTTCAACCTCTTTCACTACAAATTCTTCTTTCCCTACAGCTACCTCATGCTCACTCTGAATAAGGCTTTCACCTTTCAGTTCCTCCTCCTTCTTAACAGGTCTATCCTCTACCAAAACAGCAGTTAGATTTTCCACAGGAACAGAATCAATTTCCTCCACTAACTGCTCCAAGCGTTCCTCCATCTGTTGAATATTCCTCTTCAGAAGTTCAGCTAAAGTCTCCGTGGGATCTTTAGAGAATGAGCCCATCAGATACTTTAATTCATGAACATCCAGCTCAATATCAGTTAATAGTTTCTGTTTCATTTCCATCCATTGTTATTATGGTGCGAATGTAGGAATAATTTATGCAATAACTTAAAATAATGTAGATTTTAACAGTTCTTGTACATTGAATTGTTTACCTTTGTACACATATTTATTCAATCAAGAAAACACAAAAAATCCATGTTATTATTTTCAGAAGACCACATTCAAGAGACCCGAAGAAGAGGTAGAATAGAAGTAATCTGCGGTTCCATGTTCTCCGGGAAAACGGAAGAATTGATCCGACGGATGAAGCGAGCTAAGTTTGCCCGTCAGCGAGTTGAGATATTCAAACCAGCCATAGACACTCGCTATTCAGAAGAAGATGTTGTCTCTCATGATAGTCATTCCATAGCCTCCACCCCCATCGACACATCCGGTAGCATACTCCTATTTACTTCCGAGATCGATGTAGTCGGCATAGACGAAGCCCAGTTTTTTGATGGTGGATTGGTTGATGTATGCAATCAGTTGGCCAATAATGGAGTCCGCGTCATCATAGCAGGTCTCGACATGGATTTTAAAGGAAACCCATTCGGACCAATGCCACAATTGTGCGCTATTGCCGATGAAGTGACCAAAGTACATGCCATCTGCGTTAAATGTGGAGATCTAGCGACTTATTCTCACCGTACCGTTCAGAATGACAAACAAGTATTGCTAGGTGAAACAGCAGCCTACGAACCACTATGCAGAACATGCTATCTGCGCGCTCGAGAGATAGACGAACAAAAGGTATAACCTTAGATGAAAAGGATATGGAAAAAAAGAAGATAACATTCGATAGTTTTATACGCGGCTCCATAGCATGCGTATTGATTGTAGGAGCATTAATGCTCATCCAGCACCTCAGTGGTGTTCTGTTACCTTTCTTTATAGCTTGGCTCATCGCCTATATGATTTATCCGGTAGTCAAGTTTTTCCAATATAAACTCAAGCTACGAAGCCGTATCCTATCGATATTCTGCACACTTTTTCTCATCGCGGCCATTGGGCTAACGTTGTTCTACCTATTAGTTCCCCCTTTAATCTCGGAAATAGGCAGAATGAACGACCTGTTGGTGACCTATCTAACGAATGGCGGAGCAAGTAATATCCCCAAAAATCTATCGGAGTTTATCCATCAGAACATTGATCTCGAAGCACTGAATCGTATATTGAGCGAACAAAACATACTGTCCGCCCTTAAAGATGCAGTTCCCAAAGTTTGGTCATTACTTGCTGAATCGTTAAATATCCTATTCACCATTCTAACTTCCTTTATCATCCTACTCTATGTCATCTTTATATTAGTTGACTACGAAGTAATCGCTGAAGGCTGGCTACACTTGTTGCCCAATAAATATCGCACATTTGCCTCTAACTTAGTTCACGATGTACAAGACGGAATGAACAAATACTTCCGTGGACAAGCTTTGGTAGCCTTCTGTGTAGGCATACTATTCAGTATAGGATTCCTAGTCATCGATTTCCCGATGGCTATCGCTTTAGGCCTATTCATAGGTGCATTAAATATGGTGCCCTATCTGCAAATCATCGGATTTCTTCCAACTGTGCTACTAGCCATCCTTAAAGCCGCCGATACTGGAGGTAATTTTTGGGTGATCATTGGATGCGCTCTTGCAGTCTTTGCTATTGTTCAAATTATCCAAGACACTATCCTAGTTCCAAAAATAATGGGCAAAATCACAGGCTTAAATCCTGCCATCATCCTTCTCTCTCTCTCCGTTTGGGGTTCTTTAATGGGAATGCTAGGTATGATCATCGCTTTGCCTTTAACCACACTGATGCTATCCTACTACCAACGCTTTATTATCAACAAAGAAAGAATAAAATATGATGAACTAGAAACCTCTGATAATCAAGAGACAAGCCATAATCAGGAAAAATAATCCAAACTTTTTTTCACCAAACACTTGCAAATTAAATAAAAGTAACTACCTTTGCACCCGCAATCAGGAAATAACTGATACGCAAATAAGGACTGATTCGCTAGCTCAGCAGGTAGAGCACAACACTTTTAATGTTGGGGTCCTGGGTTCGAGCCCCAGGCGGATCACAGATAAAAGCTTAGAGATAACCTCTAAGCTTTTTTTCTTATTCTATATTAATACAAAGCAAAGATAGAGGTAAATCAAAAGTCTTCGTTCGTGCAATCACTGAACTATCCACCTCTTACTTGCTATCACCCCGATAAACATAGCAATATTTACAACCCTGACTTAGCTTGTGACAACCGTGCCACAAATTCCGCATTACTGATCCTTAAACAATAGCTTTCATTAGCATAAGTTTGATTCTCTCAAAAAAAAACAAGCAATTACTTGCATGTTTCCGACAAGTAACATATATTTGTTCCCGAATAGTAACATTAGGTCAAATGAAAGGAAAAAGTATAGCAGGAGAAAGAGATCGTGAAGCCACTGAAAAGCGACTATTAGATACAATAGGAAAGATGATCGCCGAAGGTGGGTTTGAGAAAATTGGCATTAACGCCATAGCCACTCAAGCAAGCGTTTCAAAAATACTAATATATCGTTACTTCGGCTCGGTAGAGGGACTCATGGCTGCCTATATACGCCAACATGATTTCTGGCTCAACTTCCCATTAGAATGTCCGAATCGCGAAAAACTACCTTCATTTATAAAAAAAATCTTTCAAGGGCAGATTGAACAACTCCGAAATAATCCGACTTTAAAAAGACTCTACCGCTGGGAACTATCATCCAATAATGATATGATCGTAAAACTTAGAGAACAGCGAGAAAAAATAGGAGTTGACCTCGTTACAAAAGTAAGTGAACTATCCGGGCATCCCCAACAAGAGATCGCAGTGATGGCAACCCTTTTAACCGCATCTATTACTTATCTAGTGATGTTGGAAGATTTTTGTCCGGTATATAATGGCATTCCCCTAAATGAAAACGCTGGATGGGACCAAATAAATGAAGGAATTGAAAACCTCATCAATAAAACATTTCAAAAACACCCCGAATAAGGCTATCACCTCCTCCCATTCCTATCATTAGAAGATTAAAACAGCATTGCCAAATCTTTTTTTCACCCATGATGTTCCCGATCAGTAACACTTAACATTATAACAATTAATTAGAACGAAAATGAAGAAAATGGGATTTACAATTATGTATTTATGGCTAATCAGCCTTTGTTCCTGCCAGAAGGAACTAATCGAATATGAGAAAGGCGACGTGAAAGTACGCATTGAACAAGGAGAAGAATGGCTACATGATTTTCCATTATTCTTAGGCATCAACAAGAAAAACCCACCACAGATTGCGATTTGGTTGGAAGATACACAAGGAAAATATCTTTCTACAGTCTACGTTAGTCATAAAATAGCCACTCAATCTTGGCAATCATCAGGAGGAAACCGGCGAAAAGAGGCCCTACCTCATTGGTGCTATTCCCGTGGAGTGAAATACGATGATGGACTCTATTTGCCCACTAAAAAAGAGCCTTTAACAGACGGTATTTCAGGAGCAACCCCACATGGAAGCTTTGACGTCAAACTAAGCCCGGAAAGGACTTTAAAAGAATTCATAGTTAAAGTAGAGATTAACCATTCTACAGATTTCAACGACTATTTCCCCAAATCAGCTAAGGAAGGAGAAACCAACTATTCGGGAGGTAAGGAGGGCAGCGGACAACCAGCTATAGTATATGCTGCAAAAGTCGACTTATCTTCTGGAGCAAAAACGTTTGAAGCAAAATTGATTGGCCATAGCAGCCCTGATGGAAGTTCAGGAGGAATCGATACAGACATCTCCAAACTGACAACAGCTTTACACATTGTAAAACGAATAAATGTAACTATCCAATGAAAAAGATTATCCTGCTCATTATTACGTGTAGTGTTGTTAGCATTGCCACAGCACAACAAACAAAGCCCCTCACGTTTGCAACAAGCATAGGCACAGGGATCGACATGAACCAGCCTTCTACATCCCCTTTGACATGGCAAATCGTCGTTTACTATGCCATCAACAGTCGATTATTAACAGGTATGGGAACGGGGATGTCCATCTATGAGAAAACATTAATCCCACTATTTGCAGATGTGAAATACAAAATCACAAAACCCAAAAGATTCACTCCTTATATGGAATGTGGCATTGGTTATAGCTTTGCACCGGCTAAGAATGCAAACGGAGGTTTTTTCTTGAATCCAACTTTTGGAATAGAATATGCCATTCCTAAGGATAAGAAGCTATTCTTAGCTTTAGGGTATGAATTGCAGGAGTTTGAACGCCTCAAAACACAAAAACAATCGTTATATACAGCTGAATTCATAGAGAAACTAAGCCACAATTGTATTGCAATAAAAATCGGATTCTTATTCTAAAAGGATAAAACTTATTGATTTAATTAGAGACGTCATAATAGGAAAGCTGAAAGAAATATTTCTCCTAGAAAATAAACACTTATACTTAAAAACTATACAGACGGGAAAGTGATGCGAAAGCGAGTTAAGCCATCCTCATAAGTACGCAAAGAAAAAGTACAGGAATGACTATTTAGTATCTCACGGATACATAGCAATCCAATCCCTTGCCCATCTGGTTTAGTAGAAAAAAACGGAGTGAAAAGTTTTGTTTCCAATTCCTGAGGTATTCCCTTACCGGTATCACTAATTTCTAAAGTGCAAGGAGGTATAGTGCTAATAACGATCTCCCCTGTATCGCCAATGCTCTCTGCTGAATTCTTAATAATATTCAATATAACTTGTTCAAACAAAATAGCATCTAATTTTAATAATGGGAAGTTAACACATTCAAGTTTAATCAAAATGTTACGGCTGCTACAAAAGCCTTCCATAAAATGCTTGCAAGATTCTACCAGTTCATTCAGATTAACCCATGAAACATTCGGTTCAGGAATCTTTACTACATCAGCAAAGCGTGTTATAAAACGACTCATGGAAAAACAACGTTCACTGCAAACTTGCATGAGTTCACATATTTCTGTTTTATCATCCTCTCCGGAAAGCGTCTGCGCCACTGTATCAAGCACCGAAGTAATTCCGGCAGTAGTGTTATTAACTTCATGAGCAATCATACGAATCACCTTTTCATATGCTTTCTTTTCAGCCTTTATCACTTCATCTGTAAGGCGTTCTAATAAAAAGAACGGATGAGGGAAACCTCTATCAATAAAAGAAGAACGTGTACATTTATATATATTGGCATCATTCAATCGCACAGTAATTGTTCCATTTTTAGGGATTGCAGCTAATTCTTTAGCCAAAATGGAGTCCAATTGAATCAATTTTCGCCCCAATGCACTTTCTTTATCAATACCCAGAATCTGTAATGCCATTGGATTTAATTGAGATATTTCCTCATCAAACGTACAAATAATCACCCCCATTGGAGAAGCATGAATTAGAAGATCAAGAAAATGATTTTGTTCTCGCAAACGCAGACGCTCATTTTTGAGTTCTTCCATCATACGATTGAAGATACTTACTACACGATCGGCTTCAGATTCACCAACAGGACTGAGTCGGCTGCTAAAATCCTGTTCTTTCAAGAGTTCCATACCAGTACCAATAGTATGAAGAGGTTTCACTATTTTGCGATAAAATAGAATAAGAAAGAGAAATGCAATAAAGATAATTCCTTCAATCGTATAAAAAAGCCAAGGAGTAGAACGAGCTCCAAGATACGTTAGTGCAGATAGAACAAGCAATAATGCAATTGAAAAAAAACCGAACAACCTCTTTAATTTCATACTAATAATGCTAATTATTTACGCTAATGCCATACTTTTCCAATCGCCGATATAAGGCAGCGCGACTAATCCCCAACGCAATAGCTACCTGGCTAAGATTATTATGATACCGTTCCAACGTTTCAAGAATCGTTTTTCGTTCAATTTCATCCAGAGTCATCCCAACAAATGAAGCCGATTGAGAATGGCGTTCATCAGGTCTGTGATATTGACTTTCAAAATCAGCGGCATCCAAAACCTCCTTACCACTTAACAGGATTGTTCGTTCTACTAAATTCTTTAATTCACGAATATTGCCCGGATAAGGTAAACGAGTAAGAAACTGAATTGCATCAGACGTTATTTCTACTGACGGCAACCTGTTTTCAACAGCCTGTTTGTTAGCAAAATAACGAACCAATAACGGAATATCTTCTCGCCTTTCACGTAAAGCCGGCAGATGAATCGTAATCAGATTAATTCGATAAAAAAGGTCTTCACGAAACTCATGTTCACTAACCATCTTGCGCAAATCCGCATTCGTAGCACTAATAACTCTGACATCCGCTTTCCTAGGTCGACTATCACCTAAAACTTCAAATGTTTGATCTTGAAGTACACGCAGCAATTTCACTTGACATGACTGATCTAGGTCTCCAATCTCATCGAGAAAAATAGTTCCTTTCGCTGCCATCTCAAAACGCCCTGTCCGATCAGAAGAAGCATCCGTAAAAGCTCCCTTTTTATGACCAAACATTTCACTCTCAAATAAACTCTGAGAGATACCTCCCAAATTAACTTTAACAAAAGCTTGTTTGGAACGTTGGCTATTCAGATGCACAGCCTCAGCTATTAATTCCTTCCCAGTACCGCTTTCTCCAGTAATAAGTACAGAAGCATTAGTCGGAGCTATTCTCCCCACAATCGTTAAAACATTATTCAAAGCAAGCGAACGGCCAATTATATTTCCCCTTATCAATGTATCTGAAAGATGATCTTCACCCTCTTTTTCTTTAGGGATAGCACTCAACTCCAATGCCGTCTCAATACGTTGCAGTAAAGTTGCATTATTCCATGGTTTAGTAACAAAATCAAAAGCTCCTGCCTTCATTCCCATCACAGCCAATTGAATACTCCCCCATGCAGTTATAAGAATTACAGGAACATCCGGTTGAAAAAGCTTCACTTGCTTAAGTAAGGTTAGCCCCTCTTCACCTGTTGTGCTTAAAGAAAAGTTCATATCCATCAACACTAAATCGGGCGAGATAGTTCGTACTACCTCTATAGCCTCACTAGGAGAAGCAACAGCCTCTGGTTCATAGCCCGCCCTTTTTAGCATAAAACAAAGAGAAGAACGTACTACAGAATCATCGTCAACTATTAAAATCATAAAATATTTTATATTAAATAGGTCTCAGTAAACAAAAATACTAAAATATATAATAATAACCTCCTATCTATGCACAACTTCTTCAAAATCAGCTCCTAATTCCTCATTACGCTGAAAATCCCATAATGTTAGGCTCCTTATTTGGTAAAAATAATACCAATAATAGTATAACTCAGAGATATGTTTTTGTCGAGCATCATCTTTAGAAGTTTGAGCATCATTCAAATCAAGTGTATTAATCTTACCGATTAAGAAAGTTTCAATGCTAGTTTTATAACGCTGCTGAGCGATCTTGTCAGCTTCCTCAGCAATATTAAGTTGGGCGGACTGATTATTAAAATGCTCAACTAACAAAAATATATTTTGATTGAATTTGATTTGTTCCTGACGAATTTTCGACTCAACGACTTCACGGTTACTTTGTGCTACTTTTACCTTTCCACGTCTTTTTCCCCAATCAAGAATAGGAATTTTCACCCCTACTTCCACAATATTATTATCAAGTAGTCCCCTATAAGCAGACGAAAAAGTGGTATTCCATCCTGTATAACCCACACTTGCAAAAAGATCAATATTACGCAAATTTCCTTTAGCAGTAGCAACTTCATAATCCGCCTCCAACTGCCTGCGCCGTATATTCTGTGCAAATGAATTACGTCCCAAAGATTTAGCCAAAACATCGTCATACTCTATACGTGTATTAGGTACCGAATCTGGAATCATCGGAATCAAGGATTCATTTTCGGTTAAACCCAGGAAAGCTCTTAATTGAAACATTTTTGCATTCACATTACTTTCAGCATCTGTCAATGAAGCCTTCGCTTTTAAAGAAGCAAGTTTCAATTGCAACAACTCATTTTCAGAGATCTGTCCCATCTTACGCTTAGCTCCCGCCACTTCATACAAATGATCAGCATTTTCACAATTTTGCTGCGCAGTGCCTAATGCTTCCTTTGCGAGCAATAGCTCAAAGAAATAAGTGATCGTTTTCAACGTAACTTCTTCTGTTGCTGTGATAAAAGAAGCCTTAGCTTCAGCATAACGAACAGGCTCAATACGCCGATTCCACTTAAGTGTATTTACTCCAAAAACGGGCTGTGTAAATTCAAGGCTTATCGGAACAGACATAAATTGCTTTTCGCCTCCAGCACCCAATTGTTTTATAAAATCCATAGAAGATGTTAAGGACAATTTTCCTCCTGTCAACCACAAATTCTGATCAATAGACATCTCACCAGAAAGTCCCAAAGTGTTATTACGAACATACGTGTATGACCCATCTGATTGTTGATATGCATTATACGATTTTTTATAACTGGGTAATGTACCTCTGAAACTAACCTCCGGCAATAAATTTGCTTTAAAAGTACGATATTCCCAATAAGCTGTTTTAAGCTCATTAAGAGCCACAGCGGCATCAACAGATTGTGTTCTGGCCAAAGCAATAGCTTCCGGAAGAGTTACCTTGCGTTCATTTTGCGCATTCAAAATCACTGCGAACACTAAAAAAAAGAAGAATCCTATCTTTCTCATAAAAATATTATTTCTATTATTCTTCATGCAATGCTTCAGCCGGTTGAATCTTCATAGCTTGTCGAGCAGGGAAACTTATACCAATCAAAATAGTTATTGACATTAAAATAAAAGTGATAAACATAGTTATAAGAAAACGCCCCAAACTCAACATTTTGCCATCCATTTGATTCAAATATCCCATATAAGCAATATTAAGTGATAGAATGACACCAACGAACATTGCAGTAATCAATAACAACATTCCCTCAAGAATCAAACGATTAAAGACCTGTCTTTTTGTACTGCCGCAGGTTAGGTGCAATGCCATTTCAGAACGACGATGTTGGGTACGAAACCAAAACGTTCCAAGCAAGCCTAAAAAAATATTGAATAATAAGAAACCTATTGCCCACATCTGATTACGCAACTCATTCATGTCATCCATGTGAATATTCTTTCTCATTGTTTCCATCGATTGAAACTTTCCCAAGAACAAATTACCAACACGAAGTTGTTTATCAGCCATTTTACGCAACCTTTGGGTAAAGCCAGCGCTATAAGCGGGTTTTACGCGCAAACATAGTTCAAGAAATGCTGCATGCACATCCCCTAACCCTGCAACATATTTTTCAGACAATAAGATAGCGGTATAGCGTGAATCATAGATAGAGCTAAAATCATTATATCTCACTGGTTTAGTCACTGCAGCAACCACAAATCCTTCAGTCGTATCTGAACCTATGTAAAAAGTCTTTCCCAACAGATCTTTTCCTTTAATCCCATAAGAATTCAAAAAAAGATTATCACTGACAATCAAACTTCCCTCTTTCAAAAGAGACGCAAGTTTCTCAGAAGATTCTCCATTTGAGCCTTCATATCTAAAAACTTTAAAAAAATCAGGAGTTATCTCCCTTCTAAGCGTTCCGACATTCATTGTATCAAGTGATAGACCAAAATAACTATTTGAACCGTTATACGGATAAGAATTACTGGATAAACTAACCGCTTCCACCCCTTCCATTTTTTCCAAACGATTCACTATTTCCAGCAAGTCCTCTCCTCCTGTTGTTTCCTTCTGTTTTTCATCTCTATAATTAGGATGCTGTGAAGGTAGCAAACCTATATTAATCAGATAGGTGTCAGATATATCAAATCCTTTAGGTTGAAAGTAAGTTCGCAAACTCACATAACACATATCAACCACAAACCACAACACAACAGTGACAAGCAAAAGTTCAACCCAAAGCCAAGCATTAGATTTCCTTTCATTCCATATTTGTTTTAAAAGTAACATATTCATTCCTCTAATTATTAACGATTACTAAGCGCACTTGTGATAGAGACCTTCAATGCTCTCCAAGCAGGAAAAGCAGAACTTAACAAATTCATCATCAGGCAGAATAAGAAAGCATATATGAAAGTTGATACATGCATCAACATTAAAAGATTAACTACAGGAGCCGAATTATACATCATCAGTGTAGAAGAAGAAAGGACAGTACTTCCAAAAAGAAGAACAAACAGAAAGCATAAAATCAATCCAATAAAACCGGCTACCAGGGTCAATATTAAGTTCTCACAAAATATCTGCCACATAATATTTCCTTTAGTAGAGCCAAAAGAGCGACGAACACCAATTTCAGTAACTCTCTGATTTAATCGGCTTTGCGTCATAGAGCTCAGGTTAATAGCAGGGATAAGAAGCAATAAAACAAAGACAAGAAGTCTACGATTATGTATCCTTTTCATATCCGGTTCTACATTAGCCCATTTACGATAGACAAACTTCTCCTGAGTATCAGGTTGTCCTCTAAAGGAAATTGCCACATTTCCTAATCCAGCGACATACTGATTCAACTTCGCATCAAATTCCGAACGTATCTTGCTGAAATCATCTTTACTACGAGCAAGAATAGCAACCCTCATCACCCCCATAAGATTATCATTCCATGACATTTTTTTTATATCTGTCGAATAATAAGGTATCCAAACTTCAGAATAAGCTTCACTTGCAAGCGTACTTACATCTTTTACTACCCCACAAATTCTATAATTAGAATAATCCAATTCTAGTTGCTTCCCCACAACATTTACTGTTCCATAAAGAGCTCTAGCAATATTTTCAGAAACAACAGCCACCTTTAGCCCTGCCTCAGAAGCGGCCTCATCGAAAGGTTTTCCATCAACAAAAGATAAATCAAAAACTTTCCAAAATTGCTCATCCGCCTGTTTTACATCAGCACTAAAAGCCACGCCCCCGGGAATATTTGCCTGCATTGCAGAATGCAAGGAAGTATAAATCGTTACTGCTTCGGGAGTTTTAAGAGAACGAATACATTCTCGAGCAGTTTTCACACTTAGCGGACTATTGCTCGAATTATCTATTGAGCCAGCTTTCTCATACAATGTCATCCACTTCACATAAAGCATTCTGTCCCTATTCGATTCCGGTGCATAAGGCTCAGTCTTCACCTGCTGCATCATTATTATCAACATGATCATAAATATGGCAAAAGCTGTTCCCAATATAGATATTGCAGAAAGCACAGGCTGTGTGCGTATCTGATAGAACGCTTGCCGAATATATTGTTTTATCATTGCATTTACTTTAAATATAACACATCAGACTATTGTACTTGCCGTCCATCGAAGAATCTCACAGTACGGCTAGTTTGTTTGGCTTGCTCCTCATTGTGGGTCACCATAACGATAGTACGTCCATCCTCTTTATTTAACTGATGAAGAAGTTCCATCACCTCAGCACCCATCTTCGAGTCTAAGTTACCTGTAGGCTCATCCGCCAAAATAATATCTGGATTACCTACGATGGCACGAGCTATTGCCACACGTTGGCATTGCCCTCCGGAAAGTTGAGTAGGAAAATGGTTCATGCGATGGCTCAATCCTACCTTTTCAAGAACCTCCTGCGCCAAACGTTTGCGTCCGGATGCAGAAACACGACGATACAACAAGGGAAGTTCTACATTATCAAGCACACTAAGCGAATTAATCAGATGAAAAGATTGAAAGACAAAACCAAGCGATTTGTTTCTGAAAGCAGCAAGAGCTTTATCTTTCATCCCTTCACTGCTTTCACCATTGATCTCTATTTTACCACTTGTAGGCACATCAAGCAGCCCCATAATATTCAGCAAGGTCGATTTTCCACAACCGGAAGGGCCCATAATAGAGAGAAATTCACCACGTTCTACCGTTAAATTTACATTTTCAAGAGCTACCGTTTCAATTTCATTCGTACGGTAAATTTTTGAAAGAGAAGTTAGTCTTATCATTTTCTATTGTTTTTATTAAATTTATTATTCAACATATTATTATTATTCTCCTTATACTTCGACCGTATTAACGGTACCTAAAATAGAAGCATCCTAACGCGTAGTAAATAGAATCCATACCTTATTTCAATTTCAATTTACTTCTATTCTTGTAATTTGTCATATCAGACACAACAACCTTCTCACCCACCTTTAAGCCTTTTATCACTTCTACAGATTCAAAATTAGAATCACCCAATTGTACTTTCCGCTTCACAATTTCATTCGAGGACGTTTGCACAAAAAGTTCATATTCACCCCGACCTGCATAGAAAGTTCCGTTAGCAATACGCATCACATCATCCTTCACAGCATTCATCACATAAACATCCACTTTCAAACCTGATCGAAGTCGTTTATTGTTGTCGTCTAGCAACTGAACAGTGAAAGAAATCACCCCGTTTTTTGAAAGTGGAGTCACACTTGACACCGCGCCTTCCAGTTTATCACCACCAATCTTCACAATCGCTTTTCCCCCCGCCGTTACACGGTCACCGTACGTATCAGCAATTTCTGCCTCCACTTTAAAATGACTCAAATCAGAGATTATAGCTACCTGTCCGCCTTGCGACACTTGTGCTCCGACCTGATTATTGACATACGTAAGGATAGCTTTACGTGGAGAGCGAATTTGCGCATCATCCAGCGTACGTTTCATTTCAGCAAGCGATTTTCTAAATATATTAAAGTCCAGTTCTTGTACTTTCAATTCCGCAGCTCTCACCTGTTTCTCATTAGTATATTGTTGTTTAAGTTGTTCATGCTCCAGTTGAGCCACATTATAACTAAGCTCTGCCTGCCTTACTTTATCCGTAGTGCCCGCACCTAGACTATCTAGATAATATTCATTACGAAGTTCCACCTTCATTCGGCTCAATTTCATAGCTGAGACTTTAATCTGCATAACCATATCATTTAGCTTAGTCTCATTATTAACCTTTAGTTGTTCCAACTTATAACGCCTCATTTGTTCCTCATCCAGCAATTTCTTATAGTCTGTCTCCGCACTTTGCAAGTCGAGCTTCAATATAGGAGTTCCCACATCTACCGAGTCACCTCCTTTACGATATATTTCCACTATCCTACTATTGATAGGTGAATTAATTATTTCCTCAAAAGCCGAAGCTACCTTTCCCGAAGCGCTTACACTGACCTCAATCGTACCCTTATCCACAGTAGAAAAGACTAAATCTTTAGACTGAACACCGACGCGCATAAACGATATCAATACACCAATAGCTACAATGCATACAATGCCAATAACTGAGAAGCGAATGATCTTCTTATTACGCTCTCTATTCTGTTCTTTTTTAGGTATCTCCCTATCCATATAACCAAAATTATTTATTAAAATAAAAGAATAACACTAAACTATCAATCACCGTGCCAAAGAGATAACAAACTAATATACAGCATAATATAAAAAGGAAGGTGTCCGTTTTCGGACACCTTGTACGTTTTCAGTTTTAAGAGAAGAATTACCGTCCAATTCTTTTTTCATTGTCCATTAGAACAAAAGATGTATATTTGTATGTTAAAATGCAGAAATGAACGGAGATATGACTAGTGGCAAAATAACGCCACAACTGGTGAAGTTCACCATCCCTTTGATATTAGGCAACTTTTGCCAACTGACATATAACGCAACCGATTCTATTATCGTGGGACGCTATCTAGGCACAAACGCTTTGGCTGCTGTTGGAGTAGCCGCTCCCATTATGAACATTGCCATCTTCTTCATAGTAGGCATTTGCCTAGGAATGTCCATCTTGATGAGTGAATTCTTTGGCTCCGGAGATTATGCAAAGCTCCGTCGTGAAGTGACTACCTCCATCATAGGTGGCGGACTTTTCACTTTGTGCATCTCCATATTAGGTATTCTATTAGCCAAACCCATTTTGCGACTACTTGCCACACCCGAAGTTATCATACCCGACGCTACACTCTTCTTGCGGATTATTCTTGCAGGATTAATTTTCACCTTTGGGTATAACCTCTATGCTTCCTCACTTCGCAGCATGGGAAATGCCAAACTACCACTTTACTTCCTGGCAGTGTCGGCTCTGCTGAATATAATAATGGATTTTCTCTTCATATTGGGTTTGCATATGGGCGTTGAAGGTGCAGCACTGGCCACCATTACAGCCGAAGCCTTGTCTGCCTTGTTTTGTTGGATATATGTAGAACTGAAGGTTCCGATTCTGCGCTTTAGGCGGAAAGACTGGATTTTCGATCGTAGTCTCTTACGTACAACAGCAAGTTATAGTTTTGTAACCGCCATGCAGCAGATCACCCTCCATTTGGGCAAGCTGATGGTTCAGGGTGCTGTAAATACATTAGGAGTAGCTTCCATTGCAGCATTCAATGCCGTTGTCCGCATGGATGATTACGTCATGACTCCGCAACAGAACATCGGTCATGCCAACACTACATTTATTGCGCAAAACAGAGGAGGGAAAAAGTTCAAACGTATCATGCAGGGCTATCGCATCGGATTACGTATGGAGTTAATTTATACATTCATTATCAGTGCTGTTATATTTCTTTGTGCCAAACCCATCATGTATCTATTTTTGGGTGGCGGAGAAGAGGAAGCCATACAGGCTGGTGTAAACTATCTCCATATAATGGCTTTCCTCTACTGGATGCCCGCTCTGACGAATATTATTCAAGGACTTTTCCGCGGTATGGGCAAGATGAAGATCACGCTCAACTCCACTTTCGTACAGATGTTGGGACGTGTGATTTCCGCTTTTCCTTTGGCCTATTGGCTGGGACTGAAAGGTGTTGTAATAGCTTGTTTCATTGGCTGGGTCTACATGTTGTCCTACGAGTTACCATTCTTTTTCAAGGAATGGAAGCAAATAAAGCAAAGCGAAGATACTATCCAATAGCAACTTTACTCTTTCCCGCCATCAAATTTTTCTCTTTCTATTTTCAGCAACTCTTCAAACAATTTCACAGCTTGATCTATAGAAAAATGATTGAGATTTTCCACATGAGTTATAGGACCGATATTAGATGCACTCACATGACAATTCTCATAAAAGTTGTTTGTGCTATATAAAACGGTTTCTTCCGTGAATTTCTTTAAACCATCTTCTGTAACTCCTAACGCATCTGCAACCTGCTTCAACTTATCATCCTCTATTTTTTCCGACTGCTCCATTTTTGAAACAACTTGTTTGGTCACCCCCAATAGCTCACCTAAATCTGTTTGCGTCATTCCACGAAGGCGCCGTATTCGTTCAATCTTTCGCCCTAAATGCGAATTATTTGTATCTACTATTTCAATCGACTTTCAACTTTGACACTCGCATATCTCACTGTTTTTTTAATATTTATAAATCTCACTCTTAGTGTTTACTAACTCCCCCAAGACACAAAAGTTTATTTTTCCTTTGTTCCCCCATAATACCCCGGTGCAGCCACATACATCGGTTGATTGCGCAAGCCGACATTCACTAACTTCCCCTCATTGCGCAAACGCACTAAATGCGTTTTAGCAGTAGTACGAGCTAAACCGCAGGCTTCTTGGAAATCGCGGCGAGTCATCATCTGATGACTTGCAAAATAATCTGTCAGTCGAGCATCAATCTCCTCTTCAGAAATCTTCACCGAATGGCGTACATACTTGGACTGACTTGCCCGAACACCCACTAAATGACCTTTCAAATTTCTGTCCGGACGAAAACGAACGGTTTTGACAGCCACCTTATTGGTCTTATGTGGTGTTTGGCGGGTTACTTTATCCGTAGCTTCAAGCGTAGGATAAAAATAACCGATTCCCTCGATATGCACTTCTTTTCCCTCGCGCAAAGACTCACCGAGGAGCTGTGCCAAATTCGCGAGCGTGTTTTTCACGTCTCCCACTGTCAACGAACTACGATCATGGATGCTACTACAAAGAGTCTCCATGTCCACCTTGCCATTCATAAAGATACGTGGATGCAGTGTTGCTTCCTCTTCCGTAGTGGCATTAGGGTTTTCATACCAATCAAATACAATAGACATTACTTCTTATCAATTTAAATCATTAACTAAATTAAAAGCCGACTCCAGTTGACCATGAAGACAACTGCAATTGGCCAATTCGCCAACTGCAGTCGGCTGATTGGACAACTCCAGTCGGCTGCGCTTAAATAGCCATTAAAAGTACAAAAAAGTAACGACATATCCACATTAGAAATACTTATTGCGTTATTTGGATAAAACTTTGCCTCTCCTATTAGTCAATGTGACCTGTCCATCCTTAAAAAATTCCAAAGTATCACACCAGCTTGACAGGAAAATAAAATAAGAATGAATAGTAAATTAAGTATTTTGTTCATAAACACATAGTATTATATAGACGTATTTACACTGTTAACAAGTGATATAAGAGTAACCTATCGATTATATATATTTAAATATTATTCCATACAAATATAAAATATTATCAATACCGTTATAATAAAATATCTTCAATTTAACATTAATTACATCTAACATTTGAGGTAAAAATACACGATTAAAAGTCTCCTTTAGATAGTAAACCACTAATAATGTCTAACCAAAAGACACAAAGAGGATTAAAGGCAAAAAAGGAAATAAGTGCGAATGTGAATAGAACTTAATAAAGCGGCAATATTGTTTTTTTATATTAATTCGGAATGCAATTTACCTAATAAACAAGAAGTTAACCTTTAACTTTGTAGCGTAACGCGTTCTAACTAGTTTGATTATGGAGGGTAAAAGAGTAGAGGAAGAGCAGATTTTGGCACTATTCAGCATAGATGAGGAGGTGGCATTCAGGCGTTTATTCGATCGATATCACATGTCTCTATGTATTTATTGTGTGCAGCTCATTGATTCCTTTGAATTGTCTGAGGACTTAGTGCAAGATGTTCTCCTCCGTTTCTGGGAAAAACGGGTGTTCGAGAACATTTCAACCAGTCTGCGCAGTTACCTCTACACAGCCGTGCGCAATGAAGCATTGCAATATCTGCGACGCGAAAATATACTTTCTACCGAACAACTCACCGGCGTTGAACTGAATATTCCTGAAGAGGAATATAGTGAGATTGAACTCCATGAATTAAAAGACCGCTTAAAAGTAGCACTCGAGAAACTTCCTTCACAAGAATATATGGCTATTAAATCGGTCATCTTGGAAAACCGAAAATATAAAGAGGCGGCAGAATATTTAGGCATATCGGTCAACACACTAAAAACTTATTTATCAAGGGCATTGAAACACCTTAGACAACAAGGTAATCTACGCCTTCTTATGGGCTGTATGCCATAGGAATAAAGCACTCAACTTGTTATCTCAGATTATAATTAAACAGCAAAAACACATCTTTTAGAAAAAAAAGTTCGCTTTTTGTCACCCATTCTTTTTTCTCATTCATCTTAGTATAAGAAACATATATTCTGTAGATGATGGAAAAGAAACCAGTAGATGACATAAAGAAGATATTTGTGAGCTTTTATCGCACCGAACGCTCATTAGAGTTTATTGAGCAATACGATAAAGAGCAGGCATGGAAAAAAATGATGCAGAAACGTTCTATTCGACGTTTCCGTCAAGCTGCATTATGGACTGTAGGCAGCGCTGCATGCATCGCTTTATTGTTCGGTTTAAGCTACATTGCTTTCTTTTCTTCATCTCCCACGGATTTAGATCCGATGGTTGCGCTACAGAAAACTTATCCGGAAACGGGGGGCAACAAAGCATATCTGACGCTTAACAATGGACAGGTGGTCGATTTATCGACGAAACAGGGTGTTATTGCACAAGCGGTAAAGAATATCAATGGGGCTCAATTGATCTATGAAGAGAAGCCTACGAAGGAGGTACAATATAACAAACTGGTGGTGCCCAGAGGTGGGGAATATCAGCTCAAACTCTCCGATGGAACGCACATCTGGATGAATGCTGAAAGTAGTTTACACTATCCGGTCAACTTTACCGGGGCTACTCGCGAAGTGACTTTGGAAGGGGAAGCTTATTTTGAAGTCGCTCACGACAAACAGCATCCGTTTAAAGTTCATACTGCATCGGGAACTGTAGAAGTACTAGGTACCTCATTCAACGTATCTGCTTATCCGAACGTACCCACTGCCGCCACTTTAGTATCGGGCGCTGTAGCTGTCTCTACAAAATCGGCCAATGCTTTACTATCTCCGGGCAGACAAGCGTCATGGATGGGAGATGGAAAGATAGAGATTCGCGAAGTGGACACATCGCTAATTACATCCTGGATGACAGGAACTTATATATTCCAGAATATGCCATTGCGCGATATTGCCGCTCAACTGTCGCGATGGTATGATGTCGACATTCGCTTCCGCACCGCCAACTTAGAAGATATCCGCTTCACAGGGGGGATCATGCGAGATGAGGAATTGGCATTTGCTGTAAGCATTATATCCGAAGTTTCCAGCGTACGGTTTGTACGTGAGAGAAACGTGATTTGGGTAGAGAAAAAATAAAGAGAAAGGTATACCGTTTTTATATAAAAGTAATTATTGTTTTAAATCAAAAATTTTTATGAAGAATGTAGTAATGAGGAGTTTGATGACCTTCATTGTGCTCTACATATCCATTTCGGCCTTGGCCCAGGATGTGGCGAACACAAAAATAACGGTCAACATGAAGGGAGTTTACGTGAGAGCCGCACTTGCACAAATCAAAACGATGACAGGAGTATTATTTGTATACGAAGAATCTGCTATCGATAGAGACTTGCGAGTGAGCCTCTCGCATCAGGATGCACAATTGACAACGGTTTTGAATGATTTATGTTACCAAACTGGATTAAAGTATACCATTAAAAAGAAGATGATTTTACTCATGCCCAAAGGGGCTGTGGAGGGTAAAGCCACTGAGCTTATCCACGTAAAGGGTAAAGTGGTCGACGAAACCGGACAGGCTTTGGTAGGAGCAACGGTTTTTGCCCCTCAAAGCAGCATTGGTACAATTACAGATATTGACGGTAATTTTCAGCTTCACGTCAATGCCGGCGAATTGGTTAGTTTCAATTTTGTGGGAATGGCCAATCAATCGGTGAAGATTACAGCTGGAATAAAACCCCTGTTAATTAAGATGGCCATTGACAATGCTCACTTGCAGGAAGTGGTCATTACGGGTTATCAGTCTATTGACAAAAGTCGCTATGTGGGTGCTGTGAGCCAGGTTAAGATGGATGAGACGTTGATTAATGGTGAAGTGTCTATTGACCAAATGTTACAGGGTGCCGTACCGGGTATGACTGTACAGATGAACACCGGTCAAGTGGGTGCAGCAGCTAAGATACGTGTACGCGGTACGTCTACACTTTTGGGTAACAAAGAACCTTTATGGGTAGTAGATGGTGTGATTCAACGTGATCCGTTCCCTATGAACGATGGGGACGAAACGTTATCGGGCGATGCAGAGAACCTTCGATTGATTGCCGGAAACAGCATTTCATGGCTCAACCCCAACGATATTGAAACCATTACCGTATTAAAAGATGCTTCTGCTACAGCTATCTATGGATCAAAGGCAGCAAATGGGGTGATTGTAATTACTACTAAAAAGCCGACAAATGAACAATTGAGTGTCTCCTATTCTGGCACGTACACGGTAGGTCAGAAACCGAATTATGGAATGTACAACTTAATGAACTCCCAGGAAAAGATGCAACTCTCGAGGGAAATTGTAGATGAGAATCTTTCGTATAGTTCAAATGTGCTTCCAATTGGATATTCGCATTTAATGGATCAGTTGCAGAGCAAAGAAATTACTTACGACGAGTTTGTAAGCACTTTCCGTAAATATGAATATCAAAACACGGATTGGTTCGATTTATTGTTCCGCAATTCGTTTAGCCAACAACACAGTTTGAGCGTTAGCGGTGGATCGAAGAAATTAATGCATCGGGTATCGTTCAACTACTCTAAAACAGACGGTGAAGCGAAAGGCAACAGTGTAACTTCGTTCTCATTCAATTCGAATTCGATTTTGCGGTTAAGTGACAAGTTTCAGGTTAGCTTGTCTCTAAAAGGAAGTGACCGGGAAGCTGACGGATTTGCTTATGGAGTTAATCCTTTCACGTATGCTTCAACCACTGCACGTACCATCCCGGCTTACAACGAAGACGGTTCGCTGTTCTACCACACAAAGTACGGTGGTTCTTCTGCCGGCGTGTATGCTAATACGTATTATTTGAACTATAACATTCTCAATGAACTAGACAATACTGGCAACACAAGTGCAAATAAGATGCTTGGTGCTTCGATCGATTTGGAATGGGAACTCCTTCCGGGATTAAAGTATCAGGGATTATATTCATACTCAACGACTTCTTCGGAAGTAAAATCATGGGCAACGGAATTGTCTTATTATATCGCTAATATTCGTGGCTATGAATATGATGATCCAAACATTCTGCCCAACGGTGCACTGGAGCAGAGTTCAAGATTGCCTTTTGGCGGACTCTTACAGATGGATAATATGACGAACCGAAATTATATGTTCCGTAATAGTTTGGTCTACAATCAACTATTCAACAAGAAGCACAGTTTGTCATTAAACTTAGGTATTGAAACGACATCCGACAAGAATAGCGGTAATGCCAATAAACGCTATGGGTATTTACGCTATCGTGGTGAACGTTTTGCAGACTTACCTATTCCTACGATGAAATTCGGCGGTTCGGGTACTTGGGGAGAAACGGAAGCTAAAACACTATATGAAGAGATGCGCCTAGGAAATACCATCACCAACAGAGAGAACAATCAGCTAAGTGAGTTCTTTACAGGGGTATATGCCTTCGACAATAGGTATGTGGTCAACTTCAACGCACGTCTTGACGCCTCTAACCGTTTTGGGCAGGACTCTAAAAAGAAATTTCGTCCCGCATGGTCAGCCGGTGTGAAATGGCGCCTAGGCAATGAGCACTTCATGCAGCAGACTATTTTTGATGCAATCGACTTATCAGCATCTTATGGTTATCAAGGAAATGCTGTAGAAACAGTTTCACCGTATTTAATTGCCACGGATGGTGGATTGAATTCATCAACGAATCTCTACACGCTTAAAGTCAAGTCATTACCTTATCTGAACTTAGGTTGGGAGAAGACTAAGAGCTGGAATATGGGAATCGATCTATCCTTCTTTCAGGGACGTTTCTCACTGATGGCGAATATGTTTGGAAAAAACAGTGACGTATTGAGTAATCGGAACATCCCGGCAGAAAACGGTATGGCTACGTCAGTCATCTTCGGCACCAAGATGGAAAATAGAGGATATGAATTGACTGCTAGCATCATTCCGATAAAAACTAAGGACTTTACTTGGCAGTTGTCTATGAATACGGGTATCACTCGTAACCGGTTGAAAAACAATGAACGCACCAATACGCTGAACGACTTCCTTTACGGGAATGCTATTGTTGAAGGAGAGGCTTACTCTACCCTATGGTCGTTTGCTTTCGACAAACTAGATGGTTCGGACGGTAAACCTTTATTTAAGAACCTAGATATTGATAAAACAGACGATCCACGCGATTTCTTGGTGAAGAGTGGGAAATTAGAGCCTGATTTTAGCGGGGGATTATTTACGCAGTTCCGCTACAAAAATTTGTCTCTGCAAGCTAACTTCTCAGTTTCAATTGGTGGGCAAAAACGCTTACCCGATTTATATGATATGGGCAATGGGCAATACGGACTTCCTTTGCCAGATCAAAATTCATCTCGCTGGATCATTGACCGATGGAGAAATCCGGGCGATGAGGAATTTACAGTTTACCCGTCACTTCCAACCAAAGAAAAAACGACATCAACGAACACAGTAGACGGCTCGCTACACTTACCGTATAGTGCGGAAATCTATAGCCGTTATGAAGCATATAATTTATCTGATATCCGAGTGGCAGACGCCGATTTCATCCGGTGCCGTCAGATCTCACTCAATTATCAGTTTACCAATAAAATGATTGAACGATTAAGCCTGCAATATCTGAGATTAGGGCTGAGCATGACTAATCCTTTCTTGATCACTTTTGATAAGAAATGGGATGGCTATGATCCTGAAACAGGTGGCTGGCCTGCTCGCAAAACAATCTCTTTAGTATTGAATGCAACCTTTTAATAAATGAAGAAAACAATGAAGAATAAATTAATTGCTATAAGTTTAGGATTTGCCTGCACACTGGCGCTTACAGGGTGTTCCGATTTCCTTGAAGGCAAGTCGCAAGATGAGGTGATTGTAACCACCACCAAAGATTACGCGGAGTTATTATTAGGTTCGGGATATCCATCGTCAAGCTTTAACTGCTACAATTATCGCTTGCTCGACAATCTGACCGACGATGTGGATTTTCCACAAAGTGTTAGCGATGAAGCTTCGTATAATTTAATAACGGATGAATATTTTCCACAACATACTTGGCAATCTACATTTTATGAATATGGAGCCGGTGTGGAACTAGCAAATACCGAATATTACCAACTGTATGCATGCATTATGGGATGTAATGCAGTGCTGGATGGCATCGATACAGCTGTTGGGCCGCAACACGAACGCGACCGGGTAAAAGCGGAAGCACTTGCCGCCAGAGCCTTACATTATTTTACACTGGTCAATTTGTACGGTCAACCTTACAATGCCAACAAACAGGCTCTAGGAGTACCTTTGAAGCTTACAGCAGTCTTAGCTGAAAATGGAAGTAAAAGAAATACAGTAGAAGAGGTGTATGCACAAATTCTTCAGGATTTGAATGCATCGGCTGCTTTGCTCGAACCGTATGCTGTGACAGAGAAGGATTTCAGAATCAATCTGCCAACGGTCAGGGTGTTGTTATCTCGTGTGTACCTATTCATGGAAGAATGGCAAAAAGCAAGCGAGGAAGCTACTAAAGCGATGGACTATGGATTGGGACTATGGAATCTTACTACAATAACCATGAGTAAGGATGCTTCTGGCAACAACATATATCCGCAACCAAACTCATACGATTCACCAGAAGTCTTTTGGTGCTTCACCAGCACGAATTGGGGGAAAACCAACAACGTATCTCCTGCACCGAGTGAAGATTTCCTCAGTCTGTATGATGTAGACCCGAACGACACACGCTTTGGAGATGACGGTTTTTATTTCGCTTCTTTATATACCTATGATTGGATGACTGGAACAAATGTACTTTCCGGTTATCAGCTTCGCAAAGGACAGTTGCAGACAGGCAACACAACTTCGGTGTTGGGTGCAGCCGTTCGATTGAGTGAAGCTTATTTAAATAGAGCGGAAGCCAACGCCCATCTTGGTCTGTCGGCAGAAGCGATCAGCGATCTGAATACCATACGTAGAAACCGTATTAAGGGCTATGTGGATCAAACTAACATCGCCGACTTATTAGAAGCAATTCATACTGAACGACGTAAAGAGTTCTGTTTCGAAGGCTGCCGCTGGTTCGATCTTCGTAGATATGGTATGCCATCCATCCATCATGACTACCAAGCCTCAGCTTCATCACCTCGTTTGCGCTACACGCTGACGGAAAAGGATCCGATGTACACTTTACCGATTCCTAATTCGGTGATATGGGCGAATTCGGCCATTGAGCAGAATGCGTCAGCAACTACTCCTGTACGAGAAGGTACGAATCTTAATTAATAATGTAAAAAAACGAAACACATGAAAATAGTAAAGTTACTTGTTGCAGCGTTAATTACACTGTCCATAGGCTCAGCTTGTAGTGATGAAGATAAATTGGGACCGGAGCTCACACTAAATCCTCCTTATACGCTTCCTGTCAGAGGAGAGTCGGAAGCGGGTGACCGTGTGATTGATTTCTTCGAAAAATATTCGTCTTTCCTTCTTTATGATTTCACGCAGAAGGATTTTCAATGGGAAACCGTTAGCTCAGGCTTAACGTATGAAGCGGTATACGGTGATCCTCAATATTTGGGGGATATGCTAGATTTCCTAGATGAGATTTGGTTGAATTTTTATCCAGACAAATTCAAACAGGAGAAGTTCCCATTCAAGATTTTCTTAGCAGACTCAATTGCTCAGCGCCCTAGATGGGAAGGTCAGCCAAGTACTTACTACAAAGCGCTTGTACGCGAGACCGCTGTAGCTGTGGCGGGTATGAATCAAGATTTAAGACAAATGAATGCGGAGAATAAAAGGACTTATAAGAATGCGGTGAACGTGGCATTTATCAATTTTCTGCTCAATCAGAATAAACTGGATATTCCAGAAGCATTCTATGCAGTGAGTGACTACACCAAGTTTGCCTCTTATTCGCAACTCCAAATCACTCCAGATACATTACGTTCTTTGGGCTATCTTCCGAACGTAGAGGGTGAACTAACGACAAGTGAATGGAGCCCATACGGCACAATCAGCGAATGGGCTACAGGAACTTGGTCGATGAACACAACCAATGATGTGAAGAGCTTTTTATTTAATATGGTGATGCATGGAGATGATTTTCCGGTTTTCGAGAATTATCCAGCCTCTGCTACGGTGAAATATGCCAACCGATTTACTTGGAATTATTATTTGCAGAAAAATGCAGATGGTAGCTATAGGTGGCCGCTCATCAAGGAAAAGTTCGACATATTAGAGAATTACTTTAAAGAAAAATACCAAGTTGACTTGGCAGCTATAGGAAAGAAAACTTATTAACAAAATCAGAATGGAAGAAAAAGTTGTGAAAGTTGAGAACTTATCGCATCGCTACAGTGTGCAGTGGGCGGTAAAGGATATCAGCTTCGAAATCAGTAGTAAAGGCATCATGGGTTTGCTCGGTTCCAATGGAGCCGGCAAATCGACTACTATGAATATCATCTGCGGAGTATTGAAGCCTACAGCCGGTGAGGTGTGGATTAACGGAATTAATCTACGAAACAACCCGGTGGAAGCTAAAAAGAATATCGGATTCCTACCTCAAAAGGCCCCGCTATACCTAGACTTTACCGTGAATGAATATCTTACTTACTGTGCACATTTACGCTTGATGGAACCTAAGGAGGTCAAAAGAGCGGTAGAATCTGCCAAAGCACGATGTGGCATTACGCATTTCAGTAACCGACTGATACGTAACCTTTCGGGGGGCTATCAGCAGCGTGTAGGGATTGCTCAAGCCATTGTCCACAATCCGAAGTTTGTGGTGTTGGATGAGCCAACTAACGGATTAGACCCGAATCAGATTTTGGAAGTGCGCCGACTGATTAAGGAGATTGCCGAAGAACGTGCCGTGCTACTTTCTACTCACATCTTGTCGGAGGTACAAGCCACTTGTCAACAGATTAAGATGGTTGAGAATGGACAGATGGTTTTCTCGGGGTCTATTGAGGACTTCGACAACTATATCAAGCCAACTTCGCTATTACTCGGACTACACACTCCGATTGCTGTGAATGAGCTCCAATTTGAGGGAGTGAAACAGATTGAAATGGTAGGTGAGAAAAGATTCCGCCTCGTCTACGATGGTTCAGAAGACACTGTGCAGCGCATTGCCGAAGCTTGTGTGAATAAGCATTGGGGATTAACAGAGCTGACTGTAGAGAAGAGCTCGTTGGATGCTGTGTTTGCCAAACTGTCGAAAGAAGCAAGAACTGAAAATCTGTAATCGAATTCATTGAAAAAAGAAACATGAAGAAAATTTATAAAATAGCAAAAGCCGAGCTGTTAACGATGTTCTACTCACCGGTAGCTTGGCTCATTTTAATCGTATTTACCGTGCAGATCGGTATCTCTTTTGTGGCTTCATTGAAAGATGTGACCAACACACAGAACATGGGATATACGGTTGGTAGCCTAACCCCTAACCTGTTGATCAATGCGATCAACGGTTTATTCACCATGATGCAGAAATATCTGTATCTGTACATGCCTCTACTTACCATGGGATTGATGAGCCGTGAGTATAGCAGTGGCACCATCAAGTTGCTTTACTCCTCTCCGATTACTGCTAAAGATATTATCGTAGGGAAATTCATCGGTATGATTTCATACGGTGCTATTCTATTAGGTGCACTATTAGTGTTGGTCTTAGGGTTTGCTTTTACGGTTGATCATTTTAATTATGTGGAACTTTGCAGCGGACTCTTAGGTATGTTCTTACTGCTATGTGCTTATTCTGCTATAGGGTTGTTCGTCTCGTCACTCACTTCCTATCAAGTGGTGGCTGCCATTGGTACATTAGTGGTTTTGGCTGTATTGAACTATGCCAACCAATTGTGGCAAGACATTGCATTTGTACGCGAGATCACTTACTGGATTTGTCTTAGCGGACGTTCCGGTCCCATGACTGGTGGACTGATCTGCAGCGAGGATGTGATCTACTATTTAGTGGTAATCGCCATGTTCCTATTGCTCAGTATCTTGAAACTGCAATCTACTCGCCAAAGTGAACCCGTAGTGAAGGTAGTAAGCAAATATGCACTTTTGTTGGTTGGAGTTGCCGTAGTGGGTTACATCACCTCTCGCCCCATTTTCATGTACTATTACGATACCACTGAGACAAAGCGAAATACTTTATCTTTGAATAGTCAAGAAGTGATGTCAAAACTGGATGGTGAACTGACCATTACCACTTATGTGAACATACTCGACGATGATCGCTATTTTGGTATGCCAGCCAGCATAAAGGAAGATGAAGAACGCTTTAAACAATATCTTCGTTTCAAACCGGACATGAAGCTAAAGTATGTATACTATTATGCGGACGCAGGTACAGATCGATTCAAACGTCTCTATCCTGGACTCTCAACGAAAGAGATGATGGAAAAAGAAGCTGAAGTTACCGAAGTAAATCCGGATTTATTCATGCCGGTTGAAGAGCTCAATAAGTCTATCGATCTATCAGGTGAAGGCTATCACTTCGTACGCGTGATTGAGCGTGAAAATGGGCAGAAAGCATTCTTACGACTATATAATGATATGATGAAAATGCCGGGTGAATCGGAAATCTCAGTGGCTTTCAAACGTTTCACTACTAAATTGCCTGTAGTGGGCTTCCTCACGGGACAAGGTGAGCCGCAGATTACGGGGAACGGATTATCACGAGATTATACAATGTTTGCGGATACTAAAAACTTCCGCCAGTCATTGGTGAATCAGGGTTTTGACATATTGCCTGTATCGGTATCGAATGGTCAAGATATACCAGCCAACATCGATATCATTGTAGTGGCCGACATGAACCGCACATTGACCGTGGAAGAACAGGAGAAGTTGGATAAATATATTGACCGTGGAGGGAATATGTTGATTGCCGGAAGGGCAAGAAAGAATGAGATCATGAATCCGCTCATGGAGCAGTTTGGTGTGAAATTCCTACCGGGAACTCTAGTACAGCAGCATGTGGATGAAGGGCCGAATGTGGTGTATATGAATGCTACTCCTGAAATGCAGAAATTATCTTATTTGATGGATCCGCTAGGACCTCCTCGCAATGCTAAAATAGTGATGGCTGATGCGTCAGGGATGGAATATACTACTGACAAAGGGTATCAGGTGGATGTGGTTTTACGTACAGACTCTGTAGGATGCTGGAACGAAACAGAGACAATCGACTTTGTAAACGACAGTGTGGTCTGCAATCCGGCAGCTGGTGAGATGGAACAATCTTTCCCAACAGCTTTGGCGCTAACACGTAAGGTAGGTAATAAGGAGCAACGCATCCTTGTGCTATCGGATGCAACGGCAATCAGCAATGGCGAATTATCGAGCAGAAGAAGAATGTATAATGTGATGAACTATGCCCTAATTACGGGAGGCTTTAGCTGGTTCTCCTATGGAGAAGCACCTATCGACATTCGCCGACCGGCTCCAACCGATTTATATACGAGCCTGACTCGTGAAGATATGGTCTACGTGAAAGCACTGACATTTGGAGTGCTACCGGGATTGATGCTTTTACTGGCTCTTATACTCGGAATCCGTAGACAACGAAAATAAAATTCTAAACCTATAAAAATGAAAAGATTTTTCTTATTGTATGCACTCTTATGTGCATACAATATTTCGGGATTACAAGCCCAAATTAATCTTCAACAGAGATTACCTCAGGATCCGGAAACTATCGTTGGGAAACTGCCGAACGGAATTACCTATTACCTACGTCACAACACCGAACCTGCCGGAAGGGCTAGCTTTTATATTCTAAGAAATGCAGGTGCATTGTTGGAAGAAGACGATCAGAATGGATTAGCACACTTCCTGGAACACATGGCTTTTCAAGGTACAGCCTCTTTCCCAGGAAAAGGGATTATCACAGGGCTTGAGAAACATGGCGTAGCCTTCGGACAGAATGTGAATGCTTACACAGCCCACAACGAGACAGTATATAACCTAAGCTCAGTGCCCACTGCCAGCGAATCGCTAGTAGATACATGCTTGCTGATTCTTCATGATTGGTCGTACTACCTCACCCTAGAAGACAAAGAGATTGATGGTGAGAGAGGGGTTATTAGTGAAGAGTGGCGCACACGACGTACTCCTTCATTCCGTATTCAAGCTCAGACATCGCCAGTCTTGTTTAAAGACTCAAAATATGCTGTACGTGACGTGATAGGGTCATTAGACGTGATCAAGAATTTCAAGTATCAAACGATTCGCGACTTCTACCATAAATGGTATCGTACGGATTTGGAGGCTATCGCTGTCGTCGGTGATATTGATGTGAAAGTGATGGAAGAGAAAATCAAAAAAATGTTTTCTACGATTCCCGCAGTAAAGAATCCGACAGAACGTCCTTTCTTCAGCATCCCCGATCAGAAGGAAACGAATTATGTGCTTGCAACGGATAAAGAGATTTCGAGTACTTCCATTGGGGCTACGATACGATTCCGGGATGTTTCGGCAGCCGAAAAGAATACGGTGGCTTATTTAAAAGAAGTACTTATCACCTCTTTCTATAATAGCATGATCGGTGCCCGCATTAGAGAAATGATGCAACAAGAGAACCCGCCATTTATGCGTGCAAGCATTGGATACGGTGGATTGGTGAGGGGCTATTCGGCTTATCGAATCAGCGTTGTACCCAAACCTAACGAAGAGGCTTTAGCTTGGGAAGCTATCTTAAAGGAGAATGAGAGAATCAAACGCTTCGGATTTACCGATAGTGAGTTGGAGCGGGCGAAAACAAACATGCTAGCCGGCCTTGAATCAGCTTATAAGCAGAAAGATAAGGTTGACAACGAAAGTATTATGGGGGATATAAAGAGCCATTTCCTTGAACAATCTCCTATGCTTGCTTTTGAAACTTACTATCAGCTAGCAAAAGAATTGATACCGACTATTTCGGCTAAAGAGGTATCCGACAAAGCAATAGTGTGGAACGCAGGAAAAAATAGAACCATAACGATCAGTGGTCCTACGGAAGGTGAGAAATTCTTAACAAAAGAAGAAGTGCTATCGATCTGGGATAAAACGTCGAAGGCAACTAACTTACAAGCCTATGAAGACAAAGTAGGCGGAACATCACTCATCAAACGGCAATTGAAGGGGGGAACTGTTGTGTCTACCAAAAAATTGCCTAAGTTCAATGCTACGGAATGGGTGTTAAGTAACGGTGCCAAAGTAGTGTACCGATGGGCCGATTTTGAGAAAGATAACGTCTCCCTTTATGCTTATAGTGAAGGAGGAACTTCGCTCTACGACGTTGACATGCTCCCTGCAGCAGAAAATGCCTCGTCTATTGTCAGTTCGTTTGGATTGGGCGACTTTGACCCGATCACTTTGCAGAAAATGCTTTCAGGCAAAATGGCTGGGTGCGGAGTAGCGATCAATGGGCTATCCGAGAGTTTAAGCGGTTCAGCAACTCCAAAAGACATGGAAACCATGTTTCAATTGATGTACTTACGCTTTGAAGCGCCTCGTTTCGACCAGAAATTGTTTAGTTCGATGATGACGCGCAACAAACTGAGCCTGTCTCAAATGAAAGATAAGCCTCAGAAAATGATGCAAGATTCAATCAGAATGATCATGGGGAATTATCACCCGCGTATATGGCTTTTCAATGAGAATTATTTAGATCATATCACATTGGATAAACTAGAAAAGGTCTATCGCGATAGAATCAAAGATGCGAGCGACTTTACTTTCTTTATTGTGGGCAATGCTGATGAAGAGCAAGTACGCTTGTTGGCCGAAAAGTATATTGGAGCCTTGAAATCCGACTATCGCAAAGAAACCTGGAAAGACAATAAGGTGCGTGGGCCTAAAGGCAAAGTGTCGAAAGTGATTCCTATAAAACTAGAAGTGCCGAAAACAACAGTGATTACTAGCTTCTCAAAGGAGATGAAGTATTCCATAGCCAACACGATCTACAACAGTATCCTAGAAGGTGTTTTGCAATTGCGCTATACAGAAAATATCCGAGAGAAAGAAGGAGGTACTTATGGGGTATCTGTGAGTGCAAGTAGCTCACGTATCCCTTATTCTTCTTGCTCAATGAGTATGCAATTTGACTGTGATCCGGAGAAAGCAGATTTCTTAAAATCATTGATTTATGCTGAAACGGAGAAAATCATGAAAACGGCACCAACTGAAGAGGAAGTGAACAAGATCATCACGAATCTAAGGAAGAAGAATGAGCAGGCGAAAAATCATAATAGCTACTGGATGAGTGTAATCATGAGTTATTATATCGATGGAACTGACATCACTGATCCAAAGAACTTTGATGAAATTCTTGACCAAGTGAAACCACAAGACATTCAAAAATTCGCTAAAAAACTTTTCAAAGGGGCAAACATTACTGACATGATGTTTATACCCAGTGATAAATAAGTAGAAAACATTCGCTACTGTCTGGCAAACCCCACATGCCGGATGGTAGCGAAATGCTTTATAGGATTAATTCTTTTGCTCTGCTTTAGCTTGTTCATTAAAAAAGTCTTCCAGACGGTGAGTTCCATATTGAGGAGAAGACATATCCATCACCATCGTAGTCATAAAGAATTCCAATGGTCCGTAGGTTTTAGAACTAGTTACTGTTCGAAGGAACCAAAGCACTGATTTTCTTATCCAACTGGGCAAATAAGTCACCTTCACAGATTTGGAATAGGCTTTAAAAGCCAGTTCTGCGATCTCATATTGCGATAAAAGATCAGGGCCACCCACATTAATTTCTTTGTCATCAGCAGTAATGGCATGGATACAGACCTTAGCTAAGTCTTCCCCATGAATGGGATTAAGCTGTAATTTTCCATCACCAAATAGATAAACTGTACCGCTTTTTGCCATTTTTAGAAAGTCTCCCATATCCGAAAAGAATCCGTTGGGCCGAATGATGCAATAGTCCAAACCGGATGCCTTCAAATAATCTACGAATTTTTCCTTAGCTTCACAAATCTTCAATTCGCGTAACTGATCTCCATGTAAGACTGAAATATAGATAAACTTCGTTACCCCACTCTTCTTCGCTTCATCAAGGAGATTCACATTGGCCTGATAATCGACATCCATGTATGTCAGTCCATCTTTTTGACGCGTGATACCAATGCTACTTATAACGATATCGACTCCTTCGCAAATACCGGCTAAGGTATCAGGCTGAGTCACTTCAGCCTCAACAACTTCAATATCAGTATATTCAAGCTGAGCTTTAGACTTTTGGCGAACGACAATCTTTGTATCATAAGACTCCGATGTTGCCAACTCTTGCGTAACATATCTTCCAAGATAACCGGTAGCTCCAGCTACTAAAACTTTCTTCTTATTCATCATTTCTGGTTTCGTTTCTGATTGTTAATGTGGTAAAAGTAACATCTTTATACCTATTCACCAACAATAAATCAGATATAATACTCAACCATCTCCACCAGACCTGCACGGAGAGCATATTTAGTTGCTTCATAAACGTTGTTCACGCCAAGCTTACGAAAGATGTTTTTCTTATGCGTAATTATGGTATGCATACTTGACGTTCTTTCCTGTGCAATCTCTTTAACCGATTTGCCTAGAGCTATCAGTTTGAGGATATCGACTTCTGTTGCCGTCAAACTAGAATGAGTAGTAGACTTCCCGGCACCAAGAATCAATAAATTAGCAATCTGATGACTGAAAAAGCGTTCTTTACGAGCAGCACAAACTAAAGCAGAACTGATCTCTTCACCTGAATTCTCCTTCAAAATCATGCTAATATTCTTTTCAATACTCAGTTTACGGATGAAATCTTCACTCAATTCACTTGAAAATAAAATCCAACTGACCGACGGAAACCGTTTAGCTATAATGAGAAACTCCTCCACCCCATTCAGATCGAACAATGTATAATCAAGAACAACAACACTGTTGCTACAAGCAATCAAGGCTTGGATTAATCCTTTTTTATCGGCAACATCCATTACCTGACACTCTCCAAATAAATTGAATAAGTAATGATGAAGTCCTGAACGAGTGATATCTTGGTTATCGGCCAGAATAAATGTAGTATCTGTATTCATTGCATGTAGGGTGTTAATAGTTCAACAACTTAGGCTTTGGAATGACGGCCAGCAAAGGTGCCGGTGATTAAAGCAAGCGCACCGTCTCCAGTCACATTACATGCTGTCCCAAAACTATCTTGTAAGGCAAAAATGGTAATAAGCAGAGCTGTTCCGGCATCATCAAAACCAAGCACTGACACCACTATACCTAATGAAGCCAGCACTGTGCCCCCCGGAACACCAGGTGCTCCTACAGCGAATATTCCGAGAAGAAAGATGAAAAGGGAGAGCGTAGAGAGATCGGGCAGATGTCCGTAGAGTAGCTGGGAAACAACACAAACAAAAAAAACTTCGGTCAAGACCGACCCGCAAAGGTGAATATTGGCAAACAAGGGAATAGAAAAGTCGGTTACTTCTTTATCTAATAAAGGGCTCTTACGGGCACTATCTAACGCTACACCTAGGGTGGCAGCAGACGACATCGTACCTAAAGCGGTGAAATAAACCGGTCCATAGTACTTCAAGACCTGCCAACTATTCTTACCTGAATAGAGGGAAGCGCACACATAGAGAAGCAACAACCACAAATAGTGGCAAACAATCACAATGAGGATGACTGGCAGGAAGATTCCCAAACGAGAGATGTTTCCTTCATAGGAGAGTACACAAAAGTTTGCCGCCACATAGAAGGGCAAAAGAGGAACCAACACACGTTTTACCAACTGCAACACGACCTCCTTCAACTGAACGAACAAAACGACAAGCACTTTAGATCGGGTCCAAAGACTGCCTAATCCGAGAAGTATGGAGAGTAACAACGCAGACATCACATTCAGCACAGGAGGGATCTCCAACTGAAATAGGACCTTCGGCAAATCACGCAAGGACTCGGAAGCCGGAGAGATGTTAAGCCAAGGAATAACCTGATAGCCGGTAAACAAAGCAAAAAAAGCAGCACCAATGGAGGACATGTAAGCCAAAGTGAAAGCAAAAAGGATCAATCGCGAGACGTTCCCTTTCAATGAGGCTATGGATGGAGCCACAAAACCGATGATGATCAACGGCACAAGAAAAAAGATGATTTGTCCACTGATCTGCTTTATAACTAACACGATCTTCATTCCCGTCTCGGGAATGAAGAATCCTGCTAATATGCCAACAATCACTGCCAGCAACAATAAAACTATGGTATTCGAAAGAAATTTCATAACTAAAGATAGATAAGAATTAATAACCTGGATTTTGCGGAAGGATACCAAGATCTTCTCCATTTAATCCAAGGGGAATAGGTTGGCGATAGTGCCGCCCACGCACATTGTTATATTTAGCAACAAGGTGTTTGTGAATCTTGGCATAAAACGATGAAACAATTTTCCCGTCACGTCCGGTTGCTCCTTCATTGGCATAACTGTTGTCAAAGTGCTCATAGCTATCGACTTCTTTTACCGAAGCAATGAGATTTTTCCAGCGATAAGAATTAAATAGTTTCTTTTGCTCATAAGTGAACTCATAGTCCCATTCACGCTTAATTTGATCTAACGTAGGAGCATCTATGGTCTTTATCCCTGCTCTGGTTCGCAACAAGTTGAAGGGGGCGGCCGCTTCTGTGTTTCGGCCGAGTTGGACTAGGGCTTCAGCCTTTGTAAGTAACACTTCAGCATAACGTATTTCAATTCGGTCGACTGAATTATGAGTAATCTCTTCGTTCACCGCATTTGTATATGAACGGTCTACTGCCTTACCATTTATCGGTGTGTAGATAGGTGAATAATAGGTATAGGTAAGTCCGTCTACTGGATTGGCTAGAGAAGTCAGATAAGTTTCTTCGAGGCGTTTGTCCTGAGGATACTCATCATGCCAACGGTCGTAAAGGGTAACATCTGCTACTTCTAAGTGGTTCTCAGTAAAGGCTTGACCATGCTCTCCATTCTGAAAGGGAAAGGTCCACGCACAATGGGTCTGATGATTGCCTTGTGCATCATAAGAATCGCCATCATGTTTGATCGTGAAAAGATGCTCATTGGTTCCACGCTTATTGCTCTCATAGTCACGACCAAAGAGTTTAGAAAAATCCGGATCAAGTCCAAGACGCTTACTATTGATCACTTTATCGGCATACTCAACAGCTTTTTCTAAACGCCCGTCGTTTTTAGAGAAGGCAGGATCGGTCTGTCCATCGGCAATAGCTGCAATCTGTGAAGCGGACAACGGATTGTCGCCCCAAGCCAGATAAGCACGGGCAAGAAGCGCTTGTGCAGTCTGCTTTGAAGGAGTGATAGGATCTCCTGAATAATCGAGCAACAAGGTCTCCGCATCGCTCAAGTCGGACACTATCTGATTATAGACCTGATCGATGGGTTGACGTTCCTTCGTGCTTCCGCCCTGTTCTGTAAACACGGGTACTTCACCCCAAAGCTGGACCAAGTAAAGATAGGCAAGTCCGCGAAGTAATTTCGCTTTTCCTACGGCAGCATTATATCCCGCTTGACTCAACCGACCATTCTGGAATGCATCAGTCAGCAACGTTATATTTTGATTGCCGTTGCTAATACCTAACAGTAGGCGATTGAAGATTTTCACTTGGTACCAAGTATCTTCACGCTGTTCGAAACGACTATTGAGAGGGCCTGGTTCCGACTCCTCTCCCTCAAAAGAGATCAAACTGCTCGAATTGAGTTCGATAATGAAAGAGAAGGAGGAACTTAGGGGCTGCCACTGACTATAAACACCATTGACGGTTGAAATAGCTGTTTCGTCATTCGTGACCGGATTATCAATAATACCACCACCGCCGTTCACTCCATCATTCTTATCGCTGCAAGCCACTAAACTAATGGATAAAGTGGCGGCAACTACTACACTGGAAAAAAGTTTTTTCTTCATACCTTAAACTATAAATGATTAATTTGATTGGGTTTTAATTCTTTATTTGTCAACGACTCATCTCAAAAAGTCAATCCAAGGCCGAACACAAAAGAGCGTGCTGAAGGATAGGCTCCCGTATCGGTGCCCAAGGCTACTTCGGGATCATAACCTGAATAAGAGGTAAGGGTCAACACATTGGATGCGGTAGCAAATACACGAACATCTATCCCGTTCTTGCTACTGAAAGGAAAAGAGTAACCGAGGGTGACATTACGTAATTTGAGATAAGAAGCCTCTTCTACGTAACGACTATCAATATAGGAAGTCGGTCGTTCATTACTGGCATAAGGAAGCCTTTGAGAAGGATTCTCTTTGGTCCAGCTATGAAGTACGCTACGCAGCAGGTTATAGCTGTCGCCTGTTTGTTCAAGCCTTCGCCCGATAGCATTATACAACTCATTGCCATAGCTACCTGAGAAGACGACATTAAAATCAAATCGCTTCCAGTTGAGTTGAGTAGAAAAGCCGTAGGTGAAATCAGGCTGTATGCTTCCCAAAACAACGCGATCGTTGCCATCAATCCGTTTATTTCCATCTACGTCCGTATATTTGAGATCTCCCGGTTTGGGCGTATTGCCATTTACCGTCGGTAATAGGCTTACGTCTTCACCTTCTTGAACAATACCGGCAAAGCGAAGTCCGTAGAACGTACCCAATGATTCTCCTTTCCGAAGGATCGTTTCGTTGGAGGTGCCCATGATAATAGTATTAGTAGTCCCCATATTTGAAATCCGGTTACTATTATAAGCTATGTTAGCAGAGGCTACCCATTGCAGTCCCTTCTGCTTCAGAAGGGTTCCGTTGAGTGTTAACTCTATTCCTTTATTAACCACATTACCTACATTTTGCAACTGAGTGCTTACCCCTGAAGAAAAGCCCACAGGTACTTCTAGTAACAAATCGCTGGTCTTTTTATAGTATGCATCTGCGACAAGACTCAGGCGGTTGTTCCATAAACCTAAATCAACACCTATATTATAGGACAACGTTGTTTCCCACTTTAAATTTTCGTTGGCATCATTAGCCTTTGCATAACTTGATGAACCATCGTACTGACCTGCTGTGTAGTTAAGCGAATATTCATAGTCGCCTATCTCTTGATTCCCCACTACTCCAAATGAAGCTCTTAGCTTGAGGTTGGACAGGTTGGACGAACGACGGAGGAACTCTTCTTGATCGAGATTCCACGATAAGCCAATAGAAGGGAAGTATCCCCAACGATGACTCTTGGCAAAGCGTGAAGAATTATCTGCACGAAAAGTAGCTGTGGCGTTGTAACGATTCAAAAGTGTATAATTCACGCGTGCAATGAGGGAATTAAGAGTCGATTGCGACGTTCCCGATTTGGGCGGATAGACGGTTGAACCATCAGCTAAATTATTATGTTTTAAGTTTTCGTTCGTGAAATGGGTGACTAAAACGGAATGATAATCCGACTGAGTGCGTTGATGTGTGTAACCCACCAAAGCGTCCAGATAATTGGTCTCGTTCAGCTGTTTGCCCCAAGTGAGAGTGTATTCTTGTTGCCACACCTCATTGGTTTTATTCCCAATCCCGCCCATGCCCTGATTGGCAAGCCCAAGGGAGGTATAAGAGGGTGAGAAATAGTTTTGTGTGATCTGCTCTTTATTTAAACCTACGGTAACTTTACCCGTAAAATCACCTTTTTTATATTGAGCCCATACATTGGATAGCAAATAGTTATTGATACTTTCCGCCACGGAATTAGTCAAATCGGAGACAGCATTGGCTTTCTTATTCCCGATCGCAAAATAGGCATATTCATAGGGATTGGCATAGTTATAGGCACCATCTTGCAGATAGACGGGAACCACTTGCGGGGTGAGCAGGCCGTAGACAAAACTATTGGTGATACCTGCCGAGTAAGGAGACGAATTATATTCGACTTCTTCGGTAGTAGTGAGCCCCTGTTGAGTACTTTTTCCATAAGTGGCCGACACCCCAAAAGTAAGATCAGCGGATAGATTCCAGTCTGCATTCAAATGAAAATTATAGCGTTCGAATCCGGAATGAAGGATGACACCATCCTGATCCGTATAATTGGCCGAAAAGGCATAACGCGATTTCTCGCTACCACCATTCACTGAAACTTCATGACTCTGACGAAAAGCTGTACGTAACATGGCGTCTTGCCAATCAGTTCCCTCACCAAAAGCTTCGATCTGCGAATCACTATAGCCTCCTTTATTATAGAAATATTGTTTCTGAAAGCCAGCCCATTCAGAGGCATTCATCAAATCGAGTTTCTTACTAACAACATCAAATCCGGACGAGAAACGATAGGCCACAGTGGCCTTTCCTCGCTGTCCCTTCTTAGTCGTTATCATAATGACACCATTTGCACCGCGTGAGCCATAGATTGCTGTGGCCGAGATGTCTTTTAAAACTTCAATAGATTCAATATCCGATGGATTGATGGTAGACAGTGGATTAAGATTGCTCTCAATGGCACCAAGACCGGTTTTACCGAGACTGGCATCTTTGTAATAGATAAAACCATCAATGACATATAGAGGTTCATTACTTGCATTGACTGAGTTTCCTCCTCGAATACGTATGCTAGATGCCGCACCGGGCTGACCGGAAGAGGCGGTGACATTAAGTCCAGCAACTGCACCACTCAATGCTCCATCGAGGGTTGGTGCAGTGGTCACATCGAAAGTTTCGGAATGGATCTTAGCCACTGAGCCTGTTAGCTGTGTACGACGTTGAGTTCCATAACCGACAACGACTACTTCATCCAAGCTACTTACCTCCTCTGATAAACGAATAGTGAAAGAAGATTGGGGCTGTTCCACCAAAAGTTCTTGCGATTGATAACCAATGAAACTAACCTGTAACCGAATGGGGTAAGTAACCTCTTTTAAGGTAAAGCCCCCGTCAGCGCGAGTCACTGTCCCCGCATTTTTATTCGCATCAACTACGGTTGCACCAATAATTGCCTCGTTTGTTGCCCGATCGACGACTTTACCCGTTAAAGTTTGAGCCTGAACGGCTGACAAATTGAACCCTAATACAATAATCAGAGAGAGGGTGGATAGCAATCGTATCCTTCTTGCCTTAGAAACTAAATCCATGTCTTATATCCTTTTTATAGTTGAAATCTAATCTAACGAACCTCCTCAGCAGTGTATACTGGTTTTATTTTTATTCGTTAAATTAGATTTGCAAAATTAAGAGGAATATACATGGTATAAAATCCCTTTGGTGTGGCATTTTATATACCGCGAATGTGGTATATAAAGATTAAAATAGCACTAGCTATTGAAAAGTCCTATTTTTCTGAGCTATTGAAGGCTTGACTAATATCCTCAAATAAATCATCTACATCTTCCAAGCCAATGGAAAAACGGATCGTAGTGTCCAACACATCCATAGCTTCGCGTTGTTGATCAGTGAAGGGACCGAATATTGTGCTAGCTGGATGTATAGCTAGTGATTTATTGTCAAATAGATTTGTTGCACGACGTATTAATTTCAGATGATTAATCAATCTAAAACAAGCCTCCTTACTCTCAAGATCGATGGTGATCATTGCACCGGCAGTGGGGCCAAATTGCGCTTGAGCTAGGGCGTAGTATGGATTATCAGGAAGTCCGACATAATTCACTTGCCTTACAAAAGGAAGCGTCTGCAACTTTTCGGCTAGCGCTCTAGCATTAGCAGCCTGTATTCGGTAACGTGCATCAAGTGTTTCTAATCCAATGGTTTGCATATAAGCCACATGAGGAGTCATGTAGGCACCTAAATTAAGCAACATTTCAGTACGCATGCGTTTCACAAAACCAGGACAGGTCCCATAGTCAAGAATCAAGCCTCCAATAGAAGTGGCTCCACCCGACAAATATTTAGTACTTGATACGACTTCAATATCTACACCCAAAGCATGAGAGTCGAACTCGGTGAAAGGAATTAAAGTGGTATCGGCTATCAGCGGAATATTTCTCTGATGAGCTATTTTCGCTAATCCTTTCAAATCAGCCACTTCCATCTGAGGATTGGTAATAATTTCCAAATAGATACAACACGTATTTTCATCAACAGCAGCCTCAACAGCATCTAGGTCGGTAAGATCGCACAACTTGGGAGATACGCCAAAGCGAGATAAAGTAGTGGTCAGAAGAGAATAAGTGTTTCCAAACAAATGACGAGAAGAAACGATATTCTTCCCAGCTGCAGCAATCGAAAGCAAAGTATTACTGATAGCAGCCATTCCTGAACTTAGTGCAATGACATCTGCTGCGCCAGTCAGCGATTTGACTTTGTTTTCAAAATAGGTCACTGTAGGGTTCATCACTCTAGAATAATCTGGTGCGTTGGTTCTTCCACAAAAGGCATCTGCCATGGCATCTGTATCCTCAAATTCATAGGCAGCGGTATGGTACACCGGCATACTAAGTGCATTATAAGCATCCGGGCTTTGAAAGCTGGTATGGATGGCTTTGGTCTGTTTCTTCATCTTTCTAATCTTAATTAGTATTGCTACAAGTCATGTAAAATCAAGACAAAGATAAAGATAAATAAAGGAAGAATGGGTGAGAAAAGAGTAGAGATTTATGGTGCAATAAACATTTTGGAATAATATTCTTTTTTGCGATTTATTTGTTCATTCAAAAAGAATATTATTCCAAAAGAACAAGAAAGATAGGTGATCTATTCTTTCTATATTTATATCGTCAGTAAAACTGTCTAAAAAATCGGCTTATCATGCGATCAGACTACAACAATACATTAAATAAATACCCCGATAAGATAATGAACACAGTTATTAAACCGAAGAAAACGCCAATTAAACGCCAAGTCATGACCTTTTTCAGCAAGGTTGCTTCGGGAAGCGATAATCCGACAACGGCCATCATGAAAGCCAAAGCAGTACCCACAGGAATACCCTTTGCAACGAATACTTCTATAACAGGTACTATTCCGGCTGCATTAGCATACATAGGCACGGCAAACAATACAGATAGAGGTACAGCAAACCAGTTATCTTTGGACATATAGTGTTCAAAGAAACCTTCAGGAACATATCCATGCATAATTGCACCAATACCGATACCTATAATAATATACAGAAGTACGCCACGCACAATCCCCCATGCTTCTTTAGTGATAGTAGGCAAACGCTTTATAAATGGCGTATTTTCTTTCTCCCATGCTCCGAAATCACTAACGGAGTTGAGCTGTATCTGTTTAACCCAGTCACTCAAATAATTCTCGAGCTTAAACTTACCAAGTACAAAACCACCTATCATACCTAAAATGATACCACTAATAACATAAATAGTTGTTATGCGAATACCAAATGTACCGATAAACATCGCAACGGCTACTTCGTTCACCAACGGAGAAGTAATAAGATAGGCAAAAGTTACGCCCAAAGGTATTCCCCCTTTCACAAAACCAATAAATAAAGGAATAGAAGAACAGGAGCAGAACGGGGTGATGGCACCAAACAACGAAGCAAAGAAATACTGCAATCCGTATAGCTTGCGAGTTGCCAAATAATTACGCAAACGATCAATCGGGAAATAGGCATTGATAATCCCCATGAGCACACTGATAAAGAACAATAAAATTAAGATCTTTATCGTATCATAAAAAAAGAAGTTTACAGCCGTCCCCAACGACGAGTCAGGAGTTAATCCCAAAAGACCGAAAACCAACCAATCGGCAAATTTCTGTATCATAATCAGTATTTTGTTTTATTGTTCGCAAATATACGAACAATAAAACAAAATAGAGCCGTTCAGTCATTAAATATTCTTTTTTATGCAAAAAACTTTGGCTTTATGCATTCAATCTCCAAAATAATGCATAAATTTGCGGCATTCTTAGAATAATTATACAATGAAGAAGAAAGCAAATCGGTTAGACGCCATTAAAATGATTATCTCAAGTAAAGAGATAGGCTCGCAGGAAGAACTCCTTCAAGAGTTAAACCACGAAGGCTTCGAACTGACACAGGCCACCCTCTCCCGCGACTTGAAACAACTAAAAGTAGCTAAAGCAGCTAGCATGAACGGCAAATATGTATATGTATTGCCTAATAACATTATGTACAAACGCTCTACAGACAAGAGCGTCGGTGACATGTTACAAAATACTGGATTCATTTCCCTGCAATTCTCAGGCAATCTTGCCGTAATACGTACCCGCCCAGGTTATGCTAGCGGTATGGCTTACGATATTGACAACAATGAATTCAGTGAAATATTGGGGACAATTGCAGGAGATGACACCATCATGCTGGTGTTGCGTGAAGGAGTATCCACAAACAAGGTGCGTCAATTTCTGTCGCTTGTGATTCCCAATTTTGAATAACTATACCTATTATATTTACAGAAGAAATGGACACTCAACAAATAGATGTTATGGTAGCCGACGCCTCACATGAGGTTTACGTTGACACTATTTTGGATACAATTAGAAAGGCTGCTGCCGTACGTGGAACCGGAATCGCCGAACGTACGCATGAATATGTAGCGACGAAGATGAGAGAAGGTAAAGCAATTATCGCGCTCTGTGAAGATCAATTTGCCGGTTTCACTTATATTGAATCATGGGGAAATAAGCAATATGTAGCTACATCCGGACTTATTGTGCATCCGGATTTTCGGGGCATGGGACTTGCCAAACGAATAAAACAAGCCTCGTTTCAGTTGGCACGGTTGCGATGGCCGAAGGCTAAAATATTCAGTCTTACTTCAGGAGCTGCAGTGATGAAAATGAATACCGAACTAGGTTATGTTCCGGTTACCTTTAATGAACTCACTGATGATGATTCCTTTTGGAAAGGATGCGAGGGTTGCACAAATCATGATATATTGCTATCCAAGAACCGAAAATTTTGCATTTGCACAGCCATGCTTTATGACCCAACGGATCCACGCAACATAAAAAAAGAACAAGAAAGAAACAACATTTAATACATACAGCACTATGGAAGAAAAAAAGAAAAAAGTAGTGGTGGCATTCAGCGGCGGACTGGACACGTCGTTCACAGTCATGTATCTCGCCAAAGAAAAAGGATATGAAGTATATGCAGCTTGTGCCAACACGGGTGGTTTCAGCGAAGAACAACTGAAAACAAACGAAGAGAATGCCTACAAACTTGGGGCAGTTAAATATGTCACTTTAGATGTTACTCAGGAGTACTACGAGAAAAGCTTGAAATATATGGTTTTCGGAAATGTGTTGCGCAATGGAACCTATCCGATTTCTGTCAGTTCTGAACGTATCTTCCAAGCCTTAGCTATTTCACGCTATGCCAATGAAATCGGTGCGGACGCTATCGCTCACGGTTCAACAGGTGCTGGTAATGATCAAATTCGTTTCGATATGACTTTCTTGGTATTGGCTCCTAATGTAGAAATCATCACGCTCACTCGTGATATGGCTTTGAGCCGCCAAGAAGAAATTGATTACCTCAATAAACATGGATTCAGTGCCGACTTCACTAAACTAAAGTATTCTTATAATGTAGGATTATGGGGGACCTCTATTTGTGGAGGGGAGATTCTTGATTCTGCACAAGGATTGCCTGAAAGTGCTTACCTTAAACATGTGGAGAAGAAAGAGAGCGAACTGCTACGACTGACCTTCGAAAAGGGGGAACTCAAAGCTGTGAACGACGAAACCTTTGATGATCCTATTCTGGCCATACAGAAGGTAGAAGAAATAGGTGCTGCATACGGTATAGGACGTGATATGCATGTGGGTGACACGATCATCGGTATCAAGGGGCGTGTTGGCTTTGAAGCGGCTGCTCCCATGTTGATCATCGGTGCACACCGCTTCCTAGAAAAATATACATTGAGCAAATGGCAACAATACTGGAAAGATCAAGTGGCCAACTGGTATGGTATGTTTCTTCATGAGAGTCAGTATCTCGAACCGGTAATGAGAGATATTGAAGCTATGCTCCAAGAAAGCCAACGCAACGTCAACGGAACAGCTATTCTTGAGCTTCGTCCACTCTCCTTCTCTACAGTTGGCGTTGAATCTGAAGATGATCTCGTAAAGACAAAATTTGGAGAATACGGAGAAATGCAAAAAGGATGGACTGCCGAAGATGCAAAAGGCTTTATTAAAGTTACGTCTACACCCCTTCGAGTGTACTATAACAATCATAAAGACGAAGAAATATGATCAGAGCAGGAATCATCGGCGGAGCGGGCTATACAGCAGGAGAATTGATTCGATTGCTACTCAACCATCCGGAAACTGAAATTATATTTGTGAACAGTAGTAGCAACGCTGGAAACAAAATAACCGACGTACACGAAGGATTGTATGGAGAAACAGACCTCATGTTTACCGACGCACTACCTTTAGATGAAATAGATGTGCTTTTCTTTTGCACAGCTCACGGTGACACAAAGAAATTTCTAGAGAGTCATAACGTTCCTGAGGAACTTAAGATCATCGATTTGTCAATGGACTATCGCATCAAAAGTGACGATCATGATTTCATCTATGGATTGCCGGAACTAAACCGCCGCGCGACTTGCACTGCCAAACATGTGGCAAATCCTGGATGCTTTGCCACTTGCATTCAGTTAGGCTTGTTGCCACTCGCAAAAAATCTACTATTGACAACCGATGTATCAGTGAATGCCATAACAGGAAGTACCGGCGCTGGAGTGAAACCGGGTGCAACCAGTCATTTCAGCTGGCGCAACAACAACATGAGTGTGTACAAAGCTTTTGATCATCAACATGTTCCTGAAATAAAGCAATCACTGAAGCAACTACAAAACAGCTTCGACGCTGAAATCGACTTTCTACCGTACCGTGGTGACTTCCCTCGCGGAATATTTGCCACACTGGTAGTCAAAACCAAGATTTCGTTAGAAGAAATAACACGCATGTATGAGGAATATTACGCTAAAGATTCTTTCGTACACATCGTAGATAAAAACATCGACTTAAAACAAGTAGTTAACACCAATAAATGTCTGTTACATTTGGAGAAGCATGGCGATAAGCTATTGATTATCTCATGTATAGACAATTTGCTGAAAGGGGCCAGCGGACAAGCTGTTCACAATATGAATCTAATGTTCAACCTGGAAGAAACGGTAGGATTACGGTTGAAACCTTCGGCTTTTTAACACCAAAATAAAATGAATTTATTCGAAGTATATCCCTTATATAACATCAATATAGTTAAAGGAAAAGGCTGCAAGGTGTGGGATGAAAACGGCACTGAGTATCTGGATCTTTACGGTGGTCATGCCGTCATTTCTATAGGGCATGCACATCCTCACTATGTGGAGATGATTAGTCAACAAGTTGCAGCTCTTGGATTCTACTCAAACTCTGTGATCAACAAATTACAACAACAAGTAGCTGAACACCTAGGCAAACTCTCGGGTTATGAAGATTACTCGTTATTTCTAATCAATAGCGGAGCAGAAGCCAATGAAAATGCACTAAAGCTAGCCTCTTTTCATAACGGACGAACGAAAATTGTATCGTTTGCCAAATCATTCCATGGACGTACCTCACTAGCAGTTGAAGCGACTCAAAACCCAGCCATCATTGCACCGATCAATAACAATGGACATGTGACCTACTTACCATTGAATGATATAGAGGCCATGAGAAAGGAACTTGCTAAAGGTGAGACTTGTGCGGTTATTATTGAAGGTATTCAAGGTGTAGGCGGTATCCAGATTCCGACAACAGACTTTATGCAAGAACTTCGCAAAGCTTGTACCGAGAACGGGACAATACTTATTCTTGATGAAATTCAGAGCGGATATGGTCGTAGCGGTAAGTTCTTTGCTCACCAGCATAGCGATATTCGCCCAGACATCATTACGGTGGCTAAAGGAATCGGGAATGGATTCCCAATGGCAGGCGTTTTGATCAGCCCGATATTCAAACCTGTTTACGGACAACTTGGCACCACTTTCGGTGGTAACCACCTAGCTTGCTCCGCTGCACTTGCAGTAATGGATGTGATGGAACAAGAAAACCTCATTGAAAATGCCGCTATTGTAGGCGACTTCCTTAAAAAAGAACTAAAGAAATTTCCACAGATAAAAGAAGTACGCGGATGCGGACTAATGATCGGACTCGAATTCGATGAACCGATTAAAGAGCTTCGCAGCCGCCTAATCTATGATGAACACGTATTTACAGGAGCAAGTGGCGCCAATGTGTTACGCCTCTTGCCTCCTTTATGCTTAACCATAGAAGAAGCTGAAGATTTCTTAACTCGCTTCAGAAAAGTTTTATAATTACTCATTTGATTAATAACAGCAAAGGAGAAAAGCAGCCGTGAATAGAAACTAAATTCTTATCCGGCTGCTTTTTGTTTATTCATAATTTACCGTTACCTTTGTCTGTTACTACTTAAAAAAAGAACAAACGCCTATGAAAATAGCTATTATCGGCGCGGGAAATATGGGAGGAGCCATAGCTCGCGGACTAGCTAAAGGAAGTCTGATCCACTCTTCAGACATCACGGTATCTAACCCTAGTGCTGGAAAATTGGAAAAACTCAAAGAAGAACATCCAGCAATCACGACAACTCATAATAATACAGAAGCTGCAGAAAATGCAGACATCGTTATCTTAGCCGTAAAACCCTGGTTTATAGGATCTGTGGCACAAGAATTAAAACTCAAAAACACCCAGACACTCGTTTCTGTAGCTGCTGGTATTAAATTTGAGGAATTAGCACAGTTTGTTGCAACCCCTGAAATGCCCATGTACCGACTTATCCCTAACACTGCAATCAGTGAATTGGAAAGCATGACCCTCATTGCTGCTCGTAACACGAGTGAGGAACAAGACCAGTTCTTGCTTCATCTATTTAATGAGATGGGGCTATCAATGCTTGTTCCCGAAGATAAAATCGCAGCAACAACTGCACTGACTTCATGCGGCATTGCTTACGTCTTAAAATATATTCAAGCGGCCATGCAAGCAGGAGTAGAAATGGGGATACGCCCCAAGGACGCCATGGAAATGGTTGCTCAATCAGTAAAAGGAGCTGCTGCCTTAATTCTTAATAATGACACTCACCCAAGTGTAGAGATTGACAAAGTGACCACCCCGGGAGGGATTACGATTAAAGGTCTCAATGAACTGGAACATAACGGTTTCACATCAGCTATCATCAAAGCTATGAAAGCTTCAAAATAACTTAAAATTCAAACGATATGAATGACCAAATTAAACAAATCGCAGAACGCCTTCGTGGATTACGTGACGTATTGGAATTAACGCCTGAAGACATTGCTCGCGACTGTGACATATCTGCCGAAGACTATCGGCGTGCTGAGACTGGAGAATACGATATATCGATAAGTATGATACAAAAAATAGCACGCACCTATGACATCGCTCTAGATGCCCTAATGTTTGGCGAAGAACCCAAAATGAACAGTTACTTTGTAACGAGAGCCGGCAAAGGAGTGAGTATTGAACGAACTAAAGCTTACAAATATCAATCGCTAGCCTCCGGATTCATGAATCGCAGCGCTGATCCGTTTATCGTTACCGTAGAACCGAAAGAGGACGATGAAAAGCACAACTGCAATAGTCACTACGGTCAAGAATTCAATTTGGTCCTCGAAGGGCGTATGCTCATGGACATTGAAGGCCGGGAGATTGTCCTAGCGAAAGGTGATAGTATTTATTTCAATTCTAAACTTCCACATAGCATGAAAGCGCTCGACGGCAAAACCGTTCGTTTTCTAGCTGTGATTATGTAATCCTATTATGGTAGAGAATTTTTTAGCACAAACTAGTTTTACCTCGCAAGAGGATTTTATCAATAATTTGAAAATAAATGTACCGGAAAACTTCAATTTCGGCTACGATGTAGTAGATGTTTGGGCTACCGAACAACCAAATAAAAAAGCGCTATTATGGACCAATGACAAAGGAGATAGCCGTCAGTTTACATTTGCCGAGATGAAGCACTACACTGATCAGACTGCTTCCTATTTTCAAAGTTTAGGTATTGGCCGAGGAGATATGGTGATGCTCATTCTTAAGCGTCGCTATGAATTTTGGTACAGTACCATCGCCTTGCACAAGCTTGGAGCAACTGTGATTCCTGCTACACACCTACTAACCAAAAAAGACATTGTTTATCGCTGCAACGCAGCAGATATCAAAATGATTGTTGCTGCCGGTGAAAGTGTGATTTTACAGCATATCAAAGAGTCTTTACCTGATTGTCCAAGTGTTGAAAAAGTTGTGAGTGTAGGTCCGGAAATGGTAGAAGGGTTTGAGGATTTTCATTATGGAATTGAACATGCAGACACCTTTGTACGCCCTCGCCACGCGAACACCAACGATGATATCTCGCTGATGTATTTTACTTCCGGCACTACCGGTGAACCTAAAATGGTGGCACACGACTTTACTTATCCGTTGGGGCACATTGTTACCGGTAGTCTCTGGCACAATCTCGACGACAATAGTTTACATCTAACCATAGCTGACACCGGTTGGGGAAAAGCGGTATGGGGAAAACTGTATGGACAATGGATTGCCGGAGCAAACATATTTGTTTATGACCATGAGAAGTTTACACCGGGAGATATTCTACAAAAGATTCATGATTATCACGTGACTTCACTTTGCGCGCCTCCAACAATCTTCCGTTTCCTTATTCACGAAGATCTCACCAAATACGACTTATCGTCACTGAAATATTGCACCATTGCAGGAGAAGCATTAAATCCGGCGGTGTTTGAGACCTTCAAAAAATTAACAGGAATCAAGCTTATGGAAGGGTTCGGTCAAACTGAAACCACGTTGACCGTAGCCACTATGCCTTGGATGGAGCCTAAACCAGGCAGCATGGGCTTACCTAATCCCCAATATGATGTCGATCTAATTGATGCAGAAGGCCGTTCTGTAGAAGCTGGCGAACAAGGACAGATTGTGATTCGTACAAGCAAAGGTAAACCGCTGGGATTATTCAAAGAGTACTATCGCGATGCAGAGAGAACGCATGAAGCATGGCACGATGGAATTTACTATACGGGTGATGTAGCTTGGAAAGATGAAGACGGTTATTTATGGTTTGTCGGTCGTGCAGACGATGTGATCAAAAGTTCCGGCTACCGAATCGGCCCATTCGAAGTAGAAAGTGCCTTAATGACACATCCAGCAGTAGTTGAATGCGCAATAACCGGTGTTCCGGATGAGATTCGCGGACAAGTAGTGAAAGCAACTATCGTTTTGTCTAAGAATTATAAGGATCGTGCGGGAGAAGAGTTGATTAAGGAACTCCAAAATCACGTAAAGAAAGTGACTGCTCCTTATAAATATCCACGTGTGATCGAATTTGTAGACGAACTACCCAAAACCATCAGTGGAAAGATTCGTCGGGTAGAGATTCGTAAAAACGACGAAAAATAAATGAATATACCGACTAAAGCCAAGCCCTAGAGTATCTATGAGCTTGGCTTTTTATCGGATTCTATTCACCCCACCTTGTTCCTTTATTCTCTTTCAGTTCAATTCTTGTTTTCAATCTTATATCATTCGATGCACTTCCAATAAAAAGATCAAACCATCCCGCCTCAACAACTGTTTTCATTTCGCTATCTACAAGGCTAAAATCAGCAGGAGTCAACACAAATGTAACCGTTTTAGTCTCTCCCCGCTTCACGAAGAAGCGTTGAAAATGTTTTAGCTGTTTGATGGGTTGAACCACAGAGGCATACTCGTCTCTTAAATAGAGTTGCACGACTTCCTCCCCATCATAATCACCTGTATTCTTTACTCGACAAGAGACTTCAAACGAATCGGCTGATAAAGCCTTAACTTGCAAATTGGAGTAGTCGAATGTTGTGTAGCTCAATCCATACCCAAAAGCATATAAAGGAGATACAGACATTTCCACATAATCATGAGACTGGGGGACTTTCTTATTATAATATACTGGGATTTGACCCACTGAACGAGGCACTGAAATAGGTAATCGTCCTGCAGGATTATAATCCCCAAATAACACGTCGGCAATGGCAAGTCCTCCTTCTTGACCTGGATAATAAGCAGTTAACAAAGCATCTGCGTTTTCAGCCGACCAATTCTTATTTAAGGGACGCCCTTCGATATAGATAACGACTAGGGGCTTCCCGGTAGCTTTTAAAGCTTCAAGCAAGGCTTGTTGTTTCCCTAATAAAGTAAGCGATGCCCGATCGAATCCTTCACCACACTCCATATCGCTCAGCAACTGATTATCCGCTACGGCTGCTCCTGTTGCTTTATAAGTCGTTTTAAAATCACGCGCACTAGAACCACCCATCACTGCTATCACAACATCCGAACGCTGAGCAGCAGCAACCGCTTGGGAAATAGTATATGAACTCGTATCACGGATAGCACATCCTTTTACATATTCCACTTGCGACGAAGCCAGTTTTGATTGGATACCGTTCAAAACAGTCTTAATGTTTTCATCCGCTTGCGGAGCGGTATAATCTCCAAGCATATTATACCGGTTATCAGCATTAGGTCCAATTACCGCAACCTTCACATCTTTACGCAAAGGAAGCAAGGAATGCTTATTCTTCAACAGCGTGATTGAAGCCTGAGCGACTTGACGGGCTAAGGCCACATTCTCATCATTACGAACTTCTTTATTCGCTTTTTCTGGATCTACATAAGGCTGCTCAAATAAGCCCATTTCAAATTTTAACTGAAGCACACGAGCCACAGCAACATCGAGAACAGTTTGCTCAATACGACCGGTTTGTACTGCCTGTATTAGATTCATATAAGCATCACCTCCTAAGTCAACATCTACTCCGGCCGATAAAGCGAGAACAGCAGCTTCTTCCATGGTGGATGCCACAGAATGGGTTTGATGAAGGCCTTCTATGCTGTATAAATCAGAGACAACTAGGCCTCTGAACTTCCAATCATTCCGTAAAAGATCAGTTAATAAGGCACGATTAGCTGTACATGGAATACCATCCATAGAATTATAAGCCGTCATTACTGATAAAGCTCCGGCATGAATGGCTAGTTGAAAGGGAGGAAGAAAATTTTCATGTAGTTCACGCATACCGGCAAAAGAGGGGTTCCCATTCTGACCACTTTCCGAAATACCGTAAGCAAGAAAGTGCTTAAGTGTTGCTATGGTACTGTATGGATGCGACAAATCGCCACTACCCAGTCCTTTCACCATCGCCTCTCCTATTTTTCCTGTCAATACCGGATCTTCACCAAAGGTTTCTTCTACACGAGACCAACGCGGATCACGAGCCAAATCGAGCACAGGTCCATAGCTGATATGTCCGCCCTGCAAACGTATCTCTTTGCCGATTGCTTTTCCTACTTCACGGATGAGTTGGGGCGACCAGGTAGCAGCCATTCCGATTCCGGTTGGAAAAACGGTTGCACCAATTGCCATGTGACCGTGCGGTGCTTCTTCGGCAAGGAATAAGGGGATTCCCAAACGGGTATTCTCTATTACGTACCTTTGCAAGGCATTTCCGGCCTTTGCAGCCAAGGCGGGATTCAGTCCGGTTGACAATGTTTTCTTTGTCCACGGGTCGGCGCGATAGGTTGCCCAAAGCATACCGGCCTTTCTGTCTTTTATGAGTTGCTTGAATTTATCAGAAGGAAAAACATCGTTTCTTTTGATTTCATACATCTCCCACCCTAAAGGACAAAGGAGCTGGCCGACTTTTTCTTCTAACGTCATACGGGATAGTAAGTCGGCTACTCTTGTTTCTACCGGCAAAGTCGGATTTTTATAGGTTACTGCCGGAAGTTGCTGTGCAAAGGAATAAGCAACTCCTGTCATCATAGCCGTAAACAGTAGTGATTTACAAATTTTATTTAGCATAACTATTTTTTATAAACGAATAAGATATTAAAAAGAGAAGTCTGCCATCTCCCCGTAATGCTTTGCGCAAAACCGATTCGACAGCAGACCTCATCATACTAAAGAACAACCTCTATTTTACCTCTTTTAGAACGGACATTTCTGGTTGTCTACGTAGGTGATAACTCCACCGGGCACTGCATTATGGCCATGACCTGTCATATCAAGCACCGAACCATCATCCTGCGTTTCACCGTCAAAACGCCAGTAGGCTACGAGTCCTTCACTGGTTGGGTCTACATAACAAACGCCATCTTCAATCTGTGCGGATGTACGCGCTACGTTCCACACACGACATTCGCTAATGTAACCATCAAAGAAACGAGCATTACCGGCTGAACGACCGATGGAGAACGCGTCATTCCAAGTATGACCATCATAAGCCATACTCAAGTTAATGGTTCCGCCATTCTTAGTTTCTACGAAGTGAATCTGCTCACCATCCAAATAAAGACGTAAATACTGACCGTCATATACGGCAGCAAAGTGCAACCAATGCCCTGTAGGAAACTCTTTCTCTACCCACGATTCATAATGGTCTTTCTTGTCGGGATGTGAAGCCGAACCGATAGAGCCTTTCACGAACTGCAATTTATTCACAGGATTACCGGCACCGTCACCAAAACGGAAGAGGAAGTTTTCTTCGCATCCGCACAATGAGCTGATACCATTAGCACTTCTTTCAGAACCGACAGGGAAGGATACAGGAAGCACCTTCATTTCTAATGTCATCTGTCCGAGTGCTTTCACCGGACTTTTTTCCTGATCGCCGAACGAAGGAATATTGAAATATCCCCGACGTGCCAGGTAAGCAGCTTTGATTTCAATCACTTTAGTGAGCATAACATAAGCCGTACGGGAACTTTCCATCACCTTCAGATCACTGTTCGATACGGAAGTGATAGATACGGGAAGGCAGTAGGAAACACCTTCCTGCAATTTATCTGCATCAGCAGTTACCTTGATTTGTGTAGACTGGTTTGATCCGGCAGGAATAATCACATCACCTGCTTCAAAACTATAACTGCCTTCGGGTGGCATTTGGCAGTTGCGTCCGGTAGAGGCATTGAAAGATTCCAGTAATTGAGGAGCTACCTGTACGCCTACCGTCACATCGGCTTCTGCTTTATCGGTGGAAGTCACGGTCAATCCTAAAGTGGACTGTCCATCTACCAGGAATTTCACGTTCGACGAAGTCAGTGTACCGGTCATATATACAGCATCACTGTAATCCGGTTCGGTCTTGCAACCTGAAACACAGAGCAACAAAGCCAATAAAGATAAAAGTGTATATTTCTTCATAGTCTTAATTATTATTTTGCATAAACATTAAATACACCACAGTTCACAGAATAAGAGGTTGTTTCCACACGAATATAACGTGCAGTCAACGGTGCATAAAATACGATGAATTTAGAACTGCCGGTCACTTCTCCAGCACTCTTGAAGTTCGTACCGTCATCGCTGGTGCTGATCTTTGTTCCGGCACTGATGGAATTATATTCTCCCCAAGAAGTACCCCTGTATGCCACGATAGCACCAAAGGTGTAAGATTTCCCCATATCCACAGTAAAAGATGCCTTATAATTCGACCAATCGGAAATAGAAGCTGTAGATTGCGGATTTCCATCGAACCATCTGTCGAGGTTTGATCCGCTACCACTTAACACATTAACGCTCCATCCCGCCTGATCTGCTACTAATGTACCTGTAATGTCGGCTTCAGTAGCCTCATGATTTACATTGTCCTCCGTCACGGTAACGGTCAGGAAAGAAGGTGCTACCATATTGGTACTCAACAGTGTATTAGGTCCTTCTGCAGACACTAAACGCAAAGGAATAATGTATCCTTTTTCGCTCTTAAGCGTAGAAAGCACATTAGCGTCATCCGTCAGTTTTACGCGCACTGTGTCAGCAACTACCATTTTCCCGGCAGGGATAGTCATCTCGGCATTTTCCAGCACGATGGCTTCGGCGGGCATAGCTTCAAACACGGTGCCATGCTCTTCATTATAGGCAGCAATCAGAGAGTTATCCACTACAACCGTAGCTTTTATAGTTCCGCTCGCTTTCTGCGAACATTTTGCCGGCCATTTAAAGTCTACATTGCTGACTGTACTAATAGGAGTCTGTACAATCTTGTATGTCTTGGAGTTATCATATATATACACCCGGTTAAATGAATCACCATAGACATCGTAAGTCTCCTCATCATCACAAGCTGCAAAGCCGATGGAACAGAGGGCGAACATTCCTATATAAAATAGATTCTTTCTACTTTTCATTGTCATCTTTTCATTAAAAGGTTAATTAATGGATAGCCGGATTCTGTATTTGAATACACTGGCGGAACCGGTAATAAGGTTCAGGATTGTATTCATGTACATTATAGTCACGATGGATAAAGAATGCGCCAAAGCCTCCTTTACGTTTTCCATTCGTCGGCTTGTAGCGTGCCTGGTTGTACATAGACTGCATATCTCCCTGCCAGTTATCACCCATATTGCAACAGTACACCACTTTTTCATCAGGCCATCCGCCTGCTCCCGTACCACCGCCATAAGCCTGAAGAAAGCAATAGTTACTATATGGGATAAGGCTGGTCATGCTGGTACTGGTCTGGTCGATATTGAGCATTTTATCACAGATACCTTCCCGCGAAGCAATCTCCTTACCATAACGTTCTTCGATGAGCTGTAAACGTTCTTCTCTGGTAATGTCCGGATTCGGTCCCATGTATTTTGCCATGTGTTTGTAGAAATATTCAAAATTAGAGCCACTCAAGAAGTCACCTTCCGGCTCATAGTCCGCATCAAAACCGTCGAGATCGTTCAGAAATACCTGATCGAGGAAATATTCGGCATACATTTCAAAAGAACGATTAAGTGCGGCAGTCCGTTCTTCGCCACTCGGCATTGCCTTCGCTTCATTATAAGCCTGCTTGAAAGCATGGTCATCTGTTTCCGCATCGATACGGGTGATTGCCACACAAAGCATCTTGGTTCCTTTCACTTTTTGTACAAAGCGGATTTCTTCCCAGATTTCTGTATTTTCTGTTGCCGGAATACCACCCCACATAGAGCAAATATCAAGGCTGTCAGGTAATCCCATAAAACGGACAGCAGCAGAGTTCTGCGCTCCATACTGCGCAAACCATCCGAAAGCTATTTCGTGATCGCTTTCTTTGTAGTCGCGTAAGTTCTGGTAGTACTGGTCGTCGTAAGTCAGCGGCCGCTGAATAGTCAACGACTCAATGTCTGTATTACATGAGGCCATCATACCGCCTACAGTCAGTGCGGCCAATATGTATTTCATTGTTTTCATATTCTGATTACTTAGTTAGATTGTTCTACATTATATATCTGATTACCTTTTCACATCCCACCAAAGACGTGTGCCAGCAATATCCGTACCGTTCAACAGGGAAACAGCAGCTTGTGTGTTCTCGCCATTGTCTGAATATTCCTTTGTAGGAAACTTCAAACGACTGATGAGTTCTCCGGTGGCAACTTCTCCACCGGAAGCGTTTGTACTGATAGTCACAATACCGGGATAGCCGGTACGCCGCATCTCACTCCATGCTTCCTGTCCGTCCGGGAAAAGAGCAATCCATTTCTGCACCATAATGCGCTCGAGTTTCTTATCATCAGAAACCGATTCATCCCACTTCACGGTCAAATTAGAAACCATACGACTCACATCGGTATTACGTCCGTTTGTCGGATCAATGAATGAAGTTGATGGTACATTTACATCATTATCAAGATAACTATCCGCACCGGAAGCACCTTTGGAAGAAAAAGAGGTCTTCACACCTTCTTCGTAATATTCCTTCACAGTTTTATCTCCCAAGTTTAAACGCAGTTTAGCTTCAGCCAAAAGGAAATATGTTTCAGCTGCATCCATCCACAGGATAGAGCTAGCCTGTCCTATATTCATACTAGACGCTGCTTCAGACAAAGTGCCCTGACTACGACTGGTTTGCCCGTTACGGACTCCGTGATATTCGCCATCTTTCTTAGCAACTTTGAAGTAAGCAGCCAAACGTGGATCCTGTAAGCCTTTCAAATAGCAATCCATAGTAGCACTCATTCGAAAATCATTGAAACTTTCATATGCTTCCCACCATTCATTGATGAAAGAAAAGGATACAGACTGTTTCAAAATGGCATTGTCACTAACGGAAGTCATCAGCCCGATACTATGGTCTATTGCTGCTTTAGCTTCCGTCTGGGCCTTTGTCTGATCTACATAAGAAATACGCATTGCCAGACGGAGACGGAGAGAATTGGCAAACTTAATCCAATTCGCCACATTACCATTATAAATATAGTCATAGTCTTCCAGATAAGGTTCGGAAGTACGGCTATTGTAGCTGGTGAGCACCTCAATGGCATTTTCCAATTCTTCAAAGAAACGATCATATACATCCTTTTGACTATCGTAGGCCACTTGAATACCAGTACCAAACTTTGAATAAGGGATGGGACCATACTTGTCCGTAATACGGCTCATGCCGAACACCTTGACAATAGTGGCCATAGCACGTGCGGGTGATGTCTCACTAGTACAATCCACTACTTTCCGCCATGGCTGCATCACCTCTGTGTAAGCGGTGCTAAACGGAGAGTTGTACCACTGCGGATAGAGTTTGTAACAATCGTTGTCCTGCTCTCCGGCATAGTTCCATGTTTTAATAGGAGCACAGTAGCTGGCAAAAATATCACCGGTCAGCATTTGAGTCTCCTCAAACAAACCACCTTTGTCTTTACCTACTACGAAAATACCTCTTTCCATCTGCGTGAAATAGGCTCCCGTCAGGAGATTATCGCGTTCCATCTGCTCGGGAGTTACTTCATTCGGATTGATATTCCAACTTTCATAATGGTCGGTACAAGCGGTAAACAACAAGCCTCCGGCAAGCAACACACCATTGAACACTTTCATGCATTTTAATATATGTTTCATCTTATCGATTCTTTAGAAATTGAGTTTAACAGAGAAACCTAAATTGCGTAAGCTCGGCAACATAAAGTAGTCCATTCCGCTGAAATGCGTGCCTGTACTTGCCGTCAGTTCAGGGTCGAAAGGAGCTTTGCAATAGAACATTAGCAGGTTACGTCCCGTGAAGGCTACATTCATGCCCTGTATCCAAGGAACCCACTTCTGAACAGGGATATTATAACCGAGAGACAACTCTGCAAGGCGAACGTTTGTCGCACTATAAACATACATAGAGCCGACACCACTTCCTACAGTACTATAATACTTCTGTACAGCGGGTACTTTATAACCGTCAATCAGCACATAGCCCAAGTCACGTGCCTCGGCAGTAGCTGTGGAAACACCGTAAGCGTCCATCATCGCCTGTGTCTGTGAGACAACAATACCACCAATACGTGCATTAACCAGACAACTCAATGTCAAACCCTTCCATGAGAATGAGTTGCGCCATCCCATCATATACTTAGCTTGCGAGTTACCGGCATAAATCCATCCATCCTGACGTTCGCCCGCCTTGTTGTCTATAGCTACTGTATTGTTGACATAGTCTACGTCAATATATCCATGGGAGTCGGTGCGAAGTGCAGTCACGTACAAGTCACCAATAGAGCCACCTTCAAAGAGACGCGAATTCACAATTTCCAATCCGCCCAAATCCATCATATCCTGTTTGACAACTTCTCCACTTGATAAAGTAGTCGGTTTCAACAGTTTTTTAATCTTATTGCGATTGATGGTATAAGTAAAGGTAGAGTTCCATTGTACCGGTCCGAGCGGCTGGTTTAATGTCAGGCTTGCTTCGATGCCCTTGTTATCCACCTGTCCGCCATTGATATAAATAGAAGAATAACCGGAAGAAGCGGAAATCGATGGGTTGAATAATTGGTTGTAAGTAGATGTCTTATAGAGAGAAACGTTCAGTTCCAATCTATCATTCCAAAGATGAGATTGCAAACCGACTTCCCAAGCCTTGGTACGCTCCGGCTTGATATCCGTATTGGGATATGTGGTGGCTGTGACGGGAGAAGCCGATTCGTATGGGTAAGTCTGATAAGCGATGTAGCGTGTAGGGGCATTACCTACCTCACTGTATGAGCCGCGTACCTTCAAGAAGGTAAGCACATTGTTCTTGATGGGTAGTAACTCTGTCAAGATAGCAGAAACACCCACCGACGGGTAAGCAACCGACTTCGTATCGGTCCATGCCAAAGCAGACGACCAGTCAACACGTCCTGTTACGTCCAAGTAGAGTTTGCTCTTCCAACCCAGCTGTGCTGTAGCAAAGATGGATTGCGTCTGGTCATGATAACCATCCTGCTGGAATTTCACGGCAGACTGCATCAGGTTGAGCATTGTAAATCCGTCTGCCACAGAATTCAAGCTACCTCCCACATCGTAATACTGGTAGTTGACATCCTGAATACTGGTACCTAGTGTAGCGGTCAGTGAGAAGTCGCCGAAATATTTGTCGATATTCAGCATCACATCGCCATAAAGTTGACGAGTGGATGCATCACCTTTATAATATCCTCCAAATTTCTGGCAGAAAATATTATCGGTAGATGCAGCGTATTTCTTTTCGTACAGAGCCGACGTATAATCCATTTTGGCACGCGCACCTAATGTAATGCCTTTCATGATTTCGAAACTCAACCCTCCACTCATGAGGAAACGGTTCTTGTGATTGATAAAATTGTCGCGATTGACAATCCAATAGGGGTTCTGCATGGCAATACCCTGATTACCCCAAGGCCAGTACTGTGTTTTGAAGTTACGGGCTTCGTTGTACATTTCAAACTGCTGAAGCATTTCCAAACTATAGCTCGGCGACATCAGATAGATAGGAACAATCGGATTGAAATACTGTCCCTGTGACACCATGTTCTGTTCACGCACATTCATATAGCTTGCGCTTAGGTCGAGACGCAGACGATCATTGAGCATGCTAGTCGTATTACGGATAGTGAAATTGTAGCGATCCAACGTATTGTTCGGAACAATACCTGCCGCATTGGTAGCAGCCATAGAAAGGAATATCTGGTTCTTCTCATTACCATTACTGATGGTCAAAGAGTTAGTTTCGTTCCATCCAGTCTGATAGAAGTCCAACGGGTCGTAACTGCTGGCTTGTCCCAATTTCTGTCCCCAGCTTCTTATTTCTCCCGTAGTCGCACCATAAGTGTTTTGAAATTCCGGAGTTACAAACGGATTGAAGAATGAGGTATTATTGGCATAGTTGACACGAAGCTTATCTTTCGATCCTTTCTTTGTGGTAATCATGATAACACCATTGGCGGCATCACTACCATATAGTGCGGAAGCGGCAGCACCACTCAACACAGACATAGTTTCAATATCTTCGGGGTTAATCATGGAAGCACCGTCACCGGATTGACCCATACCGGTCATAAAGTCGTCCGGTTGTGTTGTTTCCAACGAAGGCATCGGAATACCATCGATTACATACAGGGCGTTATTATTTCCGGAAAGAGATTTCGCACCACGCATCACCACCTTAGCTCCACCACCGATACCGGATGAGCTGGAATTGATGACAACACCTGCTATCTTACCGGACAAGCTATTTACGAAATTGGCATCCTTGACACCGACAATTTCACTGGCAGAAACTTCTTGGACATTATAAGACAGTGCTTTCGCCTCTTTACGAATACCAAGAGCGGTAACCACCACTTCGTTCAACACTTGCGAATCATCTTCCAAAGTGACATTCAATACCGGACCGGAGACGGGTAATTCCTTTTTCTGATAACCCACATACGAGAATAATAATACCGGGCTGGCAGTCTGTGGGGTCAATGTATAGTTTCCGTCAAGATCGGTCACTGTTCCGTTAGTGGTTCCTTTCTCCATAATAGAGACCCCAATCAGCGGTTCGCCATTCTTGTCTTTCACCATACCTGCAACGGGTTTTGTTTTTTGTTGAGTTACTTTCGTTTCTTTAGCCGTCAGTACAATCTTATTATCCAATATTTTATATTCGACATTTGTACCTGCAAAGACCTGTTCCAACACCTGAAAAATATTCTTCTCGGAAGCTGAAACCGATACCCGGCGATTAAGGTTAAGATTCTTGCTATTTATAAAAAAGCTGAATCCTGATTCACGTTCAATCTTGTGCAGCACTTCTTCTATAGTACAATCGGTAACTCGTAAAGTAATAGAAGTTTTTTGTGCATATCCATCTGACGCATATGCTAGTCCGGCTGAACAAATTAGGAGTATAAATAGTAATTTCATAGCCAATGATATTTCCTTTAAGGTTCGTCTAAGAGACTTTAATCCTCCAAGAAATTGGACGATACAATAATTTTGCATAAATTTGTAACGAGTTTAATTAGAAAATTGGTAGTTATACTTGTCTGCAAACAAGTAGTTCACAATTACTGAGGCTCATACGGGAAGATACGGCCAATATCGTCCCGTATTTTTGTCTTTAAGGATCTTTGTTTTTCATGGCAATAAGTTTTGTTTTTAAGGTTTTATATTTTCCAATACTAAATAAATATCTCGATTCTCATGCTTTCCTTCGTGCTTTTCGCATTATTCAAGTAATGCCAGCGAATCTTTGAAGAAGCTTTGATATAGTTCAAGATTTGTTCTAAACTCCTATTCGTAAAGGTGCCGGAAAAGGCATCATCATTGGGTACATTCTCTTTAATTACAAATTCAACATCATACCTTTCGGCCAACATATCAAGTGCATCGCGCAAAGAGGTTTGCTTGAAAACAATGAAACCGTCTTTCCAAGCCAATTCTTTTTCACCGGAGGTGGAATACAACTCTGTTTTCCCTTGAACAGGATAGTAAATCAGTTTCTGACCGGGTGACATGGTTATATATTGCGGATTCTGACTCGAATTCTTAAACTCAAAATTGACTTTACCTTCTACTAAGGTCGTTACTATTTTATCCGATTCTTTAAATGCTTTTACATTAAATTTCGTGCCTAACACTTTTATTGACGACTGATGTGAGGTGGATACAATGAATTGTTTCTCCGGATTTTTTCGAACTTCGAAATAGGCTTCACCATCAAGTTTCACTTTACGCGTATGAGCCGTAAACTGACTAGGAAATGTCAATGTACTTTTTCCATTCACCCATACCATTGTTCCATCGGCTAGAGTGACTTGTGTTCGCTGACCGGCAGGCACATACACAGTCTGCATCTCCACATTCTCTTTTTGCAATGCTTGTGTCAGTAGATAACCTAAGCCAAAAGCCAGTAAAAAGACTGCTGCCATACGCATCACCTGCTTCGCAGGGAACCTAACTAAAAACCTTTTCACTCTTCCAACCGGCTGTTGACCATCTTGCCATAAAAGCACGTCGTAACTTTTACGCAAGATCATAAACTCTTTGAGATGGGCTGCATCTGCATCAATCCAGGATGCAACCTCTTCTTTCTCTATCTGAGAAGCTTTTCCGGCTATATATTTTAAAAGTAAATTCTGATTCATGATTTAATAAGTAACTTATTTATGTCACATTAGCAACGGCTCATTAGATCCGCTTTCCTATAGAATACCATTCACTAAAAAGATTCCCTAGTGAAAAGACTCATTTTTTTGTAGTTGCTTAAAAAAAGAGAAGAGAAAAGAGACTTTTTAAGCCTCATCAAATCAAAAAGATTAAAAAAGGAGCATACTCTTTCAAATTATCACGTAATAATTTAACGGCTTTACTGATATGATATTCTACCCCCTTTACACTAATACCTAGTGCTTCAGCTATTTCTTTGTGAGATTTACCATCCAATCGATCCGAAATAAAAGCAATGCGAGTTTTCTCGGGCATACTATTCAATAAAGCCTTTACTTTTGCCTGCAACTCTTCAGACATGATTTCTTTAGGATCGCAAGCTTCGAGAGTAGATATACGTATCTCTAGTTCCCTTTGCCCCTTGGCAGATATGTTCTGAAGAGCATTCTCTTTGACTTGCAGATGTTTCAGGTGATTCAATGACTTGGAGCGTATAAAAGTGATCAGTACAGCTTCGACACTTGGTATTTCCTGTCTCTTACTTAGCTCCCACAAATGAATGATGGCTTCTGACACAATATCTTCAGCTACCAAGTCATCGTGCACATAGGACAAAGTAAACAGAAATGCTCTCCTATAATAGGTCGTATAAATAGAATTAAAATTGATAGCAGTCATCGTGATCTGAATTAATATCTTCTCATGTGTACCGTTTTAAGGATATCCAAAGGTTTTTTATAAATTGCAAAGAAATAGATTTTAATTGAATAAAAGAATATTTTAAAAAGAAAATAGCCTATTACTGCAATAGATAAGTACTTCTTATGCCATATTTTATTCGTTTGCCTATAGCCGGACGAAAGTATGCCTATAGCCAAACGCAAAGTTGCCTATAGCCGGACGAACCGTAGCCTATAGGCAAACGAATAAATCGATTCATCGAGAATCACTAATTTATGCACATCAAAGATGAATCTATAGCCAAAGGATGAATAAGCTAATTTTATTGAATTCATCACCCATAGAAGCCTTAGATATAAAAAAGAAACTTAACTTTGTAGTTCTATTCTTACAACTAGAAACAGAATTCACTACAAAAAAAATAAGCTCATGAAAATTAAGACTTTAATAGCTTGTTTCATTCTTAGTTGCACTATATCTTCCTGCATAAAGGATGAAGCTTTAAACACCGAAGCGGCGATTGACGAATGTTCGGGCAATGAGTTGCAACAAGCAACCATAGATGCTGAGAACTACACCATCCAATTATATGTATCTAAAGCTGCCGATCTCACAAAAGTAAATATCAACTTTCAACTTCCAGAAGGAGCTAGCATCGCTCCATCTGTTGCTGACGATGCAGACAACGCTGTAGCCTCAACGTATAATTTCAAAGATGAAAATCCTAGAAAATTCAAAGTTACTTCTGAAGATAAAGCTTTTGAAGCAACATATACAATCACGTTATGGCAAACAGAAATGCCCGAGAATTATCATTTCGAAATGCTAAGTTCGGAGTCTCCTTTCCATGTTTTCTTCGAGCAAGACGACAATGAAGATGCAGGTACTGGACACGTTGTCCGCCGCATGGAATGGGCTAGCGGAAATCCAGGATATAATTTCACGGCTATGGCTAAAACACCTGCCGACTACCCAACTGTTCAAGTCAATAGCGGATGGGACGGTAGAGGTAAAGCACTGAAACTGGAAACCAAAAGTACAGGTAGTTTTGGTTCAATGGTTAACATGCCTTTAGCTGCTGGAAATTTATTTATCGGCTCGTTTGATAAAACAAATGCTTTAAATTCACCGTTAAAAGCCACTCATTTTGGCTTCCCTTTCTTTTATCATCCGGTGAAACTGGAAGGGTACTACAAATTTAAATCAGGTCCTCAATTTACTTCGAATGGAGAAGTTGTGGAAGGCAAAAAAGATCAATGCGACATTTATGGGGTATTATATGAGGCTGACGAAAACGTAAGTTTCCTCGATGGTTCCAATTCATTGAGTTCACCCAACATTGTGATGCTTGCCCGAAAACCTTCTGGAACGTATTGGCCAGAAACCGATAGCTGGCAACCTTTCACACTCAATTTCGAGCTTTTGCCTGGTAAATCTATAGATGCCGAAAAATTAAGCAAAGGAGTATACAAACTTACTGTCATATTCTCTTCCAGCTTAGATGGTGGTAATTTCGAAGGAGCAATAGGAAGTACACTTTATATTGATGAAGTTAAACTTACCACTACTGAACAGCAGAACTAATTAACAAAGACGTACTAAAATGAGAACATACTACAAAATACTTGCTACCGCTCTCTTATTCATAAGCGTATCCATGGCAGCAAATGCTCAAAGTGAAAGAACTGAAGGTATTAAATATTCCTATTTGCATGGATGGGAATATAGCATAAAAGCTGGGTTCAGTATGGGTGGCACATCACCACTTCCACTGCCTAAAGAAATTCGCAGTGTTGATGGCTATTCCCCAAGTATGGCTATTGCCATAGAAGGAAATGCAACCAAATGGTTTGATGAACAAAAAAAATGGGGAATGACTGTAGGCATACGTCTGGAAAACAAAAATATGACCACGGAAGCGACAGTGAAAAACTACGGAATGAAGATAATCAACACAAGTGGAGGTGAATTAAAAGGTTTATGGACTGGAGGTGTTAAGACTAAAGTTAAGAACTCTTATATCACTATTCCTGTAGTAGCCAACTATAAGCTCAGCAACCGGTGGAAGATTTCAGCCGGTCCATATGTTTCTTACTTACTGGAAGGCAACTTCTCTGGACATGTATACGAAGGCCATTTAAGGAGTCCAAACGAGACTGGATCAAGAGTTGATTTTTCTGGAGAAAGTATAGCTACATACGATTTTTCTGAAGATCTTCGTAAACTAGAATGGGGATTACAATTAGGAGGTGAATGGAAAGCATTCAAACATCTAAATGTATATGCAGATTTGACCTGGGGATTGAATGATATCTTCAAAAAAGATTTTGATACCATCACATTTAATATGTATCCCATCTACCTGAATATAGGCTTTGGATATGCCTTTTAATAAGGGTTCAAGAGAACTTAATTATAAAAATATGGGCAGACACGCTAGAAATATTCAGCGGTCTGCCCATATTAGGTTATATAAGTAGGGATAAAATTAAAATTTACTCTCCTATTACTTCTAGCTCATCCAAGAATAAAGTACTGTTTCCTGCACCTTTGAAATTATCACCTTCTTTACTTGAAGAACAGACAATAGCTAGTTTATACATAGCACCTGATTCGTATGTTTTGCCATCTACATATTCAAAAGGCAAGTCGAAATAAGTGTATGCACTTTTTGCACTACCATCGGCCAACTTAGCAACCGCTACAATGTTATCTGAACCATTAATTGTGTGACCATCGAGTGTTTCGTCAGCAGAGGTCACTTTATAAAGCACAGCTTGAATAGCACATTCGTCCACTTTACCATCAATAGTTTGGATGTTCGTATAATCTGAACCATCGATAAATGTCTCACCCGGGGTATATTTATACCACCCTCTGAAATTCAAAGGTTTCTTATCGTAAGGAATACCAAACTTGGTACATTTAAGTTTATCAGTCATGGCAAAATTAATATCAAAAGAACCCGTATATACAGAACCAGAAGTTACTGCAGGCACCAAAGCACTTGCAGCTAAACTTGTATCCATAGTAACAAGCTTAATACCATAATCTCCTGCTAATGCATCAGTGGTTTTATACACAGGGAATCCTTCTATTCCAAATATAAATAATAAAGCAGCTCCCTGAACACTAGAAGCCAATTGATCTTGAGGCATCGGCTCTTCGTGTAGTGCTGGTCCTTCACCTACAGTAGCCCAATTCTCGAAAGAATATTTAAGTACATTCTGACGACTAGCGATACTAACTACATATTGCTTAGAAGTACCATCTTCAGCCGTTACTCTATAACTGACAGCTTTAGAGAAATCTTGAGCAACATTAGTATTAGGAGTCACAATCGCTTTAGGAGAGACCTCTATCGAAGGAGTCAGCATCAACTGCTCAGCTGTAGCATCATCAGCAACTTTAAAAGTAATAGTTCCTGCTTCTTCATTAACTAGGGGTTGTTCGGTTACAACATCACTGTCAAATGTAAATGAAGTAATAGAAGCCATAGCACTCTCATTACCTGAAAGCTTTGATCCGTCATAATTGACTCTAACTTTCATTCCTCCTTGTACATCCACATTGATAACCATATTAACGGCATTCTTACCAATTGTTCCAGTTACAAACACATCACATGATCCCACAACAAGGTTCAAAGTCTGATTACCAGTAAAACTATAAATATCACCGCTTTGGGACAAAGGGCAATTGTCAACAGTTATATCACCAAGCGTAAGATTTGTTCCGGCAACAGTAATGGCAAAGTTTTTCAATTCTAACTTAATGGCCGAATCAGACGCTTTCGAAATATAAACTTTCTGAACAAGGTCGGATACAATAGGAGCATCAACTCCAACATAATATACATCCATCGTACCTTTATATGCACCAGCCAATTCTGTGTCAACTGGATAGTTCACATCATCATCGTCACTACAATTTGTAAACAGTCCTACTGTACAAATAAACACAAACAAATACAACAATCTTTTCTTCATAATTCTCATAGTTAATTATTATTGTCACATAAAATTATGCAAAGTAAGACCATTTATCCTATAATAGCAAGTGCCATTCTTGGCTTTTGATGTTCTATTTTTAATATTAGTAAAAACTAGATTTTGTATTTAGGAAGAAACCGCTGATAATTTGTCTATACATTGTAATTTTACAAAAACGGTTAGCTGTACTGGGGCAATTCTAAAACAGGCTTAAAGCAACAACAAGATCAATAGGTTTAGAGGAAGAATTTTCATCAAGCAAAAATAAACAAAAATTTTGGATCATACCTAAATCTTGAGGGGGCTTTGATTGATAATTTTTATCTTTGTCCCAAAAACTTATGAATTACGATAGCTTCCTTCGTTTTATCTTTCCCGATGGCATGTTTGATTACTTCAACATGGTTCGTTTCAATGAACTTGCCGATAAAGTTGAAATCTATTTTGAGGAGAAGAATAATCCTCCTGAAGAATATGAGCAGGACAAGCTTGAGAGCAAAGGGTTCTATGAAGAAGTTCGTATGCATGATTACCCCATGCGTGGACGTAGCTGTATCCTTTTTATAAAGAAACGCAGGTGGTATAACTACAGCAAAGAAAAGTACGTATCCCGTAATTGGTTATTAATGGCTCAAGGCACGCAAATCTCCTGTGAATTTGCGTCTTTTTTAAAAGCTATGGATCGACTCTCGCGCCATTAGCATCAGTTCATTGGCTGATCACTATGGTTTGGATGCCAAGCAACTTGAATCACAGTATAAGAATCATCTGAGTAATTACAGATGTTGGGATCAACTTCCCCATGCCGAAGATTGGATCTTGTTTGAAAAGAATATGGGTGCTCATGTGGGGCTGGATGAAACAAGTCTTTCTCGTGGAGAGTTATATACAATTCTAATCAATAAGGAAGCCAAAGGCAAGAAAGGAAGTATTATTGCCATGATAAAAGGAACGGATGTACAAACAGTCTCGGCTGCGTTGCTCCGGCTATCGCGCAGACGTCGTTTTCAAGTTCGTGAGATCACTTTAGACATGGCTTCGAACATGCATCAGATTGCGCGTATCTGTTTCCCCGCCGCCAAGCAAGTGGTCGATCGTTTTCATGTACAGCAATTGGCCTTTGAAGCCGTACAGGAAATGCGTATTAAAGCACGTTGGGAGGCTATGGATAAAGAAAATATAGAGATTAGCCATGCCAAGGTTTGTGGAATGCAGTACAAGCCTTTGATATTGGAGAATGGAGATACCAAAAAGCAACTGCTTGCCAGAAGCCGTTATTTGTTATTTAAGAAAGAGACCGCCTGGAGTAGCTCCCAGAGTAAGCGTGCAGCCGTTTTGTTTAAAGAATACCCGGATATCAAAAAGGCATACTATTTAAGTATGCGCATAGGACTCATTTATCATCAGTCCACGCATGCTGATGTGGCATTAACCAAACTGGCTCGTTGGTACGATGAGGTTGATAAATCAGGGTTTCTATCCTTTGGCACTGTGGCAAGAACTATACAAACACAGTACTTAAGAATCGTGGCTTTCTTCAAGAACAGCGCAACGAATGCGGCTAGCGAATCTTTTAATGCAAAAATCAAGCAATTCAGAGCACAACTCAGAGGAGTCAGGGATGTGGCTTTCTTCTTATTCAGATTATCTAAAATTTATGCTTAACAGGAAAATCCCTCAGGATTTAGGTATGATCCAGGATTTAGGTATGATCCCGGGTCAGTCATTATTATTGGGGATTTAACAATTATGCATACAACATCATCACTCTATAAAGATAGAATTTAACATCATCTACCCCTCTGAATGTAGCCCTGAATGATTTGAGTTTAGCATTGAAAGA
>JAFABG010000036.1 GCA_023426145.1 Bacteroidota bacterium | reverse complement strand
TTGAAAACCATGAAATCTGTCAGATCATCGAAAACAATGAAATAATAGAAAACCTTGAGACAAAATTGTTAAGTTGAATCTCAAGGTTTTATTAGATCTATAGTACGGAGTTTACCGAAGGCTTACTGATGGCAGCGGGTGGTATGGGTGTGATAGTTCGTTCTCATTTGTTGTTATAATTGTGTCCATTTGAATGTCAAAAGGTTCCGCTGGAACTTCCTCAACTATTTGAAATGGAAAACAGATTCCTGCCTTGTAAGCGTTGGGGATACTTGGAAGAAGTCTGTCATAATATCCTTTTCCTCTTCCTAATCTATTTCCACTTAGATCGAAGGCTACTCCAGGAACAACGATTAAGTCAATGCAATCATACTTATTGAATTGGGGTCCAGTAGGCTCTTTTATTCCATAAGTATTTGTTCCCATGTTTTCAGTGCCGCAAAATGTTCGTAATTCTAAATCATTACCAACAACGACAGGAAGTAGTATCTGTTTCTTAGTACTCCATTTCTCAATAAATGAGTGTGTATCTACCTCATCTTTTAGTGAATAGTATAGCAATACAATATTTGCCGCTTTAAAAAGTGGATGCTCTTCGAGGAGGGCAAGTATTTTAACTGATTGTAGCTTTAGCATATCCGAAAATCCCTGTTGGGTCTTCAGATACGCTATATATTTGCGCAGTTCTTTTTTTCTTTCCATCTTTCTTTTCTTTTGTCTCTTCTTCAAGTTTTAGCGGTGCTTTAGGAAAAGCTTCTCCTTTTTCTAGAATTTCTATTCCTCGTTGGACCGTATCGTCAGTCTTATTGAAATATTTTAGGTAAGATTCAAGCCCTAATATATTATAGATGATGCTCCCATAGATGTTTTTTTCGAGGCGTTTGTGAGATTTTTGAATAAGAATATTTCTTCTTTTCACCCCTTTCTCATCGGCAAATCGTATAAATTTCTCAACTAAACCTTGTCTGCGTAAGTAGTTTACTAAATCTTCTTCTGTTTCATATTGACTTAGATTGTTACGGTTGTTATCCGTATATTGGAACGTAAATTGTAAGGTTAAGCCACGATTGATAACCGTTGAAAGATAAGAAGTTACTCCTGTCGTATCTTGGGGAACAAATACATCAGGCATAATACCTCCACCACCATAGACAGTACGACCTAAGCTTGTAGAATAACGTTCATTCTCGTTTTGTTTAATACTATCACGAGAGAAGAACTCACCATGTTCATATCGATTATAAAGATCTAATTCATAATTCCTATCATTGCCGCTTTCATAAGGGCGTTGAATACATCTGCCCGATGGTGTATAGTAGCGAGCAATAGTAAGACGGATAGCAGATCCATCGCTAAAATCAATGGGTTGTTGTACTAGCCCTTTTCCAAATGATCTACGTCCTACGACGGTTCCTCGGTCATTATCTTGGATTGCTCCAGTAAATATTTCACTTGCTGATGCTGATCCTTCATCTATTAAAACTATTAAAGGCATTTTTTGGCAGCTACCAGTGCCGTTAGCAAATTCCTCAGAACGTGGATATTTTCTTCCTTGTGTATAAACGATCAATTTACCTTCTGGCAAAAATTCGTTAACCATTCGTATAGCAGCTTCCATGTATCCCCCAGTATTTCCACGAAGATCCATGATCAGTCCTTTGCATCCTTTGTGATTTAATTGTGCCAAGGCATTAAGTAATTCGACATGGCTCGTTCGACCAAACTTACTGACTTTCACGTAGCCAATATCATTATTTAACATGTATGCTGCATCAACAGTATTTTGGGGAATGTCTCCCCGGGTAATGGTAAAGTCAAGCAGTTTATTTTCTCCTAAACGTTTTACACCAATTTTAACTTGTGACCCTTTGGGACCTTTTAAAGTTCGCATGGCTAACTCATTATTTAGCTTCTTCCCAACAAAAACACTATCATTGACAGTTACTATGCGGTCGCCAGCCAATAGTCCAACTTTTTCGGAGGGGCCTCCTTGTATAACTGCATTTACATGAATTGTATCGTTTTGAATGGAAAATTGAATGCCAATACCACTGAAGCTACCTTCAAGTTCAGAGTTTACTTCTTCAAGATTCTGCGCCGGGATATACGTAGAATGTGGATCGAGTTCAGCTAATATCTGGGGCATAGCTTTCTCTACTAAATCAGTCATATTAACGGTATCTACGTATTGATCGTCAACAATCCTTAATAATGCATTCAGTTTGTTCGAAGAGCCGTTTATAATACCCAAGCGATTTCCCGCAAAATGTTTAGCGTAAAATGTGCCGATAAGAATACCCGCTACCACGCTGATAGCTATTATGATAGGCGTAAAACGTGAAGAGTTTCTTGTACCCATGTCTATTCCTTTTTTAAACGTTCGTATTATTCTTTATTATCAGTAAATTCTATAATTCAGTGTAAACAACCTCAATTCCTGCTCGTTTTAAGAGCTCTATGCCATCTTCGAGGCGGTAATGTTCAGAGTAAACTACTCGTTTTATTCCTGCTTGTATAATCAATTTTGCACATTCAATACATGGTGAAGCTGTAACGTACATTGTAGAACCTTCACTACTATTATTAGAACGAGCAATTTTGGTAATAGCATTCGCTTCTGCATGAAGAACGTAAGGTTTTGTTAGATTGTTTTCATCCTCGCAAATATTTTCAAAACCGGAAGGTGTTCCATTGTATCCATCAGAAATAATCATTTTGTTTTTTACAATTAGAGCTCCGACTTTACGTCTTTCGCAGTAAGAGTTTTCTGCCCATATGCAAGCCATGCGTATGTACCGTTTGTCTAGTTCTCTCTGTTTCTTTTCTGTTTCCATCTGCTTTCTTCATTAATTGTTGATTGGAGCGAAAACTAAGCATAAATCTTCATTGTTTGTTTGATAATAGAGATATAAATTTCTCTCGTCACCTCCATAAGAATTAGCTTTCCTTAGTCCTTCTAAAATTTTGGTGGCAATCCGATCTTGACTATCTATTGCTGTTCCTGTTGTAAGGGTCATCCCAAATTGATTATTTTTCCCATTAGCTCTCCAACTACCATTTGTATTGACAGCTCCTGAACCGGAAAACAGCCCCTGTATAGCATCTTCTTCAACTGTGCCTGTAAAGTCTATGGTGAATGTTTTGTTCTGGTTGATATATTCCATCAGATTGTTCTCTTGTACATCAGGGAAACTATACCATCCTCGATTATTTGCTTTAGTTATATAGGTCAACTTCCATTTCTTTCCAGTAAAGATGGAAGCTACATCGTCTGTATTATTGCATCCGACTAGGATAGGAAGTAGCAGTATTAACCCCAATAATATCTGAATTATATTTTTCTTCATCTTTTTCTCTTTTTTAATTATTATGATTTTGAATGCCATTTCTATCGAGTAATGCATCAATTGTTGGTTCTTGTCCTCTAAAACGTTTATAAAGAGTCATTGGGTGTTCAGTAGCACCTTTGCTTAATATATTATTGCGGAAAGACTCTGCTATTTCTTTATTGAATATACCTTTTTGCTTGAATAGAGAAAAGGCATCCGCATCCAATACTTCTGCCCATTTGTAGCTATAATATCCAGCTGCATATCCTCCCGCAAAGATGTGAGAAAATTGAGTGCTCATACATGTTTCTTTTATGATGGGAAGAAGGATTGCTTTTTGCCAAGCTTCTTGTTCGTAAGTTCTGATGTCTCCTTCAAACAAGGTGTCTCGTGTATACCATGCCATATCTAACAGTCCGAAGCTTACTTGTCTTAAACAACTATAAGCGATATTGAAGTTGGATGCGTCTACAAGTCTTTTGATTAGTGTGTCTGGCAGTAACTCTCCAGTTTGATAGTGCTTAGCAAAAGTGTTTAGAAACTCTTTCTCTATAGCAAAATTCTCCATAATTTGTGAAGGTAGTTCCACAAAATCCCAGTAAACGTTAGTTCCACTCAAACTTTGATAGGTAGAGTTTGCGAAAATTCCATGCAGACTATGTCCAAATTCATGCAAGAAGGTTTCCACTTCACTGAAAGTTAGTAATGCAGGCTTGTTTTCAGTGGGTTTAGTGAAGTTCATTACAATAGATATATGTGGACGACTATTCTCACCTGTAGTAGATTCTATCCATTGTTCTTTAAAGCTTGTCATCCATGCTCCTGAACGTTTGCCAGCACGAGGGTGGAAGTCTGTATAAAGAATTGCTAAATACTTTCCATTATTGTCGTAAACTTCATATGCTTCAACATCTTTGTGATATACAGAAATGTTTTTATTCATTTTAAATGTAATTCCATAGAGCCTTTCTGCAAGTCCGAATATCCCTATTTTTACTTGTTCCAATTCAAAATAAGGGCGTAGCATTTCCTCATTAATATTGTATTTGAGGTCTTTAAGTTTATTCGAATAATAGCTCCAGTCCCATGGCATAATTACGAAATCATCGTTTTGTTGTTCACGTGCTAATTTTTCAACTTCTAAATATTCTAGTTGAGCAGTAGGTGTATAGGCTTCTAATAATTGATTTAGTAGTTTATATACTGCATCACTATTCTCAGCCATTCGTTGTTTAAGCGTATATTCAGCGTAGTTTTTATATCCAAGCATTTGGGCAATAGTCATCCGAATATTGACGAGTTTCTTAACTATTTCTATATTATTGAATCTATTTTCGTGGGTACATTTTGTATTATATGCTAAATAAAGTTGTTGACGTAGTTCACGGTTTTCAGCATAGGTCATGAAAGGTATATAACTAGGTGCATGTAAAGTGAAAATCCACCCTTCTTTTTCATTTTCTTTTGCAGTTTCTGCGGCAGCTTCTACTACAATTTCAGGAAGTCCAGCGAGATCTTTCACATTAGTTATGTGCAATTGGAAATTATTTGTTTCTTGCAGGTTATTCTCACTGAAATCTAGGGTTAATTTGCTGAGTTCATTAGTGAGACGTCTGTATTGTTTACGATCTTCGCCTATGAGGTTGGCTCCATGACGTACAAAACTATCATATATGTCGTTTAAAAGACTTTCTTGCTCCAGAGTAAGTGGTATGTTTTTTTTCTGACGATACACTTCTTTTACGCGAGAGAATAATTTTTCATTAAGCGTAATGTTATTACTATGTTCGCTAAGTATTGGCATTATTTTTTGTGCCAAATCTTGTAAATCCTGATTTGTTTCGGCACTTAGCATATTGGTGAAAACCGAAGTTACTTTGTCTAGTAGCTTTCCGGATTTTTCATATGCCTCTATTGTATTTGTGAATGTTGCTTCCTCCGGATTATTTATAATAGAATTAATTTCCAAATTATGTAGCCTTATCCCTTCTAAGATAGCGGGCTCATAATGTTCTGTCTTAATTCGATCAAAAGGAATTGTTTCATGAGGTGTCAGATACTGTCCGTAGAAAGGGTTCTGAGCATTTTGTATATTGTTCATGGTCTAAACTGTCATTAATGTTATTAATCTTCTCTCCATAGAAATACAAAACTACTAAAATTGTAAGTTATACCACGGATAATGCCCTGCTTTTTAACAATATATAAAGTGAATATAAAAAAAACCGCTACGGTTGCCCATAGCGGTTTCAAATATATTTTAGCTTCTAAGAATTAAGCATTAACAGATGCCATGTGAGCGATCAAGTCAAGAACTTTGTTAGAATAACCAATTTCATTGTCATACCATGATACAACCTTAACGAATGTGTCAGTCAAAGCAATACCAGCTTTAGCATCAAAGATTGAAGTACGTGCATCACCTAAGAAATCAGAAGAAACTACTGCATCTTCAGTGTAGCCTAGAATACCTTTCAATTCACCTTCAGAAGCTTCTTTCATAGCTGCACAGATTTCAGCATATGTTGCAGGCTTAGCCAAGTTTACAGTTAAGTCAACTACAGATACATCCAAAGTTGGTACACGCATAGACATACCAGTTAATTTTCCGTTCAATGCAGGGATAACTTTACCTACAGCTTTAGCAGCACCAGTAGAAGAAGGGATGATATTGCCAGAAGCAGCACGACCACCTCTCCAGTCTTTCATAGAAGGACCGTCAACTGTTTTCTGAGTTGCAGTTGTAGAGTGAACTGTAGTCATCAAACCGTCAAGGATACCGAACTTGTCGTTCAATACTTTAGCGATAGGAGCCAAACAGTTAGTAGTACAAGAAGCGTTAGATACGAACTGAGTACCTTTAACATATGAAGTTTCATTAACACCACAAACGAACATCGGAGTGTCATCTTTAGAAGGAGCTGACATTACAACATATTTTGCACCAGCTTCGATATGAGCCTGAGCTTTGTCTTTGCTCAAGAACAAACCTGTAGATTCAACAACGTATTCAGCACCTACAGCGTCCCATTTCAAGTCAGCTGGGTTTCTTTCTGCAGTGATGCGGATTGCTTGACCGTTTACGATCAATTTGCTGTTTTCAACGTCTGCTTCGATAGTACCATTGAATTGACCGTGCATTGTGTCATACTTCAACATATAAGCCAAGTAATCTACTGGGCAAAGGTCATTGATACCTACGATTTGAATATCGTTTCTCTCCATTGCAGCGCGGAAAACGAAACGTCCGATACGTCCGAATCCATTAATACCTACTTTAATCATTTTGTTTAAACTTTTAAGGGTTTTATAATATTTGTTCAAATATCTCTCAATCTTAGCATTTGTTTTTATTCTCAAATGCGATGCAAAATTACAAAATTGTTTTTATATTCGCATATTAAATTCACATTAAAAATTAAAAAAAGATGGGAAAGACAACATTTTTACAAGACTTTAGGGCATTTGCCGTGAAAGGAAACGTAATCGATATGGCAGTGGGTGTTGTTATCGGTGGTGCGTTCGGAAAAATTGTATCTTCTTTAGTTGCGAATGTAATTATGCCTCCAATTGGCTTATTAGTTGGTGGTGTGAACTTTACGGACTTGAAATGGGTGATGAAAGCGGCGGAAGTCGGAGCCGACGGGAAAGAGATTGCTCCTGCTGTAACTTTAGATTACGGGCAATTTTTACAGGCAACTTTTGATTTTCTGATTATCGCTTTTTTTATATTCCTATTTATACGTTTGATTACCAATTTGATGGCAAAGAAACAAGAGGAAGCTCCTGTTGCTCCTTTGGCACCACCAGAACCTACTAAAGAAGAGGTGTTGCTGACGGAAATTCGTGATTTGCTGAAAGAGAAAAAATAGAAATTTCGAATGAGTTTTATTGAAGTAATAATAAGGTCAGACTATTCTCTAATGCAAGTAAAAGGCTGACCTTTTTTTAAAAAATTCTCTATTTTATATTTGATGTGATTTTCGATAGTTGTTGATTTAAGCATTCTATGATCTCTTTCTGTTCTTTTCTTTCTACTATGAATTTTTTTATTGTATTATCTTTTAGTATAATCTTAATACCATAGGAAAAGCACCCTGTTTCTAGAAAATCAACTTTTATCATATTTGAAAAAAGAATTTCTAATCTAATATCTTTTTTAAATGATTTGAATATTAGCTTAGAGGGATAGATGTAGCCTATGCCATTTATAGCAACAATTCTGCATAGGTAGTTCATTGGTATCACTTTTAGTAGAGAACTGTCAGTTATATTTTCAATTTCAGTATTAATGTCTTTTTTCCATTTCTTCTGTTTCTTTACTCTTATATAATAAGTGAATAAACCATAGGGGATGAGTAATAGATAAATGACAATGGGTGGGTTAAAATAAAAATAGGTAAATATTCCCATGAATATTACAGGAAAACAAAAATAGAAAAAGATCGTTTTCATATTTCTTTTATTTTGGGTAACAGTAGTTGCCAGGTTGTATCGGGTATTTTTTCTTATTTTAGAAGAAACAAAGTGGCAAGTTATCAAGAAAATTCTGAACTCGCAAGAAAGAAAACAAAAATATGATTTGTATGAGATATGGAATGCCATATTTTACTTACTGAAGACTGGGTGTCAATGGCGTATGCTTCCTTCCAATTTTGCTCCATGGGAATTGGTTTACTACTATTATCGTAAATGGTCTTCATGGGGTGAATCAGATCTGTTACTGAATGACTTATGAGAAAAAGTACGAGTAAAGATAGGATATAAAATAGAAGCAATTTTGGGCTTTATGGACAGTCAAAATGTTCGTTGGGATGACAATCACTCCCTTAACAGTATTGATGGGAACAAGAAGGTAAAAGGAATTAAGCGGCTTATTTGTTAGCCAGATGTCTGAGGAAACTATCAAAATCATATTAGCCGACGCTGGTTATCGTGGAGAAATGGCGGACAAGATAAAACAGTATTTGGATATATACTTGAAGTTGTGGTAAGCAGAGATAAGGTAAATGACTTTAAAACAATTGGGAAAAGATGGATTGTGGAAAGTATATTTTCATGGTTTAACAACTATAGAAGGCTCTGCTGAAACTTATGTAACATTCGATTCAGGAAAGGAAATGGTAAAATTTGCATCTGTTAGGATACTATTGAATAAAATTTAAACAAGGGATAAGTTTTTTTTCTTATACATTATCATTTGTGGTAACAGTGTAATAGTCTTGTTAGTAAGAGGTAGGTATATTTTTGAGGTTAATATTATGTGAAGTATGGAGTCTTAAGCATCTTTTTCTATATGTTTTTCAGCTTAGATTGCCTACTTTTTCCTATTTTTGCAGATCATTTATTTAAAATCCAACCATTGATATGCAGGAAAAAATAATAATTCTTGATTTTGGATCGCAAACAACGCAGCTTATTGGGCGCCGTGTACGCGAATTAGACACGTATTGTGAGATTGTTCCTTACAACAAGTTTCCTAAAAATGATCAAACAATTAAGGGGGTTATTCTTTCAGGAAGCCCTTTCTCTGTTTATGATGAAAACGCATTTAAAATTGATTTAAGTGAAATTCGTGGTAAGTATCCAATTTTGGGTATCTGCTATGGTGCACAATTTATGTCTTATACTAACGGTGGAAAAGTAGAACCTGCTGGCACACGTGAATATGGTCGTGCTCATTTGGACTCATTTTGCAAAGATAATGTTTTGTTGAAAGGAGTTCGCGATGGATCTCAAGTGTGGATGAGTCATGGTGATACAATTACTGCCATTCCCGCTAATTTCAAGAAGATAGCTTCTACAGATAAAGTAGAAATAGCTGCTTATCAGATTGAAAATGAACAAGTTTGGGGAGTACAATTTCATCCCGAAGTATTCCATAGTGAAGATGGAACACAGATATTGAAAAATTTTGTTGTAGATATTTGTGGTTGTAGTCAAGATTGGTCTCCGGCTTCTTTTATAGAGAGTACGGTATCAGAATTGAAAGCTCAATTAGGTGACGATAAAGTTGTACTTGGCTTGAGTGGTGGAGTTGATTCTTCTGTAGCTGCTGTTTTATTAAATAAAGCTATCGGTAAGAATTTAACTTGTATATTCGTAGATCATGGAATGTTACGTAAAGATGAGTTTAAAAACGTAATGAATGATTATGAATGTTTAGGGTTAAATGTAATTGGTGTTGATGCTAGCGAAAAATTCTTTTCAGAATTGGCAGGTGTAACGGAGCCTGAACGTAAACGTAAGATTATCGGTAAAGGTTTTATTGATGTATTTGATGTTGAAGCCCATAAAATCTCTGGAGTTAAATGGTTAGCTCAAGGTACAATATATCCTGATTGCATCGAATCCTTGTCTATAACAGGTACTGTTATTAAAAGTCATCATAATGTGGGTGGTTTACCTGAGAAAATGAATTTGAAACTTTGCGAACCACTTCGTTTGTTATTTAAAGATGAGGTTCGTCGTGTGGGTCGTGAGCTAGGGATGCCTGAACATTTGATAACTCGTCATCCTTTCCCTGGACCAGGATTAGCTGTTCGTATTCTTGGAGATATTACACCTGAAAAAGTGAGAATTTTGCAAGATGCTGATGATATATTTATTCAAGGTCTACGTGATTGGGGGTTATACGACCAAGTATGGCAGGCAGGAGTGATTTTGCTTCCTGTACAATCTGTAGGTGTCATGGGTGACGAACGTACATATGAGAGAGCTGTTGCGTTACGTGCTGTAACTTCAACTGACGCAATGACTGCCGATTGGGCCCATTTGCCTTATGAATTTATGGGTAAGATTTCGAATGATATAATTAATAAAGTGAAAGGGGTAAATCGTGTAACTTATGATATAAGTTCTAAGCCGCCTGCAACAATTGAATGGGAATAATTCTTATTTCTTATATATAGATCCCGAGAGAGTCATCTTTCTCGAGTCCTGTTGTAGGTGATACAGACACACAGGGAAAAAGTAAAAAGATGGGAAAGATTAACATAGATCTTTCCCATCTTTTTATTTGATCATTGGAAAGATTTATTTAATCTTCTCAATGATTTTTTTAGCTCCTACTTATTGCACTTTATCGTTTTCGGCAGAGGTTATTTCAGGCGTTCTGCACCGATGAAAATCTACCAAGCTCTATCGAATAAACGCTGCAAATTCAACGAATAATCTTCCTAAGGTCACTGAATAATCGTTGTAAAAACACTACAAAATCATCGAATCTCCTCACCCCCAAAGTGACAAAAGTGACAAAAGTGCATATAGTCACTCTCTATTTCACCTTTTTATCTCGTTTATGACTTACTTTGTTGATTTATAGCTAATTAAGTTGCTTCGGTAACCTGTGTACCCTTCGTGTGTTGAAATTGAATTATGCGCGAGTGAGAATCTTTTTTTCTGTCATGAATATGCTGGGATGATCTTCTATATACTGCCGAATTGCATCGGGGTTATTCAGTGATCGCCCGTTCGGAGTAGGCAGTGAAGCCAACACCAATTTACTATGCTCGTAGCAATAAAACAGCAAGTGAAAAGCCTATTCAATGTTTTTATTTGTACAGTAAATTTTAGTTTATATTACTTTGGGCTCTTATTGATTGATGCGCGAAAATCTCATACGAATTAGTATCACTAAAAGAAATATAGCTCTTGTTTTAGACTTTCAGGTGACGGTTACTATCCAATATAATCTAATCGTGTAACTCTCCCAGTAAGCAACGTCCTGTTTACTCTGAACTCAGGGAAATGAGGTTCGATAGGAAAGGCACATCTATTTCTCGCTTGTTGGTCTCATTAAGCACCGAATTGTTTAAAAAAATAATCGAATGGGTGTATACGCTTTCATAAAAAGTAGGGGCTTCTTTTCGATATCCTTTGCCTTCTTAATAAGTCTCTTCAGTATCGTTGATAAAATCCGCAGTACTATATGGCACTTTTGTCACTATTGTCACTTTCACCTTTCGGGGACTGCTGCCTGCTGCCAGAGAATGGGGTCGTAGGAGAAGGATAACTGTTTGATAAACAGATGATATGGTGTGTTCGATCACCTTTTGAGGAAAGTTGGAGAAGCTAAACCGTTTCTCCGCTTCGCGTAAACCGTATTTTGGTCAAAGCCTCTTCTTTCCGCTTCGCAGCCTAGCTTGAAAAGGTTACTGTGGCGTTATCTTTCTATCAGTGGATAGAAATAACTGTAAAATTTTATAAATGATCATGCTTCTTCTAGCAAGTAATTCACCTAGGGTAGCGGGCTGGCTTTTCTTTCTCTTCCTGAGCGATGTCTGTGAAGTAAGTTTCTAATATTTTTTTAGTGAATTAATTCCGCCAACGAGTTATTTACAAAAGTTTTAGTGCATCAGGAATCAGAATTTCTTTTCTACTAAGTTCAATGAGTCCATTATCTTGCATTTCGTTTAGTGTTTTGGATATGTTTAGCCGTGTATCATCTAAGCAGCGTGCAAGATCGTCCATTTTGATTTTAAAAATCTTCTCTCCTTGAGGCTTTTCGCAATGTAATAGAAAAAAGCGGATTGTTCTGTCTTTTAAATCTTGCGCAGGTTCTTCCCATAGTTTTGCATAGAGGGTTTGTGCACGATTGCTAATCATATTCATGTAGTTAAGCCTGAAGATATCATATTTAAATAAATCGCTGATAATAAAATCCTTGCTGATAGATACAGAATGAACTTCTGTACGTGCTATGTATGAAGATGCATAAGTGGTATACATGCCAAATAAAGATTGGGGTTCAATGAGGTATGGAGCCCCCATTTGCTCAATTACAGTGTATACATTTTGGGGGGCATTTGTGACTATAGATATTTCACCTTTTAAGAGAAAGCAAAGTTGCGTGCATGGGCTTCCATTTTTTATTATAATTTCTCCAGTTCTGTGTTTGATAAAGTGTAACTTAACTTTGTCAAGAATACTGGTGAAATCTTCGTGACAAAGACCTTGAAATAAAGGTAATTGAAGCAAAGTATCGAACATCGTTTCCATGAGTTATAATAGCTTATTAATCCTACAAATTTACTCATAAAAATAACAGTTCGGTCAACATTTCCCTATTCTTTTTGTTTTTTTTATTGTTTGAATGTATAAAAATAGACTATATTTGCAAATAAAAAGGAGGAAATTATGTTAGCAGGTTTTAATTGGCAACAAATGATTAGTGCATTTATTGTACTTTTTGCTGTAATTGATATTATCGGTTCTATACCTATTATTATCAATCTTAAGGAAAAAGGAAAAGATGTGAATGCGATAAAGGCTACGCTTATTTCTTTTGCTTTGTTGATAGGTTTTTTCTATGCTGGTGATATGTTGCTGAAATTATTTCATGTTGATATTGAATCTTTTGCTATTGCAGGTGCATTTGTTATTTTTCTTATGTCTTTAGAAATGATTTTAGATATTGAGATATTTAAGAACCAGGGACCAATAAAAGAAGCAACGCTTGTTCCTTTAGTTTTCCCTTTACTAGCTGGAGCTGGAGCGTTTACTACACTTCTTTCGCTTCGTGCTGAATATGCTAGTATTAATATAATCATAGCTTTGATACTTAACATGATATGGGTGTATTTTGTGGTTAAAATGACTGGACATGTTGAGCGTTTTCTTGGGAAAGGAGGAATATATATTATTCGTAAATTTTTCGGGATCATTCTGTTGGCAATATCTGTGAGATTGTTTACTGCTAATATAACGTCGTTAATTGAGGCTTTGCAGAAACATTAATTAATAGATTATTAGTGATTTGAATATTATAATCTATAAAATCGACTCATCTTCAGATCCTTTTAAGTCGTTTTCCTGACAGACTTCTTCTTCCTCTAGATAAGATTCTTCATCTGTTTCATTGGCAAATGGATCAAGACGTTGTGGCCCATGATTTAAAAAAATAAGAGAGCATAAAGTACCCATGATGCCTCCGCTAAGATGCCCTTCCCAGGATATATTTGCTGGAGAAAAATGTGGGAACATCTGCCAGATAATACCTCCGTATAAGAAAGTTATTAGTAGCGAAACTGAAATGAGAGGAATATGCTTTCTCATAATACCGCTGAAAAACAGGAAAAAGGCAAGACCGTAAATTAATCCACTAGCTCCAATATGCCATCCGGGCTTTCCAATAATGTAAGTCAAAATACCAGTTCCGATCCAAATGATAACAAATATTCGTCCGGCAATACCTCTGTAGAAATAGAATAAGCACCATGATAAAAAAAGTAGTGGCAATGTGTTTGCTATTAAATGTTTTACTCCATTGTGTATTAAAGGATGTGTTAGAATTCCTATTATTCCATATTTCTCTCTTGGGTATATTCCAAAATGTGATAAATCCCAGTTCATTCCTATTTCTAAAATTTTTAGTATGTATAGGATGAAAACAAGGAGCAAAGGTACAGCTGCAGCAAGGATTATACGCTGAGTATCTCTCTTCATTAGATTCTTTTCTCAATTTTACGCAATACTACGAATATTTGCACAAAAACAGAAAATAAAAAGCCTTTTTATTTCGATTATTATCTATAATTTGTACATTTGGAAATTATAGTTATACCATACAATGCCATGGATGTTATAGCTAAAAGAAACTGAAATGATTATATTTATGATGAAAATTGTGACCAATAATTAACCTTTAATAAATGCACAACTATGAGTTATTTACGATTTGACAAGACCCTCATGACGAATCTGGAAGAAACTCTTCAAAGAGAAATCCTTCGGACTAACAAAGCAGGAGCTTATCATTGTACAACGATTGTTGATTGTAACACACGCAAATATCACGGCCTGTTGGTAATTCCAATTCCTAATATTGATGATGAAAATCATGTGCTACTTTCTTCCTTAGATGAAACTGTAATTCAACACGGTGCCGAGTTTAATCTGGGCTTGCATAAGTATCAGGGAAATAATTTTAGTCCGAATGGACATAAGTACATCCGTGAATTTGATTGCGAGCATATTCCAGCGACAACTTATCGTGTTGGAGGAGTGGTTTTGCGTAAAGAAAAAATCTTTGTACATAATGAAAATAGAATTCTAATTCGTTACACCTTACTTGAAGCCCATTCTGCAACGACCTTACGTTTTCGTCCATTTTTAGCTTTTCGAAGTGTTCGCGAATACACCCATGAAAATGCCCATGCAAGTAGAGAGTACCAATTAGTCGAAAATGGAATTAAAACTTGTATGTATCCAGGCTATCCAGAGCTATTCATGCAGTTAAATAAATCGTGTGAATTCCATTATCAACCGGATTGGTATCGTGGAATTGAATATCCTAAGGAACAAGAGCGTGGTTATGACTTCAATGAAGATTTGTATGTGCCTGGATATTTTGAAGTGAACATAAAAAAAGGAGAGAGCATTGTTTTCTCAGCAGGCATATCAGAAGTATCTACTCGTAGACTAAAGCAGACTTTTGAAGCCGAAGTAGCAGATCGTACTCCGCGAGATAGCTTCTATCACTGTCTTAAAAACTCAGCTCATCAATTTCATAATCGACAGGAAGGAGAGCATTATATTCTTGCTGGTTACCCGTGGTTTAAATGTCGTGCACGTGACATGTTTATTTCTTTACCAGGGTTGACCTTAGCCATTGATGAGATAGACCAGTTTGAAGATGTCATGGTCACTGCAGAAAAAGCTATTCGTTGTTTTATTAATGGTGAGTCTGCACCTTATAAAGTTTATGAGATAGAGCATCCAGATGTTTTGCTTTGGGCAGTTTGGGCTTTGCAACAGTATGCGAAAGAAACATCGCGCGAGCAATGTAGAAGTAAATATGGTGAATTACTAGAACTAATTATAGAGTTTATTCGTCAACGCAAACATGATAATCTTTTTTTGCATAAAAATGGGTTATTATATGCCAATGGAATGGATAAAGCTATTACTTGGATGAACTCAACTGCTGATGGACACCCAGTGATACCTCGTACAGGATATATTGTTGAGTTTAATGCTCTGTGGTATAATGCGCTTCGTTTTATTGCAGATATTTTGCGTGAAGGGGGAAATACGCATTTCGCTGATGAACTTGATGCTCAGGCTACGATAACAGGACAATCATTTATTGAAGTCTTTCGTAATGAGTATGGATATTTACTCGACTACGTTGACGGAAACATGATGGATTGGAGTGTTCGCCCTAATATGATATTTGCTGTGGCCTTTGATTATTCTCCGTTGGATAGAGCTCAAAGGAAACAAGTGCTTGATATTGCTACAAAAGAGTTACTTACTCCCAAAGGTTTGCGTACATTAAGTCCTAAAAGTGCGGGTTACAATCCCAATTATGTTGGCCCTCAAAAGCAACGTGATTATGCTTATCATCAAGGTACAGCATGGCCTTGGTTAATGGGATTTTATATGGAGGCGTATTTAAAGATTTACAAAATGAGTGGGCTTTCATTTATTGAACGTCAGCTCATTGGGCTTGAAGATGAATTAACCATTCATTGTATTAGTTCGTTGCCTGAACTATTTGATGGTAACCCGCCTTTCAAGGGTAGAGGAGCTGTATCTTTTGCTATGAATGTTGCCGAAGTACTCCGTATCCTAAAGCTATTATCTAAGTATTATTAAAGAGGAGGAACGTAAATGAAAGTTTTAATGTTTGGATGGGAGTTCCCCCCGCATATCTTAGGAGGTTTAGGAACTGCTAGTTACGGTTTAACAAAAGGGATGTCTCAACAGTCTGATTTGGAAATTACATTTTGTATTCCTAAACCATGGGGAGATGAAGATCAAAGTTTTTTAAAGATAATCGGTATGAATAGTACACCGGTGGTTTGGAAAAATGTTGATTGGAACTTTGTGAACAGTTGTGTCGGTAATTACATGGATCCGCAGTTATACTATAATTTGCGTGATCATATTTATGCTGATTTTAATTACCTTAATACTAACGAATTGGGGTGTATTGACTTTTCTGGGCGTTACCCTGATAATCTTCATGAGGAAATTAATAATTATTCTATAGTTGCGGGAGTAATCGCTCGCCAGCAAGAGTTTGATATTATCCATTCCCATGATTGGCTTACTTATCCTGCTGGAATTCACGCAAAGCAGGTGTCAGGAAAACCTTTGGTTATTCATGTGCATGCTACAGATTTTGACCGTAGTCGAGGTAATGTAAATCCAACTGTATATGCTATTGAGAAGAATGGAATGGATAATGCCGATCACATTATGTGTGTGAGTGAGCTAACTCGTCAGACGGTTATAGATAAGTATTTTCAGGATCCGAAAAAGGTATCTACCGTGCATAATGCTGTTTCTCCTTTATCTCAGGATATTCAAGATATTGTTCCACAGAAGAAACCAAGTGAGAAAGTCGTTACTTTTTTAGGGCGTATTACAATGCAGAAAGGGCCTGAATATTTTGTAGAAGCTGCTGCTATGGTTCTGCATCGTACGAGAAATGTTCGTTTTGTTATGGCTGGTAGTGGGGATATGATGGATCAAATGATTCGGTTGGTCGCTCAACGTGGAATAGCCGATCGTTTTCATTTTCCTGGTTTCATGAAGGGTAAGCAAGTATACGAGGTTTTGAAAGCAAGCGATGTATACATTATGCCCTCTGTCTCGGAGCCTTTCGGTATTTCTCCTTTAGAAGCTATGCAATGCAGTGTTCCTTCCATTATATCTAAACAATCAGGTTGTGCTGAGATTTTGGAAAAGTGTATTAAAACTGATTATTGGGATATTCATGCTATGGCTGATGCCATTTATTCCATTTGTACTTATCCTGCTATGTACGAATACCTAAAAGAAGAAGGTAAGAAAGAAGTAGATCAGATAAAATGGGAGAGTGTTGGATATAAAGTTCGAGCTATCTATGACGAGGTTATTAAAAATTTTGCTAAATAATAAATAATATAGACTATGAGAACGATCTGTCTTTATTTTGAAATACATCAGATTATACATTTGAAACGTTATCGTTTCTTTGACATTGGCACGGATCATTACTATTATGATGATTATGCGAATGAGGCTGGAATGAATGAAGTTGCTGAGAAATCTTATATACCTGCTTTAAGTACATTAATTGAAATGGTTAAAAACTCAGGTGGTGCGTTTAAAGTCGCACTTTCTATTTCCGGCGTAGCATTGGAACAACTTGAGATTCATGCTCCAGCAGTTATTGATTTATTGCATCAGTTGAATGATACGGGAGGGTGTGAGTTTCTTTGCGAACCGTATTCACATGGATTGTCTTCCTTAGCTAATGAGGATTGTTTTCGTGAAGAAGTTCTTCGTCAGCGTGCTAAGATGAAGCAAATGTTTGGTAAAGAGCCCAAAGTGTTTAGAAATTCTAGTTTGATCTATTCTGATGAGATTGGTGGTATTGTCTCTTCTATGGGATTTAAAGGAATGCTTACAGAGGGTGCTAAACATGTGTTGGGTTGGAAAAGCCCTCATTATGTGTACCATTGTAATCAGGCTCCAAGTCTTAAGCTATTGTTGAGAGATTTTAAATTATCAGATGATATTAGCTTACGCTTTTCCAATTCGGAGTGGCCTGAATATCCTTTATTTGCCGATAAATATATTAGATGGATTGACGCTTTACCGCAAGATGAGCAAGTGATCAATATTTTTATGGAGTTGAGTGCTTTAGGTATGTCTCAACCTTTGTCTTCTAATGTATTAGAGTTTTTAAAAGCCCTGCCGGAATGTGCAAAGGCTAAGAAAATAACATTCTCTACACCTACTGAGATTGTAACGAAGTTGAAATCAGTTTCTCCACTTGATGTTCTTTATCCAATGTCTTGGGTGGATGAAGAAAGAGATACAAGTAGTTGGTTAGGGAATATTCTTCAGCGTGAAGCTTTTAATAAATTATACAGTGTCGCTGAACGTGTGCATTTATGTGATGATCGTCGTATTAAGCAAGATTGGGACTATTTGCAAGCTAGCAATAATTTTCGATTTATGACAACTAAAAATACGGGTGTTTGGTTGAATCGTGGAATATATGATTCTCCTTATGATGCTTTTACAAATTACATGAATATATTAGGCGATTTTATTAAAAGAGTAGACTCGCTCTATCCCGTAGATGTAGATAATGAAGAGTTAAACTCCTTGCTGACTACAATAAAAAATCAGGGTGAAGAAATAGCTGAGCTGCAGAAAGAGGTAGCCAAATGGCAAATAAAGGCAGCTAAAGAACCTAATAAAACAGCTAAGAAGGTTACGTCAAGAACTAAAAAAAGTACTGCTGAGAAATAATTGCTTGATCTAGCATCTTTATATCTTATTCATAAATGAAAGGTTGTGGCAATTTTGACACAACCTTTTTTACACATAAATTATATGTTAAAAAAAGAGATGTGTCTTACTCGGACACATCTCTCGATATCTATATAAATAGATTTTTATTTATTTATTTGCTTTTGTCGTTGCCCCAAAGTCAGTAGAAGTTACTTCTAATTTTAATCTGTATGCTTCTCCTTCTGGTGTTTCTCCAGCTTCTCCTCCTTTTAAGCGTACATAACTTGGCTTAAGATCATGTTGTATTTTAATAACATTAGATGATTGGCTATTAGCATTCGAGGTATCGTAACTCAGAAGAACAGGAATGAGTATGACTTTATTCCAATCCTTATTATCTTCGAGCCATTGTGCTTCATTCCATGCGTTACCCGCTTTTCTTTTAGCCTCTTCTTTTTCTGCAATACAAGCATTAATCAATTTAGTAATGTTGTAAAATGTATACTGGTTAGCTGAATGAGTGGTCCGAAAAGAGGATATATCATCTACCAATTGATTGTTTTCAAAGAAACTATTTTGGATTTTCTTGCGCAAAAGAACCACATCTTTGGGTGCAGCCATTCCAAACTTCTTATCACTAGTTTGATTATAGCTTGCAAAAGTTAACTTAACAGAGTTTAAAGTATCACCTTTTAGTTTATTTTCAATCTCAGCTATAGGTAAAGTTGCTTCGGTGAAAATGCCAGCAGGACTTTTAAGATATGTGTTGTTCTTTTGTTCAATTAATGAGTTAATCTTCTGTGGATCATTAGTAAGCTGATTAGCTTGAATAACTTCACGTGAAGAAAGGAATTGGCGATATCCATAATATGTAGAGTCAGCGAAACTTCCATTAGCTTCAGGAATTTTTTTCTTTAGAATTACTCCAGTAGTATCTGTAGCGTAAGCCTTATATACTACGTTCATTTGCACTCTATCTATATATAACACTGTACCATCACCATAGTCACTCTTAACATATACACCTTTAAAAAGATTTTGAAAAGTTTCATTATCCAATCTTGATTTAGTTCTTGCAGCGGTTAGTATGTCTCCTCCAATTCTATTAGCAACCTCTGTGGAAAATGAAACATGCACACCCGGTACATATGTACTGCTTGTACGATCTGCAGAAAGATCTAAAGCAGTATATGCTTTTCTTCCAAGTAGATCAGAACTTTCATTATAATAATCCTCAGGTTTTATATCTGTATAATATGCTGAACTCTCATCTAGATCTTTTTTAGTAATCTGATAGACGCTTAGACGGCTTGCTGTAAGAGAATCGCCAAAATAGCTACTATACCATAAATTTATTTCAACAGTATGGATATTGCCTATCACTTGATTGTTATTATCGTAGATTAGCGTAATATCATCTGCTGGTTCTTTCACCATCGTGTTGGAAATATTGCCTTTATTGTCTATCGTTGTCCCATTATATACTCCAGGAAAAGTTAGATTATCAGGACAATTTAGTTGAGCTAGGAATCCTGCTTTATAAGTACCAAATGTCTCATCGGTAAATTTACCTACATATCCGATATTAGTTTTCGCGTAAATCTGACCAGTCTCAATCGATTTAGTAGTTACATCAAATGTAGATAACCTTCCTTTGATATTTTGATCATTGTCTGGGAACATTTCTGATCCCAACCCTGCAGTATTATCATCACATCCGAAAAAGGTGATTGCAAGTAAAGCTATCAAGGCATATTTTGCTTTCATGATTGTCTGTATATAGATTTTTATTCTTCTTTGTTAGCAGTAGTAACATCCCATACCTTATCGTAGAATTCGTTGCAGGCATTGGCATAGTTTTCTGGGTCTTGGTAATCAAGAACTAACTTCCCGGCTTGACGAGCATAATCTATGACAGATTGGTTTACACTTTTGCTGTTTTGTATTACACCGTCTGAGTAGTCAACTGCAAGTTTGCAAAGGGCCGCATAGTCTAACGGTTCATTTAGATTAGTCAGATCTTTTTTGGTAATACCTTTCAGTAACATTTTGTTTGCAAAGTCATTACTTAATGAGTTTTTAAAGTCATCTTCGTATAGAGAAAATACAACCTTTGCATCTCGGAAAGAAGGCTCGTCTTTATAAGCTTTTTTAATGTAAATTGGAGCTAGTGCGGTCATCCATCCATGGCAGTGAATAACATCAGGACACCAACGAAGCTTTTTTACCGTTTCTAAAACGCCACGTGCATAGAAAATAGCACGACTATCGTTGTCATTATATTCTATTCCATTCTCATCTGCTGTTTGCAAACGATTTTGAAAATAATCATCATTATCAATAAAATATACCTGCATACGAGCGGATTGGATCGAGGCAACTTTTATAATAAGGGGATGGTCAGTATCATCTATAATCAGGTTCATACCAGAGAGGCGAATCACTTCGTGCAGTTGATTTCTGCGTTCGTTGATGTTCCCCCATTTGGGCATAAAAGTTCTGATTTCACGGCCTTTTTCTTGTATTGCCTGTGGAAGGTTTCTACCTATATTGGCCATTTCGGATTCTGAAACGTAAGGTGTAATCTCTTGAGTAATAAATAAAACTTTATTTGCCTTTGTCATAATAACAATACTTCACTATAATATTCTGCAAAGATAGCAAAAAAAAGGAACTTTAAATACCATATTCTTTCTTTATGTGGCAAATATTAGTTTATTTTGCAGAGTTTTTGCAAACGAGTAAAACATAAACCTATTAACGAAAATGAAAGTAATACACACTATCAAGGACTTACAGACTGAATTAGCAATGCTGAAAGCCCAGGGTGAAAAGGTTGGATTAGTGCCCACTATGGGGGCTTTACATGTAGGACACGCGTCACTGGTAAAGCGCAGCGTAAGTGAGAATGGTGTAACAGTAGTGAGCATTTTTGTAAATCCTACTCAGTTTAATGATAAAAATGACTTAGCAAATTATCCTAGAACCTTGGATGATGATTGTCGCCTTTTAGAAGATTGTGGAGCGACCTTTGCTTTTGTTCCTTCAGTGCAAGAGATGTATCCACAGCCTGATATCCGTTCTTTTAGTTATGCTCCTTTGGATACTGTAATGGAGGGCGCATTTCGTCCTGGACATTTCAATGGGGTTTGTCAGATTGTTAGTAAATTGTTTGATGCTGTACAACCTGATCGAGCTTATTTTGGAGAAAAAGATTTTCAGCAATTAGCTATCATTCGTGAGATGGTGAAGCAAATGGATTATGAACTAGAGATAGTTGGTTGCCCCATTATGCGTGAAGCTGATGGCTTGGCCTTAAGCAGTAGGAATAAGCGCTTGTCGGTACAAGAACGTGAAAATGCTTTAAATATTTCTCAAACCTTATTTAAAAGTCGTACCTTTGCAGCCTCACATACAGTGAGAGAGACGCAAAGGTTTGTTGAAGAAGCTATAGAAGGAGCTCCAGGTTTACGTTTGGAGTATTTTGAGATCGTTGACGGCAATAAGCTGCAAAATGTGAGAGATTGGGATGATTCTCAGTATATAGTAGGCTGTATTACAGTGTTCTGTGGAGAAGTCAGACTGATTGATAATATTAAATATAAGTCTTGATTTCTTATAATTAATAATCTACAACTCCATAATTTTAATAAAATATGATGATTGAAGTATTAAAGTCAAAAATTCATTGTGCCCGTGTTACAGAAGCAAACTTGAACTATATGGGTAGTATCACGATTGATGAAGACTTATTGGATGCTGCAAATATGATTCCTGGAGAAAAGGTGTATATTGCTGACAATAATAATGGCGAACGTTTTGAAACGTATATAATAAAAGGTGAACGTGGTTCGGGTAAGATATGTCTTAATGGTGCAGCAGCTCGTAAAGTGCAACCGGATGATATTATTATTATAATGTCATATGCCCTGCTAGATTTTGAGGAAGCAAAATCGTTTAAACCTACTTTAGTCTTTCCAGATCCAGCTACTAATAGTGTAGTTAAATAAAGAAACGTCATTCTACTAATAAAAAAACCTCCGATTGTTCAAATCGGAGGTTTTTTTATTAGTAGAAAGTATTTCTTATATTGATTTTAATTGTTGATTCATTGCAGCAGCTGCTTTTCTGCCGTCTCCCATTGCAAGGATAACAGTTGCTCCACCACGAACAATATCTCCACCAGCATATATCATTGGGATGGAAGACTCCATATTCTCGCCTACAGCGATAGTACCCTTTCGTCCTAATTCTAATCCTTTAATTGAACTTGGAACTATAGGATTTGGAGATACACCAACACTTACTATAGCTAAATCAATATCTATCGTTTCCATTGCCCCTGGAATGGCCACTGGGCTACGTCGTCCAGATGCATCCGGTTCTCCTAATTCCATTTTTTGTAGAACAACTTGTTTCACATAGCCTTGTTCATCAGCAATATATTCAACCGGATTGTGGAGGGTCAGAAATTCGACACCTTCTTCTTTGGCATGTTTCACTTCTTCAATGCGGGCTGGCATTTCTTCTTCGGAACGACGGTAGATGATCATAGCTCGTTCAGCTCCAAGTCTTTTTGCTGTACGCACTGAATCCATCGCGGTGTTTCCTCCGCCAATCACAGCAACATTTTTTCCAAATGCAACTGGGGTGTCAGAATCTTCACTAGCAGCATCCATTAGATTTACACGGGTGAGGTATTCATTAGAAGACATTATATTGATCGAATTTTCCCCTGGTATATTCATGAAATTAGGCAATCCTGCTCCTGAAGCTACGAATATGCCTTTGAAGCCTTCTGCTTTCAAATCTTCTACACCAATTGTTTTTCCAACAATACAGTCTTTAATAAAAGTAACCCCCATTGAAGCTAGGTTTTCTATCTCAACGTCTACAATTTTATTCGGTAAACGGAATTCAGGTATACCATACTTTAAAACTCCTCCAATTTCATGTAAGGCTTCGAAAACAGTGACATCGTAACCATATTTAGCCATATCTCCAGCAAATGATAGTCCTGCAGGGCCTGAACCGATCACTGCTATTTTAATGGCATTCTTTTCTGCAATTTCAGGCACTGATATTTGTCCGCTCTCACGTTCAAAATCAGCAGCAAAACGTTCCAAATAACCTATTGCTACAGGCTTTTCGTTCATTTTTAGATGGATGCATTTTGACTCACATTGCTTTTCTTGTGGACATACACGTCCGCATACTGCAGGAAGAGCACTTGTCTCTTTTAAAGTTTTTGCTGCTTCAAGGAACTCTCCTCGTTCTATGTTTTTTATGAATCGAGGGATATCTACACCTACTGGGCAACCTTCCATACAGCCTGGATTTGCACAGTCTAGACATCGTTTCGATTCTGTAACAGCTTGCTGGGCTGTTAAACCTTGATTTACTTCCTCCTTGCGACTGTGAGAGCGATACTCAGCGTCCAGTTCATTCATCTCAACGCGAGCAATAGCTGTTCTTTCTTTCGCTTTAATTGATTTACGTAATTCCTGCCTCCAAACAGCATTGCGGCTTTTTTCATCTATTTCTTTTGTTACTTCACATTCGGGTTGAAGTTTATTCATCTCTTCACGTTCAGCTTTTTTAAAAGCACCCATACGTTTAAGCATTTCGTCAAAATCAACTTGGTGTCCATCAAATTCAGGACCATCAACGCAAACAAATCTAGTTTTACCACCAACTGTAATTCGACAGGCACCACACATTCCTGTACCGTCTACCATGATTGTATTTAAAGAAACGTCTGTTGGAATTTCATATTTTTTAGTCAGTAAGCAAACGAATTTCATCATAATTGCAGGGCCAATGGCAAAGCATTTATTAACTTTTTCTCGTTTGATAACTTCTTCTACTCCTTCTGTTACTAAACCTTTGCGCCCATAAGAACCGTCGTCAGTCATTATTATAACCTCATCGGAGCTTGCACGCATTTCTTCTTCAAGAATGACAAGATCCTTGTTACGTCCTGCCAATACGGTGATTACACGGTTGCCAGCTGCTTTCAATGCTTGAACTATAGGAAGCATGGGAGCAATACCCACACCACCACCTGCACAAACGACTGTTCCAAAGTTTTCGATGTGTGTGGCTTGCCCTAGGGGACCTACAACATCAGTAATGTAGTCGCCTTCATTTAATTCGCAAAGGCGAGTGGAAGAGAGCCCAACCTCTTGAATCACTAAGGTAATTGTTCCTTTTTTTATGTCCGAACCGGCTATAGTTAAAGGCATGCGTTCTCCTTTATCACCTACACGTACGATTACGAAATGTCCGGCTTTGCGTGATTTTGCAATTAATGGAGCTTCAATTTCAAGTTTAAACACTTTTTCAGAAAAGCGTTCTTTGCTAATTATTTTGTTCATTATTAGATAAATATATTGGACTTGTTACTTGTCAGCTGTCAGAATACAGTAAATTTTGGCAAAGATACTGCTTCCAAGCGACATAATAAAAGAAAAGCCACTCTTTTGGTGAGTGGCTTTTGGATATTTAATTGAATAAAGGTTAATCAATACAATCAAATCCACAATAAGGAACCAAGGCTTTAGGAATCTTAATACCTTCTGGAGTTTGGTTGTTTTCCAAAAGGGCAGCAACGATACGAGGTAAAGCTAGTGCCGAACCGTTTAGCGTATGGCAGAGTTCAGTTTTCTTTTCTGCACTTCGGTAGCGACATTTCAGTCGGTTTGCTTGGTAAGTATCAAAATTTGATACAGAGCTGACCTCTAACCATCTTTTTTGAGCTTCAGAATAAACTTCAAAGTCGAAGCAAAGAGCTGCAGTAAAACTCATATCACCTCCGCATAGACGAAGAATTCGATAGGGAAGTTCTAGTTTCTGTAGAAGTCCTTCTACATGATCTAGCATTTGTTGATGAGACGCTTTAGAATTTTCGGGTTTATCTATACGAACAAGTTCAACTTTTGAAAATTCGTGTAAACGATTCAATCCGCGTACATCTTTTCCATAAGAACCTGCTTCGCGGCGGAAACATTGTGTATATGCACAATTCATTATGGGTAACTGCTTCTCATCTAGAATAACATCCCGATATATATTAGTCACAGGCACCTCTGCTGTAGGTATTAAATATAAATCGTCTACCTCGCAATGATACATTTGTCCTTCTTTGTCGGGAAGTTGTCCGGTTCCGTAACCTGATGCAGCATTCACAACTGTCGGAGGCATAATTTCCGTATAGCCAGATTTACGAGCTTCATCTAAGAAGAAGTTAATTAATGCACGTTGAAGCTGTGCACCTTTACCTTTATATACAGGGAATCCTGCGCCAGTAATCTTAACTCCTAGATCAAAATCGATTAAATCATATTTTTTTGCCAATTCCCAGTGGGGGAGTGCGTCTTTGGGTAGTTCAGTTTCCATTCCTCCCATTTTTTCTACAACATTGTCTTCGGCACCTACACCTTCGGGTACACTGTCGTATGGGATGTTTGGAATAGTATAAAGTATGTTTTGCATGTCTGTGGCAGCTTGTGTCATAGTTGCATCCAATTCTTTGTTTCCTTCTTTGAGTTCGGAAACTCGAGCGCGTGCAACTTCAGCTTCTTCCTTCTTTCCTTCTTTCATTAGCTGACCAATCGTACGGGAAAGCGAGTTAACTTCTGCCAAATTGTTGTCTAATTCGTTTTGTGTGCTACGTCTCTTGTCATTGAGAACAATAACTTCTTCTATTGTTTCTTTGGCATTCTTGAAATGCTTTTTTTCCAGTCCACGGAGAACCGCTTCTGTATTTTCTGTTATTTGTTTAATGGTAAGCATATTTATACTTTTTATGAACTTTCGTTTTAAGACTACAAAGATAAATAAAAAACGAACAACCAAGCAATGAATATTGCCATAAAAAAGAAAGGAGATGGAATCACATGGATTTCATCTCCTTTTTTTATTATTCAGTTGTGCAATTATGCTTCTGTTGCTTCAGCGGGAATGATAGAAACAAATCTTCTGTCTTCTCTACCTACTTTGAAGTTAACTGTACCGTCTACTAAAGCGAAAAGAGTGTGGTCTTTACCCATTCCGATGTTTTCACCTGGATGGAATTCAGTACCTCTTTGACGAATAATAATATTACCTGCTTTGCAAGCTTCGCCACCAAATATCTTAACGCCTAATCTTTTACTGTGTGATTCGCGGCCGTTCTTAGAACTACCGACACCTTTTTTATGAGCCATTTCTTCTTACTTTTTAAATTGATTAAGCTACTACTTCTGTAATTGTTAACTCTGTAAACTGTTGGCGGTGTCCATTCAGTTTTCTATAACCTTTTCTTCTCTTCTTATGGAAAACAAGAACCTTGTCGCCTTTAACCAAGTTAGATACAACTTGACAAACAACTTTAGCGCCTTCTACGTTAGGAGCACCTACTGTTACGTTTCCATCTTTGTCTACCAAAAGAACTCTCTCAAATTCTACTGTTGAGCCGTTCTCTGCACCTTCAATGTGGTGAACAAATAATTTCTGGCCTGCTTCTGCTTTGAATTGCTGACCGTTAATTTCTACAATTGCGTACATCTTATATATCAATGTATAAGTTAGCTCCGGCGGGTGGTCTTTAATCTCTTAATGAACTCTTTATCTAACCCGTTGCGGAATAATCGGGCACAAAATTACGTTTTTTGTTTGTACAAAACAAATATTTCTTTTATTTTTTGTGGAAGAATTCTTTTATTATAGTAGATTGGCTTCGATAAGTTCTGATAGCTTATTAAAGATGAATTTATGAGGGTATCTTTCTAATTCTTGATTCGTGGTCATTCCGCTAAGTACTCCGGCAAAATCGACTCCTGCATTAAGAGCCGTTTTTGCATCTACAGTGCTATCTCCTATATATAGGGTTTCTTTTGGGTTACTTCCTAGTTGTTCGAGAGCAAAATATAAGCCTTCCGGTGACGGTTTTGCATTTCTTACATCCTCTCCACCAACTATAACATCAAAGAATTCTTCTGGTAAGTGATTCTCTAGAAAGCTTAATATTCTAAAACGGTATTTAGTAGAAATGATGCCAATACGGAAGCCTTTCTCCTTAAGTGCTTTTAGGGTATACACTGTATCTGGATAGATTATAGTATTGGCATTCATATGAATGTCAGACTCTAATCGATATTCTTGTCTAAATTTTGCAAGTTGTTCTGAATCAGTTATTCCTGTGAGTATGCTGAAAGATTCCTCTAGCGTTTTTCCAATGGTTCGTTTGATGGCTTCGTCTGTTATATTAGTGAATTGATGCTTACTGAGTACATTCCTAAAACAGATCACAATTCCTTTTGAAGAGTCAGCTAGTGTGTAGTCGAAATCAAATAGATAGGTTTTGTAGTTCATTAGACTTTGTTTTTTTACAAAGATAATGAAAAATAGTTTCTATTTCACTGCTTCTACAGTATAACCTTGGTTTCGGAGTAAATTTAATACTCCTTTATCCCCTGGAAGATGCAAGGCCCCAACAGCAATAAAAGTTGGTGCTGTTTGCATAATTGCAGGCAATTTCTTTGCCCATGTTTGGTTACGTTGATAGATCATGGCATCTTCTTCCTCAGTAGTTGCATCACATGAATTTTCTTTTTTTTCTTCATTGATTTCGTACATCAGCTTTAGGTTTTGCTCCATATAAGCCTTACTCAATCTCTTTAGAGTTTCAACTTCATTATCTATATTGTTGAGTGTGCACATCAGTAATTGTGCTTGACGTTTCAGAGATAGACTATTGTAGAGAAGGTTGAATTGAAAGTCAGGTGTCTCTAGTCCATCAACTTTTTTCTTCTGGTGGGTTGCTTGAATTTGGAAATAATCATCTAATTGTTCTTTTGGATTGAAATTACCAATATGTTTAATATAGGCAATAACGGCTATGTTGTTTAGTAAAAAAGCGGGTTTAAGTTTAGGAGCTATATCTAAGTTCATCATCATATTTTCTTTGCAATACTTAGATACGGTCTCGTAATCTTGTGGTGATAAGAGTGATTTTAGAGTTGTGTCGTTTTTTATCATTATCATCTCTTGCATTTTCTGTATAGCGGAAGGAGAATGTATATCCGACATTTTAAGTTCGCCATATACTTGCTGTGTTTCATTCATTGCTTTTTGTAAGCCAGAAATACTGTCTATTATGCTAAGTGGTGCCAAATGATGAGTCCCCATAATGTAAGAAGGGGCGTTTAATCCGTTACCAGAAACTTTCCATAAAAGTTGTGCATTAGCACTGATTGCTATGCAGATGAATAGTATTGCTCCAACAAATGATTTCATGATTTTAGTTTTTTGGATTTATGTTTTTCGTTAGTTATTAAATCTACCTCCTGATATCCAGTGTTTGGCGTAATATTTTTCGTTTAGGTGGCTGATGATTACTCCATTACTGCTGCTGGCATGAATAAATTGTCCTTTCTTTAGATAAATGCCAACATGTGCAACCATATTTTTAGAACGATTACTACTGAAAAAGACAAGATCTCCTTCTTGCAGTTTGTTTTTGCTAATCTTGTGACTCTTTTTTTTCAACTCTTCAGTATTTCTAGGTAACTGTATGTTATAGACCTTCTGGAAAATTTGGAACGTAAGTCCTGAACAGTCTGTCCCTAAAGCAGAGTCGCCTCCTTCTTTGTAAGGTGTACCTATCCATTTTGCTGATTCGAAATAAAGTTTGTGGTTATCTTCCATATTAATATCCACTCCTAGTATGATTGAGGCATGAGCTAATGCCTGATAGTTCATACTAGGGGCTGACGTGCGACAAGAACTTAAACAAGAAGCTAATGTTGCCAACACGAAGATAAGTTTTAGCTTTATTTTCATCTGTAGTGATTTTCTTATAGCTGTCTAATTCTCTTGGAATTTCACTGTTTACTCTTCTACATTAAAGTAATCTTCCAATTCCTTTTCGGCCGAGTTGTTTTGGTTTATTATGTCACGAATAATCACACCGTTTTCTAGAAGTGCGATTCGTGGACATACATCTACTGTGTGGTTCAGGTTATGGCTAGAAATAATCACTATGGCTTGGTGCTCTTCGTTGTATTTCTTTAGTAGATGTTTGATGATAGATTGAGAGCTTGGGTCCAAAAAGTTGAATGGTTCATCCAAAATTAGCAATTGTGGGTAGTGAAGCATAGCGGATATGATACCTATTTTTTGCTTATTACCTGCAGAGTAGTTACGAATAAGTTTTTTTTGTCCTGTTACTTCTCCGTTCATGAAACGTTCGAAAGGAATTAATCTTTCGTCGACTTCTTCTTTTTTTAAGCCGTACATTCTTCCTATAAAGTAGAAGTATTCTTCAGGAGTAAGATAGTCTATTAGGAACCCTTCGTCTATAAAAGCACCAGTGAAAGTTTTCCAGTCTTCACTAGCACTCACGTCTATATCATTAATAAATACTTTGCCTTCATCTGTTTTAAGTAGGTCAAGCATTAATCTAAAAAGTGTTGTTTTGCCGGCACCGTTATTACCTACTAGTCCCAGCATATCACCTTTATTAATTTCGTAGTGATCTATATTAACGGCGATCTTTGTGCCGAATTTTTTTTGAAGTTTATCAATGGTGATCATTCTCTTCAATTTTTTTAAGTGATTAGTTATTCATGAATATTTATTGACGGCTATTTCTAAAACCTTCCATGTTGGTATATCTTCGTTTCATAAAACGTAGATAAACATTTCTGATCCAAAACGGCGAAGCTATGGTAAACCCAATTCCGATGAGGAGAAGGATCATTTGAGCAATAGTTTCTCCAAGAAGTGAATTTAGTATGCTATATAATAGAATAGGCACGCCGAAGGCTGCTAGATTAATAAGCATTTGCAGACCACTGTTAGCCTGGCGACTCGTCATTTTTTCGTTCAAGGCAACGGTTTGCTTGTTGTAAACAGCTAGCTGGAAGAATCCGAAATAGATGGCTCCAATCGTGTAAAAGAACCAAGCAAATACACCGAGTAATGTTACTTTATCCATAACAATGGCTGGTATCATCAAAATGAAGGGAATGATTTCAATAGCACTGTATAAATAATATTTAGCTTTCAGTAAATTCATTAGAGATTCTTTACGAGACATAAGTCCATCAAAGTAGTTGCCTTCATATGACATGATTTGAGAGAGGATAATCATTCCAAAAGCTGCAAAATTATATACGCAGATAAATGAAGTCATAAATTTGCCGTCATATATACTTGAAAAGCTTAAGGCGCATGAAAAAGCGATTATAATTATAGCTATGGTTCGAAGGGATCCTTTACAACGGCGGTTTCTAAAGAGCATTTTTAGCTCTAAGCGCATATATTCACCTACTTCTCCATATTGTTCAAAGAACTTGTATTCTGATACGTGCTTAATGTTTGTGTCGTCGACTTTAGCTATCTCTTTATAGAATAGGGTTGAGATGAGTACTCGATTAATGATCCAAAGAATGGCTATTAGAATTATAGTACCTATAAAATAGAATATATTTCCTTGTATATATCCATCGCCAAGGTTCATAAAGAAGTAGAAGAGGGGACTTTCGTCAGGGATAAAAGCTAAGCAACCCATTCCTCCATAAAATGCTATAGGGAGCAGAATCCACCAAATGCGTTCGTCGATGAGTGTGCGACAAAGTAGGTACCAATAGTTATTAGCGACAATTAGTAGAAGTATGCCAATGATATAGGTTAGTACGCCTACAAAACCAAAAAACTTTGTAATTGTTATGACAGCGAAAGGTACGAAAAGAAATAACCAAAAGAGATTGAATAAACTTAATCCAGAGCGGATGAGTAAGAAGTCTATCAAACGGGTCCGTTTAACCGGCAACAGGAGGTAAGGTTTTACCTCCTGAGTCGGTGTCTTTTGAAACGGAACACGCAATAAAAAGTCAATTGCTAAAATAATAAGCAACGCAACACCATTCATTACATGATATGGCTCCCTGTTGGGAGCTATATCTGCAAATCCGAATGCAAACGTTGTGCCGAAAAAGATAAGATAACCAGCCCAGAAGGCAGTCATGATGTATCCGACTATTTTTGCAGCTTTATTCTTATCATACATCGGATGCCGCTTTGCAGCTAAGCGTCCATGTTTGCGTAATTCGTTAAATATCATCATAGTATTGAAGTCTTAGCTTATGTTTTATTTTGCTTCTCCTTCAGGTACAGTCATGACAACTTGAATTTCATTGTTCTGGTTCATTAGCTTACCTAGGAAGTCTTGCACATCCTTAGTAGTAATGCTGTGCACCAAAGTTTCATAGTCTTTAGTGTAGTCAACACCAGTGTAGAAATATTCATCAAGGTTGCTTAACCAATAACCATTTTCTTTCTGAGAATCTTTGTATTTCTTCAGCATGTATTCTTTAATTTTCTGCATGTGTTCGTCAGTTGGTCCTTCTTTAACCATTCTATTCAACTGTTCAACAACTATACCAGAGAGCTTTTCTCTTTTAGCTGGATCAGTTTGGAATACGATTTGAAGAATGAGGCGCTCGTTGGGATATTTGCTAAGGCTTCCGTAGCAATTTACTCCGTATGTACCTCCTTCTTTTTCACGAATTTCTTCAGTGTACACCATATCCAATGCTTGTTCTAGGAAGCTTAAAGTTACCTTGTCACGCAAATCATATTTACATTTTCCGCTGTACAAGAACATGATTGTAGCTATCGGAGTTTCTTGCTTTTTAGCAAATTCATTCTTATATTGACCTTTGCGAATTTCCATTTTGGTATCGCGGAATGTTTCTTTGCGTTTGATTGCTGGAAGACTACCCAAATATTTAGCGATCAATGGTTTCATTTGTTCAGTATCAACATTACCTACGAAATAGAATGTAAAGTCACTTGCATCTTTGAAGCGATCTTTATACATCTCAAGTATACGATCATAGTTAATCTTGTCAACCTGATTTTCTTTCATGTTGAATGCGCGTGGGTGGTTATTGTATAGTGCATATGAAATAGTATCACTGAATGCACTCATTGGATTAGCATCTGCATTTTGTAGCTCAGCTTTTAAACGGCTCTTATAGGATTCGAATGCTTCGCCATCCTTACGTGGAGAAGTGAATGTAAGATAAGTAAGCTGCATCATTGTTTCAAAATCTTTAGGAGCACAGTTTCCTGAAACAGATTCAGTTGTTGAAGATATATTTGCAGCAACTGAGGCACGTTTTCCAGCAAGAGCTTTGCCTAAATCTATTTTGCTAAGATTGCCAATACCACCGATTAATGCTACTCCATTTATTTGAGATATATCAAGAATCTCTTTGTCAGGGAATACACTGCTACCACCAAGACTGGTACCTTTCATCAATATTTGGTCAGCTTTGTAGTCTGTTGTTTTAATGTAAACAGTTACACCGTTAGATAATACAAGTTTAGTAGTTCCAAAAATTTCGCCTGCTTTTTCAGAAACGATTTTTCCTCCTTTAGGTTCTTCCTTCATTAATGGTTCGTCAGAAACTTTATCTTCGTAAGGTTTCAGATCGAATGTTTTCATTTGTTTCAATAAAGAAGCGACTTCTTCTTTTGATGGATATTTCAGACCTTCCTTATCTGGGCCAGCTAATAGTACCACTTGATTGTTATCAGTAATTAGCTGTTGCATAATCTGATTTATTGCATTTAGTGGAATATTAGGAGCTACCTTGTTCATCATTGCATATTCATAGTCAATGCCTGGCATAGGTTCGTTGTCTAAGAAATTGCTGATGTATTCATTAATATAGGTATCGTTTTTAGTTTTTTCTCTTTCGTTGTAAGCTGACTCTAATGCTTGTAGGTAGTTAGCGCGTGCGCGATCATACTCTGTTTCGGTAAATCCGAAGCGACGAGCACGTTCAGCTTCTTCAAGAATTGTTTTCATTGCAAGGTCTAAGCCACCAATTTTACTGTTTGCATCAATTCCAAAAGCGCTTTTTGTTTTAGCTACAAAGAAATTACCATAGCTTGCACCTGCACTTGTGAAAGGAGGATTAGCTTGCTGGCTCAGTTCTTCTAAACGGTCGTTAAGCATGCTCATAGCCATGTTAACCATATATTGCATGGCGTAGTAGTTGATCGTGTTTTTAAGCGAGTCAGGGAAAGCTTCACTTTTAAAGAAGAAGCTAACAGACGGAGTTTCAAGTTCTTTATCGGTACCAATGAAGATAAGAGGTTCTTGATTGTCTTCCACCGAATAGTAAACACGCTTAGCTGGATTAACAGGAGCTTTTACATCTGTGAAAATATTCTTCAACTTAGCTTCCATTTGGTCAACATCTATATCACCAACGATTATTATACCTTGTAGATCTGGACGATACCATTTTGCATAGTAATCGCGGATATCTTGATAAGGGAAGTTGTTTATAACGTCGATGTTCCCAATTGGCATACAGTCTGCATATTTAGAATTTGGGTACATAACTGGTAGGGCATTGGTCATGATACGTTGCATTCCACTGTTTCTGCTTCTCCATTCTTCACGAATAACTCCGCGTTCTTTATCAATTTCTTTATCAGCTAGATTAATTGCGTTTGACCAGTCATGTAAGATCAATAAACAGGAATCAACTACACTTACATTATCTGTCGGTACGTTACTAATACGATATACTGTTTTATCAATGCTGGTATATGCATTCAGGTTTGTTCCGAATTTGATACCTTTGGTTTCACACCAAGCTACAATGCCTAATCCGGTATCATCACCAGGGAAGTTTTTGGTTCCGTTGAAGGCCATATGCTCTAGAAAGTGTGCTAAACCTCTTTGTTGAGGTTCTTCGAGGATAGATCCTACTTTTTGTGCAATGTGAAATTCAACGCGTTTTTCTGGAAGTGGGTTGTGACGAATGTAATAAGTAAGTCCATTGTCCAGTTTACCAATGCGGACATTTTTGTCGATTGGCAGTGTTTGCATCGGTTGAGCAAACGCCAGTTGGAAATTGCAGCATATAATGAGAACTGCAATAAAAAATCCACGTAATAAATTTTTCATTTTTTATTTTATAAAAGTTTTCTGAAATATTTGTCGTTCTATTAACTTTATAATCACAAGTAAATTCTGAAAAATTAGTTAATAGCTTCACGTATTCTTACTAGTTTAGTTAATAAGTCTTCTAGAAGATCTAGCTTTAGCATATTAGCACCATCGCTTTTGGCAACAGTTGGATCTTCGTGCGTTTCTATAAACAGTCCATCGGCTCCAACGGCGATGCCAGCTTTAGCCACAGTCTCTATCAGGCGTGGCATTCCGCCTGTAACTCCACTCGTTTGATTAGGTTGCTGTAAGGAATGGGTTACATCAAGGATTACTGGATAACCGAATGATTGCATTTCTGGAATACCTCTATAGTCTACTACTAAATCTTGATAACCGAATGTAGTTCCTCGCTCTGTTAGCATTACATTTTTATTACCAGCTTCTACAACTTTATCCGCTGCAAACTGCATGGCAAGGGGTGAAAGAAACTGGCCTTTTTTAATGTTGACTGTTTTGCCTGTTTGGGCGGCGGCAATGAGAAGGTCTGTTTGACGGCAAAGAAACGCTGGGATTTGTAATACATCTACATATTCAGCTGCCATTTTAGCTTCATCGGCGGCGTGAATGTCTGTTACGGTTGGGATACCAAAAGTCTCATTGACTTTTTTTAGAACCTTTAGTGCTTTCTCGTCGCCAATCCCCATGAATGAATCTAAACGCGAGCGGTTAGCTTTGCGGTAAGAACCTTTAAAGACGTATGGGATTTTAAGTTTTTCGGTGATGGTAAGCACTCTTTCAGCGATGCGCATAGCCATTTCTTCACCTTCTATTACACATGGACCAGCCAGCAAAAAGAAATTACCAGCTGGATTGTTTTTTAGTTCAATCATTTTAGTTAATTACAAATTGTAGATTTGATAAATATTAATTTGAAGCCCGAAAGGCTTCTTATTTGTATTCACAGCTTAATTAATCAGGAATAATTAGGGTCGTTTTTTCAGGTAGAATACCTACCTCTAGTGGAAAATGTCTTGGGAGAATTCGCCCGTCAAGATCAACTGATGCATTTTGAGCCCGGAGTACTTTCACTTTTTTAGTACGGTAGCTTTTCACCATCTTGTGATTTAAAATTCTTCCTTGGATCAACATCCATAGTCCGGAAATGATTTGCAAGAATTCTGGACGATAGATTACAGAAACATCTAGCCATCCATTATAAGGAACTGCGCTAGGGGTTTGTCCCCATCCCCATGAACTCCCAATACACACAGTCATGATACGTCCACGAATGTGTTCGTCATTGATGCGGAGGTGCATTCTATATAGCTTTCTTTCGAAAATGAGTGAAAACAGAGCGGCTACATACGACAGGAATTTAACTCCCCAAAAACGTTTGGTTTGGTCGGTTATTTTAACTATTCTGGCTCCTAGTCCGATATTGATAGCATTAAGAAAGTAACGCTTACGATGTTCTTTTCCATCAAAAAAGTTGCAGAAACCTACATCTATTTTTTTTAGACGGTGATTGATGATGCAGTCTACAGCCGATTTGTATTCAGTACTTAGTCCCCAGTATTTTGCAAAGTCGTTTCCTATTCCGTTTGGAATCATTCCTAGTGCAATGTTATCTTTATCTTCTGCATCAGATAACATAATTCCGTTGATGGCATCGTTTAAGGCTCCATCGCCTCCAACTATAACAATTGTGCGGTAGCCATTATTTGCCAGAATCTTTGCGAGGCGCTCAACGGAACCAAATCCTTCAGATTGAACATAGTCATAGTCGACACCTTTATTGTCCATGTATTCCTTAATTTCTTTCCATCGCTTCTGTACCTTTCGGGTGCCTGCTTTGGGGTTGTATATTACTCCCCATTTTCCAGTTTCTACACTCATAATCGTATGTCTATCCTAATAGTGTTAGCAATCGCTTTTAATTATTTATCCTGAGTTAAAAGCTTGGTTGATAAATGCTTTATTTACCTTGTAGTTTATCCATAACGAAGGCTATTTTTTTGTCCATTGGAAGTTCGGCGCTTACCCAATGGATTGTAAATCCTCTTCGTTCCATGCCTCTAAACCAAGTCATTTGACGTTTAGCGAACTGATGAATCGCTGTCTCAAGTTCGTTAAACATTTCTTCATAGGTAAGTTGTCCAATCACGTGTAGTGTTAGAAACTTATATTCCAATCCGTAGTAGATCAAGTCATTTGGAGAGATCCCTTTGGCAATCAATTGCTTGATCTCTTCTATCATTCCTTCATCTAGACGTTGTTTTAATCTTTTGGTTATTTTTTCTCTTCGCAGATCTCGGTCAATGTCTACTCCAATGATGAGGCTGTTTAATTTGGGAAATTCTCTTTCGGGAACTGGATGTTTAGCATAATACTCTTCTATTTCTATAGCTCTTATGGCACGTTTCACTGTATCAACGTCTGTAGAGTTGTGCAGTGTTTTATACTCTTTTAATAGGTTCGTGAGTTCTTCGAGAGAGAAAGTATTTAATTTTGTTCGCAATTCTGGATTTTCAGGAACAGGCATCAGTCTGTAGCCTTTTAGTACTGATTCAAGATACAGCCCTGTTCCCCCACAAAGAATGGGTATAAGTTCTTTCTGTTTAATAGAATCGTAGGAGTTTAGAAAATCGCGTTGATATTCGAATACATTATATTTATATCCAGGATCTGCAATGTCAATAAGGTGGTAGGGGATAGAATGTCCATTAATCGTGTAATCTGCCAAATCTTTTCCTGTGCCAAGGTCCATTCCTCGATAGATCTGACGCGAGTCTGCACTAATGATTTCTGTTTTCAGCTCATAAGCTAATGTAGCTGCAAAGGTGGTTTTCCCTGAAGCTGTAGGCCCTAATATCGTGATCAAATCATAGTCCGGCATAGCTTTATTTTTTTATATTTGCAAAAATACAAAATATATTTGACTCAATGGCTATCCGAATACTTTTTATCCATTTATTTAATAGATTCGAAGTAAGTCTGTTAAACCCTCTTGTGTGTATTAATTTTATGCTTATATCTTGAATTAAAGCTCGGTCTATTCAGAGCCATCTAGCATCAGTTATATGCCAAAGACAGTCAACTTAAAGGAATTATATACAGTTTCAAGATATTCTCTTTTGATGAAACATTTTGTATTATGTCATGAAATACTTTGTTTCAAAGGTTGAAACATCTTGTTTCTTCCCATGAAACAAAACGTTTCATGGGAAGAAACACTTTATTGTATGAATTCTTTTTTGTAATCTGTGATTTATTTAGCTTTTATGCATCCAAATAGAGAGTACTTTGCGTTTAACTATCCACACATTAATTATTGAAATGCTGACGAATAAGAGAACGCCTATACTGATGGCTGGCCATAGAGTACCCGTTTCTAATTGTGGAAAGAGTAAACTTATGCTATCAAGATAATAAGTACGTAACCAATCAACCAATAGAATTGATAGCAGTAATACAATGATGTTAAGCCCAATTGTTAATATTTGGTAGGGTAGTGCTACTTTATTGGGACTATAGCCAATTAAAAGTAAACTTTCGAGTTTGCTTGTGTTTTTTTGTAGCAATAAAAAGATACTTAGCATCAGTATATAGAAGGAAAGGATACTGATAAATAGTCCGACTCCTAATACAATTCCGATAATAAGTCGAAGAAAGTAAGTCGTTTTTCCGGCATCTAACTTGCCATCTTCAGTCTCATATCCTTTCTTTTGAAAATAACTAGCAATCGATGCATCGGCTGGATTGTTTACCTCTATAATAAGTCGGGAAGGTTGGAGGGCCACATCGGGTGAAAAGGTTTTATTTGCCCAATCCATAAATGACTGAGGCACTAAAATTGTGTTTAAACGGTTCGAGAAACCTACAATATTTCCTTTGTATTGCTCTACCCGTCCGTTGCCTCGCATCATGATATCCATTTGTATGAGTCCCATCAATCCTTCCGATAGTTTAGGTAGACTTCGACTTTGTGCAAAACCAAAGTTGTATAGGTTCAAATAATTTCGAGGAATTATTATAGGTATCGTGTGAGTGGTGCTATCAAAATGCCATTTCTCGAGTTTGATATCTACAAACTCATCGGGTACTGATTCGAAAAACATATCTGTAGATAGATGAATACCTGCTTCTTGTACACCTAATCCTGCAGATACTTTAAATTGAGACGGAGTAAAAGCGCCTATTGTCTTAGTGAAAGATTGTTTTTTTAGATCGGCTATATCTTTTGGTGTGAACGTGTTGCTTTTACCTGTAAAAGAACTGAGCGTACTTATTTTTTTTGTAGCTATAATAAAGTCCTTCTTCATGAAACTGTCGCCTTCAGTGAAAACTGGGATGACATCTTTATAAAACTGTATGCTAAGTAATACAATCACCATGCCAAATAAATTGGCTAAAAAGAAACCGGTTAGCTGGCCGATATTAATGTGTTGACGAAGAAGTTTCCAGACGAGAGCGGACATGCTATTTAACTATTTAATATGTTATAATTTTAATCTTCGGTAGGGAGTTCTGTTTATAGCTGGAAGACTTTCTGGTAAGGTAGTTCTATGTGCTTCCCAATTGAGGTGGCAATAATGCCTGCACCTTGCTTTTCTGCTTCTTCCATAATGATTTCCCCAATAATGCGACTGTTCTCTTCATCGAGATGGCTAATAGGCTCATCTAAAAACAAGAAATCATAAGGTTGGCAGATTGCTCTAATAAAGGCAACACGTTGTTGTTGCCCAAAAGATAGTTTGCCGACTTTCACATTTTGCTTATCTGAAATTCCAAGTCGTTCGAAAAGAGCAAGGATTTCTTTTTTCTTTTTATAACCGGTGAGGTTATTTTTCAGTTGTACATTTTCGATGGCAGTAAGCTCTGTGAAAACTCTTAGATCTTGGAAAAGCATACTGAGTGAATGCTTTCTGAGGTCAACCCATTGCTTCACAGAGTATGCTTTTATGTTGGTTTCATCGAAATTAATAATACCCTGATAGTCGTTGCGATTGCCATAAATATAGCTGCACAATGACGATTTTCCAGTTCCAGATGCGGCTTCGATTAGATAGATCTCATTTTTTTGAAATAGAAGATCCTGATGCCAAATGTCAGAACTAATAGAGTTACGATCAGCAAACACTTGTGGAAGTGTTTGCTGTAGGTGAATTTTATTCATTTCGTTTATTTACGAATTACATTCCGGCAAATTGCTTAGCAAAATTGACTATTTGCTTAAGGGCATTTGCATCTTTATCTTTGAGGCATAAGGCTGTTTCGCTGCTTTCTCCTTCAGAATCAGCTGTAATATAGGATACCTTGGAAGCAAGATCTGTATAAGTTTTGAACTCTTGTCCTCCAAATCCTACCAACATTTTCACTACAGGTAGATCAAGAATTGCTTCTGTATTAATGGCCATGAAAAAAGTCTTATTTTTCATTTCTGCTGCATAAGGTGCTTCGCTAATGGATTTATCCACTTCTTTTCCTACACTTTTATAGAGCAATTCGTCATTTGTAGCATACATCTGTTTGTCTTTTACACCAAAGAATATATTCATTCCTCTAGTCTTAAATACGTATTCATTCTGACTCAATTCAAGAATGTCTTCTCCTCTATTAAGCCCTAAAGCTTGTTTGTTTTTATAGAGTGCTTCTAATGCTTTCCCGTTTTTAATGTCAGCGTATGCTAAAAAAGTAGGAGCACTATTCATGGTTACATTGATTAATCCTACAGAAATGTCACCATCGAATGAACTGAATATTTCTTTTACTTCATCACTCTTTGCTATAGAAACAGTATTGCTAAATTCTTTATTTTCGCTCAATAGGTTATATAACCCTTCTCCTTTAACTCCAACGTTGAGGAACATTAAAGTAGATGCTGGGAAGTACTTTACAAACTTACCATTGGTTGCTTCAAACGAATCCTTTTGTTTTTTTAGAAGAGATTTAACAGCTTCATTTTCAGTATAATTTTCAGTCTTTAAAGCTATTTTCCCATTGTCGAAACTTAACCCTCCCACTACAGAAATATCTTCTAGTTGAATATCAGTGGGAAGTCCTATGCTAATCTGACTTCTGTAAGCAGCGGGAATGGCAGACATTGATGCAAAAAAGTTAATGTCATTTTTTTGTTTCTCCATTTTTTGGAAGGCTCCTGATTTAGTAATGCTTTTATCAGCACCCTGCTTCATGAGTTTATTAACTGTTTCTTTGGCTGTTTCCGTATCAGAAGTTCCATCGATTGGTAATATAATCGCTGTTGTCTCGTTGTAGGCAAGAAGCATTCCATTCAGTGTGGTGAAGTCATAACCGTCAGCACTATTTACAGGCTCGCAAATTTGTTCCTTTGCCATGACGTCAAGTGATGCTCTCAAGTCATCTTTACTGCTTACTTTAGCAACAAATGCTCCTGACTCAGTTTGAGGAGAACTAAAAATGTAAAACGGTGCTTCCAAATCTAATCCAGATGTTGCTGGGTTATTCATCACTTTTTCTAGCTGTTGAAAAGTCGCAGCACTAGTTCCGCTTTTCAATGCTTCGATTAGTTTTTGTTTAGCCGTTTCATTTTCTTTGTCATTCATCCCAGCCTTGTTCACTAGTGATTTCAAATCAATAGAAGCGACAGCTGTTGCGTCAGCAGGTATCACATTCACATATTCCGCCTTCTTGGAACATGCTGCCAAAAATACAACAAGTAGTGTTAGTACTGATAACTGAGAAATCGTTTTTTTTGCCATACTCATATAATTTAAAGGTTAAACTTGGTTTTCTAAGATTAATGTGTGGCATGCTACTAATGCAGCTGTCTCTGTGCGAAGGCGAGATTTGCCTAGGCTGATGGGAATAAATCCGTGATCAATAGCTTTCTTAACTTCTTCTTCACTGAAATCTCCTTCGGGCCCAATTAGAACAAGCGCATCTATTCCCTTCTTTAATTTATTTTTAAGTAAAGGTTTCTCACCCTCATAGCAATGTGCTATAAATTTTTGTCCGCTAAAATCCTGAGAGATAAACTGATCAAAATCAGTCATCTTATTGAGTTTCGGTAGGCGTGCTTTGAGAGATTGTTTAATGGCTGATACTAATATTTTTTCGATTCGCTCTTCTTTGATCACTTTACGTTCAGAAAAACGGCAATTAAGAAAGGTCAGTTCGTCTAATCCGATTTCTGTAGCTTTCTCCGCGAACCATTCATTACGATCCATATTTTTTGTGGGAGCCATAGCGATGTGGAGATGGCAAGGCCAAATGGGTTCTTGTAATGTGGTTTCTTTAATTGTCACTAAGCAACGTTTGTTCGTTGCAACTGAAATTTCTGCTTTGTAGAAGTATCCTTTACCGTCAGTAAGGGTAATTTTATCCCCAATGTTTAACCTAAGAACACGAATGCAGTGTTGAGCTTCTTCTTCTGGAAGTTCTTTGTTATTTTGTATGTCTGGTGTGTAAAATACATGCATATGAATGACTATTTTTGATGATTGGCAATGATGCGGTCTCGTATTTGCGCTGCCAATTCATAATTCTCTTCTTTTATAGCTTTCTCCAATGCTTCTTTGAGTGAAGCTGAAGATGTATTATCAGAATCATCTTCTCGTTGTTTTTTCATCTGATAATCTTCATTCTCATCGAATTCTTCTTGCTCATCTTCATGATCTGATTCCGAATAGTGGAGGCATTCTCGTTCGAGTATGGACTCATAGATTAAGATAGGACATTTGGCGCGTACAGCTAGCCCTACCGCGTCCGAAGTACGCGCATCTATATGGATAATATCTTCACCTTTCTTGAGATAAATGTATGAATAAAAAATGCCATCTTTTGCTTCGTAAATCAGGACTCTTAATAACTTAGTCTCAAGCATATTAAGAGTCTCAATAAACAAATCATGCGTTAATGGGCGAGGTGTTTCTATTCCTTTTAAATGTATCACAGTCGATTGAGCTTCTGCAGGACCAATGATAACAGGCAATTGTCGTTCACCGCCCACTTCACCTAATAAAAGTGCATAAGCTCCAATTTGCGCACCACTATTTGTTATATTGACGACTTGAAGTTCTATCTTTCTGTCCATAGCTCTTTTAAAACTTATTTTATGTTACTTTCTCGCTGATGTTTATATTTAAATACTAACGCAAATAGAAAACCGATAACTAGCGCATAAGCAGCAAAGATTAACCAAATGTCAGACCATTCTCGGCTTACTAATTGTCCGTTGGCATATACCGAGAAGGCATCTACTACTGCACCACTAGCATATCCTCCTATAATAGCTCCTAATCCGTTTGTCATCATAAAAAATAATCCTTGTGCACTAGCTCGGATAGAAGAGTTCGTTTCTTGTTCAACAAATAAAGAACCGGAAATGTTGAAGAAATCGAACGCCATGCCATATACAATCATAGAAAGGACTAGCATCCATAGGCCTGAACCTGGGTCTCCAAAACCGAAAAGACCGAACCTAAACACCCAAGCAAACATACTAATAAGCATCACTTGCTTGATTCCAAAATGTCTAAGGAAGAAAGGTATGGCAAGAATGAATAACGTTTCAGACATTTGTGATATCGACAATAGGATAACGGAATGCTTCACACCGAAGGAATTGGCAAATTCAGGGATACTAGCAAAACTACCTAAAAAGAGATCTCCATAAGTGTTTGTGATTTGTAGTGCAGCTCCTAATAGCATAGAAAATAAGAAGAAAATAGCCATCTTCTTTTTCTTAAACAATACAAACGCATCTAAACCGAAGGAAGATAATAATGTTTTGTTTTCTGTTTTGGCAGGTTTGCAGGCAGGTAATGTAAATGAATAGATACCTAGTAAAAATGCAGATGCACCACCAACATAAAGTTGAGCACTTGAATTTTTAAAGCCTGTGAGGTCTACAGCCCACATGGCACAAATAAAACCGATTGTTCCCCACACTCGGATGGGAGGGAAGTCTTTGATCAGATCGCATTTATATTGCTCGAGCGCATTGTACGAAACTGTATTTGCTAAAGATAAAGTGGGCATATAAACCAATAAATTAAGAAGCATTGCCCAATACATCTGATCATATCCTGTAGCTGTTGAAGCATAGAAAAGGCAGGCAGCGCCTGCTATATGACAGAGTCCATATAAACGTTCTGCGTTAAACCATTTATCTGCAATAATACCAATGATGCCGGGCATAATTAAAGAAGCAATACCCATGGTAGCAAATATAGCACCGATTTGCCCTCCTTCAAAATGAAGTTCTCTTCCCATGTATCCTCCTAATGAAATTAACCATGACCCCCATACAAAGAATTGCAGGAAGTTCATAATGATCAAACGAACTTTTATATTCATGACTTTTTTTAAATTGTGTTTCCTTTTATCGTTAATAATAGATGCAAATATAATGTTTTCGTTGATTGGGTGAGCATATTGCTCATAAAAAGGATATAAAAAAGCCGTAAATGGGATTGGATGGTGTTTTTTGTGTGCTATTTAAAGATGGGGTAAGGGCATAAAAAAAGGCTATCTATCCCAGACAGCCAATCTTTGTTAACCTTAAATCTAATACCATGAAAAACACAGTGCAAATATAGCGCAATTATGTTATATAACATGATATTTTCTTCTAAATAGTAAGTTTATTAGCTTTATTTAACTATTAGTAGGTTTATTCTATTATATCTAACGATATTTATTTGCTTGTACTCGTTCTTTTACTCAACGTAAAGCACTAATCCCTTAAGGTATTCTCCTTCGGGGTGATAGATGTTTACAGGATGGTCAGCAGGTTGAGTAAGCTGGTGTAAGATACGTACGCTTCGCCCAGACATTGCTGCAGCAGTAAAAACAGCTGTGCGGAAATTATCTTTCGTCACCACCTGCGAACATGAGAAAGTGAAGAGTATTCCTCCAGGTTTAATTTTCTCAAATGCTTTTGCGTTTAATTTTCTATAACCCTGTAAAGCATTGCGTAAAGCATCTTTGTGTTTAGCAAATGCAGGTGGATCTAAGATAATTAAGTCATATTGGTCTCCCATACGGTCCAAATATTTAAAAGCGTCTTCTGCAAAAGCTTCATGTCTAGGGTCGCCTGGAAAATTTAATTCTACATTTTTATTAGTCAAATCAATCGCTTTAGCGGAACTATCAACTGAGTGCACAAGTTTTGCACCTCCACGCATTGCATAAAATGAAAATCCACCAGTATAGCAGAACATGTTTAGTACAGAACGATTCTTCGAGTAATGTTCTAATAAAAAGCGGTTCTCACGTTGATCCACGAAAAAACCAGTTTTCTGTCCCTTGAGCCAATCTACATGGAATTTTAAGCCGTATTCTTGTGCAATATTATCACTACTTCCTCCTTTAAGAAAACCGTTTTCAGGGAAAAGATCTGCTTTGAATGGAAGTGTCGTTTCTGATTTATAATAAATATTCTCAATTTTATTGCCCATAACTTCAGATAAGGCTTCAGCAATAGTCATACGGTCGACATGCATTCCTGCAGAATGAGCTTGCATCACAGCAGTACGTGCGTAAATATCAATGATAAGTCCGGGCAAATTATCTCCTTCTCCATGTACGAGGCGGTAGGTATCATTCGTTGGGTTAACAGCAATTCCAATAGCACACCGCATATCATAGGCTATTTGCAGTTTACGTTTCCAAAAGTCTTGATTAATAGGTTCCTGAGTAAATGAAAGTACTCGAACGGCAATGCTTCCTACTTGGAAATGTCCCTCCGCTATAAATTCTTTTTTAGAGGTATATACTTCTACTACTTCACCTTCTTCAGGCTCTCCATCGAAACGAGCAATTGCTCCAGAGAAAATCCATGGATGAAATCGTTTTAAAGATTCTTCTTTACCGGGTTTGAGGTATACTTTATGCATGTGATATTTATTTATCTGATTTAATTAAGCACTCATTTTCTTCTTCATCATCTGAAGCCATTTCGTAATTACCAGTCTGTTTCAACTCTTGCAGTAGGTTGTAGATTTTAAGACATGCCCAAGCGTCGGTTGCAGCGTATAGTTTTTGTCCATCACTTAGTATATCAGCTTCCCAATTGGATAATCTTTGTGATTTAGATATTTTTTCTTTGAATAAAATTGCATAGATTTTCTGTAGACTTTTGTCTTGAATACCGAATTGGCGTACGTAATCTTGTAATTCGATGCAATTTTGTTGTCTAAAAGGCGCTCTTTTGTGGAGCATCATAAAGTCATCTTTAAGGGATAATCCAACTTTTAAAATAGTCGGATTTTCCAATAGCTCGATTAGGGCTTGAGTTAATCCAATACTATTTAGACGAAACAAAAAACAACATTCGTTTGAAGATATCTGAAGAAGTGCTACTTTATGAGATTGTCCTTTTGTAAATGAAGGGCGTGTTTCACTGTCAATTCCCAATATGGGGTGTGAATACAGATAGGCAATAGCCTTTTCTACTTCCGTTTCAGATTGAATAACATAAATTCGTCCCGGGAAAAAAGCTTTCGGGAGTTCTTTGAGTTCGTCTTTATTAATAGTCCTTCTTACTAACATTTTTTATTTATTGATCATTATGACAATGACAGTTTTCTTCGTGGCAGTCACATTCATCGTCGTGGCAGTGAGAGTCTTTTTCATCATGAATATGATCATCAAAATTAAAGTTCTCATAATCCTCTTCATTTTCTTTCTCTTCATTCTCTTCATCCTCTTCTTTGTGATTGTATTTCACATCATGAAGAGCACGCAAAGTGTTGACTAATTTCTGTCCCCATAAACTTCCGAAATTTTCTTGGCAAATGGCCAAAGAGTCATTCATGGTTTCGTTCAATCCCAGTTGAAAAACAAATATAAAATCTTTAATATCTTGATATATATCTGCTAAGTCTTCTGAAATCGCTTTCTTGATGGGTTGGTCACTGTAAGCCATGTCTTCTACGAAAACGTCCAGATAATCATCTTTCTCACCCATCAATCCTGCCAAATTAATACGTAATATTTCATAAACTTCTTCTGTTACATATGTTTCAGGTGTTTCTTCTCCTATCGGTTCACATTTTGGTAACATGGACGCCTTTAGATAAAGTAAGGGGAGAATTTTTAAAGATGTATCGACAAAAGCATTACGCTTTGTTTGTTCGGCGCGTTCTAGAAATGCACAAAATTCTGCAGCGACTGTTACGAACTCGATTACATTCTTATCAAATATTATTTGGCTTTCTTTTCCCATAATCAGATTGAATTGAAACGCAAAGGTAAGAAAAAGGATTGAATGAACGTAACGCTCGTTATTTTTTTATTATTTTTGCGCCTTATATAATGGATTCCAATTTTATTAAGAATAATCACTAATGGCAAACAAAAAAATAGATAAGGAAACGGAAAGTGCTATATCTTCTTCAGGGAAGATTGTATCAATTTTTAAGAATGAAACTTTTCATTTTGTAATAGGGTTGATACTCGTAATTTTTTCTGTTTATCTTTTATTAGCATTTTCGTCTTTCTTTTTTACAGGAGCTGCAGATCAAAGTATTATAGATAGTGGCAGCTCAGTTGATCTCTCTGCTGTAAATAATGATGTTAAAAATTATGCGGGATCGAGAGGTGCTCAGCTAGCTAGTTATTTAATCAATGACTGTTTTGGCGTATCTTCGTTTTTTATTCTTGTGTTTTTGGCTGTTGCTGGCTTAAAATTGATGCGTGTTCATACAGTACGTTTGTGGAAATGGTTTATAGGTTGTTCATTATTGTTGGTTTGGTTTTCAGTGTTCTTCGGTTTTGCTTTTATGAATCATTATCAAGATTCTTTTATTTATTTAGGGGGGATGCATGGATACAATGTGAGTCGCTGGATGATTTCCCAAGTAGGGGTTCCCGGTGTCTGGATGATACTGCTGACTACAGCTATCTTTTTCTTTATTTACGTAAGTGCGCGCACAATTATTTGGTTGAGGAAGCTTTTCGCTTTGAGTTTCCTGAAGCGCTCCAAGAAGAATAATGAGCCAGAAGATTTTGAAGATGATAGAGCTGATGAATTTACAACTTCAAAACCTCAAGAGGTAGAATTTAATTTGAAGCGGACTTATAAACAAGTGTTACCTCCTTCAAAGGAATCTGATAGAAAAGTTGAGGAATCTGTAGAGGAAACGGAGAATGAATCTAATAATGAGAGTTCTCAAGTTTCTGAAGAAGAGAGTGAGGGATTGACGATGGTTTTTGAACCTGTTTCGAATGAACAAGTTGTGCTATTAACTGAAGAGATAGGACAAGAACATGAACCTGGTTTTGAAATAGAGACTGTGGTGGAGGAAGAAGAGTTTAAAGGGCCAGAACAGGAACCTTATAATCCTACTAAAGATCTAGAAAATTATCGTTTCCCCACAATCGACTTGATGAAGCATTTTGAGAATGATGATCCAACAATTGATATGGATGAGCAAAATGCCAATAAGGATCGTATCATTAATACATTGCGTAGTTTTGGTATTGAGATTAGTACAATTAAGGCTACCGTTGGTCCTACAGTTACTCTCTATGAGATTACTCCTGAACAAGGTGTGCGAATATCGAAGATTCGAGGCTTGGAAGATGATATCGCTTTGAGTTTGTCAGCTGATGGCATACGAATAATAGCGCCTATTCCAGGGAAAGGTACTATTGGTATAGAAGTGCCGAATAAGAATCCTAAGATTGTGTCAGGGCAAAGTGTAATTGGGAGTAAGAAATTTCAAGAATCGAAATTTGATTTACCTATTGTGCTGGGCAAAACGATTACGAACGAAGTTTTTATGTTTGATCTTTGCAAAATGCCTCATGTATTGGTTGCTGGTGCAACAGGTCAAGGTAAGTCTGTAGGACTGAATGCAATTATTACTTCTTTATTATATAAAAAACATCCGGCCGAATTGAAATTTGTGTTGGTTGACCCTAAGAAGGTAGAATTTAGTATTTATTCTGTGATTGAAAATCATTTTTTGGCAAAACTGCCTGATGGAGGCGAACCTATAATTACGGATGTAACAAAGGTTGTGCAAACTCTTAACTCGGTTTGTGTCGAAATGGATACCCGTTATGATCTTTTGAAAATGGCTCATGTGAGAAATATCAAAGAATATAATGAAAAGTTTGTAAACCGACGATTGAATCCTGAAAAAGGGCATAAATTTATGCCATATATTGTAGTTGTAATTGATGAGTTTGGCGATTTGATTATGACTGCTGGTAAAGAAGTGGAACTGCCTATTGCTCGTATTGCTCAATTAGCTCGTGCTGTTGGTATTCATATGATTATAGCTACGCAACGGCCAACAACAAACATCATTACAGGTACTATTAAAGCGAATTTCCCCGCTCGTATTGCTTTCCGTGTATCTGCTATGATGGATTCTCGTACAATTCTTGACCGTCCTGGAGCAAATCGTTTGATTGGAAAGGGAGATATGCTTTTCTTACAAGGGGCTGATCCTGTACGTGTTCAATGTGCGTTTATTGATACGCCTGAAGTAGAAGAAATAACCAAATTTATAGCACGGCAACAAGGTTATCCTACTCCATTTTTTCTCCCTGAATATGTAAGTGAAGATAGTGGAAGTGAAGTCGGTGATGTTGATATGGGACGTTTAGACCCATTATTTGAGGATGCAGCGCGTTTAGTTGTTATTCATCAGCAAGGTTCGACTTCTTTAATTCAGCGTAAGTTTTCTATTGGGTATAATCGTGCCGGCAGAATCATGGATCAGCTGGAAAAGGCTGGAATTGTTGGTCCGGCGCAGGGGAGCAAGGCTAGAGATGTCTTTTGCATTGATGATAATGATCTAGAGATGCGTTTGAACAATTTACAATAAAAACTCGTTTATTACAAAATGAAAAAATACATTTTTGCTGTTTTTATAGCTTTACTATCTTTGCCTGTGATTGCTCAGCAGCAATTGCGGGCAAAGATAGTTTTTGATAAGACTACTGAAGCTTTCCAAAAAGCCAATGGTATTAAAGCCGATTTTATGTTGAAGGTTATTACTAATGGACATCTTCAAGGAAGCGAGAATGGTACTATTATGTTGAATGGTGATAAATTTATGCTGAAAACTTCTGAGATGACTACTTGGTTTGATGGCAAAACTCAGTGGAGTTATATAACGAGGAATGATGAAGTTAATGTTAGTAATCCGACTTCAGACGAGCTCCAACAGATAAATCCATATTCGTTCTTGTATATAGGGAAAAGAAATTATAATTATCAGCTAGGTTCTACTAATGTTTTTCAAGGGAAACCGATTTGGGAAGTGATACTAACATCTAAGAACAAAAAAGTTGACTTTGATCATATAGTTCTTTATGTGACTAAAAACACTTATGAGCCTCTTTATATTAAACTGAGACAGCGGGGACAAAATACGTTTAACGAAATTACTGTGACTCATTATCAGAAAGGTTTGCAATATGCAAATAGTACGTTTGTTTTTAATAAGAAAAATTATCAAACAGCGGAAATTATAGATTTAAGGTAGAATATATTTATAATAAAAAATGATAAAATTATAATTAAATGGCTGAAATAGAAAAAGTTAAATGCCTAATAATAGGCTCAGGACCTGCCGGTTATACGGCGGCTATTTATGCAGGACGTGCTAATCTAGAACCAGTTTTGTACGAAGGTTTACAACCTGGAGGTCAGTTAACTACGACAACAGATGTTGAGAACTTTCCTGGTTACCCAGAGGGAATCAGCGGACCACAGTTGATGGAAGATTTGCGTGCTCAAGCTGTTCGTTTTGGAGCTGATGTTCGTTTTGGTATTGCTACTGCTTCAGATCTTAGTGAAGCACCTTACAAAATAACGATTGATGGCGAAAAGGTCATTCAAGCAGAAACGTTGATTATTTCTACAGGTGCTACTGCTAAATACCTAGGTCTTGATGATGAAAAGAAATATGCTGGAATGGGGGTAAGTGCTTGTGCTACATGTGACGGATTTTTCTATAGAAAAAAAGTAGTTGCAGTAGTTGGTGGTGGTGACACTGCTTGTGAAGAGGCTATTTATCTTGCTGGTTTGGCATCTAAGGTTTACCTTGTTGTGCGTAAATCAAATCTTCGTGCTTCAAAAATCATGCAGGAACGCGTGATGAAGCATGAAAAGATTGAAGTTCTTTTTGAGCATAATGTAGAGGGTTTATTTGGTGATAATGGAGTAGAAGGGATGAAGTTGGTGAAGCGTTTGGGTGAGGCTAACGAAGAGCGTTACAGTTTGCCGATTGATGGTTTCTTTCTAGCTATTGGGCATAAACCCAATTCGGATATTTTTAAAGATTTTATTGATACGGATGAGGTTGGTTATATTATTACTGATGGAGATAGTCCTCGTACGAAAGTTCCAGGTGTATTTGCTGCTGGTGATGTTGCTGACTCACACTATCGTCAAGCGATAACAGCTGCAGGAAGTGGATGTAAAGCAGCTATAGAAGCTGAACGTTTCTTGTCAGCAAAAGGATTTATTTAGGATAAATATAAATCATTTATAAAAAAGAAGAGTGCATTAAATTTAATGCACTCTTCTTTTTATGTATTTATTGGTTTATGCAACACTTTATTTTGCTGATTTATATTAGCTGAATGAATTAATTTTATCCTTCAATTCAGAATAATAACGGTATAAGCTAAAAAGTTAGGTGTTTTCTAGAACTAAATCAGCAGAGCTTTTTTGAATCGTTGGTTATGAAATATTTGTAAGGGATAAGGATTATCCAATTTTGCTTATTTTCTTTAATTTTTCCTCTTCGATAATTCTAATTTTCCTTCCGTCAATTGTTATTAATCGTTCAGTGGCAAATTGCGACAATGTACGGATCGCATTTGAGGTAGTCATATTTGATAAGTTAGCTAGATCTTCACGAGAAAGATAAATACTTAAAGTAGATCCGTCTTCTTCTAAGCCGTAGCTTTCTTTGAGGAAGATTAGAGATTCGGCTAGTCTGCCTCGAATGTGTTTTTGCGTCAGGTTAACTGTACGTTCATCTGAGATTCCAAGATCAATGGATAATTGTCGGATAAAAAACAGAGCTAAGTCATTGTTCTGAGTGATTAGCGAGACAATCGCATGCATCGGAATTAAGCAAACAACAGATGGTTCGAAAGCAGCAGCGGCGGTTACGAAATCTTGCTTGGCAAAATAGGCTCGATATGCAAAGTATTCTCGCGGTTTAATCATGCGGATAATTTGACTTCTACCTCCTACGCCATCTTTGAATATTTTAATTTTTCCGCTTATTAAGCACATTAAATGAGACGGTGTTTCTCCTTCGCAATAGATGGTTTCATTTTTTTTGTAGGTGTGTATTGTATAATTATTCATCAGAAACTCTCTTTGTTCGCTGTTCAAAGGAGCAATCATATCGGAAAGCGGTTCCGAAATATCAATGTCTGACATATTCATTTTTACCATGGGTGCTACAAAACTGTGTTATATAGCACAAAAGTAGAAAGAAAAATTGAGAAAATGAACGAAACTATAAAAAGATTGCACAAAAGTCAGTTCTTTCATATTATCTCTGAAGCTTTTTATTTAGTGGATGATAGTTCCTTGTATTTCGTATACGTACATATTTTATTGTATTCTTGTATTTATATATATTCTATAGAATAACTGATTACATAAATGTAGTTACGTAAGTGATCTTCGTCTATAATACAATTTTTATTGGGTATTCTTCTAGGTAGGTAGGCTCTTTTACTTAATTGATTTTCAGAATTATTTCTTTGATAAAAGCGAATATTTGCAACATTATATAACTTGCTCTTGTTTATGAAAACTGTAATTATATGCAATAAAAATATTATTGTGGAATAAATATTCTATGGATTCTAACTATAATTTTTTGGATGTGCTTCAAATGCTTTTTAATATTTTGTATTTTAAATATCGTCTGAGATTTGCTTTATTACTTGCCTGTTATTACAATATTTGAGATTTTCTTAGAATGAATGTCATTTATGATCCTTTTTATGATTTCATTCTCTTGCTTTTCAATATTCTTTTTTATATTTGCCTACGATATATAAGGAGATATGGCTTTTGAACTATAAGATATTGATTGTAAGTGTACTTTGTTTGCTCTCTTTTCAGCTAAAGGGGGTAGCAAATCATATCCTTAATCCTAACACTAATCAGTATATCTCGGCTGATTCTATTCTTGAGAGAGTCATGATCTTTGCACCTTCTTATCAGACTCTTGTTAGTGATTACCGTGCCAATTTATATATTAAGGGCAAGATGAATATTCAAAAAAAGAATTTTATTCTTCGTTATGTACCTTCTATGTTTCGTTTGCAGAAGGGTGTGCGTGAATATTTACTCGAGACTTATAGCGATTTACATTTTACAGCTCCAAATATTTATGACCAAAAGGTGAAGGCTTCCCAAGGAACGATAAGAGGCAATAGAGGGATACCTGGACTTTTGGAGTATTTTAATGTTAATATTTACTCTTCTTCTCTTCTTAACGATGAGCGTCTGTTGTCGCCACTTGCTGAAAATGCGCAGAAATTTTATAAATTTCAAATAGACAGTGTTATGGGGGATCCTAATAACCTTGATTATCGTATTCGTTTTATTCCTAGAACAAAGAGTGATCAATTGGTGGGGGGGTACATGGTGGTTAGTAGTAATGTTTGGAGTGTTAGAGAAATACGTTTTTCGGGTCGTTCGGAGTTAATCACATTTACCTGTTGGATTAAAATGGGGGATGTCGGTAAGAATAATGAATTTCTTCCTGTTTGTTATAATGTAGAAGCTCTTTTTAAATTTTTAGGGAATAAAGTAAACTGCAATTATACAGCTTTCTTAGATTATAAGTCTATCGAATTGAAAGAACAAAAAGTGAGAAAGAAAGAGCCTAAAAAATACAATCTTTCCGAATCGTTTTCTTTGCAGTGCGATACCAATGCTTATAAAACGGAAGCTTCAACTTTTGGGGTGTTACGTCCTATCCCTTTAAACGCAAGTGAGAAACAATTGTATCAAGATTATAGATTTAGAAAAGATACGGTAATGTTTGACCATAAAACAAAAAGTCAGGTTTTTTGGGGGACTATGGGGGATCTTATGGTTGAGGATTATAAGTTTAATTTGTCTAATGTAGGAAGTGTTCGCTTTTCGCCTTTTATTAATCCGTTATTATTTAGTTATAGTGGAAGCAACGGGCTATCTTATAGACAGGATTTTCGTTATAACCAAATCTTTCGAGGGGATAAGTGGTTACGAATAGTTCCTAAGTTTGGTTATAACTTTACTAGGAAAGAGTTTTATTGGTCTTTAAATGCTGATTTTGAATATTGGCCTCAGAAGAGGGGATTCTTTCGTTTAAGTATTGGAAATGGTAACCGTATTTATAGTAGTAGGATGCTTGATGAACTAAAAGCAATGCCTGATAGTATATTTAATTTTAATTTGATCCATCTAGATTATTTTAAGGACTTATATTTAAATTTTCGGCATAGTATTGAAGTTTTTAATGGTTTGGACATTAGTTTAGGATTTTCTGCTCACAAAAGAACGGCCGTAGAGAAATCTAGCTTTGTAGTTACGGGTGATTATCCGATGCCTCCTCCTGATTTTATGGAGCGATTCAGAAATACATATATTAGTTTTGCTCCTCGTATTCGTGTTGAATGGACTCCTGCTCTTTATTATTATATGAATGGAAAGCGTAAAATGAATTTGCGGTCTGCTTATCCGACATTTTCTGTTGACTACGAACGTGGGGTAGAAGGAGTTTTTAAAAGTACAGGACAATATGAAAGAGTAGAATTCGATTTGCAGCACCGAATTCAAATGGGTTTGATGAGAAATGTTTATTATCGTTTTGGCTTTGGTATGTTTACTAATCAAAAAGAGCTCTATTTTGTGGATTTTGCTAATTTTGCGCGTCATAATCTTCCTGTAGGTTGGAATGATGAAATTGGTGGCGTTTTTCAGGTGCTTGATGGTCGTTGGTATAACTCTTCACGTCGCTATGTACGTGGACATTTTACTTATGAAGCTCCTTTTCTATTTTTACGGCATTTAATGAAATATACTCGTTATGTACAGAACGAACGTCTTTATATAAGTGCACTTTCTATGCCCCATCTACAACCTTATATTGAAGCAGGCTATGGTATTGGCACGCATGTCTTTGATGTGGGGGTTTTTGTTAGTAGTGAAAACTGGAAATTTAGTGGTGTGGGATGTAAGTTCACTTTTGAGTTGTTTAATAGATAACTGTTTTTTTATAGGACTTCACATTGTCTTTCCCAATATATCAGATTAATTAGCCTTCGACGTCGAATTAGAACTCTGTTTTTGAAGTTTATCCATTACATGGTCAGGCAGTAAAAATGTGAATGCTACCATCTTTTCTTTAGCCATTCTTTTGTTAATCAAGAAAATATTCCTACCTTTGCGGCCGATTTATAGATAATATAATGTCTTATTTAATTAAAGTATTAAACAATTTATTTATTAATGGAAAACTTAAAGAACGTAGCTCCTATTGAAGATTTCAACTGGGATGCTTATGAAAACGGTGAAGCTGTAACAAGCGCTAGCCACGAAGAACTAGAAAAAGCTTACGACGGTACGCTTAACAAAGTTAATGACCGTGAGGTTGTTGATGGAACCGTAATCGCAATGAACAAGCGTGAAGTAGTTGTGAACATCGGTTATAAATCTGATGGTATCATTCCTTTGAATGAATTCCGTTATAATCCAGATCTTAAAATTGGTGATACTGTAGAAGTATACATCGAAAACCAAGAAGACAAAAAAGGTCAACTTGTTTTGTCTCACAGAAAAGCTCGTGCAACTCGCTCTTGGGATCGTGTTAACGCAGCTTTGGAAAATGAAGAAATTATCAAGGGTTACATCAAATGTCGTACTAAGGGCGGTATGATCGTTGACGTATTTGGAATCGAAGCATTCTTGCCAGGTTCTCAGATTGACGTTAAGCCTATCCGTGACTATGATGTATTCGTTGGCAAAACTATGGAATTCAAAGTGGTTAAAATTAACCAGGAATTCAAAAACGTTGTTGTTTCTCATAAGGCTCTTATTGAAGCTGAGTTGGAACAACAGAAGAAAGAAATTATCGGTAAACTTGAAAAAGGACAGGTTCTTGAAGGAACTGTTAAGAATATCACCTCTTACGGTGTATTCATCGACTTGGGTGGCGTAGACGGTTTGATTCATATTACTGACCTTTCTTGGGGACGTGTTAGCGATCCTAAAGAAGTGGTTGAATTGGATCAGAAGCTTAACGTTGTTATCCTTGACTTCGATGACGAAAAGAAACGTATTGCTCTTGGATTGAAACAACTTACTCCACATCCATGGGATGCACTTGATCCTAACTTAAAGGTTGGCGACAAGGTTAAAGGTAAAGTTGTTGTTATGGCTGACTACGGTGCATTTATCGAAATTGCTGCCGGTGTTGAAGGTTTGATCCACGTATCAGAAATGTCTTGGAGCCAACACTTGCGTTCTGCTCAAGACTTTATGAAAGTTGGTGACGAAGTAGAAGCAGTTGTATTGACTTTGGATCGTGAAGAACGTAAGATGTCTTTGGGTATCAAACAATTGAAACAAGATCCTTGGGAAACTATCGAAGAGAAGTATCCTGTAAACTCTAAGCATACTGCAAAAGTTCGTAACTTCACTAACTTCGGTGTATTCGTTGAAATTGAAGAAGGTGTTGACGGCTTGATTCACATCTCTGACTTGTCTTGGACTAAGAAAGTTAAACACCCATCAGAATTTACTCAGATTGGTGCTGACATCGAGGTACAAGTATTGGAAATCGACAAAGAAAACCGTCGCTTGAGCCTTGGCCACAAGCAACTTGAAGAAAATCCTTGGGATGTATTTGAAACAGTATTTACTGTAGGTTCTGTACACGAAGGAACTATCATCGAAATGCTTGATAAGGGTGCTGTTGTGGCTCTTCCTTACGGTGTAGAAGGTTTTGCAACTCCAAAACACCTTGTTAAAGAAGATGGCTCACAAGCTCAGTTGGATGAGAAACTTGAGTTCAAAGTAATTGAATTCAATAAAGATGCTAAGAGAATCATCTTGTCTCACAGCCGTATTTTTGAAGATGTAGCTAAAGCTGAAGAAAGAGCTGAAAAGAAAGCTGCTGCTGGTGCAAAGAAAGCTTCTACTAGCAAGAGAGAAGAAGCACCTGCTATTCAAAACCAAGCTGCTTCAACTACGCTAGGCGATATCGACGCTTTAGCTGCTTTGAAAGAACAGTTGGAAGGAAAGAAATAATCATTATTTCTACATAATAGAAAGCGCCTCGAAAATTGAGGCGCTTTTTTTGTTTGGTGATTTATTTGTACGAATTCTTATTTATTTATTGAGAGATGATAATCTGGATATGAGTAAGAATTAAGTTTGTATTTTATCCTATATCGTAGAATGTATTTCTCTTAATAGCGCAAATACCAAAAAACTTGTGTACATTTGTGCCACTATGGAGAAATTTGAGCTACATATATTAGGGTGCGGTTCAGCTTTGCCGACTACTCGCCATTTTCCGACATCGCAAGTTGTGAACTTGCGTGAAAAGCTATTTATGATTGATTGTGGGGAAGGAGCGCAGGTGCAGTTGCGTCGCTCTCGTTTAAAGTTTTCCCGTTTAAACCACATCTTTATTTCCCATCTTCATGGTGATCATTGCTTTGGGTTGTTAGGACTCATTTCAACATTTGGTCTCTTAGGGCGTACTGCCGAACTTCATATTCATTCTCCTAAAGGATTGCAAGAGCTTTTGGCTCCTATGCTTACTTTTTTCTGTAAGACATTGACTTACAATGTTGTTTTTCATGAATTCAATACAAAAGAACCAGAGATAGTCTATGATGACCGCTCTGTAACAGTGACTACTATCCCTCTAAAGCATCGCATACCTTGCGCTGGGTTTCTGTTTGAAGAGAAGCAGCGTCCCAATCATATCATTAGAGATATGATTGATTTCTACAATGTACCTGTCTTTGAATTGAACAGAATTAAAAATGGCGAAGATTTTGTTACTTCTGAAGGTGAAGTTATTCCTAATTCACGCCTGACTCGGCCTTCGGCTCCTGGACGTAAATATGCTTATTGTTCTGATACTATATATCGTCCTGTTATTGTTGAGCAGATCAAAAATGTGGATCTATTATTTCATGAAGCAACTTTTGCTGATGCTGAAAAAGCGAGAGCAAAAGAAACGTTTCATACGACCTCGGCTCAGGCGGCTCAGATAGCTTTAGCTGCTGGAGTGAAAAGATTAGTCATAGGACATTTCTCAGCTCGTTATGAAGATGAACAATTCCTGTTGGAAGAGGCTAAAGCCATTTTTCCTCAAACGATTTTAGGAAAGGAGAATTTGTGTATTGAACTGGAAGATAATACAGAGCTAAATAATGACAGCAAACCATAACTAAATACAGATACGAGAAACTATGATAGCTTACAATGAACGCGATGTGCTGAAACTCTTGCAGGAGGAAAGTACCCAGCGGAAGGCATTTGAACTGATTGTAGCGCAATATAGCGAACAGTTATATTGGCAGATCCGCCGTATGGTATTGTCGCATGAGGATGCGAATGATCTTCTTCAAAACACATTTATTAAAGCATGGACTAATATAGATTACTTTCGTGCTGAGGCGAAATTGTCTACGTGGCTCTATCGCATTGCGTTGAACGAGTGTCTGACTTTCTTGAATAAACAGCGGTCTACAATGATGGTGGCAATAGATGATCCTGAGGCTGCTGTTCTTGAGAAACTAGAAAGCGATCCTTATTTCTCTGGCGATCACGTACAGTTGATGTTACAAAAGGCGTTACTTTCGTTGCCTGAGAAACAACGATTGGTATTCAATTTAAAATATTATCAAGAAATGAAATACGAAGAGATGTCTGATATCTTTGGGACATCTGTAGGGGCATTAAAGGCTTCTTACCATCATGCGGTGAAGAAGATTGAGAAGTTTTTGGAAGATATAGATTAAACCTTTTAGAGTAGACAATGTCTAATAAGAAAGAGGAGAAATGCATATGAAAGAAGAAGATAAATTGCTGAAGAAGATCGGTAAGGAGAGTTCCTTTAAGGTGTCCGATGGATACTTTGAAAAATTGACCTCGGAGGTGATGGATAAGCTTCCTGAAAAGGAGAAAGTGGTATTTGAGGAACAGCATGTCACTACTTGGACAAGAATAAAACCTTTACTATACATGGCTGCTATGTTTATTGGTGCTGCTTTGATTATTCGAGCGGTTTCTTTTAACCATACTTCAGATGTTGCTGATGGTACGACTAAAAAAATAGCCGTAGTAGACATTGGAAATGAACAAGTTTCTGACGAGCTGCTTGATGCTACCTTGAATGGGGCTATGTTAGATGATTATTCGCTATATGTTTATTTAAGTGATGCAACTATAGAATGATTTATTAAATTGATTGAATGTGAAAATGAGAAAATTAATTGCCTTTGTCGTTTTTTTGTGCGCATTTATACCTGCCCTTTGGGCGGTTGATGGATGTTGTCAGCATCTGTCTCGAGAAGAATTCCGAGCTAAGCAGCAAGCATTTATTGCTGAGCAAGCGGGCTTGACCAAAGAAGAGTCATCTCAATTCTTCCCGATTTATTTCGAACTTCAGGATAAACAAAAGAAATTGAATGATGAATCGTGGAATTTGATTCGTAAAGGTAAAGATGATAAGACAACTGAGGCCCAGTATGAAGAAATTGTAAGAAAAGTTTGTGATAATCGTATAGAGGCTGATCGGCTAGAAAAGTCTTATCTTGAACGATTCAAAAAGATTCTTTCGAGTAAGAAGATTTACCTTGTTCAGCGTGCAGAAATGCGTTTCCACCGTGAAATGTTAAAAGGGATGGATCGAAGAGGGAAGAGGTGAGGCAAAAGAAGAATTAATCATTAAGCCCCCTATTTTAGTCAATTGACTAAAATAGGGGGCTTAATAATTGGTCTGAATAATATAGCAAAGGACAAGGGGTCGCTGGGTCGGTATCACCGAAATATGTATTCTGACTATTTTATCTTGTCATGTTTTTTAGATGTTGTGGTAATAACTCCCATGATATGCTCTTCATTTGTTTCCTAGTTATTACGTTTATTGCGATTGTGTGTGAAATAAATTTACAATTGTTCTTTTAGTGTTTGTTGATAAAATAACTTTTCTTGCATAACTTGGTTATATAAACTCAAATTCCGGATCTCCATGTTCCGGCATGCAAATGAGCTGCGTATTCTCCGAAATGGCACGAGATTTCGTTGTGATAGGCTTGCCTACACCTTTTATCTGTATTTCTTAATAATGTAATGTCTGGATACATTCTATAGTTATCCCAATATGTATCTGTCAATAAACCGGGTCCTGTTATGTCAAGAATTTCCTGTTGCGATTTTAAGACTATTGTGGCTCTTTCTGCTATTTTATCCATCATCCTGAGTAAGAAAGGATGTTTAGGTATTCCACCAAACATATAGTTGGCTATTCGGAGTCGATACTTTAAGTTCAAAGCTTCTTGCTCTGCTTGGCAGACGATTTTCTCTTCTCCTAAGACCATACTGTATTCTCTCAACTCATCGAGTGGCTTTAAACTTAACATGTCTAAATCCATATAGAAGCCTCCATAAAGGTATACAAAGGCTAATCTTAAGAAATCAGCTTTTTGTACATTGTGATAGAATGCATTATAGGTCCCGATATATTCAGGTAGTTCTTGATTTAAAATATTTTGCACATCATCTTTATTATATAGACGGATATTCCAGTCTGGATGATTAGCTTGTATTTTTTGTTTGCATCTCTCGAATAGCTCTGGAAACGGTTCGTCTTTACGGAGAAAGATAAGATGTATGTTCTTAGGGATCATTATTAGTTTTAATTTTAAAGGTTACTTACCAAACCAAGTACCAAAGAAATAATGTATAGCATGAGCCTGATTGATACGCTCTTGCATTTCTTTAGGAATTTGGTTGTTTTTTATGCTTTCTACTTCCCATTGTCCGATAGGGTATATTGCTTTTGATTCGAGAATACATACCTTTTCTTTATGTGGAAATTCATTGTACGCATGTGTTAGCAAGAAAGGTCCTGTGGAATTTAGTATATCGAATCCGTTATTGACAATTTTTCCCCCGGGATGATTGATCAATCTTTGGCATACAAAATTGATGAAGTCATTATCGGGTGTTGATGCCATGAAAGCGTTGCATATGATATATTCGAAGCCAAAACGTTTAGCATGCCAGTCCGGCTCCTTTCCTACGATAAAATCAGCTCCTTTTAATAAGAACTCAATATTTTCGAGGCATTCGAAATCCATGTCTACGTACAAACCTCCGTAAACTTTCAGAAGAAGATAGCGTATGGCGTCTGCTCTTTGTATGTTACAAGGATAGGCATCATATTTTTCCAAAAAATCAGGGAAATGTTTGCGAACAAATTCTCTGTTCATTTCATCTGTCCATAGGATGTAGTTCCAGTTTGTGAGATACTCTTTCCATGTTTGATGGATAATTTGGGGTATCTCTTTCATTTCTGTTTAAGTTTTTGGTCCTTTGTATATGATTTACGACTCAGTTCTTTTTCTCCTCGTTTCCTTATAAGAATGCTGTCATTAAATAGCATGGCTGATGTATAAATTTGGGGTTGATATCGTATTTCCTCCAGTTTTAGAAATTTGCCTTCTGTAGTGATTTGATATTGGGAATCGATACGTTGCCCTTTTAAGTTTTCAATGAGTTGTACATTTCTACCTCCATTCGGTATTATGATGGAATCGTTGTCCGGGAAATCTAACCGTTGTACGTTGACAGTGAAATCTTTATTGATTTGTGATTCAATAATTCTCATTTCGGGATTAGAGTAATACCAATTCGATATTGGGAGATAGTCTATCAGATTCCCGGAGAAGTCGAAAGTGGTCAACCACATTTTTGCGACAATATGGTCACCGGACCATGCGAACATAGTTCCCATCATATACTCTCCTGTCGTTTTGTTGAATAGATATGAAATTTGTGTATCACGATCATACCGTTTTTTATTTCTTCTATCATAATTGACGACGAAAGGTGAATTTTTATCTCGGTAGGGATAGCCGGTGTAGCGTAATGCTATTCTCTTTAATCTGTAACTTTCATGTATGCTGTCTATCTTTTGTGAAGAAGCTTTTTTGAAATCGACCGGTAAATCCAAAAAAAAGGTTCTTTGGAAGTTTTTATAGACAGTTATCAGATATTCGCTTTTAAGATCACTCTCTTGGATGGTACGAATCGTAATACTATCCTTGTTTTGTGCGAATGTAATATCCATACTGATCAGTATGGATATTACTAGAATTAATGTCTTGTTCATACACGCGTTTATTTAGTAAGAAGTTGTTCCATCATACTTTTGTCCGTCATTCGGTCTAACTTGGGTTACTGTGTACCTCCAGTTATTGACAGGTGCATCACCGCCTAAATCTGTTCCTTCTAAATAATAGAGACGATTGTCTGTACTGCATCCTTTAGCAGGATCACTGGTCGTATTGTCCATAAAAGTATAATAATTTTGTCTGGGATTATTTCCCCAGTTGGTTAATACTCCATTTACTTCGTAAGTTAATCTGAATATATTATCTCTACCCCCCGCGTTTATTATTCCATAATTCTTAAGTGTTTCTTCGCAGAGAGTGGGACAGTTTGCGTCAAATTTCCAACCAACAAATGTCACGAACGCTGTGATCGAGGACTGTTGCCACAGGTTTGTTATAACTGTTTGACAGGGCATAAAACAGTATTTGTTCAAAAAGGATATTGTTATTTATATGAACATCTTTACTGTTTATATCATTTAAATGGTTGGATTCGATAAAATTAAATGCACTTTGGCAATATTCAGCTATAAACTCCAGGTCATTTCCTCCGATAATACCTGCATTATATGACATAATAGAATCTTCTTCTAATTCTTTTTTTAGGAAGGATGGTATTAATAAATCTTTTTGCAGGATGTGATTCATCATACTTTTATAATAACTGCTTCCTATTTCTTTGTTCTGAGCAATCAATTCGCTTATCTCTATGGCATTGTCTAGTTTATTAGGCAAATACACATCTCCGTCTACATGTATGAAGGGTTCTTTTTGGAGTGAATATGTTAATAACTTGGGATATGCCCAATGAGGCTCGGGGCAAGTTAGATTGTCGTATTGGATGATGATATCTGTATACGGTAGTTTTAATTGTTCGGCAAAGATTTCATACCCATGGGAATCGGTATATAAAATGACATTTGGATAATGTTCTTTTAAACAAAGGCAACTTAAGACCCACGACATTAAATGATATTGTGGATTAATCCATCCAAAACCGTCATTTAACAAAGAATGGTTTCCATGCCAAAAGGTTTGTACAATTTTCATAGCTATTGATTTATTGTGTGTTATTTTTATAGTGATAAAATTAGTAATAATGTGAGAAAAGTATCCTTCCAAAAGAACTAATTCACATGATTAGCACAAATGCTTACTTTTTTGGCAGTAGAGCTTACTGTCTTTTCGGTTTTGATGAAAAGCAAGAACTGCAAGGATTAGCACAACTGCTGTTTATTCTGAGTTGTGTAATCCTTGCAGTTTTATTTATGTCGGACAGAAAGAAATCGCTTGTTTACGGCAGTGGATCTGCGGCGGCAGGTTTCTTCGGATTGTAAATGGCCGTACCTACTTTGGAGTCTGCGCAACCATAATACAGATACCATTTATCCTTGTAATAAACCATTCCTTCGATGAACACTGTTCCGTCTACATACTGGCCGCTCTTTTCGAAACTATCCATCGGGCGGAAGAACGGTTCGTCCAGACGGGTGATGAAACGGGTTGGGTCATTGGCGTCGAAGAGGGCTTGTCCGGCAGCGTATACATTGGCGGTATAGCGTTTGTCGCCTCTGTTTGCACTGTTTTTGCCATTATATAGAAGTATGAATTCCTTCGGAGTATAGATAGCCGGAGGCCCACATTCCGTCAGCTGGCTGTCGAAGTGTCCGTCACGGGGAGAAAATAACTTTCTTAGCGAGCCGTCCGTATTTACGTATGGAGTTCAGTTGACCAAATCTTCGGAAGTAGCGGCAAAGACGTTTTCTTCTCCCCAATACATGAAGTATTTTCCGTTGATTTTCTTGATCACTTGTTTCCCATTGACAACCTCGGTCAGAATAGAGCCGGACTTGCATCCTAAATTGAAGAACTTGCCGTCATACGCTTTGGCAAAAGCGGGACCGTGCTTTGTCCAGTCTTTCAGATTGTGGGAAGTGGCTATTGCTAGGCGTGGAATGTGGCGGTTCCATTCATATTATATCAGTTATTATTGGGGGAGTAATATATACTCTCTACATATAAATTAAAAAATAAAAATTGGCTGTCATCTGTCACATAAATGGATGTAAATTGATGATTATGTGATCAATATGATGTGACAGCAAGGGGTGATAGCAACGTGACAGTAGCTTTGCTGTCAGTAAGCGTCTCCGCGATTCCACATTGTCAGCAAAAGAAAAACGGTTAATAGTAAAGTCCATTAACCGTTTTTCCATTTATCAGGAAGTAAATCTCTGTATTTCTCTAGGGGTGTATTTGGTGCCCATTCTGCTGTTCGGTTGATGATGTCTGTCAGGTAATCAAAGAGATTCACTTTCTGCATTCTGCAGGTTAATGCCAAAGTATACAGTATGGCTCCCCGTTCAGCGCCCTTATGACTGCCGAAGAACAAAGAATTTCTTCTGGATAAAGATAGATACCTATTGTAGCGCTCCACTTCATTGTTATCCAAATGAACTTCTCCATGATTGAAGATTTCAACCATGACCCTCCATTCGTTGCGCAAGTAAGTAATGGCTGCCTGAAGTTCACTCTTGGGAAGCAGGTCTCCCCGGTTTTCTATTTCATCAATTTTATCGCTTAACTCTCCCAGGATATCCGGTGCATATTTCCTTCTATAATCAAGTTGGTGTTCCTCTGTCCATCCGTCGATTCCTATTTTATGTTTGTGCTCTTCATGATACAAACTGTTGAACAGACCTACAACCTCTTTGGCATCCGGGTCATCTTCACCGCAGTCTATAAACTTTCTTTTTATGTGTTGGATACATGGAATTCGGATGATCTCAGGGTAATCAGCTCTTTCCAACTTCCTATATGGAGCATAGCCGTCACTTTGGATAATTCCTTTATAGTTCTTCAATTCCTCAAGGATAACTTCTTCTGTACGGGCTCCATTGTCATAAAGCAGATAGATCATTTTGCTTCTCATCCCAATAAAGACCCATATATATCCTTTCTTGACTCTTTTCCCTTTTTTGTTTTTCTCCGGTATCAGGACCCTGTAAAAAGTTTCATCGGCACAGATGTAAGAATCTTGCAATACGGTTTGCCTTATGCATTTATACAGATTCTCAAACAATTCCGATGCCCGTTCAATCAACTTGTGCGCTGTAGGCTTTTTCAGGATGAACCCATGTCCTTCGAAGTAGTTGATAATTCTTTCTATAGGTAAAGAATATATGTATCTGAGCTCCATGAGTCCGGCAATGAAGGAACCATCATAACTGGAATTTAGAAAAGCTGACGCAGGAGTCTTTCCCTCAAAGAACTTGTCATTCTGGGTATAGCTGTATATCTTGTACACATGTTTGATGAACCGCATCGGTACGCATTCATAGCGAATGCAGATACGGGGATCTCTGGAAAAAAGACGAGCTTTTGATAAATCAAATTCCGGATCATCAGGATATATATCATGCTCTTGCGTTTCCATTTCATAATGCATATCCCTTGTGGCTCCATTGTTTTTTCTAGTCCTTCGTTTGGCAGATCTCTCTTCTTCAAGGGCTTTCTGCTTTTCCGGATCAGGCTGTTCTGGCTGCTGCTTTTCGGATGAATTTGAAACAAGTCTGGCGATTCCCTTGGCTATGCGTTTTTGCCTATCTAGGGATTCGCCTTTCTGTAGGAGTGCCTCTTTGAGCGAAGCCACTTCTTCCAGCAAACGATCAATTCTGCAAAGAAGTTCTTTTTCGCGTGCTTCCGATTTGGTCAGTTGTTCCTTCAGCAATGCAACTATTTCATCCTTTTTCATTGCATAAAGATACTAAAAATCAATGGATTACGCAAGAATAAATGCTATTATTTAAGAACTAAAACACATTATATCAAGCATTTAAATCATAATCTAAAACGTTTCCGAAGCCTTACAGACTTTAACGAAACACCGTTCAAGATGAAGGTCAAAGCGGTATAAGATATCTCATAATTACCCGTATTGGGATTAAAGACAGGTAATTCAAACGTACCACCTTCCAAACGTTTGTAATAAAGCAAAAAGCCATCGCCATCCCATTTAAGAATTTTCACTCCCTGCCTGCGTCTGCCCAAGAAAATAAATGCATCCCCAGATATGGGAGAGAGTTGTTGCATCTGTGAACGCACTAGTTTGTATAGTCCATCTATCCCCAAGTTCATCCGAATGAAACCCTGATAGAGATAGTATTTGTTCCCGGAAGTTAGCGAATACACAACTCACCATCCTTTCTCTCATATAAGCTGATGATTCTGACCACACTCCGGGCATCACCTTGCTTGATGTTGACTGTGGTGCCACTATTGAAAGTGATACTTATACCACTTAGAAGGGATTCTTTATAAATGTGAGGTTCACCCTTAGCTTCTATACGAACAAAACTCGAGGGAAGCTCACCAGCGGGAGTGGAAATAGAAGCCTTAGCTTTGGCTACAGAATAACCCTTTCTGGATGCCCACTTACTCATGGCATAAGAACTGGTATGCATTGCTCTGCAGACGGCACGTAATGTGATACTTGGATTAGATTGCAGTTCCTTGGTAAATCTGAGCCAAGTTTGTTCATAGCGATTCAACGCTGTTTGCTGTTCCATAATTCTAAAAATGAAGTTGATGGAACAAAAATAAACAAAAGAGATAGGTGATACAATGTAGAATCGCGGAGACGCTTACTGCTGTCACGCTCTAGCGAAGAAGTCTGGTTTCTGTACTTTGATACAAGAGTTTCAGTGGCTAGAAACTTTGGTTTCATTAGTGAGAAAATTTAGTTTCTTAGGCTTGAAACTTTAGTTCCAAAGGCATAGAAACCTTTGTTTCATACAGTGAAACGATCGGCTCCACTGTATTTTCATGGAAATGGTTGTGTATTTCCCTGGAAATGGTTGACTCTGATTTAGTCTATTACGATTCTTTGGACTTAGCTTCGTTCCAAATAGCATCCATTTCTGCAAGAGTCATGTCTTTTAAGTTCTTTCCTTCCTTGATAGTGTGATTTTCAAGATAGTTAAATCGTCGGATAAATTTTTGATTAGTCAATTCCAAAGCATTATCTGGATTGATCTTATAGAGTCGTGCTGCATTTATTAGGCTGAACATTACATCTCCGAATTCGGCTTCTGCTTTATCTTTATCCAAGTTGGCTACTTCTTCTTGAAATTCCGCAATTTCTTCTTTAACCTTGTCCCAAACTTGCTCTCGTTCCTCCCAGTCAAACCCTACGTTACGGGCTTTGTCTTGAATCCGATAAGCCTTAATCAATGATGGGAGGGCAGCTGGAACACCACTCAAAACGCTTTTATTTCCATCTTTTTCTTTTAGTTTCAGTTGTTCCCAATTTTCAGAAACTTGTCCTGCCGTTTCAGCTTTCGCATCTCCGAAGACATGTGGATGACGATAAATTAATTTCTCGCACAAGCTGTCGCATACATCTTTTATATCAAAATCTCCACTTTCCGACCCTATTTTAGAGTAGAAGGCAACATGCAACAATACATCTCCTAGTTCTTTACAAATATCCTTTTTGTCATCTCTCATCAAGGCATCGCACAATTCATAAGTCTCTTCTATGGTGTTGGGACGTAGGCTTTCATTCGTTTGTTTCCTATCCCAAGGGCATTTCACGCGAAGTTCGTCGAGAATGTCGAGGAAGCGTCCGAAAGCCTCCATTTGTTCTTTTCTTGTATGTAACATCACTTAATTTTACTATATATGTTTATTTACTGATTCTTTATTTTCCCATTCTTGATAAGATATGAGCAATCCGATTACTTCCGAGTAATTTTGTCGCCCACTTTCAATCTTATTTCCTTTAAGATATAAATCGTAGATCCAGTCTTGAATTTCTCCTACTATCGGGCTATATTTTTCACTCCAATATGCCTGATTTTGCTTCGCTAATTCAATAATTTCAGGCCGAATTTTGTGAAGTAATCTCATATACTCTTCCTCTGAGAGCAGTCTGCGCGCATTCCCTAGCACGTGGTTTAAAACAGAGAAATACCCCGAGAAGCGTAATCCCATCGCTTTTGAGCGTATACAGACTTGATAAGCATAGAAGTTTGCCTCTGCTTCGCTGGTAATTCCAAGTAAATGGGCTAGCTCATGGGCATACGTTGCTGGATAATTAGCAGGCAATAAATCTCCGTTTAAAGTAAACTCACAAAAGAAAGGCCCCATACTTCCAGTTACACCTACCATCGATATGAAAGGTGTAAATAACATGGTTTTAACTCGAGGCGACTCATGAGGAGGGCGATGGACCCCGAGGCTATCGCTTAGCAGATTGTATAAACGAACGGATTCTTGACGCGTTAATTCTTCATTAATACTATTAACGGGAGTGTACGAACGATTCAGCTGAGTGATATAACGATCTACGAATGCACTGAAATTTTCAGGTGTATAAGCTGTATATGCAATATGAGTGCGTTGGTAAAAGTTGGGTTGTGAATAATTTAGTCCCCAAGCAAGGTAAAACCAAATATAGATCCACAAAAGATATTCCCCATCTCGAAGTATGATTTTCCTCCATTTCATTTTTCTCCGAATACGTGCGTAGAAAGGATAAATGATGACTCCGACAATGCTTAGGAAGATAAATAAATCTCCAATAGCAAAAGGGAAGAGGTTGGAGATTGATGATAAAAGATAAGCGATGATTGGGTAAACAGTTTGAGAATAGAGCATTCCTAAGGCTGGGATAAATTGGGTTATTCCTATTAGCGCCATTAGAATCCCCGCTAAGATATATCGAATTTTCACTTTTCGTTTCATCATAAACTCAGAATTTAGTCAACAAAAATATGCATTAAATAAATGTCACGCGAGAAAATACTTCTATATTTGCGAAAAAACTGTTAAAACAAGTGATGGCTACTACTGAAGATATCGAAAAATATTGCCGGAATTGCATTTTCCGTGATTTTATAACTCGTAAGGGGCTCGTTTGCAAACGTAGCGGAGAGCTCCCTGCTTTCGAAAGCGAGTGTGAAACTTTTGAAAAGGATGAGGAACTGTTGAAGATGGCTCCTCCAAAACCCGACGATTTTCCTATATCTATGACCTACGACGAACTCTTTGCTGAAGAAGATCTCTCCAAAGGATTATTGTATGCATCTATGGCATGCCTATTAGGAGCAGTGGCATGGGGACTTGTATCTCTCATAACGGGTTATAAAATAGGATATATGGCCATTGGAATTGGTTTTCTTGTAGGTTATGCTATGCGAAAAGGTAAAGGAGTGAGACCCATATTTGGTATTTGTGGAGCATTGCTCGCCTTGATTAGTTGTCTTCTTGGTGATTTTATTACTATTGTCGGATTGGCTAGTAAGGAGTCTGGCTTGTCATTTTTTGAGGTGCTAGTCACGGCCAACTACCATTCAATCTTTTCTGTTATGGTTGAGAATGTAGCTTCAATTTCGACTTTATTTTACGGAATAGCTGTCTATGAGGGATATAAATTCTCTTTCAGGGCAGAGAAACGGCCACAGGGTGGTAAGATTTGAATTAAAATTATTAATTTTGCACCCGTTATTTTTTCGAATATATCATTTTATATACATAAAGAAACATGGAATTAGCAAGTAAGTACAATCCCGCTGATGTGGAGGGAAAGTGGTACCAGTATTGGCTGGAACACCGTTTATTTAGTTCGAAACCCGATGGTCGTGAGCCCTACACCATCGTTATTCCTCCTCCGAACGTCACAGGTGTGTTGCACATGGGTCATATGCTTAATAATACCATTCAGGATATTTTGGTACGTCGTGCCCGTATGGAAGGCAAAAATGCCTGCTGGGTGCCAGGTACCGATCATGCTTCTATAGCTACCGAGGCTAAAGTGGTTAATAAACTTGCAGCCAAAGGAATTAAAAAAACGGATTTAACTCGCGAAGAGTTTTTGAAACATGCTTGGGAATGGACCGAAGAACATGGCGGAATAATATTGAAGCAACTTCGGAAACTAGGTGCATCTTGCGATTGGGAGCGTACAGCTTTCACTATGGATGAGGTTCGTAGTAAAAGTGTGTTGAAAGTTTTTGTTGATTTATACAATAAAGGCTTGATCTATCGTGGGGTTCGAATGGTAAACTGGGATCCCCAAGCTTTAACTGCACTTTCTGACGAAGAAGTGATCTATAAGGAAGAACACGGAAAACTCTATTATTTGAGATATAAGGTCGAAGGTGATCCCGAAGGTCGATATGCTGTAGTCGCTACTACTCGTCCTGAAACCATAATGGGGGATACAGCTATGTGTATTAATCCTAATGATCCAAAGAACGAGTGGTTGAAGGGGAAAAAAGTGATTGTTCCTTTGGTGAATCGCGTCATTCCTGTCATAGAAGATGATTATGTTGATATTGAGTTCGGTACAGGTTGCTTGAAAGTAACTCCCGCGCATGACGTTAACGACTATATGTTGGGTGAGAAGTACAATTTACCTACTATTGATATCTTCAACGATAATGGAACTTTGAGTGATGCAGCAGGACTATATGTCGGAATGGATCGTTTTGAAGTTCGCAAGCAAATAGAAAAAGATCTTCAGTCAGCCGAATTATTGGATAAGACAGAGGCATATACCAATAAGGTAGGATATTCAGAGCGAACCAATGTTGTTATTGAACCGAAGCTTTCTATGCAATGGTTCTTAAAAATGGAACATTTGGCTCAGATCGCTCTTGAACCAGTGATGAAGGACGATATTAAATTCTATCCGGCGAAATATAAAAACACATATAGCCATTGGATGGAGAATATTAAAGATTGGTGTATCAGCCGTCAATTGTGGTGGGGACATCAAATACCAGCCTATTTCTTGCCTGAAGGTGGTTATGTAGTAGCTGCTACACCCGAGGAGGCTTTGGAAAAAGCGAAAGAAAAAACAGGGAATTCAGCTTTAGTAATGGAAGATCTTCGTCAAGATGAAGACTGTCTTGATACTTGGTTCTCTTCTTGGTTATGGCCTATTTCTTTGTTTGATGGTATTAATAACCCCGGAAATGAAGAGATCAACTATTACTATCCCACAAGTGACTTGGTGACAGCACCTGATATTATTTTCTTCTGGGTAGCTCGTATGATCATGGCCGGTTATGAATATCAAGGTGTCATGCCTTTTAAAAATGTTTATTTCACTGGAATCGTACGCGATAAATTAGGACGTAAGATGTCCAAATCTCTAGGTAATTCTCCTGATCCTCTCGATCTGATTGAAAAATTTGGTGCAGATGGAGTTCGTATGGGAATGATGTTGGCTGCTCCGGCTGGCAATGATATTCTTTTTGATGATACTCTTTGCGAACAAGGACGTAACTTCTGCAATAAAATATGGAATGCTTTCCGATTGATAAAAGGTTGGGTGGTAGACGAAAATGTTGAGTCTCCGGAGGCTGCAAAACTAGCTGTTCGTTGGTTTGAAGCTAAGCAGAACGGAGTGGCAGCTGAAATGGCAGATTTGTTTAGCAAGTATCGTTTAAGTGAAGCATTGATGGCTGTCTACAAACTATTCTGGGATGAGTTTTCATCTTGGTATTTAGAAATGATTAAGCCTGCTTATGGTCAGGGTATAGATCGGGCTACTTACGATGCAACTCTTGCTTATCTGAACAATTTGCTACATCTTCTTCATCCATTTATGCCATTCATTACTGAAGAACTATGGCAGCAGATGGCTGAACGTAATGTTGAGTCAGGAGAGAGCTTGATGGTTAGCCCTATAAAGATGGATGATCATTTTGATAAAGAGGTAGTGAATCAGTTTGAAGTTGTGAAGGAAGTGATCAGCAATATCCGTAGTATTCGTTTGCAGAAGAATATTGCTCAAAAGGAAGAATTGGAACTACAAATTGTAGGTGAAAATCCTGTCGCAGAGTTTAATGCTGTGATTCGCAAAATGTGTAACTTATCTGTTATGGATGTCGTTGATAGTAAAGTCGATGGCGCGGTATCCTTTATGGTAGGCACTACTGAATTTGCTGTGCCTCTTGGAAATATGATTGATGCTGAAGCGGAAATTGCTCGTATGGAAGCTGAACTTAAGCATAAAGAAGGATTCTTGCAAGGAGTTCTGAAAAAACTAAGTAATGAGAAATTTGTTAGCAATGCTCCTGATGCTGTTATTGAAATGGAACGGAAGAAACAAGCTGATGCAGAAAGTATCATTAGTTCTTTGAAAGAAAGTATTGCAGCATTGAAGCAATTATAAATAAATAAGCTTATATGCAAAAAAGGCATCTAGAATGGTTCTAGATGCCTTTTTTATATTTGTCAATAAACTAATTTTCTGTAAAGCGATTAAGTTATGATGCTTTTATCAAGAAATAAACTTGAGACTGAAGTAGGCGTAAGCTTCTACTTTTCTAGCAAATCTTTTAGAAAATCATCTAATTCTTTATCCAAACCTTTTAGAAGTTCATTGTCCACAAGTAAGGTGTCATCATCAACTAAAAGTAAATCGGCTAATGTTTCCTTTTCTTCATCCACAAGCACAAATGAGTAGGGCTTAAGTATGTTTACTTTGTCAAAATCACCAGCAGTTTTCATTCGGTTCAGAATGTTTCTTAAGCCCGGTTCTACGTTTTCTATGAAATCATCCCCATCGTATGTAGCCCATTCTTCGACTAATACATTGGCAAGCTCTTCATCGTCATCGTTGAATATCGTGAGTTGTCCTGACACTTGGTCAGGTTGTAAATGAATATCAGTTACGGTGGTTTGTTCACATCCACAAACGTATTTGTCAGCAGCATCTTTAATTGCCGATTCGATGATGGATAAGGATTGTTGACTCAGTTTCATAGGTTTTCCTTTTTGATAGTTCAAAGGTATAAAAAAAACAATAACACAAGCATTATTTAATCAAAAATCATCATTAAATCGCTCCATTTGCATTTTTAGCTTTGGTAATTGGCTGTTGCGTTCTTTTAGTTTGTTTACGTATAGAGTGGATAAGTAAATTTCCTCTGGCATATTGTAAGAGTTGATCTTCTCCATTTCTTCTATATTCTTGATTTTTTCTGCATCCATAGCTAACTGTTGTGCTTTGTTTGCCCACTTTTCGGCCAAATCAATGCTATCTTTCATTTCATAATATACCGCAATGTTCAGTGCAGCCATCATCTTTTTCTTTCCTTTTTTTGTGGCATTGTATACTTGGTTCCATAGTTCATACGCATTATCCCAAGAATTTTCACGTACATAGACTGCTGCATCTCGCATTTGCACGGAGCCACCAGTATAAATATATCTTTTATCGGTTTTCCACATGGGGACGAGTGATTTAACAGGTACTGTTCCTGCAAAATCGGATGCTTCCTTGATTACTTCTTTATCGGATATTAAGCCACTTATAGCTTCCACAGCTGTACCCCCATAATCCTCCCAGAATATGCTGTCATTGAGATGTAGAGTAGTCATAGGTTTGCTTCGATTGGGTAGGTAAATGGAGACTGTTGGATAGGCTTTAACATCAACAGTTCCCTTGAAGCTGTTATATTCAGGTATAAAGTGAATAGCCTTCGTAGCTTTGAATTGTAAATCTTCTAATGATATGATAAAATCGACTCCTAGATCGGACGACAATTCCTGAACTTCCTCCTGACTAAGTCTATTTTCACGCTGAAGATTGTCAGAAGATCTTAGCGCAGAATCACAGATTATAACACTTTCGAAGTAGTTTTGCTTTGCTATTTCTTCTGCTAAAGCTTCGGTAGCAAGTCTACTTTCTCCTCTAAAATAGGCTATTCCGGAGGCTACTTCACCTTCTTTATCAGTTTTCTGCTTGTTAAGCGGTAACATAAATATGCTATCAGATTCTGAGGAGGTGTTGTTCACAATAGCTACTTTTCGGAACTGAGCAGGAAAAGATACATCTCCCGGTTCCAAATAATCAATCGAAATTTGTTCTAGACTTTGGCAACCGCCCAGTCCAAGTATGAGTATAGAAGCAAATACCAGTGAATAGAATTTAGTCATAGTTGTGATTTCTTTAAGTAGTAGAAGCAAAAGTAGTATTTTGCAAGAATAAAAGAAAGCCTCAAACAGTTTTTAACCGTTTGAGGCTTTCTTTTATTAATTTAGTACGTTTAGATTAGGAAAAATATCCTAATCTAAACGCGATTATCTCTTACTGTTTGCCGTGACAGTTTTTGTATTTTTTACCACTTCCGCAAGGACAAGGATCATTTCTACCTACAGTCTTTTCTGCACGAATAGGTTCACGCTTTTGTTGTTCGCGTGTATCTTGTCCGGCAGCAGCTTGCTGATTGGGGTCATTTAGATCTTGCTTCTGCTCGCGATATTTGCTCATGTCTTGGCGTTGCTCAGGAGCTGCCTGACGAACTTCTACTCTTCGTGGAGCTTGAGTCTCATCAGCAGAAGCTTCTTGTTGCATTGGGATTTGTCCACGCATAAGAATGGAAACGGTTTGATTATTGATCTTATTAACCATTGCATCAAACAACGTAACAGATTCCAACTTATAGATGAGTAATGGATCTTTTTGTTCGTAACTTGCGTTCTGAACAGAATGCTTCAGTTCATCTAATTCTCTCAGATTTTCTTTCCAAGATTCATCGATAACATGGAGCAATATTGATTTCTCAAACGATTTAACCACCTCTTTAGATTCAGACTCGTAGGCTGCTTTCAAATTACAAGAGATATTGTACATTCGTTTGCCATCTGTAACAGGAATCAATATATTTTCGTACATGTGACCTTGGTTCTCATATACTTGTTTGATTACTGGATTCGCTATTTGTGCTAAACGTTCTGTCTTACGTTTGAAGTTTTCTATTGCAAGATTGAATGTCTTCTCGGCCAATGCTTCTTTCTTTTCATTGCGGAAATCGTCTTCAGTAAATGGAACCTCCATAGCAAGTGTTTGAAGCAATTCCATCTGACAACCTTCATAATCGTTATTCTCAATTGCATTCGCGCAACGATCCCATATCATGTTGACAATGTCCATGCCGATGCGTTCACCCATTAAAGCATGACGACGTTTGGTGTAAACAACTGTACGTTGTTTGTTCATTACATCATCATACTCCAATAGACGTTTACGAATACCGAAGTTGTTTTCTTCAACTTTCTTTTGGGCACGTTCTATGGAGTTAGAAATCATCTTATGTTCAATCATTTCACCTTCTTGGAACCCAAGCTTGTCCATAACACTAGCTATGCGGTCAGATGAAAATAAACGCATCAAATCATCTTCCAATGAAACAAAGAAAACAGAAGATCCTGGGTCACCTTGTCGACCAGCACGTCCTCTTAACTGACGGTCAACACGACGAGATTCATGACGTTCTGTACCGATAATAGCTAAACCACCTGCAGCTTTAACTTCCGGGCTAAGTTTAATATCTGTACCACGACCGGCCATGTTAGTTGCGATAGTTACCGCACAACTGAAACCAGCTTTAGCTACGATTTCTGCTTCTTTTTGATGCAACTTCGCATTCAATACGCTATGCTCAATTTTACGCATAGTAAGCATCTTGCTTAGCATTTCAGAAATTTCTACAGAAGTTGTACCCACTAGTACCGGACGACCTGCTTGAACTAATTGCTCAATTTCTTCAATAACAGCTTTATATTTTTCACGTTTAGTTTTGTAAACGCGATCATTCATGTCTTTTCGTGAGATTGGCCGATTAGTCGGAATAACAACTACATCTAACTTGTAGATGTCCCAAAGTTCTCCAGCTTCCGTTTCAGCAGTACCTGTCATACCAGATAACTTGTTATACATACGGAAGTAGTTTTGAAGCGTAATTGTAGCGAAGGTTTGAGTGGCAGCTTCCACTTTTACACGTTCTTTTGCTTCAATAGCTTGATGCAATCCGTCGGAATAACGGCGACCTTCCATAATACGTCCAGTCTGTTCGTCTACTATCTTCACTTGTCCATCGATGACAACATACTCGTCGTCTTTCTCGAACATTGTGTATGCTTTTAGTAATTGGTTGATAGTATGAACACGTTCCGATTTAACTGCATAGTTTGTTAAAAGCTCATCTTTCTTTTCCAACAGTTCTTCGTTGGTCAAGCTCATATTTTCAAGCTCAGAAAGTTGAGCGGCAATATCAGGAAGAACAAATAAAGTAGGGTCTTCAGCATTACCTGTAATAAGATCAATACCTTTGTCAGTAAGGTCTACGCTATTGAGCTTTTCATCAATAACGAAATATAATGGCTCAGTAACTTCATGCATACGCTTGTTGTTCTGTTCCATATATACTTCCTCAGTCTTTAGCATACCCGCTTTAACCCCTTGTTCACTAAGGTACTTAATTAATGCTTTATTTTTGGGGAGACATTTATGGCTACGATAAAGAGCAAGGAAACCTTCTTCTACTTCTTTCTTATCGTTTGAAGCTATTAAGCGTTTGGCGTCAGAGAGATATTTTGTAGCTAATATTTTTTGAGCATCAACAAGTCTTTCCACCAAGGGGCGAAGTTGTTCAAAGAGTTGATCGTCACCTTTAGGAACAGGACCTGATATAATAAGTGGCGTACGTGCATCATCAATAAGCACGGAGTCAACCTCATCGACAATTGCATAATTGTGTTGACGTTGTACAAGGTCTTTGGGACTGATGGCCATATTATCGCGTAAGTAGTCGAAACCAAATTCGTTATTTGTACCAAAGGTGATATCGGCAAGATAAGCTTGGCGTCTAGCATCAGAGTTAGGCTGGTGGCGGTCAATACAATCTACGCTTAGTCCATGAAACATATAAAGAGGCCCCATCCATTCAGAGTCACGTTTGGCTAGATAGTCGTTCACAGTAACCACATGCACTCCGTTTCCAGTAAGAGCATTTAAGAAAACAGGGAGTGTGGCAACAAGTGTTTTACCTTCACCGGTGGCCATTTCAGCAATTTTTCCTTTATGAAGAACAACGCCACCAAACAACTGTACATCGTAATGAATCATGTTCCATACCGTATCATTGCCTCCAGCATTCCAATGGTTCTTATAAATAGCCTTTTCACCTTCAATTCTTACAAAATCTCTATTTGCAGCTAACTCACGATCAAAATCTGTAGCAGTAACTACGATTTCTTCATTTTCTGCAAATCGTTTAGCAGATGCTTTAACAATAGAAAAAGCAGCAGGTAATACTTCGTCTAATGCCTTTTCGTATTTTTCTAGAATTTCTTTTTCTATTTTGTCTATTTGTGCAAAAACATCTTCACGATCTTCCAGTTCTAAACTTTCGATGCTTGCTTTTAGCTCTTCAACTTTTGCACGTTCTGCATTAGCTGATTCACGGATGTATTGTTTTAGTTCTTCTGTTTTGGCACGAAGAGCATCATTATCGAGTGCTTCAATCTCAGGGTAGGCTGCTTTAATTTTTTCTACCCAGGGCTTGATCTCTTTCATGTCTCGTGCGGATTTGTTTCCGAAAATCGAGCTTAAAATTTCATTGAATCCCATGTTGTATTATTTAGTTTATTATTCATTATGAGTTATATCTTGCATGCTTATCTTATAATAAAAGAAAAGTGATGCAAAACAGTCACGAAGCTATGCATAGTGACAATATATTGGCGCAAAGTTACATTAAAATGCTGATTTATTTAAGATTTGCGCATGGTTTTTGTGAGTATTCTTTTACCGCAGATCGGTAATAGGAGTAGATGAACAGGCATTGGGAGCCCTAATTCGCATGAAATGTGCCAGTGTTGGCGCTATATGATCTATAGTTACAGGAGTCTGAATGATGGCCGGTTTCACAGAATTACCCATGAAAATTAGTGGAGATGGAATGTATGAATGGCGAATAACTTTATTCTCGCCTGTATTTTCATTGACTACTGTCCATCCCGGTAATACATCAATGATTAAATCGCCTGAACGTTTACGATGGTATCCGTTACGTATTTTATAGATATCAGGTGTCCATGCTCCTAGAAGAAGTCTATGGGCAGAATAAGCTTCGTTTACACCACTAAATTGCATCAAGAAGTCAGCAGATTTCTCTTGTACCTCTGTTAAATTTAATTGCTTTTGTTCTATTAATTTGTGGTTTAGGTATATTTGTTTATCATTATAGGCTTCAACGTATTTACCTTCTCCGTAAGTGGCCATTAGAAACATATTCAACAATGCACTGCAACGGTTAAGATGAAATTCTCCGGTAGGTATTTTGTAGAGTCCTGAGTCCGCAGATTCACTGTCTGTATATCCTGTAGAAGTGACAAAAATAAGAACATTTTGTAGACCTACTTTTGCATCAAGTAAATCTAAAAGGTTAGCAATGCTACGATCAAGACGAACATAACTGTCTTGTATTTCCATCGCGCATTCTTGGGGGGATTTATGCCCATAATTTCCGGCATAGTATGTTAATGACAATAAGTCAGTAATATCATCCATGCCAACTGAGCCTTTATTGATTGCTTCTGTGGCAAGGGCATTTACTTCATCATTTACGAAAGGGCTAGTGATGAAGCGGCGGTATTTATTATTGCGGTCATCATCTAATTTATATTTGAAAACGACATCACGCCAATCTGGCAGGAAGGTATACATCCCTCGTGGATATACAGGTTCCCAAGTTAAACTTGAGATACGGAAATCTATAGCTTGACGATCATTATATTGACTTGCCCACCAAGGAAACTCTCCATAATAAGTGGTTCCACTCCATTTTCCTGTATTAGGATTGATCCAAAAAGCTCCGTTTCCTGCATGTCCCGCAGCAAAGATGGCTGCATCACAATATGGAGCAATAGCATATACAAGGCCTTTTCCTTGTGTTGCAATTTTTAGTTCGTCAGCAATGGTTGAAGTTAATAGTTTAGTAGGAGCACAGGTTTGATCCGTATAATATCCCATAAAAGCAGGATCTGCTGTACTATTCACAGTACGAAGAGTCGCTACATCCATCCAGCGATTAGATATAATTCCGTTTATTGACGGGGTTGTTCCGCTATAAATGGATGCTATTGCTGAAGCGCGATCAACGCCACTAAATGTGTATTCTGTATTGCGAAAGACCCTACCTTCTTTCCAGAGACGTTTAAAGCCTTTTTCACCATACAATGATGAAAATGCTTCTAAATAGTCTGTACGTAACTGATCAATCGTCAGTCCAACTACTAATTTGGGCGAATTAGGTAGCGACTGAGCTTGTAGTCCAGTGAAGGTGAGTACTGTAATCAGCGAGGTAAGTAGTCCTTTCATTATCTATTTCTATAGTTCAATAACACATTGCTCACTGAGCGTATCAGCAAACAAAGTGCCAAAGGTACAACAGCAAAATCAAATCTCTGCGGTATTAGTGGGAAAAGGCCTATAAAAAGTGTTAAAAAAAGAATATTTAATATTAGATACCAGCATTTTGTTCTTTTTCTAATGCAATAAATAATATAGGGGAGAAAAAGAAGTTGCCCAGGGTGAAATATTAATAGTAAATAGTTAGAGCTTACAGCCGGATGTTCTGAAAATAGAGATAGGAATGCTAAAATGCAACCTGCTATACCTGCACTACCAAACAGAACTAGGTCTACTCCCCATAAGCCTTTGCTTTTACGTATGCCATAGATAGTAGCTATAACAGTCAACATAAAAAGGATAAGAGAGCATTGCAGAGGGGTAGGAGTCCATGGCCCTTCATTTTCTTCTAACGGTGCTTCTACGATGAGATCCTTTTGCACAATAAGCGGGTGCTTGGATAGCTTGTTTTCAATCTTTGCATTTTGAAAAGCGTTCATGAGGTAAAAAGGTGCAAACATCATTTGACGTTGTGTTATGGCTTTATCTGCTTCGCTTCCAATACACAAATCGATTCCAAACCGTGCCCAAGGATGACCTTTACAGTATTGATGAACAATGTCACGGAAAGATTTTGAGCCCTCGGGTGCTATATTTGGATATATGATTTTACCCTCAATACAATCCTCTATCTTGTCGCGTGGACGTGTTGCGCAGTTATCGTAAAAAAAATTATATCTGTATATTCGATTCTCGGGTCTGTAGTTTTGTTCTAGGAGTTGTATAAGCTTATTTTTCTCCTCATTGGTTAAGTTTAAAGTTTGCTGCCATACATTTCGGCCCGAATAAAAATATTCTGTGGCAAAATGATTATAGTCGGTGGCACCTAATTGATAATCAGTTTCACCTAATGCAAAGCGAAGAATAAAATTAGGAGTATTAAAACTAAATAAACCATAGTTGAATACTACGTCTATTCCTCGGGAAGGGTTTTCGTAACGAATAGCAGTATGTCCGAAAAGTGAGTAAATCTCTTCCCCTGGAGCACAAGTTAATAAACTAAGCTTGATAGAATCACTTTCCGAAGCAAAGCTGTGTATGCTAGAAAAAAGGAAAAGATTAAATACTAATAATGGATAGAGAATTGTTCGTTTCATCAAAAATCTCTGTTTGTTATTTTGGCGGCGAATATACGAAGAATTGTTGGATAATGGAATAATATACCCAAGACAAGTAATATAAATGAATGATATCGTTAGAATTCTTTGCTTTTAGATAATTATTGGAGTAAAAAAAAAGATTATTCTCTATCTATGCTTCTATTTTTCTTTTTTTACTTTACCTTTGCGCCCGCTAATATAGAGATAATATTGAATTTAATTATTGACATAGGAAATACTGCGGCGAAAATTGCAGTTTTCGACAACAGTGAGATGCTTGAGGTTTTTACAATCTCTAATCAGTCGTTAGATTGTATGAAGACTATTACTGATAAGTATGCTATCGATAAGGGCATTGTGGCTTCAGTCATCGATTTAAATGAAAGCGTGCTTGCGGATTTATCGACTTTATCATTTCCTTTGCTATGGCTTGATCAAAATACGTTACTGCCAATTGAGAATTTATATGAATCTCCAGAAACCCTTGGATATGATCGTATTGCTGCTGTGGTAGGTGCATACGAACAATTTCCGCAGAAAGATTTATTGGTTATTGATGCTGGTACTTGTATAACTTATGAATTTATAGATTCTAAAGGGCGGTATTATGGTGGTAATATTTCTCCAGGTATGCAAATGCGTTTTAAGGCACTTCATCAGTTTACTGGGCGTTTGCCACTTGTTGAACGAATTGGACGAGAATTGCCTATTGGTCGCGATACAGATACGGCTATACGAGCTGGGGTTTTGAAAGGAATGGAATACGAAATTTCAGGTTATATTGAGTCTATGAAACATAAATATCCTGAACTTTTGGTTTTTTTAACGGGTGGAGATGATTTTTCTTTTGATAGCAGCATAAAAAGTATCATCTTTGCAGATAGATTTTTAGTGTTGAAAGGATTAAATAGAATTTTAAACTATAATAATGGTAGGATTTAAACACACTCTTTGTGCGCTTTTGCTCACGATAGTTACAGGAGTAGCAATTGGTCAAAATAATACAAACTCCCCTTATACACGATATGGTTTCGGCGATTTGTCTGATCAGAATTTCGGTAATAGTAAAGCTATGGGAGGTATTGCTTTTGGACTTCGTGATGGAGCGCAGATTAACTTCTTAAATCCTGCTTCTTATACAGCTATTGACTCTTTGACTTTTTTGTTTGAAGGGGGACTTAGTTTGCAAAATACCAATGTGAATGAAGGTGGAGTCAAAGTAAATGCTAAAAATGCTAGTTTTGATTATTTAGCAATGCAATTCCGGTTAGCTCCTTGGATGGCGATGAGCGTTGGTTTGTTACCTTTTTCAAATGTTGGATATTCTATCTCTGATAATCAGACTACTGATAATGGGTTGCTGTATGGTAGAAGCTTTACCGGTGACGGAGGTTTACATCAATTATATGCAGGGTTTGGTGTGAAAGTTTTGGATAATCTCTCTGTAGGTGTTAATGCTTCTTATTTTTGGGGAGATATCACTCGTACTAGAGATGTCTTTTTCCCAGCTACGGCTTCTTATGATTCATACCGTAGATCTATGATTACATCAATCTCTGATTATAAACTGGATTTAGGTGTGCAGTACACTCGTGTCTTGGATAAGAAGAATTCATTCACTATAGGTGCTGTTTTTTCTCCTAAGCGTAATTTGAATAATGATTATACAACTGACGTTATAATGGGGCTAAATAACAATACCGGTGGACAGTCCTATAGAGATCAGCTAAACGCTACTTTTGAATTGCCTAATAGTTTTGGTATAGGGTTTACTTATAAATATGATAATCGATTGACTTTAGGAGCCGATTATAGTTTCCAGCAATGGTCTAAGGCCAATTTTGATGTAGTAACTGATGATGAAAACGTTAAAGAGGATTATAATGAAACTTTTGCCTATACTAATCGTTCTAAAGTTTCTGTGGGTGCGGAATTTATTCCAAATCTAGTTGGACGCTCTTATGTTGCTCATGTCAAATATCGTTTAGGTGCTTATTACTCTACACCATATTATAAAATTGGTGGAAAAAGAGCTTCTCGTGAATATGGAGTTACAGCTGGTTTTGGTTTGCCTGTACCTCGTTCACGTTCAATTTTAAGTATAAGTGGTCAATTTGTTCGTATAAAAGGACTTGAAACCAGTATGGTAAGTGAAAATATTTTTCGTTTGAGTATTGGATTGACTTTTAATGAGCGTTGGTTCTTTAAGCGTCGTGTAGAGTAAAAAAGAGAAAGTTAGAAGATATTTATATAACTAAAATTTAAGATACAATGAAAATTAAAACGCTTGTGGCTATATTGTTCCTTTCGGCCGGAGCAACTACTGTGGTAGCACAGGATGCGACTAATTGTAACTCAAACAGTAGTATTTCGCATGAAGCTGTGCGTGCAGGAAATTTTAAAGATGCCTACACTCCGTGGAAAGAGGTTTTGGATAATTGTCCGACGCTTCGGTTTTATACTTTTACTGACGGATATAAAATCCTGAAAGGTTTGATGGGGCAAATTAAAGATAGAAATAGTCCTGAATACAAAAAGTACTTTGACGAATTGATGAATACGCATGACTTGCGTATGAAATATACTGAAGAGTTCATAGCAAAAGGAATTAAAGTATCTTCGGCTGACGAGGCTTTAGGTATTAAAGCTGTAGATTATATTGCTTTGGCTCCGACTGTGGATCCCAATCAGGCTTACCAATGGCTTAGTCAATCTGTTAATTCGGTAAAAGGGGAATCAGCACCTGCGACTTTATTTTACTTTTTGCAAATGTCAATGGATAAATTGAAGACCGATCCTAATCATAAAGAACAATTTATTCAAGATTATTTGGCAGCATCTGAATATGCTGATGCAGCAATTGCTGCTGAAACGAGTGAGGCTAAGAAGAAAAATCTTGCTGGTATTAAAGATAATTTAGTGGCTTTGTTTGTTAACAGTGGTACTGCGGATTGTGAATCTCTTCAAAGTATTTATGCTCCTAAAGTTGAAGCTAATAAAACAGACTTAGCATATCTGAAAAAGGTAATCGATATCATGAAAATGATGAAGTGCACTGAAAGTGAGGCTTACTTGCAGGCTGCTTTTTATGCATATAAGATAGAGCCTACTGCAGAGGCTGCCACAGGTTGTGCTTACCAAGCGTATAAAAAGGGTGATATTGAAGGTGCGGTTAAGTTCTTTGATGAAGCTTTACAGTTAGAATCAGATAACACTAAGAAAGCAGAAATGGCTTATGCAGCTGCGGCGGTATTAGCGTCTTCTAAGAAATTATCACAATCAAGATCTTATTGCCAAAAAGCAATTGGTTTGAATGAGAATTATGGTGCGCCTTATATCTTGATAGCTAATCTTTATGCGATGAGTCCTAACTGGAGTGATGAGCCTGCATTGAATAAGTGTACGTATTTTGCAGTTATCGACAAGTTGCAACGTGCTAAGTCAGTTGACCCTAGTGTAGCAGATGAAGCTAATAAATTGATTGGTACATATTCAGGCCATACTCCACAAGCGAAAGATCTTTTTATGCTTGGATATAAACAAGGTGATCGTATTACTATTGGTGGATGGATCGGAGAGACAACAACGATTAGATAATATTTATGTTGCGAAAACGAGTTAAACGTTTATTCCATAAAAGCATAAGCATAACAATTGCCTTTGGGGCAATTGTTATGCTTCTTTTATTTTCTTCCTGTGATGGCAAGAAGAAAGTTATGGGTGAAGCTATTTCTGAACGAGACTCACTACCGGTGATGAAAACATTAGGCGTTACTACTCTTGTTTCAGATTCAGGTGTGACTCGTTATCGTGTGAAAACCAAGGAATGGATGGTTTTTGACCGTAAGAAACCTTCTTATTGGGCATTCGAAAAAGGTGTATATTTAGAACAATTTGATTCTATCTTTAATATTGAAGCTAGTATAAAAGCTGATACTGCTTATTATTTTGATAAGCAAAAGTTATGGAAACTGATTGGACATGTAGATATACAGAATAGAAAAGGAGAACGTTTTAATACTGAATTGCTTTATTGGAATGAGTCGACTCAAAAAGTTTACTCAGATAAATTTATACGTATTCAGCAGACTGATAAAATAATAACAGGGAATGGATTTGATTCTAATCAGCAAATGACTATTTATGCTATTAGAGACATTGGAGGTGTTTTTTATGTAGAAGATCATCCTGATTCTGTTGATAATCAAAGGGGGAGCAATTCTTCACCGATAGTGTTAACTAAGGATTCTGTGAAATAATTATATGAATATCTATCTCTCTTTACTTGTAACGATGGCATTTTCCGCTTTCTTTTCGGGAATGGAAATTGCTTTTGTCTCTGTAGATAAGTTACGTTTTGAAATGGAACGTAAAGGGGGGATTACGATTCGTATTCTTTCTCTTTTTTTCAAAAATTCGAATGAATTTATTTCTACAATGCTTGTTGGAAACAATATAGCACTTGTTATTTACGGTATTTTAATGGCTCAAATTATCGGTGATAATTTGTTGGTTGGACTTATTGAAAATCATTTTCTTATTGTATTAGTTCAGACTATTATTTCCACTCTAATTATTCTTGTTACTGGTGAATTCCTTCCTAAAACATTATTTAAAATTAATCCAAATTTAGTATTAAAGGTTTCGGCTATCCCTCTTTATATTTGTTATATCATACTATATCCTATTTCCAAATTTTCTTCTGGGGTATCTTGTCTTTTTCTTCGCGTGTTCGGTATGAAAATTAATAAAGATGCTTCTGATAAAGCTTTTGGTAAAGTCGATTTAGATTATTTTGTTCAGACAAGTATTGATAATGCTGAAAATGAAGAAGAGTTGGATACTGAGGTAAAAATATTTCAGAATGCACTTGACTTTTCCAACATTAAGATTCGTGACTGTATAGTTCCCCGTACTGAAGTTGTGGCAGTTAACTTAACAACTTCACTTGATGAACTCAAAAGTCGATTTATTGAGTCTGGTATTTCTAAAATAATCGTGTACGATGGAAATATAGACAATGTAGTAGGTTATATCCATTCTTCTGAGATGTTTCGTACTCCAGAGGATTGGCGTGATAATGTTAAAGAAGTACCTATTGTACCCGAAACGATGTCTGCGCATAAATTGATGAAGCTTTTTATGTTACAGAAGAAGACCATTGCTGTGGTTGTTGACGAATTTGGAGGTACTTCCGGCATCGTTTCTTTGGAGGATCTTGTTGAAGAAATTTTTGGAGATATAGAAGATGAACATGATAATACCTCTTATATCTGCAAGGAGATAAACGCTGGAGAGTATGTTTTATCAGCTCGATTGGAAATCGAAAAAGTAAATGAAACTTTTGGACTTGACCTGCCAGAATCTGATGATTATTTAACTGTTGGGGGGTTGATTTTGAATCAATATCAGAGTTTTCCAAAGCTGCATGAGCTGATTAGAGTTGGGAAGTATCAATTTAAGATAATTAAGGTTACAGCAACTAAAATAGAACTAGTGCGTTTAAAAGTCATTGAATAATGGGGATAATAATGAAATTTTTAGCTAATAAATAGATGCATATTAGCATTTTTTGTATCTTCGTGCGCTTAAATGTAATGAAAAGAAATAATAATAAACATAAATCGTATTAATCAAAATGGCAACATTACAAAACATTAGGTCGAAAGGACCTCTATTGGTGATTGTTATTGGTTTGGCGCTGTTTGCATTCATCGCGGGTGACGCGTGGAAGGTAATGCAACCGCATCAGGCACATGATGTAGGTGAGGTGAACGGAGATGCTCTTTCCGCTCAAGAGTATCAGAATCTAGTTGAGGAATATACCGAGGTTATAAAAATATCTCGTGGTGTAGCTGCTCTAGATGATGAACAGACTAATCAAGTTCGTGATGAGGTGTGGCGTTCGTATGTTAATAACAAACTAGTAGAAAAAGAGGCTAAAGCTTTGGGATTGACCGTTTCTCAAGCTGAAATTCAGGATATATTAAATGCTGGTGTTCATCCTCTTCTTCAACAAACTCCTTTCCGCAATCCTCAAACTGGTGCTTTTGATAAAGATATGCTCAATAAGTTTTTGGTTGAATATGCGAAAATGAGTGAAAATAAGATGCCTGCGCAATATGCAGAACAATATACTAATATGTATAAGTATTGGTCTTTCATTCAAAAAACTTTGGTTCAAAGTCGTTTAGCTGAGAAGTATCAGGCATTGGTGTCTAAAGCACTTCTTTCTAACCCTGTTGAAGCACAAAATGCTTTCGATTCAAGAGTAAATCAATATGATTTATTGTTAGCTGGTGTTCCTTACTCTTCAGTGGTTGATTCTACTATTGTAGTAAATGAGTCTGATTTGAAAGAGCTTTATAATAAGAAGAAAGAGCAATTCAAACAATATCAAGAATCTCGTGATATAAAGTATATTGATGTACAAGTTACAGCTAGTGCAGAAGATAGAGCAGCGATTCAAAAAGAAGTTGATGAGGCGACTACTCAGTTAGGTGCAACAACTGATGATTATGCTTCATTTACTCGCTCCGTTGGTTCTGAAAGTCCTTATGTAGATTTATACTACAATAAAACTGCATTCCCTGCTGATGTTGCTGCTCGCTTAGATTCAGTGTCTGTTGGCTCAATTTATGGACCATACTATAATGGAGCTGATAATACAATTAATTCGTTTAAATTAGTTGCTAAAACTGTAGCAGCTGACTCGATAGAGTTCCGTCAAATTCAAGTTTTTGCTGGAGATGCTCTTAAGACTAAAGCTTTGGCTGATAGTATCTACTCAGCTGTAAAAGCTGGTGCTGATTTTGCTGAAATAGCCAAGAAATATGGACAAACAGGTGCTGCTACATGGATGAGTTCAGCTCAGTATGAAGGTGCACAGATCGACGGTGATAATTTAAAATTAATTTCTGCAATCAACAATACTGGAGTTAATGATGTAGTGAATTTGCCTTTAGGTCAAGGTAATGTCATTTTGGAAGTGACTAATAAGAAAGCTTTGAATGATAAATACAAAGTAGCAGTTGTTAAACGTCAGGTTGAATTTAGTAAAGAGACTTATAATCGTGCTTATAACGAATTTAGTCAGTTTATTGCTGCCAACCCAACTTCTGAGAAAATGATAGCAAATGCTGAAGAAGCTGGTTATAAATTACTTGATCGTAAAGATTTATATAGTTCTGAACATGGCATTGGCGGTGTAAGAGGTACTAAGGAAGCTTTGAGATGGTCATTCTCTGCTAAACCTGGTGAAGTGTCTGGATTGTATGAATGTGGTGAAAGTGATCATATGATTGCTGTGGCTTTAATCAATGTAATACCTGAAGGTTATCGTCCTTTGAAAGCTGTGCAAGATGTTCTTAGAGCAGAAATTGTAAAGGATAAGAAAGCTGAGAAGATTATGGCTGATATGAAGTCTATTAATGGAACTTCTATTGAGCAATATAAAGGAATTGCTAATGTAGTTAGTGATTCTTTGAAGATGGTTACTTTTGCTGCTCCTGCTTATGTTTCTTCATTGCGTAGTAGTGAACCTCTTGTTGGAGCTTATGCTTCTATAGCTGACATGAATAAATTGAGTGCCCCCATTAAGGGTAATGCTGGTGTTTATGTATTGCAAGTATATGCAAAAGATAAATTGAATGATACTTTCGATGCAAAGACTGAAGAGGCTACATTGGCTAATATGCACGCTCGTTTTGCAAGCCGTATAATGAATGATTTGTATTTGAAGGCAAAGGTGAAAGATACACGTTATTTGTTCTTCTAAGATTATTCTAGAAACAATATATTAAAAAGGTCGTTCCTGTTTAGGAACGACCTTTTTTGCTAACTTTTGCATTCTTACTTTGCAGAAATCGACTTTATTTCCTTACATTTGCAAATATAATAACATGAATGGAGATAATGATGTCTAAATATCCTCTTTTAGGAATGACGCTTGTTGAGTTACAGTCGTTGGTGAAACGACTCGGGATGCCTGCATTTTCTGCTCGACAAATTGCTGCTTGGATTTACGATAAGAAAGTAAGTTCTATTGATGAAATGACTAATCTTTCGTTGAGACATCGAGAATTATTGATGCAAAACTATGAGGTTGGGGTTCAAGAACCTGTTGAAGCAATGCGTTCCTTAGATGGTACTATAAAATACCTATATCGTGTTGGTGACAATCATTTTGTTGAAGCAGTGTATATTCCAGATAACGATCGTGCGACTTTGTGCGTTTCTTCTCAAGTAGGATGTAAGATGAATTGTAAATTTTGCATGACAGGCAAACAGGGGTATACCGCCAGCCTGACTTCACAGCAAATAATTAACCAAATTCATTCTTTGCCTGAAAGAGATAAATTAACGAATATCGTTATGATGGGTATGGGAGAACCTCTAGATAATTTAGATGAAGTTCTTAAAGCCTTAGATCTATTAACTGCTTCCTATGGTTATGGCTGGAGCCCAAAGCGAATCACTGTCTCTACGGTCGGCATTCGTAAAGGGTTGAAGCGCTTTTTGGAAGAGAGTGATTGCCATCTAGCTATTAGTATACACTCACCTTTAGCTTCGCAACGTGGAGAATTGATGCCTGCTGAAAAAGCCTTTCCTATTGCTGAAATTGTTGACTTGTTGAAAAACTATGATTTTAGCAAGCAGCGTCGACTTTCTTTTGAGTATATTGTTTTTAAAGGACTAAATGATTCATTGGTTTATGCAAAAGAGCTAATAAAGCTTCTAAGAGGATTGGATTGTAGAGTTAATCTGATTCGATTTCATTCTATTCCTGGTGTACAGTTAGAAGGTGCTGAGATGGAGGCCATCACTCTTTTCCGTGATTATTTGACCTCACACGGCCTATTCACAACGATTCGCGCCTCACGGGGTGAGGATATTTTTGCTGCTTGTGGAATGTTATCTACGGCTAAACAGGAAGAGAATAATAAAAGTTAATATAAAAATCGAACATTATGAAAAAGTACTTTTTTTATTTATGTGTGGCTTTAATGCCTTTCATCATTACATCTTGTGGGTTAAAAGGGAATCACACTTCTAGCGGGCGTCCGTATGAACTTTTAGTGGTGGTTGACCATGGATTGTGGGAACGTGCAGCTGGAAGAACTTTACATGATGTTCTTGATGCAGATATGTCGGGATTGCCTCAGTCTGAACCTTCCTTCCGTATAATGTATACGTCGCCAAATGACTATGATTCTACTTTGAAACTAATTAGAAATATAATTATAGTTGATATAAAGAATATCTATACTAAAGGGTCGTTTAAATATGCGAAGGATGTATATGCTTCTCCTCAAATGATTCTAACGATTCAGGCTCCTAGCGAGGAAGTCTTTAAGACTTTTGTTGAAGAGAACAAGCAGACTATTATAGACTTTTTCACGCGTGCTGAAATGAATCGCCAAATTTCTTTACTAGAGAAAAAACACAGTGAATTTATATCAAACAAAATTGATAGCCTTTTTGGGTGTGATATTTGGATTTCTACTGAATTAGCAAATTATAAAACTAGAGAAAACTTCTTCTGGGCTTCTACTAATGCAGCTACTGCTGATCGTAACTTTGTTATGTATTCCTATCCTTATACAGATAAGGATACATTTACAAAAGAATATTTTGTGCATAAACGTGACTCTGTAATGCAAGCCAATATACCTGGATATAAGGAAGGGGTGTATATGGCTACAGATACTTTGTTGACTAATGTTCGTCCTATAAGTGTGCATAATGACTATACGATGGAAGCACGTGGCTTATGGCGTATGAAAGGTGATTTTATGGGTGGTCCATACGTTTCTCATACACGTTTAGATAAGAAAAATCAACGCATTATCACTGCAGAAATATTTGTATATTCTCCTGATAAAATGAAGCGCAATTTAGTCCGTCAGATGGAGGCTTCTCTTTATACTCTCAAACTTCCAGAAGAAGTTCAGCAAAACCAGATTCCGTTGGGAGTAACTAAGGTGGCGGAAACTAATAATAAATAAGAAAATATATGGAAGAGAATAAAATAAGAATCGGAATAACACAAGGTGATATTAATGGAGTTGGATATGAAGTAATTTTAAAAACATTTTCTGACCCTACTATGCTTGAATTATGCACTCCAATTATTTATGGTTCACCCAAAGTGGCTGCATATCATCGTAAAGCTTTAGATATTCAAACAAGTTTTAGTATTATTAATACTGCTTCTGAAGCTGGGAACAACCGTTTGAGTGTATTGAATTGTACCGATGATGAAGTAAAAGTTGAATTTTCAAAACCTGACCCTGAGGCAGGAAAGGCGGCCCTTGGAGCTTTGGAACGTGCAGTTGCTGACTATCATGAAGGTCTCATTGATGTGATTGTTACGGCTCCAATTAACAAACATACCATTCAGTCAGATGAATTTTCGTTTCCCGGACATACTGAATATATTGAGGAACGTTTGGGTAATGGAAATAAGTCTTTAATGATTTTAATGAAAGATGATTTCCGTGTGGCTTTGGTAACAACACATATTCCGGTTCGCGAGATCGCTACTTCTATTACAAAAGAGTTGATTCAAGAAAAATTAGCAATATTCCATGCATGTTTGAAACAGGATTTTGGAATTGGTGCTCCTCGTATTGCGGTTCTTTCATTAAACCCTCATGCTGGAGATGGTGGATTACTGGGTACCGAAGAATCTGAAGTAATCATACCTGCCATGAAAGAGATGGCTGAGAAGGGATTGCTCTGTTACGGTCCTTACGCGGCAGACGGTTTTATGGGATCAGGCAATTATACACATTTTGATGGTGTACTTGCTATGTATCATGATCAAGGATTGGCTCCATTTAAAGCACTTGCTATGGATGATGGCGTAAATTATACAGCAGGGTTACCTGTAGTACGTACTTCTCCGGCTCATGGAACTGCTTATGACATTGCAGGGAAGGGATTGGCTAGTGAAGACTCATTCCGCCAAGCTATATATGTAGCTATTGATGTTTTCCGTAATCGTCAGCGTGAAAAAATAGCAGGAGCGAATCCGTTGCGTAAGCAATATTACGAGAGAAGAGATGATAGTGATAAATTAAAACTAGATACAGTAGACGAAGATTAATAAGGTAATGACAAAAGCGGAAATACAACAAGTGAAATTGCGTTTTGGTATTATAGGTAATACCGAAGCTTTATCACGTGCTATAGATGTTGCCATTCAGGTAGCGCCTACCGATTTGTCCGTGCTAATTACAGGTGAAAGTGGAGTTGGTAAGGAAAGTTTTCCACAAATTATTCATCAATATAGTCGTAGGAAACACGGACAATATATTGCTGTAAACTGCGGTGCTATTCCTGAAGGAACAATTGATTCTGAACTTTTTGGACATGAAAAGGGAGCTTTTACTGGAGCAATTGGTGAAAGAAAAGGCTATTTTGGTGAGGCAGACAGTGGTACTATTTTTCTTGATGAAGTAGGAGAGTTACCTTTACCTACTCAAGCTCGCTTACTGCGTGTTTTGGAAAGTGGAGAGTTTATTAAGGTTGGTTCGTCTAAAGTGCAGAAAACGGATGTACGTATTGTGGCAGCTACTAATGTAAACTTGACTAAAGCCATTGCTGAAGGACGATTTAGAGAAGATCTTTATTATCGATTGAATACAGTGCCTATTCAAATTCCTCCTTTGCGGGAGCGTGGAGAGGATGCATTATTACTATTCCGTAAGTTTGCCGCCGACTTTGCTGAAAAATATAGAATGCCTTCTATTGTGTTAACTGATGACGCAAAGAAAGAGTTGTTGGCTTATTCATGGCCTGGGAATGTGCGACAGCTAAAAAATATTACTGAACAGATTTCAATTATAGAAACTAATCGCGAAATTACAGCTGCAATATTGCACTCTTATCTTCCTATGCAGAATACGCAAAGACTGCCTGCATTATTTGGGACTCGCGATAGCAAGAGCTTTGAAAGTGAACGTGAAATACTCTATTCTGTCTTGTTTGATATGCGTCAGGAAGTCGCTGAACTAAAAAAAATGGTTCATAATATGATGGCCGAACGTGCAGGGCAAGGAAGTCAGATGGGAAAAGTGGTTTCTACTCCGGTTGTTTCTACGAATCATCCAACTATGCCTGCTATTATTCATACTGTGCAGCAACCTGCTATATGTAAGGATGAAGATGATGACATCCAAGATACGGAAGAATACGTTGAGGAAACGCTTTCGTTAGATGAAGTGGAAAAAGAAATGATCCGTAAAGCTCTCGAAAAGCATCACGGTAAACGCAAGAGTGCTGCGAAGGACTTGAATATCTCAGAACGCACACTTTATAGAAAAATAAAAGAATATGGATTGGAGTAATATAATTAAGCGACCGCTTGTATTATTGGTTTTACCGGTGGTTATACTCGCTTGTAGTGTGTCGTACAAATTTAATGGGTCATCTATTAATTATGATAAGGTTAAGACCATATCCATTACGGACTTTCCTATAAAGTCAGATTATGTATATGCTCCACTAGCTACAAAGTTTAACGAGGATTTAAAAGATATATTTATTCGGCAAACTCGATTGCAGGTTTTGAAGCCTAGCCAGAATGCAGATTTGCAAATTGAGGGAGAAATTACGGGTTATAATCAATATAATCAGGCTGTTTCTGCGAATGGGTATTCTTCTGAAACAAAGCTAACTATTACAGTTAATGTACGTTTTGTAAATAATACCAATCATGCCGAAGATTTTGAACAGCAATTCTCTGCATTTCGCACTTATGACTCTAGCCAATTGCTGACGGCTGTTCAGGACGGGTTAATAGCAGAAATGACTAAAGAGATAACCGATCAAATATTTAATGCGACTGTAGCAAATTGGTAATTTAATGACTTCAGTAAATTTGCAACAATGGATTCAACATCCAGAAATATTAAATAGGGATACTTTGTATGAATTGCGCAATCTTGTAGCAAGGTATCCGTATTTTCAATCTATCCGATTGTTATATCTTAAAAATTTGTATCTTCTCCACGATATTAACTTTGGAACTGAGTTAAGAAAGGCTGTTTTATATATAGCCGATCGTCGTAATTTGTTTCATTTAATTGAAGGTGACCGTTTTATCTTATCGAAAACTAATACTCAAGTTACTTCGGAAAATAGTTTAATTGATGAACCGACAATAGATCGTACACTGACTTTGATTGATGCTTTTCTTTCAACAGCGACTGACGATGTGGCAAGTCAGACAAGTCTAGATTATACGATGGATTACACGACATATCTTCTTGAAGACTCCCCAATTTCAAGTTCTGAAACTGAGGATATGCCAAAGCTTCATGGGCATGAATTGATTGATGGATTTTTAGAGAGGAGTGAAAGTGAACCAGTAATGAAACTTCAATCGATTAAAAATGAAGATCGATTGCCTGTTTCATCACATGAAATTAATTCATCTGAAGATGCAATAAATGAAAGTGAGGCTGACGGGGAAGAAGAGGATGAGAGTTGCTTTACAGAGACTTTGGCTAAAATATACGTAAAACAACAACGATATTCGAAAGCTCTTGAAATAATTAAAAAATTAAGTTTGAAATATCCAAAAAAAAATGCTTACTTTGCAGACCAAATTAGATTTTTAGAGAAATTGATTATTAACGCTAATTCAAAATAATTTAAAATGTACTTATTATTCGTTATCTTAATGGTTATTGCAGCCTTGCTGATGTGTTTCATCGTGCTGATTCAGAACTCAAAAGGAGGCGGACTTGCTTCAGGTTTCTCTTCATCAAACGCTATTATGGGTGTGCGTAAGACTACAGATTTTCTGGAAAAAGCTACTTGGGGCTTAGCTATCTTCATGGTTGTAATGAGTATTGCTACTGCTTATGTTGTGCCTCGTTCCACTGACAAAGATGTATTGCTTGAACAAGCGCAAAAGGAAGAACAAACTAACCCGTATAATTTACCTACAGGAACTGAAGCACCTAAGACAGATGCGACTCCAGAAAAAGCTGCGCCTGCAACAGAAGCTCCTGTAACTGAAACACCTGCTCCTGCGGCAGAATAAAATTATTAGGATGATTATAAAATAAGCGAAACAGGTAACAAATTTAGCTGTTTCGCTTATTTTTATTATAAGACTTTAAAGAAGTTGTTGGAAAATTGTGTTAACAGCTTCTGCTACTTATGTAATACTAAAAAAATAAGAATATGACAGAAACGATTCAAAGAAAATTAAGTGATAAGGCTTGGGCGCGTTGGACAGCCTTACTTATAGTTTCTTTTACTATGATGTGCGGCTACTTTTTAACAGATGTAATGTCTCCTTTGGACCGCCTTCTAACAACAAAGGGTAAGATAGTGTATTTTACTGATGGAACTTCGATGTCCGCTGACTCTCTAGTAAGTAAAGTACGCGCTGTAGAAGCAATTTCTGATGACGAGTCATCTACATTAGAGCAACGCTTTGCTACTGATGAACAGCTTTTGCAATCCTTTACGAGAGGTGCATCTTATGAAGTCATTGATTCTGTTCAAAACATAACAGTTGATGATGTTAAGCTAAAGAGTGCTATTATTTCTAATGATAGTACAACTCATCGGATTCATTTAAAAACAGTTGTTGTTGAGAAAGCGATCGATGCAGCAGTTGGAGGTAAGAGTTGGGAAGATACAGAATATGGATTTTTCTCAGGTTCTTATGGCTATATTAATGTCTTTTTATTAATGTTATTTTTTGGAGGTATTATTCTTGATAAGATGGGCGTTCGTTTTACAGGAGTTATGTCTTCAAGTTTAATGTTAGTAGGTGCGTTGATTAAGTGGTATGCACTATCTGTTGATTTCGGCTCATCGACATTGTTTGGCATGCATATGCAAGTCATCATTGCATCCGTAGGTTTTGCCATTTTCGGAATGGGCTGTGAAATCACTGGTATAACAGTCTCTAAAGTAATTGTTAAGTGGTTTGCAGGTCGTGAATTAGCATTGGCAATGGGATTACAAGTTGCTATGGCTCGTATTGGTACTGCTTTAGCTTTAGGGGTTAGTTTACCTATCGCACGTTCAATGCAGGACTTATCTTATTCTGTTTTGTTTGGTGCCATTGCTTTATGTGTTGGATTATTATTCTATCTTGTATATTGTGTTCTCGATAAGAAAGAAGACCGTTCTCTTGCAGCTAGTTCTACTTTAGGTGAAGGTGATGAAGAAGGATTTAGAATGGCAGATTTGAAATTAATTTTCACAAACAAAGGCTTTTGGTTAATAACATTGTTATGCTTGATGTTTTACGCCGGAGTTTTTCCTTTCTTGAAGTTTGCTACAAAATTGATGATATTTAAATATCATGTTCCCGAATCTTTTGCTGGACTGATCCCTGCATTGTTACCTTTTGGAACGATTTTGTTAACGCCAGTTTTTGGTACTTTATATGACCGAATTGGGAAAGGGGCCACTTTAATGATTATTGGTTCGCTAATGTTAACAGTAGTGCATATCCTTTTTGCATTACCTTTGATGAATGTTTGGTGGTTTGCAGTGATTGTGATGATCATTCTTGGTATTGCTTTCTCTCTTGTTCCAAGCGCGATGTGGCCTTCAGTACCTAAGATTATTCCAATGAAGCAGTTAGGATCAGCTTATGCGATTATTTTCTATATTCAGAATATTGGTCTTTCTATGGTTCCTTTGTTGATAGGGTGGGTGATCAATGATTTCGCAGCAGTTAGAAATTCAGCAGGTGTAATTGTTGATTACGATTATACCTTACCGATGTGTATTTTTGCAGTCTTTGGATTAATTGCTATTGTTATTTCATACATGCTGTTTGTTGAGGACAAAAAGAAACATTATGGTTTGGAAGATGCCAATATTAAGAAATAATTCAGGAAAAAGAGTTTAATGTAAAACGTAAAACAAAATGGCTACGAAAGAGAAAATTAACCTTTTAGAGGTTGTCCCTTGTCGTAACGAACATATTAAAACTGAACGGAAAGGGGAGAGTATTGTGCTCTCCTTTCCTCGTTTTAAACGTTCGTGGATGAGTCGGTATTTATTGCCAAAAGGTATGTCGAAAGATATTAGTGTTCCATTAGAAGAACACGGTTCAGCTGTATGGGAATTAATAGATGGAAAGCGAACAGTTCGTGAGATAATTGAAGAACTTGCAGATCATTTTCAGGATGAAGAATATTACGAGTCTCGGGTGTCTACATATCTTTTCCAATTACAGAAGGATGGATTTATTAAATGGATAATGAATAGCGACGCTAAATAGCCTTCGTTATTCATTATCCATACAATTCTGTCACTCCTCACTGACTTTATGAGGGGTTATCTTTAAGAGTTGAAGTTCTTTTTAGAACGTTTATTTAGTTTCTTCTCTATCTACCTTCAATAGACCTCCAGTAGTAGGATCAAAGTAAACCTTGATAGTTGAATTCTTATTAAACAATACAGGAGCTAGATACTCTATAACACCAAATTGAGTAACAGGAATTTCCCCTTCAAATAATTTCTTTTTGCCGTCGGTCAGTGTGATCATAGCTTGCCCAGGGACGTTATAAGCAATTCCATCTGTATCCTTCTTCTTTTTTTCGTCTTCTGCTGGTATCTTCACTGTTTTCAAGTCTTTCAGGCTAATATAGAATGGACTGCCTGCCAAATCATTATTGGCAACTATTCCTAATTTTTTAGAAAAGCGGAAAGCGACTTCATTTTCGTATTCTTTATTCGGAGCAAGACGGATAGTGAAAGTTCTCTCTTCTTTAACGCGAGTCCCAGAGAACATTTCTGTCATAGCATCTTCTTGAATGTTTAAGTTGTCAAGCATAAGTTTTAGCTGGGTACCATCTGAAGGAGTGTTATCAGCTTGGCCTCTTAATAGAGCATTTTTGCTTTCACGAATATTATATATTTCTTTGGCAACTAATTCAGCCATTTTTGCTGTCGAACTAGCCATTAATATTTCCTCTGTAAGGAAATCGCGCGGATTTACCTTGTTTGGAGAGGCCGGAGCAGAAGAAATCTGTTTAGTGACGTTATTTGTCGTATACGGAACATTGATCGACTTGATGAACCCATCTTCAGTAAGTTCCATAAGAGGTGCTACAGTTTTATCTTTAAGTTTAACAAAGTAACTAGCCTCACTATTTGGAACACCTACGGCTTTAACTTTTACAGTATTTAGTTCCCAATATTCTTCAGGTTCAGCAGATATGTTAGGTAATCTCAGATATCGATCAGCATATTTGCTAAATTCTCCAGGTGTATAGCTAATTTTATAGGCTTGAATTTCTATATCTATCTCAGTTTTTGGGAGGGTATATACTACACCGTAGTCTTTACCACGCATAACCCCTGTCAATACTTCTGTCTGTGCATAGGCTGAAGTAGCCAAAATTAATCCTGTTGCTATGATCAACTTTCTCATATTCGGTTTCTTTTTAACTGATTTTGAAAAACAAAGTTAATGAAGTTCTTCGACAAACCCTAAGTTCTTAACTTTTATTCGCTTACAAGTTGCCATGCTTTCGGTAGGCAAGCAATAATATCACTAGCTATTAATCCGATCATACCTTGCTTCTTCTGTGCAAAATCTCCCGCCAAACCATGTATATATGTACCAATTAAGGCTGCATGCTTGGCTGAATATCCTTGGGCTAAAAGAGCAAGAATCACTCCTGTGAGCACATCTCCGCTACCAGCAGTGGCCATTCCAGGATTACCTGTTGGATTGAAATAACACCGCCCTTCCGGGGTGATAATTGCGGAATAAGCTCCTTTCAGAATAATGTGTACGTGTGCAACGCGAGCTAATTCATAGGCCTTCATTAGACGCTCGTAGGAGTCTTGGCATTTACCAGTCAGGCGCTCTAGTTCCTTAGGATGTGGGGTAAGGATAGAACCTTTGGGTAGATGAGTAAGAGTGTGACGATGATTAGCAAGGATATTTAGTGCGTCGGCATCTAACACAACAGGAGTTTGGCAATGTTCTAGTTGTTCAATTAGAGCAGCTTCTGTTTCTTCATTTCTACCTAATCCAGGGCCAATGCCGATTGCTTGATAATCATCTGTATCAGTTGGGGTAGCAAAACAAGTCTCATTGATGTCGGTTTCTACTATTGCTTCAGGAATTGCGGTTTGCAATATCGTATTGTTACATATTGGTGCATGAACGGTTAGTAATCCAGCTCCCGATCTTAAACATGCACGTGCAGCAAGAACAGATGCTCCTGCCATTCCTTTACAGCCTGCTATTAGCAAGCCATGTCCGAAGTTTCCCTTATGTGCAAATTGTTTTCTTGGTTTGATGAGTGAGCGGATATACTCAATTTCCAGCATTTCGTAATTTGTAGCTGTTCCCTCAATTCCATCTTTACTCAATTGGATGTCCAGTAATTCCCATTCTCCTACATATTCAGTGTTCTCAGAGAAGAGAAAGGCAAGTTTAGGTAGTTGTAAACTAAAGGTGACATCAGCACGAATAATATTTGTTTTTACGTTGAATGTATTTTCTTCTCCCATTAGACCTGAAGGAATATCAATGGCTACTACCATGGCGGGAGAAGAATTAATGTATTTCACTACTGCAGCAAATCCACCGCTCAAAGGCTTGTTCAGACCTGAACCAAACAACCCATCAATAACGAGATGATTCGTCGTCAGAGTAGGAGGTGTGAATTGAGTATTAATTTCGTGGAATTCCACTTCCTCCATCATTTCTATTAATTCTTTATTTGTTTGGCAGTCAGGAGAAAGTTCTCCCTTGGTATTGAATAGATATACTTCGACTTTATACCCTTTTTCCGCCATCATTCGGCCCACAGCTAGTGCATCGCCACCATTATTCCCAGGTCCTGCAAAAATTGTTACTGGTGTTTGAGTGTTCCATCTTTCTGTAATGGCTTTGTTTAAGGCTGTCGCTGCTCGCTCCATAAGATCTATGGATGCAATAGGTTCGTTTTCAATGGTATAAGCATCCAATTTCTTGATGCTGCTGCTTGGAAATATTTTCATTGCGTTGTTTTTTTAGTTTTTGGATTACAAATGTACATGATTCTTCTCACTTTTCCTGTTTGTTGAACGAAGAAAACTTATTAATATGAGAGAGACGAACAAATGAAAGAGATTTTACCTGTACATTAATTATTTACCTATCTTTGCACCCCATAAATTACTAAACACATAAATTCATGAGTGCATTGAAAGGGCATCCGAAAGGCCTTTATCTGATTTTCGCGACCAGCACTGCAGAACGGTTCAGTTACTACGGTATGCGCGCGATTTTTATTCTTTTCTTAACGCAGGCATTATTGTTTGATAAAGAAGCAGCTGCTTCCATTTACGGTAGCTATACCGGATTAGTTTATTTAACTCCTTTAATTGGTGGATACATCGCAGATAAATATTGGGGAATCCGCCGCTCAGTATTTTGGGGAGCAATGATGATGGCAGTCGGACAATTTCTAATGTTTATGAGTGCCTCTACTTTAGATAATTCAGTACTTGCTCATTGGCTAATGTATGGTGGGCTTGGATTCCTGATTTTAGGAAATGGTTGCTTCAAACCCACAGTTTCTTCTCTAGTAGGTCAACTCTATGAACCAGGTGATAGGCGACTGGACGCTGCATACACCATCTTTTATATGGGAGTCAATGTAGGCTCTTTTGCTGCTCCATTGATTTGCGGTTATTTGGGAGATACCGGTGATCCACATGATTTCAAGTGGGGATTTTTAGCTGCTGGAATCATGACGTTATTCACCATTGTACTTTTTGAAACCCAAAAGAATAAATACCTTTTCTCTCCTTCAGGAGACCCTATTGGGATTGTGCCAGATGCTAAGCGCCCCAATAAAGAGGATAGTGCCGAGCCACATTTGCAACTGAAGATGGACAAACGTACTAAGTTACGTAATACCTTTGTGATTACGATTTTGACAATTGCACTAATAGCTTTCTTTAATTATGCATTTGAAGGAGATTGGGTAAGTATCGGTATTTTTACAGCTTGCATTGTTTTCCCTGTCCTCATTCTGTTAGATGGTTCGTTGACTAAGATTGAACGTAGCCGTATTTTTGTTATCTATATCGTAGCTTTCTTTGTTATTTTCTTCTGGGCAGCTTATGAGCAAGCAGGAGCTTCTTTAACTCTTTTTGCTTCTGAGCAAACCAACCGTGAGATTTTGGGTTGGGAAATGCCAGCTTCTTGGTTTCAATCTTTCAATCCACTCTTTGTTGTAGTTTTGGCATATATAATGCCTGGAGTATGGAGTTTCTTGAATAAACGAAAAATGGAACCAGCTTCTCCTACCAAACAGGCAATTGGTCTGTTACTCCTTTCTTTAGGTTACCTTTTCATCTGTTTTGGAGTGAAAGATGCTATACCTGGTGTGAAAGTAAGCATGCTTTGGTTAACCGGACTTTACTTTATTCACACAATGGGAGAAATAGCCTTATCTCCGATTGGCCTTTCAATGGTTAATAAATTAAGTCCACTACGTTTTGCTTCACTGATGATGGGTATTTGGTATCTTTCAACTGCTACTGCCAATAAATTTGCTGGCATGCTGGGGGGGCTTTATCCAGAAGCTGGAAAAGTGAAATCGATCTTTGGTTATCAGATTGCTAGCATGTACGATTTCTTTATGGTATTCGTGGTTATGTCCGGTGTTGCTTCATTGATTCTCTTCCTTCTCTCAAAGAAATTACAGAAGATGATGCACGGGGTAGAATAAAAAATCGTATTTTTGCAACAACTTTTTTTAAAGATTAGTTATGGATACTATACAAATAAAGGATAAACAGTTTACTGTTTCTATCAAGGAACAGGATATACAGACCGAGGTGATTCGTGTAGCGAATGAAATTAACCGTGATTTAAAAGGCAAGAATCCGCTATTCTTGAGTGTCTTGAATGGCTCATTTATGTTCACAGCCGACTTACTTAAACATATTACAATACCCTGCGAAATTTCGTTTGTTAAATTGGCTTCTTATCAAGGAGTAACATCTACTGGTGTCATTAAAGAAGTTATTGGGTTGAGTGAAGACATCACTGGACGTACCATTGTGATAGTTGAGGATATTGTAGATACCGGATTAACAATGCAACGCTTGCTAGAAACATTAGGCACCCGTGGCCCTGAAGCTATTCATATAGCTTCGTTACTGGTAAAGCCTGAAAAGCTAAAAGTTGATTTAAATATTGAATATGTGGCGATGCAAATTCCGAACGACTTTATCGTTGGATACGGATTAGATTATGATGGATTCGGTCGTAATTACCCTGACATTTATACAGTGGTTGACTAAGATTGAATAGTCTAGCCCACGAACAAACTCGTTTAAAATAGTAAAATCATTAAATTATAAATAATAAGATGTTGAACATTGTAATTTTCGGTGCTCCAGGTTCAGGTAAAGGAACACAGAGCGAACGTATTGTAGAAAAGTATGGTATTAATCACATCTCAACTGGAGATGTGTTGCGTGGAGAAATTAAAAACGGAACAGAACTCGGTAAAACAGCTAAGGGCTATATCGATCAAGGACAATTAATTCCAGACGCATTAATGATTGATATCCTAGCAAGTGTATTCGATAGCTTTAAAAATAGCAAAGGTGTTATTTTTGATGGTTTTCCTAGAACAATTGCACAGGCAGAAGCATTAAAGAAGATGTTGGAAGAAAGAGGTCAGGATATTTCTGTTATGCTTGACTTGGAAGTTCCTGAAGAAGAACTGATGACTCGTTTGATTAAGCGTGGTCAAGAATCAGGTCGTGCAGATGATAATGAAGAAACTATCAAAAAGCGTCTGACAGTATATCATTCACAAACTGCTCCATTAATTGATTGGTATAAGAATGAGAAGAAGTACCAACATATTACAGGCTTGGGTACTATGGACGGTATCTTCGCTGATATATGTAAGGCAATAGATAATATTTAAATAAGGAAATAACGAAGAGAAATATGGCTGAATCGAATTTTGTTGATTACGTAAAGATTTACTGTCGCTCAGGGAAGGGTGGAAGAGGATCTACGCACATGAGGCGCGAGAAATATTGTCCTAACGGAGGCCCGGATGGTGGCGATGGTGGAAGAGGAGGCCATATTATCTTGCGTGGTAACCGTAACTACTGGACACTGCTCCACTTAAAATATGACCGTCATGCTATGGCTGGGCATGGAGAATCGGGAAGTAAGAATCGTAGCTTCGGTAAAGACGGCGGCGACAAGGTAATTGAAGTACCTTGTGGTACAGTGGTGTATAACGCTGAAACAGGAGAATATCTTTGTGATGTTACTGAAGACGGACAGGAGGTGATTTTGCTCAAAGGTGGTCGTGGTGGTCAGGGTAACTGGCATTTTAAAACGGCTACGCGCCAGGCACCGCGTTTTGCGCAACCTGGTGAACCGATGCAAGAAATGACGGTTATTATGGAATTGAAGTTGTTGGCAGATGTTGGTTTAGTAGGATTCCCGAATGCAGGAAAATCGACATTGCTTTCAGCTATATCTGCTGCTAAACCTAAGATTGCTGATTATCCGTTTACAACACTAGAGCCTAACCTAGGTATCGTTTCCTATCGTGATGGAAAATCATTTGTGATGGCTGATATTCCTGGAATAATTGAAGGAGCTAGCCAAGGAAAAGGATTAGGTCTGAGATTCCTGCGTCATATTGAGCGTAATTCTCTATTGATGTTCATGATTCCTGCTGATAGTGATGACATTCGTAAAGAATATGATGTACTGTTGAATGAATTACGTACATTCAACCCAGAGATGTTAGACAAGCAACGTGTAGTCGCTATAACGAAGAGTGATATGCTCGATCAAGAGTTGATAGACGAAATAGAGCCAACTTTGCCAGAAGGTGTTCCGCACATTTTCATTTCTTCTATTTCAGGTTTAGGTATTTCTCAATTGAAAGATATTCTTTGGGAAGAACTTAATAAAGAAAGTAATAAGATTGAAGCGATTGTTCATCGACCTAAAGATGTGACGAGGTTGCAACAAGAACTTATTGACATGGGTGAAGATGAAGACCTCGACTATGAGTATGAAGACAATGCTGATAGCGATGATGATGATCTTGACTATGAATATGAAGAAGAAGACTGGGAAAAAGAATGATATCTATTACAGAAGATAAAAGAATGTTGGGGTATGAGTCATTAAGCTCATACTCCAACATTTTTCATTTTGTCACCACGCGTAAGGGAGGCTGTGGTGCCGGGAATTATGCTTCATTTAATTGTTCTCCTTATTGTGGAGACGATCCGGAAACAGTTGCAGAAAATCAGAAGAGAATGCTTGAGAGCATAACTCCTAAACCCTCAGAATTAGTCATCCCTTTACAGACTCATGAGACCAATTGTTTATTGATAGATACCACCTATTTATCAGCTTCAGTCTCTGAGAAACAAAAGATGTTGAATGGGGTAGATGCACTTATAACAGCAGAGTCAGGCTGTTGTCTTTGCATTTCAACAGCCGATTGTGTACCCGTATTGGTTTATGATAAGATGCACAGAGTTGTGGGTGCTGTTCATGCTGGTTGGCGAGGAACTGTTTCATATATTCTTCGAGATACTTTGTTTCGAATGAAGAATGAGTTTGGAACGAGTGGAGAAGATATTATAGCTTGTATTGGTCCTAGCATTTCTTTAGCTTCATTTGAAGTTGGTGAAGAAGTTTATGATGCCTTTGAAGCGAATGGGTTTTCGATGCCACGCATCTCTATAAGAAATAAAGAGACAGGTAAACACCATATTGATTTGTGGGAAGCCAATCGGATTCAGTTGTTAGATTTTGGAGTGCCAATCACGCAAGTTGAATTGGCGAATATTTGTACTTATACTCAACATGCTGAGTTTTTCTCAGCGAGACGTTTAGGCATACAATCAGGAAGAATTTTATCAGGAATAATGCTTTCCGAATAAGAGAGATACTTATCTTTGTGGTATTGATTAAAATAGAGTTTACGTATGTTTGAAATAAAAATATCTGAGGATATAAAACGAGTTTGCCCTGCTTTTTGTGGAATAGCTGTCTATGCAGCAGTAAAAAACACACCACACAGTGAAGGACTTTGGAACGAAATCGGAACATTCACTGAAGAACTGACCTCTACTACTTGTTTGGAAGATATAAAGTTACAGCCAGCCATTGCAGCCACTCGTGATGCTTATAAACGTTGTGGCAAAGATCCGGGACGTTATCGTCCGTCGGCAGAAGCTTTGCGCCGTCGTTTAATGCGTGGAATACCTTTATATCAGATAGATACTTTAGTCGATCTGATAAATCTTGTATCATTGCGTACGGGCTATTCTATAGGAGGGTTTGATGCCGATAAGATACAAGGTAAACATCTAGAGTTAGGAATTGGAAGGGCTGGAGAACCTTTTGATGCCATTGGGCGAGGAGTTTTAAATATTGAAGGATTACCTGTATACAGAGATTCATTTGGAGGAATCGGAACGCCGACGAGTGATAATGAACGTACTAAGATGGATATGGGAACAACCCATATATTAGCTATTGTTAATGGCTATAGTGGAGAAATAGGCTTGAAAGAAGCCGCCGAAATGATTCAAACCTTATTGAGGGGTTATGCCGAATCGGATGGAGGCGAACTTTTACAGATTTTATAGTTCTAGCGCCTATTGATGAGGCTGTATAAACAAACATTCCCTCTACTTTCACTAAAAGTAGAGGGAATGTTTGTTAAGGGATAAACTTGATACACATTGGTTTATCGATTTTTATATCTTGGTTTGTATTAGTCAATAGCCCTGTGTCAAAGTTTCTTTCAAAAATTTGAATGATATTACTATTTCGACAAGCTACTAACACAAATTTTCCATTAGGTGAGATAATGAAGTTTCGTGGATGAATGCCAGTCAACTGGTAGCCTACTTTAGTTAGTTTGCCGTTTTCTTGTTGTATAGAAAATATTGCCAATCCGTCCGCTTTTAATCTATTGCTAGCGTATAAGAATTTACCATCTGGGCTGATATGAATATCTGCACTACCTCTGCCTCCTACAGTGTCAGATTGAATCTTTTGTATAGGTGTTAATACCCCATCATTATATTCAAAAACATAAACTGATCCAGATAACTCATTGATCAGATATGCATATTTTTCATTAGGAGAGAATGTTAGATGGCGTGGTCCTGATCCCGGTTCTACTTTGTAAGAAGATGGCACTCCTTCTTTCAATAAAGCATCGTTGTTTTTAGCATTCGCATTAATTACAAATTTATGTATTTGGTCAGTTCCTAGGTCGTCAGCAAATAAGTATTTGCCATCCGGGGTGATTCGTGCACAATGCAAGTGCGGCTTTTCTTGCCGTTTTTTGTCAGCACTGGTTCCTTCGAATTTTATAACTTGGGAAGCAGGTAAGAGTGTCCCATCTTTTGCAATAGGAAATACGTTGATGCTACCACCACTATAATTAGCAGTTATTACAAAACTCCCGTTAGTTTCGATGTAACAAGGATCCTCTCCTTCATTTTTTTGCGTATTTAGAAACTTAAAACTTCCTTTATCTTTGTTGAATGAGAACGTATTTACAGCAGCACGTTCATCACCAAATTCACTTACAGCATAAAGTAGTTTTCCATCAGCAGAATAGGTGAGATAAGAAGGATTTCCTATTTCGGCTTCTTGTAGGGGAGTGGCTACTCCCGTTTCCTGATTGAAACGAAAACTATATAGCCCTTTTGTCCCTCCTGGAGAGTAGGCTCCCACAATCATTGTCTGCTCATTTTTGACTTCACCATCCTTATTCATCTGAGAGCTATTTTTAGAATTACAATTGGATGTTACTATACCCATCATACAAATTGTTACGAATGTTTTTATCATATATACATTTTTAGGGGTTATATTTCTTTCTTACAACTGTGATAAGAACTTTTGTTATATTCGATTCTATGGCAAAGATAATATTAATCTCTTCAATTTCTTTACTACAAATATAATATTTGCTAACACGAATTCGTAAATCGGAATATAATTCTTATCTTTGCCGCCTCAGAAAGAGTTCTGATGCTAATTTCTTAGCTAAAAATTCGGGGTTGACTGGATTTGACAGCGGGCAGAAATGGTGAGTAAGCATGCAGTGGGTCGTTAATTGCCACTTTAATCTCAGTTATCAAAACTTTATCTGGCGAAACTAATTACGCTCTTGCTGCTTAATCGAATCATAGTAGATTAGCTTAATCCTGGCACTAGGTGCTAGGACGAGACATCACTCGGAAGCTGTTGCTCCGAAGCATTCCGATTCAGTGGTGCAGTTACATCGGGGATAGTCAGAAGTGGCCTTGCACTTTTGATGAAAATTTAGAGGATAAGGCAGGAATTGATGGCTTTGGTTCTGTTCCTGCTCGAAAAATTAGGCAAAGATAAGCATGTAGAAAGCTTATGATTTCCTCGTTTGGACGAGGGTTCGATTCCCTCCAGCTCCACTTAAAAGTAATGAGGTTGTGTCAAAATGCTGACACAACCTTTTTTATATAAAACTTAGACTTAGGTTGCTAACCCTATAGGTAGGAGCCAATTATTTATTTGGGCTTATAGTCTATTCATTTCATTTATTCCCGCTCCTTCTCCTTTATAACGATTTGAAGATTTATTGAAATAATATGATATACTAAGCTGGAATATTCTTGTATTTCCAGTAGAACTATCAATCATAGATAGCCCATTTGTGTTTACTGATATGCTTTCTCTATATTTATTTAACCCGTTGGCGGAATTAAATTAGCGCATATTTAATCCTTCCAATAGGTCTATTGTTGATTTTGTTGATGTATTGCAAAATCGTAAGAGCGCTAATCTTACTGATTATCCTAGTAAAAATCCCA
>JAFABG010000028.1 GCA_023426145.1 Bacteroidota bacterium | reverse complement strand
GACGTAATGGCCGTTTGTATGTTATTAACAAGAAAAATCCTAAGTATAAACAACGTCAAGGATAATTTGTTATTTTTGCAAAAAAAATAATTTAGTATATGGCTATAAGAATAGTTGGTGTAGATTTACCTCAGAACAAAAGAGGTGAAATTGCGTTGACCTATGTATATGGAATAGGTCGCAGTAGTTCAGCAAAAATTTTAGATAAAGCTGGTGTAGATAAAGATCTGAAGGTTAAAGACTGGACAGATGATCAAGCTGCTAAGATTCGTGAGATTATCGGTGCAGAGTATAAAGTAGAAGGTGATCTTCGTTCTGAAATCCAATTGAACATTAAGCGAATAATGGATATTGGTTGCTATCGTGGTGTACGTCACCGTATTGGTCTGCCTGTTAGAGGTCAGAGCACTAAGAACAATGCACGTACTCGTAAGGGTAGAAAGAAAACCGTTGCTAATAAGAAAAAAGCTACTAAATAATAATTGTTGATATGGCAAAAAAAACAGTTGCAGCTAAAAAGAGAAATGTGAAAGTAGACGCTAATGGACAGTTGCATGTTCATTCATCTTTCAACAATATTATTGTTTCTCTTGCAAATAGTGAAGGGCAGATTATCTCTTGGTCATCTGCTGGTAAAATGGGATTTAGAGGTTCTAAAAAGAATACTCCTTATGCAGCTCAGATGGCTGCCCAGGATTGTGCAAAGATTGCATTCGATCTTGGCCTGAGAAAGGTAAAAGCATATGTGAAGGGTCCAGGTAACGGACGTGAGTCTGCTATTAGAACTATCCACGGTGCTGGTATCGAAGTTACTGAAATCATTGACGTGACTCCGCTTCCACATAATGGTTGTCGTCCTCCGAAAAGACGTAGAGTTTAATTTACCTTTAACTTAAATGATCTTGATTTTGTTTTTGGATTGCAATAATTTCTTCTCTGCAATCGCGGCTGCAACAAATTGAGTTCATGAATAAACAATTAAATATTTAAAGAAATGGCTAGATATACTGGACCAAAATCAAGAATAGCCCGTAAATTCGGTGAAGGCATCTTTGGAGCTGATAAAGTTTTGTCAAAGAAGAATTACCCTCCTGGACAACACGGAAATTCTAGAAAAAGAAAAACTTCTGAATATGGTGTGCAATTACGCGAAAAGCAGAAAGCTAAATACACTTATGGAGTTTTAGAAAAACAATTCCGCAATTTGTTCGAGAAAGCAGCTACTGCCAAAGGTATTACAGGTGAGGTGCTTCTTCAATTGCTGGAAGGTCGTCTTGATAACGTAGTGTTCCGTTTGGGTATTGCTCCTACTCGTGCTGCTGCTCGTCAGATGGTTAGTCACAAGCATATTACTGTAGATGGTGCTGTTGTAAACATACCTTCATTTGCAGTGAAACCAGGACAATTGATTGGTGTTCGTGAAAGATCAAAATCTTTAGAAGTAATCGCTAATTCTCTTGCAGGTTTCAATCATAGTAAGTATGCTTGGTTGGAATGGGATGAAACTTCAAAGGTGGGTAAAATGTTACACATACCAGAAAGAGCAGACATTCCAGAGAACATTAAAGAACATTTGATCGTTGAATTGTATTCTAAATAATAATTAATTTCATGGCGATATTAGCATTTCAAAAACCTGATAAAGTATTAATGTTGGAGGCGGACTCTAGATTCGGAAAATTCGAATTTCGTCCGTTGGAACCGGGTTTTGGTATTACCGTTGGTAATGCATTACGCCGTATCCTTCTCTCTTCATTAGAGGGTTTTGCTATCACTACGATCAGAATTGATGGTGTGGAGCATGAATTTTCTAGTGTACCTGGAGTGAAAGAGGATGTTACCAACATTATCTTGAATCTTAAGCAAGTGAGATTTAAGCAAGTAGTTGAAGAATTCGAGAGCGAAAAAGTGAGCATCACTATTGAGAATTCAAGTGAATTTAAAGCAGGTGACATAGGTAAGTATTTGACTGGATTTGAAGTGTTAAATCCGGAATTAGTTATTTGTCATTTAGATTCTAAGGCAACTATGCAGATTGAGATTACTATTAATAAGGGCCGTGGATATGTTCCTGCTGATGAAAATCGCGAATATTGTACGGATGTTAATGTAATTCCAATTGACTCTATTTATACACCGATACGTAATGTCAAGTATGCTGTAGAAAACTTCCGTGTAGAACAGAAGACTGACTACGAGAAGCTAGTACTTGAAATTAGTACCGACGGTTCTATACACCCGAAGGAAGCTTTAAAAGAGGCTGCAAAAATCTTGATTTATCATTTTATGTTGTTTTCTGATGAAAAAATTACTCTTGAGAGTAATGATACTGATGGAAACGAAGAATTTGATGAGGAAGTATTACATATGCGTCAGCTGTTGAAAACTAAGCTTGTTGATATGGACTTATCAGTTCGTGCTCTTAATTGTTTGAAAGCTGCCGATGTTGAAACACTTGGCGACTTAGTTCAATTCAATAAGACCGACTTGTTGAAGTTTAGAAACTTCGGAAAGAAATCGCTTACCGAGCTTGATGATTTGCTGGAAAGTCTGAATCTATCGTTTGGAACCGATATTTCTAAATATAAATTAGATAAAGAATAAGAAATGAGACATAATAAGAAATTTAATCATTTAGGTCGTACTGCTTCTCACAGAAGCGCTATGTTATCTAACATGGCTTGCTCTTTGATCAAGCACAAAAGAATCACTACGACTGTGGCTAAGGCAAAAGCTTTGAAAAAGTTTGTTGAGCCTTTAATAACTAAGTCTAAAGAAGATACAACGAATTCTCGTCGTGTTGTATTTAGCAATTTGCAAGATAAGATTGCAGTAACAGAATTATTCAAAGAAATATCAGTTAAGATTGCGGATCGTCCAGGTGGATATACTCGTATTATCAAAATTGGTAATCGTTTAGGTGATAATGCTGAGATGTGCTTCATTGAGTTAGTTGACTATAATGAAAACATGGCTAAGGAGAAGGTTGCTAAGAAGGCTACTCGTACTCGTCGTTCTAAGAAGAGTGCAGAAACTGTAGTTCCTGAAGCTTCTGTAACTGAAGAACCAAAGGCAGAATCAGCTGAATAATTTTACAGATAGTTTTTATACATATAGAAAAAGGTCACTCATATAATGAGTGGCCTTTTTTGTTTACTTATTCCTTTTAACTCCTAAGATTTATTAAAAATCAATCTTAATAAACTTTCTATCTTTTTATATGCGTTATCTTTGTAGCACAATATGGTAAAGTTAATTAAGGTGATGTTACTTCTATTATTAGTTGTAAGTAGCCATAAAGTTGAAAGTCAGGATTCTATAGGTAGAAAAGTTGCTCTAGCTAAATCTGAGAATGTCTGTTTTTTGTGTCATCAGGGACAAGTAACTGCTCCTGTTATTCCTATTTTGCCTATTGCTGAACTTACTCCATCTATAACTTCTCAAGTTTTAGTTTCGCGATTTCAGCGTTTATATCTTATTGAATATAACGCCAGCTTACGTAGCGTGTTGAGGTATTGTTCTGCGCATGAGAATTCGCTATCATTACATCGAGTCAAGGTCTATTCAACTACTCCATCTTATTATAGTGAACCTGTAAGTGATTATTATGTATTCACTTTAAAGCATATTATCGTTTAGCCATTCTACGCTCTTCTTTACTATTTCTACGCTGACATTTCTTTCTGAAAGGTTAGCTTGATTCTCAACTTCTTCAATTAATTAATATTTAAGAATATGGCAATTCAATCAATTGATGCAACTATATTTGCATCTTCACATCCCGATATCAACAGACGTATAAGTAATTCTGGGCTTTTAATTTCTGGTGTAATGTTGGTGTGCAGTATATTATCTTTTGTTTCAACTTTCGAAATTCAAGAGGGAACCTCTCTTGGAAGCATCGTTTTAATGTTTGTAGGTACAGTTTTATTTCTCTCTGCTATTTTCCGCTTATTCTGGAAATCTAGAGTGTCTGTATATGCTCCAACAGGTAGTGCTACTAAAGAATACAGTTTTTTCTTTGATTTAAAATATCTAGAGAAATTGACTGGTTTTGTGCAATCAGGTCTTTTTCCTGGGGAATTAGATATAAAGAGTGATATTACTGGGAATATACGCATGGATGTAATTCTATCGGCAGATCATAAATTTGCAGCTGTACAATTGCTTCAGTTTGTTCCCTATACTTATCAGCCGATGACTACAGTTAAATACTTGACTAATAATGAGGCAACTTCTTTAGCTGTATTCTTAGCACAGGTTGTTTAATTAATAATATTACTTATAATGGTTGATTACTTCTTTGGGTAAAAAGAAGTAAGTAATCTTAGTAATGGGGATTAGTCGTCGATGACGGTAATTCCCATTTTCTTCATTAAAAAGCAAGCATTCATATTTTGTGCTACTCCATTCCTCATCTTATATGAGAAGTTCAGTTCATTATCTATTATGTCAGCCTCAAAGCAATGATTTTGGATATTCTGGGGGAATTCTTTAACTAGTGATCCAAGTTGCAAATCATGAGTTGCAATTATACCATTTGTATTTAGATTAATAAGTTGTTTAATAAGTGCTAATGATCCCTTTTGTTTGTCTATAGAATTTGTACCCTTTAAAATTTCATCTAAGATTATGAATAGTTCTTCACCGGCTTTTAGTTTATCTATTATTAATTTAAGTCGTTTAAGCTCTGCAAAAAAATAGGATTCGTTATCTGTTAGTGAGTCTGTTGTTCGGAGACTGGTGATTATTTGTGACGGGTAGAACTCCATTTTTGTTGCACAAACAGGTGTACCAATACAGCCCAAAAGGTAATTCACTGCTACTGTTCGTAAATAGGTACTTTTACCAGCCATGTTAGCTCCTGTAATTATGACGAATGATGGTTGTGCTTGGATGTTTATACCGTTTCTGATACATTTATTCTGTTCCATCAGCGGATGACCTAAGTCCTCAGCTTCTAGCTTGAAAGGTTGTTCTTTAATTTGTGGGAAAATATAGTCTGGGTGATTATAGGCGAATGTTGATAGAGAGCAATAGGCATCGATCTCACCAATCGCTTCTAGCCAAATTGGTAGGTCGGTTGCATGCGCTCTTCTCCATTGCTCAATTCTTATGATTTGTCGTAATTCCCACAACAATAAACCATTCAAAATTATGCTCATTAGCAAATTGTTACGTTGATCTAGTGCATTCATCAGTTTTGCCAATTGATGTACAGAGTGTGAAGCTGTTTGATCTTGGGTTAAAAATTTGGCTTTGATCTTTAGTAAAGCACTACTTTTCAATTCTTTATCTTCGACAAGGTGAATTTGGTTGGCATAAGCCGATAAAATTTGCAACTTTTGGCTATATGTATTTTGAATTTTAGTAATACCTTTTGAAAAGCTAAAGCTCAATAAAATAGCGCTTGTAAATATTGCGCCGCTTAAAGTAGCTGGAATAATTCCCCAAATTGTTGCGCTGATGCTAATGAGATTAATAAAACCGACTGTTATGGGAAGAATTTGCAAAATCCTTTTGGAGAAAGAGTTTGGAGAGTTTATCCATTCTTTTATTTCAGAGGAATCAGATGCTTTGCCTTTATAAAGTAACCCAAGTAACCTAAATTCCTGACGGAACTCTAGTTCAGACGATAACTCTCTAATAGCTTCTTGGCGCAGTTCAATAGTTTCTTTTGTTTTCAGATGATACTTCATCCAATTTGCAAGATGTTGTTTACCGATAGAGGTCGAAGTTCGATTGAGATATTGAAATAGAGAGTGTTCGCCAAAAACATCTAAATCAAAAGTATAGAGATGAGATGGATCTATGTATTCCTTTCCATTCTCAAAGTTCGAAAAGTTGTATTTTAGAGCCTCTAATTCATATTTATTAATCTCTATTTTCTTTTTTAGATAGTCTTTACGATGGAACCATGAATTATGTTTTTGAAGGAGCCAGGCAAATATAATAATAGGGGTAATTGTAAAAAGTGTTAGTTTGAGCCATCCATCATGCCAGAAAAAGATTACAGAGGCTAAAGCTATTGCAAATAATAACAGCCTTACAAAACTGATATTACGAATCTGTTTTCGAACCCTTTGTAGCTCTTTCTCAGAGTCTAGAATAATTTGCTGATAGGTATCTATAATTTTTTCCTGCTTTCCCATAATGTAGTTCTATCTTTTCGTACAAAGATAATTTAATTGGTAAGAGGCATTCTATTTGTGTCTTTTACAGCCGTGTACATTTACTCTTTATTAACACACTTTGATCAATATCCTTTTCTTAGTTATAGCTATTTACATCAATGAATCATCGAATGATTATCAGATAGGGTATATGAACTAAGTTTGTCTTTAAACTATAGAAATGAGGATTTATATGTTCGAGTAGAATATGTCCCCAATCAATTGATTAAAGATTGTTCTATTCTAGAAGGAAACTTCTTTAATTCTATAATATTGTTTATGAATTATAATTATGTTTTTTCTTTATCTTAACTGATTCAAGAAGAGAATGTTTGAAATTGGTGTGCTTTTGTCTGATTTTTCAATATTTCTTTTTTCATTCTTGCTATTATAAGCTAAATTTTATAACTTTCCAGTCGAAAAATCGTTTAACCTAGTAAAGGAGGACGGACTATGAAGAAGAAATGTGTTTTTTTGTTGTTGCTGAGTGTGCTTAGCTTTCCGTTGCTTGGGCAGAATATTATTTATTCTAACATGAAAGCCTTGGTGAATCACGATGGGGATACTGTTAAAGTATTGCGAGTGGAGAAGCGAAGCAAGAGTCAGATTGTGCTTAGTGGAGGTGCCGACTATCGATTAGTTGCAGATGATAATGAGTCATTGTGTCGCTACTTGAAGAAACGAAGTTTTGCTGTACGTACAGCTGAGGGAAATTTATATATAAACTGTCGTAAGCTACGTTATAAGAAGATGCGGTTTGGTGCTTGGTATGCTCCTGCTGTTTTGTTAGACAAGAATGTCTACTTTTGTGCAATGCCTTTAGGTTCTGTAATCGGTGAGAATTTTATTGCAGAAGATCATCCCAAGCTAGGGGGAGAAGTTGGTGATGCGCTGGCTGCCTCAAGCCTCGTTAATAAGCGTGTTTGTTATGAGTTAAATAGCGAGACAGGAAAAGTTGAGTTTGTTAGCAAGAGTAAAATGACAGAGCTTCTCGATAAATATCCAGATTTGAAAGAAGCCTATCTTAAAAAAGATAGTCGGGAGGCAAAGCATACTTTTCAGTTCTTGCAAAAGGTTTGTGATGATAAGCAGACAAAAGAATAATTAACCTATTGATAATTAATTTACTATAACCTTTGTTTTTTCTTCTTTTTTTCATATATTGCGATGAGTTACACTACTGTATTGCTTACAGTTTGTAATCCTTAAATCTGAATATTATGAAGATAACTCTTGGTAGCACATTACCTCCCAAGCCTGTCTACATTGAAGGTATACGTAGGGCTCCCGATCGTAATTATACACTTACGCCGGTTCAGACTGTTACAGCTTTAAAAAATGCTCTCCGTTATATTCCTCTTGAATTGCATGAACAGCTTGCTCCTGAGTTTATGCAGGAATTACTTACGCGAGGACGAATTTATGGTTACCGTTACCGTCCAGTAGGTGATTTGAGGGCAAAACCCATTGATAATTATCGTGGCAAATGTGTAGAGGGTAAAGCCTTTCAGGTAATGATAGACAATAACCTTAGTTTTGATGTCGCATTATATCCTTATGAACTAGTTACTTATGGTGAGACGGGACAAGTATGTCAAAACTGGATGCAATACTGTCTTATTAAACAGTATCTAGAAGAATTAACTCATCAGCAGACGCTGGTAATTGAATCTGGTCACCCTTTAGGATTATTTCATTCCCGCCCCGAAGCTCCACGTGTTATAATTACAAACTCAATGATGATTGGGCAGTTTGACAATCAGTATGATTGGCAGATTGCTGCTCAAATGGGAGTTGCCAATTATGGCCAAATGACAGCGGGGGGGTGGATGTATATTGGGCCGCAAGGTATTGTTCATGGTACTTTTAACACACTGCTCAATGCTGGGCGATTAAAACTTGGTATTCCGAATGATAAAAACTTGCAAGGCCATCTTTTCGTATCTTCAGGTCTCGGCGGGATGAGTGGTGCACAATCAAAAGCAGCCGAGATTGCCGGAGCTGTTTCTATTATAGCTGAAGTCGACTATTCACGTATTGAGACGCGTTATCGTCAAGGTTGGGTGGGGCATGTCACACAAGACTTCTCTGAAGCATTTTGCTTAGCAAAGAAAGCTTTAGAAAGTAGGGAACCTTACTCAATAGCTTATTATGGCAATGTTGTCGATTTGTTGGAATATGCAGAAACCAACCAGATCCATATTGAGCTTTTGTCGGATCAGACCTCATGCCATGCTGTTTATGAAGGAGGTTATTGTCCAGTAGGCTTAACTTTTGAAGAGCGTACGCGTCTTCTTCACGAATCGCCTAATCGATTCCGAAATTTGGTTGACGTTTCTTTGCATCGCCATTATGAGGTGATTAGTAAGCTTGTTGCGCGTGGCACTTACTTCTTTGACTATGGAAATTCTTTCATGAAGGCTATTTTTGATGCTGGTGTAAAAGAAATATCGCGCAATGGCATTGATGAGAAAGATGGATTTATATGGTCGAGTTATGTTGAGGATATTATGGGACCACAACTTTTTGATTATGGCTACGGACCTTTTCGCTGGGTGTGCCTTAGTGGTAAGCATGAAGATCTCATAAAGACTGATCGTGCGGCTATGGAGTGCATAGATGTACATCGTCGCGGTCAGGATTTGGATAATTATAACTGGATACGTGATGCAGAGAAGAATAATCTAGTGGTAGGTACTCAAGCACGTATTCTCTATCAAGATGCTATTGGGAGGATGAATATTGCTCTTCGTTTCAACAAAATGGTACGACTGGGGGAAGTAGGGCCGATTATGTTAGGTCGTGATCATCACGATGTGAGTGGTACCGATTCACCTTTCCGTGAGACAGCAAATATTAAAGATGGAAGTAATGTTATGGCTGATATGGCAGTACAGTGTTTTGCTGGAAACTGTGCACGTGGCATGAGCCTAGTAGCCTTGCATAATGGTGGAGGAGTAGGTATTGGGAAAGCGATTAATGGTGGCTTCGGTATGGTATGTGACGGTAGTAAACGAGTTGATGAAATACTTCGTTCGGCTTTACTTTGGGATGTGATGGGGGGAGTCGCCCGTCGTTCGTGGGCGCGCAATCCCAACGCAATTGAGACTACTAATGATTTCAATGAATCTCATTCGGAGAGATATCATATAACGATGCCTTACTTGGCTGATGAAGAGTTGATAAACAAAACAATCAAAGATTCATTGCAGACTGATGAACACCACCTCAGTTAGTATAAACAGTAAAGTAAAGATATTGATATGAATTGGACTAAAATCATAGAATGTGTCCCCAACTTTAGTGAGGGGAGAGATCTTGAGATAATAGATAAGATTATAACTCCTTTTCGTGGAAGAGCTGGAGTGAAGCTACTTGATTATAGTAATGATGAGGACCATAACCGTTTAGTCGTTACTTTAGTTGGCGAACCCAAAGCCTTGTGCGATGCAGTTATAGAGGCAATTGGTATTGCAGTTGATTTGATTGATTTAAACCATCATCGCGGGCAACATCCTCGAATGGGAGCTGTAGATGTGGTGCCTTTCATTCCGATCAAGAATATATCGATGGATGAAGCAGTTGCCTTATCTAAGGAAGTAGCTTCTAGCGTCGCTCAATTATATCATCTTCCTGTTTTCCTTTATGAAAAATCTGCTACGGCACCACATAGAGAAAATTTATCTTCAATTCGTAAAGGAGAATTTGAGGGATTATCGGAAAAGATCAAGCAACTTGAATGGCAACCAGACTTTGGATCTGCCAAGCGGCATCCTACTGCAGGAGCGGTAACAATAGGAGCTAGAATGCCCTTAGTCGCTTATAACATTAATTTAAATACATCTAATATTGAGATAGCTTCGAACATTGCAAAGAATATTAGACATATCAACGGGGGACTTCGATATGTTAAGGCAATGGGTGTAGAGTTAAAGGAGCGTAATATAACTCAAGTATCTATCAATATGACCGATTATACTCATACAGCCCTTTATCGCGCGTTTGAATTGGTGCGTATTGAAGCTTGTCGCTATGGGGTGTCAATTGTTGGCAGTGAGATTATAGGGTTAGTACCGATGGAAGCTTTGATAGATGCAGCTTCCTATTATTTGAGACTAGAGAATTTTACTATCAACCAAGTGTTGGAAGCAAGTATTATGGAATAGATTTCCTCAAGATGAAAAAAAGTTTGAATCAATTAATAGAAGGCAGATGAGTGAGAACCTGATAATTTTTAATGCTCGAATTGTCACCCCGATAGGGATCACTGCTCGGAAAGGGAAGGAAATGGGACAGCTCCTGATTATAGAAAATGGAACTGTAGAGGTCACAAAAGGGATTATTACTTATGTTGGCGAGAGTCGTGGAGAAGATCGTGACGGTTATTACCATCATTATTGGCATTATAACGCTCGGGGACATTGTCTCCTACCAGGCTTTATTGATTCACATACTCATTTTGTTTTTGGGGGAGAACGTTCTGAAGAATTCTCTTGGCGACTGAAAGGGGAAAGCTATATGTCCATAATGGAACGTGGGGGAGGAATAATTAGTACTGTAAAAGCTACGAGGCAAATGAATTTTGTTAAGTTGCGTTCGGCTGCCGAAGTTTTCTTAAAGAAGATGAGTACGATGGGAGTTACAACAGTCGAAGGGAAAAGTGGCTATGGACTTGATAGAGAGACAGAATTACTACAACTTAAAGTTATGCGTAGTTTGAACAATGACGAGCGTAAACGTGTCGACATTGTATCCACTTTTTTAGGAGCTCACGCACTTCCTGACGAGTATAGAGGAAGGAGTAATAAATATATAGACTTTCTGATTCGCGAGATGCTCCCTATTATCCGCGAGAATGGACTAGCTGAATGTTGTGATGTGTTTTGTGAGTGCGGAGTCTTTTCTGTCGAACAGTCACGTCGGCTTCTTCAAGCAGCCAAAGCCCAAGGATTTCTGCTTAAACTTCATGCAGATGAAATCGTTTCCTTTGGTGGTGCTGAACTAGCCGCCGAAGTTGGTGCATTATCTGCTGATCATTTGTTACAAACGTCTGATGAAGGAATTCGTGCAATGGCCGATGCCGGTGTAGTAGCAACCCTTTTGCCTCTTACGGCTTTTGCTCTTAGAGAACCCTATGCACGGGGACGTGATATGATTGATGCAGGTTGTGCTGTGGCGCTTGCCACGGATTTAAATCCGGGAAGTTGTTATTCCGGTTCAATACCCCTGACCATTGCTCTAGCCTGTATTTACATGAAACTTAGTATCGAAGAAGCCATCACTGCGCTGACTTTGAATGGGGCAGTTGCCCTTCATCGTGCTGATCAGATCGGAACAATTGAAGTGGGTAAACGAGGTGACTTTGTTATACTGAATTCAAATGATTATCGCATATTGCCATACTACGTAGGCATGAATTGTGTGATTATGACTATAAAAGGTGGCATACTATACCCCGCCAATTGATAACCAAAAGCATTAAATACTATGTTAGCAGATTTAACCGTAACTGATTTTTTAGATAGAGTATCTAGTAATGATCCTGTGCCTGGAGGTGGTAGTGTTGCTGCTTTGGCTGGAGCTTTGGCTTCCGCTTTGGGCACCATGGTGGCGAGACTCACTATTGGTAAGAAGAGATATGAAGTCAGCGAAGAAATAATGCAGCACGCACTCACACTTACTACTAAATTTCAGGAGGAATTTATTATTTTGATTGATAAAGACTCCGAAGCTTATGATCAAGTTTTTGCCTGCTTCAGGCTTCCTCAAGCGACTGATGGAGAGAAAGAAATTCGCAATACTGCCATTCAGCAAGCTACTAGACGAGCTACTCTTGTTCCGATGGAAGTTGCTCGAAAAAGCCTCGAAATGATATTTGTCATAGCAGATATTGCTCGATTGGGAAATCAGAATGCGATTACAGATGCTTGTGTAGCTATGATGTCGGCGCGTACAGCTGTATGCGGTGCATTAATGAATGTTCGTATAAATCTAAGTTCTCTTATTGATAAAGAATTAGTATTGCAACTACAATCTGAAGCCGATCATATTCAAAAAACGGCCTTTCTTAAAGAGAAAGAGTTGCTGGATGCTGTAAACCAAGACTTACGCGTATGAGCAAGAATGTGTATCAAATAGGTTTAGGAGAATTGACTTTTGAAATTATCGAACGGATAATTAATGAAAATCTGAAGCTAGAACTGGCACCCGAAGCTAAGTTCCGCATTCAGAAATGTCGGGATTATCTTGATCATAAGATTGCTTCATCCGAAGAACCATTGTATGGCATCACTACTGGTTTTGGCTCGTTATGTACTAAAAATATATCTCTCGACGAATTAGGAACTTTACAAGAAAATCTAATAAAGAGCCATGCTTGTAGTGTAGGAGAAGAAATTCGTCCTGTCATAATCAAGCTAATGATGTTGCTCAAAGCTCACGCACTTTCATTGGGGCATAGTGGCGTTCAAATTATTACTGTGCAGCGTATTCTCGATTTTTTCAATAATGATGTACTGCCTATTGTTTACGATCGAGGGTCTTTAGGAGCCTCAGGTGATCTTGCGCCATTAGCAAATCTGTTTTTACCGTTGATTGGTGTGGGTGACGTTAATTATAAAGGAAAGAAGTGTGAAGCAATCAGTGTCCTCGATGAGTTTGGTTGGGAGCCTGTCCATCTTATGAGTAAGGAAGGCCTTGCATTGCTCAATGGTACTCAATTCATGAGTGCTAACGGTGTATTTGCTATTCTTAAAGCCTTTCGCCTTTCGAAAAAGGCTGACTTAATATCCGCCCTTTCCCTTGAAGCTTTTGATGGGCGCATCGACCCGTTTATGGACTGTATTCAGCAGATACGTCCTCATCAGGGACAGATTGAAACAGGAGAGGTTTTCCGTAAGCTGTTGGAAGGTAGCGAACTAATCTCACATCCTAAATCGCATGTGCAGGATCCTTACTCATTCCGTTGTATTCCGCAAGTGCATGGTGCAACGAAAGATGCCATTCACTATGTTGCTACTGTACTTCTGACAGAGATTAATTCTGTAACAGATAATCCCACAATCTTCCCTGATGAAGACAGAATCATTTCAGGAGGGAATTTTCACGGTCAGCCATTGGCTATTTCTTTTGATTTTCTTGCTATTGCTCTTGCTGAATTGGGTAATATATCAGAACGTCGTGTTTCACAGTTAATTATGGGACTTCGAGGGCTTCCTGAATTCTTGGTTGCCAACCCCGGGCTAAACTCAGGCTTTATGATTCCCCAATATGCAGCTGCATCTATGGTCAGTCAGAATAAAATGTATTGCTATGCTGCATCTAGTGATTCCATTGTTTCATCCAATGGGCAGGAAGACCACGTCAGTATGGGCGCTAATGCTGCTATCAAACTTTATAAAGTGATGGATAACTTGGAGCATATCCTTGCCATCGAACTGATGAACGCAGCGCAGGGCATTCATTTTCGGCGTCCGTTGAAAACGTCACCCACATTGGAACATTTTTTGAAGAACTATCGTAAAGAAGTCGCTTTTGTGAATGACGATGTTGTGATGTATAAAGAGATACATAAAACAGTCGCTTTCTTAAGAAGGACGCAGTTAGAGTACTAGACTTCCTTTTTTGGTTTTCGTTAATAATGATGACTGTTTTTGCCGGATAATGTGTCGATTTTTATCGGCATTTATCCGGCATTTATCGATGGTAGCCCTTCTTATGCCGATAAAACTTTACTCCATAGGATACTATTTCATATTTTTGCTCCGTATTTCCTATTAACACTTGTTTTATTTTTTAATACTTGAATGATAATATTTATCAAAATAGCCCATAATTTAATGGAAACTTAATTTGAAAATATAGTTTTCTAACTATCTTTGTTCTGTTTTTCCTCTAATGAGGAATAACCATAGGAAAACTGGTTATAATAAAATATATAAAAGAACGATGATGGAGCATGGAAGAGACGCCGCGCAAAAAGCAGAATTAAGAGAACGGATTGTGACAACTGCGACAGAAGCTTTTACTTCTAAAGGAATTAAATGTATTACGATGGATGATATTGCGGCAGCATTAGGGATCTCAAAGCGGACGCTATATGAAGTATTTGCAGATAAAGAGTCTTTATTAAAGGAGTGTGTGATGCAAAAGCATATTGAAAGAGAATGTTTTTTTCAGGAAATATATGAACAGTCGAATCATGTACTTGAGGTTATATTAGCAGTTTTTCAAAAAAGCATAGAAGTCTTTCATCAAACAAATAAGCGCTTCTTTGAAGATATAAAGAAATATCCGAAAGTATATGCTATGATGAAGGATCGTAGTGACAGTGATTCGGAAAAGACCATGTCTTTTTTTAAGTTAGGGGTTGAACAAGGCATTTTTCGTGCAGATGTAAACTTTGCGATTGTCAATCTGTTAGTGCGTGAACAATTCGACCTACTCTTAAATACAGATATTTGTAGCGAATACTCTTTTATAGAAGTATACGAATCCATCATGTTTACGTACATTCGTGGTATTTCGACAGAAAAAGGGGCAAGAGTTTTGGAAGATTTTATTTCGGAGTATCGTATGGGACGGCTCGACAAAAAATAAGTGCATAATTGAGGCGGCAAAGTTGTATAGATCAAATTAGAAACTAGTTTATGAGTAAAATGAAAGAAAAATTAGGTAAAAAAATGTTTTTGACGGCTATAGCACTCTGCTATCTAGGATTTATGAAAGCTCAAACAGAGCAACTTATGGTGAATAAGCTGACATTGACGCTGGACAAAGCTTTGGAAATAGCTTTGGATGAAAATCCAACGATGAAGGTCGCTGCTGAAGAAATCGCCTTGAAGAAAGTTGCAGGGAAGGAAGCATGGCAGAATCTTTTACCTGAGGCTAGCTTAAGTGGATCGGTAGATCATACTATCAAGGCTGCTGAAATGAAGTTGAACGACATGTCATTCAAGATGGGGCAAGATGGAACGAATACTACAAATGCTGGACTTAGCATTAACTTACCTTTGTTTGCACCAGCTGTTTATCAAGCCATGTCCATAACAAAAACGGATATTGAATTAGCAGTAGAGAAATCACGTGCTTCAAAATTAGATTTGATAAATCAGGTTAGAAAAGCCTATTATCAGATGATGCTTGCACAAGATAGCTATGAAGTTCTTCAAGGGAGTTATAAGTTGGCTGAGGATAATTTCAAGGTTGTCAACGCTAAATTTCAGCAAGGAGCGGTCAGTGAGTTTGATAAGATTAGTGCCGAAGTGCAGATGCGGAGCATAAAGCCTAATGTTATTTCTGCTGCTAATGCTGTGACCCTTGCTAAGCTGCAATTGAAAGTGCTCATGGGAATTACTGCTGATGTTGATTTAGTAATCGACGATAATTTGACGCGCTATGAATCAGAATTGTTTGCCAATCAGTTGGAAGAAAAGGGCATAAATCTAGAGAATAACACCACGCTGAAACAACTGGAATTAAATATGAAGTTGCTCGAAAAGAATGTAAAGTCTTTAAAAACAAACTTTATGCCTACTTTGTCGATGAGCTTCTCGTACCAGTATCAATCTCTATATAATCCGAATATAAACTTCTTTAATTATACATGGAGTAATAGTTCTTCTTTAATGTTTAATCTTAGCATCCCTTTATACAAGGCTAGTAATTTTACGAAAATGAAATCGGCCCGTATACAGATCAGGCAGCTTGACTGGAATCGTATAGATACTGAGAGAAAACTAAATATGCAGGTCGTTACCTATCGTAATAATATGGCTGCCAGTTCAGAACAAGTAGTAAGTAACAAAGAGAATATTTTGCAGGCAGAAAAGGCAGTGCAGATAGCCGGAAAGCGTTACGAAGTAGGTAAGGGTACAGTGCTTGAGCTTAATAGTTCTCAGGTTTCATTGACCCAGGCACAATTAACATACAATCAATCTATTTATGAATACCTGACAGCTAAGGCTGATCTTGACCAGGTATTGGGACAGGAATAAAAAACAGATTATTAAAAAATAGCACATAGTAATATGAAAAAAAGTATCCAATTAACAGCTTTGTTATTGACCATAGTTATTAGTTCGTGTACTGGTGGCAAAGATAAAGCAGTTGTAAAACAGGAAGATGAAAAACCACGAGTGAAAGTGACTAAGGTGTTGGCTCGTCCCGTAGATCAAATACAGGAGTATACTGCTACAGTTGAAGCTGAAGTAAAAAACAATATTGCTCCGTCTTCATCTGTTCGTATTGACCAGATACTTGTAGAAGTCGGTGATTGTGTCTCTAAAGGCCATAAATTGGTGCAAATGGACGCTGCAACACTAAAACAGACTAAACTACAGCTAGATAATCAAGAAATTGAGTTTAAACGTATGGATGAACTTTATAAAGTTGGTGGAGCTTCTAAATCCGAATGGGATGCTTCTAAAATGCAACTTAATGTCACAAAGACAGCTTATAAAAATTTATTGGAGAATACAGCTTTACGTAGTCCGATCAATGGGGTAGTGACAGCTCGTAATTATGATAATGGCGATATGTATAGTGGCGGTACTCCGGTGCTAGTTGTGGAGCAGATTACTCCTGTTAAACTTCTAATCAATGTTTCTGAAAGCTACTTCACTAAAGTGAAACAAAAAGCACCGGTTGATGTGAAACTAGATGTGTATGGTGATGAATTATTTAAGGGAACTATTAGTTTAATTTACCCTACCATTGACCCTGCTACGCGTACTTTCCCGATTGAAATTAAGCTTGATAATAGAGACCAGCGTGTTAGGCCAGGGATGTTTGCTCGTGCTACTCTTAATTTTGGTACTGTTGACCATGTAGTTGTACCTGATTTATCGGTGGTGAAACAAGCTGGTTCTGGTGATCGCTATGTCTACGTCTATAAAGACGGAAAAGTGTCATACAATAAAGTCGAATTAGGAAGACGTATTGGGGCTGAATATGAATTAAGGTCAGGCGTTCCCGATAATTCGGAAGTTGTAGTGGCTGGACAAGCGCGCTTAATTAATGGAATGGAAGTAGAACTTGAGAAATAAAATCACTATTAAACTAATCAAAATAAAGAAATGAGTTTATACGAAGGTGCGGTTAAGAAGCCGATTATGACCTCCCTCTGCTTTCTTGCAGTGGTGATTTTTGGTCTTTTCTCGTTGTCTAGATTACCCATTGATTTGTATCCGGATATAGATACAAACACAATTATGGTAATGACAGCTTATCCTGGTGCAAGTGCTTCGGATATAGAGAATAATGTTACCCGACCACTTGAGAACACTTTGAATGCAGTGAGCAATTTGAAACATATCACTTCTCGCTCTTCAGAGAATATGTCTTTAATTACGTTGGAGTTTGAGTATGGTAATGACATTGATGTGTTGACTAATGATGTTCGAGATAAACTCGACATGGTGAGTTCACAATTGCCCGATGATGTAGAGAGCCCAATTATTTTTAAGTTTAGTACCGATATGATTCCTATCGTATTGTTATCGGTGCAGGCTAATGAGAGTCAGTCTGCTCTTTATAAAATACTAGATGATAGGGTCGTTAATCCATTAGCTCGTATTCCTGGTGTGGGTACAGTGTCAATTAGTGGCGCTCCCCAGCGAGAGATTCAGGTATATTGTGACCCAAACAAACTGGAAGCTTACAATTTGAGCATTGAAACCATTAGCTCCATTATTGGTGCAGAGAATAAGAATGTTCCTGGTGGTAACTTTGATATTGGTAGTGAAACTTATTCACTTCGTGTGGAAGGTGAGTTTGATGATTCTCATCAGTTGGCAGATATTGTTGTTGGCACACACAATGGGGCTAATGTTTTTCTGCGTGACGTAGCCCGAGTGGTAGATACAGTTGAAGAACGTGCTCAAGAAACTTATAATAATGGAGTGAAGGGGGCTATGATTGTTGTTCAGAAGCAGTCTGGCGCCAACTCTGTAGATATTTCTCGTAAAGTGGCCGAAGCTCTTCCACGTTTACAAAAGAATCTTCCTAGCGATGTAAAATTAGGGGTCATAGTCGATACCTCAGAGAATATCCTGAATACCATTGATAGTTTGGCTGAGACCGTTATGTATGCTTTACTTTTTGTAGTAATCGTTGTATTTCTTTTCCTTGGACGTTGGAGAGCTACGTTGATCATCTGTATTACTATTCCACTTTCTTTGATTGCTTCGTTCATTTATTTAGCGGTCACAGGGAATACAATTAATATAATCTCACTCTCTTCTCTTTCTATTGCTATTGGTATGGTGGTTGACGATGCCATTGTGGTGCTTGAGAATGTAACAACTCACATCGAACGAGGCTCAGATCCTAAACAAGCAGCCGTTCACGGAACGAATGAGGTAGCTATCTCCGTAATAGCTTCCACGCTGACCATGATCGCTGTGTTTTTCCCTTTGACCATGGTGAGTGGTATGTCTGGTGTACTTTTCAAGCAGTTAGGTTGGATGATGTGTGCCATCATGTTTATATCTACAGTCGCAGCATTATCTTTGACTCCAATGCTTTGTTCTCGTTTACTTCGTTTGCAGAGTAAACCTTCGAAAGCTTTCCGACTATTTTTTGCACCAGTAGAGACAGTTTTAGACGGACTTGATACAGGATATGCTAAGATGTTGAATTGGGCTGTTCGTCATCGTTCTATGGTTATAGTGGGCTGCGTTGTCTTTTTCGTGGTAAGTTTGTTGTGTGCCAAAGGGATTGGAACAGAGTTTTTTCCCGCACAAGATAATGCGCGTATTGCAGTTCAGCTAGAGTTGCCTATTGGTACACGAAAAGAAATAGCTCAAGAACTCTCAGATAAGCTCACAAAACAATGGCTCACAAAATATAAAGGTGTTATCAAGGTTTGTAACTATACTGTAGGACAGGCTGATTCTGATAATACATGGGCCTCAATGCAGGATAATGGTTCGCATATTATTTCATTCAACATCAGCTTGGTTAATCCGGGTGATCGTGATATAAGTTTGGAAGCTGTGTGCGATGAGATGCGTCAAGATTTAAAGGCTTATCCTGAGTTTAGTAAGGCTCAAGTTATTTTGGGAGGTACTAATACCGGAATGTCTGCTCAGGCTAGTGCTGATTTTGAAGTTTATGGATATGATATGGCTATGACCGATAGTGTGGCTGGGCATTTGAAGCGTGAGTTGTTGAATGTGAAAGGAGTGTCCGAGGTTAATATTAGTCGTAGTGATTACCAACCTGAATATCAGGTTGATTTTGATCGTGAAAAGTTGGCTATGCATGGGCTCAATTTAGTCACAGCAGGTAATTATTTACGTAACCGTATTAATGGAGCTGTAGCATCTAAATATCGTGAAGATGGAGATGAGTATGACATTAAAGTTCGTTATGCACCTGAATATCGCACAAGCTTGGAAAGCATAGAAGATATTCTTATTTATAATGCAAAAGGTGAATCTGTGCGTGTGAAAGATGTTGGGAAGGTGGTAGAGCGTTTTGCTCCTCCTACCATTGAGCGTAAGGATCGTGAACGAATTGTTACTGTTTCTGCTGTTATTTCAGGGGTTCCTTTAGGAGATGTCGTTGCGGAAGGAAATAAGATTATTGATAAGATGCAAATTCCAGGGGATATAACTGTGCAAGTATCTGGTTCGTTTGAAGATCAGCAAGATTCATTCCGCGATTTGGGAACTCTTGGACTTTTAATTGTCATACTTGTATTTATAGTCATGGCGGCTCAATTTGAATCGTTGACTTATCCCTTTATTATTATGTTTTCTCTTCCATTCGCATTTAGCGGGGTATTGATGGCTTTATTTTTTACAGGTAGTACTCTAAGTGTAATGAGTTTGTTGGGGGCAATTATGTTGATTGGTATTGTAGTAAAGAACGGTATTGTGCTTATAGATTATATCACTCTTTGTCGCGAACGTGGATTGTCGGTGCTAAATTCTGTAATAACATCAGGTAAGAGTCGTCTTCGTCCAGTATTGATGACTACTGCCACAACAGTTTTAGGTATGATTCCTATGGCAATTGGTGGTGGTCAAGGCTCAGAGATGTGGAGTCCTATGGCAATAGCTGTAATTGGTGGTCTGACGGTATCGACGATTCTTACTTTAATTCTGATTCCTACCCTTTATTGTGTGTTTGCTGGTACAGGAATTAAGAATAAACGTCGTAAACTTCGTCGCCAACTCGAGGAAGATGTTTACTTTGAAAATAAAAAATGAGGAAATAACTAAGAAATAAAAAGAAATATGAAATCAGTATTGATAACATTCGATCAGGCTTATTATGAACGGATCATTGCATTACTAGATCGATTGGGATGTCGCGGATTTACCTATATGGAAAAGGTTCAAGGGCGTGGGTCCAAAACTGGTGATCCCCATTTCGGGAGTCATGCTTGGCCAAGTTTGTGTTCGTCTATTCTGGCAGTAGTGGAGGATAATAAAGTAGATCCGTTGCTCGACACCCTACATAAAATGGATTTGCAGACCGAACAGTTAGGTTTACGAGCTTTTGTCTGGAATATCGAACGAATGATTTAGTATTCATTTTGTACTCGATAATCAGAGAAGGGAGAATCTATAAATAATGTAGATTCTCCCTTCTTTTTTCTTCCTTTTCTCTATCTTTGCAGCCTGAAAACTTTCGGTATAGGCTTTTATAGTCTCTACATCGATTTTAGAAAAATGAAAATAATACAAAACTACATCAAATCTTCATTGTGGCTTGTGCTTGTTGTATTTGCTGCTCTTCTTGGTCTATATTGGCTTCCGACAATAACGATCGATGGGCATACGATGAGGCGTGTCGATTTGTTAAGTGATCTTCGTTGTCCAGAGCCCGAAATGTCAATTGCAGATTCGGATACAGTTTCTTTACCTCCAGTTGTGAAACCGGCTTTTGTTGATACTTGTCGAGTTGGGATGACCTGCATTGAAGACTATAGCGATTCCACTCAGCGTGGTATGTCTTCATTTTATGAGGCACTCGATAGACTTACTTCCAGTCACTCAAATGATCATTTGGTACGCATAGCTGTTTTTGGAGATTCGTTTATTGAGGCGGACATTTTTACAGCCGATTTACGTGAAATGCTTCAGAAACGTTTTGGCGGATGCGGGGTTGGTTTTGTCACTGTTACTTCAATGACTAATGGGTATCGCCCTACTGTGAAGCATGCGTTTAGTGGATGGTCTAGTCATGCTGTTACCGACACGGTTTATTTCGATCGCCAGAAACAAGGCATCTCTGGTCATTATTTCATTCCTAGGCGTGGGGCTTATGTGGAACTGAAAGGACAGAATAAGTATGCATCTTTGCTTGATACTTGTAGACAAACATCAATTTTCTTTTATAACAAGGATACCGTAAATTTATTAGCTTCAGTAAATAGGAGGGAGGACAAAGAGTTCTCGATTGCTCCTTCCGGTAAATTGCAGCGAATTACTGTTGATGGCCGTATTGGTTCTGTACGATGGACGGTAAATCGCGCTGATTCTTCTATTTTTTATGGAGTGGCTATGGATAGTAAGGAGGGAGTTATACTTGATAATTTCTCATTGCGTGGTAGCTCAGGATTGGCAATTCGAGGGATTCCAATACAGATGTTAAGTGCTTTTAATGAACAACGACCTTACGACTTGATTATTTTGGAATATGGCTTAAATGTTGCAACCGAGCGTGGAAGCAATTATGATAGCTATCAAAAAGGGCTTTTAACTGCCATCGAACATTTGAAAACAGGTTTTCCTAAGGCAAGTTTATTGCTATTGAGTGTTGGTGATCGAGACTATAGAACAGAAAATGGAGACTTGAGAACCATGCCTGGAATTAAGAACCTGATTCGCTATCAGCAAAATATTGCAGCCCAAAGTGGCATTGCTTTTTGGAATATGTTTGAGGCTATGGGGGGAGAAGGTAGCATGGCAAAGTTGGTGCACGCCAAGCCTTCAATGGCTAATTATGATTATACACATATTAATTTTCGTGGTGGAAAACATCTAGCAGGGTTGCTTTATGAAACGTTGATTTATGGTAAAGAGCAATATGAAAGGAGGCGGGCTTATGAGCAAAAATAGCCCTTTGATTATATTTCTGCTGGTTAGTTTATTGTCATTCATTTGTGTCTCTGAAGGAGTGGCTCAAGATAAGTTGCCTATTAACTCTTTACCCGAAAAGAGCAAAAGAACAATTAAAGGATTGCCAGAGATCAATTGGGCAGACGACACAATAGCTGTGGATAAAGTAATTCCATCTCTTTTTAAGGGAGTCGGGCGGAATGAAATTATTGATAGTGTTTCTGTGTTAGCTCCTGTACTAGAACATCTACGGCAGATGCGTGCTGGGCTTTCAGAGGATACGGTACGTATTCTTCATATAGGAGACAGCCATATTCGTGGCCATATTTTTCCTCAGACAACGGGGAAGTTGCTTCAAGAAAGTTTTGGAGCAGTGTCTTATACAGATATGGGTGTTAATGGAGCAACTTGTCTAACTTTTACGCATGAAAAGCGTATTGCTGATATTGCTGCACTCAAACCTGAACTATTAATTCTTTCTTTCGGAACCAATGAAAGTCACAATAAGAGATATAATCAAAAGTTACACTATAATCAGATAGATGAATTAGTCAGGTTGTTGCGTGATAGCCTTCCTGATGTACCAATTCTACTCACTACTCCTCCCGGTTCTTATGAGAGTTTCAGACGTAGACGACGTCGCCGAACCTATGCCGTTAATCCTCGGACTGATACGGTAACAAAAACGATCTGTCGCTATGCTAGGGAACATGATTTATCGGTGTGGGATATGTATAATTTAGTAGGGGGTAAAAATTATGCATGCACTAATTGGACGGGGGCAAAGTTGATGCGTCCCGATCATGTACATTACTTACTTGAAGGATATATCCTACAAGGGAATTTATTATACCAGGCCTTTATTCAAGCTTATAATGATTATGTTTCCCATTCCCATTGATTTCAATCGACTAAAAGAGGTGTTTACTTACGATCCGCAGGCACCAATGATATTTAGTAGTGGCATTTTCCTATGGTTGTTTGCCGCATTTATGATGGTATACGTACTGTTACAATATAAGAATACAGCACGTATACTTTTCGTAACTTTATTCTCGTACTTCTTTTATTATAAAAGTAGTGGGCTGTACTTTTGTCTTCTTGCTGTGGTTACTTTTAGTGACTTTTTCTTGGCTCAATGCATGGAGCAAACAGAAGGGAAATGGAGACGTAAGGGGTTGGTTATACTTAGTCTTGCAGTGAATTTAGGACTACTTGCTTATTTTAAATATACAAATTTTCTTGGAACTGTGATTGCTTCAGTAATAGGCAAAGAGTTTACGGCACTTGATATTTTTTTACCAGTCGGAATTTCTTTCTTTACTTTTCAATCGTTGAGTTATACCATTGATGTCTATCGGAAAGAGATAAAGCCTTTGAGGAGCATACTAGATTATGCGTTTTACGTTTCATTCTTTCCTCAATTAGTGGCTGGTCCTATAGTGCGTGCTCGTGACTTTATTCCGCAGATTCGCAAACCTTTGTTTGTGACACAGGAAATGTTTGGACGGGGGATATTCCTTATTCTAGCAGGTTTATTCAAGAAAGCAATTATATCGGATTACATAAGTGTAAACTTTGTAGAACGTATTTTTGATAATCCCAATCTTTATTCTGGAGTTGAAAATCTGCTGGGAGTCTATGGTTATGCCCTTCAAATCTACTGCGATTTCTCTGGATACAGTGATATGGCTATAGGTATTGCTTTACTTCTAGGCTTTCATTTTAATATAAATTTCAACTCGCCTTATAAGTCTGCCTCAATCACTGAGTTTTGGCGACGCTGGCACATTTCTCTGTCTAGTTGGCTGCGAGATTATCTATATATCTCATTAGGAGGGAATAGGAAAGGAAAAATTAGGCAGTACCTAAATTTGATTATTACGATGTTTCTAGGGGGATTGTGGCATGGAGCATCTTGGAATTTTGTGCTTTGGGGTACGTTTCATGGTCTAGCCTTAGCTATGCATAAAATGTGGATGGCGATCACTAAACGTCAAAAGGGAGAAGTAAGCCAAGGCTGGCGTCGTATTGTTGGAATAGTTGTCACTTTTCATTTTGTTTGTTTTTGCTGGATATTCTTTCGTAATGCTGATTTTCAAAATTCATTAGATATGTTGAGGCAAATTTTTACGGCCTTTCATCCCCAGCTTTTTATACAGTTAGTTGAAGGTTATTGGCGTGTATTTGCTTTGATGCTGTTAGGTTTTCTACTGCATTTTACTCCCGAACGTTTGGAGAATGCAGCCTGTCGTGGGATAATCCGTTTGCCTTTCTTGGGGAAAGCATTGCTGATGGTGGTACTTATTTATTTAGTTATCCAAATGAAAAGTTCCGAAATTCAACCATTTATTTATTTCCAATTTTGATTCTCATTTAGTCTTATCTAGAGTGAAATGCTTTTGTTTTATTACTCTAGATGGACAATTGTCTATGTAATATGCATTTTAGTCTATGGATGTGTGTGTGTTTTTGTACTAGCTTTGCAACGAATAACATACATTGAAGTGCTATGAGACATCGAATCCTTTTCTTCTTTTTGGCTTTTTTAGGAATAAGCCAGTTTGCGACATCATCTGGCGGTCGCCAGAAATATAATTTTAATTCAGAGTGGTTACTTTTCGTTGGTGATAATCGTACTGCTCAACAAGTTAAATTCTCTGATTCGAATTGGAAAAAAGTCACTTTACCTCGAGCTTTTAATGAGGATGAGGCTTTCCGTTTGAGTATAGATGAACTGACGGATACAATAATGTGGTATCGGAAGCATTTTAGGCTTCCAGCTGGAAGTAAGGACAAGAAGATTTTTGTCGAGTTTGAAGGTGTTCGTCAAGGTGGCGATTTTTATATTAACGGTCACCATGTTGGCTTACATGAGAACGGAGTTATGGCTGTAGGTTTTGACTTGACTCCATATATTAAATATGGGGCTGATAATGTGATAGCCGTTCGTATTGATAATGATTGGAATTATAGAGAAAGAGCGACAAATACAACCTATCAATGGAATAATAAAAATTTTAATGCGAACTATGGTGGCATTCCAAAGAATGTATGGTTGCATATTACTGATCCTTTATATCAAACTTTGCCCTTATATAGTAGCCTTAAAACGACAGGTGTGTATGTTTATGCTGAAGATATCCGAGTGAAATCACGAAAGGCTATCATTAATGCCGAATCTGAGATTAAGAATGAATATAAGAAAGATAAGCATGTAAGTTATAAAGTGGAAATATCTGATCCCGATGGAAAGATTGTCAAGTCATTCAGAGGAAAAGAGTTAGTGATTAAACCAGGTGAGAAAACTACAATGAAAGCTTCGGCTGAAGTAGATCATCTACATTTCTGGAGTTGGGGGTATGGCTACTTGTATACTGTGAAAACAAGTCTTTGGGTAGACGGAGAGAAAGTTGATGAAGTAGCTACTCGCACGGGTTTTCGTAAAACTAGATTTGGCAAAGGTATGGTTTGGCTCAATGATCGTGTTATTCAGCTAAAGGGGTTTGCTCAGCGAACCAGCAATGAATGGCCAGGCGTGGGGATGAGTGTTCCTGCTTGGTTGAGTGATTATAGTAATCATTTAATGGTAGAAGATAATGCTAATCTTGTGCGTTGGATGCATGTGACTCCTTGGAAGCAAGACATCGAATCTTGTGATCGTGTTGGGCTGATTCAGGCCATGCAAGCGGGAGATGCTGAAAAAGATTGTATAGGTCGTCAGTGGGAACAACGCACAGAGTTGATGCGCGATGCAATAATCTACAATCGTAACAATCCGAGTATTTTATTCTATGAATGTGGAAACGAATCGATTAGTCGGGAGCATATGATTGAAATGAAAACAATTCGTGATGAGTATGATCCTCATGGTGGTCGTGCAATAGGATCACGCGAGATGTTAGATATTCGTGAGGCAGAATATGGAGGAGAAATGCTCTATATAAATAAAAGTGCTCATCATCCTATGTGGGCTATGGAATACTGCCGCGACGAAGGGTTGCGTAAGTATTGGGATAATTATTCTTATCCTTATCATAAGGACGGAGATGGGAGTGTGGCTTATAAATCGACTGTTACTAACCAGTTGCATAAGAATATTGATGCACGTGTTTATAACCGCAATCAGGATTCTTTTACTATAGAAAATATAATTAGATGGTTCGACTATTGGCGGGAACGTCCAGGGACTGGAGATCGTGTAAGTTCTGGAGGGGTGAAAATTATATTTTCAGATACGAATACACATTTTCGTGGGGTGGAGAACTATCGTCGTAGTGGGGTGACCGATGCGATGCGTATTCCTAAAGATCCATTCTTTGCTCATCAGGTGATGTGGGATGGATGGGTAGATACTGAACGTCCTCGTATTCATATTGTAGGTCATTGGAATTATACTGATAAAGTCGTTAAAGACGTATATGTAGTGTCGAGTGCAGACAACGTCCAGTTATTCCTTAATGGAAAATCTATGGGATACGGTGAGCGTGCTTATCATTTTCTCTATACTTTTAGAGATATTGCTTTCTTGTCCGGTAGACTCGAGGCAGTTGGATATGATGAAACTGGGGAAGAGACCTGTCGTACCGAATTGAAGACTGCAGGTGAACCGGATATGATTCGTTTAAGTCTTATTCAGAGTCCTCAAGGATGGAAGGCAGATGGCGCTGATATGGTATTGCTTCAAGCTGAAGTTGTGGATAAAGACGGTAATCGTTGTCCACTAGCGAATCAGTTAATCCATTTTGAAGTTGAAGGACCTGCAGAATGGCGTGGAGGAATTGCACAAGGGGAAAGCAATTATATTTTGTCTCAAGATTTGCCGGTTGAATGTGGTATTAATCGTGCATTAATCCGCTCATTAACAACTGCTGGAAAAGTTCATATAACTGCAAAAGCTGAGGGGTTGAAATCTGCAGAAATCAATTTTTCTTCTATATCTGTCATAGTAAAGAATGGGCTGAGTTCTTATATTCCTGGTGATGAATTACAAGGAAGGTTAACTCGTGGTGAGACTCCGCAGACTCCTTCCTATGCAATTTCTAAGGTAGACGTCGGTATAGTGTCTGCTGTTGCTGGTGCAAATAATGAAAAAGTAGTTAATAGCTTTGATGATAATGAATTGAGTGAGTGGAGAAATGATGGTAAGGCTACTACTGCTTGGATTACTTATAAATTAGAACGTGCTGCTCGGGTTGATGAAATTTGTATGAAACTCACAGGTTGGCGTATGCGTAGCTATCCGCTCGAGATTTATGCAGGTAAAGAATTAGTCTGGAATGGAGATACAGATAAGAGTCTTGGATATGTACATCTCAATGTTAAGCCAGTGTTGACTGATGAAATAACCATTCGTCTAAAGGGATCAAGTAAGGAAGAAGATGCTTTTGGACAGATAGTTGAAGTAGCTGCTCCAGTAGCGAATGAACTTGACTTATACAAGGCAAAGGACGGAGATAAAGCAGGGCATGAGCTACGAATTGTTGAAATAGAGTTTAAAGAAAATTTACTTAAATAGTATTTTAGGGTTTGTTAGATTGATCATCGAAAGATGGTGTCACTATAGTGTTTGTATAGTGACACTATTCTATGTATATAGTGTCACTATAACAATAAGATAGTATCACTATTTTTTATATGCATTTATTCTATTGATTGGGAATAGACGGATTTGCTCATAGGTCTCATCGGTGTAATTTGTCCTAAAACACAATTATTTTTAAAATATTTTTTCTTTCTTTGTGGTACTGAATAAACAAGAAATCTTATGGAAAACCTCTTAAATGATCAACCCCGTACGAATCGATATGATTTGATGCAATATAACTATTGTGGTAAGAGTGGCTTGCAATTACCTCTTATATCTTTAGGCTTGTGGCATAACTTTGGTAGTGTAGATAGTTTTAGTAACGCAACTGAGATGATCAAATATGCCTTCAATCATGGTATCACTCATTTTGATCTTGCCAATAACTACGGGCCGGTTCCTGGAAGTGCTGAAACTAATTTCGGAAAAATTTTAAAAGAGAATTTTCAGGGATACCGTGACGAAATGATCATTTCCTCCAAAGCTGGTCATGATATGTGGACGGGGCCTTATGGGGGCAATAGCTCCCGAAAGAATCTGATGGCAAGTATTGATCAAAGTCTTCGTCGAACTGGACTTGAGTATTTTGATATTTTCTATACCCATCGTTATGATGGAGTTACTCCGGTTGATGAAACCATTCAAGCATTAATTGATATTGTAAAACAGGGAAAAGCTTTATATGTTGGAATCTCAAAATACCCTCCTTTGCAAGCACGTATGGCCTACGATATGTTGGAAAAAGCAGGTGTGCCTTGCCTTATCAGTCAGTATCGTTATAGTCTGTTTGATCGTGCAGTTGAGGCAGAAAGTATTCCTTTAGCTGCCCAATATGGCTCAGGATTTATTGCATTTTCGCCTTTAGCTCAAGGGTTGCTGACCGATAAATACTTTAATGGTATTCCTGAAGGTTCGCGTGCAACACGTTCTTCTTTTCTCCAGCCTTCGCATGTGACGGACTATAAGATCGATGTTGCCAAACGTTTGAATGAAATCGCTTGTCGCCGTGGCCAAACCTTAGCTGAAATGGCTTTGGCCTGGGTATTGAGAGATGAAAGAATGACTTCGGTCATTGTTGGTGCTAGTTCAGTTGCTCAAATAGAAGATAATTTGCGAGCATTAAATCATTTAGAGTTTTCTAGCGAAGAATTAGCTGAGATCGATAGTGTTTTGAGAGTAAACTAGATGCGAATGTTCCGATCCAAGTTTAGATTGTGCTTTGTGGTTTTGGTTTGATTAATCTAGTATCTCCAGTAAATCTGCTAGAGACACTAGATTGCAGATAGAGTTTAGCTTCTATATTTATAATATATGCCCTGAATGAAATGCTCTATTTCTTTAGGGATTCATAGATTCTCATCTTTCATTTCCGTCTTTTCCCCCTAAAAATCTCTTTTTCCTCTGAGCTTTTCCCTCCGTTTTTAGAAATTCTCCTGTCCTTTCCCCCTCGCGCCCACGCGTGCGAATATAATAATGTGTCCCCAGTATTTCCCTTTTCACTTGTTTTAAAAAAAGTATCTTTGCATAGAGTTCACTTTCAGATCTTTACCTTTACTTTAAAAAGAAGTATTAAAAAAAGTC
>JAFABG010000014.1 GCA_023426145.1 Bacteroidota bacterium | reverse complement strand
GCATATAAGTTGTGCATAGAGTGATGACATATTAAAAGTTTGCTCACTTCTAATATACTAAATATCACGAATATGTACAACTTATTTGAAAACATCTTATTAGATAATTAATTCCGCCAACGGGTTTCTTTATTTCTTCTTTAAACCTTTGTAAGTTAGAAATAGAACAATGAAAAGACCTAGTGCAATGAAGCAATATCCTAGTTCGTGACTATATTGCGTAACTTTTGCAATAAGTTCTTCTTCGCTTCTAATTCCTGGCACAGTGGATAAGTAGTAACCGATAAAGGCTAAAATTGTATTCCATAATCCAGCACCTAAAGTGGTATAAAGCAAGAACGTGTGCAACTTCATACGGGCAAGTCCAGCGGGGATAGAGATCAATTGTCGTACTGCTGGAATCAATCTTCCAATAAAAGTGGAAAGTGCACCATGTTTCTCAAAATAGCTTTCAGCGTGTTGCACTTTAGCCTCGTCAATTAGACACATATGTCCGATACGGCTATTCGCAAATTTATAAATAATAGGACGTCCTAGCCATTTTGCTAGATAGTAGTTAATTAAAGCCCCTATATTTGCTCCTATAGTGGCAAATATAACAACCAAATAAATGTTCAATTCATCATTAATTGCAGCTTTATAAGCTGCCGGCGGGATAATTACTTCTGAAGGAAAAGGGATAAATGAACTTTCTATAGTCATTAATAAAGTAATTGTCCAATAATTGAGGTGCTCCATGCACCACTGGATAAAAGCTACTGATTCCATTTGTTATTAGGCTTAATTATATAAATAAAATTACTCGTCTCCTTTTTCTTCTCTCATGCGGGCCAACACTTCTATAAGCATCTGCTTGGTTTCTTCAGAGTGATCAAGTTTGGAAAGACTTTCTATAATCTGTTCTGCGTTTATAGGAGTTTTGCTTTCTTTATTGTATTTAAAAAAATCATCAATAGAATTGAGCATAAGATTGAGTACAGTTAATTTCTCAACTACCCCCATATACTCTGGATCTATATCATAGGTTTTCTCATAAAAATACTTAGCTTCAGCTAATTGATCCTCATCAGCATAAGCGCTACCGATCAGATACCACATCTCAGGTCCAGATTCCTTTTCTAAAGCTTCACTGAATGCCTTACTTGCCATTTCGTTCAATCCTTCTTTCAAGTATATCTTGCCCTCTGTTAAAGCAATCGTAGGATAATCAGGATCAATGGCTTTGGCTTTTTCGCATAATTGATGAGCTTCCTCATAATTATGTAGTTGATAGGTGGCAGTTGCTAAATGTGTATAAGTGTCTACTGTTAAAATAGAAGATCCTTCTCCATTTGCATTATACATGTCAATTACTTTTTGAAAGTTGTCGCGGGCATTTTCCCATTCTCCTTTATTACCATATACCATGCCGAGAAACATGTATCCCATTTCGGGTGGGATAGATTTATATTCGATAGCTTTCAGGTAATTTTCTATCGCTTCATCAGCATTGTCAAGGTAGAAGTATGAATGAGCTCTGAACGCATAAGCTTCCCCACAATCTTCATCAGCAGCAAGAGCAAAGTCGCATGCTTCTATGCATTGTTCACACTCTTCATTGGCAAAACGACTCTTAGCTAACCCTATCCAATAGGTTGCGTTGTAAGGGTCAATATCAATAAGTTGATTGTAGTATTTAGCTGCTTCATCTAATTGATTGGTACTAGACAAGAAATCGGCTTTAACTCCAATGAAATCTTCTTTGTAGTTATAATCTATTTCTCCTTTTTTAATCCATTCTTCGGCTGCTTCTGGATATCCCATGTCTAAATAAAGATAGACGATGTTGACGATGGTGTCAAGGTCATCATTTTCCACTCCACTTAGTATCTCTTTAGCTCCATCCAGTTGTCCTTCGTTAAGTAAAATCTCAGCTTTAAGAATCTTCACATCCGTTTCAAAGTTCTCAGTTATTTTATCCGCTACTTCTTTAGCTAAATCAAGATTATCTGTATCAAGATAGAGGTAACTTTGCTGTATCAATAAATACATATTATTAGGATGGATGTGTAGTCCTTGATCGATAACCTCTTGTGCATCTATGTATCGATGCTCTCCGTCGTAGTAATCTGCTATAGCAGCAAACGCATCACCATCCAGGTAGTATTGTCGATTTTCAGTCTTAGCCGCTTCGTATTGAGAGACTAAATCATTTAATTCTTTGTTATTATTGGATGGCGTATATTTTCTTCCCATTTTGTTTAGTTTGATTCGAATAAGTTGTTGTTGGGAAAATGATTATACACGGATCGCATAAATAGTACAGATTATAAACTATGTTAGCTTACATATCTGGATTAATCTATATGATCCGTGTATAAAAAAGAATAAAATATTCTTTATACTATCTTTCGACATTTCTCTAGGGAGAAGTCGGAACGTTTTTATTTATTAATTTTTCCCCAAGTGTCTTTCAATCCTACAGTACGATTAAATATCAGCTTCTCAGGAGTTGATTCTTTGTCTATATTAAAGTATCCGATACGTTGGAATTGCAAATATGAAAGGGTGGGCAATGTAGCTGCATACTTTTCAATATAGCAATTAGGCAGGATATTTAGAGAGTCTGGATTGATGATTTCCTTCATGGCTTCAAGCGCTTCACAATTCTTCTCTTCACGGATATTAGCCAATTCGTCGCGTGGATTTTCTACTTTCCACAGACGATCATACAGACGTACTTCTGCTTGGAGGCAATGTGCACAACTTAACCAATGAAGAGTTCCTTTCACTTTCCGATTGGCATCAGGTAAGCCACTGCGTGTGTTTGGATCATACTCGCAATACACCTCAGTAATTGTACCGTCTTCCTCTTTTTTGCATCCCGTACATTTCACGATATACGCATTTTTAAGGCGTACTTCTTGTCCAGGAGTCATACGGAAGTATTTTTTAGGCGCATCTTCCATGAAGTCTTCACGTTCAATCCATAGTTCCCGACTGAACTCGATTTTATGCATTCCTGCTTCTTGATCCTCAGGGTTGTTTACAGCCTCTAATTCTTCAACTTGTCCTTCTGGATAGTTTGTAATAATCAGCTTCACAGGATTTATCACAGCAGAAACTCGGATAGAGCGGCTGTTCAAGTCTTCCCTTACGGAACTTTCAAGTAGCGCGATATCGTTGAGCGCATCATAAGTGGTATAACCTATTTTATCGATAAACTTATGGATCGATTCCGGTGAATATCCTCTACGACGGAATCCACAAATTGTCGGCATACGGGGATCATCCCATCCATTGACTAGTCCTTCTTTAACCAAAGTCAATAAGTTACGTTTACTCATGAGAGTGTAACTTAAGTTTAGTTTGTTAAATTCGGTTTGTCGAGGGCGGTTATCATTTAAATCTTCACCGTCTTTCAGCCAATCTATAAAGAGATCATATAAAGGACGATGAGGAACAAATTCCAATGTACACAATGAATGAGTTACTCCTTCAAAGAAGTCACTTTGTCCGTGAGCAAAGTCATACATGGGGTAAGCTTTCCAAGTAGTACCAGTGCGATGGTGTGGATGTTTCACTACACGGTAAATAATCGGATCGCGGAAGTGCATGTTCGAATTAGCCATATCAATTTTGGCACGAAGCACCATATTACCTTCTTCAATCTCCCCACTATTCATTTTTTTGAATAGTTCGAGGCTTTCCTCAATGGGGCGGTCGCGGTAAGGACTATTCACACCAGGTTGAGTGGGTGTACCTTTCTGTCGTGCGATCAATTCAGCCGATTGCTCGTCAATATATGCTTTACCCTGTTGGATAAGATGAATAGCGAAATCCCACAATTGTTGGAAATAGTCGGAAGCGTAGTATTCGTTCCCCCATTGGTATCCTAGCCATTGGATATCTTCCTTAATGGCTTCTACATATTCCACATCCTCTTTGGTTGGGTTTGTGTCGTCGAAACGAAGGTTACACACGCCGCCATGTTTAGCCGCAATGCCAAAATCCAGGCAGATAGCTTTAGCATGACCAATGTGTAGGTAGCCGTTGGGTTCGGGCGGAAAGCGGGTTTGCACTTTGCCTCCATTTTTCCCTTCTTTTAAATCCTTTTCTACAGCCTGCTCAATAAAGTTCAGGCTTTTCTTTTCACCTGTCTCTTCGTTTTTAATATCTGTCATAACGTTAAAATGTTAGCTCTATTATATAGGATACAAAAGTAGGACAATTTTTTTATTTAACTGGAATATAGCCACTCTTTTTTATTATTCTCTGCCCTTCAGGAGAGAGAATGAAGTTTATCAGCGGTTGTACTTGTTCTTTATTTTTTGAGTTGTAATAATAGTATAATGGGCGTACGATAGGGTAGGTTTTGTTTGTTGCATTTTCTATCGAAGGAGTCGCATAATGACTTCCATCGTAAGACACGGAAATCGTTTTTACCCGAGGAGAGACATAGGCTAAACCTACATATCCGATTGCACCTTTGGTTTGACTAACGGATTGTATAATAGCGCCAGTAGCAGGCATTGAAAGGCTACCAGCCATATAGTTCTTATTCTTTAATACATTTTCTTTGAAAAACTCGTAGGTTCCGGAAGATGTTTCGCGTGAGTAAACCACTATCTTATTGTTACTTCCTCCTACCTGTTTCCAATTGGTGATTTTACCTCTGAAAATATCTTCCAATTGTTTACGGGTGAGTTGCTTAACCGGATTTTCGGGATGAACCACTACAGCAAGTGCATCATAGGCAATCACGATTTCATCTACTTCTTGTCCTGCACCTTTGATTTTCATCTTTTCGCTAAATTTGATAGGGCGGGAAGCCATGGCAATATCCGTTGTGTTGTCCATTAACGCCGATATTCCGACACCTGTTCCTCCTCCGGTGACCGTGACTCGCGCATTTGGATATTCATTCATGAATCGCTCAGCTGTTTCCTGCGCTACGGGTAGTACAGTGTCGCTGCCTTTAATGCGTTGTGCATTTGCACATAGGGATAGGAGGGAAAATGCGATTAATAAATTTTTTCTCACTTTCATAGTTTCTATTTTATATTAAATATTTTGGTGCAAATAAAACAATAGGATATTACATTCGTGTTTCATGCGGGGTAAAATGGGAGGATGTAACATAAATGTAACATAATTGAAATATATCCTTCAAACGTTAGACACACCTCTTTAACAAAGGCTCGCTTACTTTGCGTCGGTAAACCAATAGGTATGAAGAAGATTTTTGAAAGAATTATAGAAGGAATTCTCACTTGTAGTGGTTTTGTTACAAGTATTACAATCCTACTAATTGTGCTATTCCTTTTCACAGAAGCATTTGGGCTCTTTTCTAGCAAAGTGATTGAAGAAGGCTATGTGCTAGCTTTGAATAAAGGGAATAAAGTGAGTGCATTGAATCCAGCTCAAATCAAGAATGTTTTTGATGAAGAAATCACGAACTGGAAAGAGCTTGGCGGAAACGATATGCCGATTCGTGTGTTTCGTTTAGAAGACATCACTCAGTATTACTCTGAAGAAGACTTAGGTCCGGCTTATGAATTTGCTGGTCAGAAGATTACTGAGTTAGTAGAACGCACTCCGGGCATTATAGCCTTTGTTCCGCAGAAATTTATAGTCCACGCTGATTCCGTACACTTAATCAAAGACAATACCATTTCAGCAAAGGATATCTTTGCAGGAGCCGAATGGTTTCCTACAGCTACCCCTTCTGCGCAATTTGGTTTTTTACCGCTTATAGCCGGTACGCTGTGGGTTAGCTTATTTGCTATCTTGTTTGCGCTTCCCTTTGGACTTTCCGTTTCAATCTATATGTCGGAAGTAGCCAGTCCTCAAGTTCGTAATTGGTTAAAACCCATCATTGAGTTATTGAGTGGTATCCCTTCTGTTGTTTATGGCTTCTTCGGGCTCATCGTTATTGTACCTTTGATACAAAAGTTATTTAATTTGCCTGTGGGTGAAAGTGGATTGGCCGGAAGTATTGTACTTGCCATAATGGCATTACCTACAATCATAACCGTCACAGAAGATGCTATGCGCAACTGTCCACGTTCGATGAGAGAAGCAAGCTTGGCTTTAGGTGCTTCCCAATGGCAGACCATTTATAAAGTAGTCATTCCTTATTCCATATCCGGTATTACATCTGGTGTTGTTCTAGGCATAGGACGTGCTATCGGTGAAACAATGGCCGTATTGATGGTTACAGGTAACGCTGCTGTGATACCGACCAGTATACTTGAACCTCTTCGCACCATTCCTGCAACTATTGCTGCTGAATTAGGCGAAGCCCCAGCCGGTGGACCTCACTATGAGGCTTTGTTTCTGTTGGGTGTAGTCCTATTCTTTATTACCTTAATCATTAATTTCAGTGTAGAGTATATCTCTTCAAAAGGTTTAAAACGGAGCAAATAATCATGAAAATACCTAATAATAATAAAGCTAAACATCGTTCGCAATCCATAGCTTTCGGAATTTTTCGTTTAATGAGTCTATGTATTGTTTTAATTTTGTTTGCCATTCTCGGATTCATCATCTATAAAGGTGCAGGAGCCATTAGTTGGGAGTTTATCACTTCCGCTCCAACCGATGGAATGACTGGTGGAGGCATTTGGCCCGCAATAGTTGGTACATTCTATCTAATGGTGGGTAGTGCCATTTTTGCTTTCCCAGTGGGAGTGATGAGTGGCATATATATGAACGAGTATGCCCCAAAGGGTAAGCTTGTGAGATTCATACGCGTAATGACGAATAATTTAAGTGGTATTCCATCCATTGTTTTCGGATTGTTCGGAATGGCACTTTTCGTCAATTATATGGGCTTCGGAGATAGCATTCTTGCGGGTTCCTTAACCTTAGGTCTACTTTGTGTACCTTTGGTTATTCGCACCACTGAGGAATCACTTAAAGCGATTCCCGACAGTATGCGTGAAGGGAGTAGGGCATTAGGAGCTACAAAGTTGCAGACCATTTGGCATGTAGTGTTGCCTATGGGAATGCCTAATATTATTACAGGATTGATTCTTGCTTTGGGACGTGTTTCAGGTGAGACGGCACCTATTTTGTTCACTTGTGCGGCTTACTTTTTACCTCAGTTGCCAACAAACATTCTTGATCAATGTATGGCCTTGCCCTATCATCTATACGTGATTTCTACAAGTGGAACCAATATGGAGGCTCAGCTTCCCTTAGCATACGGCACAGCTTTAGTGTTGATCGTAATCATTCTTTTAGTGAATTTGCTAGCTAATGCGCTAAGAAAATATTTTGAAAGAAGAGTAAAAACGAATTAATTTTGTATTATTGTCAAATCTTATAAGTGCAAAGAAACATTGATTGGTAAAATCGTTTATAAATTATGGTAAATTCAATAAAAATAGATACGCGTAGCGTGAATTTCTGGTACGGTGATTTTCATGCACTAAAAGATATCAGTATGCAAATTGAAGAAAAGTCAGTGGTTGCCTTTATTGGTCCTTCGGGATGTGGCAAGTCTACTTTCCTTCGTCTTTTTAATCGAATGAATGATCTGATACCTCAGACTCGCATGGAAGGAGAGATACGGATTGACGATCATAATATCTACGCCAAGGGTATAGAAGTAGATGAACTTCGCAAAAATGTCGGTATGGTATTTCAGCGTCCTAATCCCTTCCCCAAAAGTATTTTTGAAAACGTGGCTTACGGCCTTCGTGTGAATGGAGTCAAAGATAATGCCTTTATTCGTCAGCGGGTTGAAGAAACGTTGAAAGGTGCTGCTCTTTGGGATGAAGTGAAGGATAAATTGAATGAATCGGCCTATGCTCTATCTGGAGGACAACAACAGCGTCTTTGCATTGCTCGTGCCATGGCAGTATCTCCTTCGGTTTTGCTAATGGATGAACCTGCGTCGGCGCTTGATCCAATTTCTACGGCGAAAGTGGAAGAACTTATTCATGAACTGAAAAAGGACTATACGATTGTTATTGTGACGCATAACATGCAACAAGCAGCTCGTGTGAGCGATAAAACGGCATTCTTTTATTTAGGAGAGATGGTAGAATATGGCAATACGAAGAGGATATTCATCAATCCAGAAAAAGAAGCTACACAGAATTATATTACTGGTCGATTTGGATAAAGCTATTCGATCTGTTTTTTTGACGATATTGGAGTATTAATCATTTTATATAAAATAGACTATGGTAAAGTTTATCGAATCGGAACTCATCCTGCTGAAAAAGGAAGTTGATGAAATGTGGACGTTGGTATACAACCAGCTCGACCGTGCAGGCGAGGCTGTGCTTACATTAGATAAAGAGCTGGCTCAACAGGTCACTGTCCGTGAACGTCGTGTAAATGCATTTGAGCTGAAGATTGATAGTGATGTTGAAGATATTATTGCTTTGTACAATCCGGTGGCTATTGACCTTCGTTTTGTATTAGCAATGTTGAAGATTAATAGTAATTTAGAGCGTTTGGGTGACTTTGCCGAAGGCATTGCTCGTTTCGTTATGCGTTGTGACGAACCTGTGCTCGATGCAGAACTATTGACTCGTTTACGTTTGGCAGAGATGCAAGCAGAAGTGCTTTCCATGTTGGAACTAGCGAAACGTGCATTGAATGAGGAGAGTAACGAATTGGCAACAGCTGTATTCGCGAAAGATAATCTTTTGGATGAAATCAATGCGCAGGCAACAGATATTTTGGCCGATTATATCATCCAACATCCTGAAGCTACCCGTACTTGTGTGGATCTGGTAGGTGTATTCCGTAAATTGGAACGTTCTGGCGACCATATTACTAATGTTGCTGAAGAGATTGTATTCTTTGTGGATGCTAAGGTCTTGAAACATAGAGGAAGAACCGACGAGCATTACACTGAGAAATAAGCATTCAGTATAAAGGGTGATCCCCCAATCTCTCTCATGAGATTTTAAAAAATAATATTTTGCCGTCACAGTGTCACACTACTCGTGTTAACACGCTGATAGATAAACTCTAACTCTGTGACAGCAAAGTGGTGACAGCATGTTGAAAGCAATCATGCTGTCACTTTGTTTTTAAGGTTAGTATTCCAAGGATAATCATCATTCGGTTTGTGTCCATTGCTTGAAACTTTCGCTAAATATGAGAAGATTCATTCGTTTCAAGCAATAGAAACTCAAGTGCCAAGCTTTTGGAACTATAGTTTCATTGAATAGAAATGAATAAACCTCCCTATCTACTGTCTCTCCCAATAGTATTCGATTTATGTAGGAAAATTATTTCCGTGCTAAGTATGCCTATATATCCCTTGAAGGCGAAACTTAATAGCCATGCCGCTTCTATAAAAAATAATTAACCTAGAATTTGGTGTACTCAAAGAATAGCCTTATATTTGTTACAATCAACGGCCAAAATAGGGGCGTTTTTGCATCAAATGATAATAAATCCAAAGAAATATCAAAAAGATGTTATATGACATATTTTAAAATTTGGATAATATCAGTAAAAGCGACTATATTTGCACCGTTATCCTGAAAACAATCTTTTTACCTTAAAAAAAACTAATACCTATTGAAAACTGAAAAATGGAGCTTTGTGAAAAGCCCCATTTTTTTTTGCTTCTGTTTTTTATCCTCCTTCCTTATTCGTATCTTTGAGGCATTAATATCAGAGAGGCTTTTTAAATTATAATTTTGTAAATTTTTAAATAGTATATAAGCTTATGTTTTCTGGAATCATAGAAGAGTATGCTACTCTAGTGGCACTGGTAAAAGACCAGGAGAATATACACTTTACTTTTAAGTGTTCATTTGTAAATGAATTGAAAATTGACCAAAGTATAGCTCACAACGGAGTTTGTTTAACTGTCGTGAGTATGACAGAAGATACCTATACGGTGACAGCGATGAAAGAAACGCTTGATCGTTCTAATTTAGGTTTATTAAAAGTAGGAGATAAGGTGAATGTGGAACGTAGTATGATGATGAATGGTCGTCTAGACGGTCACATTGTGCAAGGACATGTTGATCAGACCGCTACTTGTGTTGGAATCAATGATGCAAATGGTAGCTGGTATTTTACGTTCCAATATAAATTAGATGCCGAAATGGCTAAGCGCGGTTATGTTACTGTAGATAAAGGTTCTGTAACAGTAAACGGAGTCAGCCTTACCGTATGCAATCCAACAGAAGATACTTTCCAGGTAGCCATAATTCCTTATACTTATGAGCATACTAATTTTCACACCTTCTCTATAGGTAGCGTGGTGAATCTTGAGTTTGACATTATTGGTAAATATATAAGCCGGATGATTCAGTACAAGTAACGTACTAATCCTTTTCCGAAAGCGATTAAAAGCCCTCATTGGTGAGAAATGATCCTTCTCTTACCAATGAGGGCTTTTAAGTTTGCGGTAATTTTTATACTAGAAAAGGGAAGATGACACTCTACAAATCTTTCAAGAGTATTTTGCTAGCCTTCTTATAATATTCCACTCTTGAACTAGTCAACACCTTCCATTCTTCATTGAACTCTTCATCCTTATCAATTTTAAAGTTCTCAGATCCATACGTGTCGAGCCGTTCAAGCAAGACAGCCACGTTGAGTTGATTAATATCCATAGAAGGTTGATAAGCTATCTCTTCACTTTTCTCGTCAGTAACTACTTCGTGAATGAGGTTGATTTCTTGGAGCTGATAAAGTATCTGATTGGTCAGTCGGATCGGAATTTTATTTTCTTCGGATATTTGCATCGCTTTATAGGGGGCCTCGTTCTTTTCAAAACGCTTTGCTATAAGAGACATGATAAGGATCGAAATAAAATCGCGATATCGTCTGCTGATGTTCCGTGTGTCTTGATCGAAACTAAAACTGCCAATATTTTGTCCGGCATAGGTAAGCTCGGCGCCAAATAAACAGATGGTCCATGAGATTTGCAACCAAAGAAGCAATAGGGGGAGAGCAGCAAAACTTCCATAAATAGCATTATACTTCGACACCCATAACTGGCTGTTGATGTATAGAAACTGAAAAGCTTGATAGGTTGTACCCGCCAATACGCCCGCAACTAGTGCATGCCTGAATTTCACTTTCGTATTCGGCATGAAGATATACAATCCTGTGAACATCATCCAAGTCAGAACAAAAGGAATGAGGCGGATGGCAAATTGAAGGATCGGAGCTAATAAAACATAATCTGCCATTTGCTTCAAAATGGTACTCGTAAAGATTGAAAGACCGCCGGAGACTACAATTAGGATCGGCATAAGTAAGAACATCGAAAAATAATCGGTTATTTTTCGATATACGGAGCGGGCTTTCTTCACTTCCCAAATGCGATTAAACGTAGTTTCGATGTCACTCACCAGATTAATCACAGTCCATAGTAACATCACTAAACCAACCCCAATAAATACACCTCCTTTAGTTTGAGACAAATACGAATTCACAAAAGACAATATAGCTTCTGTTGTTTCAGTATTTCCACCAAAACCGTTGCGAAATTGATGTTCCATCAAATTGTCGAATCCAAATCCTCTAGCAATGGCAAATAAAATAGCGAGGATGGGTACTATAGCAAGTAAAGTGCTGAAAGTAAGCGCTGAGGCTTTATTGGACATCCGGTCTTTTGTGAATCGGTTGATGCAGAGATATATGGTTTTAATAATGTTGTAGACCGAGAATTTCGTTCTAGTCACTTCACCTTCGGTAATCCGCCAGATGTCATACGTAATGAATTTCCCAATATCAGTGATTTTCTTCTTCATAGTTTGGATATTAAAAAGAAAAAAGCAGTCAGCCTATAAGCCGAGTTCTGTACCTTATATAATATAAGGTGTCTGTCATTTATCTGAGTGGCGTGTCACCACGACACTTTAGCGGTCTACCCTCCGACATGGAGCGAGCAGCTCTCATAACGTCGGTATACATGACCTTACAACTCCTAAGACGTACAGCCCGTATGTTGCCACACGACTGGTAGGCTCTTACCCCACCTTCTCACCCTTACCATTCCCCGAAAGGATTGGCGGTTATTTTCTTCTACGTTACTCTACCCTCACGGACAGCTTTCTGTTAGGAAGTAGGTTGCTCTATGTTGCCCGGACTTTCCTCCTGCATGAAACATGCACGCGACAAACCGGCCAACTGCTTTAGGCTGCAAAAGTACGTCATTTATTTTGTTTTAGCCAAATAAAGTGTCAAAAATAGAAATAATTTCTACCTTTGCTATCCTAAAAGCATGATTCTATGAATAAAAAACAACTTTATTTGATTCTTTTTCTTATACTCGCAAGTGTAACTGTTAAAGCTCAGAAAGTACGCACGATGCCAGTCGATTCCACTTATGGTGTGGTACGTATTTCTGTGTGCAATATGCGTGAGGAGGGAAAATTCACTTCAGGGATGAGCACCCAGGGTTTACTGGGTATGCCGGTTAAAATTCTACAGTTTAATGGATGGTACGAGATTCAAACTCCTGATGAGTATAAAGGATGGGTGCATCGAATGGCAATTACTCCTATGTCCGAAGAAAGATATAGAGCCTGGAATAGGGCAGAGAAGATTGTGGTGACGGCACTTTACGGCTTAGCTTACGAAACCCCTGACACAAATGCTCAAACCGTATCGGATGTAGTGAGTGGAGATCGGTTGAAGTGGGAGGGAACTACGAAACGATTTTATAAAGTCTCTTATCCCGACGGACGTCGGGCCTATTTACCGAAAGAGATCGCAGAACCTGAAACGAAATGGAGAGCCTCTTTGAAACAAGACGTTGAAAGCATCATTCATACCGCCTATTCATTAATGGGCATTCCTTATTTATGGGCAGGTACCTCTTCAAAAGGAGTCGACTGTAGTGGTTTTGTTAGAACGGTGCTTTTTATGCACGATATCATAATCCCTAGAGATGCGTCACAGCAAGCTTATGTGGGAAGACGTATTGAGATTGATCCCGATTTTACCAATCTACATCCGGGAGATCTTGTCTTTTTCGGAAAGAAAGCCACAGAAGATCGTAAAGAATCGGTTTCCCATGTGGGAATCTATTTAGGTAATAAGCATTTCATTCACTCCTTGGGCGATGTGCATGTGGGTAGTTTTAATCCTTCAGATGCAAACTATGATGAGGCTAACACTCGGCGCCTACTTTTTGCCACTCGTTTTTTACCCTATATAAATAAGGATAAAGCGATGACTACAACAGATCGCAATACCTATTATCAATGATAAGAGGGTAAGGTTGTTCGTATTTCTATCTAGGTCTATATTAACTATTAGTTTTTAACAATAAGATTTCCACTTAATCAGATGCAGAACAGGAGAAACTTTTTGAAAACGGCAGCCTTTGCAACAATCGGTTCAGGCATGGCGTTGAATAGTGTATTTGCGGGAGAAGAGTCGGTACCCGCTTTTAATGTTAATAAAAAGGGTTTAGGAGGTAAAATGAAAATGACATTTTTCCCTTATGAACTAAAGTTGAGACATGTGTTTACTGTTGCCACGTACTCGCGTTCCACTACGCCCGATGTTCAGGTTGAAATAGAATATGAAGGGGTGACCGGTTATGGTGAAGCCTCTATGCCTCCTTATTTAGGAGAAACAGTTGAGTCTGTAATGGGATTCCTTCAGAAAGTAAATTTGGAGCAATTCAGTGATCCCTTCCAATTAGAGGATATCTTAGCTTATGTCGATAGCTTATCGCCTAAAGATACTGCAGCGAAGGCAGCCGTGGATATTGCTTTACATGATTTGGTGGGAAAGTTGCTGGGCGCACCTTGGTATAAAATCTGGGGATTGAATGCAGAAAAGGCTCCATCAACCACATTCACAATCGGTATAGATACGCCTGACGTGGTGCGTGCAAAAACAAAAGAATGCGCTGATCGGTTTAATATATTAAAGGTGAAATTAGGGCGAGAGAATGATCGGGAAATGATTGAGACCATTCGCTCCGTTACCAATTTGCCTATCGCTGTTGATGCTAACCAAGGCTGGACAGACCGTCAGCATGCACTCGATATGATATTTTGGTTGAAAGAGCAAGGTATAGTTATGATTGAACAACCCATGCCGAAAGAAAAGTTAGATGATATCGCTTGGGTCACCCAACAGAGTCCGTTGCCTGTGTTTGCCGATGAATCTTTGCAGCGTTTGTCGGATGTGGCCAAATTAAAAGGAGCCTTCACTGGGATTAATATCAAACTAATGAAGTGTACAGGCATGCGAGAAGCTTGGAAAATGGTGACATTGGCCCATGCGTTGGGTATGCGTGCTATGGTGGGATGTATGACGGAGACCTCTTGTGCTATATCTGCCGCTTCTCAATTTTCTCCGGCAGTAGATTTTGCCGATTTGGATGGTAATTTACTTATTTCCAACGATCGGTTTAAAGGAACCGAAGTGGTGAATGGAAAAATAAAGCTCAGTAACCAGCCAGGTATCGGTGTCATTAAATTATAATCTTACTGAATGAATGTCAGTATGTTAAAGTGGTCTGATATACAACGAATGTAAATTTGTCAGTTCTTGTCGTTAATCGCTGTTAAGCTCTAAATAGGCTCTGTTAAAAGAGGACAAAAAATAGCTACAAGTGGAAGAAGTGAACGATATTTGTTATTATTTTAACGTCATAAAAGTTAAAACAATAGTGGATATTAACATTTAAAAGAATTATAAATCATGAAACAGACAACAAGAAACATCCTGGGAGTTGCAGCAATTGTGCTTCTTAGCTCCGGAGTTGCTGGATTGACAACTTACAAAATGTTGCAATCTAATCAAGCTGCTGAAACATCATTCAATGAGCTCTTTAAACAAAATCCTAATGTTAAATTAGCTTCTTTTGATGGAGTGAATGCGCAGCCTGTAGATTTAACTCAGGCTGCTGAAAATTCCCTTCATGCGGTGGTACATATCAAATCTACCCAGGAAGCTAAAACAAGAACTATTCAGCAAGCACCTGATTTTTTTGATTTCTTCTTCGGTGATGGGCGTGGCCAACAACGTCAAATGCAATCGCAACCTCGTATCGGTTTTGGTTCAGGAGTGATCATATCTAAAGATGGATATATCGTTACCAACAATCACGTGATCGATGGAGCAGACGAGATTAGTGTGAAATTGAACGATAATCGAGAATTTAAAGGTCGGCTAATCGGCACTGACCCAAGCACCGACTTAGCTTTACTTAAAATCGAAGCTAGCGACGATCTACCTACCATTCCGGTTGGTGATTCTGAAACGTTGAAAGTGGGAGAGTGGGTACTTGCTGTAGGTAACCCCTTCAACCTTAATTCAACTGTTACTGCAGGTATTGTGAGTGCCAAAGCTCGTACTTTAGGTGTATATAATGGAGGTATCGAATCATTTATCCAAACTGATGCTGCAATTAATCAGGGCAACAGTGGGGGAGCACTAGTAAATGCCAGAGGTGAATTAGTCGGTATCAATTCCGTATTGTCATCTCCAACAGGAGCTTATGCCGGATATGGCTTTGCTATTCCTACCAGTATTATGACGAAAGTCATAGCCGATTTGAAACAATATGGAACCGTGCAGCGTGCATTGCTTGGTATTAAAGGCGGTTCATTGGGTAGTAATCTAATGGATGATCAGCGACCTATCGATAAGTCGGGAACTACACTTCGTGATAAAGCCGAAGCATTAGGCGTTGTCGATGGAGTTTGGGTAAGTGAAATTGTTGATAACGGTTCTGCTGCGAGTGCAGATATCAAGGTAGACGACGTGATTGTAGGGGTTGACAACAAAAAGGTACACAACTTTGCCGATTTGCAAGAAGCCTTAGCTAAACACCGTCCGGGCGATAAAGTAACAGTGAAATTGGTTCGTGATAAGAAAGAAAAGACAGTATCTGTCACCTTAAAGAACGAACAAGGAACAACTAAAATTGTGAAAGAAGCCGGAATGGATATTTTAGGTGCTGCGTTCAAAGAATTACCTCAAGACCTAAAGAAACAGTTGAACCTTGGTTACGGTTTACAAGTAACAGGCGTTTCTTCTGGGAAAATGGCAGATGCAGGTATTCGTAAAGGATTTATCATTTTGAAAGCAAACGATGAACCGATGCATAAAGTTAGCGACCTTGAAGAAGTAATGAAAGCAGCCGTAAAATCTCCGAACCAAGTATTATTCCTTACAGGGATGTTCCCTTCAGGTAAACGTGGATATTTTGCTGTCGATTTGACTCAAGAATAACCCCTAATAGAGCTGATAGTATAAATTAAGGTAATAAGATTGCTAGATTAGCTAATGAAACTGAAAAAAGAATGTCGACACTCAACCAGTTGGCATTCTTTTTTGTTGTATTAGATGAAAACTAGTGAAAAAGTTGCATAAATATATCTGTTAACAAATAATTTGTCGTAACTTTGCACTCCAAATCTGTTTTTAAAGAATGAGACAACTAAAGATTACCAAAAGTATCACTAACAGAGAGAGCGCTTCTCTTGATAAGTATTTACAGGAAATTGGTCGTGAGGATCTGATAACTGTTGAAGAAGAAGTAGAACTCGCTCAGCGGATTCGTAAGGGTGACCGTGTAGCATTGGAAAAACTGACACGTGCCAATCTTCGTTTCGTCGTATCTGTAGCCAAACAGTACCAAAACCAAGGTTTGAGCTTGCCTGACTTAATTAATGAAGGCAATTTAGGACTGATTAAGGCTGCCGAAAAGTTTGATGAAACACGTGGATTTAAGTTTATCAGTTACGCTGTATGGTGGATTCGTCAGTCTATTCTGCAAGCATTGGCAGAGCAATCGCGTATTGTTCGTCTTCCGTTAAATCAGGTTGGTTCGCTGAATAAAATCAGCAAAGCCTTCTCTAAGTTTGAACAGGAAAACGAAAGACGCCCCTCTCCCGAAGAGCTAGCAGATGAATTGGAGATTCCGGTTGACAAAATATCCGATACGTTAAAGGTATCCGGCCGTCATATTTCGGTTGATGCCCCTTTTGTTGAAGGAGAAGATAACAGCCTGCTGGATGTGCTGGTTAATGATGACTCGCCAATGGCGGATCGCTCTCTAGTTAATGAGTCTCTTGCGAGGGAAATTGATAGAGCTCTTTCTACGTTAACCGATAGAGAAAAAGAAATCATTCAGATGTTTTTCGGTATCGGACAACAAGAAATGACATTGGAAGAAATCGGCGATAAATTTGGCCTCACACGTGAGCGCGTTCGTCAGATTAAAGAAAAAGCAATTAGAAGACTAAGACAAAGTAATCGTAGTAAATTGCTCAAATCCTACTTGGGATAAGTGAGGAATATCAGTTTCTGAAAAGAAAAAGTTGGGTCGCATAAGTTCACTTCTTAAGAATATTTGTCTGAGAAATGTGCTTATGCGACTTTTTTGTTATCTTTGCCTCAATTAAAAATTAGTGATATGAAATACGTAAAAATACTATTTGCAATGGCGCTTTTGTTTAGCATCTGTTCGGCTTTCACGTTGAAGAAAGAATATGCTAAAACTGTTTATGCCTTCGGAATTTCGGCTTCTTTCACGGATACTATCGTGTATTTTACAGACATTCAAGTTTTGGATAGCGCAAAACTTAGTAAGGAAGGGTTTCTAACTCATCGAGACTTGTATAGCTATCAATTGAAAAATTATGTGGAAGGCAACGCGATGCAGAAGAATAGTACATGCATGATCTATTTTTCTGAAAGCCAAAAGAAATTAGAAAAGGAAGCTACTAAAATTCTGAGTAAGTATAAGAAGAGCAGAAACGCTGTAATAACTAGGATTGATATTGATAAGTTTCGCTTCACTAAACCTCAAGAATAAGAGCCTTTATTGTTAATATAATAAGAGATGCAGTTGTGCATCTCTTATTTTTTTATCTTTGCCTTCATTAAAATTAAAATCAGATGAAAAAGGTTAAGATATTATTTCTTCTTGTTGGGATGGCTGCCTTCTTTGCAGCTTGTAGCCACGATGACGACGGTGGTCCTGTCCCCCCTCAACCACGCGAACAAGTAGGGCGTACTGTATTAGTCTACATTGTAGGGGATAATGGTAAAAGTGAATTGTCCGGTCTATTTAAAGAAAACTTTAAAGATATGGTCGAAGGGATGAAAGAGGTCGATTATTCTAAGTGTAATCTCGTGGTATATAGTGAGATGGTGGATGATGTTCCTCGTCTGATTTCTTTGAAGAATAAGAATGGTCAAGTAATAGCAGATACTATTTTTACCTATCCCGAACAAAATCCTTTAGACAAGACGGTAATGTCCGAAGTTATTGCTCGTACTCTTGAGTATTTCCCAGCAGATAGCTATGGATTTGCTTACTTGTCGCATAGTGCTTCATGGGTACCGGCTTATACCAATGCCAATTCTCGCTCTATTGGGGATTATCGTGGTACACAGATGGAGATTGCAGACTTACGAGATGTATTATTGTCCTCTTTTCCTAAACCTTTAAAATATATATTATTTGATTGCTGTAGTATGCAGTCTGTAGAAGTTGCCTATGAACTTCGTCATTGCGCTGAATATTTTATTGGTTCTCCTACTGAGATCCCTGGTCCCGGTGCACCCTATAAGACGGTTGTTCCTGAACTATTTACCGATACCGATTTACCTTTAAATATTGCGCGTGCCTATTATGATTTTTATGAGACATCTTACAAGAAGGATACAGAACCTACTAATGCTATCTGGACTGCGGGGATAGCAATCTCTGTTATTGAGAGTAGTGCATTGGATGATTTAGCTATAGCTACTAAAGCTATACTATCTAAATATGTCCAAGATCAGCGGTTGATAGATCGTAGCGGTATCTTATTATATGATTTTAATGAGTACGCTAACTATGATTTTGATGGACTTGTTCAGTATTTGACTGGTGGTACAGATAATGCCGATTATCAAAATTGGAAAGCTATTTTTGATGCTGCTGTTATTTTTAGGAAGACAACGGCTATGAATTATTCTGGAATTGCTTTTCGACTGTTTTCTATGGAAGGTTTTGAGGGCTTATCAACATGGATACCTTTTGGTAGTATTGATTCTAGACTTAATACATTCTATCATACTCTATCTTGGTATACAGCTGCTGGTTGGAACGAAACAGGCTGGTAACATACTCTCTTTATATAGAGTTACCTCTTTTAGATGAGGGGATATATTGTTACTTATTTTCCCATCATTATATCTTTGATGTGTAAAATATATCTTTCGTTCTTTTACCGCTTCTTTCCGTTTGTATATAGTGTCACTATAACTCGAGCATAGTGTTACTATCATTTCATTATAGTGTCATTATAAAGTGTATATAGTGACACTATGATGAATCTCGTAATTTATATTTTGTTTACGAAAGATTATTTATCTGAAAATTAGCTTTTTATCTCTTATAAAAAAAGCTCGTACTTCTAAGCCACTCTAATTTTTAACTCGGATTTTTCTTCTATGTTTAGCAATGGGGGAGTTACTCATTGGCTATGGTACGCTCGGCAATGATATTAGCCGGTCTTTTTTGTTGGACTTAGCATTCTCTATATTTGGTGAGTTAAAAGAGAAATACTTATGTCGTATTTGTTTATAAATAAGGTCTGCGTCTCAAGCTATCTTAAATGTCCATATAAAGCTTTTATCTATTGATGTTTCTTCCCCTTTTCCAGCATGAAATAGATATTCAAGCGTAATACTATATGCTTAAGCGCATCCTTAATGCCCGAATTCTAACCCAAAATCTCCATAGCCTTTTATATTCCTCTATTCTATTATCACCTAAAGATGCTCTTTCTCATCTTTCATTTCCGTCTTTTCCCCCTAAAAATCTCTTTTTCCTCTGAGCTTTTCCCTCCTTTTTTAGAGATTCTCCTAGCCCTTTCCCCCTCGCGCTCACGCGTGCGAATATAATAATGTGTCCCCAGTATTTCCCTTTTCACTTGTTTTAAAAAAAGTATCTTTGCATAGAGTTCACTTTCAGATCTTTACCTTTACTTTAAAAAGAAGTATTAAAAAAAGTC
>JAFABG010000003.1 GCA_023426145.1 Bacteroidota bacterium | reverse complement strand
TCAAAGGTTCTTTTAGTTCTTCTCTTTGAGTGTGAAACATTGTTGCCAATCATGGCTTTCTTTCCGGTAATTTGACAAATCTTCGACATTTCTATCTTATTTTTATAGTTTTATATCTATACTTATTCCAAACAGGACGCAAAGTAAGCACTTTTATCCGTATAAAACAAGAATTTCCCTAATTAATTCGCTTTTATGCACCAATTTTTCCTTATTTAATCAAATTACGAAGCATCAATAAGGCATTATTACCCGCTCTTTCAATGTTCATGGCTCTTCCGCGATTTGTTTCCTGTTTGTAAGTATGAATTTCATTTTTATAACCAGCTGCAATCCAAACAGTGCCTACAGGTTTGTCTGAAGTTCCTCCTCCTGGACCTGCAATTCCCGATGTTGCCACCGCGCAGTCTGTTTTCATTGCTTTCATCGCTCCTTTCACCATTTCAACGACTGTCTGTTCGCTCACGGCACCATATTTATCTAATGTAGCTGGAGAAACAAAAAGTAGATTCTTTTTGACCTCATTAGAATAAGCAACAATACCTCCATTGAAATACGCTGAACTACCGGCAATTGAAGTTAATCTTGCTGCGATACTTCCACCTGTGCAACTTTCAGCGGTGGAAACGGTCAATTCCTTAGATTTTAGTAAATCCCCAACAATCACTTCTAACGGAATATCATCTTCACCGAAAATAGCATCACCAAGGATAGCTACAAGTTTTATTTTTTCATTATTTAGGATCTGTTCAACTTCGGACTTATTCTTGCCTCTTCCTGTTAATCGTAAACGAATGATACCCAATTTGGGTAGATAAGCCAACTTAACATTCTCGGGCAGTGCATTTTCCCATGCTTCTAGTTTCTCGGCTAATACCGATTCAGCGTAATTTTGCACTAAAAAAGTTTGGTGTAATATTACGTCCATCTGAAACTTGCGTCTTAACATCGGAAGTATTGATTCCGTCATTACCGCGCTCATTTCTTGAGGTACACCCGGCAAAGAAACAAGCACCTTTTCGTTCCGTTCAAACCAACTGACAGAAGCGCTTCCAACTGGATTATTAATTACTGTACAACCTTTAGGAACCATTGCTTGACTTCGATTGAGTTCATTAATCGGAATCTTTCCAGCAAGTACTCGTTTTACATTTTCAAAAACTTCTTTACTAAACACAAGCTCAGTGTTAAAGTACTTACATAAAGTCTGTTTTGTAATATCGTCTTTAGTTGGACCGAGTCCTCCGGTCACTAAAACAATATCAACCCTTTTCATTGAACTATCTATTGCTTCAATAATTTCTTCTTCGCGATCGCGAATAGAAACGATGCGTAATACCTCTATACCAATTTTATTTAATTCTTGCCCCATCCAGGCAGAATTAGTATCGACTACTTGCCCAATAAGTAGTTCGTCGCCAATGGTGATAATTTCAGCAAACATCTTTATTCTTTTAATTCTTACAGTTATCCCATCAAACGGTTAAATCATTTGATGGAAAGTTGTTATAAAGTAACGCGTGAATAGGCCGGAAGATCAATGGAACAAAAATCTTTATCAAGATACTTAAAGTATCCCGTAATAGCTATCATAGCAGCATTATCTGTTGTATAACTGAATTTTGGGATAAAGATGTTCCATCCGTATTTTTCAGCGTGTTCACGAAATGAATTACGAAGTCCATTATTAGCTGAAACTCCTCCAGCAACTGCTACTTCATTGATTTTATACTCTTTCGCAGCTTTACGTAACTTATCCATTAATATATCTACGACAGTTGCTTCTAGTGACGCAGCAAGATCTACTTTATGATTCTCAATAAAGTTTGGATCGTCTTTTAGCCAGTCGCGTAATGAATAAAGAAACGAAGTTTTTAGCCCACTAAAACTATAATTCAATCCGGGGATATGTGGTTTACTAAAAGTGTACGCTTTAGGATTACCTTGGCGCGCAAGTTTATCTATTATAGGACCACCCGGATATCCTAATCCCATTACCTTTGAACATTTATCAATTGCTTCACCAGCAGCGTCATCAATTGTCTGTCCTAGGATTTCCATATCATTATAAGCCTTCACTAAAATGATTTGTGAATTTCCGCCCGAAACCAATAAGCATAGAAAGGGGTATTTAGGCTGAATATTCTCTTCTCCTTCAGCTTTAATGAAATGCGCTAAAACATGTCCTGTCAGATGATTAACATCAATCAATGGAATATTTAATGAACGAGCAAATCCTTTAGCAAAGGATACTCCTACAAGTAGAGATCCCATTAAGCCGGGACCACGAGTAAAAGCAACTGCACTTAATTCTTCTTTGCTAACACCAGCCCGTTTTAATGCTTCGTGTACTACCGGAACAATATTTTGTTGATGCGCCCTTGAAGCCAATTCGGGTACTACTCCACCGTAGGCTTCATGTACGGCTTGACTTGATACTACATTCGACAGCAAATAACCATCCTTGATTACGGCTGCCGACGTATCATCACAAGATGACTCAATTCCTAATATTATTACACTCATAAGTCTTTAAACTATTAAACGCTACAAAAGTAATGATAAAACTACGATTCATAACGAACTATTTTATATTTTTGTTCGCTAAATAAAAGTTATCGCTTATCAGAACGCTGAAAAAGACTGTACGTTGGGTAGTTGGCATTATACTGGGAGTATATATCGGAACTATCGTTTTGCTGAATATTCCTCATGTTCAGCGTGTAATGAGTGCATTTGTGGCCACTGAATTATCAAATGTGCTTCATACTCATCTCACAATAGGTAGAATTAATATAGGTTTGCTGAATCGTATCATTATTGATGATGTCGTTATGGATGATCAGCATGGAAAAGAAATGTTGAAAATCACTCGTTTGTCTGCTAAGTTTGAGTTTATACCTTTGTTCAAAGGGAAAATCTCCATTAGCAGTGTTCAGCTGTTTGGTTTCACCATAAATTTGTCTAAGCAAACCCCAGATTCTCCTCCTAATTTCAAGTTTGTATTGGATGCTTTTGCTTCTAAGGATACTGTAAAAAAAGAAAGCTCATTGGATTTGCGCATTAATTCTGTACTAATTCGTCGCGGAAGAGCAACTTATGATGTGCTTACTGCTCAGAAAACTCCTGGCAAGTTTAATACTAACCATCTTCAACTCCAAAATATCATTGCTAATATTTCATTGAAAGCCTTGACAAAAGATTCTTTAAACTTTGGTATCAAGCGGTTAAGCCTTGACGAAAAAGCCTCTGGCTTTTCGCTAAAGAAAATGAGTCTTAAGCTAGTAGCTAATGACAAGCAAACTACCATTGATAATTTTGCGATAGAATTGCCAGAAACGTCCTTGAGAATGGATACTATACATTTGTCCTATGACAGCTTATCTGCATTTAATCATTTTGCAGAGAAAGTGCGTTTTTCTTTCAAAACATTGCCATCTGTAGTTACATTAAAAGACGTTTCACCTTTTGTGCCCATGCTGGCTCATTTTAAAGAGCCACTCACTTTAGATGTGCAAGTTGAAGGAACATTTGATCAGCTCACCTGCCCTCATCTTGAAATAACAGCAGCTGATAGTCAGTTCAGGCTTGCTGGAGATGTATCTCTTCAAGATCTTTCTAATCCACAGAGTACTTACATTTACGGTTCTCTTTCAGAGCTTTCTGCAAATACCCGTGGTGTTGGTTTTCTAGTCCGTAATCTAAGTAGCAATTATAATGGTGTCCCTCCACTTTTAGAACGATTAGGCAATATTGACTTCCGGGGAGAAATTTCTGGTTATTTCACCGATTTAGTGACCTATGGATCATTAAGAACTAGCTTAGGTAGTATAAAAACTGATTTAAAATTGAGTTCCGACAAAAATAAAGGAGCTTTTTCATATTCTGGTGCCGTTAAAACAGAAAAATTTGAATTGGGGAAACTTCTTAACGACGAAAAATTTGGAGATATAACATTTAATCTTGATGTTCGTGGACAGCATCAGAAAAATTTGCTTCCGGCTATAGAAATGAAGGGATTAATAGCTTCTATAGTATACAGTGGATATAAATATGAAAATATAACACTTGATGGAGAATACAAGCAAGGAGGTTATAATGGTAAAGTTGCTTTAAATGATCCTAATGGTTCCATCTATTTAAATGGAGGAGTAAATGTAACATCCAAAGTTCCGACCTTCAACTTTTTAGCAGTTGTGGACAAAGTGCGTCCGCATGACCTCAATCTAACGACCAAATTTCCGGATTCTGAATTTTCAGTTAAGGTAAAAGCTAATTTTACGGGTGGCTCCGTAGATGAAATGATTGGAGAGATTAATGTGGATAGTTTAGAATTTACAGCACCTGATAAACACTATTTCATGAAGAATATGAATATCAGCGCTACTCGACTAGATCAAGAGAAGCAGTTGAAACTTACTTCTGAATTTCTAACGGCTAGTATAGTGGGGCAATTTCAATACCACACCTTGCCTGCCAGCTTATTTAACATTATGCGAAAGTATGTTCCTTCACTGATCTCACCGCCTAAGAAAAAAATTGTTACTCATAATAATTTCATGTTCGATATTGATATTTATAATACCGATATCCTCTCTACTGTGTTTGATATTCCTCTCACTATATACACTCACTCTACTTTGAATGGGTATGTAAACGACGCATTGCAACGTTTGCGTATTGAAGGCTATTTTCCTCGTTTGCTTTATAAGACTAACTTCATTGAGTCCGGGATGTTGTTATGTGAAACTCCATCGGATTATATTCGTACAAAGGTACGTCTAACTAATCTCAAGAAGAATGGTCCAGTAAATTTAGCGATAGAAGCGCAAGCTAAAGAGGATAAAGTTACTACTACGCTTAATTGGGGAAACAACGGTAAAGCTACATATAGTGGTCAGTTTGCTGCAGTGGCACAATTTCTTCGCACAACAGGTGATAAGCCATTGCTTAAAGCCGTAGTAGATGTGAAGCCTACTGATATTATTTTAAATGATAGTCTTTGGCGAATTCATCCTTCGCAGATCGTTGTTGATTCGGGCAGAGTAGATGTGAAAAACTTTAATTTTAGTCATTTAGATCGTTATGTTCGTATCAATGGGCGCCTTTCAGATCATTCTAGAGATACAGTGAGAATAGATTTAAAGGACATCAATATGGGATATGTTTTCGACATTGCAAACATATCCGATGATGTTAATTTTGAAGGTGATGCAACTGGAACGGCCTACGCCAGTGGTGTTTTCAAGAAGCCAGTGATGAATACGCATCTTTTTGTAAGAGATTTCTCTCTCAATCACGGTCGGTTGGGCGATTTAGATGTATATGGAACTTGGGATAATGAAAAAAGGGGAATTCATTTAGATGCATCCATTAAGGACATAGCTGCAGAACCTTCAAGGGTTACCGGCACCGTTTATCCTTTAAAACCTGAAAGCGGTCTTGATCTTAATATAGATGCTCACGAGCTTAATTTGAAATTTCTAGAGTTCTATATGTCTTCAGTGGCACAAGATATTAAAGGAAGAGGTACAGGAAAGGTGCATTTTTATGGAAAGTTTAAGGGATTGAATCTTGATGGCGATGTAATGACGGATGCTTCAATGAGATTTGATATCCTGAATACCCGCTTTGCCGTTAAAGATACGATTCATTTAACCCCTACCGGATTGACCTTTAATAATATAAATATTGCTGATATGGAAGGACATTCAGGAACGATGAATGGTTACCTGCATTTTCTTCACTTCAAAGACATGAATTATCACTTTGAAATACAAGCGAACAATATGCTTCTTATGAATACCAAGGAATCCACTGATATGCCATTTTATGGAACTGTGTATGCTACTGGGAATGCCTTATTGGCGGGGAATGCCGAGCAGGGGTTAGATGTTAATGTAGCCATGACTACTAATCGCAATTCCACATTTACGTATATCAATGGAAATGTAGCGTCAGCCGCAAGTAGTCAGTTTATCAAGTTTGTAGATAAGACTCCACGACGTACAGTACGGGATTCTATACATGTTGCCTCATATTATGATCAGATACAGCAAAAGCGTCAATCAGAAGATGAAGATCATCAGACAGATATTCGTTTGAACATTCTTGTGGATGCAACCCCAGACGCCACGATGAAAATTATTATGGATCCTATTGCCGGAGATTATATAAGTGGAAAAGGTAGTGGAAATATACGAACTGAATTCTATAATAAAGGAGATGTGAAAATGTTTGGTAATTATAGAATTAATCAGGGAATTTATAAATTTAGTCTTCAAGAAGTGATTCGTAAGGATTTCATTATTAAAGACGGAAGTACGATTACTTTTAATGGAGCGCCTTTAGATGCTAATTTGGATATACAAGCCTCTTATACAGTTAATTCAGCTTCTCTGAATGACCTTAGTCCAGATGTCGCCACAATTGCCCAGCAAACGAATGTGAGGGTCAACTGTATGATGAATTTAACTGGTAATTTATTGCGGCCTACAATTAAGCTGGGAATAGAACTACCGAATGAAAAAGATGAAATTCAAACTCTTGTGCGTAACTACATTAGTACGGATGAGCAAATGAATATGCAGATTCTTTATCTTTTAGGAATCGGTAAATTCTATACGGAAGACGCTGCACGAAATAACCAAAACTCTAATGTGATGACATCTGTTCTTTCGTCTACCTTGTCGGGACAGTTAAATAACGCTTTATCACAAGTCTTTGAAACAAACAATTGGAATATAGGTACTAATCTAAGTACTGGTGATAAAGGATGGACAGACATGGAAGTTGAAGGCATTCTTTCAGGTCAATTATTAAATAATCGTCTTTTGGTTAATGGAAATTTTGGTTATCGTGATAATCCGATGGCTAATACAAATTTTGTGGGCGACTTTGAAGCCGAATGGCTTATTAATCGTTCTGGTGATGTTCGATTGAAAGCCTACAACGAAACGAATGATCGATATTACACAAAAACAAACTTGACCACGCAGGGAGTTGGTATTATGTATAAGAAAGATTTCGATAAGTGGAGTGATCTCTTCTTTTGGAATAAATGGAAATTGCGTAATAGACGAAAACGTAAAGCAGCAGAGGCTCTGCAACAACAAGCTGATTCAATAACAACTGACGACAAAGCGAAATCTGAGATTAAACGGAGGCGCTCACAAAAATAGAAAATAGTTCTCATTTTCATATCTAAGGGTTGTGATTATATTCTTTTGTTTCTTTTAACAGCAACTAATACAGTCAACTATTATTTTTGCACCCACAGATTTGACAGTATTCATATTAAATAATCATAAGAACTTTGTATGACTATGAGAACAAATTGTTTTTTAGTAATCACTTTTTTACTGGGAATGATTCCCATGAGTAATGTTCACGCAAACGACTCTATTCCTAAAAGCGTGATCTTGTACACACCTTACACGAAAATATCTGTTTCGCCAGGCGCGTCAATCGACTACAACATCGATCTAATCAACAATACCGAAAAGTTGATGGATGCAAATCTCTCAATCAGTGGCTTATCGAGTAGCTGGAAACATGAAATGAAATCCGGCGGCTGGAATTTAAGCAGCTTAGCAGTACTTCCAAAAGAAAAAAAGACATTTAATTTAAAAATTGATGTTCCTTTGAAAGTGAACAGAGGTAGTTATCATTTCACTGTGCATGCTGGTAAAGTACAACTTCCTTTAAATGTTGTTGTTGCTCAGCAAGGGATTTATCAAACTGAATTGACTACTGAGCAGCCTAATATGCAAGGAAATTCAAAATCGACCTTTACGTTTAACGCAACACTTAAGAATCAAACTGCTGATCAGCAATTATATGCACTGATGGCCAATGCACCCAGGGGCTGGAATGTAATATTCAAACCTAATTATAAACAAGCTACTTCTGCGCAAGTGGAAGCCAATACTTCACAAAGTGTCACTATTGATATTAATCCTCCTGCCAATGTGGAAGCGGGTAGTTATAAAATTCCGGTACGGGCTATAGCTGGCAATACATCGGCAGATTTAGAATTAGAAGTTGTTGTCACTGGATCATATCAAATGGAACTAACCACTCCTATGGGGTTATTAAGCACAGAGGTAACCGCTGGGGACACTAAACGTATCGAGTTACAAATTAAAAACGCAGGATCATCTCTATTAAAAGATATCCTATTGTCAGCCAATAGCCCAGCAGATTGGGAAGTCAGTTTCGAACCTTCAAAAATAGAAGTACTCAAAGCTGGAGAAACAACTACAGTAGTAGCAAAATTGAAAGCTTCTAAAAAAGCGCTGCCTGGTGATTATGTCACTACTATAATGGCTAAAACTCCTGAAGTCAATGCGGATGCTCAATTTAGAATAGCAGTAAAGACTCCGATGTTGTGGGGATGGATAGGCATTTTTATTATTATTGCAGCTATTGGTGTTGTTTATTATCTATTCCGCAAATATGGAAGGAGGTAGATGATGGACGAATCAATGATTGTACTTACCGACTTAACTAAGCGATACGGTCAATCTATGGCTGTAGATCATATATGCTTAAACATTCGGAAAGGAGAAGTCTTCGGATTATTAGGTCCTAATGGCGCTGGAAAGTCGACTACTATTTTAATGATGCTAGGATTGACAGAGCCGACTTCGGGAGGAGTTGAAATTTGTGGTATTAATTCGACTACGCATCCCATTTATGCTAAAAGAAAAATTGGCTATTTACCCGAAGATGTGGGATTTTATGACGACATGACTGGCCCGGAAAATTTAATCTATACAGCACGGTTAAATGGTATACCAGATGAAGAAGCGAAAAATAAAGCATTAATCTTAATGAATCTAGTGGGTCTTGAATCTCAGTTGAATAAAAAAGCAGGGAAATACTCGCGTGGAATGCGACAAAGGTTGGGCTTAGCAGATGTGCTCATAAAGAATCCTGAAATCATTATTCTCGATGAACCTACATCTGGTATAGATCCTGCTGGGGTCCATGAGTTTATTGAATTAATAAGCCGGTTAAGTAAAAAAGAAGGGCTCACCGTTCTATTTTCTTCGCATCATCTAGATCAAGTACAAAATGTTTGTGATCGAGTGGGATTGTTTGGCGCAGGAAAATTGCTTGCAGTGATAGATTTGGCAGAAGCAAAAGCTAACAAACATGAACTTTCTGATATATATAATCAATACATTGAGGAAGGAGGACAAAAACATGAGTAGTATCAATCATCCTTTCTGGGTCATTGTAAACAAAGAAATCTCCGACCATGTTAAAAGTTGGCGTTTTATAATTTTGATTGGTATCATTGCTTTAACTTGTATGGGTGCACTATACACTGCTCTGACCAATATAGGTACAGCCATTAAGCCTAACGACCCAGATGGTTCTTTTCTTTTTTTGAAGTTATTTACCGTCTCAGATGGCTCTCTACCCTCTTTTGTGGCGTTTATAAACTTTTTAGGTCCTCTATTAGGCATAGCTTTGGGATTTGATGCTGTTAATTCAGAGCAAAACAAAGGGACACTGAGTAGGATGCTTTCACAACCTATTCATCGCGACTGCATTATCAATGCGAAATTTATGGCTGCTTTGATTGTAATTGGCATTATGTTATTTGTTCTTTGTTTTCTAGTCATGGGATTTGGGCTTATTGCCATTGGGATTCCTCCTACTGCTGGCGAATTTTGGAGAATTATTTTTTTTATTATTATCAGCATATTCTATGTCGCTTTCTGGTTGAATCTAGCCATTCTTTTTTCGCTACGTTTTCGTCAGGCTGCTACATCAGCGTTAGCTTCAGTTGCTATTTGGCTATTTTTTAGCATTTTCTACTCCATGATAATTCATTTGGTAGCGAAGGCATTAAGCCCATCTGAAATGGCTTCTCCCCAACAGATTATAAGCTATCAGAAATTTATTCTCGGTTTGATGCGTTTAGCACCTAGTGAGTTATTTAATGAGGCAACTACTACTTTATTAATGCCTTCAGTAAGAAGTTTAGGACCGCTCACAATGGAACAAGTGCAAGGAGTGATTCCAAGTCCTCTCCCATTAGGACAAAGTCTATTAGTGGTTTGGCCGCAACTCACTGGGTTGATTGCAGCAACTGTTATCTGTTTTGCTATATCTTACATTATCTTTATGAGGAGGGAAATCCGTTCTCGTTAATGGAATGAAAAGATAGATTTACTTTGTGAACAGAATAAAAAAAGGTCCGAAGTTTACATGAAACTTCGGACCAATAAAAAACTAGATATAATGAAATAAATTGATTCTTAGTAAGAACGCGCAAAAACTACACGGCAAGCAGAAGGTTTGCCTGTAACCATACATTTTCCCGGTTCCTTATCTCCATCAACAAATGATTCAAAAGGAATACAGCGAATTGTTGCTTTCGTTTCATCCTTAATTTTCTCTTCTGTTTCAGGGGTACCATCCCAATGAGCTAATATAAAACCTCCTTCTTCGATCTTCTCTTTAAACTCGTCATAAGTTTCTACGGTAGATATTTTAGAATTACGGTAATCCAACGCTTTTTTATAGATATTTGCCTGAATTTCTTCGAGCAATTTCTCTACATAGGTTTCTATACCATCACAAGTCACAGTCTCTTTTTGCAGCGTATCACGGCGCATGATCTCCATTGTATTGTTTTCAAGATCACGTCCTCCCATAACCAAACGAACAGGAACTCCTTTCAGTTCATAATCTGCAAATTTGAATCCAGGGCGTTTATTATCTGCATTATCATATTTCACAGAAATACCCATTGCTTTGAGTTTTTTTACAATGCTTTCTACTTTAGCATCAATCTGTTTCAATTGTTCGTCATTTTTATAAATTGGAACAATGACCACTTGAATTGGAGCTAAATGCGGTGGTAGTACAAGGCCGTTATCATCGGAATGGGTCATGATCAAAGCACCCATTAAACGAGTAGATACTCCCCAAGAAGTAGCCCATACATACTCCATTTTATTTTCCTTATTTACAAACTGGACATCGAAAGCTTTAGCAAAATTTTGTCCAAGGAAATGAGAAGTACCACTTTGTAGAGCTTTTCCATCTTGCATCATTGCCTCAATCGTATACGTATCAAGTGCACCTGCAAAACGTTCGTTAGCTGATTTAACACCTTTCACTACAGGAACTGCCATATATTTTTCTGCAAATTCACCGTAAATATTTAGCATCTTGATTGCTTCTTCTTCAGCCTCTTCACGTGTTGCATGAGCTGTATGTCCTTCTTGCCACAAGAACTCAGCAGTACGTAAGAAAAGACGAGTACGCATTTCCCAACGAAAAACGTTTGCCCATTGATTGCAAAGAATAGGAAGATCGCGATACGATTGAATCCAGTTTTTATACGTATTCCAGATAATTGTTTCAGACGTAGGACGAATAATCAACTCTTCCTCCAATTTTGCAGCAGGGTCTACAACAACTCCAGAGCCATCTTCTGCATTCTTCAAACGGTAGTGAGTCACTACAGCACATTCTTTAGCAAAGCCTTCCACGTGTTCAGCTTCACGACTTAGGAATGATTTAGGAATCAAAAGGGGAAAGTATGCATTCACATGTCCTGTTTCTTTAAACATATCGTCTAGCTGACGTTGCATTTTCTCCCAAATAGCGTATCCATAAGGCTTAATTACCATACATCCACGTACAGCAGATTGCTCTGCCAAATCAGCCTTTACCACCAAATCGTTATACCATTGAGAGTAGTTTTCACTACGTTTGGTAAGGTCTTTCAGTTCTTTTGCCATTATATTTTTTATTTAAGTTGTCTAGAGTGTTAAAATTAGGATGCAAAAATACGAAAAATGAACGAACTGTGCTTATTCTTATCCTATTAATTTTCTGGGTTTGATGAAAGGCAATGCGTTGTGACTTTAATGATACATGTATAAATAGTAAAATTCAATAAGGATTGTCGCTACAATTTTTATTGAATTAAATATACTTATACGAAATAAGGTAGTCATTTTGAAGTGACTACCTTATTTAGAATGAGCGGTAAGCGAGACTCGAACTCGTGACCCTTAGCTTGGGAAGCTAATGCTCTACCAACTGAGCTACTACCGCATTATAGGGGTTTTCATGCATTACTTGTTGTGAAAAACCGATGCAAAGGTAAGCATTATTTTTATATCTCAAATAAAAAATCAGAATTTTATATGAGCTGTATTTTGCATCGAAAAAAGCATAAAAGTTATTTCATTCTAATTCATAACATTACACTTAAAAGTGCATATTAATTCCTCCAATAAATGTGGCTTTAGGCATAGGATATCCTGCATTTATTTCATACTGTTGCCCCAATAAATTATCTCCTTTTAAGAAAATCTCAGCAGAATGACAGAGTTTATAACTTCCTCTGAGATTCCATAACACGAAATTTTCTTTTATTTCTACTCCATTTTGATTGATGGAAACTGAGGTATATAGCCCATTTATGTATTGTATTCCTGTAGAGACACTCCAACGTCCATGGGTATAATCAATACCGGTATATAATTTATGTGTGGGTGCTGCAAGAACAGGATTCTGCATATGTAGCCAACTATAATTTGTATTCAAATTCCAGTGAGAATTCAGTTTATATTCAATAGTTGTTTCCACTCCCCAATTCTTTATCTTTCCTGAATTAACATTTAATGGAGGTATAAGGCCGTTAGTCATAATGATATTGTCACCATTAATATAATAAAGATTTACCCCATAGTATAAAGCTCCTTCACATAAGCGTTGATTATAAGATAGCTCATAGTTGATAAGCCTCTCTGGCTTCAAATCCGAATTAGCGGGAGTGAACATGTACATTTCACGAATAGTAGGGTTTCTATATCCTTTACTTACCATGGCTTTGATCTCGGCGTTTCTAGGAAGATGAAAAGCGACTCCTCCTTGTGGAATCCATTCAGTGCCAACATGGGAGTGATGATCCATTCGGAGTCCGGCATCCAAAGTTATCCAATTGTTTAGATCCTGATGAAAATTGATGTATCCTGCAAATTCATCCATTTGTTTATCTACTCCAAGCTTTTGCTCTCCAGTAGCTATTACTTTATTCCAAGACTCACCTCCAAAGTGTTGATAGTCGAATCCAACAGTCAAACGATTGCCTGTGAATAAGGTGGCATTTTGGTACCAAGAAAAGCCCAGCGTATTGTCTTTAGAATTAAAAAGAGAGGTTTGTGGAATCTCTCCCGATCTATATCCATCGTTAATTTTATGGCGTCCCCAGTTATAGAAGAAGCTTAATGCACCAGCCGTTTTTTCATAATGATTTTCCAAAGCAATGGAAGTCATGCCGCGTGTAATTCGCGAATCATTATCAATCAGTGGAGCATCCAATCTACCTGGATTAGATGCATTAAAATGGGTCACGTTAACATCACCCCAAATATTCCAGCTTGGGCTAAGATCATATCCAAATTTGGCATATCCTCCATATTGCTCAAATTCCATATTCGAACGATGTCCATCGGTGCGGTTATATGAGCCCGTTATTACACTTTTGAAGCGATCCTTTTTAATAAGGTTAGAAAATTCAGATTGTAAGGTGTTATACGAACCATAACCTACTTTTACATGTGTATTTACTCCATTTTCTTGTTGCTTGCGTGTCACGATATTGATTACTCCACCCATTGCATTGGAGCCATAAAGTACGGAAGCTGGACCACGAATGACTTCTACTCTTTCGGTCATCATTGATTGATAAGCATCTGCTATGGGATGTCCCATTAATCCCATATACTGTGGATGACCATCAATCAGAACCAATAGTCCAGCAGTAGGACTACCGCCAATGCCACGGAGACTCATTCCCCCAGCTGCACCCGTAGAAACTCCATATCCCATAATGCCTCGTCCTGTTATGAATAATCCTGGGACTTGTTCGGTCAATACTGGCAATAGTGATGGTTCATACCTTTTTTCAATCTGTGACCTGTCTACCACTGAAATAGTCATTGGAAGATGACGAAGATCAGTTTTATTACGTGTCCCTGTTACGACAACCTCATCAATATCGTATCTTTTTTTTATGTGTAGGCTATCGTCATTATACCGTGCTAGTGCTGGTGTAGAAAGCATACAAGCTAAGAAAAATAAACTAATGGGATAAATCTTCATGTACTATGTTTTGCGTTCGTATTATTTTTTAAGTCCATTTTTTCTCATTTTATCAATAAAATCGTGAATGAGTGGCAAGATAGCTTCCGCTGATGTTTCTTTGCTACACATTGCTTCTACAGGGCACCAACCTGTTTTGTCACGATTTTCTATAAAAGGAACTTCTAGATCAAAATCTACTTTTATGTCTGTAGTACTCAATAAATCCAATGCCATTGAACTTATAATATCTGTATGTAGCTCTTTTATACCTCCCAAAATCATAAGAGCTGCTGCTCCTTTGCCTACAACTTTATCAGCTATCAATGCTCCTTTTAGGTAATTAGGATTATGAGTGAGTAAATCATACAAGTCGGCCACTCCTCGCTGGGTAAAGGTACGTATACTATCTTTATTAGCTATCACACATGAATAATTTCCTGAGTGTAACTTTGTTATCAATTCTTTCATCATAATGTTCCTTGTTTCAGTTGTTCAACAAATTGGTCTATCCGATGCAATTCTTTCGGGATATTGATGCCTTGAGGACAGTGAGGTGTACATTGATTACATCCTATACAATGACTGGCTTGCCGAAGTTTAGGCACACTTCTATCGTATCCGATGAGAAATGCACGACGAGCTGTTGCATAATTTTCATCTAGCCTGTTCTTAGGTACATTGCCTTCGTTGACACAACGATTATAATGTAACAAAGTTGCAGGAATATCTAATCCATAAGGACACGGCATGCAATATTTACAATCATTACATGGAATAGTAGGATATTTAAGCATTAACTGTGCCGTATCTTCTAAAAAATATTTTTCTTGATCGGTCAGTGGTTCTAGAGGTGAATAAGTTCGTATGTTATCTTGCAAATGCTCCATATACGTCATTCCGCTTAATACCGTTAATATATCAGGGAATGAACCGGCAAAGCGGAATGCCCAAGATGCTACACTATTTTCAGGACGACGCTGTTTAAGCCGGGCTACCAAATTATCATTTAATTTAGACAATCGTCCTCCTAAAAGAGGTTCCATGATGATCGCTGGAATACCTCTTTTATGTAATTCTCCATAGAGATATTCTGCATCAGTATTTCGATCATTTGTTTCTTTTGCATGCTTCCAATCCACATAATTGAGTTGTATTTGTACGAAATCCCATTTAATCTCATCCTGTAGAGAAAGTAGGTAGTCATATACTTCAACGTCTCCGTGATAAGAGAACCCAAGATTCCGTATACGCCCAGCAGCACGTTCCTTAATCAGAAAATCTAGTATACCATTGTCTAAATATCGGCCTTTTAGGGCCTCCATACCTCCCATCCCAATACCATGGAGTAACATATAGTCTATATAATCAACTTGGAGATCAGTGAAAGATTGATGATACATTTTAAGTGAGGCTTCTCGAGACCAACTGCTCGGAGAAAAGTTAGACAGTTTGGTAGCAATAAAGTACGTATCACGTGGGTGACGGCTTAATGCTATTCCTGTTGATTTTTCAGAAAAGCCTTGCACATATACTGGTGATGTATCGAAATAGTTTACTCCGTGCGCGATGGCATAATCTATTAGCCCATTCACGGCATCTTGATCAATAACCTCACCTTTACCGTCAGGAGATGGTTTTAGTGGCCACCGCATACAACCATAACCCAAAAGGGATACACGATCACCTGTAGAAGGCGATTTCCGATAAGTCATTTTATCAGTGGGAATTTCTCGCTCTGCCGACACACTGCTTGAAGAGGAGGTTTTCTTTGGAGAGCATCCATACAATAAAGCAGTAGAAGTAGCTGCACTTATACCCACTATTTTAATGAATTCTCTCCTATTTATGTCTTTCTTGTTGTTTTCTTTCATAATTCTGTTTTGACTTTAAACTCATACTACTCTGTGCATTTGGTGTCCGGTGACATAAATAGCACTGAAAGGACGCGCCGGACAAAGGCTTTCACAAGCTCCGCAACCAATACATTTTTCAACATTCACTACTGGAATTTTCAGAGAGTCGGATGCTTCGGGATTGGAGGATACCATTTGTATAGCTCCAGTTGGACAGTGACGGGCACAGTTTCCACATTCGACTTTGTCGGTCAGCGGAATACAGTTTTCTTTGATCCATACTGCATGACCAATTTGTATAGCTGATTTATCGGCCAAATTAATTAAATGTATTGCATCCGTAGGGCATACTTCACTACACCTGACACACTCAGGACGACAGTATCCCTTCTCGTAAGACATTTCAGGCTGCATAAAAGTAGCTAAGTTGCTTGAAGGACGTAATACTTGATTGGGGCAAACAGAAATACACAACTGGCAAGCTGTACAATGTTGCGTGAAATTGCGTATACTTAAGGATCCCGGAGGACATATTGGATTTTCTCGATTGGGAATCTTTTTATTTTCAATCGTAGCTAATCCACCGTCTACTTTCTTCTCTTGTGCATTAAGTATAGCCGAAGTAGCTAAAAGGGTTGATGACGATAGAAAGGTACGGCGAGCATTGTCTATCTGCTCGGGTGTCACAGACTTCACTCTAACTGTGGCAGGTGTACTGACTTCCTTCTTTAAATTGTACCTCTCATATTTGATTGCTCCTTGCTTGCATTTACCAACACAATCCATGCAGGCAACACATCTACTATAATCGATGCTATGATTTTTTGTGTCTATACAAGACGCTTTGCAGTTGCGTGCACATAACCCACAACTATTGCACTTAGTCGTGTTGATGACAGGTTTAAAGATAGAGAACCTAGAGATAAATCCTAGTATTGTACCAACGGGGCATATTGTATTGCAATAAGTACGCCCATTGCGCCAAGCTAATATAAAAAGTATCACACAGGTCGTTATGGCTATTATTAATGTTGAAAGGCTTTTCATCCAGACATCGACTTGATAAAAAGCGTAACTATCTGCTCGTTCCGAAAAATAGGCCAGAAGATTATTTCCCCATTGCCAGATAGGAGCAAATAAATTGGCTGAGATTCGTCCATAAGTACTGTAAGGGGCTAGAAAAACAACAATCGTGTTTACTCCAACAATTAAAGCCAATACAAAGATTACTAGCACCCCATATCTCAACCATTTCAGTGCTGGAGAATAGCGAAAGCGGTTTTTCTTTCGTTTGCCTGCTATCCAAGATATGGCATCTTGAAAAACGCCCAACGGACAAATGACTGAACAATAAATGCGCCCGAAAAGCAAAGTGAGTACTATTAAAATTAGTACAACTCCAATATTCAAGGCTAATACTGCTGGCAAGAATTGTATTTCTGCCAGCCATCCGAACCATGCGTGAATCGTTCCCGTGAAATCTAAAAATAACAGGGTAATAAGCACTATACACATAATTGCGGCTGTAAGTCTGATAGTACGCAGCATAATTATTATTTTATCAATTTAGTAGTAAGCGTTTTTCAAGAGGCTATAACGAAACATGTTCTTAGATTGAATGCGTTTTCCTTAATGTCGCAAATTTAATCAGACCGATTCATATTTTTAGCATACAGAATACAGAAAATTATACCATTATTACTGATTAACTTTTTTTTGCCTTCGATAAATGAGCCCTAGTATATTTACTAAATACCCTAACAGACAAAGAAGGGGTGCAACATCTATACGTATTCTACTAAAAATGTCTGGATTAAAAGCAGTCAGGCTACTCCCTTTCCCACTCATGCAGCTGTATCCCGCTATTATCAACAACGCTCCGATTACTAGAATGATGTAATTTATTTTATCAAATTTTAATTTCATGATCTCTTATTTATTTTCATTATATATTCAGACAAGTATCTTTTAATTTTCTATATTAACAAGTGATGTAAATAAGGCGTATTTTTCTTCTAGTAGCTGATTGTATTGTTTAAATAGTTTAGGGTTAATCGACTTCATTTGTAGATTATATTGATTCCATTGCCAGAATTTATACAAACACTCTCTTTGAACTAGTCCTATTTTACTCTTTCCCAAGGAAAAGGCCCAATTAATATACTTTTCCGATTCGGTTGTTAAATACTTTAAGAGATGAATCGCTTTTGCATCATTTCCCAATTGTGCATAGGCTATAGCCATATCAAATGAGCCACTTTCATATACTTCAGGGACATTATATGCAGGGATGACTTGCTCCGCATATGCGAGTACTTTTTGGGCACGTGCTTTCTCTCCTCTTTTTGCTAGTTCTTTTGCTAATTGGCCAAAAAGTCTCCGATGGTAATAACAAGTACGAAGCGTAGTTTCATCAAGATACAAATCGGGGGTAGTTAATCCACCATATTTATACTTATTCATTACATTATCGTAAAGTCTTTCAATATCGATTGGATATGTATTCCCCGAGGTTACCTCCTCACTGTTTTGGTAATTAAAAGGAGTAAATCGAAGTGCTAATCCTTCCTCTATAAGAAAGTGGTCTAATTTTAATTTGCTAAATTCCCCTACAGAAATGGCACGATACAATGGGCGTTCCCAATTACAATTAGCGATGAGCTCAAGCCTCATTAAATCGACTTTAGTAAGCATGTTGATACCTTTTAATGAAATGAACATTTTACTTGGGAGGGCATTTAGTAATTCTTGTCCTTTTAAATGGCGAATTTTTTCTGGAAGCAACATGCCTGACCGTAGTACGGCTTTTTTATCTATATCAATGCTTATTGTATCAGTAGGAATGACTTGAAACTCTTGTTTTTCAGAGAAAATCCAATTTTTCATTATGTTTTTTAGTTCAAAAGGATCATTACCAAAGCTACTTTGAGCTTCCTCTGGATGTTTCTGATAAAGTTCACTAATTTGTTTTTTAAGTTCGGGACGAATAAGCACATATTCATTTCTGCCTTCCTGATATTGACTTTTCTCCCAAGGTATGGGCAATCCTGGAGCTTGATATAAAGGACATTGTTGCTGGTAGATATACCAGTCTGTTTGAGCATAGCTTAAATTGCAGATGCGAGTGTCTCTACGTACACCTTCTGTATCTTGATTATACCATAATGGGAAAGTATCATTATCTCCATTAGTAAAAATAATCGGATTTCCTTTTTCAGGAAGCGTATTTAAATAGTTAGCTCCAAAATCACGGCAAGTGAAACGATTACTCCGATCATGGTCATCCCAAGTCTGACTTCCCATTTGAATGGGAATAATCAGACAGCACAGCATAACTAAGGCAACAGTTCGTGTGGATGATTTCTTTTTTCTGAATGTATCACATAGGCTGGCGGCTCCCATTCCGATCCAGATGGCAAATGCATAGAATGATCCTGCGTAGGCATAATCTCTTTCTCGAGGTTGCCCTGGCGTTTGGTTTAGATAGAGAACAATGGCAATACCTGTCATAAAAAAGAGAAGAAACACGACGTTAAACTGCCGAATACCTTTTTTCCCTTTCATCCACTGCCAATATATACCGATTAACCCTAATAATAGTGGCAAACCATAAAACACATTATGTCCCTTATTATGACGTAAAGATTCGGGTAGCTTGTCTTGATCCCCCAGACGTGGGGTGTCTAATAGAGGAATTCCGGTCAACCAATTCCCATGTTCAGGTTCCCCATGCCCTTGTATGTCGTTTTGACGGCCAACGAAGTTCCAGAGGAAATAACGCCAATACATATAATTGAGCTGATAACTAAAGAAATAGGTTAGATTTTCTTTCTGTGTAGGAGCTTCGTTTGTTCCTCCCGACCAAATTTGATAGGAAGATGCCATGCGGTCATTCCATATGCGAGGAAATAACATCTTGGGAGAGTAACAAACGTCTTCTCGATGTCGAATTATGTCATATTTACCCAAGTTCTTATCTGGTCTGTATACTGCAGAGCCTTGCTTTGTTTTTATTTTATAGTAATCTCCTTCAGGCGTGTATTCTGGCTTTGAAGCGTAAGTCCTTCCATAAAATAGTGGAGCACTTTCATACTGTTCACGATTCAAATAACTTCTTAATGAGAAGATATTGTCGGGAGCATTTTCATTGAGGGGGGTGTTCGCAGTGGATCTTATAAGTATTACGCCATATGTACTATAGCCCACAGTGAGCATGAGTATACACCATAAGGTTGTATTAATCAGACGTCTCTTAAAACGATAAATCCCTCCTATTAGTAAAATAAGTATACTAATAAGTGCTACCAATAGTCCTGTATGAAAAGGGAATCCAAATGTATTGACGAAAAGCAGTTCAAACCATCCACCAATATCGGTCATCCCAGGAATGTAGATAAATAAAATAAATCCAATGAGTAACCCTGACACTACTATTGCCGTGATTGTTCCTTTTAACGAAACGGATTTTTGCTTCTGATAATAGAATATAAATACCATTGCGGGAATGGAGAGTAAATTGAGCAAATGTACCCCAATGGAAAGTCCGATGATATAAGCTATTAAGATAATCCAGCGATCACCATCGTTTGTCTCGGCTTCATCTTGCCAGCGAAGCATTAACCAGAAGACTAATGCAGTGAGAAATGAAGAAAAAGCATAGACTTCGCCTTCTACTGCACTAAACCAGAAGGTGTCACTGAATGTATATGCTAAGGCGCCTACCCACCCAGAACCTAGGATGATAAGGGTATCTGTGATCGAAAAATATTCTGTTGTGTTTTTTAATAGAGATCTTACTAAGCGCGTAACACTCCAGAACAAGAACAGAATACACCCTGCGCTTAGTAGTGCATTGAGGAAATTGACTGTTATGGCTATATGAGATGGATCGCTAGCAAACTGAGTAAATAAGTTGCCTAATAACATGTAAAAGGGAGCGCCGGGAGGATGACCGATCTGTAATTTTTCAGCGCATGAAATAAACTCAGGGCAATCCCAAAAACTAGCAGTAGGTTCAATAGTCATTCCATAGACCGATGCTGCTAAAATAAATATCAACCAACCATTGATATTATTCCACTTTTTAAATACTAAGTAGCTCATAGTTCTGTAACTTTTTTGTTTGCAAAGGTACAGACGAGAGGGATAATTAGGCCGTTTTTACTCGGACGGATACGGACGTAGCATGGTTATAACATATTATATATCAGTACAATAAGATTAAAATAGCAGACAAATACAGACTACAGTGATTTTATGTAATCTTCTAATGATTCTTTAGTATTTAGAAGCATCAGTTTTTCAGTTTTTATTCTTGAAATTCTCCGGGTTAGTGTTTCAACTGTCAGTTTCATCAAATCGGCAAAGTTTGCTGGTTGTATGCCTTCACGCAAGAAAGCACAAACTCTCATATCTTCCTCAGTGAGTTTAGAACTAATATTTTTCAATTTGGAAACAAGCCCATATAAGTTTTCTTGTAACCTCAATAATTCATTCCAATCTTTCTCGGAAAAAGTAATCTTCTTAGAAGATAGAGCAGATCTTTCTTTTAATTCACGTACCTTGGTTATTACTGGAGAGCTTTCATAAATTTGTTGTTGAAGAGATTGATATCTTTCTTCCAGATAATTACATTGTAGCACTAACTTATCAGATTCTGCTTCTTTAAGGCTAAGCACATTTCGATATTTATTCAATTTAGAATATACATCTTTATGCTTCTTCCAAAGCATGCCCAATAGCAAAGAAAGTACCCCAAACATGCCTAAAGCTGAAGAAAGAAGAATCTTTGTTTTACCAGTCTGATCATTTTCCATTAGCTCACAGGCATAAGCTTTTCTTTCCATTTCTAGTGCTTCATCGTAGCGACTGTATTTTTGGTAGTATAGGCTACACCGACGGCATATTTGAGCAATATAATCGTACTGTTGAGTGGTGGAAGCATATTGAAGAGCTTTTTTAAAATGAATTTCAGCATTTTGTTCCTGCTTTAATCCACTCTCAACGCATGCTAAATAAAAATAGGCTTTTGATTTTTGATTCTCATCTCCATGTTGGTCGAAATAAGATACTGCTTGACGTATCTCCTTATCTGAAGTATGTGGAATATGTTTGTTCTCATTAAATTGAGTACATAAAAGATTATATTCTGCGAGCTGTGCTTCATCCATTTTATTCATCTGTATGTTTTCAAGAATAACAGAGGCTGTGTCCGGATCTTGCCCAATGAGTTCAGTGGCTTTATCAAGTCCTTGTCTTACAGTACTCCTTTCCGGGTGGCACGCTGCAAGTGAAAGCAGCATTAAGTATAATAATATTCGAAGATTTTTCATCAGTTGGAATTTTCTTTTAGACTAACGCTTTAATTTGCAAATATAAAAAATAATCTGATCGATAAAGCCTCTTGGCACTAAAAAACATGGTGTCATTATGGTAACTGTATAGTGATACTATATTGAGAACATAGTGTTTCTATTCCGCTAATATAATGTCACTATGCTTATTTCTTATGAATATAAACCTTATCTTTGCTTAAAATCTAAAAAGTAAGTTATGATTAAGAATATTGTTTTTGATTTTGGAGGAGTAGTTGTTGATATTGATCGCGATAAAGCAGTTCAAGCATTTATTGCGCTAGGATTAAAGGATGCTGATGCTAGATTGGATAAGTATCACCAAACCGGTATCTTCCAAGATCTTGAAGAAGGGAAATTAACTGCTGATGAGTTTAGGAAAGAATTAGGAACACTTTGTGGCAGAGAGTTGAATTGGGCTGAAACACAGAAGGCATGGTTAGGCTTTATTGATAAGGTAAGCTTGACTAAGCTTGATTATATAATGGAACTTCGAAAATCATATAATGTATATGTTTTGAGTAATACCAATCCATACGTAATGGCATGGGCATGTAGCCCAGAATTATCATCTCGAAAAATGCCTTTGAATGATTATTGCGAAAAATTATACTTGTCTTATCAAATCGGCTACACAAAGCCTGCACCTGAGATTTTTGAATTTATGCTTCAAGATAGTCATCTGATTCCGTCGGAAACCTTGTTTGTCGATGATGGAGCTTCAAATATTGAGATGGGACAGAAATTTGGGATGCACACTTTTCAACCATTAAATGGTGCTGATTGGACACAAGAACTCAGCCAAATTTTGGATTGAATATATTCCCAAACATTCTTCCCTGTTTGATGTTTCAATACATCTTCTAAATACGCAGGTGATAGATTTTGTTTCTGAGCGCAGTATTTGATAAATTGTAATCCGCCATGTTGCACTTGATGAGTCTGAAAATAACTTTCCAAATGTTGATTGGTTTTTTCTACTATACATTCATTGGGGATATGGCGGGTTATGAATTGTCTATGATAAAAACGAGCACTATAATTCAATAAAAGTTCTATTTTATTCAGAATAATCATTCGGCTGAATTCATCGATCCCCCATTGTAATTCTTCAGAAATATCATTTATACAATTCACTATAACCTGCTTCTCACGCGCAGAGATGTGAAGAGCTTCACTTTGCTGATAATTAAAGAACGAATAATTGGCTATCTGCTGTTCAAGCGATGAACAACAAATAAGATTAGGATGGAAACACAATAAATAGTTTTCACCGTTTTTTTTATCTACCCATTGATCTGTTTGAATAGCTTGCTTTGGAGGTAAGAATAATAATGTTCCTGCTGAAAAATCACAGTTTTTCCATCCATAACAAGAGCTACAAAGGGAGTGTCCTCGTAGCAATATAGCATAAAATCCCAGTTGCAACAAATCTATGCAACGAGTATCTGCCAAGCAAAGAACGCTCACCAATGGGTGGAGCGTTTCTTGCGAAAATAACTTGTTGCACTGGGTTATAGTATCTATCTTTATCACTGGTTCAATGAAAGAGTAACGGTAACATTTCCACTCCCTAAAGCAGAGATTAATTCAGCCTGAGTCATGTTGTCTATTTTTCCCAAACGGGTAAAGTTCCATGAATTAGGGGCATAATATATAACAAATGAGTTTCCTTGATAAAGAATCAAGTCGCCAGCTTCTGTTGTAATTTGCTGGTCATTTCTAGGTAAGCTTGTTCCTAGCGAACCTACTTTTTCCATTCGTGCATAATCACTCATATTGATAGTGATATCGTTTTTTGATAGCAGTTCTTTGAGTGCACGAGTAGATGAATTGTCTACTAACGTAGCAGTCAATGTAGCGCCGCCATGAATTGCTAATTTTATACTATTCATTTTATTATAATCATTATAAACATTCAGTTTTGTTAACCAATCAATGGTGAGCGATTGCATTTGCTCTAAAGTATTTGTTGTAAGCAAAAGCGACTCTGTAAATGTAGCATTGGGTACCAGTGTACGTGCATCATTTATTGAAGTCGTTATTAATCGTTGTTTTTATAGCTGGAAAGTGCCCCTCATTAATGCCATTCAACTCGTTTTCTACACGTTGCAACATGACGTCATAATTGATATCATAAGGAGTGTCTGGTTGTACCTCTTGAATATCACAATTAAGAGTTGCCTGTATGGTATTAGCCATCATTCGAGTATTGCCCGTACGGGAACTAAATAATACTAAATAGCGGCTCCCTGATTGCGATCCAGCTCCGTTTTGTCCATCATCAGGTTTCGTGTTAGGGTCTTGATCAGTGTCTGGAATTAAATTTTCATTATTCTCAGAATGAGTGCCCGGAGAGCAGGCATTTGTAGCCAAAGTCAATCCGGACATTATCATTATAAATAACAACCATTTCTTCATAGGCTGTTATTTCAAATATTCGTTGAAAAACGCTTCCAATTTGTCGAAAGGAATAACATCCATACGATCGTATAAATCGACATGATTAGCTCCGGGAATGATAATCAGTTCCTTATTTGAACCTTTAAGTTTTTTGAATGCATCTTCACTAAAATAACGTGAATGTGCTTTTTCGCCACGAATCATTAGCACAGCACTACGAATTTCGTCAGTATAGGTAAGAATTGGCATGTTCATAAAAGATAATGCAGAAGTTTTATTCCATCCCCCATTTGAGTTTAGAGAACGTTTATGATATCCACGTGGCATCTTGTAATATGAGTGGTAATCTTTAACGAATTGAGGTGCTTCAGCTGGAACAACATCAGGAACTCCACCAGCGAGTGCATATTCTCCGTTTTTAGCATCTTCAGTGCGTTGAGCATTTAGCTGCTTGCGTAGCTCATAACGAGCATCAGCATCCATTGAATCAAAATATCCATTTGCTGTTACGCGGCTCATATCATACATTGTTGAAGTTACAGTTGCTTTAATACGAGTATCGATAGCAGCAGCATTAAGAGCCATTCCACCCCAACCACATACACCAATGATTCCGATTCTTTCTGGATCTACATCATCGCGGGTAGAAAGGTAATCAACAGCTGCACAGAAGTCTTCAGTATTGATATCGGGTGAAGCTACATAACGAGGCTCGCCACCACTCTCACCAGTATAAGAAGGATCAAATGCTATTGTTAAGAATCCGCGTTCAGCCATCGTTTGAGCATACAATCCAGACGACTGTTCTTTCACTGCACCAAATGGGCCACTAACAGCTATTGCTGCCATTTTAGCACTAGGTTTTTTGGGCACATATAAGTCAGCCGCAAGCGTAATACCATAGCGGTTACGAAATGTTACCTTACTGTGACTTACTTTGTCACTCTGTGGGATACTTTATCCCACTCCTGAGTTAAATTAAGTTTTTCATTCATAATTGTATTATTTTTAATAGGACTTTCTTGGGCTTCACCTTTCAGTTCTGCCGTTTTTGTATCGTTTTTTCCATAGACCGAAATGGAAAATAACGAAATAGTCAAAGCTGTAAAAAGTATAGTTCTCTTCATATTACTATTAATTATATGTTTATAGAACAAAATTACAGGTATTTTGGGTTTTTAGTTATACCAATATTATGGATGATTTTACCCTATTTACTGTTTTTGTTGAGTAAGATGACCTTAGCGAAAGTTTATATTGGAAAAACGAGATGAAAACGAATAAAAACATTATCTTTGTTTTTATTAAAATAGAATTTATGGATATAACTAAAAGTCCCATCCTGAAAATAGATACCATTGAACAATATAATGAACTGTTCGATTTTGAAACTTGTCATCCACAAGTCAGTATTGTAAATTTTGATACTGCAAACAGTCAGGATCAATATCGAATGACTATGGGGTTTTATTCTCTTTTCTTAAAAGAAACTGTTGGTTGTACCATTAATTACGGAAAAACTAAATATGATTTCGATGATTGGACAATTGTCAGCATTGCTCCCGGTCAAACAGTAGGCTATACGACGCACGAGGGTGTCCCTGTTAAATCGAAAGGTCTATTATTTCATCCAGATTTCATTCGTGGAACTTCATTAGGTCAGAAAATAAAGCAATATTCATTTTTTTCCTACGAGTCTAATGAGGCTTTGCATTTATCGAAAGAAGAACGTATAATTGTGCTAAATTGTCTGTCGATCATTCAATCGGAACTACATCATTCTATTGATAGACACACAAGAGGCTTGATTTGCACCAACATTGAACTACTTCTTGATTATTGTCTACGTTTTTATGAAAGGCAGTTTATTACTCGCCAACACATGAATCTTGATGCGCTGACGAGATTTGAAAAATTACTCGACGATTATTTGAGTTCGGGAATGGCAGCTGAACAAGGAGTACCTTCTGTGCAATATTTCGCTGATAAGATATTTCTTTCACCTAATTATTTCGGTGATTTAATAAAGAAAGAGACCGGCAAAACTGCGAAAGAATATATACAGCTAAAAATGCTAGATATAGCGAAAGAAATACTGCATGATCCAAGTAAGTCAATTACACAGGTTGCCTATACACTAGGATTTCAATATCCGCAACATTTTATGCGTTTCTTTAAAAAATATGAGGGAATAACTCCTAGTGAATATAGAAAAACTAATTAAGATTATATGTTACCCCAAATTATACTTATTACCGGAGCTTCTTCAGGATTCGGTAAGATTACCGCGCAATTGTTATCCAAACAAGGGCACATCGTATATGGTACAAGCCGAAAACCTCAAGAAGATAGGGATGGCGTAAGAATGCTAGTTGTCGATGTTACCATTATTTCTTCTATTGAACAAGCTGTGGCATGCATCATACAGGAACATGGACGGATTGATGTACTTATTAATAATGCTGGCATGGGAATTGGTGGCGCATTAGAATTGGCTACTGAACATGAGATCGGTCTGCAAATGAATACAAATTTCTTTGGAGTCGTTAATAGCTGTAATGTAGTGCTTCCATATATGAGAAAGGCACGCAGCGGAAAGATTATTAATATAAGTTCTATTGGAGGCGTAATGGGAATCCCTTATCAAGGCTATTATTCTGCCTCCAAATTTGCTGTAGAAGGATATAGTGAAGCGTTAGCATTGGAAGTTCATCCTTTTCATATAAAGGTATGCCTTGTTGAACCTGGTGATTTTAATACAGGATTTACGGATAGTCGAAATATTTCTAAGCTATCTACCGAAAATGAGGATTATGCGCTTAGCTTTTTGAAAACATTGAAAATAATAGAAAAGGAAGAACGTAATGGCTGTCACCCAAGAAAATTAGGAATGGCTATTTGCAAGATTGTGAATCGAAAGAATCCCCCATTCCGTACTAAAGTAGGACCTTTTGTTCAAGTTCTTTTTGCGAAGAGCAAACATTGGCTGCCTGATAGCCTTATACAATATGCTCTTCGATTTTTTTATGGTATTCAATAGAGTTAGGAATCTATTGAATACCATTTTATAACTAGGATTGAAGTGCCGGAAACCACTTACGCGTGTTATTAGCAATTCGTACCAGCATTAGCATCACTGGCACTTCTACCAATACACCCACTACAGTAGCTAGTGCAGCACCAGACTGTAATCCAAAAAGTGATATAGCGACAGCTACTGACAATTCGAAGAAATTACTAGCACCAATCATTCCAGCAGGTGCTGCAATGTTGTGTGGCAGTTTCCACCATTTCGCCCAACCATAAGCGATAAAGAAAGTCATTACAGTTTGCAGAACTAAGGGAACAGCAATTAGTAAAATGTGCAATGGGTTATTAAGGATTGTTTCTCCCTGAAATGAGAACAAAATAATCAAGGTGAGCAATAATCCACCAACAGTATAATTATCAAACTTTCGTATAAATATAGTATTGAAGTATTCAATTCCTTTTTTACGGACAATAGCCACACGGGTGATTATTCCAGCAGAAAGAGGTATGACAACAAATAAGACGACAGATAGCAATAAAGTGTCCCATGGAATAGAAACTCCTCCAACACCTAATAGAAAAGCGACAATTGGAGCAAAGGCAACTAGTATAATCAGGTCGTTTACTGCTACTTGTACAAGAGTATACGCTGCATCACCTTTAGTTAAATAACTCCATACGAATACCATCGCTGTACAAGGAGCTGCTCCTAACAAAACTGCACCTGCCAAATACTCCTCTGCTAATTCTTGAGAAATAAAGCTTCTAAATATCACAGTAAAGAATAGGTATGCTATTCCAAACATCGTGAAAGGTTTTATTAGCCAGTTAGTAACACAAGTGATAATGATGCCTTTAGATCTTTTATGTACATTCTTAATGCTTTCAAAATCGACCTTAAGCATCATTGGATAAATCATTAACCAAATTAACACTGCTACGGGAATAGATACATTAGCATATTCAAAATGGCTTAAGGTTTGTGGAATAGCTGGTAGCCATTGACCAATCGCAATTCCTGTGACAATACATAAAGCTACCCAAACAGTAAGGTATCTTTCAAAAAAACCAATACCCTCTTTTTTTTCCATAATAAGTATTTTTACTTTAATTGCGGCTCTAATTCTTCTTGATAAAAGTTATAAAAACGCCTTTTAATTTCATCGCGCACTCGGTTAAATTCTGCACTTATAAAATCAGGGGTACCAGTAGCATCCGATGGATCATCAAATCCGATGTGCAGCCTAGTATTGACTTTACCTGTAAACATAGGACAACTTTCATTAGCTCCTCCACATACTGTGATAACATAATCCCATTCTTGCGATAAATACAGATCTACATTTTTAGGATAATGAGTGGCTAGACTAATACCCGCTTCTGCCATGACTTTAACAGCCATAGGATTGACTTTTTCTGCAGGTTTGGTGCCAGCCGAAAAGACTTCTAGCCTTTCGTCAAAAGACTGTAAAAAACCGTGAGCCATTTGACTACGACAACTATTGCCTGTACAAAGAATTAAGATTTTCATATTTTTTCTTTTATTAAAATTTGACAAGGAAGAATATGCTATGTTTGTTTATAAATAGAAGATTATGGCATAATAAATTCCTGTAGCAATAAAGAGAACAGCTACTGCTTTACGAAACCACTTTCCAAATATCTGCACATTGTTATAAAACCGACCTATTCCGGCAACACTATATGCCAGAATCCAAGCAACTAAAATGACGGGAAGTCCTGTGGCAATTGCATAAACCACAGGTAAAAGATATCCACCTGTTTCTGCTGCTGCCAATGGCATTAGCATGCCAAAGTAAAAAACGCCACTTGTAGGGCAAAACGCCAAGGCAAACAGGATGCCTAATAGCAATGCCCCCCAGCCTCCCTTTACTTTCTTTAAACCCTCTCCACCGATATTGATTTGAGGAATATTTAGCTTTATGATGTCCAACATAAATAAGCCAACGAGTATTAATACAGGAGCAATAAACATCTCACCGTACTTACTCACTGCCTTTTGAATCATAAACATACTTGCACCTTCACGAAGGATTGGAATAATGATGAATCCAAGAACCGTATATGTTACAATTCGACCTAACGTATAAAGTAGTCCATTAATAAATATACGGTGATGATTTTCTATATCTTTACTGATGAAACCTATTGCTGTTATATTGGTAGCTAAAGGGCAAGGACTAACTGATGTTAATATTCCCAAAATGAAAGCTGTTATAGCAGGAATAGAGCTATTTTCGAGTAATGATTGAAGGAAGTTCATTTTATAATTGTTTTAGCAACGTATCAATTTTAATCTTTAGTCCTTCTTTAAATTTCTCAGGTTCATTTTTAGCAGTTGAGAAGCTAAACTCTGTAAGATTGTTCACAGTCTCTTTTCCATCTTTCCAAGTGTTCACAAACAATGAAGACCAAGTGACTTCATACTTATTGGCAAGCTGTTCGTTTTCACTTTTTGAGATATCTATCACTTTATAAATGATTTTACCATCTGCTAGTTCTTTTGAATAAAGGCTGTCTAAAAGGGCTACCGTATTCGACTCAATAGCTCTACAAGTAATACAGCGTTGTGCACCATGAAAATATAGTATTTCAACGCAGTTTGATTGATGATTATCTGCTGTTTCTGTTTTCTTCTGTGAGCTATTACTGCCACATGAAGCAAAAAAGAATGTTATAACTAGCAGATGCAAAAATTTCCACATACTACTAAATATTTATTTTGTTATTAGTGCTTTTACTTCCGGGACTGATAGTTTTTTACCAGCAGCTACCACATTACCGTCAATAACCAAAGCAGGAAGCCTCATAACATTGTATTCCATAATCTTTGATAAATCTTCTTCTTTAACTAATGTAGCATCACTTCCTAATTCAGTGATAGCTTGTTTTGCTGTTTCATACAATGCTTTGCAGCTTGAACATCCTGTACCTAATACTTTAATTTCCATCTTTTCTTTTCTATTTGAGTTTATATAATAGTCGCAATTCGTAGAATTACGAACGTTGATTTCAAAAAAAAGCTGTTATTCACAGCACTGCTTATCTTTACATTCACAGTTTCCCAAAAATGAAGTAAATAAGCTACGCGCAAGCGCCCAATTCTCTCGATTAATACAATAGCGAACTTTTGGGGTTTCAATTTCTCCTTGAATCAAGCCTGCTTCTTTGAGCTCTTTTAAATGTTGTGAAACAGTAGCCTTGGCAATGGGAAGTACTTCGTGGATATCTCCGAAGAAACAGCTCTCTTGTTTTGCTAGGAAACTAAGAATGGCCATCCTTGCCGGATGGCCCATAGCTTTAGCAAAGCGAGCTATTTGCTCTTGTTCGTCTGTATATTCTTTAGTTTTCACTTCTTTGGAATCATTTATTATTCGCAAAACTACGAACATTTTTTCTCATTACAAAATAAAAATGAAGAAATTAGTATAAAGCAGGGTGCTAGCGTTAACACTTAGGAACTAGTTCCATAAACATTGTTGTAGTCAATAATATAGCTAATCCTATGCACACAGCAATTAATAACCAATTGATATACTTAGCTTTGGGCTTAGTATCAGCGTGTAGATTATTGAGGTAGTATTCTCTAAAAAAAAGATAAAGACCTGGAATAGTTGCACTTGCTAATAAAAAATCCTCGGGAATCTGGAAAAAATAGGTTTTTGATAAACCAATTAATGACCAATGGCATAAGAAAAGGACCAAAAACATATTCACTTTACGTGCAAATAGAAGTAATAATCCTATTGTGAAAATAACAACGGAACAAGGCATGACTGGTGAAGTCATTTCAGGAAAAGAAAGTCCACGTGATAAAGACACTATAGGATATATAAATGGCATAGCTAATAAAACGTATGATAAGAGATCATATTTATGAGTTCTTTCAAATGTTGTATACCCAGTAATAGCATCCCAAATCCAAATTATAGCCATCACTCCCCAAAACATAGCCATCACTCCATTATAGACGCGCTCTTCACAATAAATGAAATAGTATACAATAGAAATCCATGAATAGAGGCCTATCATATAAATTTTCATTCCCATTTTTACCCATGAGAGAGGCTTGCGAACAAGCATAGTCGTCAACACAAGGCCTATTAGAATAACTATAATCTGTAATGACCAAGTGGCGGAATTATAATAGCCAATGGTTCTCCAAAAAATCTCCATAAAAATCGTTTGTTAATGTCTAGTTAAAGAAAATGCTCTACGCGTAAATACAAACATAGGGAAGCTAGCCCCTACTGCTAACATAAAGACAACTGTACTTGCTACCAATGTGTTTGAGAAAAACATCTCTTGCATTTGAACATATTTGTCGTGTAATTCCGGATGATGTGCTGTCTGTAAACACATGATGAGTGAAAAGACCATGTTATAAGCAAACTTCCCCGGAATCATAGGAAGTAAAGCGGGAATATATAAAACCGTCATGGGGCAATAGACTTTTTTACCAAGCCATAAACTGCCAAAACCGATCACTAAGCCAGCAAATAATGAGGCTGTTGCTATATCAACACCAAAATAAGTCATTAGAGAGAAACGACATGCATGTCCAAAAGCGGCTAATATAGCTATCATTTTAAAGGCCCGTAAAGGAGGATCAGAAATCGCACCGAAACCAATACCTGCTATTGCTGCAAAAAAACCATCAGTAAGAATATCAACTAAAATCATATTATAATAAACTATTTTTTACCATTAACAATGTGAATGAGAGGCCAATAGCTATGCTCACAATAAGCAATGAGGCTTCGGTTAATCGAGCAAATCCGGTTAGAATATATCCTTCTACAATATCAATAACTCCATTAATAAGTGGAACTCCCGGAACAAGGTAAAGTACACTTGTTGCCATAGCTATCTCAGAAGTTGTATCAAAGATTAACGCTGTAGATGCACATAGAGAAGCTACGAAAGCTGAGATTATAAAAATGATATAATGATTTATTTTCTTTTTTTGCATTTGTTGCTTTAAATACATTCCTGCTATTGTTGCTGAGAACACAATTCCCATTGAAATAAGGTCTCCCCCAAACAATTTACAGAATGATGCATTCGCAAATCCTACTAATATTAATACAAATAGCGGATGAATCATTGGAGCAGTGACTATTTTTTTATATTTATCTTTTAATTCTTCAAAAGATAAATGATGATCTAGAGCTTCCCAGCTCAGAGCACTTAATGCTGAGTTATGTTCGAAACTTATAGGATGCGCAGGTATATCTATAACCTCGTTGCAAGTTTCATTTGTTTCTTGATCAATGATTGTAAGAATGATGTTTTTATGAAAGACACTAAGTTTAACATCTAATCCATAGGCTTCTCCAATACGCTTTGAATTACGAACCACTCGTGATGTATGCACTCCTGCTCCCATTAAGTGGGCTGAATATTCCGCTATAAATTTGCATTGTGATAATAAAGATTCGCTTGTCTTCATGTAATATGATGTTTTTGTAATCGGCTGCAAAAGTACAAAAAAGAGCTATAGCTAGAAAAAGAATAGATAAAAATCTATATGCTCAGTTAGCAGATATAAAATTTATGAGTAATTTGTTTGGTTAATCTACGGATAAAAGGAAACATTGCGTAAAAAGAAGCAGTCTTTCACAATACTTGCGTTATCAAGTCATTGTGAAAGACTGCCCAATCTCTTATACCTTAACTAACCTAATTCTTTTATTTTCTATTCAAACTAACTTTCTTTATTTCCCTGAAAATCCTTTTATACTGTAATACTATTAATTATTCTATCTTTCAAATTCTGAATTTCGGCTATTGAGAAATCGCAAATGATATCTGCCGGAGCTAATAACACCGTTTTTGCTTCTTCAGCTTCCACTCTACTTTCTGGATGTTCCCTAAAATAAGTCTCCCAACGAGAGGCTGATTGTGGAGCAACACCCAGCACAAAATTGATGAAATCATCATCCGTCAAAAATTTATTTATTTTAGAGTACATATTAGCATCCATTTTTAAGCGTTTACATAGATAGGACGCTATCATCTTGGATATGTACTCAATATATCATTGATTTTTCAAAAATTAACTGGCAAGACTGCGTAACTTTGTTAATCCTCTATGCATCAGATTTCGAACAGACTGGTAATTCATATTCATTATCTCGCATATATCTTCATATTTCTTTTCTTCTATGTAATATAAGGTAAGAGCTTCACGTTGACGAGGTGAAAGCTGATCCAACAAGCGCTGTACTTTGTAAAACTCATTACGCTGTTGCTCCTCTTCCATATAATCTTCTTCAACATCTGTAGGAGATACTATATTCACATCCTCAACAGCTGTATCAGACATATACATTCGCTTACGAAGTTCATCACAAAGTTTATTTTTTAATGAGATAAACAAATAAGATTTTAAATTGTCTATTGGGCCTAATTCTTCCCTTTTCACGTAAAGCTTCACAAAGACATCGTGAATGCAATCTTTTAGCAACTCCTTATCAATGGTTAACTTCAATCCATAATTAAAAAGAATATTAATATGCAAATCATACAACTCTGAAAAAGCTGCAAGATTTCCCGCTTGAAAGGAAGCGAGTAAAGTGTCGGTTGAATTGTTAGCTTGTTCCATCATAGCATTAACTTCTGATTGATTTGATAATGCAAAGCTAGCGAGTATTCATCTTGACTTTAGGTAAAATCTGATTTGTGGATTGAAAAAACAAATACTATGTTTTATAACATTATATGTTAGATATTGCCATAAACAAAGAAAAAACCCGTTGATGAATCATCAACGGGTTCTCTTTATTTATAGCTTGTGAAACCAATAAATGCCTTCCTTTTTATCAGGGACTTTTAGAGTATATAGTTCTTTGATTTTCAGTGATTTATTTATTATTTCCATCTCCCCAGAATTCGGGTTTATGTACGTTAGTGCATATTTTCCTGACGATAATTGCATGGGAATATTTATTCCAGACTTGGAATAAATGATACTTCCAATATCAGATTTTACCATTTTTTTATAGTCATCTGTATTGGTGTTTTCTACTGCCATGCTCGCAGCATCTGTTAGAAATTCCTTATCGGTGCACGGTATTACAGGACATGAACCACCAGCCATGAATATAGCCCATCCTAAGCCCGGATAATTCTGAGCGTAGAAGGTTACGGCTTTATCTGGGTACTTTTGGCGATATTCGTTTACTGCTTTATAAGCCTCGCTAAAAGTAGTTTTTCCTACCTTCATTTTACGCATGTGCTGGCGAGGAGCCATGTTCTGTCCTCCTTTTGGAGCAAAGATTCCATCGGTTTTATAATGCCAGTAACGAATATCTATGATATCTACGATGGATGCTCGTTTTGGATCAGCTAGGATTGAGTCTTGCACATCTTTTGTTGTACTCAATGCTACTTTTACCTTTTTACCAGTTTCCTGTTCCCATTCTGCTATGACATCTAACCAAAATTCTACGAAATGTAACGGCCCGGTAAATTCAGCGCTTGTTAGTTGAATAACATTCGGATTATCTGCAAAGTTATTTAAGCATTGACGAATGTATTGTCTGTGGAGTGCACGACGAACAGGATGACTAACATCATAAAAACGATCAGCCATGAAAAGTCTTTTATCACCAGCAAATGGCACAGGTTCCGGAAAATCTGTTTGATTGATATTATTGGAACTTCTCCATGGACAATCAACCCAATGTGCACCAGCTTCTAGAATATTGTGTTGGAAATAGTTTTCATGGAAAAGTAATAGACCATCTTTGGCTCCTTTTTCGGCAAACTCTTTTAATCGCGCCCAATACCATGCGTTGGGTCTGTTCAGGTCATATTTGCTAAGACCTTCCCAAGCCGTACCTTGACCGCTACGGCTAAAAGGTTGCTCATAAAATGGTCCCCAAACATCTCCGTCACGACGGCGAATACGTTCATGATCATCGCGTCGACGATCATACCAAAGACCATAGTTCTGATCAAAGACCAAGATATCTTTTTGCTTCATGAAGTTGATTACTGAATCTATGCGATCAGTTAGACCCAACCCTTCGCGTCCAGGGACAAATCGGGTAATTGCAGGACTGGCTTTATCTAGGAAATTTGTTTTTAACTTCCCATTCCACCAAGGTGTAGTATGACTGCCTCCTACTAATAGAGCTCCATTCATTTGGATTTTGCCATTAATAATGACAACTTCTGGTGCATCTTGCGATTTTTTCAATGGATTGTTTTGCCATTTTATATCATTAATCGATTTTAGCTCAGTAGATGCTACCGATGGAGCAAAAGTCCCTTCTTCAATCCAATGTTCCAAAGTAAGTCTCGGAGTATGTGCTTCTTTTGTTAACCTCATTGCTTCTTCAACTGTCGGGCTGCTAGTAGCACTAGTGTTTCTCGGTAGAATACGAGCTCTTTCATCACATTTTTTCTGTAACCTTTCTTCTAATTGTGCATAGAAAAAACTTCTAGGATATACGTGGTTATTCGATTGAGCCCATTCACCATCACCTGAGAATTGTGCCCAACAACCATAAGCACGGTTCATCGCATCTTTCGCTGGTGCATAACATTCTATTTCAGCTGCTGTACATTGCCAAAATAAACTATTTCCAGTATTCCAGCCTGCACCATTTTTATCTTGTCCTAGATTCTTATAGGTAAGATTGTGCCCGTCAATGTTCACTACATCAAAAAGTAGCCCGCATGCCCAAGCATTAATTGAGCCACTAAAACCTAATGATTCATAAGAGTCGCACTGTACAAATGCATTAGGACCAGCTGCACAATATCCAGCAGAGAAGTCGTGAATACCTTGTTCAGAGTAACAGCGTTGGAACAAGTTTTGCTGCCCTAGAGTATAAAAGGTACAACGACGCATACCTCCTATTTCTGAAATAGGCTCTGTAGACTTACAATCTTCAACTGTAATTTTTGAACCTGTACGTTGAATCATGACGGCACTACCTGAAAAATGTTTGAAGTTAACTCGACGTACCCAGCTATTTTCAATGTTTTCCATAGAAATTCCTGTCCAACAATGATCTTCATCTTTGGGGTAATTTCTATTGTAGTCAGATATTAGAGTCATATTTTCAACGCCACATTCCTGAATACGTCCATTCCAGTGATATGGAACAAGATATGAGACATCATATTGAGCATCTAAGGCAACGGTTAGTGGTGCATCAAAAGTAATCTTTTTCCCTTCGACGCTAACAATTGTTCTGTCCCAAGTTAAATCCATATCTCCAGATTTCCATCCTAAGGAGCTTATTCCACCACCAAAGATGTCACATCCAAGAGACTTAATCCATTTGTCACCAGAAGGACGAGTAATTAGAACGCGATCTCCCTTCTTAAGGGAACTAGCTGAACTAACTTCCATTGTGGTTGAATTTACAGGAACATAAGAAGAAAGAACCTGCAAAGTGTCTTTAACGTTCAGATCAGCTATTCCTTCAACATAGATAAGAGCTCCTCTATCTACTCCTTTTTTTAATAAAATCGTTTTTTCTTTGTCTACTCCACGCAATACGACGCCAGATTCAGAAATACGAAGACTTCCTGTTAATGTAAACTCACCTTTATCTAATAAGACAGCTCCTCTATATCCTGAAGCATCAGGTTTTAAGGATGCTACGTAATCAATAGCTCGCTGAATTCTTTTTGTATTGTCTCCGTTTTCGTAAGGAACAAACACAACATTACGAATAGCTGGAATGTCTTTATTGGAACTTTGATATCCGCAGTACGAAAAATCAAGTATCCGGTTGCCCCGCTCGTCCTTTAAATAAGTGAAGTGTTCATTATCAACTTTAAGAGCAAAATCTTGTGCATATCCATGCACAAAACCTATACTCATTAATCCTAAAAGGATTGTTTTTAAATGCATATTCATTATTGATATACTTTTATTGATGGTTCATTATACTAGAATAGACTTTTTCTTTTTGATAATGTATCAAAGTTATTATTTAAGTTGGTCCAATCTACTTTCTTTTTTGTATCAATACCGTTGATATATTTTTCAATGTTTGTGTACCCATCACCATTGCAATCTTTTACAGCATCAGTTGGATCTTTAGGATTTAAACCATTAGCGATTTCCCAAGCATCAGGCATTCCATCATTGTCAGTATCTACATTAGGTACCCCATTATATTCAGGTAAACCTCCTACTTGACGAATGTCGGTAATTATACCTTTTTTATATGAATCAACAGGCAAGCGTCTTTTAACATAAGGAGGTATAAATTCAGGAGCATCTTTCACATAAATAGCTTTTCCTGTCTGAACTGTTTTTATTACACGAGTATCCACAGCATCTCTCTTAGGGAATGTAGCTCCAACATTATTCATCACAAAGTTATATGCCTTTTTAGTATCCATGATAGAGACAGGAGGCATTTTAAATGGCTGATCAGCCTTTATTTGCGGAAGGTATTTATTGGCATCTACATCATTTGCAAGTTGTATTCCTCCATCCCAATTGTTCTTGGTTACTTTGCTATTACCGTTAACAATATTTCCATTTACATACGCCTTTCCAAAAGACATTGGTCTGCTTTTATCACGACCAGCTTCAGGCTTCAATATTCTATAAGAAATAGGTTTATCAAGAGGAGTAATTGGCCCTGGTTTATAATAGTTATTAATTAAGTTATATAGACTATTATGGTCTCCACCATCTACAGAACGATTCCACCAGTTATAAATAACATTATTAACAAAATTGAAATCACCATCCATACCTACGGAGCAATTGCGGCTAATATTGGAAGCAAATAAATTGCGGCAAAACATACTATTGTGTCCACCAATTGTAGCACCAAAAGCATGATTATAGGCATCTAGCCCTTCAGAGAATATAGAGTTTTGAATAGTTATATTGACAGTGGGCAATTTCAATCCATGTCCATTTTCATCCCGATTATATACATGACGGTAAATAGACATATTTTCATCAAGCCCCCAACTAGCTGAGCAGTGGTCTACCATGATATTACCGACAGCATTTCCTCCAATGGCATCATCACGAAAAGCCACATCCTGTGCTCCACGGCGGAAACGCATGTGACGAATGACAACATCGTGTGTATCAATCAAAAATGATTGACCTGTAACACAAATACCGTCTCCCGGAGCTGTTTGCCCTGCTATTGTTATATAAGGAGCTCTTAAATTTATAGGACTCTTTAAACGAATAACTCCTGATACATTGAATACAATGATACGAGCGCCACCAGTTTCACAAGCTTCACGAAAAGTGCCAGGACCTGAATCTTCAAGAGATTTAACAACAATAACTTTGCCTCCACGTCCACCTGGAGTGTACATTCCACCTCCTTCAGCGCCAGGGAAAGCTGGAATATTGCTTTTTAATAAATCTTCTGGATGAGATGCCCATGGTTTGTAAGGTCTTCCCTTTTGGGCTTCTTCCATAACGATTGGCAAAGCCACTTCCCACGCAGCATCAGACTTTTGTTGAAACTCAGCTTCTTGTTTCTCGGCTCTAGCTTTTATTGAGTCAGGGATAATGGGATACTGAGCAGCAACAGGTAATACACATGTTACCAACAAACATGCTGATAATACTTTCTTAATGTTGTTCATTCTGTTAGAAATTTAATAATAATATGTTTTTCTAAAAGGACGATCAAGAACGTATTTTGTAATCGGTACCTCCTATCCTTTCCTCCATTCGTTCATATATTCACGAGGAGTTTGATTATATTTCTTCCGGAAACACTTACTATAATACCCAGAATCTTTAAAACCTACAGCAAATGCTATTTCAGATACACTTAGGTCTGTGTTCTTAATTAGCTCTACAGATTTATTCAATCGTATTTCTTTAACTAGATCTACAGGTGCTAAACCAGTAAGGCTTTTTAGCTTTTTAAAGAATGCAGATCTACTTAAACCAATCCCTGAAGCTATAGTGTCAATATTAAAATCGCTATCGTCCATATTATCTTCAATAACTTGATGAATTTTTTCTAGAAATTGAACGTCTTTTTTCATCAAAAATTGCTCATAACTATCTTCTTCAGTCGTTGATTGATTTTCCATTTGCTGCCGGATACGCTCTCGAATTTGTTTCCTTTCAGAAAGTAACTGATCAATACGAGCTAAAAGATATTCTTTACCGAAGGGTTTAGTTATATATGCATTTGCCCCAAGTGTAATCGCCCTTGTTTTAGCTTCTTCGTCACTTTTTGCAGTGAGAATGATGACAGGAATATGACTGACTTGAAAATCTTTTCGAACCGCTTGCAACATCTCTAATCCAGACATTTCAGGCATCATTTGGTCTGTAACCACAATATCTGGATGGTATAGGTGTATCTTTTTTAAACCTTCAACTCCATTATTAGCAATATAAATATTAAATTTATCCTCCAATTGGAGTTTTATTAGCTGAGATAGGTCTTTATTATCTTCTACCAATAAAAGAGTAGGCAATGAGGCATCAATTTCAATGCCCTTATCTTCATATTGATCCTCCTCTTCGGGACTTACAGTCTTATCTTCCTCTAGAATATTAGGTGTCGTCTCATCGCTTAAATAAAAGTCGACTTCAGATGCTTTGTAATGTTCTTTATCAAGCAAGAGTTCTACTATAAATACTGAACCCTGTCCTTCTGGGCTTTCAGCACGAATTTCTCCATGATGTAGATTTACGATTTCTTTAGACAGTGCAAGACCAATGCCTGTTCCCTGGTAGTATGAGGAATTTCTTGTATTTTCTCCTTGAGAAAAGCGCTCAAAAATTTCAGATAGTTTATTTGATGGAATACCAACACCGTTGTCCTCCACTCTGGCATAGCAACGTTTCCCATCATCGGTAAGACCGGTTGTTACATAAATACTTCCTCCAGATGGGGTAAATTTAAAGGCATTAGACAAGATATTACGTATCACAATACTCAATTTCTCTTTATCTGCCCATACCATAATGGATTCGTCCGGCAATTGGAACGTATAACTAATCTCATTTTCTTCAGATAAAACACGAAATTCTTTTTGGAAGGAATCTATTAGTTCATTAAAATCAATTAATGAAACATGCAAACGCATCTTCCCATTTTGGATTTTTCTGAAATCAAGTAATTGGTTCACTAACTGTAGCATCTGATTCGTACTTTTCTCCATTAACTCCACATATTGAAATCCTTTAGGAGTTAGTTGTTCACGTTCTTTAAGTTCTTGTATTGGCCCCTTAATTAACGTCAATGGAGTTCGTAGTTCGTGAGATATATTAGTAAAAAACTTGATTTTCATTTCTGAAAGTCGTTGTTCTATATAAATATCATTTTTCATCCTGATCATAAAGAAAGCAAGTCGCATGGCAAAATACGAAACAACAAGTCCCAAAACAATGTAGATAATGATTGCCCACCAGCTTAACCACCATGGGGGAAGAATTGTGATTTGCAGGGTACAGCTAGATATCAATTCAGGATTAGCTTCATCTATCGATTCTACACGAAAGGTATATTCACCTGGAGGAACATTTGTATAAGAAGCTATTCGGTTTTTACCACTATAATGCCACTCCTTTTCATAGCCATTGAGAATGTATCGGTAAGTCACTCGATTTTGATTATAAAAGTTCAATGCTGCAAACTCTATGGTAAACATAGATTGATTATACTTTAATTCTATAGATTCTGCATAAGTAATAGATTCTTTAATAATTGGGTTTTCTCGTAAACTGCGTAAATCTCGGTTAGAAACTTTAAAGTCTACAATACGGGTGTCGTAATTTGTATGCTGAGTTTCCAACTTATCTGGAGAAAACACTAAAATTCCCTGTTTAGAGCCCAACCATAAATCGCCATCTAATGTCAACAGAGCACTACTTTCTTCTAGCTCCACATTTAAAAATCCATCATATTTGTCGTAATTACGAAATTGTTCTGTTGCAATATTAAAACATGACAAACCTATTTCAGTAGTAAACCATAAGTTTCCATCTTTATCTTCGATTATTGATTTAACCACATCATTATTCATGCCTTCGCGCAAGCCATAAGATTTAAAAATGGGTGTATGCTTCTTTTGATCGTACCCTACTAACTTATTTAAACCTCCCCCAAATACGCTGACCCATATTTGAGAATTAGTATCTTTATATAATACATAAATATCATTATCAGCTACATTAGAGCGATCGCTAACTTGGCGATAGGTTTCAAATTTGATATCCTCAGAAGCCTTAAAATTAGCATCGAAAGACATCAGTCCATCCATCGTTCCGACCCAAATACGTCCATCCTTATCCTCAGTCATTGTACGGACTTCCATATATAGACCGTAAGATGGATATTGCTTTAACCCGTTATATTTGTGTTTAAATATCGTTACTCCATTCTCTTCAGTTATCAAGTTTAATCCTCCACCAAGTGATCCTACCCAAATTCTTCCTTTGCTATCTTGATAGGTAAAATACACATCATTACTGCTTATTGAATTGGGGTCTTTTAAATCGTTCATGTATCTGGTAAAACGGAGACCTTGTGGAGAATTAGCATCAGGAGTAGCTTTAATCAGTCCATTTCCTTTTGTGGAAAACCAAAGATTACCATCTTTGTCTTCCATAATATGATAAACAGCTCCCATTAGGTAGTTTTTATCAGTAAAAATCTGCTTCACTTGTCCATTTTGATCAAGGCGATAAACTCCCTGCCAACGAGTTCCCACCCATATATCACCGTTCTTTGCTTGGTAAATAGCACGTATTCCTTGGTTCCAAGATGTGATCTTTTGAAGATCAAGTGGAGAAGCTGAGACTTGTTTAAGCAATTGAAATTGTTTTTTAGGGAAGTTGACACGATACACTCCGCTACCTGTTGAAGCGAGCCAAAGCACTCCATCCTTATCTAATAAAAGGTTGAAAAACAATTTATTAGAAGTATCATCAGAGAATGGTTTTAGCTGATTTAGGCGGACCATTTCCAATTTCTCTCTATCAAATAATAAAATTTCGCCTCCGGGTGTAAGAAAGAACATGCCTTGCTCACCAGCGTCTTGCATCTCAAAATTCCCAATTGTATTCTGTTCTGGGAATGAGAACCGATGGCTACTTTTATTTAATGGATCGTAATAAATTAAAGCCTTATTACCTTCTTGAAACCAAATTTTATCATATTTGTCTAAGAAGATACTACCGACTTCATTCCCAGATATAGAAAATGAGAGTTTGTTTAGCTGTTTATATCCAATATTATATTCATAAGCACCATTAATAGTGGTAAAATAGACCATACCATCCTCAGTAACTTGCATATTTGTTATAGGCTGTTTAATCTCAGGTATTCCATAACGATTAACAACACCAGTCTGAGCATCGATGCTAAAAATACGCCCTGTAGCATCACCAAGCCATAGAGAATTATTATTATAAGTAGCACAAGTAAATTTCAGAGGATCGGCTGCTATCTTTTGTTTAATGAAATCAGCTGGTTTATCTTTCAACGCTGCTCCCTTTCGCAAGGATAGAATCTGAAAGTTCATACCTATCCAATTAATATATTCGTTCGTCTCACAAAACACGTTGTGCTTCAATCGCATATCATAAACATTTAGATTTGGACGCGAATCGTGCAATTGGATAATAGTAATCTTGCCATTTTTATCAGTATGGGCTCGCAAAAGACTTTTATCTTTAGTCAAAAGAAGTACATCACCATCTTCAGTAGTTTCAATCTTTATTATTTGGATGTTTTCAGAATAGTCTTTAACATCATCGTACACTGCATGAAAACTTTCATGTTTTTTATCAAATAAGTACAACTTTCGATCAATCGTTTTAACCCAAAGAAAACCATTTTTATCTTCTACAATTCGCTGAATCTTTCTTGGAGGTATATCAGCCGAATAATAGCCATCACGGTTATCATATGAACGAAACTTAGTTCCATCAAAGCTACATAAACCATACCAAGTTCCGAACCAGATAAAACCATCTTGTCCTTTTAATGTACAGTTGACTATATTGTTGGGCAGTCCGCGTTCAGCTGTATAATGTTCAACAATCATATTTGGATATGCGAAGACGGAGGTTCCTGAAATACAAAGAATAAAAAATATTAATAAGAAGAACTTCTTCATCGTATTATGTTTTATATAGAAAAAAATCTTTCATCAAAGATAATCTTTTTTGGGTAATAAAAAGCAGTAAAGATGTACTAATCTTCATTGAAAGATTAATTCAGCGGTGATTTTGTATGCATAATCTATCATTTTGCATACATCATAAAACTTAAATATCCTATTAGGATAGATATTTTCCCAATAGGATATTTAGCTAATATATATACAAAAACTTATTTAATTGTTCCGAACTCAGTTTGTTGACGTTCTACTTCATCAAGAACACGTTTTCTTTCTTCTTCCGTCATCTGTTTTTTCTCTTCAGTTTTGGGTTGTAAATTGAGCTTTATTGAAGAATTAGTTTTATCACTAGAGCTATAAGTACTAGCCTCATAGCAGAATGGTAATTCTGCAGGAATGCTTTCAAACTCTATTTCAGTAGCAGTTGGAGCTTGCATCCCTTCAAATTGCACATGCGCTTTTACTTTTATTATCCCTGCCGTCCTTGTGGAACGAACTAATAGAGGAGCGGAGCCAAACTCTACAGCTCGAGGATTTGCACAAATTGAAGCATCTCCTATTATTTCTCCTTCACCTTCTATTGTGAAGACTATGTTTTCTTTGGCTAATCGACGCACATTCCCATTATCATCAGTGACTTCAGCTATTAACACAATAAAATCAGAACCATCTGCTACTAGATTGACTTTCTGATAATCTACACGTAAACGAAGCTTTGTTGATCTGCGAGAAGGCATTTTCTTCTGTGTACATACAACTTTCCCATTAATAATACCTTCCGCTACCATATTTACTTTTTGCCAATTCTTCTGCGTGTAACTATATCCGCGTGCTTCCCAAAAGTCCCATACATTTTTAAATATTACTGGAGCGTTTGGCATATGCCCCTTGGCATGAACCACAGGCATTACCCAAGATTTTGTCCCATCATATATTGAGAGACGGACAGAATCGCAATTGCTGAAAACAACCACATCATTATCTGAGAATTGTGTCATTTCGTGAGCTATGAATACCATTGGGCCACTCTCTGCAAATGGATGTTGAAGACTGGCAGGCGACTGGCTACGAAACATTTCATAAGCATATTTTTTTTGGCGAAAAGCATCATAAATACCTCCCCAGTATGGATCTGGATGATAGCCACGTTGATGATCGAATGGATGCCATTGAGCGCCACCAATAAATAAACCGGTAGTGCGGAACATCTCATCATAGCTTTTAGCTAAAGATAATGCCTGAACTATCATTGGGTGTTCTCCCCAGCTTCGGCTTGCTCGATTATTATTGTTATGCGCATACCAATCGTCAACATTCTCTCCAAATTCGCGGGTGAAAATGCATTGTTTAGGTTTATCAGCCTTCTCGTCATCACCGGGCCAACCATATACTACATCATAATGTTCTTTCACACCTGCAGAATGTACATCAGCTGCAGCCACAGGACGTCCGGGATAGGGATACTCTTCATGAGTGATTTCAAGTGCTTTTAATGCAAAATCGAGTGGATAGCGCGTCTCATTTAAAATAGGCTCCCACATTAGAACGGACGCATGATTACGGTCACGTCTAATCATTTGTCGAGTGTTTTGATGTACCAACTCTCCAAACTTGGGATCTTTATTCCAATATTGCCATCCAGGAGTCGCCACTATTACGAAAAGTCCCATCTCATCGCAAGCATCCATAAATGAGGGATCTTGTGGATAATGAGCAACACGAATTATAGTACAACCAGCATCTCGTAGACGCTTTGCATCGCGCCATTGCTGAGAATTTGGCAAAGCATTTCCTACATAAGCAAAGTCCTGGTGGCGATTTGCACCTATTAGCTGCCCGAAAGGCTTTCCGTTTAACCAAAAACCATCTTTTCCACGAAATTCAGCTAATCGAATACCTATACGGGTAATGCCTCCATCAATTGATTTTCCTGCTTTTTTGATCCGTGATTGTACACGATATAAATAGGGTTGATCTGGAGACCAAAGCTTAGGGTTCTTTACTTCCATTTTTTGCTCAATAGATCTTTTTTCCCCACTTCTTAACGATAGTTTTCCTGAGACTCGTCTAATTACAGTACCTAAAGCATCAGTCAGCGTTGTTTCTACAGTCACAGATTCTGCTCGGGAGGAGCTATTATTAACTTCAGTTTTCACAAACACCTGAGCACTTTTATCGCTAATTTTATCAAAGTGTACAAATACTCCCCCACCTGCTACAGTTTGGGATTCAATAGCATCAGTGATTGAGATCATAGATTTAGCAATCATCCACACATCACGATAGATGCCACCATGGTATGCAAAGTCTAAAGTATATTGTGGCTTTCCTGGAGGAAATGATTTATCATCACTATTGTCAACTAATACTGCTAAAACACATGAATCGCCAGCTTGCACTCCATTGGCTGTTAAATCAAGAGTAAATGGTAAATATCCTCCCAGATGCTCTTGAACACGCTTGCCATTGAGATAAAGAACTTGTTTACCCATTGCGGCTTCAAAATGCAGGAGGACTTGATGTCCTTTAGTTTGCATAGGGACTACAAAGTGTTTGCGATACCAAGCAGGTCCTTGATAATTACGGCATCCACTTGCTTCAGCAGGCATTAATTCCACAGTGTGTGGAGTTGATACAACCTGCCAAGAGCTATCGTCAAAATCAATAGCTTCTGCACCTTGAACATCACCTCTGAAAAAGCGCCATCCAGGATTAAAGTTATAAACTTGACGTCCACTACCGGGAAGCTGAATAAATCCTGCAACAGAGGTTTCAGGACGATATAAATTTTGCCCCTTTCCTGATAAGGAAAGCAACAGTAGAAATACGGATAAAATTAATAAAGTTCTTTTATTCATGTCTATCTATCATTATTATTACATCTTTCTTTCGATCTTGAGGGGTAACCTTGAGTTGTTTTACCTCGCCACTCTGTAGAGTCGCTTCAACAGTAGTATTATTTGGAGCATGCAGTTTAAAATGAACATTCCAATCTTTTGGCCAAGCGGGAAATAACATAATTTTGTCTCCATCCACTTGCAAAAGCATTTCTTGCAATCCAATCATACCACTACCTCCCCAATTATGATCAGGCGTCCAATCATATCCTGGTCCCCAAAATGCAGGAAAACGGTGAGGACCGTCGGACATTTTTTGTAGAGCCAGTGTTCGGGCTTCTTGAGTTAGTCCTAAACAAGCTGCCCAGATATTATCTTGTTTCCAGCCTATAGTTGAGCGAAATTTAACAGCTTCTGGATCATAGAAATAAGTGTCGGTAGCTAATTTAAGATCAGCTTTGCCAATTCCATATATACGCCAAGGGAATACTGGATAAAGTTGAGGTGTCTCAACGTTATTAATACGTTCCCAGCTTTTTGCCGGGGCAATGGTGCGTTTTAAGTTAGTTCCCCCCTCCTCTTCTATATATCGTAAAGGAATTGGTGGAATCGTTTCCAACATTTTTCTCCATTTCTCATCCTTATCTGGGTAAGCTTTAATATAAGTTTCTAACACAGTACGTAATGCAGCAATTGTACTAGTGGCATTATTAGTCATCTTATAAGTTTCACAGGCTGATCCTGGGAAAAGGATCAAATGCCCATTTCCATCAAAGGCTTTTCTTCCCCTCTGCGACGCAAGCATTTGATAGTGCTCATTAAAAAAGGTGAGTGAACTTTCAATCAAAGGTATATATGGAGTTATATCTTTATTGGCATAATTTTTGGTTTCCAATATCATTTGACAAAATTCAAGTACGGTGTCCCATTCATATTCTAACCAAGCATTGTATTCTAATCCTTTATCAAACCAATCAGGACGTTTAAAACCATACTCAGCGGGATTAGGTAAACCGAAATTCTCGATCTGTTCGCTAAAACATGCCCCGTCGTGTTGCCAATATACACGACTTCTTAATTCAGCATTCTTCAGCATTCGATTATAAAAATTAAACTGTGAAGGCATCATATCGAAATCTCCACTTTTTAACATCGGCCAATAAACAAGACGTTGATTTTGTGCGGTCATTGTGCCCCCTCCCCATTTTCTATAATCAGGAGTAAAGGCTTGTTTTGAGTCAACATAGCAGGGATCAAAAGTAAACAATCCACCATTAAACTTTGTTGGGGTATTGCCGTACGCATTACAACCTAACATATATCGAAAAAGAGAATAATTACGAGTTATCTCTTCTGCTCCACCGTCTGCTTCTATAAAACTGCGTTGCCAAAAGTCATTCCACCATGTACGGGTTTTATACCTATCTTCAGTCAGAAGTTTAGAAGAGATTTTTCCATGGGGTGCTATTCTTTCATTTTTAACTTTTAAGTTTGCTATCCATTGCTCAACTTTTTGTGTCTGCTCAGTATGAAGCACAATGTAGAGTTGTTGTTTACGAGTACTCTTTCTAGATTTAAATTTCCAAGCGCGGTAATCAGTGCCAGCATAGATGCCGTCTGAAGTACCTACATATTTGATGTTATTGCTAGATAAGTAGCCCCCAAAGGTTAAGTTCCTTAAGGGATTCATGAGTTCTGATTTAACCTTCTCCAATCCTTGTTGCTTAACTGCAACATCAAATACAGTAGATGAATCATTACGATGATAAAAAAGGAGTCCATCTTGCCCATCACTATTTATTGTTGGAGTAACAATGTCGGCTTTAGTAACAGAGCCTTTGGGAGGAGCCCATTTATATGAACTTTGTTGTCCTTCACCTTTTCTAATCGGACGATCTTTATAACGCCAATTTTCATAAGAGATTTCGCTTACTAAAGGTTTTGAACTGGTGACTTCAACATGAACAACAGGATGATAAACATCGGACCAAATTTCAATGGTAGTTCCTTTAGAAGAGATTTCAACATATCCATCTTTCAATTTTAATTCTTGTCGGAAGTTGTTCGTTTCATTAAATGGATTAGGAGAAAGAGTCAGCCTGAAGCGTCCTTGCTTTAATAGCGTATTGCTTTCATCAAATGTTCCACTTCTACTCAAATAGAATAGTACATCATTCCCTTCTACCCAAACATTCATTCCAACATCTCCACCACCGCAAGGCATCGATTCGGAAGAGTTGCTACTGGGACTATTCCAAACAACATTGGCATGTTGGCTCCTAAGAGCCGACACGCCAACCAATACCATTGTTATGATTAGAAAAATTTTCTTCATACTTCTATTTTGCTTAAAATTAGGAATACATTCTACCAATCGTCTGAGCGGAATGATCCCAAGGGTAATCCATCACAATAGACATCCCCTTCAACATAATTTTTGAATCCGTAACGAACAGCAACTGGATGAGGTACTTGTTCACTTTTTACCATCATCTTACTGCGCTGAATCCATGCTTTAGCAGGATAGAAGACTTTGTCAGTCCCCGCTACTTCAAAATTCTTAGATTCAAAACAATTTACTCCACTTATCCACATCCCAGCACGTTCAAAACTAACAACTATGGTATCATTTTGAATCTCCATACTTTTATAGTATGGACTTTCACCGTTTACACCTTCAACACCATATGTTTTTGTCAGAGCAAGCAAACCTAAGCGTTCACCAGCTACTCGTTTTTTTGCTGGGTGAATACCTTTTTCCATTCCTGCATCAAGTAAAACAGCCATACCGCTATTGACTACTCGATGTTCAACTTGAGCTTGGGCTTCACGTAAATAAGCAGAATTGATTATTTCTTTGCCTTTTTCTGTAATAATCCCGTAGTCGTAAGGTGCAATCTGGCAGTAGTAGAAAGGAAAATCGCCTTGTTTCCATTCAGCACGCCAACCATTAATAAGTGTAGCAAACATATCTGCATAAGTGTGTGCTCTATTCCAGTTATCTTCTCCTTGATACCAGATCACACCCTTCATTGTCATCCCAATAAGTGGATGGAGCATACCATTATATAATACAGTCGGAGTTCTATTTTTCGATTTTATATCTTCCTCAGATTGTGGAATTTTAGCGTCAGGAAAAGCTTTCAACCAATCAGCTGTCATCCATGCTTCACATGCTGATCCACCCCAAGCAGCAACAACCAAGCCTACAGGAACATCTAATATTTCATTGACTAAACGTCCAAAATAATATGCTGTGGCGCTGAAATCACGAACGCTAACCGGATTAGCTTCTTTCCATGATCCAACGACATCATTTTGAGGTGTAAATGTTGAATTACGTTTAACTGTAAACAATCGTATTTTGGAATTACTGCTGTGAAGAACATCCATATTTGCATCCTCAACAGGTTGGTTTTTAAAACCTTTCATTGGCATTTCCATATTACTTTGCCCTGAACAAAGCCATAATTCGCCAATTAAAATATTGTTAAGCGTTTTTTTAGTTCCATCATCAAAAACGATAGAATAAGGGCCACCTGCCTTTGGAGTTAAAACAGAAAGTTTCCATGCTCCCTTCTTATCTGATGTAACAGAATATTGTTTACTATTCCAACTAGTACTAACTGTTACTTTTTTGTTTGGTGTTGCTGTTCCCCAAAGGTTAGCATGTGTTTGCTGTTGCATAACCATGCCATCAGAGAAAATAGCAGGCAGTTTAACTTCTGCATGCATTGAAAAGCAGGCAGCAAGCAAAAAACTGGCTAGCACTGTACTTTTTTTTACTATTGAACTTTTCATTCCCACATATTTTATATTAATAACAATTCAAACAGATAAAAAGATGTCTTACTTACTTATAAGGCTTAATTTTAAGGGGCCAATCAGTCCAGCCGGAAGGAGCGTTTTTTCTTGTCTTCGATAGTTGGCATTGGTCCAGATCTTTTCAAACGGAGCTTTTCCGCTATCTGCTCCCAAAAGAGCATTAGCCCAAGTATTGGTTACTTCTATTTCGAGCTTATTCATTCCTTTCTTAATTGCAGCTGTAATATTAGCACGATATGGTGCCGTCCAAATTGTACCGCATTCAATTCCATTCACACGCACAGTTGCCAAATTACAAACTTCACCTAAGTTCAAGTATACTTGTTCAACTTTATTCAATTTCCTATTCCAATTAAATACTGTTTTATAAGTAGCGGTTCCACTATAATAACGAATTTGCTCATCTTCATCTTTACTCCAGTCAAAAAGTTGTTTCCTATCAACTGTTTTACCGTTTGCAAGAAAATTCACAGTATACGTATTGATGTCAAGAGGTAAGTCTAAAGCCGTACCTTTTGGAAGGTCATTTTGCACAGTGGATTCTGTTGGAAATACAATAAATACTGATTCATTTGGAGCCAATGTTAACGTTACATCCGTTCTATTATTTTTCTGTACATAAGTAACATGCGATTGAATTTCACCTGTTACTGGATTCCAACATTCAGGTTTAACACCATTGATACGCATGCTGGCCGTAAAGGTACGTGTCTCTTCGAGCTGATTAGCTATAAAATAAACATCGCCTAGATCACCACGACGATGCGTCCATGCCACATTTTCAGGAACAATTAGATCCCTTTCTAAACCATAGGAAGAGAAATCTTCTTCACAATATGGAACACTAGGAATTATCACACCAGCTTTTTTAAGTTCTTCAATTTTTTGCTTCACTTCCGGTGATAGTTCTACAGGATCTGGATTCATTGGACGTGCAAGAGGCAATACTAATACTTTATAACTAGCCCCTCCGGGTAAAGTCATTCTTCCCTTTTCAACTTCTGCTAAACGCAGCAACGCATCTTTATTGAAACTATCGTAAGCATACCCACGAAGGGGATTCACCCATTTTTCAGGATCAGCCATGTTGGCTGAATGCGTCACACCAACAGGACGTACACGTAAGGGTTGGCCTTCATTGGCTAATCGAATTCGTTCGCTCTCAACTCGATCTGCACCAAATAAACCTGGCAAGGATGGAACTAAACGTTCAGGCAATATAGAACGTCTAGGAATCTCTTCTCCAGTAAAGACAGCTATGTCTGTTACAGGATGTCCATATTGTAATAAAGACTGGCATCGAGTTACATAATCGCTAAAAGCCTTAGCCCCTTTGTCCCACCATGTTTGATCTCGTTGGAAAAAGAGCCCGATACCATCTAATGTCATTCCTGGCTTTCTATCAAGCCATGGGTTATGGACATATACATGATAGAAAAGTCGATTGATTCCTAATGCGTAATTACGATCCAAAAGAGTTTTCAGCATACCAGGATACTCATCCCATGTTCCACGGACTTCTGTAAATCCTTCAGCTTGAATGATCCTTTTCCCATAAATATGTGCTCCACTAACTGCGTCAAGCATATCATTCGGTTTGTCATGAGTAGGGCTGTTCAACCAAAATTCCCCCATCGGGAGATCTACTTTTTGATAGTGCAATAAACCGTCGCTTACCATTGTAGGAGCTACACATTCCGCTGAAAATTGACAATCATATTCTTTTGCACATTCAGCCAATACTTGATAGAATACATCTACGATAAGTTCTGAAATTGTAGTACGTACATCACGCAATATCTTTTCACTTTTGTCAGCACTTTCAATTGGGATACCTGCTAATAATGGTAAATAAGGGATCAGATCATATCCCCGTCGCTTTTGGAATTCTTTAGCAAAACCTGCACTCCAATTTTGGCTTCCACATTCCCAGCTGTCGACATGCATATATTTCAATACTCGACGTGCAACTTGAGGGTTGGTTTTTTCAAAAGCTTGTGCAAACCAGTTATCAAATTGTTTGCGTACAGTAACCGGATTAAACTTATCACACTCTAACCCTTTACCTCCTCCAGCTGTAGCGTTTGTATGCCCGGTAGAAGTATGCCCCATGCGCAAAAGTTTCCACTTCCCTTTTGGTAGTTTAGCTGTTAATAATTTTGTTTTATAATCAGCACCATTCTTTGATTTGTATAAATCTGTGAGATTTATGACTTGTGACAGTTGAAAGCAATCGTCTTTTCCTATTTCATTTTTCGGAGTTGAAGATGCTACTCGCCACACCAATCCAGCTTTACCTTCCCATTGATTCAATCGAGCTTCTCTATGCAAACGAAGCTCCTTAATTTTCAAATTAGGCTTCCATTTTGCGGCATCCATATCTTCACTGCCAGGTTCACTACCTTCGGGTGTCCAATAAAATCGGAAGTAGCGAGCGGTTGTAGCTGGTATGCTATGTGTGGAGTTCTCATCAGTATTTTGCCAACCTTGACGAGCAGGAATAAGCTGTTTCACAAAACGGTAATGTACACCATCCTCACTTGCCATTACTTTTAAACGATGCGCTTGATAATTATTACCATTCAGTACAATTTCTATATTGCGACAGGTGAAAGGTTGTGCATATTCATATTGAATGTAGCAAGGATAAGATGACCGTATCACTCCAGACTGATCCATGTTCACAGTCTTATTTGCATCTATTGAATTTCCTAATGCCGTATTTACACAAGATATTTTGTTTGGAAGTTCATCTGCTGTCACATCTTTAATTGGCAAAGCAAATAAAGATATATCCTCATAATAGCCTTCATAAGCTTCAGGTTCTGGCAAATGCAACCCTTTAATTACTCCACCATCAACAATTGTATCACTCCAAACCACCTTTTGCATAGATTCTTTGGGTGTTGTCCATGGTCCACCAGCTAAAGCAAAGCCATCGCAAATGTGCATGCCAAGTTTTAATCCTAATCGGTCCGCCTCTTCCATACTGAAACGAACCATATCCCACCATTCGGCTGTCAACTGTTGAGCTTTGCCCTTATATTGAGGCCCCTCTTCTACTCCTTTAATAGGCATAAGGTATGTTCCGCCCAATCCAGCGTGCTTCATAGCTTCTAGATCTGCAGTTATTCCTTCTTTGGATACCGCACCATACATCCAATACCAAAAGGTCCAAGGTTTTGCCTCGTCTGATGGATGCTGAAATTTATCACGGAGGGAAGGTGTCTGACCTGCATGCGTAGGAGATATAGCAGTACATGCCAATAAAGAAAATGCAAATATTTGTTGTTTCAGTCGGCTTTTCATCCTAATCTATATTTTTACTTAAATAAGGACGAAAACCAAAAGACTTTGTACTCACTTTTATATAACACTATTCTAGCTCTTTACTCCCTTTGAGTAAATCTATTCATAACATTATACCTAGAAAAAAAGAATAGATTGTATTACAATAATTTTTAGAAACAAAAAGTCCCTGCCACGATGAAGTGACAGGGACTGAATAGTTCACAAAAGCTATTTCGAAAGCTTTTTATTTCGTAAAGCGGAAAACAATACGTCCTTTTTGAGGACCATCTACCCATTTGGGCTGTGAAGATGGACCGCATAAATCAGTAGCATTCACCTTGTTGCGTACAGGAGGTATCACATTCAACACAGATATTCCACTCTCTGGAAGTGTATAGAGTAAACGGTCGCGACCATCTCGAGGTTGATATACTCCAATATAAGTATTTGGAGCTTCATTGGTTAAGCTGATAGTACCTTCTTTAGTACGAATATTCATCCAAGAGACATCTTTGAAATAACCTTTGAATTCTGGATAAGTAAACGTTTCACCCGGAATAGGGTCATTATAGTTATTCTCCCACACATCATATTGTGTACCACGAACTCTATTTTGCCAAACACGATATGGACCTGCTCCTAACCAACGTTTACTAACAACTTGATCTTCTGGATAATCAAAACGAATACCCATCAAATCTACAACGCCAGAAAAGTTATAAGTATAATCAAGAATTAGATCTCCATTTGAATTGATTGTCCATTGAGCTTTATCCAAATTACCTAGCTTATAGCTTGCAGTAACAATTAAGTTTTCGCCTTCTTTATTTACATCAAGCTTATTAAATACAGCAGCATCTGGGAATTCACTATATGTTCTATCTTTTTCTTTTGCTTTTTCGTCATCATGATTATAGAACTGATCGAGCGAACGATCGGCACGGCGTGCGCCAATAAAACGAGGTCCATTAACAAAACTGATCTTTTGGTCACCTATAGCGACTCCTTTCAACTGACCATCAACTTTTGAGAAAACGTAAGTACGATGGTTAGCTGTAACAGTCAAATCTTTTTCAGTTTCCGAATATGCAGCTCCTATTAATGATGAAGACTTAACGTCTTTAGGTTGCTGAATATGTTCAACGGGGTACGTCCAACGCCAAAGTTCGTGCCCAAATTTATCAATTGCCGTTAGAAATAAAGCATCGGCATTTGAAAGAATAGAAGTTTTTATATCCAATACGCCTGTTGAATGAGCAGCAATATCACTTCCTTGTACTTCTCCCTGTTTAAGAACCTGGGTACCTGTTTTTGAATCATCCGTTGCAGAAGGGAATTTTACTTGTTGCCAAACGAAACGGCAAGTATTCAGATTTAAGTAATCATATCTGTTCTCAATTGAAAACTTGCCATCAAATTGTCTATTGATAGAAGTATTCATCACTTGAACAGGATTCCAGATCTGCTTGATAGTATAATAACTACCTTCTTTTTCATGGTGAGGTCCTACTATACCATCTGCACCATAATTCCCTTGATTATCAATAAATCCATTCATATCAACACGCTTCACACCTTCATCGGCCAATACCCAAAGAAATCCACCGATACAACGAGGGTGTTTACGCATCATTTCCCAATAGTCATATAATCCAGCACCATGACCACCATCATATAATCCATGTAAGAATTCTGTTGGCATAAAGATTTGAGGCAGACGCATATAGTTCTGACTTTCTCCATAAGAACGATAATGCATTGTTTCAAATCCTGAAAAATTACCTTGTGGATGAATCACCGGACGTTTCTGTGGGTCATACTTATGGAATTCACCATCAAGTTCTGTATTCCATCCCTTTTCATTTCCATTGCTCCACCAAATGATAGAAGGGTGATTTACATCGCGTTCCACCATTCCCTCAATTAAACGCACACCGGTAGGGGTATCATATTTTCCATGCCAGCCACACAATTCATCCATTACATAAAGCCCTAAAGAATCACAAGCTTCATAAAACTCTGGATCTGCTGGATAATGACTCAAACGAACAGAATTCATGTTCATACTCTTAATGAGTTGAACATCTTCAATATTTTTCGCTTTGCTCAATGTACGGCCACTTTCTGGACGAAAACTATGACGATTAACCCCACGTACCATAATGCGCACTCCATTCACATAAAGCCCATCACTTTCACGTACTTCGATAGTGCGAAAACCGAATTTTTCAATCTCTGAATGTAGAGCTTTACCTTCCTTATCTAGCAAAGTAAATTTAGCATTGTAAAGATTAGGCGTCTCTGCCGTCCAAAGAGCTGGTTTATTAACATTAAGCTTGAGAGAAGTCCAATCTCCTCCAGCCTTTACAGGTACTGTTGTTTCAGCCAATTTCTTTCCTTTGAGGTCCAAAATTTGCGTGCGTATACTCAATCCGTCATCAGCCATATTCGTGTAGCAATTTGCAAAAAATGAACCATCCATTTTTGCATCAATTGCAATATGACGTAAATTGAGTGCAGGTTTTACTTCTAAAAAAACAGGTCTAAAAATTCCCCCGAAATTCCAAAAGTCTGCTCGGCGTTCAGCTAAGTTTACACTCGCATTTTCGCTTTCTTTAGCCACGGTGACCTCTAGCAAGTTCTTCTTTCCATATTTCAGATAATCAGTGACATTGTATGAAAAACGATAAAATGCACCTTGATGTTTAGAGCCAACTTTGCGACCATTAACTTTGACTTCTGTATCAGTCATAGAGGCTTCGAACACCAGTTCAACTTGTTTTCCCCGATAGGTTTCCGGAACCTCAAACTCATATTTATACATTCCTTTCTCATCGGCTATTCCCTCAGGGAATGCTTTCCCATAAAAGGTAATTCCATACTGATAAGTGCCAAAACCTTGCAGTTCCCAACAGGAGGGAACACCGATCTTTGTCCATTTCCCAGAGTTACGTCCGTCGGTACAGTAGAAATCCCAGTTAACCATATCATCGCATCCATGACCCGAAAGATATTGTCGAACTGTTTGTGGAAGGTTTTGAGCAGCCAGAGTAGTTGCCAACGCTAAGGTTGATAATAAAGTGGTTACTTTTCTCATTGTTACTTTTATTTGTATTACTTTTAGATTGTGTCAGATTTTTATTTGTGACTTATTCGTAGATGCAATATATGATCTTTCTTCTCTATCGCATATTTTTTTAACACACCTGGTCCGCAGCTGCTATTACCTAAACCAAGCACAGCGGCATCCAAGCTAAGGATAACCTCGTTACGCGGTTTTAAATCACAGTCATGCGTTTCTTTATATAGATCCTGTGCAGTATACGGTAAAGCAGAAGCTGAAAATAGCTGGTCTACAGCATCAATACGAATTCCCTTATTTTGTTTGTTGGTCAATGTCAGGAATCTTACATCTTCTTTATTACCACTATCCTGTGGACGTGGATAATGCACATATTGTTCGGCAACTTTACTTTTCCAAAGGCCTATGGCTGATGCTGTTTTTCTATCAGGATAATTATCTTGAGGGCCTCTACCATACCATGTGAATGTATCATAGTCAGGAGAAAAACTAAAAGCAAGTCCTAGCCGAGGTAATTCTGGTAATACTCCTTGTGGAGAGAATTTAGTATATAAATCAATAGTACCATCAGATGTTACTGTATAAACTGATATTGTATTAATCCGCCCCTCTTTATACATATTGGCTGATTCAATGTGAACAACCACTGCTCCGTCTTCACGAATTTCATAGTGAAAAGATTTCAAAACGATTTGGGGTTGATCCATCATATGCAACTTCCAATCCTTAGCTAACCAATTACCAAAACTCTTATCGTTGTCTGTTGGTGCACGGAAAGCCTGAGTCACGGGTTGTATTGGAAAATCTGCCGATTGTGACAAGACCTCTTTACCATTATAAATTAGCGATACGATACTACCAAACTTCTTTTTGTCCCATTGAGCAGAGAAGTTTTTTCCATAAACAGAGAAAGACTTATCATCTTCTTTAGTTTGGAGCTTGCCTTTATTTTTTAAGTTAGCAGTCAGCAAATCTCCTTCTTGCAAGCAAAACTGTTCCCATGCCACTTCATACCCAGCTTTAGCCCAGAGTGCATCCGATTTTAAAACAATGCTTACCTTTAATTGATAATCCGAACGAAGATCTTTTTCGCTATTAAGTTTCTTGTTCAATGTTTTTTTATCGGCTAATGAACGAAAAGCTGGCAAAGCTACTTTTCCCATTTCGCCAGCAACTACATTTGGTAAAGTTAGTTCACCCTGTTCCTTTTGTTTTCCATTCTCCAACAAAGTCCATAAACATCGGTAACCAGATAAATCAATGTGATGGTTTCTATTTGTAATCTGCAATTCTCCGTTTACTATTGAAAGCTGAACGGGTTCATAGACCTTCTTAACTTCCCAATATTTCGATGTACGTTCACGATTACTCATTAGCAAGCCATTTAGACAAAAGGCTTTTAAATTCGGTTTATCACCAAAATCACCACCGTAAGCTACCATAGTACGTCCATCTGGTAACTGTTTGTATAGACCTTGGTCTACCCAATCCCAAATAAAACCACCAAGCATACGAGGGTTGCTATATATCTCATCCCAATATTCTTTAAAGTTCCCAAGAGCATTTCCCATAGAGTGAGCATATTCACTAGTCATCACAGGACGATCATCATTCGTGCGTTCAGCAATATCTAGTAACCTCTCCCAACGTGCATTCTCCGGTCTTTCCTTATCTGTTCCTTCTTGAACACCTGGATTCAAGTAGTCCTGTTTCACTCGAGTGTAAAAACGGCTAATTACATCAACAGTTTTTGGATCTGGATTTCCATCGACACCCTGAGCCCCTTCATAATGAACTGGACGTGTCGGATCAAAATCATGCAACCAAGCTGATACTGCTGCAAAGTTTGGACCATAACCACTCTCATTACCCATGCTCCACATAACAATACATGGATAGTTTTTATCACGTTCGGCCATTCTCACTGCTCTATCCAAAAAGGCGGCATACCAATCAGGAGTACTAGCTAAGGTTCCTCGTAAGCCATGCTCCTCTATATCGGCTTCATCCATGACATATAGTCCAATACTATCGCAGAGCTCATACCAACGGCTTACATTTGGATAATGGCTCGTTCGAACAGCATTGATATTGGCTTGTTTCATTAGCATAATATCCTGAATCAATCTTTTTTCAGTCATTACACGGGCTGTTTTTGGATCATGTTCATGACGATTTACCCCTCTAAAACGAATCGGATTACCATTTATTAAGAACTGGCCTTTCTTTATTTCAATATATCGAAAGCCTACAGCTTGCTCAACTTGCTCAACAATATTTCCTGATGGATTTTGCAAGGTTAGATAGAGTTTATATAAATAGGGCGTTTCTGCCGTCCATTTTTTCGGCGATTTAACTACAGCCGATAAACGTCCAAATTTGCGAGGTCCCCGTTGAGGATACCACTCGTTCATTCTACTTGCTTTATGTTCTAAATCCAAGATATCCTCAACATCGCCTTGTAGTTTCACTATTTCTTTTCCTTGTGCATCTTTCAAAACACCCTGAACTGTATATCCTTTTCCAGCTATCCCTTTATATACATTAAATTTGGGGTCAATTTGAAGAAGAAAATCTTCATAATTAGTCTTCGAAGTTGGAAGAGTGCGAACAGCATAATCGCTGATTCGTATATCCGGTGTATGTATCAGATGAATGCTTCGATGAATACCTCCAAAACGCCAAAAGTCCTGATCTTCAAGATAAGAACCATCACTATAGCGATAGACTTCTATAGCTATTTGATTGTCGCCAGCAGCAATATAGTTAGTGATATTAAACTCACTTGGTTCCATGCTCCCCTGACTATATCCTACTCGCTCGCCGTTAATCCATACATAAAAAGCACTCATTACCCCTTCAAAGCGTAAGAATGTCTGTCCATTAGCTTGCCAGTTTGTGGGCAACACAAAGGTTCTCCTATACTGCCCCACAGGATTTCGCTCCTTAAAAGCGGTATAGTCTTCTTTTGGTTCTCCCATTACTCTTGGAGGATCTATTTTAAATGAATAGCCAGAAGATACATAAATCGGTGTTCCGTAACCGTTAATCTCCCAATTTGCTGGAACAGGAAACTCTTTCCATCTTTTATCATCAAAATTTGTCTTATAGAAATCTAGAATTCTGTCCTTTGGAATAGGTGTCCATCTAAATTTCCACATTCCATCTAAAGACATCATACAGTCCCCTTTATCGACTGTATAAGGTGTAAATGCAGCCCTTGCAGGCTCTCTGTTAATCTGAAGAATATGATTATTCTCCCAGTCGTGCATCATTTGTGCCTGCAACGGAGACGCAATCCACGCACCAAGTAATAAAGTGTATAATTTCATACGTTCTATTTTCCTCATATCAAGTAGACGAGTGAAAGAGCTTTTTGTACCCCTTTCGTTGACAAAAATCGGTAAGTAAAGAAATGATGCATAAAAGAAAAGCGGAACGCAGAAAACTATTTAAGCCCTCTTGCGTTCCGCTTTATATCTTAATTAAACTGTATTGAGTCTATTAATGCACTATTGAATGTCAAGAGCATCAAATGCTAAACCTTGCATATTTTCAGCAGAAAGAACAACTTTATAATGTCCTGCATTAATAAATGTACCAGTCGTAGTGCTCACCATCTTCCATTTGTCTGGAGTTTCCGGGAATGTTACTTCATCTTCTTTAAGTACTACTCCTTTGGAATCAATAAACTTCATTAAAACACGCATTGATTTTCCTGAAGTATTCATATACTTAAATCGCAATGCGTAGATTTGAGCTAATCCAGTAGAAATATTCCATTCAATATAATTAGTTTTCCCTTTAGCAAAGAAAACACCTGTTGCTTTACGGTGTTCTTTTTTCTTAAACTGTCCTTTAACGATAGCTACTTCAGCCTCATAAGTGACGCTAGTACGGGCATTTTTATCTTCTGGAAGTAGTTCTTTTGGCGTTTTTTCTATGACGTCATGATCTGCTTTTTCCCAGTTCCAGTCTGATGCTGGAAAAGTTACAGGTTTAACATCAGCCTGAGTTGTTGCAATAGCAATACCTGAGATTAGCGCCTGACCAGCTTTCACTTCTGGGAAGTGTATTTTTAGCAGTCCTCCTTTAACCTTAGCGTATACTACTTTTTTACATGCGCCATCATGTCCACTTTCAGCCCAAAGATCCAAATCGTTCAATACCACTGAATCATTCACAGCAACATCAAAGATGCGTAACCCTTCACAATCCGTAGAAGCACTACCACCAGTTCCATGCCATGGTTCTGTGAAATAAAGTTCTACTCGGTAAGTACCGTCAGCAACAGGGAAATTGTATTCCAATTCATGTCTACCAAAGCGGAAATGCTGGAATAAATTCCAGTCTTTGGTTCCCTTTATAGGATCATTTGTTGTACGTTGACTAGCAAGATAAGGATTCAAATCTTTAAAATTAGCAGCCCATGAACGAGAGAAGTTTGTGTTATCTTGTAGCCATAGTTGTCCAAAGCTATCTGTATAGTTATCACCACCGCAATTTATTCGGTAGAGATAGTTGTAACCTTTTTCACCTTCCAATACAGATTTATCATCTTGGTATAAAAGATCAAAATGAGGTGCTTGTTCCAATCCATTGTACACAAGGATATCTTCTGCTACAGGTTTTCCTTTATAGTATCCAACAGCACGGAGAACGTTATAGCGAATGTCTCTATTTTCCCACATGAAATGGGTGCCTATACCATTGTTTTTCTTACGTCCTATATAGGTTGCTTTATCATTAGACATATCATTATAAAGCAACACCGAATCACAATTGCTATAAGCCTCAATAGTAGCACGACGACGACCCTTCTCAAATCGATTAGCCCAAGTATGAGAGACTAAATATACCATAGGATCTTTTGCCGCAGATACATAATTAGCTCGATACATGTAATAAACATCAAGAGGCTCTTCCCATGGGGTTACTAACCCTTTGTAATTAAATGGCCCCACCTTATCTATTTTCCGATAAGCTTCGTCCGGTTGACGACGTCCAGGATTATCATGACTACTAAATATCCATTGGAATTGTCCGCAAACACTATCTTTAGCTTGTTCAGCCAAACGTATTTTGGCTTCCATCAATTGACACATCCGGTCTTCACTCCAAATTCCATTCGGGTCGAAATCACCTGGTTCTGTATGCAAGTCAATGCTCCTCCAAGCTCCATACTCTCCATTCAATAATTGATTGGGTTGTGATAGTTCATTTGCATATTTAGTAACATCTCCTCCATACGTACCACTCCAATTTTGAATCACATTCCAGTCCGTACCTTCCCCTCCATTACACGTCGTAATCACTCTCATCGTGCGAGCTGTTGGGTCCATTTCACGAATAATATCGCTGCATTCTTTGGCAAATTCGCGAGGTAAAGTACTTTCATTCTGCAATCCCCACATCACTACAGAAGGAGAATTACGGCGTTCTTTTATCCATTGACGAAGCAAACTCTTAAAGTTTTCACGGAATTCAGGGGTATCATACCAAATATGTGCTGAAAATTGAGGCCAAAATAAGATGCCATCTGCATCCCAATATTTCTGGTACTCAAGATTATGTGGTTGATGTGCATCTCTAAATGCATTGAATCCAGCAGCACGAATCTGTTTTACTCTAGAAGCTATTTGTTCGTTGCTAAATGCATGACTTTGCCCAAATTGATGTTCATACTCACAAACACCATTAATAAAAACAGGTTTCCCATTTAAGTAAAAACGTCTGTCTCCATCATCCCTTTTTACAGGCCAACTCAGTGTGCGAATGCCAAATGGGGTTGATAATTCGTCAGTTGTCTTTGTATCTCGCTTAATCATACTGGCAAGCTTATACAAATATGGATTATCCGTACTCCATAAAACAGGATTCTCTATAGGCGATTGTTGACGAATAATTTTCGTTTCTCCTGGAGCTAGCTTCACTTTTTCAGCTAAACGAAAAGCTTGCTTTCCATCTGCGTTACTTAGCTTATTAACGACTTCCACGGTTGCAACCGTTTTACCGTAATTTTTAACTTCAGTTTCAATATACACATTCTTAGCACTTTCATCATTCCAGATGTGAACTCCAAATGGCTCAATACGAATTTCGTCAGTACCTTCTAGAACTACAGGGCGGAAAATACCAAACGGCTGGGATCCTTCACTAAATCCCCATTCTGAAGAGCAACCTCCACAAACCCATGGCATATCCGAAATCATTTCAGGATGCTCCACTTTTACTTCTAAATGGTTTGTTCCATCCTTCAATCCGCTAGTGACATCAAGTGTTAATGTTGTTCTTCCCACTGGATGTTTTCCATAGTCTTTTCCATTCAATTTGATGGTAGCATAGGAGCCCACTCCTTCAAAGCGTAAGAAATATCTTTTTCCTTCTATGAGATTAGCTGTAAAGTCTTTCACATACATAGCGGCTCCATGCAGATTCCCATGTGTCAATTGGCGATACCCATAATAATCATCCCAATTATGCGGCAAGTTGCATTGGATCTTCGCATTTTTTGCCCCAAATCCATCATTTAACTTTTCATTGGTTGATTGGCTATTTTCAATTAACCATGACTTCCAGTCCTCATTAAGCTCCGTAATTAGTCGTCTGTTTTTATTCTCCGGCTTCGGAAAGCGAACGGCTGAACGCCCCATAGGTTTACTAGTAGCAACAGCAATTCCTCGCTGCTCGTCATTATTCACAGCACAATAGAAGTGGTATACTACTCCATCATGCTTTACTACATAACTTTTATGTGCAAACAGCTCATCATAATTTTTAGATGGAATCACCAAATCGGCTCCCTTCCAGTCTGTCCAATTCACTAAATCATAGCTAGCAGCAAACGTATTAAATGCTTTGTATTTTCTTGACGGCTCGAAAGCTGAAAAATAAAACATCACATACACATCTCCCATTTTCTGTATGTGGGCATCACCGGTAATTGTCCCGTCTGCTTCATGTGCAAAAACTGGATTCCCTGGATATCTCTTCCACTTCTTCATGTCGTTCGAGAGAGCTATTCCTACTCGTTCACCCTTCAATCCTGTTTCAGGATGACGTCCACCCGCGTTGTAGAACATCACGAATGGAGCACCTAACTTCTTATCTTTATCCCAATATACCGTACTTTTGTATTGAGTTAACTTTTCCCACCATTGAGCATCTTTATCATGAATGCTTAAAATGGGTTTATCAAGCGAATTCCACTCATGAGCTTTTGAAATATCTTCCTTTGTATACGCAAGCCCAATAAAAAGAGGTTCTTTCACTGCTTCGTATCCGGTTCCTTCTCCACCGATATATGTCATCCAATGTTTACCTTTATACAACTGAAGTTCATAACTTCCCCCCCAATCCATATCGGGTAAAGCTGGAAAACCTCCACGCTGATTACAGTCCCATTTGCCGTCACGATAAGAAAGTACACGCCCTAAAGTGTGCCAATCAAGTAAATTATCACTTTCTGCTATCCATGTTTCATACCCACGACCGTCAGTGCCACCTTTTCCGTTGTATACCACATAAGTCATTAGCCATTTATCGCCTTGACGAAAGACAGTTGGACAATCAATTTTATGATAATTATCCGTTGGAGCAACGGCCAGTCCATATTTATAAGGAGTTTTGACCTCCTCATAAATTTGTTCCATCCGTTGCTGTGGCACTTCTTTCTGTGCATAGAGTGATAGCGCAGTAGTTATACTAAAAAATGTCAGTAATAACCTTTTCATTGTACCTTAATCTATATTTTAATAAAATAACCAATCCATAGTTTCTTCGTCTCCAGCAAGACCTGCATTGCGTGCCTTAGTTTCCGAAGTGGTAAATCCTAGTACTTCCAAATATCCTTTTGGCAACATAATGGAATGTTTTCCCGCAGGGAAACTATAGGCATGTACGTTAACCAAAGGCAATCCATTTATACGAACTGCATTAGTCAACACAGGTTCTGCTTGCCCATATTCATTAGCAGCAGCATCAATTTCCAATTTAGGTGCTTTCGCGTATTTTTTCTGGTCATCTCTGAAATAGCCCACTAATAATTTAACAGGAACTTTAGATTCAAAGCTGATAGTTGTTCCATTTTCTCTTTGATCTTTTCCATTCAGAAGAAAACTTTGTAGCCCTTTAAGTTCAGGTGCGATGGCTTCTATCTTACCTGGAACGTCAGTAAAGAGAGATAAACCTTCAGTTAATTTTAGCGTCTTTTCATTAGATAGAAGTTTCACATCAGCAGGAGCCCAAGCATTAATTTTTACGGTTTCTGCAACTGCATTCCCTTTTGCTTTTTGCTCTAACATTGCCAGATTAGCTTTGAAATTGGCTAATTCTTTCTCATAATGAACCAACATTTCTTTCCATGTTTTATTTTTACCATCATCACCTCCAATTGGGATACGACGCTGAGCAGTCTGCATACTATTTGCATACAAATAATGATCTTCAGTTAGTTCTACTAATTTTCGGTAGTGCTCTAAACTTTCTTCCATCAAAGGAATCGCATTCTCTAGGTTTTTGATATCTTTACCCCATTGGTAATCTAAAACCAATTTGGCAGCTTTAACTTTTAGGTTAAAAGCATACGCAAATTCACGGTAACAGTGCATATCATTTTGCAAACGAGCGAATTCTTCTTTATTCGCTGACACCGATGCAGCTACTTTATCAATCGCTGCAATCGCTTTGTCTCCGTGTTCAATGACTTGAGCTATTATATCTAAAGGCATTTCACCCACATGCGGTTGCTTCTTCCATTCCTTCTCAACATATTCTATCAACTTTTCTCCTTCAGGACCACAGCTTTCATAGAACCCTGGGTAGATAGTGTACTTATATGGATTAACTAGCTGACTCATAAACATACCTAACAATAAAGTCTGTCTATTTCCTTCTGTAATACCAAAGCGACGTAACAACTTAGGAGCAATTTCACCACTTTCTTCGTAAGCAACACGAATATTGGCAGCATTGTCATCGGTTGTTCCATAATACTTTCCAAGCTGATGATCCCAATATTTAATTTCATCATTTCTATCACGGTGACAGTTCCATGCATAACGTCCCCAAGTTTGATACCAAATCCAGTCACGGTCCAATTGGAATTCTCTTTCTCCATTAGGCAACTTATCAGCTGTATAAGGCCAATCCCAATAGGAAGCTTGAGGATATAAATGCAATGCATTTGCCCCATGAACATTATGCATAGCCTGTACCGCTTTTTGCACAAAATCAGGAGAACCCCATCTGAACGGTTCCAAATTAGCGAGGATATGTACATTACTGATATGGATTGTACCTAAGGCACTCAGATCAGTATGTATTTTAGCCCAAGGGCCACGAGGCTGGTAAGTTGTTAACGACTCCCCGTTATACTTATGCATGGTATACAAATTCTTATATAAAGGCAGAGCAGCCTCCATCACTAATTTACAATCAGTATCATGTGCACGAAGCAAAATAGGAGGTTCATCTGTACGGCCAAGCGCTTTCAATCCATCTTTTACTCCAGGAATAATAGTCTTTGTAAACCACTCTACATCATCTTCAACCGTACTCATTGCTTCACCCAAGCAAACCAACAACCCAACATTTGGATATTTTTCGATAAAAGCTGTAATGCTCTTACGAGTATAATCGGATATTAATGGAGTAATTGGGCGATTACGATCTTGGGTTTTCAACCCATAATGATCAGCAAACGGTTTAGACAAAATTATATTGTAGAACATCTGAATAACAAATATACCTCGTTTGTCTGCTTCCTTTGTTAGGAAAGAAAACATTTCCTCATTTTTCTTGAAAGTAGCTTCGTCAACTTCCAAGGCAAATGGATAATCTTTTAGCTTTACCAAAGAAGCAAATGGATGTCCATTCCATAAATACAAAGAGTTCATGCGGTTGGCAACCAGCATATCTAGGTATTTGATCCATTGTTCCTTATCATAAAACCAAGGAAAACTTTCCGGAGTATAAGGATATTCATAAACGCCATGTCCCGGGAGATAAGTCGTTTTTTGCAAACCGATGCAAGCACCACGAAGAACCATCTCTGGAGCATCTTTAAAATCTACCGGAAAATCAAGCTTTCCTTCAGAGTTATTAACGCGATCTATAAGTTCTCGGCAACCGTAAATCACTCCATTACCATCTTTACCGTTTACTCTAGTTAAGTTCCCAGCAGAAGTTATATGAAAACCTTCATGCTTAAGTGTAGTATCGTTCACTTCAGTAAGCAAGATTGTCTTAGTTTCAGAATCGGATAAGGTGGTATCTCCTTGTTGCAAGATTACTTTATAACCTGCTTTATCAAGGGTACTTTGTAACTGCTCCGCACCAAACTGAATGCGATTCGATGCATCCGGCGGAGTCATAATCTTCACAGTTTGCTTACCACATGCCACTAAAAACAAGGTGCACATTGCAAACATGAACAATTTAGTATCTTTCATTCTTACAATAAATATTTTTTATAGATTTATAAAATTTATCTTTCTTAATATGAGACGTATAATTGGCTTATTTGTACTCTTTTATATTACAAACGGTAAGTCACGATTCTTTCTTCTGAAGAATCAATCCAAAGCTTCCAGACGTCAGTAGCGACTTTTTCTATTTTTCCAAGATTGACTTTCGGTTGTCTACGGCTCTTTATCGTTAAATAGCCTTTGCCTTCTGTTGCTTTTATCTTTATCGTTTTTTGATCCATATATACATGGATATCTCCATGAGGTGTTGGGACGGTACCCTCCATCCATTTTAAACCACCTAGAGCGGGATTGATAGAGAATTCTTTGTATCCTTCTTTTATAGGTTTTACTCCTAAGTAGTATTTACCTAATAAATATATGGGACTTGCTCCCCAAGCGTGGCACAAACTTTTCCCGTAGGGGCGACCATACATTGCTAGATGTTGCGCACCTTTTTCATCGGGATTATATTTTTCCCAAAATGAGGTAGCACCTTCCTTAAGCATACCTCCCCAATAAGCTTTCATCTCTTTCATTACAGCATCTTGTTCGCCAAGAGCACACAAGGCTTCTAATTCATAGAATCGCATATAAGGGGTGGTAATCTTCATAATGCTATCATTCAGAAGAACCGATTGCTTTATGGATTGTTGCTTTTGTGCATCAAGATAATTAAAAAAGACAGAGAACATATTGGCGTAACGAGTCACTGAATCACTCTGCTTTTCATTCACGAAGTTATGTACAAATGCTTGTTTCTTATCGTTCCAGAAAGTAGGTTCTAGCTTTTCTCTTAAGGAGGATGCTAATTTATCATACAAACCTTTGCCCTCTGAATCGCCTACTAAATTTGCACATAATGACATGGTTTCAAGACTTCTACAGAATAAAATCTGTTCAAATGAAAGCTCTCCCTTTTTATCTAAATAGCCATCAGCCCAATCTACAAAAACCCAGTCGCCAGTCATTCCTTCAACCATACCATTCTTATTGGTGCGTCCCAGCACATATTCCATCATTGTCTGCATGCGTGGATATAGCTGTTTCACAAAATGAATGTCTCCACTATACATATAGTAATCGTAGACACTTAAGAACCAATAAAAGGTGTAATCCATGATGGTATTACTATGGCTTGTCACCGGATCTTTTCCTCGTAAAAGCCAAATGGTTCTTTTTACCGACTCACTATCAAAGAATAAATAATAATTCATCAAATAGCTCTGAATAGCATCACCACTCCAAACCCATCGATCACGTTTAATTCCATCGATAAAAAACTCACGAGTAGTTAAGTGCATAGTATAAGCAGCTACTTCCCAAATCCGATTTAATTCCTCGTCATTACAGTGGAAGTTACCTCTATATTCCTCTGGATGATATTCATATTGCATCGAAACATTACCGATTTTTACGCCTGCATCATGGGTGATATAGACATAACGGAATGCCTTACTATTTTGCAAAGTATATTCATTATTCGAACTTTCAAGAACTGAAGTCTTGTTCAAAGCAAGATCGGTAATCTGTTCTTGTTCTAAAAGGAGTTTGTCCAGTGTTTCACAATATGCCTTATCCTTCGCTTCCTCAGGGCTCTCTCCATAATAGATTTGAATTTGCCCCTTACCCAAAAGGTTCTTTAAAGTAAGATATCCAAAAGTTTCTTTTCCAAAATCATAAAGGACTCCTCCATCAGATTGCTTAGTCTTAGCAACAGCTTCTTTGGGTTCTCTCGTCAATTTAAACTCGGAAGGTCGTTCACTAGGTGAATTAAAGTTCCAACACCCGGCATCCATATAAATAGTTGCTGAAGTATCACTTGCTTTTCCACTTTCATCAATCCATTCTTTGTCTTCATAAGTAACGCGCCATGAAGAATCTGTATTCACCGTTTTTCCTTTGACATAAATCGTTGGAGGTGTTGCTTGATTCCAAACCTTAATATTCAAGTTATGCTTTCCTGCAGGAAGCGTTAACGTTTTTGGCATTCCGAATTGAAGTTTTCCGTCAAGCTTAACATTGTATTTTCCTTCAGCAGCAATCATAATCTCTTCTGATTGAGAAAGATCCAGTTTTTTGCTGAATTCAACAACAACATAATGGCTATCAGTTTTCCAAAATGGAGGGAAAAATGCTCCTCGTTCCGTACGCCGGTTATTCATCTGGTTTCCTAACCAGATTTCATAATCTCCTGGATACCATATCCAAGTTTGGGCAAGTGCGCTACCGGCCAAAGACAGTGCGCCTAGCAACATCATACATTTTTTATTCATGGTCATTCTATTTCTTCAGATCTATATATTCTGCTTCAAGTCCAGCTCGTTCGCGAATTCCTGCATCTACTTGTGGCCCATTATTCTCCCAAACGTTACCTGGTCCATTCGCGTTCTTCAGATATTTATCTCCTTCTGTCCAATTATCACGAACTGTGATAAATGATGAGCCTTCATCCGTATAAAGGTAAAACCAATGATTGGGATCATGTGCATACCCAGGTTTATATATACTATGAACACAATTCTCTGTTATATAGCTCTTAGGTTGAGAGCCGAGAGTGTAAATTCCTGCCACATCATACATGTGCTTGGCATAATGGTGTATCAAATTGGCATGAACCTTGTTATTTCTCATCGAGTTCACCGTTTGAGTCCACCCCCAGCCTAGATTAATTCCACTATATGGCACTTCACAAATTTCATTATGCTCGATAGTGATATCGCTAACAAATCCAGCGGTGATCGCTAAACAGCCCCAATCCTCATTGCCTATTTCTGTGAAATAACAATTATTGATTAGCAGATTCGTGCACAATTCTCTACGATCTGCTGGATCATACGGTAAATGAGTTTCTTGAGCAGCCGGTGAGAAACTTCCTGCTACAAATCCATTTCCAGCAATATCGCGAAAAAGACATCCTAAAACTACACCACCATGTGTCCCTTCTTTATAATCTAGTCCCGTTGATCCCAAATGTTCAAAACGGCAACGATTAAAATCAATCTGATTGGCAGCTGTAACACTAACAGCCGTTGCCGGACGTCCTAACCAACCCTGATTATCTAATGGGTGATTCTCATAATCACGTTCCATTTTCGGATCAATCCGATATCCATCTGTTAGATACATACCTGCCTGTAGAGGGACATGACCTTTTTCGGAGGGACGCATCCAGGTCGTATGAGAAAAACTAATTCCTTCAAAACGAATATGCGAAACGGGACGATCAAATGTTCCTTCCACTTGCACCAACGTTTCCACAGCAGGGACAATAGCCTCTGTAGCATCCAACTTCATATCTTGTCCTTTTCGTGGATAATAATAAAGTTTATGTGTATTTATATCATGATACCATTCGCCGGGTATATCTAATAGTTCGCGTGCATTAGTCAGATAAAAAGCTGAATTATGCCCATCGGTAGTCACCATAGGTCTTGGCCATGGATGTTCAAACTGAATCCGGCTTTCTGGTTGATGAAAACGTACAGCAGCACTATCCCCTACTATGTCAATAGCACGAATACGAAGATTAGCCACACACCACATTTCATGCAAGACCATTTCAGCGAAAGGAGCCTTTAATGTTCCTTTTGCATTCACCAATTTACGGACAGCTGAAGCAGGCACATAAAGTATTTGGTTTTTCTCATCGACGCTACGAATACGATACATTTTTTCAAAGTCATCGACATCACGTGCACGAATAGCTTTTTCTCCATTCACCCACAACTGACGAAAATCAAATGGGCGCCCGTTGAACATAGGAACATCAGCTACCCAAATCTTTCCTTGTTTTTTCCATCCTGTGATTTGTACTCCACCGCTCAATGTTACACTCTCATTTGAAGCAGACCGAATAATGGTCGGGCTATCAGGTGTACCGCTATCTTCTGGACGTATGAAAACCGGCTCATATAGTGCATAGGTTCCACCTTCCATATAGATCGTAATTCCACCTTTAACATTCTGATTTTCAGTACGACGCCATTCGCGAGCCTGACGTAAAGCTGCAGTCAGTGTTGCCTTTGGACGTTGATGCGTGCCCTCATTAAAGTCGTTGCCCTGCGGAGAAACCCAAATTTCACCAGCCAACACCATTTGAGCTAAGCATATGCTAAAAAGAGTTGCTAATACCTTTTTCATCTTTTTACCTTTCATTTCTACCTTGTGTTATCTATCAAGAGGCATCCATACAGTCATTTCTCCTTTGCCTCTATTTCCCCATGCGTAATAAGGAATCAAACGAACGTCAACTGTTTTCTCCTCTTTAACCACTGGACGGTAGAGTACCCCTTTCCATGATGAAGAAGATAACAAACGTGCTTTTCCTTCAAGAGCCATGATAGGACTACCTTCAATCGTTATTTTTTTCGGAGTCAACTTAATATCAGACGGAATAATCACATCATCAATTTTTTCACCTTTCTCAAGATCCATGCTTTCCAGACAATAGACTAATGGACCTCTTTTAATTGCCACCTGATTACGTATTTCCTCTGCTAGCGGATTAGCTTCAATTAAGCGAACAGGCATATCCATTACAAACTCAATAACATCTCCTTTTTTCCACTGACGATTAATTTCAGCGTAACTATTGGCTTTCGCATCCATCTGCACTTGCTTACCATTGATCATCAACGTGGCATTTTCACACCATTCTGGTATACGAAGAAAAACAGAAAAAGCACTGGCTTTTTTTGGCAACTTTTTAAACGTTAGGCGTACATTTCCATCCCAAGGATAATCGGTATCCTGCGCCAAGTCAATCTCGCCCTTGCCATTCCAATCGGTTGTCAACGAATTGGAACCGTATAAATTGCAGTAAATACCTTTAGCACTTAAACTATATGCATAATTTTGTGCTTCACAAAGCGTACGTAAAGTATTCGGTGGGCAACAAAAACAACTGATATATTCTGTTCTCTCTTTTGGCCAACGAAGTGTATAAGGTAAATCAGAACTGATACGAAGTGGATTTGTATAGAAATATTTCTTTCCATCCAAACTAATACCACTCAATACGCTATTATACAAACAAGTTTCAACGATATCAGCATACTTAGCATCGCCCGTAACTTCAAGCATACGCCAATTGAAAAGCATATTACCTATATTAGCACAAGTTTCATTATGTGCCGTACTGTTTGGCAATTGATAAGGACGACCGTAACTCTGATGAACTTTCTGTATGCTGTCCGGCTCATAGCAAGTTCCATCAGGTGAAGTACCATCATAAAGAGCTCCACATGCTCCTGTTACATACATTTTGCGAGTAACAATATCGTTCCAAATACTAGTTAGGTTTTTCATTAGCTGTTGCTCACCAGTTTCAGCATAAACATCTGCAACGCCTGCATATAAATAATTAGCACGTACAGCGTGTCCCATTGCTTGATATTGATTACGGAATGGAATACGATCCTGATTGTCATCCGTTCCGTTTTCTACCATACCGCGGATATTAATCAAGTTCTTTGATAATTCCAAATAGCGGGGATTACCTGTTGCACGATACATTTCCACTACCCCCATATAGTGAGATGGACAAATAGCATTACGAGCTAGTTCAGCAGATGCCGTCTCATAAAAGTGACAAAGGAAATCCGTAGCTTTAACAGCTGCATCAAACAAGATTGTTTTTCCTGTAGCGCGACGATGAATAATGCCTGCCATCATCAAGTGTCCTAAATTGTATGTCTCAAAATTCAACCGATTAGCAAAAGCACCCTTTTCGTCTTCTGCACCCACTTTGGTACCAATTACAGTTTGTTTATGATGATCGGATAAAGAATGGCTATCAATGCCTTTATTTAGTTCTTCAATGATTACAGGTGTATGAATATAGCCGTCTTCCCTTTGTGCTTTCACTACACAAGAGATGAATCTATCCATTAATTTATCGAGTTCCGGGTCTTTATTAACGGCATACACGGACGCAACAGCTTCTAGCCATTTATACATATCTCCGTCATGGAAAGGAGGCCCCCAATGTTCCCCTTTACATTCGCCAGCAGCGATTTCAAAATTTCGGAACCCATGAGAGATTTCAGGCGTATTCCAGGTGTTCCACATACTTTGCAAAGAGGTTTCGCTTAACACTTTAAAACGATCTTCCCAAAACCCTTTGGTCCAATGTACATCCTTGATTCCTGTATTTGCCATTTTTGCATAACGGCTCTGACTCATATCCGTCAACCCATTGCTCTGCGCAAAAGCTCCCGAGACGGATGCGGAAGCTAAAAGAAGTAACAGCTTTATCTGTTTCATTTAATTAATATGGATAATTTTAAAATTGACACACTTATCTATAAGAAGAGACGTGATTATAGGGATTTTGTACTCAATAAAATAAAAGCGAAGGCTAATAGATAAACATTACTTTTATTCTATTCGTTTATATTTTTTCCCATAAATAATACTAGGATGCAATTTTCGCTTTCTCAATGATTCCTGTTTTTAACTCCCTTACAATCAATTTTAATCCTGCATTTCATTGAAACAACCAGCAGCAACCTGAAATCGAGTATAATGCTTATAGGATTTTCTCGGATTTTACCGGGTATTACTCAGTAAATGCCTATATTTGTCAATTAATCATGAATATATAATAGCAAAAGTATAGCAATACATGGCAGATAATTATATCGAAAGACAACAAGAGCAGTATGAAGCAAGAAAGGCAGCTTGGAAACAGACGCAGAAGCATGGGAAGAAAAAAACGCCTTCATTAGATAATCTAAAGAAACGAGTATTCATAACCGGTGGAGCAAAAGGAATTGGGAAAGCAATAGTTGAAGCTTTTTGCAAGAAGGGATTCCGAGTCGCTTTTTGCGATAATGACGAAACTGAAGGCAAACTAACGGCTGAACATACTGGAGCAATATTCTATGCTGTTGATGTAAGCCATATCGAGCAACTAGAAAATTGTATGCAAACGATTCTTAGTGAGTGGGGCGATATGGATATTATCATTAATAATGTGGGTGTAAGCAAGTTTTTGTCGCTCACAGAAACAACCATAGAGGAATTTGATCAAATTCTATCCGTTAACCTTCGCCCTGTTTTTGTCACTTCAAGAAGATTAGCCATACATCGAAAAAGAAAAGCATCTCTTCATTCGTATGGAAGAATAGTGAATATTTGTTCTACAAGATATTTGATGAGTGAACCGGGAAGTGAAGCCTATGCCGCCTCAAAAGGAGGCATTTATTCACTCACACATGCGCTGGCAGCATCGCTTTCAGAATTGAATATTACTGTAAACTCCATTTCCCCTGGATGGATACAAACCAATGACTATAATCAATTATCACTAGAGGACCATTCACAACACTTCTCTCAACGTGTGGGAAAACCTGAAGATATAGCGAACATGTGCTTATTCCTGTGTCATGAGGAAAATGATTTCATCAATGGAGAGAACATCACAATTGATGGAGGAATGACGAAGAAAATGATCTATATTTAAATCAGAAGTAGCATAAAATAGAAAAGGCCTCTGTTAATCTCGTATAATCAACAGAGGCCTTTTTGATATCGAAAATGCATGTATAGCTACATGCTATACCTAACTTTATTTTTTCTCTTGAGCTTGCTTCTCAGCCTTTCTTTTATTGACATAATCTTTAAACATCTGGTGCCAATTTCGACCATGCTGATTAAAGTATTGCTCACATTTTGTTTTGTAGATTTCAAAAATAGCAGAGATCTGCTTCATGCTCTTATAATCGATAGCTTGTTCACGTGCTAGCTTTAATTGCTCTAGTACAAAAGCTGTTTCCTCCTCAGTCATGTTAGGCACAATTGCTTGATATCCTTTCATGGTAAAAGCCACTTTACCCACTGTATATCGATCAAGAATCAGTTCTATTTGTTCCTCAGTCAATACTCTATGTAGTTCTTTCATCAGTCTAGCATGTACCTCTTTAGGCATAGCAGAATCAGCGATCATTTGACGGTCTAGATCACTCAACGGTTTACCTGTTTGCGGATTAATACCCGCTGGTATCGTCGTATATGGATGATCGTTGTGCCAATCGCGTACCTGGCGAAGATGATTGTAGATAGTTGTTGCAGCGAACCCAGCCTTCTTATCATCGGTCAGATTCAATGAAGCCACCCAATCCATAGCCTTCTTTTCAAGTTCAGCATCAGACTTCAAGGTAGCAAAAGCTTTTTGATCAAAATAGGCTGCAACTTTGTCGAAGGAACGGATTGCATCCTTAGGCATAAGTTCTCCTTTCACACCGAAACTGTGCATCGCTTCCTCAGGTTCTATGGTTACTTTCGTTTCATCCAACTTCGTTTTGTCCAATTTAAATACATCCGCAAAGAAGTCATAAACTGCATTTCTTTTATTAGGTCCAAAGTCATGTTTTTCTTTGGGTAAATGCACATTAGTAATGCTGCTTTCAGCTCCAAAGAAACCATATATGTGTTTCAAATAAGGGAACTCAAGAGTAGGCACACTTGCTGTCCAATCTCCACCATCAGAAACAACTAATTGAGGCCGAGGAGCAAAAGTCGCTGCTAATTCTGCATTACAAGTCCCCCCTGCCGAAAGTTGAATAGGCATGCCACTCTCGCAAGGACATCCACCATCGAAATGAGAAGCTAAACTTACTACAGGAGCAGAAGCTGTAAATCGGTCATCTATAGTACTTAATAATATCGTATGTGTACCACCGCCAGATCCACCATTAGCACCAATACGTTGTGTATCCACATCCTTGCGCGATGAAAGCATATAATCTAAAATCAAAACGCCATTCATTGCTTGAATAACATGTGCTGCACTACTTCTATGCGCTGCACTGCCAACTTGAAGTATAGATTCTCCCCAACCAAATAAGTCATAATCCACACAAATGGCGCCCATACGAGCTAGAGTTCCCATGCGCTGTTGTTGGTCTTCTCTATAGCGTCCACCTCCAAAATGGCCATTAGGACAGATGATAAGCGCATGTTTCCCTTTAGATTTTGGAGTGTAGATTGAGCCACAAACGTAGAGTCCAGGTAGGGTTTCAAGTGCAAAATTTTGCACTGTATAACCATCAAACTTACGTATTATTGATAAAATGGGCTTTGAGTTTACACATTGAGATAGTAATCGATCAATACCCAATCGCTGACGAACTTCTTTACGTAATGAGTCTGAACGAAGTTCAAAACTCTGTTTGTCTGAATATAAGGTATTGAGGTAATTCAACATTTTTTCTCCATCAGCATCTGTGCGTCGAGGATATTCATAAACCTTTAATTTATACATATTCCCCTTCTGCTTCACAAATTTGTAGTCAAACGGCGCTAATACATTAGTTAATGATTCTTCTACAGAATACGGACGTATGCGAAAATCGGCAAAAGGTAACACTTTACCCACCGTATCAATATCATATTTTAAGCGAATGCCAAAGCGATGTTGAATATCTGTTAGTACTTGATTTAGGGGACGGGCAAACTCCGTCTCGTATGTCTGCGCTTGCCCTTGTGTAGAAAGAGAAGCAGCAAGAAGCATCGAAAATAGAATTTTTTTCATTATTATAAAATTAAAATTGTATGATAAAGCTTTATTTCAGTTGAATGTCTTCACCATCTACAACGACATTGTCCAGCGTGATACGTTCACAATCCTCAAAGATGGATTTTTGTTTTGCTCCACGGACATGAATATCGCGTAACACAATATCTGTAATTGGTGCTTCTTCTAGCCCAACTATCTTAATCGGTGTTTTCACATCCGTTGCAGTCATCCCACTAATATGTATATTACGGAAGATCGGTGTACGTTCACTTTTCGGTTCAGCAGGCATTTTGCTATATTTTAAATTGAACACAATAGCTTCTTGCTTGATATTACTCATCACAATATTACTCACACGTATATCCTCTACGATTCCTCCTCTTCCACGAGTCGATTTAATGCGAATACCACGATCTGTTCCATCGAAAACACAATTTGAGATTGTCACTTTGCGAACGTCGCCACTCATCTCGCTCCCAATAACAACTCCACCATGCCCTGAAAGCATTGTACAATTCGTTATTGTTATATTTTCACATGCCATTCCTAATCGACGGGCTTGTGCATCTCTACCCGATTTTATGGTAATGCAATCGTCTCCAACGGAAATATTACAATCGCTAATATGCACATTTTTACATGATTCGGGATTTATTCCGTCTGTATTAGGTGAGGGTACATTGTGAATGGTAATCGCTTTAATCGTTACATTATCGCAGAATTGTGGATTAACAGTCCAGAAAGGAGAATTAACAATCTTCACACCTTCAATTTTCACATTCTTACAACGAATGGGTTGAATGAACGGTGGTCGAAAGAAACGACGCTGAAGCGTACTTACATAATCTTTATTGGTCTCAGCATATATCGCTGTAGTATCATTAGCTGCATCCCACATTGATTGATACTTATTTATATCACGCATACCGTTATCTTGTAAATCGATCATCACGCGAAAGAACTCCATCCACCATTTTTTCCCTTGTCCGTCAAGCTTACCTTCTCCTTTAATCGTTATGTTTTCTGCATCTACAGCATATATTAAAGGCTGGAAACTGTTCATCATTACACCCTCATGACGCACTTCTACATAAGGAAGATACTCATCAAAGTGATCTGAGAAAAGTAGTGTAGCACCAGCTTCAAGTTCAAGCGTTATATTGCTTTTCATGTGAATGCTGCCAGTTAGATAAGTACCCGCAGGAAAGAAGAGAGTACCACCCCCTCCACGATTGAGTCGATCGATAGTAGAGTTTATCAGTCGAGTATTTAGTACTTTACCATTTGCCTTAGCACCGGCTTTCAGCATATCTACTCGCTCAGCACGAAGGACAGTTGAAACACAACAACATAAAAAAGCAAAAAAAGTTATTCGTAAATTCATGGTAAATAGGGTTTGAAATATTTCATCATTATTAAAATAGCAACTCCTACAAGAGTTCTGCTTCTTAGTAAGCACTTATAAATTGGTACGTACCGCTTTGCACTTTTTTCGGTTCTTTCTCACCTGGTAAATATACCGTAGCACTAGTGTTTACAGGCACAGATATGTTGAGCTTGAAGCTGCCGTCTTTATGTGTCCAGTTAACAGCTATCGTTCCATATAATGTGTCATAGCTAGAATTGACAAAATGCAAATCCCCCACAGGTTTAGGAGCAATAACAAAGTGTTGGTAACCTTTTTTCTCAGGGCGAATACCTACCAATGAGTTAAAGAACCATTCGTCAATTTGTCCCATCATAAAATGATTCCAAGAAGAACCCTGTCGAGGATCCCATTGCTCAGTAAGGGTGGTTGCACCAAACTTCAACTGAAATCCATATCCGGGAGCATCTTCGTGGTTAAACATCTTATAAACGAGTTCATCTTCACCATTACGAGCCAATGTCTGAATCAAATATCGATTGCCTACATCTCCAGTAGTTAAACGGTTTCCATGCGCTTTCACATCCTTAATAAGATTCATCAGCACTTGAGCCCGCAATTGAGGATCATCTTCACTTTCATCTTGGCTACCTATGCGTTTCACCATATCTAAGAACAAAGGTAATGCATTGCTACATTGGCTTCCAGTACCATATTGAGCCGTTTTTTCATTCATGAATCGTTTATTAAACGCTGCCAAAATTTTGTTTGCTAAAGTGCCATAATAATGAATATCATAGTCATTGCCAACCAATCTAGCTGCTCTAGTCAAATACATTACTGTCATATAATAATGCGCAGTAGCAACCAATGGAACAGGTGTGTTGCGAGAGAAACCTGCACGAAAATCTCCGTAGTCATACCAGTCACCTAGACCAAAAGACAAAAGATGGTGATCAGCACGTGTCTCAAGGTAATCTACATATCGACGCATATGCTGATAATATTTTTTAATCAACGAATCATCACCATACGTTTCATAATACATGAATGGGAAAATGACCAAGCTTCCCCCCCATTCTGGTGACTCTGCAAAGGCATCCATACCGGGACCCTCAAAAACAACATATTCTGGAGCAGTAGTTGGCATAGCACCATTAGGATGCTGTGCGTCAGCCATGTTCTGCATAATCTGAGGAGCATAGGCCGTCAGGTCATAATTATAAAGTAAACCTGGACCGTTAAGATGAACTTGCTCAAGCCATCCTAGTTTTTCACGATGCGGACAATCAGTGAACACAGACTGCATGTTACTTCTAACTGCTTTTTCAATCAATCGGTGAGCAGCATTAAAGATTTGGTTTGAGGAATCAAATGTAGAAACTTTTTTTGCTGAATTATAGACAAAGCACGATTGGATTTTTTTAATCACTGGAAGTTTATGAGCATTCTTCTGTCCTTTCAATACCGCTCCTTCCACTTGGATGTAACGGAAGCCATAATAGGAAAAGCGAGGATGCCAAGTTTCTTCTCCATCCCCCTTAAGGGTGTACTCATAAAAATGCTGACGTCCTGTCTGACGCTGGTTACATGCGCCTTCTTCTGTAAGTGACTCAGCCACTAATAAAGTCACCTTCTGCCCACGTTTTCCACGAATAGTTATTTCGGGGAATCCCGCTAAATTTTGCCCCATATCGAGAACAAAGGCAGAAGGATCAACTGTCCGTTTAGTAGATTTTGAAGCAGATACAATTTGCTCTGGAGTTAACTTTGTGACCTTCTGGAAATCATAGCGTTCCATGATTTTAACTGGCGCAGCCATTTGAGGACGCAGTTGTCCCTTCGGTGCGTCCTGAATAACCACTGGACGCCATTTACTATCATTAAATCCAATCTGATTCCAACCTTTTTGCTCTAGTCGTGCATCATAATCTTCTCCCCCATAAATACTATTGAATGTTATCGGGCTCAAATCATATTTCCAATTTTCATTGGATTGGATAGTTTCATGGGTACCATCTTCATAGTTTATGACTAATGAAAATAAAAGCGTAGGAGCTCCAAAACTAATCTGAAGTTTTCTATAGCGTCCTCCCTGCTCATTGTAAAATCCATTACCAAGCATGATACCCACGGCATTTTCTCCGGATCTCAATAGCTCAGTAACATCATAAGTATTATAAAATACACTTTTATCATAATCACTCCATAGAGGAGCAAATTCACTTTCACCTACTTTTTTTCCATTCAATGAAAACTCATAGAATCCTAAACCACATACGTAAGCAGTAGCTTCAACCACTTTCTTCTTAGGTGCACGAACTTGATTTTTGCTGGCACCTATCTGGAACGTTTTACGCAAAAGAATACTTTTCTTAGCCAATGTATCTACTGCCTCCCAAGCTTTCTTCACTTCGGGTTTCTTAAGTTCTGCTCCATGGAAATTTCTTCCTTCAGGCAAATGAGCCTCTTTTCGAGTAATAGCACCTATCCATTTAACGGTAGATATATCTTGGGGAGCCATGCGAAATTTAGCTTCCTGGCTCCATTCAGACGCAACATCATTCTCATCCCAAACACGTACACGCCAAAGATAGTTATATGGATTTGAGCCATGTATCTCTGCCCCTTTTGTCGGCACTAACTGACTTTGAGCTGAAACCACTTTACCACTTTTCCATATCAAATGTCCGGTAAAATCCTCGCGTATTTCAATCTCATAAGCGGTTTGTCTAGCTCCATTTTCTTGAGATGCCATTGCCCATCCTAAACGAGGATTACCTTCAACAACAACCATGCCTTCACGCATTTCGCAAGTTAAACGTGTAATTGCAATATGCTTTGCTTGCAATAAACACGGTAAACCAAGTATTAGAAGTAGAAGATATCTTTTTATATTCATTATTTGTTTTTCTTATTAATGACTTGTCTCTTTAGATTAAATAATAGACTATCAGTTTAATGCATCTACGCAAATTACTTTAGTCAACGTATCAGCATGACCAACCTCTTTACCATCGACAAAGATACGTAGTCCTTTTCCTGCGTGGTAACGATTGCCATATTTATCCCAAAGAATAGTCAGGTTGTGACCGTGATATAGCACATTGTCTAGACAGAACCAGTCCCATTTATCTGCGGGTATGAGTGGATTTACTTCTATTGTATTATCAAGACGAGGGCGAAGTCCAATCAATCCAGTAATCATTAAATCATTGAAAGTTGAATGGTTATAATAACGGCTTCTTTCTTGATCTCCTTTAAGCCAATAGCCAGTTACTTCATCCAAATATTCACCAATATAAGGGCGTCCACGGTGATACTGTGATTCTACATACAGTTCCATTTGACGGAAATACACACTATCATTGAGCACCGTTTGAGGATAATTATTCATAAAATTGGCCATTGCAGTCAATGTTTGTGCAGATGCAAACGGCCAAATAGCTCCGTCCCATTCACATTTCCCCACACCATGTGTACGGAACTCTGGGTGACGACGTTCAGCCGTAGTTAAGCCATAAGGAGCAGAAAAACCTTTCTCATCCATTACTTCTTTCCAAGCTACTTGGTATTTCATCGTTGTATCAGGCAAATTAAAGTACCAAGGAATATATCCAATAGCCTCTCTAACATTAGCCGAAGAATCAGTACGCATAGTTTCAAAGAACTGATGACGAGTATTCCACAGTTCTTTTTCTACGATGTTTTTCAACGTATCAGCACGCAATCCATATCTCATTGCCATGTTTTCATCACCAGAAAGAATACCCATCAATGATAATGCTTTTGCATTGCCATACATATAGCTATTAATAGTGGGGCGAGCATATTTCTTTTTTCGTCCACCACTGATTGACTCTTCCATACCGTCTTGTACATCTCCCTGCCAATACAAACCATTTTTCAGACGATTGGTACTTTCCCAACGCTTATATTCAGTATCCAAATCATTTCTCATATCTAGCATGAACTTTTTATCTCCATTCACCAAATAACGGGCAAGCACAGCGTCAGCATTCCATGAGCTGAATTTATTCATTTTCTTCATCGGCCCCCCATCATTACCGCGATACCAAGTATGAATAATCTGGTCTAGATACTCTTGGTTTCTAAGCCAACGACTTTCATAAATATGATGTCCAATAGCACAAGCTATCAAATTATACTTATCTGCATAAGAGCGTTGCACTAAAAATTCGGTCATTCCATATCCCACTGGAGTTTTCTTGATATGCTTACGTAAAGTCCACCAGCGATAATAATACATTTCTTCGAAATTATGTTGTGGACATTCAAACAATGGAATGTTTTCTTCCATCCATTCAGAAGCTTTTGCATTCGGTATGATTTCCGCAACATTCTCATCCTCCATAGCATTGAAATAATCTACGTAGTGGCTAAAGTTGGCATACTTCAAGAAAGCTGAAGAAGCATCTTTATCTAATGAGGCTGTTTTAACATTTGCTATGCGATAGCTAGCCAAAGGTTCTTGTTCACCTGCATTAGGTAAATCATAAGTCTGGTCAGCAGGAGTATCCACTGTAGGGAATGTTCTTGGAACACCAGTACGGAAAGCAAGACGCTCTACACTAGCTACAGGAGCGTATAACATGCGCAATCCTACTCTTTTCCCATCCACATATACCTGAATATTACGATCTGTTGTTGAAAGTGCTACTTCTACATGGTATGTTTTACCGGCTTCATAGTTCATCATGTTGCCAAAACGAGAACCACCTTTAGCACGAAAAACGCCATCTGAGGTTAGCTCTAAGCGCGAACAAGCAACACCATTTTCATCTAAAAACTCTATCTGGAGAGTTCCTTTATCATTTTGTTCTGCTAATAAGTCAAAAGAGACTTTCAAGTTTTTAGAAGCTGGAATCTTTCTTTCTACTTTAGCATAATCAAAAGGATCTTTATCTTGAAGCTTCAACCATTTTCCATCTAAAGAAACAGGTGCCCAAACTGGAGAATAAATGTTCCAATCTATTAAATCAGCAATTGTCTTTGATTTTGTAAAATCATCATTGGCTTGCGCAGCTGCATCAATCCTCACTGGAACAGGAATACGTGAAATCCACATATCTTCTTTGTTCACACTATAAGAAACCCATAAATTTCCATCGGCAGGTATTCCATTTCCTTCTTGTATACCACGTACATATTGTGGTCCGTACGATTTATAATTACCGCCATAACGCATTGGCGTAATTTCTCCGTGAACTAAATTTAAAGTTGTATATTCAAGTCCATCTTTACTCAAAGAAATGGCAAGTGGCCAGCGAAACTCAGATGGGTTATATACAGTCGCATAAGTACCGTCAGTTAAGTGTTGTCCCCAAATCTTAGCATTACTGTTTACGAACCCTTTTGCACGAAGTACAGGTTCTGCCCAAGTATGTCCACCATCCTCACTGATCGAAGTTAGAGCGTGTTTCCATAAACTAGCAATACGTCCATCAGGTAAAGTATAGGAATTGAATGCTTTATATCCTTTTTTCAATGGAATAATTGGATCTTCACGATCAGCTTCCTCCACCCATTGCATCATATAAAGCGGATTATCCAAAATCTCGCGACAGGCTTTCACAAATTCGCGATCCTTACTTTTTGTAAAATATGGATAATCTGTGTTTTTCCCATTAAATCCGTGATTATAATAAATAAAGAAAATCGGTCCAAATGAGCCATCTTTCTTAATCTCTCTTACCACTCTACCTATTCCGTTTCCATCGTTTGGATCATCTTTTTTGTCTAAAGCCACACCATAGTTTCCCATTGTTATCAAACGTCCTGATTTGGAAACATAGAAACCCACACGCTGGTGCATGATAGCTAGTAAGTCTTTCGCTTTCACTCCCGGACGCGATTCTTTTGAATACCCATTAGGCACACGGTAAGTTGGAAAAACAACTTCCGGATTGGTCCACCGATAACCATCTTTTGAAGTCATCAGAAAGGTTTGTGAAGGCGGCACATGCTCGTCTGAAGGATCTGATAGATATTGATAATAGAACTGTCCATTCCAATAAGCCAACATTGGCTGATGATTATATGTCCATCCATTTCCATTGGAAGCATCAGGATGTTCTCTGTTGGCACGCAACAATTGAATATTGTGTACTCCCACCACAGGAGACAATTGACCGTCATGACAATTCGGATTCGACAATTCGGTTCCCGTATAATGGATTCTATCTTGCGGAATTTGTGCTTGAGCTGTGGAAGTCAACCATCCAGCAGCTAGAGCAAAAAGAATTTTGGTGGAGTTGTTCATTACTTATTTGAGGTTTTAATTTATTTCTTCTTACTTTGTTCCAATAAAGCTTCTACTGTAGCTTGCGGAGCCCTAAATATAGTTCCGTGCTTATGTCCAGCAGGTATACTCACTTTTCTAGTTTCATCCGTGAAATTAAGAAAATCTTTTGTACGCATAGCTCCATATATCTTTTTCTTATATACATCAAAATAGATAAGATAATCATCGCCTACTTTTTCGACTGACGGGCCTTCAACAAAACATTCAGTGAAAGGCAACGAAGCATGTGAGTAAGGTCCTGTTGGTGATTTTGCGAAAGCCACTTTTAAGTTTCTTTCTGGACGTGTATTATCTTTAAGCACCATTACATAATCATTCTTTGCACGCTTCACTATCACTGCATCAATTGAACTGAATCCAGGATCATAAAGCACTTTCGCTTTTGATACGGTTTTAAAATCTTTTGTTGTGATATAATACAGACGATGATTATTGGTGTCCTCTTCTACCCCTCTCTCAAATCTTCCGGGAATACAAGAAGCCCATACAACTATAAATTCTTGCTTGTCATCGTCATAAAAGATTTCCGGTGCCCAAACATTAACTGTAGTCGGTTCATCTTGCATAACTGGTATCATTTTTTGTTCCGACCAGTGGATCAGATCTTTTGAATGAGCATAACCGAAACCTAAATCCCCTTTCCAGCTAGTTGTCCACACTAGATGATAAGTTCCATCTGGCGTGCGAGTCATAGAAGGATCACGCATTAACTGATGTTTTCCCAACTCTGGCTTTAACCAGACTCCAGGAATACTGTCCCAATGCATGCCGTCTTCACTGTACAAATACCTTAACCCTTCATTAGCCGGCTCATGAAAGGAGGTGAACATATAATAGTCTTTGCTTCCACCACAAGAAGCTAACACAAGCACAGCCACAGCGGCTAATGCGTTTCTCAATCTTTTCATTTTGATATATACTGTTTCAATTTTATCCTATAATTGTGTTCATTATACAGAAAAGACGAGAAAAAGGGCAATTTGTACTCAAATATTCTTAAAGATTCGGAAGAAGAAAGGCTATAAACTAAAAAAGGGCAGCCCTAAAGCTACCCCTTCATAAATCAAACAAACTTATCTTTATAAAAAGAATACTATAAAGAACCGCCACGTGCTTTAACACGTTTATACCAGTCTTCACGTTCTTTTGTAAGATCGTAGCCTCTCTTGGCTAAATAGTTATTGATACGTCCCTTATATTTACCGAACGCTGCGTGTTTTTTGTTTGAATTTTCTGCATCCATAGCAAATTCACGCGCTTCAACTAACCAAGCATAAATCTGAGCCTTCTCTTCATCTTTCAATGTCGGAATCATGTCGAGTTGAGAGTCGTAAGTTACTTTCACCACTCCATAAGTAATTCCATCTTTCACTGCTTCAATCTGTTTTTCATCCAGATAAAGTGATAAGTCAGCAGGGAAAGCAAAATGAGAACGGTATAAAGCAGCATCCTTTTCATTTTCGGCTGCTTTTAAAGCTTCATTTTTTGCTTCACCAGTAATTCCTGATTTCTTCACTTTGTCAACCTTGGCATCGCGAGTATCATAGATATCATTCAACTCAAAATAACGATTAGCAATAATGTTACATACATTTTCCGCTGTCTTTGCATCAGATAAACCAAGCTTATCTACGATTTTTTGTGAACGAGCAACGATAGTCTCAACATATTTCGCATCGCGATTCTCTTTGTCTAAATCAACAGTTTGAGCAGATACCCAACCAGAAATCAGCAACAACGACATTAAAATAATTTTCTTCATGCTATTTATCATTTGTACTACAAGATTAGCATGGCTTATCACAGATAACGAAATAAAAAGGGTTATTTTTAATAGATTCTGCGATCACCAATGCTAATCTCTAGTAGGAATTACATTAATTTACCTTTGGCTTCTAATGTATCGTAGTTATTCTTCAAATCTCTCCAATTAATTTTATCAGTTGTGCTGATACCATTAATATATTTCTCGATATTTGTATATCCATCACCTGTGCAGTCTTGATTTGCATCACTAGGATCATTAGGATTCAAGCCATTAGCTACTTCCCAAGCATCCGGCATACCATCATGGTCAGTATCTACATAAGGGGTTCCTTTATATTCAGGATATCCACCCATCTGACGAACGTCTGTGATAATACCTATTTTATATGAATCCTTTGGAAGACGACGATATTTAAATTGACCATCTTCACCCAAAGATTTTGGTGAAGTACCAGTTAAATCTCCATAAGCATCTTTAGGAAGCTTCTTCTCATAATAAGGAATACCAGTTTTTACTTCATCAATAACACGTACGTCAACAATATCACGTTTAGGTAAAGTTGCACCTACATGTTTCACAACGTAATCATAAGCATCACTAGCTGAAGTAATTCTCAAGTAAGGCATAGCAAATGGTTTGTAGCTACGCATCATTTCAGTAAATCCATCTGTATTAGGCTCAGTTTCGATTTGAATACCACCATTCCAGTTATTCTTTGTAATTTCAGGATAACCTTCCATGATGTTACCGTCAGCATAAACACGGCCGTATACATGATGATCAAGTTTACTACGTCCTGATTCAGGTTTCAAAATACGGTGTCCAACATTTGTATCTTTAGGAGTTGCTGGTCCTGGTTTGTAGTAGTTGTTAATCATATTAAACATAGCAGTATAATCACCACCATCGGTAGAGCGATGTACCCAGTTGAAAACAACATTATTAACGAAGTTGAACACACCATTCCATCCAACTGATGGGTTACGTCCTGAGTTACTAGCCCAAAGGTTACGCATAAATGAACAGTTCTCACCACCTAAAGTACTACCGAAAGCATGATTATATGTATCAAGCGCTTTAGCAGAAATAGTATTCTGAATAGTTACGTTAACAGTAGCCAATTTTAAATCTGTACTCTGATATTGTCCTTCGCTAGGATCATACATGTGACGATAGAAAGAAATATTTTCATCCAATCCCCAAGTACATGAACAGTGGTCAATCATGATATTTCCAACCGGGTTACCACCAAATGAATCATCACGGTGCCATACCATTGTTTCACCACGACGGAAACGCATGTGGCGAACAACTACATCATGTGTATCCACCCAGAAAGATTGTCCAGCGATACAAACACCATCACCAGGAGCAGTCTGACCAGCAATTGTAACATAAGGAGCACGTACAATAATCGGTGAATTCAAGCGTATGATTCCGGCAACATTAAACACGATAATACGTGCACCACCAGTTTCACAAGCTTCACGGAAAGAGCCAGGTCCACGGTCGTTCAAATTGGTAACTGTAATTACTTTACCGCCACGACCACCAAAGCTGTACATACCACCACCTTCAGCGCCAGGGAATGAAGGAATTTCTGCTTGGGGCAAATCGTAAGGGCGAGCAGCCCAAGGAATATATGGACGTCCTTCTTTAGCTTCCTTTTGCACGATTGGCAACGCTTTTGCCCATGCTTCATCCGAACGTTTCCGTTCATCATTCATCATTTTTGAATAAGCGTCTTTGGCTTCGTCAGTTATTTGTGGGTATTGTGCCCTTACAACAGTCGGAGTCAACATTGTTGCAGCTAATGCTGCCAAAATTACATGTTTCTTCTTCATTTTTATTGGGTTTGTTAGAAATGTTGTTCCAAAAATACAATAATAAGACGTAGGAGAATCAAATTTGTAATCATCTAAATTCAATTTAATACAAAAACTAAACTCATCTAATTCATAACTGTCCCTAGCATGTATAAAAGCAATTTATTATATTCTAACCTTGGGTGAACAAAAAAAAGAGAAGATGTTAATTAAAACCTCTTCTCTTTTTTCAAATTTATATAATCTATAATTATTCTGCTAATGGATCATACGTACCATTCGCACCACCATTACGAGAATCAGGCCATCCTATAGTCTGTTTCAAAGTAACGTTATTAGCTTGCATATTCGTTTTAAAGCCAATAAAGTAATATTGTGGTTTAAATGAAATTGTATATGATAAATCACCGTCAACACGAGTTGTCTTTCTGTGCAAGAATTCACGATAAAAATCAGCCAAATTATCAATAGCTTTATTAGGCACTTCTGAAGGATCTTGATCATCAGCCACAACTTTTGAAAGAGTCGCATCTGTCATCAAATTAATTGCTGCTGGTCTTGAAATTCCTTGAGCTGCAATCGGATCACTACCATCATTTTCAGCAGCTTGACCTAATTTATCAGCAACACAAACTTCTATTCCTGTACGACGTTGTCCATTCAGGGGAGCAACTCCCAAATATGTACAAGTATTCCCACTGAATCCAGTTACTTTCCATGAAGGATTTATTGATTCTTGACCAACACCACCATCCCAAAGCATCCAACGTCTCATATCATCAAAACGCTTACCTTCATAAGCCAACTCTATTTGACGTTCATAAAGAATAGCTGCAAAAAGCTTAGCACGATTACTAGATAATTCAGGTGAAAAACCACAATCACCAGTATAACCAACACGCTGACGAATTAATTTTAATGCATCAACAGCTTCTTGTAAATGTCCAGCTCCACATGCAGATTCAGCAAAATTTAAAAGAACTTCCGCATAACGTATTTCCATATAAGGAGCTCCAGATAATAGGAATCCTTTAGAAGAGTTTGCTGGATCATAAACATATAATGAAGTTTTATTTACTGCTGCATCATCAGAACGCTTACGAATATATACACTTTTATTATTTAGCCCTAATCCATCAGCACCGTAACCAGTTTGGTCATCAGCGCTTTGATTTGCTGCAGTTGCGTACCATGCGTAGCTCCATAATATATAGTTATTTCCAGCATAAGGAAATTGTTCAGGATGCTGTGCTTGATTAGCTGGTGTACCATTAAATGTCCATTGTACGCCTGGGAAAGCAAAAGTGCGGTAGAAACGTGGATCACGATTTAGGAAAAAGAGTTGTTCATCATATTTATATGCTGATTCACCAGGCTTCTTTCCATCAGCCATCGGAAACAAATCGACCATCTGAGCAGTTGTTGATTTACCACCGCTACCACCCGTGTTAATCGGACGTATAGAGTTTTCCCAACCATTGTTTTTATTATAGTTAGTACCAACACCTTCTTTTACATTATTATATAAAGTAACAAAAACAGCCTCTTTTGAGTTATATGTAGAAAACATACCAGCCCATCCGGCAGCATTAATTCCCAGAGTATCTAAATTCTGCTGAAGTCCCAACTTCCCTTCTCTCAATTTTGCAATAGCAGCCTTATTAGAGTTGTAAGCTTCTATCCAACGATCTTCATTGTCAGCCCGATTAAATAATGGACTAGCATACAACAAACGTGCTCTACCTTGCAAAGCCAAAGCCGCACCAGAAGTAATACGTCCATAATTAGAACCTTCGTTATCCCATTCTGCAGGTAGATATTCAGAAGCTACTCTTAAATCCTCACAAATAAAATCGATTGCAGCTTTTGTAGTAGATCTGGGAACAGCCAAACTAAAACCACCATCAGACCCAATTATAGGATTTTGAGGTTCATCTATCAAAGGTACACCTCCATAAACACGTACCAATCGATAATATGCCCATGCGCGGAAAAATAGTGCTTGTCCTAGTAATTCTTGTTTCTCAGCATCAGACAGACTACTATCAGTGATACCTTTAATTACCATATTACATTCACGAATATTTCCATAAGGACTTTTAGCGTTTGAGCTCCCGAACTCTTGGAAAATGTAATCAGGTACATTCGTGTTGTCTAATACCACATTAGGATTGACAAAATCAGAAAAACCTCCATACTCTTCGGTACTTTTAGAATTAATATCACTTGTACCTGCACTTACAGTATTCCAACCCATGCTTCCAGTTGAAGATGGCAAAAGATAGTTATACAAAGTATTTACACGCATCTGCGCACCGATATAACTATCGTATATTTCTTCTCCGAAATTTCCATAGTTCTTTTTTTCCTGTAGAAATTCATCGCTGCATCCTGACAAGAAAGTCACAGCAAGAGCCATTACAGCTATAGAACTTAAATTATATTTCTTTTTCATCTTTCTTTTCTTATTTTAGAATGATACATTCACACCCAAGGTTATTTTACGTAAGGTAGGATAGTTACCATATGTTCCAGCCAATGGATCAATAAAATGATCAGGATAAGGATTATAAAGACTAAGCATGTTTTGTCCAGTCAAATTTAGACGGCAACTTTCAACTCCGACTTTTTGTATCCAAGCTTTTGGCAAAGAATAAGCAACTGTAATATTACGAAGAGTAACACGAGTACCACTTACTTTCCAGAATGTTGATGTTTCATTATTGACGCTATAACGTAAATTTGGGTATGCTGCATCTCTGTTAGCTGCTGCTACTACATTACCATTAGCATCAAGAACATCTTGATACACATACATGTTATTTGCCCAGAATGATGGAAGGTTAGTATATTCCATATCGGTATAAGAACCACCAGATTTAATTGGGTTTACAATGCTACGAGCCGATTTAGGAATAAAGTTATATCCACCCCAGCTAGCATTGAATTGTAAGCTAAACGAAATACCTTTCCATTCGCCACCTAAGTTAGTTGTGAAGCCCCAAGGATTATTACGATTAGAAATTTTAACCAAATCCACATCTCTATCAATTACACCATCAGGACCTTGGTAAGTACCGTCAGAATTTTGCTGTCCACGAATATCCTTATAAATCAACATACCTGGCTTAACTTCATCTTTTGTAAGTCCAAGGTAATTAGTGATATGATATTTATCGAAGTATTCATCAATTTCTTGCTTACTACGGAACATACCCATACTTTCTAATCCCCATTCACCTAAATCAGTACGTTTATTAGGGTGTTGCTCATAGATCTTAATTATGTCCGGCCAGTATGCTTGAATCAATTTATTATCACTATAACCGGTGTTTACACTAACACGATATTTAAAATCCTTACCAATATTATCTCTCCATCCAAATGAGATTTCGACACCATAAGAATCTAAAGAACCAAAGTTTTCAGCTGTAGGCTGAGAACCTACTGTTGATGGGAATTCAGCTGTTCCTTTACGAAGCATAAACATATTACGATTTTGCTCATAGTATGCGTCTACATCTACAGACAAACGACTATTTAAGAAACGAGTATCTAAACCTAAATTATATTTATAGCTGGAATCCCAGTGAGCATCACGATTAGGAGAAGTTGCACTCTGAGCAGCTGAACCGATGTTATTACCAACATTAGTACCAAATACGGCACCTTTATTAGCATCCATGTTATAAAGTTGTAACCAACCCCAGTCCTTTATATTATCACGTCCAAGTAGTCCAAAAGAACCACGAACTTTCAAGTAATCAACCCATTTCACATTTTCATGGAACCAGCTCTCTTCAGACATCACCCAACCTGCAGAAACAGAAGGGAATACACCCCAATAATTTTCTGGAGCAAACTTAGTAGAAGCATCTGAACGGATCAAAAATTCTAGCAAATATTTATCAGCATAAGAATAGTTGACACGACCAATATAAGATAACGTACCAGCTACAGAACGTCCGAAAGAAGTAGATTGAGCACCAATTGCAGTTTTTGATTGACCATCTGTAATAGGCATTGGATCTAATACTATACCCGACAAATTTTCAGATTCGTTTTCTGATTTTTCAATAGAAAATAATCCGCTAAAATCATGCAAGCCAAAAGTACGTGAATAAGATACGTTAAAGTTTAACTGATATCTATCACCACGACTCATTGTACGACTAAGTGAATTTCCGTTTGATGAGGGCACAGCGATGAAATTATTATGAGATGTATCAACATTATCACCAGTATATAAGTGATTACCGCTACCACCACGATTAATCATTCTGTAAACTGTAAGATTAGTTCCTAACTGATTGTTTTTATCAGTATCTATGCTTTTAGAATATGTAGCTTTTAGTTTCAAACCTTTCAACCATTTATTCCAACCGAAATCATACTCAAGTGAACTATTAATAGTCATGCTTGAATTCATAGATTCACTATAATTATCTAGATTTTGCAGTTCTGCAAAATGATAGTTTTGTAGTGCTTGAATCTGATTATTCGAAACGCCATAGGTAGCTAAAGGTATATTATCCTCACCAACATAATCAGGAATATATCGGGGGTGAGTTAATAAAGTGTTGTAGTCAGATTCAGAAGAAGAACCACCCACTTTATTCAACGCAGTATTCGTCTTTCCATTATCACCAGAAACTTGTAGTGAAGCCTTCAACCATTGACTAATTTTAGCATCAACACCAGCACGGTAGTTCCAACGACTATAATCTAGTCTTCCCATATTACCATCTTGTGTGTAATAAGATATACCAGCAAAATAAGTAGCTTTATCCGAACCTCCACTCATATTTACACTGTGTTTTTGAGTGAAAGCAGCACTCCATTCTTTATCAAGCAAATCATAATTTAAGCTTTTCATTGCTTGTAATTCATCTGCCTGAAATAAATCTGTACGGCTATTTATTGTGTTATCAGTAGTACCTGCAGCGCGAACTCCATTCCAAATAACACCGTAATCGTAAGCATTCAACATTTTGGGACGAGAAATTTCATCCGTATACCCAAATTGACCACTATATGAAATTTTGGGAGCACCTGATTGTCCACGTTTTGTAGTAACCAAAATAACTCCTTGTGCAGAACGAGCTCCATATACTGCTGCCGCAGCATCTTTCAATACTGTAATTTGATCTACTACGCTAGCATCTAAGTTATTAAACGCGTCTTCTGTTGTAATGAATCCATCGATAACATACAGTGGACTTGAACTTACAGCGTCGGGAGAATAGGCAACAGCCGCTTTTGATTGGCGGATACTCAAAGATGTACCCCCTCCTGGACGAGAATTACCATTATCTACACTCAAACCATTAACCATACCTACCAAAGCACTTCCCAAATTACTTACAGATAAATCTGCCACTTCGTCTGGCTTAACAGTAGATATAGCACCTGTTACATTTCTCATTTTCTGAGTACCATATCCCACAACTACCACTTCATCTAATTTCATCGCATCTTCTTTCAGAACGATACGAGGATTTTTTAAATCGGTTATAGTTTGAGTAATAAACCCTATAAATGAAATAGTCAATTTACCCTTAGCAGGAACAGATACAGAAAACTTTCCATCAAGGTCAGTAATAGTACCAGTTGTTGTTCCATCCACTTTAACAGATGCGCCAATAATTGGCTCTCCAGTCTCATCAACAACAACTCCTTTAACTATTCCGGATTGCTGAGCCTGGGCTGGTGCAAATACAAAAAGCATCATTATAAAGCTCAGACAAAGACTTCGAATTAAATATTTTTTCTCCATGTGTATTATTATTCTTTTTTCTACCTATCTTTATTCTTCCTCAGGCAATGCTGGTAACCAGCGTGGGTCTCCAGTTCTTGCATTAAGTTGGGCTGGCGCCAATACTGTGAAGTCACCATTAGCAACATCTTGCAATTGTGGATCTGTATCAAAATGAGTACCACTGATATCATAAGTCAATTCACCTTGTGGGAATTCTCCATTATACCAATAAGTATTCTGTCCAAAACTAGCTGTTACTTGACCAGTGCGTCCTCCTAAGAAACGACGAGCCACTTCTCCCTTACCTGAATCTAAGAATATATTTTGCTTCATATTCCAATTGACAGAAGATTGTCCAGCAAAACTATTATAATTACCCCATTGTTTTGCGTAGCAAACGTGATAGAAAGTACTATTCAAATAGTTAATAGACCCTTTCACAAATCCTGCACGAGTAGGACGAGCACTACCATTATATTGAACAAAATAATTATTATCTTTTGTTCCAGTATGCCAGAATGTTGAGTTTTTAACCGTCATATCATTTGCAAAACCTTGATTGAAATAGATAATTGGCTGTTCCTGAGTAGTTTCCAATTTCACAAAACAATCATTGATTAACAATGTAGTTGGACAATACTTAACCTTATTATCATAAACTAAATGACGTTGAACTCCAACAATATTACAAGATTGGATCACAATTGGATCTTTTATAATATAATAACTACCTTCACCAAGAATACTTTGATCAGGTGTTCCACTCAATAACAATAATGATGCAGTTGAAGATGTAGCATCCATTCCGTTACAATCAAAGTCAATGAATTTAAGTTTCAAACCAGCAGTTGTACTAATTCGTCCATCCGCACCATATTTAATCTTAGCATGTCCTACCTTCTCTCCGCGGAAAGTCACAACTTGCTTTCCAAAGTCTATTGGAGCCGATAAAGTGTAGTTACCATTAGCTTTAAGTACATAAGCTATTTCTTCACCTTCTTTATCTGTTGGTAATGGGTTATTTGCAAACCATTCAGCAAGATCCCCTTCAGGAATAGTAGCATAAGTTGGAACCAAAGTTGCAAAGTCAGCTTCTGTTGATGAAGTTGCATCTTTATTATCGTACTTACTATTACCAATCGTTTTTATAACAACCTTATATTTGGTATCATCAAGTAGTTTACGTTCAACAGAACTTCCATCAACAATCTCATTTTCTTTACCCACAGCCTTAGGATTAGCAGGATCATCAACTATATATAAAGAAAACTGATAACCACCTGCACCATACACCACTGGCCACTCTATTTTTAGAGTAGCTCCATCGGGACTGGGTTTAAATACAATGTCTTCAGACTTGGGAGATTCCAAAGTAGCCCCTCTCACATCTGAAGAAAAGGTCGAATCATCTTTGTACCCATCGATACAAGCACTAAAGGAAAGCAAAGAAACCATCATCAATAGTGTAGTTCCTTTTCCTCGTAAGAATAAATGCTTACTCTTCATAGATTAAAATTTAATTTAAACAAAAATAATATATAATTTCTTCAAAATCTAAAACTTCTTTAATTGGTAGACGCACGAATGCGCCATTTGTAATCACTTCAAATACATAAATTTGATTTGAAGCTATTATTTCTCTCGTTATTGATTAATTTAAAATGATCTCGTCATAAAAGCCCTCCTATTAATTATTGAAACACTTCTTTTAAAAACTTTATATTTGTACCGAAATTCTTCTTCACATTCCTTACATCATCTTTATCTCGAGATCGCTCAACAACGAGCCATCCGCTCCATCCCATTTTATCAAGTGTTTTTTTTACCTGCTTCATGTTTAGTCGCTTATTATAAGGAAGAGTTACCCCATCGGTATCAGTACAATGAATTTGGCAGATTCTCTTTTTTCCCAATATCTTGAGTTCCTTAGAAACATCTCTACCATTCTCTAACGCATTTTGGAATTTGAAATAAATCTTAATCCCAGTAGAATTGATTTCTTTTAGCAATTTAACTTCACCTTTAGCATCCAATTGAGTTTCGATACCAATAACCACATTTTCTGATGCTGCCATATCTCCAACAATTTTCAAGCGCTGAACTACAGCTTTGCGAAGTTCAGGGGTGTTTTCCCAATCGGCTTTGATGCCTCCCAATGGAAGAAAAGCAACTTTAGCCCCCATCACCTTCATGGCATTTAGACAATCTTGAACTAATTCTTTATAATTAGTACGATCTAAAAAAGATTGACCATAAAAACCAGACATGGCTACAGACGGAACTTCAACTCCAAATTTCTGAGAAGTTTCACGGAATAATTGCTGGAAATGTGGATCACGTAATTTATTATCAAACATTTCACGTTGACCAAGACCACCCATGTCTAACTCGACACCATCTCCATTTAATTCGTGTACCAATTGGAATGAACCAATCTTCTGGCGCTTTAAAATCATCCAATCGCACGCAGCGATTTTGTAGCGTCCTTCTTTTGGACGCGACGAAGCGGTTACAGCTAATGGACAGCATTCCACTAACAGCAACAATACTAAAATGTGCGTAAAAAATCTCTTTCTCATATAATGCTACTTTTGCATTCGTACTAAAGACGGATAAGTAACTCATTTGTAATAGGCATTTTTTCAATTTTTAAGCACCAAAGTGGAATTTTTATTTTTTTCGGAAATATAGTATAACTATACTGAGTACTTAGTTACACTATAGAAACAAAATAGTGTAACTATAGGATGCATTTAGCGACACTATTTTTTAGGTGATTTTAATAAGCCCAATTATATAACAAATTGGCTGCCGGACAATAAAAGTCCGACAGCCAATCAACCCAAAAACCATACCTATGAAACACTGCGTGTGTTACTTCAATTCAAAAGAGATCTGTTTTGCATGAACGAGTTCATTATGTGTGATGCGATATTGATTAAACTTTCGTCCATTAACTGACACCTTATTAATATAGGCAATTCCAGATTGAGTTCGATTGCTTTCAATGACTAACTCTTTTTCATGATACCATTCTGGAGATAAGCGTATGGTCACCTTATTAAATATAGGTGTAGTTAAAGTGTATTCTGGCGATCCGGGACAATCGGGATAGAACCCCATCATAGTAAAGATAGCCCATGCCGACATTGTTCCTGCATCATCATTTCCAGGAATTCCATCTGGCTTGACTGTGAAGTGTGCAGTTAGCAAACGTTGCGTCTCTTTTTGGGTACGCCATTCTTCACCTTTAAAATAGGAAAACAAATAGGGATAAGCAATATCCGGTTCGTTAGCTGGGTCATAGAGCTTTTGATCAAAAACCATTTGCAACTTCTCTACAAATGTCTTCTTTCCACCCATGAGTTTGGCTAATCCATATACATCATGAGGCACATAGAAAGTGTAATTCCATGCATTCCCTTCGTGAAATCCTGGACTAGGTTCAAAGTTCTCTCCTTCTCGCGGATTGAAAGGACTATAGAAAGATCCATCTGGAAGAATTGGTCGCAATGTTCCATACTCCTTACTATAATAATGTTTGTACCCCAGCGAACGGTTATAAAAAAGTTTTGCGTCTTCTTCTTTTCCTAAAGCGTTTGCTAAACGTGACAGAGCAAAATCGGCAATATAATATTCAAGTGCATGCGAGACTGAATTATCATAGGCTTGACGAAGGGGTACATATCCTTTGGATAAATAATCATCATTGTCTGGACGCATCAGATTCTCAGCACCTGGCAACATCGCTGATTTATACATCGCTTGATAAGCTAAATTGATATCGAAGTCACGTAGGCCCTTCATCCAGGTATCAACAATCACCGGTATACTTGGATCGCCTTCCATAGTGAGTGTTTCTCTTCCATATAATTCCCATTTGGGTAGCCATCCATGTTCACGATACATATCGAGCATGGAACGCACCATCTCAATTTGACGTTCAGGATAAACCAAAGTCAACAATTGATGCACATTTCGATAGGTATCCCATAAGGAAAAGACAGTGTAGCGAGTACTTTTAGTCGTTTCGATGCGATTATTTTCCATAGCCGGATATTCACCATTTACATCTTGTAAAATGTTTGGATGAATTAATAAATGATACAGGGCGGTATAAAAAACAGTTTTTTGTTCATCTGTTCCACCTTCCACTGTGATGCGCGATAAGTCATCATTCCACTTTTCACGGGCTTCGGACAAGATCTGCTCGAAATGCTTGCCCGATTGCTCTTGATTCAGATTTAAACGTGCATTTTCAATACTGACAAAGGAAACACCCATTTGTACTTCAACTTGTTCTCCTTCTTCAGTGTCAAACGTAAAATAGGCACCAATATCATCACCAGCTATTTCTTTGCTATAGCGAGTATACAGCTTATATTTTCCTTGGTCTGAATCCCATTCAGCTTCAACACCTGTCATTGCTCGTTGTTTTTTCCAATATCCAACAGCTGAAGGAACTTTATTGACTCTCATCACAAAATAAATAGGAAACACAGCTTGGGGGTTATAACAAAAAGTACCAAGCAACTTCATGCCTTCAATTTCGCAGTTGCTCACTTGGCGCATCATGGCACCGCTTTCGTTCGTTAATCCTTCACCCAAATTTAAAAGGATGTGACTTTCTCCTTTTGGAAAGGTGAAACGAGTGATGCCGGTACGCGGAGTAGCTGAAACCTCTGTTTTAATACCGTATTTCGTAAGAAAGTTAGTATAATATCCGGGGGAAGATTGTTCATCTTTATACTTACTTCCATACATTTTATAATCCACATTCAATGTGCCAGTGGTAGGCATCAACAACAGTGAACCTAATTCGGGACAACCAACTCCACTCAGATTTACATGCGAATAGCCGGTAAAGAAACAATTAGTATACTCGTAGGGTGTTGACCACCATCGTGCATCTTTGTCGTAAGTATTGTCTGATGATCCCATTACATTGAATGGAACAACAGACATCATGCTATTCGGACAAACAGCTCCGGGGTTCGTTGTACCAAAATTAGTTGTTCCAATAAAAGGGTCAACGTAATCAATCAACATTTTCTTGGAATCATCCATTGGGGGAGCTTTCCCCTCTCCTCCAAAAGCAGAGGAAAGGGTGAAAGCCAGTGTGCAAGTTAATATAATACGTTTCATCTTGTTTTAGAGAATACTCGTTCGTTTAGTAAAATCGATTATCTCTTGAATATAGCCAAAAGCCATCCCCACCACTGTGTCGGCCGCACCATAATATACAGCCACACGTTCACCATCTTGCAAAGCAGCACATGGAAAGACTACATTAGGGACATCACCTTGTAATTCGTAGGGAGCAGCTGGACCAATTAAATATTCACGAGTACGATAAAGCACTTTTTCCGGATGATCCTTATCGAGTAGGGCAGCTCCCATCGCATAACGAAATCCATTGCACGTTGTGATCACACCATGATAGAAAAGCAGCCACCCTTCGTTAGTTAAAAACGGAACCGAACCTGCACCAATTTTTGTGCATTGCCAAGCACTTTCGGGGAAAGGGGTTACTTTCATCACACAACGATGTTCGCCCCAATATTTCATGTCGGGACTATAACTAATATAGATATCGCCAAATGGAGTATGACCGTTATCGCTAGGACGACTGAGCATTGCATATCTACCATCTATTTTTTGCGGGAAAAGAACTCCGTTACGGTTGAAAGGCAAAAAAGCATTCTCGCATTGAAAAAACTCTTGAAAATCGAAAGTATAGGCAATACCAATCGTCGGACCATGATACCCATTACACCAAGTGACCCAATAGCGATCTTCAATCCAAGTGACCCTCGGATCATATTTATATTCCGATTCTATCATCTCGGTATTTCCTGCTTTAAATTGAATCGGTTCATGATTAATATCCCAATGAATGCCATCTTTACTGAAACCAGCAAATATATTCATTTGAACTGCTTTATTATCACAACGAAACACGCCGGCATATCCATCTTGAAAGGGAACTACTGCGCTGTTGAAAATACTGTTTGATGAAGGAATATGATAGCGGCCAATGACCGGATTTTGCGAATAACGCCACATGACATCTGTGCAATTGGCAGGTCTTTCTTCCCAAGGAATCTGAATTTTATTCATAATAGTTGATTTGAAGTTATTTATTTTTTGAATCGTCATAAGTGAATGGAACAAAATAGGTGATCAGGAATGCGGGAATGGTTGCAATCAACACATAAATAAAGAAATTACGATATCCCAGTAGATCGCTACAGTATCCACTCACCATTCCAGGTAGCATTACCCCTAAATTCATTATACCCGACGCAACGGCATAATGCGACATCTGGTGTTTTCCCGGAGCAATTTGTTGCATCATAAATAAGGTCAACCCTACAAATCCAAAACCGTAGCCGAAATATTCCATTGTGATGGATGCTCCTATCAGATAAAGATTGGTGGGTTGAACCACAGCTAGAAAGGTATAGGCTAAAAATGGAAGATTGAAAACACAGCAAAGAGCAAATAACGTTTTCTTAAGTCCTTTTCTAGCCACAAAAAGACCTCCCAGTATTGAGCCTAGCACAAAGGCACCAGATCCGAAGATTCCATTTAAAGTTCCTATTTCTTCCAAGGATAACCCCAGACCACCTTGGTCTCTGGAAGCACAAAGGAACATCGGTGCTATCTTCATGATGAAACCTTCGGCCAAACGATAAAGAATGATGAAGCATACATAATAGAGTATGTGCTTTTTGGTGAAAAAATCACGAATGACAAGTACGAGCTCTTTCAACACTTCTGCTCGGGATTTCTTAATTGTGGAAGGAATCTGAGTAGAAGGCAATATTTGAATATGATAAATACTGATCAACACCATTATTAAAGCTATTACACCAAAAATGATTGTCCATGCAGATGAATAGGCGGACTTATTCACTTCAATGGAGGCTCCTTGGATGGCTCCATAATGTTTTGCTAGGGTTCCGGCTAGGGCTACCAATCCGCCATTGGCCACGAGTTTAGCCACATTATAGAATGCCCCTTGAATACCGATATATTTTGCCTGATCTTCTTTGTTCAATTCGGCCATATAAACTCCATCGCAAGCAATATCATGAGTTGCCCCACTAAAGGCAATGACCGCCATGGTAGAAATACTTATAGCAAAGAAATAATCAAAAAAGAGAGAAAAAGCAACAATCCCAAACAGCAAGCCGCTTAATAGTTGTGTGATCAGCACAAAAAACTTTTTGGTTTTATACATCTCAAGAAAAGGGCTCCATAAAAACTTTAGTGTCCACGGAATCATGATTAGTGAGGTCCAAAAAGCAATCTGAGTGTCCGATACGCCCAAGTTCTTAAACATATATACTGAGACTAAATTAATCGCTATAAAAGGAAGCCCCATAGCAAAATAAGCTGTGGGCACCCAGCAAGCTGGATTAATTTTCTTTCCTTGGGAACCATTATTAGGATGTTGCATATTCAATAATATAGAGATAAAAGTTTTTTTGATCCATCTATATATAATACAACTAAAGGCTACAAACTACTAATGCACACTCTCACTTTTTTTTAATAAGAGCGTGTTTTTATCTCTTGATGCCTCTGATAGGCTTCCTAGAGCTAGTGAGAAAATATTTTAGAGCAAATTTATTTCGTTTCTTTCGTTGCTTTCATTACTTTTGCTTTGTATTAATAACTAAAGAGGGAATGTTAAAACCAAATTCACTTAAACTATCATGAAAAAAATATTCACATCAAATCGTTCTGGACTTTTCTTCGGACTTTTTCTATTATTGATCTCCTCTTCTGCTGCTTTTGCACAGAAACGTACTGATAACTTAACTCACAAACAGGCCCGACACTGGGTGATGAAAAGGGAATGGACAAACGGATTAAACGCGCTACCTGACAAAACAACAGATTATCAAGAGTTTGCTTCTCAATATCAAAAGAATAAGGATGTATGGGATAAAACCTTTCAATGGCTGGCTACACATGACCTTGAGAATATGCCTGCAGGACGATATGAAGTGGATGGAAAACATTGCTATATTAACGTTCAAGATGCTGTGACTCAGGAAGTCAGCAAGCGAAAAATTGAAGCTCATCGACATGGTATCGATTTACAATACGTAGTTAAGGGTACTGAACGTTTCGGAATCACTTCAGAAGCTTATGCTGAACCTATTACTGAATACAAACCGGATGTCACTTATTATAAGACGACTAAAATTAAATATGTAGATTCCCAACCAGGACGTTTTTTCTTGTTCTTTCCAAAGAACTTTCACCAAGCCTTAGTGAAAGCAGGCAAAGAACCTGAAAATATTCGTGTTATTGTTGCAAAGATTGAATATATCCCATAATTGAAATATGAGTGAACTCTTAGTTTATAAAGCCTCGGCTGGTTCGGGAAAGACGTTCACCCTTGCGGTGGAGTACATCAAGCTATTAATTCAGGATCCACTTGCCTATCGTCAGATTCTTGCCGTCACGTTTACCAATAAAGCGACAGCAGAAATGAAGGAACGTATCCTTAGCCAGCTATACGGCATCCAGACAGGCGACAAAGACTCAGAAGCTTATTTAGCACGAATCAAGGAAGAGACAGGAAAAACTGATGAAGAGATAAAGCAAGCAGCTGGTAAGGCACTTAGCTTGATGCTTCATGACTACAGCCGTTTTCGGGTGGAAACAATTGATTCGTTTTTTCAGTCTGTCATGCGTAATCTGGCTCGAGAACTTGAGCTCAGTCCTAACCTAAACATTGAACTTAATAATGCTGAAGTACTTAGTGATGCGGTGGATAGCATGATTGAAAAACTTGGTCCCACCTCTCCTGTTCTTGCTTGGTTACTCGACTATATTAACGAGCGAATAGCCGATGATAAGCGTTGGAATGTGTCGGATGAAGTGAAAAGCTTTGGACGCAATATCTTCGATGAAGGATATATTGAAAAGGGGGAAGGATTGCGTATGCGCCTTCGAGATCCGGAAACCATTAAAGCATACCGTAAACAGCTCAAAGCGCTGGAGACGGAAGTTTTGGAACAGATGAAGGGCTTTTATGATCAATTTGAAGGGGAATTGGATGGACATGCCTTGAACGCGGATGATTTGAAAAATGGTTCACGAGGTATCGGCAGTTATTTCCGTAAATTAAATAATGGTGTGTTGGGCAATGATATTCGTAACGCAACAGTAGAAAAATGCTTGGTTGATGCTAAGAACTGGGCTACTAAGACTTCATCGCGTTATGCAGATATTATAGCTCTAGCCAACTCCAGTCTGATCCAGTTATTAAAAGAAGCCGAGAGACTTCGCTCAAAAAATAATCTACTCTTAAATAGTTGTCGTTTGTCTCTTCAACATCTTAACAAAGTGCAATTGCTTGCCCACATCGATGAAGAAGTGCGCCAACTGAACCATGATAACAATCGATTTCTCCTATCAGATACCAATGCTTTACTCCATCAACTAGTGAAAGATGGAGATTCCTCATTTGTGTTCGAGAAAATTGGAACTAACATCCGCAATGTGATGATAGACGAGTTTCAGGACACTAGCCGAATGCAATGGGGCAATTTCAAGCTTCTCCTTCTCGAGGGACTCTCGCAAGGGGCAAACAGCTTAATTGTAGGTGATGTGAAACAATCGATTTACCGCTGGAGAAACGGGGATTGGGGCATTCTTAATGCACTAAACGATCGCATCGATCATTTTCCCATTCAGGTAAAAACATTGGCTACCAATCGACGAAGTGAGACGAATATCATCCGATTCAACAATCAAATATTCACTGCTGCTGTTGACTATTTAAACGGAGTCTACAAACAGCAAATGGGTAAAGATTGTGAAGATCTCCAAAAAGCTTATGCGGATGTGGTTCAAGAATCTCCTAAGAGCACTGATAAAGGCTATATTAAAGTTTCATTCTTAGAACCGGACGATACAAATGACTATACAGAAAAGACACTGATCAGTTTAGGTGAGGAAGTAGAAGGGCTACTGTCATCGGGTGTAAGGCTAAATGACATCGCTATCCTTGTTCGAAAGAATAAAAGCATTCCGCGCATTGCAGATTATTTCGACAAAGAACTACACCATAAAATTGTTTCTGACGAAGCTTTTCGCCTTGATGCTTCATTGGCTATTTGTATGCTAACTGATGCCTTGCGTTATCTCTCTGATGAAAAAAATAAAATAGCAAGGGCACAACTGGCTATAGCTTACCAAAATGAGGTGCTGCAAAAGAATATAGATTGGAACACTCTTCTCCTTCTTCCGATAGAGAACTATCTTCCTCCTGCATTTCTTGAAAGAAGGGACGAGCTTCGCCTCATGCCGCTTTACGAATTGCTGGAAGAATTGTTTATTCTCTTTGAGATGAGCCGTATTGAAGCGCAGGATGCCTATTTATTTGCATTCTTTGATGCAGTGACGGATTATTTGCAAAGTAACTCGTCTGAAATAGATGGATTTATCCGTTATTGGGAAGAGACGATGTGCAGTAAAACGATTCCCAGTGGAGAAATTGAAGGAATTCGCATCTTCTCTATTCATAAGTCAAAAGGGTTGGAATTTCACACTGTGCTCCTCCCCTTCTGCGACTGGAAAATGGAGAACGAAACGAATAATCAACTTGTGTGGTGCACTCCTCAAGAGGCTCCATTCAATGCCATGGATATTCTTCCCATTAATTACTCATCGCCAATGGCTGAGTCTATCTATGGAAACGCTTACCTTCAAGAACGTCTTCAGCTGTGGGTAGACAACCTTAATTTGCTTTATGTAGCCTTTACTCGTGCTGGAAAGAATCTTATCATCTGGAGCAAAAAAACGCAAAAAGGGACGATGTCTGAGCTATTAAGCAACACCCTCCCGGTAGTTGCTCTCAAGGAAGGTGTGGATTGGGACGAAGACTGCTATGAAGCTGGTGAAATTTGTCCTTCTGAAGCAGAAAGTACTAAAGCTTCAACTAATATACTGACGCAGAAACCAAACAAATTACCCATTCAAATGGAATCTATGCGTCATGAGATTGAATTTAGGCAGTCGAATCGTTCGGCCGATTTTATTCAAGGCATTGACGAAGAAGAGTCTGAGGATCGTTTCATTAATCGTGGACGTATGCTACATACGTTATTCTCGGCTATTGAAACAGCAGAAGATATTGATCCCGCCATTGAACGTCTTATCTTCGAAGGTGTGATTGGCAGTGAAGAAAAGGCGAATGAAATAAGAGAAGTGGCTCATAAAGCTTTTTCGGCTATAGAAATTCAGGATTGGTATTCTGGAGAATGGACTTTGTTTAGTGAATGTGCTATCATCTACAAAGAAAAAGGGATTTTGCAAACTCGACGCCCCGACCGTGTAATGATGAAAAAGGGAGAAGTTGTTGTGGTAGATTTCAAATTTGGTAAAGAGAACCTAAAATACAACAAACAGGTTAAGGGGTATATGCAACTGCTTACTAAAATGGGATATAAAAACATATCTGGCTACTTATGGTATGTAGATGAAGAACTCATTGTAAAAGTATAGTCCCCTACTATGAAGCTTAGAAGAAATCATTTTATACGATAGAAATTATTTAATTAATATGCAATCATTCCTCCAACTAGTTGCCCACGATTTGTATGAAAAGATAGGAAACGACTTGTCCCGAACTGTACTCGTATTCCCGAATAAGCGTGCCAATCTATTCTTTAACGAACATCTTGCAGAAGAGTCTGAACAACCGATATGGTCACCTGCTGCAATGAGTATCAGTGATTTGTTCCGGAAGTTGTCTACACAAAAAGCGGGAGATCCTATTCGGCTGGTTTGTGAACTCTATAAAGTATTTCGCGAAAAGACAGAAAGTGAAGAAACTCTAGATGAATTCTATTTCTGGGGCGAATTACTAATCAGTGACTTCGATGACGTTGATAAGAATTTGGTAGATGCAGATAAACTTTTCAGCAATTTGCAAGATCTTAAAAATTTAGCAGACGATTATGAATTCCTTGACAAAGAACAAGAAGAGGCTATTCAACAATTCTTCCAAAATTTTTCTATTGAACGTCGAACTGTATTAAAAGAAAAATTCATCTCTCTTTGGGATAAATTGGGCGCTATATATCACAGTTACCGAGAAAACTTAACCGAACATGGCATTGCTTACGAAGGTATGCTTTATCGAAATGTAATTGAGCAGCTTGATACCACACAATTGAAATATGACAAATATATATTCGTGGGTTTTAACGTCCTTAACAAAGTGGAAACCAAGTTTTTCCAACTCTTACAGGATGCTGGTAAGGCTATGTTCTATTGGGATTACGATATCTTCTATACCCAAGTGATCTCAAAGCATGAGGCTGGAGAATTTATTAAACGAAATCTAAAGCTCTTCCCTAATGAATTGCCCGAAAGTTGTTTCGACACGCTTCGAAAGTCTAAGAATATACGTTACATATCGGCATCTACAGAAAATGCTCAGGCTCGTTTTATCCCTGAATGGGTACGTAACACAATTTCCACAACAGATCAAGAGAAAGAAAATGCAGTAGTGCTTTGTAATGAAGCTCTTCTGCTCCCGGTTCTTCATTCTATCCCTCAAGAAGTTAAGAACGTAAATATAACAATGGGATTCCCGCTAGCACAGACTCCTGTATATAGTTTCGTTGATGCTGCTCTGCAGCTGCAAACCATTGGCTATCGAGGAGATACCGGTCGATTCACGCATGAAACCGTATCTACTATACTGAAGCATCCTTATACTAGGCAGTTGTCGGACAATGCTGAGAAACTTGAGCGAGAACTGACCAAGACTAATCGCTTCTATCCGTTGCCTTCAGAACTGAAAAAGGACGATTTTCTTGCGAAACTCTTCACTCCGGCCAATGGTATCAAGGATTTATGTACTTATCTGACGGAATTAATTAAAGACATAGCCGCCATATACCAAAAAGAAAGCAAATATGACGACATATTCAATCAACTCTATCGAGAGTCTCTTTTTAACTGCTATACCACTATTAATAGGCTTTATAGCCTAATTCAAAGCGGAGAATTGAATGTCCGTGTTGATACGCTAAGACGTCTAATCAGTAAAGTATTGACTGCCTCAAACATACCATTCCACGGTGAGCCTGCTATTGGAATGCAAGTTATGGGAGTCTTGGAAACACGTAATCTTGATTTTCGTAATCTTATCTTGTTGTCACTGAATGAAGGGCAGTTACCCAAATCAGGTGGTGACTCTTCGTTTATACCTTACAATCTTCGGAAGGCGTTTGGCATGACCACCATTGAGCATAAAAATGCTGTTTATGCTTATTATTTCTATAGATTAATACAACGCGCGGAAAATATAACTTTGCTTTATAACACCTCTTCCAACGGATTGAATCGAGGGGAAGAATCCCGTTTCATGCTGCAATTATTAGTGGAAGGTCCGCATAAAATCACTCGTGAATACCTCGAAGCTGGGCAGTCGCCGCAAAGTGCTACCCCCCTTTGCATAGATAAAACACCCACAGTACTCGATCGCTTGTACTCGGCTTATGATTTCTCGAATACACAATCGCACATTCTTTCACCTTCTGCTCTCAATGCCTATCTAGACTGTAGATTGAGATTCTATTACCGCTATGTGGCGCAGTTAAAAGCTCCTGAAGAGGTTAGCGCAGAAATTGATTCTGCTTTATTCGGAACAATTTTCCACCTTGCTGCCCAACTGGCATATATAGATCTCACAACAGCAGGGAAAATGGTGAAGAAAGAAGATTTGGAGAGCCTCCTACGCAACGAAGTCAAATTACAAGGCTATGTTGACCTGGCATTTAAGAAAGAATTCTTTAAGGTTGGTAAAGAAGAAAAGCCTGAATATAATGGCATACAACTGATAAACTCTAAAGTTATAGTCTCCTATCTAAAACAGCTACTTAGAAATGATCTCCAATATGCTCCATTTGAAATGATAGACATGGAGAAACCTGTAAAGGAGACAATTTCTATCAACACTGAACAAGGACCACTGACCATCTGCTTAGGAGGAACAATTGATAGAATAGATGCCAAAGATTCTACATTACGAATTGTTGACTATAAAACTGGAGGAAGCCCAAAGATTCCAGCTAATATTGAGCAGTTATTTACTCCTTCAGAGACGCGTCCTAACTATATTTTCCAGACCTTTCTGTATGCAGCCATAATGAGTAGACAACAATCACTAAAGGTTGCCCCTGCATTACTTTACATTCACCGCGCTTCTTCAGATAGCTATTCGCCCGTCATTGAAATGGGAGAACCCCGGCAGCCTAAAATTCCAGTAAATAACTTTGCTTTTTTTGAAGAGGAGTTTCGTGAAAGGCTAGTAATATTATTAGAAGAAATATTTAACAAACAGGAGTCTTTTACTCAAACTGAAGATACTAAAAAGTGTGCTTATTGTGATTTTAAAGCACTATGTAAGCGATAAAGGGATGTGGAATTCAGCTTAGCAAAGAAAACGGTCCTGTCACCCTGAGAGCATCACAGATAAAAGGTGATGATTGCTCAGCATGACAGGACCGTCTTTATTTGTTTATTTCTTCTTGACTAAATCTAGTCTTTTTCCAACAATGGAACAGAGAAACTAAATGTTGATCCCTCTCCTTTTTTAGAGGTAAACCAAAGCTCGCCTCCGTTTTTGTTAACAAAGTCTTTGCAAAGTAACAATCCAAGCCCAGATCCTTCTTCATTCTTAGTTCCGAATGTACTGAAATGTGTGTCGGTATGAAGCAACTTTTTCTGGTTCTCTTCATCGATACCACAACCGCTATCTTTCACACTAATCACAGCTTTATCATTTTCTTCGACAAGTGAAACTACGACTTCTTTACCCTCATCACTGAACTTAATTGCATTACTTATCAAGTTACGGATAACTGTTTTGATCATATCAATATCTGCCCGTACTTCCACACGCTCTTGAGGCAGTTTCATGACCAAACGAATATTCTTCAAACCAGCCACCATAGAGAAGATTTCATTGACCCCTTCAATAACCTCTACCAAATCAATATTTTGGTAAACCACATTCAACTTTCCAATTTGACTTTTAGTCCATTTAAGCAAGTTATCCAGCAAAGAGAATACGTCTTCAGTGGTTTGGTTGGCCATAGTCAACAGTTCATGCATCTCAGCACCAATAACTTCACTTGGTAGATTCAGGATCAACATATTCAGCACCATTTTGATAGATCCCATAGGAGAACGTAAATCATGAGCAATAACTGAATACAATTTATCCCGTCCTGTAATTGTTTTTTGGAGTTCCTCTGTTTGAGCTACTATAATTCGTTTAGCAGCAATTAAAGATATTTGATGCGTCACACGAATAATCAACTCTTCTTTGTTGAATGGCTTGGAGATAAAATCATTTCCTCCCACTTGGAATCCCTTAACAATATCTGCTGTACTATTAAGAGCTGTAAGGAAAATAATGGGGATGTCTGTCATTTCAGGATCTGCCTTCATCTTCTGAGCCACTTCAAACCCACTGATATCAGGCATCATTACATCCAGAAGAACAAGGTCTGGATTTTCTTTTCTTACCTGTTCCAGAGCCTGAGTACCGTTACTAGCGGTAACAATGTTAAACTTCTCATTGTTCAACAACACTTTTAGTAGAAGCACATTGGAAATAACATCGTCCACAATCAGGACTTTATATTCGGAAGGGGTAATCTCCACATTCATATCATTTAATTTTAATAGTATGTCATATTGTTTTAAAATACTCAATCATATGTTTCAAACCTTCTTCCAATTCCACTTTCGGTTCCCATTCCAGTTTTTCCTTAGCAAGTCTTATATCTGGTTTACGTTGTCTCGGATCGTCAGTAGGCAAAGGTTTGAAAATAATTTTAGAATCAGAACCTGTTAATTCTATAATTTTCTTGGCTAAATCGAGAACTAAAAACTCTCTAGGATTGCCAATGTTCACGGGACCCGTAAAATCGTCTTCAGTATCCATCATTCTGATCATTCCCTCTATTAAATCATCAACATACTGAAAACTTCGAGTCTGCTTGCCATCTCCATATATTGTTACGTCTTCGTTCTTTAGGGCCTGAACAATAAAATTTGAAACTACGCGTCCATCACTTGGCAACATCTTTGGTCCATACGTATTAAAAATACGAATGATTTTAATTCGAGTCTTATTCTGACGATAATAATCCATAAATAAGGTTTCAGCACATCTTTTCCCTTCATCATAACAAGAACGATAACCTACGGGATTAACATTACCCCAATAGTCTTCGGGCTGAGGATGAACAATAGGATCACCATACACCTCGCTAGTAGAAGCCTGCATAATTTTAGCATTAAGCTTCGTTGCTAGTTTTAGCATATTAATTGCTCCTATAATTGAAGTTTTGGTAGTTTGTATGGGATCATGCTGGTAATGAATGGGCGACGCAGGACAAGCCAAGTTATAGATTTCATCGACTTGAGCAGAATAAGGATAAGTGACATCATGCCTAACCAATTCAAAATGCGGACTGCTTATTAAGTGCTTTATATTCTCTTTAGTACCTGTAAAGAAGTTGTCTAAACAGATAACATCATTCCCTTCACTTACTAATCGAGTACAAAGATGCGAACCTATAAATCCAGCTCCACCACTTACCAATATTCTTTTCATCTTTTACTTTTTTATTGTTTTTCTTCTAGAGAGTATAGACTTCCCTTAACATGTTTATAAAGGCAAATGTAAACGATTTTAGGGTAAAAAACAATTTTAACTAAATATATTTTCTCAAAATAGCAAATAAAGAAAGCATTATAGGTTTTTACGTTCCGTTTTAGTTGGTGTCACTTCTTCAGGAATGCTGAAATCCCTATTAGCAAAGAGATCCGCTAATCCTGAGATCTGTTTAAGACGTAACAATTCATCCCTATCCATACCTATATTTTTCATGATCCATTGGTCAGACATACCTGCACGATCAAGTTCGGCTACAATGTTACACATAAGTTCAATATTGTGCATACCTCTCGCACGATTATGCCGTATAGTGGAACTCATTCGCTGCGACAAATCTTTATCAATAACCACAATAGGGAGCAGACCGTTTTCACGTTTATATATCCGTTTTGAAGTTTTCATTACTGTATATCGGTGATACCCGTCAACAAGAATATAACGGTCCTCATCTTTGTTATAATAACACACACAAGGCATTGTAAATCCGTCTTCCCAAATAGAAAGCTCAAGTAACTTCATTTCTGGCGGAGCAACTACATTAGGATTATAATCATTAGCATATACTTTCTCTATAGGAACGGCCTTAACCTCATATACCGGACTTTTGTCTACACTCATGATACGATTATTTTATATTGTTCCATTACTCGACTTCTCTTACTCATCTCCTCTTTAGTTGGAGAAAACCCCATGTATTTGCAAGCATGATCGTTCTTGAGAATACAAATACACATACGTTTATAAGTCGGAATCTCCCTAAATTCAGGGATATTAATATCGTCTTGATATTCCATCCGAACAGGCTTCTTCGATGTTCTATAATTACTGTTATCCATGACTACTATTGGCACATTTGCTTTAATCAGTTTCTTAATTGTGCTGTCACTTAAACACCCTCCTTTGGTTCTCCAGAAATTTACACTTACCGATAGCTTTCTAAGGTAACTTTTACGGGTTCTTTCAGGCAAAGTAGATAATAGAAAATACATAAACTCTTTCCAAGTATAACCTGCCGGTAATTTCACTGTTTGCCACCCCATAGCATATGTCCCTCCATACATACCAGCAAAGTTTACTCCGTTCACACGCCCAATCATTTTCCCCCATGTATTCGGGTCAATTACTCTATACAAAGCTAATCCTTCTTGAGCTTCATTTATAAATGGACTGGCTACTCTTTGCCTCTCTATATTCACCCCAGCTTTATAATACAGATCGTAAAGCCGATTATAATCCCAATGATATTTACCATTAGCTGTCCATACATCCGTTGTTTTCCAGTCAAATATTGGATAAGCGTTGTAGATATCGTTACCAACTTTTGTTGTCCATCGATATTTGTGATACATTTGAAACTTACGGTTCATATGAATAGATCTCCAACGGGTAAAACTCTCTTGAGTTCGAATACCAATGAGACAACAAGTGCGTGCGGCATCTTTCTTTTGGTGTACCCATGAAGCAAAACGAAGCTGGAACTCATAATCCCACATTGTTGAAGTGTAGAACGGAAAATCATCTTTCTTCAATGCAGAGTTAGGCATGGAACGCACCCAAATATCTTTTTTATTATCTTCCCATGGTCTCCAGAATGGCTGAAACATAGATGTACATGTGGAAACACGAAAAGGCACACACACCCTATAAACGTCCAAAATATCCTTGTTACCCTCAAGAACCCTATCGACATAATCAATGGTCATTTTATATTGAATCTCATAATCCATATGAAATACCCCCAAACGCACTTTTAAATTATTTTGCCTGATATAATCAATGCACAAGTTAAGCAACACTCCACTATCTTTTCCTCCTGAAAAAGATACATAAACGTTATCGAACTCATTAAATATAATTTTCAGCCTTTCTTGAGCAAGCTCATATACATTCCTTGATTTTATGGTTGTTTTTTCTTTCATGATTTACCGTTTCATTTTAACATAGCGACTCCATTTTTTATCCATCGATACAAATTCAAACCTTTCAAATAGTTCTTTATCTTGAATAAGCGTCACTGAATAAAGTAACCACTCTGATGCCGCAAAAGCATTAATAACAGAAGTTATCAAAAGCGATAGTATTTGATCGCGCCTTTCCCCCTTTGCGGCGATATAATAATTATTAATAATAGCTTTTTGCCCTTTTTTTTGCTCTATCGGTACAAATCCAGTTACTTCATCTTCATCGACTGCGATATACCAAACAAAATCGTCGGTTGTTTTAAATGGATAGTTATTATTAGCACGTATAACATCTGGATTCATCACTAGTGGTGCTAGAAGCCTATATAGTTGTTTGTCTTTTCCTCTCAGTTGTATTATCTGTGTCATAGTTATCGAAAATAGATATACAAAAATAATGTTTATTTTATTTGGTTGGCTAAATTTATGCAAAAAACATTTATTTTAGATATTTTAATCAATATACCAATTTCCAGCATAATAACTGTCAATCAAGTAAGTTTTATGGTTATCACTTTATTAATTCCATAATTTCGTCTTTTTTATCAGTTTTAAAGTGAAATCAACCAATATTATATTCTTCATTAATATGCAAATAGACCATAAATAAAGAGATAAACGAAAGATATAGAATAACTCATAAATTAATATCAAGTAATACTAATTGAGTACAATCAATCAAATAAAACAGGATAAATAAACAATAATTCATAATATATTTTCATCTATACAATAAAATACAAAACGGGTATAATCAACAAATAAAATGTCATAAAGCTCACGTATATTTATTATATTCTCTAAGTAATACTGTTTTTATATACTCAATTTTATTATACGAAAAAAACAATAAAAATGACTTTAATGACATTCTATCAAGAACAAAAGATTAATATTATTAACTAAATTGGACAAAAAAAGAATGAGATACAATTCGATTAATTATAACATTCTGTTTGACATATATCAATATTATTATTAATAGAAAGCATATATGATCGTATCAATAGAATATGAATACATTACAATTTACAAGACAAAAAAATCTATAATATTCATCAAAAAGGAACATAGAAAAGAATTATAGAAAAAACTATCACAGCAAATAACTCACTGATAATCAAAATAGATATATAATTTTAGACTATCAGAAAGAAGCATATTTGTGGGAAATTACGAGAAATAGAATAGAGAAGAAACAATGAAGACGTCACTAAAAACTTGTAAAGATAAACAACAGTCTAAATAAACACAATCTATTATGCTTTATTGTGACAAAGTTATGCGAAGGCAATACTATAAATAAAGGGAAGCATAACTTCCCTTTATTATATAGCATCGCCCTTAAAAGACGTACAATTATGCTACAGTAAACCAATAGATTAACAGTGGAATAAGTATTCCAACAACCACTAAAACACCTCCAAGACCAAGTAATCCTTTCTTACCGGGTATTATCAACAGACCAGTTATAATAAGGATAACCATCAACAGTAAGAAAATGTCTGAAGTGATAGCCCAAGCTGTTCCAGGGTTTCGATGCAAACGGTTTAATGCAGAAAGAAATTTAGGTCGATGAATTTCTTTCACAACTGCTTCTCCACTTCCACTCTCCAATTTGATAACTAGCTGATTACTTCCAACAATATTAAGCGCGTTTTTACTAAAAGAGAAACGTTTAAATGTACTAGAATCGCACTCCAAATCAAACATAATTTGTTTTGCAGCTGCATCACTAAACGCTTTCTTATCCTGAGGGATTTCAAAAGAGTAACTCACAACACGTTCTCTTTTCTGGCGCATAAAATCAAATTCACGCTGATGGTTTAGAAGAAAGCCAGAAATAAGATAAACAAACAATATTCCAGTGCAAATAAAAGATAAGTATCTATGCGTCAATCGCATATACTTTGAAGTTTTAGCTGATATCAGTTTCATAATTAATGTACTATATTTAATTCATTTAAAACATAAGTTGAAGCGGAGTATTTTTCAATGATCCACAAGACATAACGGATGTCAACCACAATGTTACGACTTTTATTTTTATCTAATTGATAATCGGATGCTAATCCTTGCCAAATTCGATCAAAATTAAGTCCAACAAGTTCACCTTTACTATTTAATACGGGACTACCAGAGCTTCCTGCTGTGGTATGTGCATCTGTTAAGAAACAGCACACAGGAGTCTCACCTTTCTTCCAGTAAGTACCATACTCTTTTTGTTCGATCAGGTTCACGAACCGACTAGGTAATTTAAAGTCTTCATTACCGACATGCATACGATGTCTAGCAATTATACCATCCACGGTAGTGAACGGTGAGTATATTACTCCTTCAGAAGGCCATGCCGACCTCACCTTACCTACAGAATATCTTAGTGTACGGTTAGCATCAAAAGGCATCATTTCACCCTTATGCATTTCTGCATAGGCTTGGAGATAAGTAGTATACAAATCCATATTTTTTCTTTGATAAGCTTGCTTCAAACGAGCGACTTTATCAACATGCATAAAATAAAAGCCTAGTGATAATTGATAAAGAGGATCATTGCGAAGAATTTCAACCCCTTTTTGAGGCACGCTATCTAGAAAAGCAAGCATTTGCACTTGATCTTGTAACATAGAATGAGCATACAAACTATCAACATAATTGCCTAAAGTTGCAGGGTATTGAGCTGCTACTTTTTTAAGAGCATCAGAATAGTAAAGAGTATCTATACGCTCAATATATGCCGCAAGAAACTTTTTCATGATTTCCTTATCATCTTCAAGCTTAAAATTTCGGTAGAATTGCAATGTCAATCCTCTTAATTTACGAGTTTCACCTTTCATAGCTGTCAACTTGTTCTTTCTATTTTGCTCAGCCATACCCATTAGTTTCTCAAACTTTCCAGCGAAAGGGATAACATTAGCACCATACAAGGCTACTTGTTGAAACATCTGTTCAGCAAAATTTAACTGAGTTAACTTTGCGTATATTTGCTGCATATCAGATAGCAGATGTTCACCATAACGTTGCTTCCTTCCTTCATCAGCATTTATCCAATCAGCCAGTTTTTTTTCTTCAATCTGTTTATTATGAATCAAATCGGACTCTCTTACTCCGTTGATTTCTCCTAAACCTCGCAAATAAATATTTGCAGCCCCACCAGCCATCACATTATAATAAGAATATAGTGAATCATTAGATTCTTTCTGTTTTGTATAATAATCAAGCTTAATCTTAGCCATATCTACCTCCGCTTGTGTATCTTGAAAGATCATTTTATCTAAAGAAAAAGACGGAACATATTGCCTAGTTTGTGAGGGATACCCTCCTATCATTACAAAATCATTTTCTTGAACACCTTTACTTGATAGTTTTAAGTATGATTCCGAGTGATAGGGTTGGTTGCTTTTATGATATGAAACAGGTTGATTGTTTTCATTTACATATACACGTAACATAGCAAAATCAGCAGAATAACGAGGCCACTGCCAATTATCTGTATCGCCCCCAAATTTACCAAGTGATATAGGAGGTGCAGCAACGATACGTACATCCTTAAAACTCCGAAAAACGGCCAGGATATATTGCTGTCCGCCAAAAAGAGAATACACTTTGCTTTGAATGCCACGGCTCTTCTTTATAGACTTCGTTAGCTGTGCTGCGTTCTGATTAATCTGAACAGTTAATTTCTCTCCTGATAGTCCTTTTGTGTTTGCAGCAACTTCAGTGGTAACGTCTTGAATGGAAACTAACTGATTGACTTGCAAATTAAACAAAGGTGCCTCTTCTTCAGGTTTTGTGGCCCAACAACCATATTTAACGTAATCATTTTCTGCATTTGATAAATGTTCAAGATAACGCATCACACAGTGGAAATTGGTTATAACCAATCCTTTTTCAGAAATAAAAGAAGCTGAAGCAAATGGCGTGAATGTGCCATCTTCATTGCTCAAAGAAAGAATAGAACCTGACAAACAAGCTTGGTTAGCGTCATAAATATCTTTTTCGCTAAGTTTCAATCCTTCTTTCTTCATCATACGATATAGCTTCCCTTGAATTTGCGTAGGAAGCCAAAAGCCTCCATCAGCAGATATTAAGGTGGAAAGTGACAAGCCTATGCAACATAGGATAATTTTCAATCGAATATAATTCATTTTATCTTCTTTTTTAAATAGTTAGTCCATGGGGTTGGGGAAAAATTGAGTTCCTTCTCTATAGTTTGAAGTTGTTCAGCCACCACTGGCAGTAATAGCACATTGTAATAAGCGGAAGACTTATCGCTTTTCCACTCAAGCAGCTTTTCAATATACAACTGCTGAAGATTCCGCATATACACATCATCTTTATTTCTAGGGGCAAACAACCCCATCGTTAATTGATCTAAGTATGTACTATAAGTGAAACCTGAAACATCCATTGTAGTGGCGATATGCTCTAAAATAATACGATTTAGCATTTTATCAAGCACTTGCTTCTGCTGCTTTATCAAACCTTCTGTCTGATCTCCAGCATAGGTCTCTACCTCTTTCTCACATAGAAAACGAAAACCATTAAGTAATTCATCCAACAAAAAGTCAACAGCTCTTTCTGATTCTTTTTTTCTTATAAGAACCATTTTCTTTTCTTCATATCTACTAGACTGATCATAGGAATAATAGCCTCCAATCAATGGTATAGAAATCTGTAAATAGTCAAAGTATGTCTCTTGCAGATCATTATAGGTAGCCGGCATTTCCTTAAAGGGGTTTTCAGCAGTCTTATTCCAACTAGGAATCTGTTTCAATATCGTTCGCAAATTCGAAATACCATATTTAGAAGATGCAACAGGATCATTACCGATATCCGAATTTTGAACCGATGGATCCAAAGGAACAATACTCGGATTCATCCGACCAAACCTAAATAAGGGATCACTTTGTTTTTCATCAATCCAACGTCTCACAACGAGTGAATTCTCTGTTGGCAGGTAAGCATATCCCACTTTAATCGCATAATAGTCATAAGCTCCTAAATACGGAGGAAAAACTTCTGTCACACCATCACCAGGCTGAGCTACATAATTAAAACGGGCATAGTCCATAATTGAAGCTGTTGTGCCATAATCAGCAGTAAAAGCAGGATCACGTAATTTATTAGTTGGATAAGCAAATGATGCTCTAAAATTATGTTCTAATCCCAAACAATGCCCTACCTCATGAGCAGCTGCATATCTAATTAAACGAAACAGGACCGAATCAGGCAAGTTTTTTTCCCTTGCTGTTTCGTTATAAGCTCCAGTTTGCAAAAAATACCATTTACGTAATAATGTTATTACATTACTATAAAACAGTACATCAGCTTGAAGGATTTCTCCAGTTCGTGGATCTGTCCAATGTTTGCCCATAGCATTTGGGAAATCGCTCACTACATACCTAAAACAATTATTTCGGCTATCATCTGGATCAAATGATTTTCCAGCTTCAGCGTATGTCTTAGCTACCATTACTTCTTTAAACCCAATTTCTTCAAACGCTTTATTCCAATCGCAAATGCCTTTCTTTATAGCCTCTTTCCACAGAGCAGGGAAAGTATCGTCTACATAAAAAACAATTTGCCGAGTCGGTGCTACTTTTTCACCCTGCAAATAAGCATTTAATTGACCAAAAGCAGGAGCAATTCGAAAGCGAGTGATCTTATTTACCGCTTGAAAAGCTGGTTTATCCAAATCGACTATTCGGCTTTGAACATAATCATACCCCACTCGGGCATCATACTCCCTAACAGGCATTTTATCTTCTGGAAGTAATATAAGTGATTTCCGAACTGTAGTTAAAAAAGGTGCTGAGACACCCTCAAATCCATACTGAACACTCACTTCCAAATTACTAGAATGTACATCAACACTCAAAATCTTATTCAAACTAGTAACTGGCTTCCCTGGTTGCGTCTTCCCCTCAAAGGGGTCAACTCCTTTAATTGGCTCACTAAAAAATCGAGTCCAATTTACGACTATAGAAGTATCTGTTTCTTGTTCAACAGCGAAACTTTGCCAAATGGGGATCTCAGCATTACGATGATAAGCCATGTATGAAGGGTGATCCTTATCATCACAACTGTTTTTCAAATCAGGCTTTAAAATATAAAGCTTATTATTTTCATAACGTAGTTTAATCCACACTGGATCATAAAGTCTCTGACCAGCACAAAGTTTTACTTTGTTGCTCATTGAACTAACAGTTTGAACACGTGCTGCTAACAAGAAATCTTTAGATAACAATCTTTTGGGGATCTCAAATAGATATCCACTAGTAGTATGTCTAATCTTAAAGAGATTCTCATTCACAGCCGCTTGAATTTCAAATATCAGAGAAAACAAACAACAAGTAAGTAAAATTATTTTCTTCATTATCATCTTTTTAATGATAGATTCCAAAAGCAAGACTAAACCTAGAGGCATCAGTATGCTTATTCGTTTTAAGGTAATCACCTGATGCTTTCACAAACCAAACATTTGTATGTTCCTTTACTGTGAAAGGGAATTGGTATTGTACCTGTAAGCGTCCACTGAAAAATGAAGCACCATAATAATTCATATCGGGTATCAATACATTTTGAGCATATTCTGTCGTTTGATCTGTTAGATTCATAGACGATGACAAAGAAGCTTGATAGCCCAAACTCGCTTCAACCCAAAGCGCTCTTTCAGCCTTACGAAAGAAAGCGTATCCTCCTTCTAACTTCGCGAAAAGATGGCTATATTTAAGAGATGATATGGGCAACATAAATTTGTTTTCAACAGAACTAAATCTCCCTTGAATACCTACATACGCAGTACTTTCAGCTGTCTCTGGATTAACTAACATCATTCTATACTTTATATTCGCATTGATCAAATTCACTTTATAACGTTGCGAATAAGTTATTAAAGTTTGCCACGCAGAAGACTCAACACCTGTAACCGAATCTTTCACAGTCACCTTCTGTTGACGATATTCATCAGCACTTCCTTGTTCATAATCAACCGACAAGTCTAATAAATGCATCGTATTCCTAGTGTAGTAACGGTTCAAAGATTGAAATTCGTAATGTTTAGTAGAATATTTACCTGGTTCATACTTAATATCGCCATAAACATTCTCATTTCCTCGCGAATAGCTCAGAGACGTAAGCGAATGTAGACGGTTATGCTTATAGCTGTAAGTTAACTCTGCACCAAACTCATGATTAGTGAACTGACGCTCAAAGCTTGAATATCCGCCCACTGTTCCCACAACATTTTCTAGACCAGTGAAAGTGTAATATTGCAAATTTGCATCAGATTGAACTGTGGTAATATTAGGAATTTTTTCTTTTCTCCGGCGATAATGACCACTAATACCAAATGAATGCTCTTTCCATGTATAGGTAATAGCTGGTGTTAGTTGATAATCAGCTAAATTTGTTCTTGATCGAGGATCTTTAAGACGAGATAAGTCTCCTACTCCGTAGTCTATTCGAACACCATAAGTAAAATTATGGAGAGGTATAGTTGCCAATGAGCCTGATAATTTAAAATTCTGAAAGTCATACTTACCTAAAATTGAACTACCTGAAAAATAAGGATTCGAATTATGACTCCGAATTACATCACTCCAAGAACGATTAAACTGGCGTCCCATATCGAAAACAAAATTGCCATATCCATAAAGATATTTACCTATTTTCTGATATTGTTCTGATTTAAACAATAACTTATTTAAAGCATCGCCATCTTGAACAAGATGATGCGTCCCTTCTTGACGTGACAATTCAAAATAACTGACGCCTCTATTCACTAATGTATCCAACGATAAACCGGCTGGGTTTAATGTAGAGCGCCATAACTGAATTGCATCCTGATACTCATATCTTTCTTTTGTCTGCCACGCATCTTGCGCCTGCATCATGAGTGATACAGGTAACAAGGAAAGCAGTATTTTACATCGTTGATTCATGTCTTATATAGTACAAATTATTTATATTCTCTTATATTAATATCATCAGATACAGCAAAATCATTACTTGCATTATTAGTATCCGTCAATACATTACGACCATTCTCAATTCTATCAATTTTACGATAAACCACCTGTCCATTGTAGCCAGAAGTAGCTAAAATATTAATAAAACCAGCATCGATATAGTCGTAAAGTCTTTTATTTGTAACATTGACTCCTGTCGCTGAATACTTCAAGCACTCTACTCCATCCATAACATACTTCACTGGCATTTTTACATAAAGGCTACCCGTTGAAGAACCTTGTTTGTGAACCCTTTCCCAGCTATCTATATTCTCGGTAGTTTTAAACAGCACTATTGAACATGGACCACCTTGAATAAGATTCATAGATGTAATCGTAGTAAAGGATGTATAAACTAACTCCATAGCTGGAACCACCGGATTATTAATCATATTAGACTGTTTTGCTTCAAAGTCTGCGCTAGTAAGATTTTTCTCTAAAAGTCCATTTTCCGTATGGTCAATAGCACTGTTAGCAACTACTACCGTTTCACCTGGTTGTAAGGAAGTACGACCTATTTCAGGGAAACGAAAAATTTGTTTCAAATAAAGATAATCAGGCGTAGTACCTATCATATATGCAGGACTTGAATCTGATTCAAGCAATCCAAAGTAAAGCCCAGCTATATCAACAACCTGATCAGAATTATTATAAAATTCGACATATCTTCCTGCAAGATAATTTTTATTATTTACGTCTTTACTTCCTGCATAATAAATCTTACTAATCACCAAAGATTGCTTAACACTTGCAATGGTTTTAACCTGAATAGGATCTTCACTTACAATGATTTGATTCATCAGGTTTCCAGAAAGTGTGTAATTCTCATTCTGAACTTCAATACCGGTCATCTCTGTATACTGTTCAGGAGTAATCTCCCACGAGGTTGTAATATCGTATATATCAGGAATTAATCCTTCAAATGTGGCCACTCCTTGATCATCTGTAACTGCAAATATTTCTTTACCATTTGTAGTTAATGAGACTCTTTGTCCAACATTTCCATTTCCAGAGAATCCTTCGGGTAATAAAATTTTAATTTGCAAATTCAATGCTTGAGTCCCAGTATATTCTGACGAACAGGCTACCGTAATAGCGATTAGTCCGATACACATCATCTTCCCTATAAAAGAAAGTATTCTTCTCATAATCTCGATTTATTTATAAATTTAAAAACAATTCAACTCCAAAACTAAAACTTCCTTTATTGCGCTGGCTTAATGTATTAGAAATAGAAGATTTCAAATAAGGCTCATAAAAGAATAGATTATTTGCGTAAAAAGATAAACCTCCAATATTCCCAAGCTCTTTCGTTAATCTTCCTGACACCAGCCATGTAATCGGAGCTTTTGTAGGAATATTATCTCTAGGGGACTTCCGTTGGTCTTTTAAAGAAACACCCTCAATCTGATAATTTTCATCTGACAACATTGCTGAAGTTATTTCATGATAAGATAGATCTGGATTAATCCAGCCAATTGGATCCATCGGAGGATTAACGCTGTTAGAATATTCATACCAAATGACTTGACCAGAAAAAGAAGCCACCATTCTTAATGCTGGAATACTAGTTACTACTCTCAAATTATTCATAAATCGGCGATTTATAGATTTTTGCAATCCTGCCGGATAAATAATCTTAAAAGGAGTAGTATTAGACAAAGCATATTCACTTGGTAAATTATCTGGGTCCGATGCGACAATATCATTTGAATATCGTTCTGATTCCATATATGCACCAGTTAAATAGAAAGAGGTGTGAAGTGAACGTATTTCGCCTAGATTAAAGTCCATTTCTATCCCTTTATTTATTGATACGCTCGTATTTCCAATTTTTCCTGTCGATGAAAAAACGACATCCACCCGCTCTGGATCATTCCAGTCAACTTGCGTTGCAGCACCCGGATTAATAATAAGCCCTTTGTTTTGCGAATAATAATTAGCTTCATAAGTATAATAATCTGAGACAGATCCAAAGCCATTTGATGTTTTATCATGATATGCAATTACGCTCATTTTGCGATTAGAGGGTAGTTTTATATCAAATCCTAACTCAATTTTTCTGTTCGTAGCATTTTTTAATCCTTTTGTACGCTCCGTATCATATACATTAGTATGATACATTAATATTTGAGCCGCTTTGTCATCCTGAGGCATGTAATTAGCGGCTACACGATCAGTATATTTCTTGTCAGGATATAAATAGTCTAGTCCTGGCGCTTTAGAGTTCAAGCCGAAACCTCCACGTAATTCAAACCATTTGTTCAGAGAAAATGAAGCATTTAAACGAGGAGAAAATGCAAATGTAGCTTCTTCTGCCCAAGGCTGCAAAGTACTAAAGCGACCACCTAGCTGCACTTTCAGCAAGTGGCTATCTGATAGTTTCCAGCGAAAATTATCTTCAACATAAGCTGAGATTTGGTGGGTACTAGGAATATCGTAATAAGGACGGGGACGGCCACCACTATTAGGACGTAAAGGATATCTATCATCTTCATTATAATATCCACGGGCATTATTCCAATCATGACGGTACTCAAGTCCCATCTTAAAATTCTGATTTGTCTTACCTGCTTTTATAAAGAAAGTATTGCTAATTTTGGCAAAGATATTTCCAGGGCGACTTACAGAACCACCACTTGCTTGATAGGATACTTGTTCAAAAGGGACATTATAGTATCCAGACTCCATGGCTGTCAATATAGGCAACATGCCAGATGAAGTTGGAACTATAGCAGTTCTCTGCATATCTGCTTGTGTATAACTTAACCCCAACGTATAACTTAATGTACGCGAATATCGTTTATTGACAGATATTTTACCATTGTGATTTAAAGAAAACATACTATTGCTATTTTTCGAGAAAGTACCATCGTTGATAGCGTCTGGATCATTCCCGTTCCAATCTTTACCGAGCGCATAACGTAACTTTGTAGTGGTATGCCATTTTGATGAAAAGTCGCGACCATAACCCAAAGAAAGCGTATAACGATCAAATGATCTCGTCTTATTTCTAGGATCACCCCAAGCTTGCGCATAATCAACATTAAAATTTAAAACCCCTCCTATGTCCTGCAACTTAAACCCTTTTCCTAAGGAATAATTCATAGTTCCTGGGTTAATCTTAGCTTTTGCTTGCCAGGGGGTTTGCCCCACCTTTGAATGCACAACCACTAATCCAGATGTTAAATCCCCATATTCTGCGGATGGAATCCCCCGAATAACTTCTACTGACTCAATATCATCAGCACTAATTTGGCGCAAATCAGTTCCTACGAATGCAGTGCTTGAAAAACCTCCCTGAGATAAAGTTCCATTATTAGACATTGGCATTCCATCCATTACAATACTAGATCCAAAAGCATTAGTATTATCATTCACTAGTGATCGAATCTGTATATTCGATTGCGAAGTTAAATTTGTATTCTTCATTAATGCTCCAGGTATCAACTGCATCACATCGTCTAAGCTCATAGCTTGTAAGTGATCTATTGCTTGTCGACCTATGATGGAACTAGTTGATTCACCTGCCGCATTCTGCTTTGCAACAACAACGACTTCTTTCAAAGCCAATGAAGAAGGTTTCATACGAATAATTAAATCAAGATCCTGATTGACCTCAATCGAACGATGTATTGGTTCAAAACCGATATACGAGATATTAAGTGTATACTTTCCTGCAGGTACATTTTTCAAAAGAGCTTTACCCTCAGCATTCGATGTTGCATAGGCGCCTAATGGACTTAGGACACAGGTCGCCATCATTAGGGGTTGACGATTATCTTTATCTAATATAGAAATCTTTATATCACTAATCGCCTGCTTACGAACTGGATACAATAAAACAACATCTCCTTGCTTCTCATATCGCAATGCAGCTTGTTTACACAAATTTCCTATAATAACGTTTAAAGATGTCTGAGCAGGAAATGATAGAGTTACAGTCATATCTTTACTAACTGCGGCTTCTTCATAGACAAAATGCACATTATAAACCTCTTTTAATTTATCGAGTGCAACACGAATTGGAACTCTTTCCACCTGTATTGCCTGACCACTCTGCTGCGCCGATATGTTAAATACATATCCTGATATTCCCACCAGCATTACTATTAATAATAATCTTTTCATAACCGATTACTCTTGTATATTACTTTAATTCATTCTTTGATCTTTGATCTCTATAGACTTACCTCTCGAGATAAATTTTACTCCTGACACTTTTGATAAGATATCAACTGCATGTTGCAAAGGTTGATCCCTAAAAATGACACCGGCAAATCGCCTCTTCCCTAACTGAGGATCAGTAAAGACTATATCAACATCATACCAACGTGATAGCTGATTGACAATAGTTTCCAATGATGTATTTGTGTATTCATAAACACCTGTTGACCATGAGGTATAATTCTTTAAATTCACCTCTTTGACATCAATTGATTGATGATTAATGATTGCTTGTTCGCCTGGAGATAGTATTTGCTCCATACCAGAGTAACTCACTCTAACAGAACCTTCTTCCAACGAAACGACCACTTGATCGTTGCTATAAGTTGAAACATTAAATTTAGTACCCAAAACTTCTATATCTCCTAAAACAGTGTGAACAATAAATGGTTTTTGGGGATCTTTCGCTACTTCAAAATAGGCTTCACCCTGCAAATTGACTTCACGAGTACGATGATTAAATATTACAGGATATGATAATCTACTCTGCGCATTAATGTGAATGTGTGTACCATCTGTTAACTCCAATCTATATTCTGCTCCCCTAGGTACATCTAGTAAATGATTACCTGCATCTCTCAATAAATTCGATCGAACTTTATAGACTAACTCTTTACCCATATTAGTAGCAATCTCCACACCATTTTCATTTACGACTGAACCATCGTCAGAAAACAAAGGATACTGTGAACCATCATCCGCTATTAACATGGCCATCTGCTCTCCTCTTTGCATAAAAAGTTCATCCGTTTTATACTGCTCAAAGAAGTCAATATCACCATATGAATACCAAAAGCCTGTTCCAAGAAGAGCCAAAAGCATTGCAGCTGCTCCAATCCAGCTTCTATATAAGCGCATTCGCTTACGAGTATAAATCTTTTCTTGAATTGTTATCCAAGCATTTTCCTTGTCACATTGCGCAGCAAATTCATTCATCCTTTTTAATCGATACCAATTAAAAAGGGTTATTAAATTGTTCCTATCTTTTTTGTTTTCCATCATCCTTTAATCGCATTTTATCTTAATGATCTTATAATTCTATAAATGGGTGACAGAAAATTACTTTTTTATTGAAAAAAAAATCTGAATGAGATAAAAACAGAGATATTATAGCAATAAGACTTTGCAACAACGATCTAAGCTATTACCTAATTACACTAAATTTAAGTAATACCCAATCAGGTTTTTAATATATAATTTGAAGAGAAAAATAGTTTGTAGAAGAGAAAAACGATAAAGCTAAAACAAATAAGTGAGAAGCATCAATTTATTATTCTTTCTTAAACGAGTCAAAGCTCTAGATAAATAAGTCTTAAGAGTATTCACACTGATGTGAAGTTCCTCAGCGGCTTCTTTATACTTTTTGTTTTCAATAACAACTTCATACAAAGCTTTCCTTTCTTGCTCAGGAAGTTCATCTAAAGCTTTCTTTAGTTCTCGTTCTTTACTTTCACGCTCGTTATTATCCATTTCTTCATAAGCGTAAAAGTCTTCGTGATCATTTAGTATCTGTTCTAGCGGAATACGAGCTTTACGTTCCAAAGATTTTAAGGCAGCGTTGCGTATACAGAGATAGGAATAGTTTCTAAGATTGACTGAAACCTCATTATATAATTCCTTCTCCCAAAATTTCACAAAATAACTCTGCACAATATCTTCTGATTCGGAAAAGTCATCAGTAATTTGCATGGCATACATACACAAACGAATATAATAAGCATCAAAGAATACCCGGAAAGCATCCTCCCTATTTATAGCAAATCGTTCTACCAATTCTTTATCCGTCAGTTTATCCATGTGATAAATCAATCTTTCATTATGCAAATGAATGAAAAAATATATATATTATGAAGAGAACGTCACCACTTTTTTATGAAACTCCTAGAAAATACCTAAGGTTGGGTATAAAAATAATAAAAAAACGCGATGACATGAGTTATTCAAACAAAAAAACTCTGTAAAACGATGTTTTACAGAGTTTAATGCGGTGCGTACGGGACTCGAACCCGTGACCCCATGCGTGACAGGCATGTATTCTAACCAACTGAACTAACGCACCAATATATTTGCATTTCTTAATTGCGGTGACAAAGGTAGACATTTTTTTTATACTTGCAATAGTATGCATTCTTTTTTTCTGAAAATGTATGCAGATTAAGAATTATCCAGTACATTTGCCTGCATAACACTAAATAAAAAATGGATGAAAAATACTCCGATTGAACAACATGTGATTAATGAAACCATTAAAGAGTTCCAAATTACGGACTTCTCAAAAGCTACAATTCGCGAGGTGAAAGCAATAGCCTCAAAAGCAGAAGCTTTGTCAGGAGTAGAATTTATAAAAATGGAAATGGGTGTACCAGGCCTTCCTCCTTCAAGCGTTGGAGTTAAAGCAGAAATACAAGCTTTGCAAAATGGGGTTGCAAGTATTTATCCCGACATTAACGGACTGCCAGAACTTAAAAAAGAAGCATCTAATTTTATAAAAGCATTTATTAATGTCGACTTAAAACCTGAAGGTTGCGTACCAGTTACAGGTTCTATGCAAGGCACCTTTGCTTCATTTCTCACTTGTAGCCAATGCTATGAAGAAAAAGACACAATCCTATTTATTGACCCTGGATTTCCCGTTCAAAAACAGCAACTTCTGGTCATGGGGAAAAAATATGAAACGTTCGATGTATATGGGTATCGTGGAAATAATTTAAAAGAGAAATTAGAAAGCTATCTTAAGAAAGGGAATATATGTGCAATTATATATTCAAATCCCAACAACCCAAGCTGGATTTGCTTAAAAGAAGAAGAGCTACAAATAATAGGCCAATTGGCTACCCAATATGATGTTATTGTATTAGAAGATCTTGCCTATTTTGCAATGGACTTTCGTCAAGATCTAAGCAAACCTAACCAAGCACCCTTTCAACCATCAGTAGCTCATTACACAGATAATTATGTGTTACTTATTTCGGGCTCTAAAGCATTTAGTTATGCTGGCCAACGTATAGGAGTAAGTTGTATATCAGACAAATTATACCATAGAGCCTACCCTGGACTAACAAAGCGTTACGGTGGAGGAACCTTTGGCACAGTTTTTATCCATCGCGTTCTTTATGCACTTTCCTCAGGCACTAGTCACTCTGCTCAATTCGCGATGGCAGCAATGCTGAAAGCTTCCAATAGTGGCCGGTATAATTTTCTTGATGAAGTAAAAGTTTACGGTGAGAGAGCACAAAAATTAAAAAATATTTTCTTACGACACGGATTTCATTTGGTATATGATAATGATCTTGGAGAACCCATTGCAGACGGTTTCTATTTTACTATTGGATACCCCGGAATGACAAGTGGTGAATTAGCTAAAGAATTAATGTACTACGGAGTAAGTGCTATTTCGTTAGTCACAACGGGAAGTGACCAAGAAGGTTTACGTGCTTGCACTTCATTTATCAAAAACCATCAGTATGAAGAGCTTGACAAAAGAATGAAACTTTTTGCTGAACAGCATCCTATTGAGTAAATATATGCTCGTTATATATAAAAGCAACTTTTAATATAAAAAAAGTGGAGTATATGACTATTATTCCACTTTTTTTCTTATATTAGTGGCAATAATAGCAATATATAACGGTAAAAATATGAACTTAGACCTATTCAAAATAGAATCAAATAATGTTTCACCAGCACGAGGAAAGATTTTAATTTCTGAACCATTTCTTGGCGATGCTACATTTGGAAGATCTGTCATCCTATTGGTTGATCATACCGATGAAGGAAGTATGGGTTTAATTGTGAACAAACAATTACCCATATCACTCAACGATGTTGTACATGAGTTTAAATACCTAGAAGATATACCCTTATACAAGGGTGGCCCTATGGCTACTGATACCCTATTTTATCTCCACACGCTCCCACACATTTCGGGGGCTATTCCTGTGAGTAAAGATCTCTATTTAAATGGAGATTTTAATGAAATAAAGAAATATATCTTACAGGGAAATAAAATTGAGGAGCATATTCGATTCTTTTTGGGATATTCAGGCTGGGAAAGAACCCAATTGACGAGCGAAATTGAAGAAAACACGTGGCTAATTTCTAAAGAAGAGAAAGAATACTTAATGAATAGAGATATTAAAAGAATGTGGCAACAAGCACTAGAAAAACTAGGAAGTAAATACGAAGCTTGGTCTCGCTTTCCTCGAATACCCTCTCTGAACTAAAAAAGGCTTAAAATTAAACGAGACCATCATTCTAGATTACACCGATTTACTCTTTCTTATTCAGGTTCAAACGTTGCAATAGAATTGCATCTTTGTACTCTGCACCTATCCTCAGCCAATTTTTCAATATTCCGCATTGAACAAATCCGCAGGAGATAAATAATTTTAGTGAAGCCTTATTGTCTTCAGCCACATGTGCATAAAGTTGATTTAGTGACAAAAAATCGAAAGCATAATCACATAACAACAATAAAGCATCTGTTGCATATCCTTGCTGACGATATTTCTTATAAATTGCTACGCCCACTTCACCCCGCGAATGAAGTGGTACAAAATCTGTTATATCAATTGTACCAATCACGCTATGATCTAATTTATTAACGACCATTAATCTTAGCTGTTTATCTGCAAACACATCGCACTGTGAGCCCTCAATATATTGACGTAACACATAACGTGAATAAGGTGTAGTAAAATTGCTGATATCCCACATTGAAGGATCATTTTCCATCTCATACATAATGTCCATATCTTCCGGTTCAACTGCGCGAAGATATACACGATCATTCATAAGAAAATTTTGTTTCATGTCTTTCTTATTCTTTAGTGATATGGAGTTCATTACGCAACTTCTTCTCTCCAGGTAAGCAAAATAGTGCTGCTGTCAACCCAATAAGCATACATAAATTGCCTGTATTGCTAAGCGTTAGATAAAAGCACAATATATTTAAGATGATAACCACCTCAAGTAACACTAGGCGAACAATACTAAACTGTACATAGCGTTTTAAAGCAATAATGATAGACAAGTGATCTATCTTCTTCTTTAATACCAGACTAAAAAGTTTGAGAGCTAACGGTACACATAAGGCGGTAATCAAAATACAAATTGTTTCAAAATAATAAATAAATTTTGTATCGTCTGCCCAAGCTCCAACGGGGAAAAGCTCTAATTCTCCTGCCCCTAACAAAAATGCAGGCACTACCCAAAATATTATATAACCAATATTCAAATTTCTAACTGCTAGTTTTATCTGTTCTTCCATGTTGTTTTATCGTTAATTCTAAAAATCAAATTATACTATTCCAGTAAATAGAGTACGATTCATTATACTTCGCCCCAAAGTAATCTCGTCGGCATATTCCAGTTCATCGCCAACAGATATCCCCCTCGCAATGACACTAAGCTTAACATTCATTTTCTCTAATTTACGATAGATATAGAAGTTAGTGGTATCACCTTCCATTGTTGTGCTCAATGCCAAAATAACTTCTGTGACACCACCATCAGCAACACGCTGCACCAAACTATCAATCTGTAAATCACTCGGACCAACTCCATCCATAGGGGAGATAACCCCTCCTAACACGTGATAAAGCCCACGGTATTGTTGTGTTGCCTCCACAGCCATCACATCACGAATATTCTCAACAACGCAAATAGTCGAAGCTTCACGTTGCTGATTACCACAAATTTGGCAAATATCTGTATCGGATATATTATGGCATATCTTACAATATTTTACTTCATGCTTTAACGTAATGATGGAATGGCCAAAAGCTTCCACAGTTGATGTATCCTGTCGAAGTAAGTGTAATACTAGCCGCATAGCCGTCTTCCTTCCAATTCCTGGAAGTTTAGAAAATTCACTGACAGCCTTTTCAAGTAATATAGATGGATATTGTTGACTCATAAATTATAAATGAATATCTATTCTGTTTTGCTCGCAAAGATACAGATTATTGTTTTTAATACCTATAACAAATGAAATTTGTCGATAAAGTGTTACCTTTGTCGCCCATATGATCATATTTATCACAATAGTATGCTACTTTCTAGGGCTATTATTAATTGCTCGAATAACTGGACATAAAAGCGGAACAAATGCTGCTTTTTTTAAAGGAGAAAACAAATCACCTTGGTATGTCGTCTCTTTTGGAATGATTGGTGCTTCTATATCTGGAGTGACTTTTGTATCCGTACCAGGTATGGTACGTGCTATGGATATGACTTATATGCAAGCTGTTTTCGGATTCTTTTTCGGGTATATATTTGTAGCTCAAGTATTACTACCAATGTATTATAGACTAAATCTTACAAGCATTTACGGGTATTTGGGCAAACGTATAGGGATTCAGACATATCGTATAGGTTCATTTTTTTTCTTGTTATCACGACTGCTTGGGACAGCAGCTAAACTCTATTTGGTTTGTCTGATTTTATATACTTATGTATTTCAAAGCATGAATATTCCTTTTTGGATTATTGCTGCCGGATCGGTTGGTTTAGTTTGGATATATACGCATAAAAGTGGAATTAAAACGATTGTATGGACAGATTCATTACAGACCTTTTGCCTTATTGCTGCTCTTATTTTTATCATTTACTTTACAATACAAAAATTAGGCATAGGGTTTAGCGACGTAATCAATATTATTCGCCATGACAGCCACAGTCGAATCTTTGTTTTTGACGATTGGTTTTCGCGACAAAATTTCTTCAAACAGTTTTTTAGTGGTATATTCATTGTTATTGTTATGACAGGACTAGATCAAGACATGATGCAGAAAAACCTTTCTTGCCGAAACCTAAGAGAAGCGAAAAAAAACATGTATTGCTATGGTTTCTTATTTATCCCACTTAATTTACTATTCTTATGCTTAGGTATTCTACTACTAGCATTAGCTTCTAAAATGCAGATCGAACTTCCAATGGTAAATGATGACATTTTGCCTATGTTTGCAACTCAAGGCTATTTGGGACAATCCGTATTAGTGCTCTTTACTATCGGAATTATTGCTGCTGCATTCAGCAATTCAGATTCTGCTTTAACTGCTATGACAACAAGCGTATGTATTGATTTCCTTGGGACAGAAATGGAAACCGAAAAGAAAGCCCTGCAAAAAAGAAAAATCGTTCACATACTACTTTCATTATTGCTTGTCTGTTGCATTTGTTTAGTGAACTTACTGAATAGCGAAAGCGTAATTGATGCTATATACATCATTGCTTCTTACACCTACGGGCCACTGCTTGGAATGTTTGCTTTCGGGCTTTTCACTAATAGGCAAACAAATGACCGCTTTGTACCGTTTATAGCTATAGGGTCCCCTATAGTCTGCTACATATTAAACTATTGGATTTATCAAGAAATGGGTTATAAATTTGGTTATGAGCTACTCATGTTGAATGGAGCCCTCACATTTATTGGATTGCTACTTATGTCAAAAAAGAAATAAGATTCAGCAATATCTATAGCAACAGTTCAAAGAATACATAAAAAGACATAAATAACAACAGAATGGAAATAACAAGTGCAGAATTTGTGATCAGTAATACAGACGTAAAAAAATGTCCAGCAGGCATATTCCCTGAATATGCATTTATTGGACGTTCAAATGTTGGCAAGTCAAGTCTTATCAACATGCTGACTTCTCGCAAAGGATTAGCTATGACTTCTTCGACACCTGGTAAAACAATGCTGATAAACCACTTTCTGATTAATAAAAGTTGGTACATAGTTGACCTCCCCGGATATGGATATGCTAAACGTGGACAAAAAGGAAAAGATCAGATAAGAAGTATCATCGAAGACTATATCTTGGAACGAGAACAAATGAGTAACCTTTTTGTACTCATAGATAGCCGTCTTGAACCGCAAAAGATTGATATTGAATTTTTGGAATGGTTGGGTGAAAATGGAATTCCTTTTTCTATCGTTTTCACTAAAGCTGATAAGCTGAAAGGTGGACGACTAAAGATGAATATAAACTCCTACCTACGGGAATTAAAAAAGCAATGGGAAGAATTGCCTCCATATTTCATTTCATCGTCTGAAGATCGAATGGGACGCACTGAAATACTAAACTATATCGAGAATATAAATATAGAACTTAACAAATAAAAAAATACTAAAATGAAAAGAATCATTTTATCAATCGTTACACTTACGGCTTTATCATGCGCTTCATACACCTGCAAAGCACAGTCATTATTCGATTGGTTGAACAAAGACAACATCTCTAAAGTCGTGAATTCCATCACTGGGAACACGGAAAATATAAACATGATTGGCACATGGGTTTACTCAGGATCTGCAGTAGAGTTTGAATCGGATAATTTACTAATGAAAGCAGGTGGAATGGCTACTGCTACAATGACAGAAAATAAACTCAATGAACAACTTAGTAAAGTAGGAATAACTGAAGGAAAAATGAGTTTCACATTTAATGCCGACAGTACCTTCACGACTCAGGTAGGTAAAAAGAAGTTAGAAGGGACCTATTCTTACAATAAGTCAACACAACAAGTAAATCTTAAATATCTAAGAATGCTAAGTTTATATGCAAAAGTAAACTGCACTCCCACCTCAATAGAATTGTTATGCAATTCAGATAAGTTAATGAAATTGATGGCACTGATAGGAAGCAAGACGAACAGCACTGCGATAAAAACAGTTAGCTCAATTGCTGAGAACTACGATGGGATGATGCTTGGGTTTAAGATGAAAAAATAGTAATTCTACGCCAAATAGGATGCTTTTAGCCTATTTTTCGTTTAATTTAACGCGATAGAAAGATCACTTCTTTAGAAAAGCACTACCTTTGGCATATGTAAATCAATAAAAAGAAGGAAAATGAAGAAAATACTTTTTTTAATTACCTTACTATTTGTAGGGATAAATTTTACTTTTGCGCAAACCAATGCCGACATTAAGTTTGATAAAACGACTCATGATTTTGGTAAATTTTCAGAGAACAGTCCAGTTGTAAGTTGCGTGTTTACATTCACTAATATAGGGGATGCCCCTTTAGTTATTCATCAAGCGGTAGCCTCTTGCGGATGTACTGTACCTGAATATACAAAAGAGCCAATCATGCCTGGTAAGAAAGGAACAATTAAAGTTACTTATAATGGAACAGGAAAATATCCTGGTCATTTCAAGAAATCAATTACACTACGTACAAATGCAAAAACTGAAATGATCCGACTTTATATAGAAGGGGATATGGCTGCTAAAGATGCTAAGTGATAGAAATACAAGAATTACCTAAAGGAGAATCGTTTGATTCTCCTTTTTTTTTGTTTACTTTGAAGGTCAAAAATAAACTACTAATTTTTTAATATGAAACAAGAACAAGAAGACAAATTCGCCGGACTCCCGGAGAATGCGTTCAGGGAGTTAAAACCTAAAGAAGTGTATAACCCATTGATGAGTCCTTCTAAAAGTTATCCGGAAGTCAACTTCTGGTCAGTTACATGGGGAATAGCTATGGCGATTCTTTTCTCAGCTGCAGCAGCTTATCTGGGACTTAAAGTTGGACAAGTATTTGAAGCTGCAATCCCCATTGCCATCATAGCTGTCGGAGTTTCTGGAGCTGCAAAGAGAAAAAACTCACTGGGCGAAAATGTAATTATTCAGTCTATAGGTGCATGTTCTGGTGTGATTGTAGCCGGTGCAATTTTCACTCTCCCTGCTCTCTACATCCTTCAAGCCAAGTATCCTGATATGACAGTAACCTTTATGCAAGTATTTATTAGTTCATTACTTGGAGGCGTATTAGGTATTTTATTCTTAATTCCTTTCCGTAAATATTTCGTTAGTGATATGCATGGCCAATATCCTTTTCCAGAAGCAACAGCTACAACTCAAGTTCTTGTTTCGGGAGAAAAAAGTGGTAATCAAGCTAAGCCACTTCTAATGGCTGGGATTATCGGCGGGCTTTATGATTTCGTTGTAGCTACTTTCGGCTGGTGGAACGAGAATTTCACGACTCGTGTATGCAGTGCTGGGGAAATGCTAGCAGAAAAAGCTAAATTAGTGTTTAAAGTAAATACAGGAGCTGCTGTTTTAGGACTTGGCTATATCGTCGGATTAAAATATGCATCTATTATTTGTGCTGGATCACTAGCTGTATGGTGGATAATCATCCCTGGAATGTCAGCTATTTGGGGCGATAGTGTATTAAATACATGGAATCCAGAGATTACCTCTACTGTTGGTATGATGAGTCCGGAAGAAATCTTTAAGTATTACGCGAAAAGTATTGGAATTGGTGGCATTGCCATGGCTGGCGTAATTGGTATTATCCGTTCGTGGGGAATTATCAAAAGCGCTGTGGGATTAGCCGCTAAAGAAATGAGAGGGAAAGGAAATGCTGAAAAGCAAATCATTCGCACGCAAAAAGACTTGTCGATGAAAATTATAGGTGTTGGATCTATAATCACTCTAATACTAATCGTATTGTTTTTCTACTTCGACATCATGCAAGGTAATCTTTTGCATACTTTAGTAGCGATAATTCTTGTAGCAGGAATTTCGTTCTTATTTACCACTGTTGCAGCGAATGCTATTGCAATTGTAGGGACAAACCCTGTATCTGGGATGACACTAATGACTCTCATTCTTGCTTCTGTTGTAATGGTGGCTGTTGGACTTAAAGGCCCTTCAGGAATGGTTGCAGCATTAGTTATGGGAGGTGTTGTATGTACAGCATTGTCAATGGCCGGTGGGTTCATTACAGACCTTAAAATCGGATATTGGCTTGGAAGTACTCCTTACAAACAAGAGACTTGGAAATTCTTAGGAACAATCGTATCTGCAGCCACAGTAGGTGGAGTTATGATTATTCTCAATAAAACATATGGATTTACTAGCGGTGCCTTAGCAGCTCCACAAGCTAATGCCATGGCGGCAGTGATTGAGCCTTTAATGAGTGGTGTTGGTGCTCCATGGTTACTCTATGGAATAGGTGCGGTACTAGCAATTGTACTGACATTCTTCAAAATTCCAGCATTAGCATTTGCATTAGGTATGTTTATTCCATTAGAATTAAATATTCCATTGGTTGTAGGGGGAGCGATTAATTGGTACGTAACTAGCCGTAGCAAAGACACGACTTTAAATACAGAAAGAGGTGAAAAAGGGACATTACTTGCTTCCGGTTTCATTGCTGGTGGTGCTTTGATGGGAGTAGTAAGTGCAGCTATGCGCTTCGGAGGAATCAATTTAGTTAACGAAACTTGGCTGAACAATTCTTGGTCTGAAGTATTGGCTTTAGGAGCTTATGCCCTATTAATTATCTATTTTATAAAAGCGTCTATGAAAATAAAATAAGGATATGAGGAAACTGTTAGTTACAATATTATCATTAATGACTGTAATGACATTTGCACAAAACCCCGTCGAGCTCCCACTTTGGGCCGACGGGGCTCCTAACTCCAACGGATTAATAGGAGACGAACAAGAAGTTGCTCCAAACAGAATTAGTAATGTTACTAAACCGACTATCACTGTTTATCAAGCTTCACAGCCCACTGGTATGGCAATTATCATGTGCCCAGGAGGAGGCTATAGCCGCCTAGCTATGGACCACGAAGGGCATGACATGGCACCTTGGTTCGTGGGACAAGGAATCACATACATTGTTTTAAAATATAGAATGCCAAATGGACATTGTGAAGTTCCTTTATCAGATGTACAACAGGCAATGCGAATGTTACGAAGTCATGCAAAAGAATGGAACATAGATCCTCACAAAATAGGAATCATGGGAGCTTCAGCTGGTGGACATCTAGCATCTACTCTAGCCACTCATTATGATGCATCAACTCGTCCTGATTTTCAGATTCTCCTCTACCCCGTTGTCACCATGCACGATAACACTCACCAAGGGTCTAAAAATTCCCTTCTAGGAAAGCAGCCTACAGCGGAACAAGTTGAATACTATTCAAATGAATTGCAAGTCACAACAGATACACCACAAGCATTTATAGCTCTGTCTTCCGACGATAAAGCTGTTCCTCCTTCAAATGGAGTAAATTACTACCTTGCACTACAAAATAATAAGGTTTCGGCTTCTCTCCATGTTTATCCCACTGGAGGACACGGATGGGGCTATCGAGATAGTTTTAAATACAAACTTCAATGGACGAAAGAACTGGAAAAATGGTTAAATGAAGGTCTCGTCTTTTCCGATAAGGAACCGATGTTAAGAGTGGGTAAATCGTATATTGGAACGAAATATGAAGCTCATACATTAGATCACAGCAATGATGAAAAGTTGGTAATTAACACCCAAGCTGTAGACTGTATCACTTTTGTTGAATATACTTTAGCACAAGCTTTGGGATCTACTTTTGCTGATAATTTGAAGAAAATACGTTATCGAAATGGGGTAATTAATGGATATACTTCCCGCCTACACTACACTTCAGAATGGATTGAGAACGGTATTCAATTAGGTTTTTTGGAAGATATTACGGCTTATAACTGTAAACAAACCACTAAGCTCTCGCTCTCTTATATGTCTTCAAACGTAGAACAATATAAGCAACTAGCCTCTTCATCTGATAAACTAAAGCTAATAATTGAAAAAGAAAAGGCATTATCTGGAAAAAAAATACATTGGCTTCCCAAAAAGAATCTTACTGATGTTGGACTACCTTGGATTATGAATGGAGATATTATCGCTATTACTACGAATCGTCGGGGACTCGATATAGCCCATGTCGGGATAGCTTGTTATAGTAATGGGAAGTTAAATTTACTCCATGCATCAGCCAGCGTTGGTAAAGTTTTGATTAGTGAAAAGCCAATTAGTGAAATGCTTAAAGATAATAAATTTTGGACAGGTATACGCGTCATCCGAATGTCTAACCCCAAAAACAACTAATTATGAAACGAGTAGCTTCTTTACTTTTCATTCTAAATTTGTTACCCATTTTTGCACTGGCACAAGAAACGACTACATTAATGCAGATTGCTCCTGATGCACAGTCAGCGGGCATGGCAGGGGTCGGACTTGCAACAACCGAAAATGGAAGCACAGCTATTTTCCATAACGCCTCTACGATCTTATTCTCTCAACAAATTATGGGTGCCAGTTACTCATATGCCGATCTAAACAAGGGTATCAATATACATAGTGGTTCACTTTTCTACCGAATTGGACGAAAAGGGGAACAAGGATTTGCACTCGGTTTTCGGCATTATAGAGGGGCTGACTTTTATCTTGAAGATGGGCCTTCGGATCATTCAAAAGCTTGGAACATTGAAGCTGCTTATTTCAGAAACATAACAAAAGACCTATCGTTTTCAGTCACTTTGAGGTATCTGCAAGAGAAAGCCGACAGTCAAGCTAAAAACAATAAATCACTCTCACTTGATTTTGGGACCAGTTATCATAAAGGCATGAATATCTTAAATGAAATGGCCTCGTGGACGGTCGGGTTCCAAGTCGCAAATGTGGGAAGTAAACTTGATGAACAAACTCTGCCAACTCGAGTTGGTTTAGGAGGTTCAATAGATCTTCCATTCAGTATAGAAAATCGCCTACAAGTAGCGTTAGACGTAAATTATGTTTTCCCTTCCGAATATCAACATCTACAGTGTGTTGTTGGAGCGGAATACAATTTCTTAAAATATGGAATACTACACGCTGGATATAACTTTAGTGATAAAAACAAAGGTATAGGCAATTATAGCACATTAGGAGGTGGTATTAACTTTTGGCCCATCCGCGCAGATTTTTCATATTCTCTAGCTGAAAAAAGTAGCTTGATGCATCACGCTTACCAAATTAGTATCGGAATAGTTTTTTAAACTCACCTTCAAGATGTTGTTTCACTTCATCCATGGGTATCTCTCTTTTTAATTCTTGACGTAAAGAAGTTACACCCTTGTCGATAAACCCACAAGGATGGATATAGCTAAAATAGCGTAAATCTGTATTTACATTGAATGCTAATCCATGCATGGTAATAAAATGGCTACTTCTAACACCAATAGCACAGATCTTACGTGCACGAGGTGTATCAGCTTCTAACCAAACGCCTGTAGCTTTAGGCAATCGACTAGCTTCCACACCATAAATTGCACATACACGTATCACAGCTTCTTCTAACAAATTTATATAGTCTTTAAGCCCTAATTGAAACTCTTCAAGATTTATAATCGGATAACAAACTAATTGTCCAGGCCCATGATAAGTGATATCCCCTCCTCGATCAATATGATAAAGAGTTGCACCAATCGCATTCAACTGTGCCTCATTCAATAACATATTATTCTCCTTTCCACTTCGTCCCAATGTATAAACGTGTGGATGCTCGCACATAATAAAGCGGTTTACATAAGATTCTCCATGCTCTTTTGCTTCAACAAGAGCATTAAACCATTCCGTTTGCTGTTGCCAAGCATCAGCGTATGGAATTAAATCCCAATCTACTAGAACTGTTTTCATAAATACAAAAGTAAGAAAATAAAATAAAAAGAGTTGTTATCGTGCAGATTTTCACAAATTAACAGCTTAAAAGTACACTAAATCCTTCTCCCCAAACTTAAGGAATTAAGGACAACACTGACACTAGAAAAAGCCATAGCAGCACTAGCCAACATAGGATTCAATAACAAACCCTCAATCGGGAATAGAATGCCTGCTGCAATCGGTATCCCAATTAAATTATAAATAAACGCCCAAAACAGGTTTTGGTGAATTAACCTTACTGTTTGCTTTGATAATTCAAAAGCTTTAGGAAGTAATGATAAATCAGAAGTCATTAATGTTACCATAGCAACATCCATCGCTATATCTGTCCCCTTACCCATTGCTATGCTTACATCAGCAAGAGCAAGAGCCTGTGAATCGTTTATTCCATCCCCAACCATAGCCACTTTTTTACCTCCCATTTGCAGTTTGCGAACAAATTCGGCTTTGTCTTCAGGTAACATATCAGCTACAAACCGTTCAATACCTAAATTGGAAGCTACTGACATCGCTGTACGCTGACTATCCCCTGTAAGCATACAAATCTCAAGTCCTTGGCGTTTGAGCTCATTCACAGCTTCTACTGAAGTTACTTTTATAGGATCAGAAACAGCAATAATAGCTAATAATTCAGTTTCGCATCCAAAATATATAATTCCATTCCCAGCAGATTCGTAATGGACTAGTTCATCTACCATCACACCACCAACTGTTGCTCGAAAATCCTTCAATAATTTATGGCTACCAATCCAATAGCTATGACCATTAAAAGAGACCTGTACTCCTTTGCCAGTAATGCTTTCAAAATTTTGCAAAGAAACAGGAGAAATGTGTTCTTCATCCTGAAGAACAGTAACAATTGCACTAGCCAATGGATGCTCTGATTTCAACTCAGCTGCAAGAAGCACTTTTTTCGAATATTCATCTTGCTGTTTAGACCATATCCACCCCGTCACTTTAGGATACCCTTCAGTCAGTGTACCTGTTTTATCAAGAACTACCACATCAATTTTACGCATTTGCTCCAAAGCAACTGCATCTTTTATCAAAATGTGGCGATTGGCAGCTTTTCCAATGCCAACCATTAATGCTGTAGGTGTTGCTAATCCTAGAGCACAAGGACAAGCAATCACAAGTACAGAAACAGCGGACATAACCCCGTATGAGACATAGTCACTTCCTCCAATAACCACCCAAAAGATGAACGTTAAAACAGCTATACCAAGCACAACAGGTACAAAAATTCCTGTAATTCTATCAACGATTCGCTGCACTGGTGCCTTGCTGCCTTGAGCTTCCTGAACCATACGAATGATATGAGATAAAACCGTTTCGGCTCCAACCTGTACAGCTCGAATGGCAAATGAGCCTCGTTGATTGATTGTTCCAGCCAGAACCTTATCATTTATCTTCTTTTCCACAGGAATCGGTTCGCCAGTAATCATACTCTCGTCTACATAAGAACGTCCATCGAACAAAACACCATCAACAGGAATTTGCTCGCCAGGACGGACAACTATCAGATCTCCTATTTTAAGCGCTTCAATCTTGACCTCTTCTTCCAACCCATCTCGTAATACTCTTGCTACTTTAGGCTGCATCCCCATCAATTTACGAATAGCCTCAGAAGTATTTCCTTTAGCACGCTCTTCCATCATCTTTCCAGTAAGAACAAAAGCAATAATAACTGCTGATGCTTCATAATAGACATGAGGCTCAAGTCCACGAATTATCCAAAACTCAGGGAAAAAGGTATTGAATAGACTAAATAGAAAAGCGATGGACGTACTCAAAGCTACAAGTGTATCCATGTTACTTCTCCCTATTTTAGCTTGCTTCCACGCACCAACATAGAAGTCTTTTCCACAAAAAACAAGAACAGGAATGGCCAATAACATTTGTATCTCGTTGGAATAAGGTAGATGCATTAAAACCATAGAAAAAAGAAGTAATGGAGCAACCATAATCCATGCCCCTATCACTCTCCGCTTCAAACGAATAAAATGATGCTGTTGCTCCTCTTTCTGAAGTTCTTCACTATTTTCTTCCTCTATAATTAAATCGTAACCTGCCGCAACTACTGCATCATGAATCTCAGAAGGAGTTATTTTATCTTGCTGATAGGAGACAGTCAATGTATTTGAAGCGAAATTTACAATAGCTTCAGTAACACCTGAAATTTTATTTACCGTTTTTTCGACATTATTTGCACATCCAGCACAATGCATATTCAGTACAGGGAATGTCTTTCTAACTATATTATTCATTCTATTGTCACTCTAAATATTGTTACTCTAAAAACAAGGACATACCATTAATTGTTCAATTATGACTCTTATACGGATTAATCATACACTAAATAAAATTAGAATACATACAGTTAAAGGCTGCCATTATTATCGAACCATTTATATGACCTATACCAATTTTATCTGTATCTTTGGCCACACAATAAACGTTATAAACTAGTAGTATATGATCTTCCAATATATATTCGTATGAAAGCTAGAAGAGAAAAAATATTAATCAGAACATCATGGATAAGTACCATTGGAAATAGCATACTTTCTGTTTCCAAAATCGTTATAGGTCTATTTGCTGGCAGCTTAGCCGTACTTAGCGATGGGATAGACTCCGCAACAGATGTAATCATCTCTATTGTGATGATATTCACTTCGCGAATCATAAATCATCCCCCTACCCAAAAATATGTTTTTGGCTATGAAAAAGCAGAAAGCATTGCCACAAAAATTCTGTCCCTTGTTATTTTTTATGCAGGCGTACAAATGTTCATATCAGCTATAAATAGTATTCTTTCAGATGAAATCAAACAGATTCCTTCCCCCATCGCTATTTATGTAACCACCTTTTCCATTGCAGGAAAGTTGCTATTGGCTCTATATCAGTACAAACAAGGAAGAAGAATCAATAGCTCCATGCTCACTGCCAATGCAATCAATATGCGCAACGATGTGATAATCTCCTCAAGTGTATTAGTTGGTTTGATATTTACCTTTGTATTTGAACTACCCATACTCGATTCAATCACAGGGCTAATCATCAGTCTGTTTATCATTAAATCCTCAATCAGCATTTTTATGGACTCGAATGTAGAGCTTATGGATGGGGTTAAAGACGTTAATGTTTATAACAAAATTTTTGAAGCCGTGGAAAAAGTCTCTGGTGCAAGTAACCCTCACCGAGTGAGATCAAGAATGATTGGAAATCTATATATGATATCGCTAGATATAGAGGTTAATCCAGAGATTTCCATCACTCAAGCTCATAAAATAGCTAATGCCGTAGAAAATAGCATCAAGCAATCTGTAGATAATGTTTATGATATCCTAGTGCATGTAGAGCCTGCAGGTGAAACACATGCTAATGAGAAATTTGGTATCGATAAAGAAATGGTTCAGGTCATAAATCAATGATTACAAACCTTACTCATATCTACTGTAAATCCTTCTCCTTCTGGCATAAACTTACCTTTCTTTTTGAGGAATTCGATAAGTTCATCTACAGCCATATTTTCGGCTGAGCAGGTATAGAAGTGTTGAGCTTCTCCAAACCGTTTAACAATAGCTTCTCTTAAAGTCTGCTCTGTATACTTGTTACCTTCCATCATATGAAGGACTTCGTGTGCATGTAACTGTTCCATAATTTATTTATTTTTTGCAAAGATAAGCGAGACTGATCATTTAAATCTGTAACATATGCAACAATAACAATAAAAAAAGAATCATTAACAAGAATACCTCTAAATAACTCCTTTGGAAAGGAAGTTGATAGAATATTTTTCTTGTTTTATTCGCCAGATTCGGTAAATTCATCTATATTTGTCAATACTCATAGACAGAAACGATGTTGAACTTATAGTAACGATGTATATGAAAAAACAATATGTAACTCTCCTAACTTTAATTCTTACAGTTAGTGGCTTTTTATCCTCTTGTCATAACAAGATGAATAAAAACGTCGGCTCTTTGCAGTTCGACAGTATCCAAGTAAATGAGACAGCACATCTCTTTAATGACACAGCAAAACCTGCTTGTAACATTATCATCCATTTTACCTATCCTGTTAAATCTTCCGATGAGATGCTGAAAGACAGCTTAAATGCCCATTTCGCATCCCTTTGCTTTGGAGATAAATATATTGGTGAAAAACCAGAAGAAATGGTTAAACAATACTCTCGAAATTATATTGAAGAATATCGTCACGATCAGGAACCAATGTATGCTGAGGATGAGAAGAATAAAGAAAAAGATGCCATTATTGGTGCATGGTATTCCTACTATAAAAGTATTGAGAGCTATGTGCAGTTTTATGAAAACGATCTACTAGTATATCGTGTAGAATACAATGAATATACCGGAGGAGCGCATGGAATGTATATGACCAGCTTCCTAAATATGGACCTCACTTTGATGCGACCTTTGCACCTTGATGATATCTTCATTGAAGACTACCAAGAGCCATTAACAGATTTAATCTGGAATCAGCTGATGGCAGATAATAAAGTGACCACTCACGAGGCATTGGAAGATTTAGGTTATGCTTCAACTGGTGACATTACTCCCGTTGAAAACTTCTTCTTGAGCAAAGAAGGAATCACATTCTATTATAATGTATACGAAATTACTCCTTACGCAATGGGGCCTGTAAAAGTAACTATACCTTATGCAATGATGGAGCGTTTATTAGGCAATAGCCCTATCATCAAGAGATTAAAAGGGTAAACCCATACTATCCTGACATTTAAAATTATCATTCAATACTAAAAAAGTGGAAATCATACTGAAATATTTTCCCAATTTAACCTCTGAACAGCAAGAACAATTTGCTGCTCTATATGAATTATATCTCGATTGGAATGCAAAAATCAATGTTATCTCGCGAAAAGACATTGAGAATTTATATGAGCACCATGTACTTCATTCTTTAGGCATCGCCAAAGTTATTCAATTCCGCCCAGAAACCAGTGTAATGGACTTAGGAACTGGAGGAGGTTTCCCTGGAATACCTCTCGCTATCCTATTTCCTGAAACGAACTTTCATCTAGTAGACAGTATCGGTAAAAAAGTACGTGTAGCATCAGAAGTAGCGCAGTCTATTGGGCTAAAAAATGTCACTTTCCGCCATGCTCGTGCCGAAGAAGTGAAAGAACAGTTCGACTTTATTGTTAGTCGTGCAGTTATGCCGCTCGCTGATCTAGTTAAAATCATACGGAAAAACGTTTCACAGAAGCAACAAAATGCTTTGCCCAACGGATTGATTTGCTTAAAGGGAGGTGAATTAGAGCATGAAACAATGCCATTTAAAAATAAAACGGTAATTCATAATCTGAGTGATCATTTTGCGGAAGATTTTTTTGAAACCAAAAAGGTAGTATACGTACAAATATAGAAAATAAACGTTCTGATTGATCCTAATCACAAAGAACCATGAAAATAAAAAGATTTGAATTTAATATGTTTCCTGTAAATTGTTATGTTTTATGGGATGACACCAACGAAGCAGTTGTAATTGATCCTGGCTGCTTTTATGATGAGGAGAAACAAGCATTAAAGAATTTTATCCTCACTAACCAACTGAATGTGAAACATCTCCTCAATACGCATCTACACTTAGATCACATTTTTGGTAATCCATTTATGTTGCAGGAATTTGGTTTATCAGCGGAAGCAAATAAAGCTGATGAATATTGGATAGATGAAGCTCCAAAGCAAAGTCGTATGTTTGGCTTTCAGCTACAAGAAACACCAGTCCCTATAGGAAAGTATCTGCACGATGGCGATATTATATCTTTTGGGAACTGTAAGCTGGAAGCCATACATGTTCCAGGTCATTCGCCAGGGAGCCTTGTATTCTATTCAAAAGATGACAATTGCATGTTCTCAGGAGATGTATTATTTCAAGGAAGCATAGGACGTGCAGATCTTTCCGGAGGTAATTTCGACGAGTTAATCGACCATATTTGCAGTCGGCTATTCACTTTACCTAACGAAACAGTAGTTTACCCGGGTCATGGTGCACCAACCACCATTGGAATGGAAAAAGCAGAAAATCCTTTTTTCAGATAATAAATTTAACAATTATCTTCCAAAAATATGAAAACAGATTTGTTAGCTAGCCGACATATCGGCGTTAATGAGCAAGATGCAGCTATAATGCTCCGCAAAATTGGCGTAAAATCGCTGGATGAATTAATCGAAAAAACTATCCCAGCAGATATCCGTTTGAAAGAGCCTTTAGCTCTTAACAATGCCCTAACAGAGAATGAATATGGGAAACACATCGCCACACTAGCAAGTAAAAACAAGCTTTATACCACTTACATCGGTCAAGGTTGGTATAACACTATTACTCCTGCTGTGATCCAACGAAATGTTTTCGAAAATCCTGTATGGTACACTTCCTATACCCCATATCAGACAGAAGTTTCTCAAGGAAGACTAGAGGCACTGATAAATTTTCAAACTGCAGTGTGTGATCTTACCGCTATGCCCTTCGCGAACTCCTCTTTACTTGATGAGGCAACTGCTGCTGCTGAAGCTGTTAGTATGATGCATGCATTACGTTCTCGTGCTCAACAAAAAGCGGGTGCCAATACAGTATTTGTTGACGAAAATATCTTCCCTCAAACATTAGCTGTAATGACCACTCGTGCCATTCCTCAAGGGATAGAATTACGAATAGGCAAATACAAAGAATTTGAACCTTCTCCAGAGGTGTTCGGTTGCATACTGCAATATCCTAATTCCAATGGGAGTGTAGAAGACTATGCTGAATTTACAGAAAAAGCACATGCAGCAGATTGTAAAATCGCGGTTGCAGCAGATATCCTTAGTCTCGCTTTATTGACACCTCCAGGAGAATGGGGAGCAGATATCGTTTTTGGAACAACTCAACGGTTAGGAGTACCTATGTTCTATGGAGGTCCCTCAGCTGCTTACTTTGCTACACGGGATGAATATAAACGATACATGCCAGGAAGAATTATTGGTTGGTCTAAAGATAAATATGGAAAACCTTGTTATAGAATGGCATTACAAACTCGTGAGCAGCATATCAAACGAGAAAAAGCCACTTCTAATATTTGTACAGCTCAAGCATTACTGGCTACTATGGCGGGATTCTATACCGTATTTCATGGACAGGAAGGAATCAAAACAATAGCTTTACGTATTCACAGCATAACTACATATCTGGATAAACAGCTTAAAAAGTTTGGATACACACAAGTCAATACAAATTTCTTCGATACATTACGCTTTGAGTTACCTGAATATGTATCTGCTCAGCAAATTCGTACAATTGCACTAAGTAAAGAAGTGAATCTTCGTTATTACGACAACGGTGATGTTGGATTCAGTATAGATGAAACGACAGATATTCTAGCTACGAACGTTCTGCTTTCTATATTTGCTATTGCTGCTGGTAAAGATTACCAAAAAGTAGATGACATTCCAGAAAAAAATAACATTGATAAATCCCTGAAAAGGACCTCTTCGTTTCTCACACATGAAGTATTCTGTAAATACCACACAGAAACGGAAATGATGCGATATATTAAGCGTTTGGATAGAAAAGACATTTCATTGGCACATTCAATGATTTCTCTTGGTTCTTGCACAATGAAGTTAAATGCAGCTTCTGAACTATTACCGCTAAGCCGCCCTGAATTTATGAATATGCATCCGTTGGTTCCAGAAGAGCAAGCGGAAGGCTATCGTGAACTAATTCGGAATCTAAGTGATGATTTAAAGACCATTACTGGTTTCTCAGGAGTAAGCCTGCAACCTAATTCAGGTGCAGCAGGAGAATATACGGGACTTCGAGTGATTCGTGCATATCTTGAAAGCATTGGCCAAGGACATAGAAATATAGTATTAATTCCATCGTCGGCTCATGGAACTAACCCGGCATCTGCCATTCAAGCTGGATTTGAGACTCTAACTTGTGCTTGTGATGAACGTGGCAACGTAGATATGGAGGATTTGCGTACCAAAGCAGAAAGCCATAAGGATCAAATTGCCGCTTTAATGATTACATACCCCTCTACGCATGGGGTTTTTGAAACAGAAATAAAAGAAATTTGCCAAATTATCCACGCTTGTGGGGCTCAAGTTTATATGGACGGAGCTAATATGAATGCGCAAGTAGGCTTTACAAATCCCGGTTTTATTGGTGCGGATGTTTGTCATTTAAATCTTCATAAAACTTTCTCATCCCCTCATGGAGGAGGTGGACCAGGTGTAGGACCTATCTGTGTAGCAGAACATTTAAAACCTTTCTTACCAGGACATACACTCTTTGGCAATAGCCTAAATCAAGTATCTTCTGCTCCATTCGGTAGTGCAGGAATTCTCCTTGTCACCTATGGCTACATCCGAATGATGGGTATAGAGGGACTAACCCAAGCAACTAGAATTGCGATTCTTAATGCCAATTATCTTGCTGCTTGCCTCAAAGATACGTACGGTATTGTATATCGCGGTGAAAATGGCTTTGTTGGGCACGAAATGATTCTTGAATGCCGTAAAATTCATGAAGAAACCGGTATCACAGAGAATGATATAGCGAAACGATTAATGGATTATGGTTATCATGCTCCTACCCTCTCTTTCCCAGTCCACGGAACATTAATGATTGAACCTACAGAGAGTGAAAGCTTAAGTGAATTAGATAATTTTGTTCATGTTATGCTCACTATCTGGAAAGAGATTGAAGAAGTGAAAGAGGGAATAGCAGATAAAAATGATAATGTATTGATTAATGCTCCACATCCTGAATATGAAATGGTGAGTGATGATTGGAAACATTCCTATAGCCGTGCAAAAGCCGCCTATCCAATAGAAAGTGTACGCGAAAACAAATTCTGGGTGAATGTGGCACGTGTAGACAATACCCTTGGTGATAGAAAGCTACTTCCCACTCAATACGGGACTTTTGACTAAAGAGCCCTATTGAAGGTATCTAGGTATATACATAAAGATAAACCCCGGACATTTCAAATGTTCGGGGTTTATCTTTATGTATATATAATTTAAATCAATTATCTAACGATAGTCACAGTACCTGGTTTAACGACTTTATCCTTAAGTTTTATGTTAGGGTCAGCATAGCCCAATGCAACGCAACCATACACTTTATGATTCTCTGGAACACCTAAAGAAGTGATATATGTACGAACCTCAGGATCATCACAGGTAGTACCAAGCTGATTAATCCAGCAAGAAGATATTCCTAAAGACTGAGCAGCAAGAAACATATTTTCTATTGCACAAGCACAATCCATTCCGGCCCACCATTGAGTAGGTTCATTGGATACAATGACTAATGTAGGAGCATGATAATAACAACAATAGTTCTTATTATTTCCTCTTTCCCTAATTCTAAGCTCATCACTTTTTGCAAAAGCTCCTTTAATCCTATCATTCAAAGCTACCAATTTATCCACATTCTGAATAGCCGTAAAATGTGACGTCTCAAAATGCATCCCGTTCGGGGCATAAGTAGCAGCATTCAAGATTGCCAACAAGTCATCTTCAGCAACCTGTAGATCGATATAAGCTCTCACACTCCGTCGAGCTATTATATTCTCTAAAGTAGAGTTTGTTTTCATACAAATAATTATCTCTTAACTAATCCAATTTTTGCATTCAACTTAAAGTAGTATGTTCCATTTTCTTTCTCCAAGAAACCATATTTATCTTTATCCAATGAACCTTTCTCTAAGCGAGAGTTCAAGAACAAGAAATCCTCCATCACTGGCCTCTCAGATTTATGGTAACACAACACCTCTCCGCTTCCATCCATCAGTAGAAGCCCCTCAACAGCAGAATCCTGCCCAGTATAGATCTTTGCTGGGCGCATACCTAAAGCAAGCGCCATTAGGAATTGTTTGATTTTGAACTCATAAAATCCGTGTTTACTCAATAGTTCATCCTTAATTTTCAAGGGATTGGTTTGCTTAATTACTTCGGTAAGCTCACTTATTCGAGTAATATCTTCCAAGTGCATTAAGCGTACCATTTCGGTAAGTACACGAGGAAAGTGTAAATCAATCATCAAGAGATTACTGCGAAACACCCTATCCGCTACATCCGAATATTTCAAAACGCCACCTAAACGCTCAATAAGTAGCATTCGATCAGATACCTCATTCGGTGACTCAGGTAAAGCATTTATTTTATTCACTGTTGGGGTTGCAAACTTCACTCCACTCTGCTCCAGCTTAAGATTAGCAGCACGCCCCCCATCTAGTAAGGGATTCATAGCACCTAAGCGTGAACGAACACTAAACCCACTTAAGGGAGCCTCAGGATGCCAGAAAGCAATATAAAAATCAGTGCGATCTTCAGTCTTTGCTTCCAAATCAAAAATAGCAACTTCATCCAGAAACTCTTCTACTCCATTGGGAGAAGTGACATCATTTTCTTCTGATTCCTTAACAGCTTTCAGTATTAAATCGGCTACTATTCCAAAGTCCTCACGGGCAACAGATTTTTCACCATTTTCTCCTTCAATGCGAATAGTATCCTTTTCAACATAATAACAACGTGTTCCGTCATGCTCTTCACGTTGAATCATCGCGATAGGCCAAATCACCTCTCCTTTTTTTGCTTTAGCTGTGCCCAACGCCACTTTACCTTCAGCTAGCAGCCGAAAGAATGTATACAATTCACACCATTCTCTTTTTGTTGCTTCAAATGCCATTTAGTTTATATTTATCTGCATTAGTGTCCCGTTAAAATCGGGACGAATTAATAATTAATCAAACCATCCCGGAAAAAAGGGATTAAGTTGCTCTTTGACTTCATTGAAATTAGTCTTATTGAACAGATCTTGTAAAGGTGTTTTA
>JAFABG010000005.1 GCA_023426145.1 Bacteroidota bacterium | reverse complement strand
CATATAAGTTGTGCATAGAGTGATGACATATTAAAAGTTTGCTCACTTCTAATATACTAAATATCACGAATATGTACAACTTATTTGAAAACATCTTATTAGATAATTAATTCCGCCAACGGGTTATTGTTTGATTATTAATTATTTAGTCTCATGATTTTTCCTAAATTGCTCTTCCCAATAGCTCGAATTTTGATCATATTTTCCATTCACATCATCCATACCATAATCTACAATGCGAAACAAATGATCTTCTCTTCCCTTACTCTCATACAGGCGGAAGATACCTTTCCACAAATCAACTTTAAAGTTAAAAAGGTAATAGTTCATTAGCACTCAGTCCCAGCATATCATCCTATCATTTTGCTGAGAGGTCAAGAGCAATGGTGTTTCTAAGAAAAAGGGTAGCACCTGATGACAACTGCACCTTTACCCATCTTAATGGCGATTCGCCTTCAGCCTGTTTCACCTACATCTTCACGGTGGGATTGTTACATGGGTTACCGATTATCTGAACCCTAGCAACTTTGGGTTACTCAACCTGAACAGTCTTGCCTAACTTCTCACTCCACAGCTGGTGACGCTGCCAGTTCATGAACTTGTCGTAATTGACTCCATAATCCGCACAGAACTCACCAGGCTCCTTGGTCTCGCTGCATAACTGGCAGAGGCCATATACCTCCTGATAGTTTACTTTTTTGGACATAATCATTGTTATTAAAAGTTATGCCACAAAGATACATCAGGTAACAAGGTGTGTCAAGGCGGGAAATAGTAGGATTACCTATATTTTTTAGAATACTCTTGAAGATTCTTTTCCGCGTCATTGTCAATTCTTTTTCTCTCTTCGAGACTGGTCTTTTCCCAAATTTCATCCCAAATTTCTATCCCCTCTTTTAATGCACACTTTCTGTCATACATTCCACGCTTAAGAATCCAAAAATTAGAGCTTCTAACAACATCAACCCAAAATCCCTGTTCGTTTGTATCATCATACATAACTCTAAATCGTTTCTCTTCGCCGTTTACTTTCATCAAATTATATGCAGATCGACAAAACAAATCATAAAAATAATCCCAAGGTTCTTCTTCCTGTATTAGATTTTGAAAAAAAACATCTTGTCTAGGCAAACTTTCATATTTTACCACTCTTTGTTCTGCAGGGTTCAATACAATCGGCAATGAATCAAGAAGTGTAAAATAAAGGCTATCGTTACTATTAGGATTCACTACCACACAATGTCTCAACAGACTATCAGCCGAAGACAGGCTAAGTGTCGAATTGGTCATGTTTTTCAATAAAATCTCTCCGTATACTTTCCGTGTAATACAATTTTGATATTTCGACCAAAGCAAATGTTGTTTCAAACTATCCACATTCATTGAAATATATGTATTTCCCAGCTTTATATCATGAGACATAATTCCTATCTGAATCGGACATCCTTCCACGTATCCCGAAAAATAAGGTTCAAGATCTGGAACTTTGAAATAATTGCGACTATGGGAAGCAAGGAGTTTTCTCACTTTACCTGCATTGGAAACAACAAGTACCCACTCTCTTCCTACTCCAGATTCCATATTAATGTTGGAAGAATAACCGGATTGACGAAGCATTTCATTGATAGACATGGGTGATTCATACAATCCGACAAAGCAAAGTTGCTTATTCCGATAAGGAATGATTTTGAAAGGATAATTATATTCATATGCCGGAATATAAGAATCCTTAATCAAATAAAATGAATTGGAATCATTGATAGCCAATTCATAAAGCACCACATACTGGAGGTCCATTTGTCCATCGTCTATCAATGCCCTTGCTTCTTTCTCAACTGTCTGCCAAACTTTATCCTTTTTAGCCTTAGACAAACCTGCACAATTCCACACTGTTCCCTCCCCAGGAGAATCCTTATGGTGTTTGGTAGGCTGTATACAGCCCACCATAACCAATATTAAAAGAAATTCAAAAACAATTAATCTCATCATTTTTTCAGCATTTCTGTTAAACTGTCAATTAATCTTCTTAGTAAATCTTTACTCGTTTCTATTTGATAGTTTTGACCTTCTATGTGAGCATGTTTTTTATCATAGAAAATCAATTCTTTCGTCTTGACATGATAAATAGCTCCCTTACTACCGGGGTCTAAAAGCTGCATGTCATTCTCAGAAGCATAAGAATTATCTGGATGCGAATGAAGATCAAAAACTTTGTTTCCTTTAATTGAAGAATCAGAAAGAACTTGATTGGTTTTTCCCGAAGTTCCAATGGCTGCCGTTTTATCATCTCCATCTTCATACAAATCTAGTCTCCATTCTACATCTGTATTCTCTACTGCAAATTTGAATACAGATGCTGCATCACTCAGAGATTTTGTTGAAACATAACATTCTATACCTCGCCCTATATCCTCTTTTTGAACATTACGTATATCCTTAAGTATTTTTTTATCTGCTACGATGATAGATTCTTCACTACCGTATTTCCTTAATCGATCAAAAGAATTCTTGTTTACAAATTCTAATCGTACTCGCCCTCTATTATTTATCACATAATCATCCTTACCATCCAAATCTATTCTTAATACGGGATTGTTCTTACAATAAATATACGGACTCCAACCATAATACTTCTCCGCCATCGGATCCATCACATGCCATCTACCCAAAGCCGCATCATACATTCTTGCCCCATAATCATACCAATCCAATCCACCTTTCCGATCCAACTCTTTACCATTATACTTATAAGGCTGAACAGAACCAGAAGAACTAGACATCAAACCACCAAAGGGATAATAATCATTCTTCTCTTCAACAACACCATCTTCATCAACAACCAAACGGTTATTACCTTGATGATCCTGAATAAAGTAATGATATTTATGATCATTCAAAGTCACATACCCACCTTCAGTCAGCAATTTTACAGGAGTACCATTTTCATAGATCACGTTGCCACAATAATCATTAACGGTAGTATCATTACCTATAACGTGCGTTGTCCGAAGCTTTGTACCATCAGCACCATAAACGTAAGAAATAGCATTACCGTTTTCAAAAACTATTCGACTCGGTAAATTTAAATAATTATAACCCGTTGGCGGAATTAATTATCTAATAAGATGTTTTCAAATAAGTTGTACATATTCGTGATATTTAGTATATTAGAAGTGAGCAAACTTTTAATATGTCATCACTCTATGCACAACTTATATG
>JAFABG010000004.1 GCA_023426145.1 Bacteroidota bacterium | reverse complement strand
TTTGCAATCTGCTGATTTTCAGCGTTTGTTGCGGAGAGACAGGGATTCGAACCCCGGGTACCTCGCAGTACAACGGTTTTCAAGACCGCCGCAATCGACCACTCTGCCACCTCTCCAAAACTTCTTTTTCAGAAGTGCTTTCCGTTGAAAGCGGTGCAAAGGTACGAATCATTTTTAAATCTGCAAACAATCTGACATTTTTTTCGCAAAATAATTGTATTTTTGCCCTCTATAATAAGATTAACGATATGATATATCCTCAAAATTTTGAGCAAAAGATAGGATTTGACCACATAAGACAGTTGTTGAAAGAGAAGTGTCTCAGCACTTTAGGTGAAGAGCGGGTTGAATCAATGAGGTTCTCAGAGCAATACGAAGAAGTAAACAAGAATTTAAGCCAAGTAACAGAGTTTGTGCGTATCATTCAAGAAGAAGATGGATTTCCGGATCAATATTTCTTTGACGTTCGTTCTTCCTTGAAACGAGTTCGAATTGAAGGTATGTACTTAGACGAGCAAGAATTGTTTGATCTCCGCAGATCTCTAGAAACAATTCGTGATATCGTTCGCTTCCTTTATAGAAATGAAGAAGAAAGTAGCAATACGTTATACCCTTATTTAAAAGAGCTAGCTGGAGATATTGCCGTATTCCCTCAACTAATCGGGAAAATAGATGGAATACTTAATAAATACGGAAAAATTAAAGATAATGCTTCTAATGAGCTGGCAAATATCAGACGAGAACTGTCAAGCACAATGGGAAGTATCTCACGTTCTTTAAACAGCATATTACGTAGTGCTCAAACTGAAGGCTATGTTGATAAAGACGTGACTCCTACAATGCGTGATGGACGTTTAGTTATCCCTGTCGCACCAGGCTTGAAACGAAAAATTAAAGGAATTGTTCATGACGAATCGGCCAGTGGTAAAACTGTCTTTATTGAACCGGCAGAAGTTGTCGAAGCAAACAACCGAATTAGAGAACTTGAAGGAAATGAAAGAAGAGAAATTATTCGCATCTTAAGTGAGTTTTCAAATATTCTTCGCCCCTTAGTTCCTGAAATCCTCCAATCTTATGAATTCCTTGCTGAAATTGATTTTATACGAGCAAAGAGTTATTTTGCCATCCAAACCAACAGCTTAAAACCAGCGATTGAAGATGAGCAATTACTTGATTGGACCATGGCGGTACATCCATTATTGCAACTATCATTAGCCAAACATGGCAAAAAAGTAGTTCCTTTGGATATTGAGCTAAATACCAAACAACGTATACTTATTATTTCCGGTCCCAATGCCGGTGGAAAATCGGTTTGTCTAAAAACGGTAGGGTTACTTCAGTACATGCTTCAGTGCGGCATGCTTATCCCCATGCACGAACGTAGTCATGCAGGAATATTCAGTAGCATCTTTATTGATATTGGAGACGAGCAATCTATCGAGGATGATTTAAGTACATACTCTTCTCACCTTACGAACATGAAAGTGATGATGAAGAGTTGCAATGAAAAGAGCCTCATCCTCATTGACGAATTTGGAGGAGGAACGGAGCCACAGATTGGTGGAGCAATTGCAGAAGCCGTACTAAAACGCTTTAATCAAAAAGAGACATTTGGAATCATCACTACCCATTACCAAAATCTAAAACATTTCGCTGAAGAACATGAAGGAGTCGTGAATGGAGCTATGCTCTATGACCGGCATTTAATGCAGGCCCTTTTTCAGCTGCAAATTGGTAATCCAGGAAGTTCATTTGCTGTAGAAATAGCTCGCAAGATCGGATTGCCTGAAGATGTCATAGCGGATGCATCTGAGATTGTTGGAAGTGAATATATCAATGCTGATAAATATTTGCAGGACATTGTACGCGACAAAAGATATTGGGAAGGAAAGCGTCAGACAATCCGCCAAAGGGAGAAGCATATGGAAGAAACCATTGCCCGATATCAGACTGAAATGGAAGATCTCCAAAAGTCACGAAAAGAAATCATGAAGCAAGCCAAAGAAGAGGCTGAGAAAATGCTACAAGAATCAAATGCGCGAATTGAAAATACGATTCGTACAATAAAGGAGGCGCAAGCTGAGAAAGAAAAGACTCGACTTGTGCGTCAAGAGTTATCTGATTTCCGTTCATCTTTAGATGAAATGATTTCCAAAGAGCATGAAGAAAAAATTGCTCGAAAAATGGAAAAGTTAAAAGAAAAGCAAGACCGAAAGAAAAACAAGAAAACAGAACCTAAAGATTCTTCACCCACCAAAATCATCCCACAGAAAGTGACTCCGATCTCTATAGGAGAGCATGTGAAAATAAAGGGGCAAACAAGTGTGGGACAAGTTATGGAGATCAACGGTAAGAATGCAATTGTAGCTTTTGGTAGCATTAAAACTACGGTAAAACTAGAACGATTAGAACGTACAAGCGCCGTTCCTAAAACAGAAGGCATTGCTAAAAGCACCTTTGTCAGTAGTCAGACACACGATCAGATGTATGAAAAGAAACTTAGTTTTAAACAAGACATTGATGTAAGAGGTATGCGCGGAGACGAAGCACTACAGGCTGTTACTTATTTTATTGATGATGCGATTTTAGTTGGCATGGATAGAGTCCGAATTCTTCATGGAACAGGCACTGGTATCCTTCGCACACTAATACGGCAATATCTTTCCACTGTACCGGGAGTACAACATTATGCCGATGAACATGTTCAGTTTGGTGGTGCCGGAATCACTGTAGTCGATTTAGGCTAATCGCTAAACAAAATATTCAAAGCACTTGTTCTCTTTTAGAAAACCGTTACCTTTGTTGTAGTCGTTTTCTAAAAGAGAATAAAGCATGAAAAATAATCTACTCAGCGAGAAATTAATTTATACTGGCGAGAGCCTTACCCCTACTCATTTACATCTCTGCACATATAACACGAACGAAATTAAGGAAAGTTCGGGTGATACATTTCAATCCATTAAGCAAACGCTAGATAATGAACGGATCAATTGGCTACAGATACATGGAATGAAAGACACAGAAACTATTCGAGAAATCTGCAGTCACTTTCAAATCGACTTTCTTGTTCTGCAAGATATATTAAATGCCAATCACCCTACTAAAATAGAGGAACATGAAAATTACATTGTATTAATCCTAAAAATTTTTCAGCCCAATAAAAATCAAACGGAAGAAGACATAAACGAGTTGTCACAACAACAAGTCTGCCTTATTTTAGGGAATAACTTTGTGCTCACCTTTCTTGAACAAGAAACCGACTTTTTCGATGACATAAACGTAGCTTTGAGGAAAGATGTTCTAAAAATACGTAGTCGCCAAACCGATTATCTACTGAGTGTACTGCTCAATAGCGTAATAGGCAACTACATCACTACCATCTCCTCCATTGATGATGCTTTGGAAGATTTGGAAGAAGAACTACTTTTGATCTCAAATGAAAAAGACATAGGGATTCAAATACAAGGACTTCGCAGGCAATATATGCTAATGAAAAAAGCAGTACTCCCTTTAAAAGAACAATATGTAAAATTATTACGAGCAGAAAATTCACTTATCCATAAAGCCAACCGTGCTTTTTATAATGATGTGAATGATCATTTGCAATTCGTTTTGCAAACGATTGAAATCTGTCGAGAAACATTGTCGGCATTAGTCGATTTATACATTTCAAACAATGACTTACGGATGAATGAGATCATGAAACGCTTAACTGTCGTTTCCACCATTTTCATCCCTTTGACATTTCTTGCTGGCGTGTGGGGAATGAACTACAAACAAATGCCGGAGCTAGACTGGAGATACGGATATTTATTTGCGTGGGTTCTCATGTTGCTAATCGGTTTTATCGTATATTTGTACTTTAAAAAAAAGAGATGGTATTAAATTAAACCCTTTTACATAGTAATGAAATCGATTAAAGAGTTGTATAGAATCGGTACTGGGCCATCCAGTAGCCATACAATGGGTCCACGTAAGGCTGCTGAAATGTTCTTAGAACGCTTTCCAAATGCTGCATCATTTAAAGTAACGCTTTACGGTAGTTTAGCAGCAACTGGCAAAGGACATATGACGGATATAGCTATCATGGATACGCTTCAACCCACTGCACCTGTCGAAATTGTATGGCAACCCAAAGTATTCCTTCCCTTTCACCCCAATGCAATGACATTTGCTGCCCTCGATGCTAATAAAAAGACACTAGAAAACTGGACAGTTTATAGTGTAGGCGGAGGAGCCTTGGCCGAAAACAATGATAACCCGACCATTGAAAGCCCTGATGTTTATGGCATGAGCAACATGACTGAAATCTTGGAATGGTGCGAACATACTGGAAAAAGTTATTGGGAATATGTAAAAGAATGTGAGGATGACGATATCTGGGATTATCTAGCAGAAGTATGGAGTACGATGAAAGAATCCATACACAGAGGGTTAGAAACAGAGGGAATCTTACCTGGCCCGCTAAATCTTCGTCGAAAAGCATCCACCTATTATATACGTGCTACAGGGTATAAACAATCCCTACAATCTAGAGGACTCATCTTTTCTTATGCACTTGCTGTCAGTGAAGAGAATGCTTCCGGTGGGAAAATTGTAACAGCGCCTACTTGTGGTTCTTGTGGAGTAATTCCGGCAGTGCTTTATCACTTACAAAAGATACGCGACTTCAGCGACATTCGTATATTGCGAGCTTTAGCTACAGCAGGGTTAATTGGAAACATTGTAAAAAACAACGCCTCTATTTCTGGTGCAGAAGTAGGCTGTCAAGGTGAAGTTGGAGTAGCTTGTGCCATGGCATCGGCTGCTGCTAATCAGCTATTTGGAGGCAGTCCTGCTCAAATTGAATATGCAGCAGAAATGGGACTAGAACATCATCTAGGGATGACTTGCGATCCCGTATGTGGACTGGTTCAAATTCCATGTATTGAGCGAAATGCTTATGCTGCGGCTAGAGCACTAGATGCCAATCTATATTCTGCTTTCACAGATGGCATGCATCGCGTCTCTTTTGATAAAGTAGTACAAGTAATGAAACAAACCGGACACGATCTACCTTCACTTTACAAAGAAACCAGTGAAGGCGGTTTGGCAAAAGATTATAAGCAAATGTAATATAGCAATTATTGTGGATCAGCTTCTTAATAAGTTGATCCACAATAAATATAAAAGATCAAACACAGCATGTTAACAGTACAGCAACTACAGATCGCTTATCATTGCAACAATCAATCGTTAAAGTACATTAGTTCGCTGCTTCCTCATTATAATAGTCTTCAAGTAAATCCACTTTTTTAATACTCATCTGTCCCTCACCAGTAATGGTGATAGAAAGTGGCACATATAAATCGGTCTGTGGATAACACACACTAGCTGCATAAATAATACCTTCAGAGCTCGTTTTATCATATACAATACCTTCCAATATTGCTTTTGACAAAAAATTAGCATCAACTACAGAAGAAAAGTCATTTTTAGTGAATGATTTCTCCAGTACTCGTTCACCTCCACGTGTCAAACGCAACAAGATTTTGTTATCAGCATACGTATCCCCCATTTCATTGGTAACTTTGGGCAACTCCTCGTCAGGCGTTCGAGAAACCAACGAATGATACTCTTTTCCTTTATACTTTATATCAACCTCACTTTTAGAGCTTTGCATACGCTGAACTCCATGATGATCGACACTATCCTGAGTGGCTAACACCGATTCATTATTTGAACTTTCCTTCTTACCACTGCAGGCAACTATTGCAATTACCAGAGGTAACCAAAGCACAAAAATTAGCTTTTTCATTCCGAACTATTCTAGTTATAAATATAGAGCAAAGGAACAAAAAGAGAAGCAGATTTACAAGAGTAAGCTACATTTTTCATACATTTGCAATCATCTGTAGGAATATTTATACCTTAAACATGAAATTAGTACCTTGTAAACCGAACTACATGTACCAAAGAATCCTCATTATACTTTTTCTTGTTTGTACATGTTGTACGGAAAGCAACATTGTATATGGACAAAAAGCGAACTATCAGGTTTTCGAGAACATTCACCTAGGCGCTGAGGCATCTGTAGTCAGTTGCTTTATTCAAGATACTCAAGGACTAATCTGGATTGGCTCTAATAAAGGCTTGTTTAGCTATGACGGCTACTCCACTCAGCAGCATTTCACTTACGGCGAGCAGAGTAATACTCGCATATATTGCGGTGTAATTGTTAAAGACAGCTATTTATATATAGGTACGGATAATGGTGTCTTAGTCTACAATTATAACACAGATAAATATGAGTCTCTGGGAATTAGTTTCCCTACCGATGTACGAACTATGGTACTCCAAAACGACATTTTATGGCTAGGTACTTTAAACGGGTTGTATACCTACCAGCTTAAGACTCATAAACTGAAGCGCTTTGATAGTAAACTAAGCAACCTCCCACACAATGCCATATATTCACTCATCCATACCACGAATAATCAAATTTATGTTGGAACATATAACGGGTTCTGCCGCTATGATTCACACTCCGAAAGGTTTGAGAAAATATCGCTTCCTGTAAACAACGACAAAAACAACTTACTCGTAAATTCTTTGCTGGAAGACCCAAAACATCAATGCATCTGGATTGGGACGGAAGGATATCTTTTCCAGTATGCACCCTCGTCAGGACAAATGATGCAGATAAAAGCTTTCCACGACAACTCTATTAAATCTTTAGCGCTAGATGGTAATGGCGATTTATTAGCAGGAACGGATAATGGATTGTATATCTATCATAATGATAGTACCCCTTTGCAACACATCGTACATGATTCGCGCAATATCCAATCATTGACAAATAATATTATCTGGAATATATTTACGGACCAAGAACAGAATGTCTGGCTAGGCACCGATTACGGAATATCTCAATCCCGATATAATAGTAACATGCAATTTATTCCGATCTCCCAAATCACCGGTCTAGGAGATGGGAATCAGTTTTATTCTTTATTCCGTGATTCAAAAGGTTACTATTGGTTTGGGGGAACTAACGGTTTATTGTGCTTCACAGATCCGACTGGGAATAAGCAAAACGCTACATGGTACAGAATGGGAGATAAATCTCATCCATTGTCTCACAATCGGATACGACATATTTTTGAAGACAAGGAGCATCAATTATGGATTGCTACGGACGGAAGTATAAATCGCTATGACTATGCTTCGCGACAGTTCATACACTATAATATAGTTGACAGTACGGGAACGTATAACACCAACTGGGCTTATTATATGTTTGAGGACTCCACCGGACATTTATGGATTTCAACGTGTCTGGGCGGCATATTTGTTGTCGATAAACATAAACTGATGGAATCAAAGACTGGACAATATATAGCTGAACAAAATTATTCTATTCGAAACGGCTTGTCTGGTTTGTTTATTAACCAGATCATACCTGATGCAGATGGAAATGTCTGGGTACTATTATATAATAATAAAGGGCTAAACAAAATCAATCCGCACACACGACAAGTGACCAAGCTCTTTACTGAAGAACTAAGTGGAAAAAAAACACCCAACTACCTTCTACGCGATGAAGACGGCATGTTATGGGTAGGTTTTCACGGGGGAGTGATGCGCATTGATCCTAGAACTACAAACGCGCAAACCATCAACTTCGAAAGCTTTAGCAATAACGAAATTCTGTCAATGGTCTCTGTGAATGACCACATTTGGGTCTCTACAACCAACGGACTCTGGATTGTCGACAGGAGAACAATGAAAGCCAGGCAACAGAACCTAACGGATAAACGATTCACTAGTTTGTTTTACGATGCAAAAGAGAATCAGATTTATCTAGGAGGGGCTGATGGATTCGGCATATCCCATCCAGAAATTCAAGCAAAGCCTCAGTTTGAACGCCCCATTATGCTCACAGCGTTGTATATCAATAACGTGTTGGTATCTCCGCATAAGGATAATAAAATCCCCAATATTCGATATGCACATTCTATAGAATTAACACACAACCAAAATAATCTATCTTTCGAATTATCCGATTTACCCTATTCTTTAGAAGAAAGGAATCAGTTTGTCTATCGTTTGGAAGGCATGGATAAAGAATGGAATTATCTGAAGACCAACATCAATCGAATAACGTATAGCAATCTAAATTATGGTGATTATCAACTCATCATTAGTAAAGTAGAACAAGATGGGCACCCTTCTGATCAGGTGTATACATTAGATATCCATATACTCCCACCTTGGTATTACACCCTGCCGGCTAGAATTATATATCTCCTTCTATTTATCAGTCTCATAGCGTGGATCCTGAACTTCTTCCATGTGAAGAACAGATTGAGAATGGAACGTAGAGAGAAAGAAAAGATTCTGGAACAGTCACATCAAAAAATGGCTTTCTTCTCCAATTTATCCAATGAACTAAAAACACCTCTGAGCCGAATCATAGCTCCCGTGAGTCAGTTGCTTCCAAGCACACAAGGCGTGCATGAGAAACAAACCCTTGAGGAGGTTCAACGCAATGCGATGAAGATAAACTCGTTGATCCATCAGGTCTTTAACTATAATCGAATAGACGAGAACGATGATTCATTGTTAATTCGTTCACACATTGAACTTGTGTCATTTAGCCGTAGTTTATTTTCAGTATATGAGGAGAAGAAATCTTTGAGTTTTCATTTTGAAGCAAACAGAGATAAAATATACGTGGACATGGATGCCATCAAGTTGGGTGTCATCTTAGATAATCTACTTTCAAATGCAGTGAAATATACGCCCGAAGGAGGAGAAATCCGCCTCTCCCTCTGTTATCGTGAGGAAACCGGAATACTTGAAATTTGTGTATCCGACACTGGTTGTGGAATCCCTCAACAAGACATACCTTATATATTCCAACGTTTTTATCAGTCTCCGCGCAACAGCAATAAAGAAGGTACGGGAGTTGGCCTTTACCTAGTCAAAACGTACACCGAACTTAATGGTGGATTTATTAATGGAGTTACTTCGGAAGAAGGAAAGGGGACTTCCATTGGACTAAGCATTCCGGTTGCTATTATAGCAGATCTGGAAACTCCAGTGGCTCAACCTAAAAAGACAATAGACTCTTTACCTGCATTAAAACCAATAGAAGCTGAATCGCAAGATGAAAAGTTTCTTTCGAATATTATCCGTCTGATAGAAGATCACCTATCGGATGCCGATCTTAATGTTAATGCATTAGGCGAATTATCGGGTATCAGTAACAAACAAGTCTACAGAAAAGTGAAGCAGCTTACAGGCATGTCGCCGGTGGAGTATATCAAATCTATCCGAATGAAAAAAGCAGCCATGTTGCTCCATCAAAAGAAATTCACCGTTGCTGAAGTCATGTATATGGTAGGCTTCTCTAGTCATTCTTATTTCTCGAAATGTTTCCAAGCAGAGTTTGGAAAAACGCCTCGACAATACCTGAATGAATGATTATAAGGGCATTTTAGCCCTATTCGTCCTATTTTTATCCATATATGTCCAATCTGTGCTTTCATTTATTTAGCACCTCATTTATCTTTGCCACTATCAATAACCGCAAAATTTGATAGTATGAGAAGATTATTTATACTCAGCATCATTTGTTTTATAGCTATCGTTACCAAAGCTCAAGAGAACAAGATGGCTACCCCTACTATATATATAGATAGCGATGGCGCGATGCGTTGGAGTGACACTCAGAAAGAAGCTTCCTTTTTCGGCGTAAATTATACAGTACCTTTTGCTCATGCCTATCGTGCGCTAGGCTATATTGGAGCAAATAGAAAAGCTGCAATCGACAACGATGTCTATCACCTATCCAGACTGGGAGTAAACGCTTACCGAATTCATCTTTGGGATGTAGAGTTAACGGATGGAGAGGGAAATCTGATAGAAAACGATCACCTCGACCTGTTGGATTATCTCATTGCCAAATTAAAAGAACGCAATATACATATTGTTATCACTGCACAAACGGACTTTGGGAATGGTTATCCTGAAAGGAATCAACCCACTGGGGGCTTTTCTTATAAGTATGATAAATGCAGCGTACATTCGAACCCTGAAGCTATTGCTGCACAAGAAAGATACATCAGCGATTTAGTGGAGCACACTAATCCCTACACGAAACTGGCTTATAAAGACGAACCTGCTATCGTTGGATTTGAAATTAATAATGAGCCTTGTCATTCGGGGACAAAAGAGGAGGTTAAGTCATACATTAACCGTATGCTGGCAGCAATCAATAAAACCGGAAACCGAAAACCTATATTCTATAATGTGAGTCACAATGGGTATGTAGTGGAAGCATTCTACGATACAGCTATTCAAGGAACGACTTATCAATGGTATCCTATTGGCTTGGTGTCCGGGCAAACCCAGCAAGGCAACTTCTTACCCTATGTAGACCGTTACGACATTCCTTTTGCTAACCAAGTGAAAGGATTCGATAAGAAGACTCGGATGATTTATGAGTTTGATCCGGCAGACATCATGTACTCTTATATGTACCCGGCAATGGTTCGCACCTTTCGTACTTCCGGATTTCAGTGGATCACTCAATTTGCCTATGATCCTATGGATCTTGCTTATGCCAACACAGAATATCAAACTCATTATTTAAATCTGGCTTATACTCCCCACAAGGCTATTAGCCTAAAAATAGCCGCCGAAGCCGCTCAAAAGCTTAAAAGAGGAGCATCCTACGGAGTTTATCCGCAAGACACCTTGTTTGGGGATGGTTTTCGCGTCAGTTATTCAGAAGATTTAAGTGAATTAAATGATGGAGAGAAATTCTATTATTCAAATTCAACGCATTCGAAGGCTAAAGACAGTTCTAAAATCACTTCCATTGCTGGATGTGGTAGTTCTCCGTTAGTGAATTATGAAGGTACCGGTGCTTATTTTATCGATCGTCTGGAAGCAGGCGTGTGGAGATTGGAAGTGATGCCGGATGCCATCGTTGTGAACGATCCGTTCGCTAAAACGTCACTCAAGAAAGAAGTAGTAACCATTGCCTATGGAAGCTGGGACATGGCTTTGCATATCCCTGACTTAGGAAGTAACTTCACCATAAATACGCTTCATTCTACGGCTGAAATAACACATCAAAGCGACGAAAAAAAAGAGAGTGAAGTGACGGATGGGGTTATTCATTCACTCCGTCCGGGGGTATATCTTCTGAAACGTAAGCAGGTTAAGGTGTCTCAACTTTGGACTGCGGATACAAAGTGGAAAAAGATTAAGCTAGGTGAATATGCAGCTCCTGCTCCTCGGGCAAAAGAATACAAAGTGATGCATAAACCTGTCGGTATAGCAGAAGCTAACCAGGCACTAACGATTAGTGCACAAATCAGTGGTCCATCTCTACCCGATTCTGTACTTATCTACACCGATAAAATTTCCTTTTGGAATGATCATAATCCATCAATTAAGATGAAGCATAAACGCGGCTATACTTATCAGGCAACAATCCCTGCCGCGGAGGTTAAAGAGGGGTATTTCAGGTATAACATTATCGTCTGCCGGGGCGACAACACGTGTACTTTCCCCGGAGGAAATTCCGACACAGGAGATTCTTCCGGAACGAAAGGAAACCCATTGGACTGGGATTTCACGTTCAATCCATATTGGACTACTCGTGTTATTGCTCCAGGTAGTGCGATACAACTGGTAACAATAACCGATACCTATAGCCATCTTGAGACCTATACCCTGCCGGAATGGAATAACATTGAACGCAGTTTAATCGATTCTTCAGCCATAGAGAAGCCACTACTTAGGTTTACATTTACTCCTAAAGGAGAAACACCTCATTACTTCCTTCGCACATTGGTGAAAGATAAAATAGATGAAAGACGAAAGAGAATAAAAGAATGTACAACGCTATGTATACGAACAAACCGTGAGAAAGGGCTACCTCAAGGAGTCAGTGCCGGATTTATCACTTCGGACGGATATACTTACAAAAGCCTCTGCCCTACGCCTTCAACTGATGGAATTATACGTATACCTCTTGATCGTTTACGTCAAACGGATACAGCTTTGCTTCCTGTGCCCTACCCTACCTTTTTGAAGCAGTACTTCCACCCACAATTGGAAATACCTTTTAGTAGCGAAAAGATAGAGAAGTTCGAGATATCAATGCCTGGAGATCCTAAAGAGGTGACTGAGATTGAACTTGGAGACATCTGGCTAGAATAACCTAAGGAAAAAGATCTATTGACTGCGAACACTCAGTAGACAATGCCCGTTTATCTCTTTGCCATGCCTTTGGCACAACAGTGCCAAGCTAGTGGCACAGCCTTGCCAATACTTTGGCACACCTTTGCCAACGTATTGGCAAAAGGATAGCAAAGCATCTTTGATGCATACCATACTAATAACCAATATTTCTTATAATAAATCTATTATCAATAACACAGTAATTATGAATAGTAACATCTTAAATCTACGCCATCTGGCTGTGCTGTTCCTGTTGTGTACAGCATTCTTAGCAGGCGCCATTCCTGCCTTTGCTCAACAAGCGGGCAAGAAATTCACCGGGCAAGTGATCGATGAGAACAAAGAGCCGATGATCGGAGTAAGTATTCTTATCGTAGGAACATCAACCGGAACAGTGACAGACTTCGACGGAAATTATACATTAAATGTGCCCAAGGGAGCGAAAGAACTTCAATTCTCTTACGTTGGGTATGAAACTAAAGTAGTAATGATTCCCACCGGCAGCAACATCTTGAATGTTCAGTTGAAAAGTGACTCACAAGTATTAAACGATGTGGTCGTTATTGGATACGGTACACAGCGTAAAAGTGACCTGACAGGTTCGGTAACGAATGTGAGCAGCAAAGACTTCAATTTGGGCTTAGTTAGTTCTCCCGAACAGTTGATCAACGGAAAAATATCAGGTGTACAAATCATGTCCAATAGTGGTTCTCCTACTTCCGGAAGTACCATTCGTGTTCGTGGAGGTGCTTCGCTGAATGCTAGCAACGATCCGTTGATTGTATTAGACGGTGTTCCTTTGGAACAAGGCGGTATAAGTGGAAACGATGGTAACTTTTTAAGCCTCATCAATCCGAACGACATCGAAAGCATGACCATCCTGAAAGATGCTTCTTCCACTGCCATATATGGTTCTCGAGCTTCTAACGGTGTCATCCTGATCACCACTAAAAAGGGAAGTTCGGATAAACTAAAGTTCACCTTTAGCAGCACCAATTCGATCCAAACACGAACAAAGCTGGCGGATATGATGAGCAACAACCAGTTTATCAATACCATTCAGAGCGAAGGGACTGCTGCACAGCAAACATTATTAGGCGGACTTCAAACAAATTGGAATGATCATATCTACCAAGATGCATTTGGCACCGACAATAATTTAAGCCTGACTGGTAAAATTGCTCCGAACTGGCCGCTCCGCGTTTCCGTAGGTTATTACAACCAAAGCGGACTATTGCGCACCGACAATGCCAAAAGATACACGGCCAGCGTAACGCTGAACCCTTCATTTTTTAAAGATCATTTAAAGCTGAACATAAATGCCAAAGGATCGGTCAACGACAATACCTTTGGTAACAACAATGCGATCTGGGCCGCCTCAACCATGAATCCAACGATACCCGTTTATTCTGGGCTCGACACATTTGGTGGGTATAATGAAGCCATAGATAACACCGGTGCTCCAGCAAATGGTGCAGTAAAGAACCCAGTAGGACTGATCGAACAGAACCATTCAAAAAGTAATGTTAGACGTTTTATTGGAAACATTGATGCAGACTATCGTGTACATTTCATTCCTGAGCTTAAGATACATGCCACATTAGGCTACGACTACGCGCAAGGCAAAGGAAGTGTGTATGTCCCCGCCGAAGCTGCACAGAATTACACCACTTCTGGCTTAGACTATACCTATGGTCCACAAAAGAAAGAAAACCGCTTATTGACCTTATATGCCAACTACAATAAACTCGTAGAGCCTCTCAATAGTAGTTTCGACGTAACGGCTGGTTACGATTACCAATACTGGAAAGCTACCACGCCCTTGTATAGTGAAATGAACACGCTTGGAGAAATACAAAAAACGTCCAAAGCAACAGACGAGCGCCATGTGCTTCTCTCCTACTATGGCCGTTTGAATTATGCCTTCGATTCTCGATATATGTTAACTGCTACGCTACGTAGAGATGCCACTTCCCGATTTGCTAAAAATGTGCGTTGGGGAACTTTCCCATCAGTAGCTTTAGGTTGGAGAGTGACCGAAGAATCATTCCTGAAAAATAACGAAGTACTGAGCAATCTCAAAATTCGTGCCAGCTACGGTGTTACAGGACAGCAAGATGGTATCGGTAACTATAATTATCTTCCCATTTACACCATTAGCCAAAACGGAGCTCAAGGCATCATGGGCAATGATTACATTTATACCTACCGTCCTAGTTCTTACGTATCAGATCTAAAATGGGAAACCACCACTTCTTGGAACATTGGGTTTGACTTCGGACTTCTTAAAGACCGTATCACTGGTAGCGTCGATTATTATACTCGAAAAACAGAAGACTTAATTGCAACCGTGCCTGCTGCTGCGGGAACTACTTTCAACCGCAACATCACTACTAACGTAGGAAATGTGAACAGCCAAGGACTGGAACTAAGTTTGAATGCTACTCCTATACAAACGAAAGAATGGAATTGGGATGTAAGCTTCAACATGACTTGGCAAAAGATGAAAGTGAAAAACTTATCTTTAGTGGCCGGAGCTGCTGCAACGAATACCTCTGTAGGCCCTTATATCGATAGTTATCAAGTGCAAACCTTAAGTGAAGGATATGCCCCCTATATGTTCTATGTTTATCATCAACTATACGATGAAAATACAGGTAAACCGGTAGAAGGTGCTTATGTAGATGTGAACAACGATGGGCAAATTAATACGGAAGATCTGTATCGTTATCATTCTCCTTCTCCTGATTACATTTTAGGTTTCAGCACATCGCTCAGATGGAAGAAGTGGACGTTGAGTACAAGCCTTCGCGCCAATATCGGTAACTATGTTTACAACGCAATGGCTATGAACACTGGAGCATGGGAAACGGTGAGTTATACTTCTTATCAGCTAAATAATCTATCAACAAGTTATTTAAAGACCGGATTCCAGAAACGTCAGTATTTATCTGATTACTATGTAGAAAATGCGTCTTTCTTGAAAATGGATAATTTGTCGCTAAACTATAATTTCGGAGCCATCTGTAAAGGGTGTAACCTGAACGTTAGCGCTATGGTGCAGAATGTGTTCTGCATTACCAAATACAGCGGAGTAGATCCTGAAGTGCCCAATGGAGTAGACAATTCTTTCTACCCACGTCCCCGTACCTTCTCTCTCAACGTTGGTTTTAATTTCTAAACACTTTAAAAAAGCACATTATGAAAAAGATATTTTATACCACCCTCTATTTTTGCAGTGCCTTGCTCTTCGCTTCTTGTGTAGGCGATCTAGACCAATATCCGCATGAAGACGAAACAGCCTCCACGGTTTATACTAGCGCAGCAAATTACAAAGCTGTTTTAGGTAAAATTTATGCCGCAATGGTTACCACCGGACAAGAAAAAGGAGGCAACGCCGACTTAAGTAGTAATAGTGGACAAGACTATATGCGCTGTTTCTTCAACCTACAAGAATGCGGAACCGATGAAGTTGCTTCCACTTGGTTGTCAGGTGATAATGTAACTGGATTAACGTACCTCAGCTGGGATGCAAATGATCCTTGGGTATCGGATATGTATTATAGAATCTATTATAACATCGCATTGTGCAATGAATTTATACGTAATGCTACTGATGATAAACTAGCACAGTTCACCGAAGAGGAACAAAACGAAATCCGCCATTACCGGGCTGAAGCAAGATTCATGCGTGCACTGTTCTATTACCATGCACTTGATTTGTTCCGCAACATTCCCTTTATCACAGAGAATGATCCCACAAGCGGCTATTTGCCTCCTCGCTACACACCTGAACAAACCTTTAGTTACATCGAAAGTGAGTTGACAACCATTGTGAACGATATGCTCGACAAAGCAAATTGCCCTTACGGACGTGCATCTCAAGGAGCAGCTTATACTCTATTAGCCAAACTATATTTGAATGCTGAAGTGTACATCCACACACCTAAATATACCGAATGTATCACAGCCTGCAAGCAAGCTATTGCCCAAGGCTACTCTCTTGAAGGAGACTATAGCAAACTATTTAATGCCGACAATGACAAACGTACTGCCAATGAGATTATTTTCACATTGCCGGTAGATGCTACACACACCGTTTCATGGGGCTCTTCCACCTATCTCGTGTGTGGAGCAGTGAGCAACACTTCTGATTTCCAAAAGCCAGACGATTACGGCGTAAAAAGTGGATGGGGTATGTTCCGTGTTCGTGGAGAAATCCCAGCTTTGTTTACAGGCAACGATGACAAACGCTATCTATTCTTCACTGAAGGGCAAACACAACACCTATCTAAAGTCGATGATCAGTCAAACGGCTATTTTGTAACCAAATGGACCAATCTCACTGATGAAGGAGCTGCTGCTTCAAACACCGCAGATGGAGGAGTAAACACTGACTATCCGTTATTTAGACTCGCAGATGTATATCTGATGATGGCCGAAGCTGTGGTTCGCGGCGGAACAGGCATTGACAGAAATACTGTATTAGGCTATATTAATGATCTTCAACAACGTGCTTTCGGAGATGATATGCATAGTAAAAATGATGCTGATCTCACTCTTGACTTCATCCTAAAGGAAAGAGCCAGAGAACTATATTGGGAAGGATATCGCCGCACCGATCTTATTCGATATAACTATTACACCACAGGTTCTTACCTATGGCAATGGAAAGGCGAAGAAGAAAACGGAGTTGCTGTAGATAGCAAATACAACATATATCCGATACCGAATACAGAACTTACCGCTAATCCCAACTTAACTAATGAGAATTATTAATGACGCTAATACGGAACAATCGCATGAAAAAAATAAATAGCCTTTTGATATTATTCTCGATTCTCCTCGTATTGGGAGCTTGCGAGAAAGACGGAGACAAATATTTTCTCTCTAGTTTGACAGAAAATGAATTGATCGCCTCATCCGATGCTGTGACCTTAACTGAAGCTACAGCCAAACTATATGCCTTATCATTTGCATGGACCGACCGTACACTGCAAGTCAGTTATCCGAATGCTAAAGCACCTAATATTTTAAAAACCACTCTGCAAGTCTCTCTCACAGAAGACTTCTCGGGAACGGTTGTAGAGTCTACAGAGACAGGATTATCAAAATCTTATACGGTTGCAGCTCTAAACATAGTAGCCAATTCATTGGGTGCAACAGGAAATGTATCTTCCCCTTTCTATTTTAGATTAAAAGGTACAACGGGCGACAACATGGATCCTGTGTACAGCAACGTAGAGAAAGTGGACGTCACTCCTTATGAACTCGATATGCGATTCGGAAAAATACTCGATACTAATGCGCAAAGCATGGATATTAATCTATTCTCGCCCAATACCAATGGAATTTATTCCGGATTTATCGGTGCCACCAGCTGGATGAATTTCCTTTTCCAAGAAGCAGATGGAACAACTTGGCGAACGGCCAATTCAGGAGGAATAGGTAGTCCTTTCATTCTGACAACAGAAGGAACATGGGGATTATGGTTCCCTAGTCCTGCAGGATGCTATTATGTAAATTTCAACACCCCTGCTTCACAGTGGACAGCCTTATACATTCCTTCACTCACAGTGAAAGGTATTGAGGGGCTCTCAATGAGTTACAATCGACCTACCAATGAATGGAAAGGAACTTTTACCGCCACAACACCAGGAAACCTAACAATTCAAATCGACGGAACAGGAAAACTTTATAACAATAGAAGCGTAACTGGAAGTGATAACAGCATTAGCGATGATTTAGCAGCCGACACGCCGTTTGCATTCAGTGGGAACGCTGATCAATTGGCTTTAGTGACGGATGGAACTACTCATTCCATTACAGTAAACGTGCCGGAAGCTGGTGAATGTACACTAACTATAAATCTCAGTGATCCTCAAAACTGCACGGTCAATGTAACAGCAGGAGGCAACACAGAGCCTACGTATCCGGAATATTTGGAAATGCAAGGAACTGATAGTTGGTGGGGAAAATTCAATGTGAAACTAACAGCGGATAAAACAGCAGGAACGTATCGCAGTGTCTTCCAGACCACAGATGGAGAAAACTTCAAAATCGTTGAGCCAACAAGCGGCACTTGGTATGGTAGCGATCCAAGCGATCTGTATAAACTGTCCGACGCCGACGGAAACTATAACCTTTGGTTTGAAAGTTCAGAAAAGAAAAGCTACATGGTTAATGTAGACTTTGCTCACCTCACTTGGACACCGACCGAAATTAAGCAAATTAATGTCTACGGAGATTTCAATAATTGGGATTTAACAAAGGATAAAATGACCTATGATACCTCTACAGGTACTTGGAGTGCTACCTGCGAGGTAAACACCATCGGCTATGGATTCTACTTTTTATTAAACAGTGATCCTACCAATCTTTCTTGGGATTGGGCGCTGAAAGGGACTCTTGAGGAAGGATTATACCTGACCAATGGAGATGGTTCGGGTAATATTTTGCCTGCCGAAACAGGTACTTATCTCATCACGCTTGACATCCACACGATGACATTCACGATGACCAAACAATGAAACGAGTAGTTATATCAAAACAAAGAATTATGAAACGAATCAAATCTATATTACTTTTGGCTTCCGCACTTTTGTGCGGAGCCTTCTTCACTGCTTGCAACGATGATGAAGATTCACCAGTCTTCCCTCAGTCGGAAGAAACGAACTACGACATGTCCGGCTTTGCCAAAGGAGCCGATGTTAGCTGGCTCACAGAAATGGAAAATTCGGGTTACCGTTTTTATAATGCTCAAGGTGAAGATACAGAATGCATGGAGTTATTACGTAGCCTCGGCATGAATGCTATCCGCTTACGAGTATGGGTAAATCCAGGCGAAGATGTATTCGGCTGGTGCAACAAAAATGATCTACTTGTGAAAGCTTGGAGAGCACAAAAGTTGGGTTTCCGACTAATGATAGACTTTCATTACAGCGATACTTGGGCTGATCCTTCCAACCAAACCAAACCTGCAGGCTGGGAAAACTATACCCTTGAAGAATTAAAAACGGCCATAGCCGATCACACCAAGGATGTACTAGGACTACTGAAGGCAAATGGAATAAATAACGTGGAATGGGTACAAGTGGGCAATGAAACACATGCTGGTATGCTCTTCCCCACCGGAAATACCAACCAAGAAGGTGGCATGAGTAATTTTGCACAAATGATCAATGCTGGGTATGATGCCGTGAAGGAAATCTATCCCGATGCCAAAGTAATCGTTCACCTAGATCAAGGGAATGTAGCTAGCTTATATAATCGCATCTTTAGTGGCTTAAAAGCGAATCAAGCAAAATGGGATATCATCGGAATGTCACTCTATCCCAACATGATGCCCGATAGTGGAGAACCTGATAACTGGGAGCAGATGAATAATGACTGCATAGCTAACATGAAAGCGCTAATTGCAGAATATAACACACCAGTAATTATCTGTGAAATCGGAGTAAACTGGAATTATGATGGTGCAGAAGATTTCTTCACAGACTTCATGACTAAAGCTAAGCAAGTAGATCAATGTCTGGGAGTATTTACTTGGGAACCCGAATGCTATCAAGGCTGGAAAGGTTATCACAAAGGAATGTTTGATGATGCAGGCAAACCAACCCAAGCATTTAATGCATTCAAGTAATAGTAGTTTTGATAATTTTTCATAACTTTGTCGCCAATCTACAATTATATACCAGAAAAACAAAAAGAACAATGAAACACCAAAAATTCTTCCTTACGGTTCTTCTAATAAGTATCGCTTATTCGTTACAAGCACAACGTAGTGAATCACTGCTAGAGAAAAATTGGAGGTTTAGTAAAGGAGATTTCCCCGAAGCAAAGCAGAGTAAATATGATGACTCTAAATGGGAATCAGTCACCATTCCTCACGACTGGGCTATATACGGTCCGTTCGATGTGAAGAATGACCTGCAAAACGTAGCAGTTTTACAAAACATGGAGGATAAAGCCTCATTGAAAACAGGACGCACAGGTGGACTACCTTATGTGGGCATTGGCTGGTATCGTACACAATTCGATGCTCCCACCAACAAAGAAGTAACCCTTCTATTCGATGGAGCCATGAGCGAAGCTCGTGTATACATCAATGGACAAGAAGCCTGCTTTTGGCCCTACGGCTATAATTCTTTTCATTGCAACGTTACACCATTCTTGAACAAGGATGGAAAATCAAACACTTTAGCCATACGTCTTGAAAATCGTCCGCAGTCTTCACGTTGGTATCCCGGTGCGGGTTTATATCGCAACGTTCACTTGATCGTAACTGATAAAGTACACGTACCAGTATGGGGAACACAAGTGACCACTCCACACGTTAGTGATGAATTTGCTTCAGTTTGCCTCAAAACTAAAATAGAAAATGCCGATCAGCAAACAGAGATCCGTATAACAACAGAAATAGTATCCCCTGAAGGTAAAGTTGTGACCCGAAAAGAGAACAAGAGTCGCATATACCATGAACAACCTTTAGAACAGAATTTCATTGTTGAGACTCCCCAGCTGTGGTCGCCCGAAACTCCGAATCTTTATAAAGCTGTATCCAAGATCTATGTTGGCGAAAAATTAGTCGATAGTTTCACAACCCGCTTTGGTATTCGTCACATTGAATATATTGCAGATAAAGGTTTCTATTTAAATGGAAAACTACGCAAATTCCAAGGAGTCTGTAATCACCACGATTTAGGTCCGTTGGGTGCTGCCATCAACACTTCGGCTCTTCGTCATCAACTGACCCTATTAAAGGATATGGGATGTGATGCCATTCGCACTTCTCACAATATGCCCGCCCCCGAATTAGTCGAATTATGCGACGAAATGGGATTTATGATGATGATCGAACCTTTCGATGAGTGGGACATAGCTAAATGTGAAAATGGCTACCATCGTTATTTCAATGAGTGGGCAGAACGCGATATGCTGAATATGCTTCATAATTATCGCAATAATCCGTGTGTGGTAATGTGGAGTATCGGTAATGAGGTACCAACACAATGCAGTCCCGTGGGATATAAAGTGGCTAAGTTTTTACAAGACCTTTGTCACAGTGAAGATCCTACACGTCCTGTCACCTGCGGCATGGACCAAGTGAGTTGTGTGCTTAATAATGGTTTTGCAGCAATGCTCGATATACCCGGACTAAATTATCGTACACTTCGGTATAAAGAATCTTATGACAAACTTCCGCAAAACTTAATCCTAGGGAGTGAAACGGCCTCTACAGTAAGCTCTAGAGGTATTTATAAATTCCCGGTAGAAGAGAAAAAAAGTGCAACTTATGATGATCATCAATCCTCCTCCTATGATGTGGAAGCTTGCTCATGGTCAAACATACCAGATGAAGATTTCGCTTTAGCAGACGACAACCATTGGACATTAGGACAATTTGTTTGGACAGGTTTTGATTATCTAGGAGAACCTTCTCCCTACGACACCAATGCTTGGCCCAATCATAGTTCGATGTTTGGCATCATAGACCTAGCTAGCTTACCCAAAGATCGATATTACTTATATCGTAGTGTATGGAATAAAGAAAAAGAGACCTTACACATTCTCCCCCATTGGACATGGCCGGGTCGCGAAGGGAAAATCACTCCTGTATTTGTATATACCAACCACCCTAGTGCAGAACTATTCATCAATGGGAAAAGTTATGGTAAGCAAAGCAAAAATAATAGTTCTCTGATGCATCGTTATCGATTGATGTGGATGAATGCAGTTTATGAACCTGGAGAAGTGAAAGTGGTAGCCTACGACAAGGAAGGCAAAGCGGTAGCTGAAAAAATAATTCGTACAGCAGGAAAGCCTCATCACATTGAAATAGTCAGCAACCGAAACGAGTTGACAGCTAATGGAAAAGACTTGGCTTATCTAACAGTTAAAGTAGTTGATAAAGATGGGAATTTATGTCCTAGCGATGGTAGACTAATTTCTTTCTCTGTAAAAGGTAACGGGAAATACAGGGCAGGTGCTAACGGTGATCCCACCAATCTCGACTTGTTTCATCTCCCCCAAATGCATGCTTTCAGCGGAATGCTTACGGCTATCATACAAACCAATGAAATGCCGGGTAAGGTGATTGTCATAGCTAAAGCTAAAGGATTGAAGGCTGGAACCATTCATCTTCAATCGAAATAGAGTTTTTCAGCAAGGTGGCTACAAATAAGTCATCATTCGTTATAAGTAGTTACATCATTGATCTATAAATTGTAAACAGATCTCAATAGAACACTTATAACGAATGATGACTTTATTTATTTACGCCCAAAACCTGCAATAGGTATTTTAGATCGCTTTCCAAAAAGCTTGAAAATCGCGGTATTTACCATAACAAATGAGCTCATCTCCCTCTTCTATTTTTTCATCTTCAGGAATTTCATTCTTGACGTGAAGCTCAGCCAAAGAAATACCAACACAGTTATTTACTTTTTCAGCTCGTTTCAACCCGATGAGTTTAAGATGAAATTCCGAGTCAATATTAAGTTCATTCACAAAGTAACCTACAAATTGTTGAGGTACAGTAAACTTCACCACATAATAATCCTGATCTATTCGGAATGCTTCCATAGTCGCTCCGAAGTCTAGTAACCGCACCAAACTCCGAGCTGCATCAGCCTCAGGAGTGAGTATTCTCTCTAAATCGAAAGCCTCCAAAACTGCTTTATGAACCGAATCAATCGCTCGCGCAAATATACGCGATACCTTCTTTTGCTTCAATAGGGCTACCACACGTATAGAAGCTCCAAAGTTTTCGCCAATGGTCACAATGACAATATCTACACTAGCTAAAGGCAGGACAGATAATGATTGTTCGTCTGTTGCATCAATCACAAAAGCAGTCGCAATTTTATCTTTGATAGAATCGACTCGACTCTCGCTTATATCCGCACCAATAATCTCATGTCCAACTGCTGATAATTCTTCGGCAAGCACATGACCGTAATTTCCCAGACCAATAATTATATACTTCATGTCTTCTAATTTATTATAATGTTATCACTCGGATAACGATATTTTGTATTTTTCTTTTGTTTCACAATCCCTAACATCAAGGTTATTAATCCCACACGCCCTATAAACATCAACACTACAATTAACAACTTGCCTGCTTCTGAGAGGTTAGGAGTAAGATTTAAACTAGCCCCTACTGTACTCAATGCAGATATACACTCAAAAGCAAGTGCCAATAACGAGGTTCCCGGCTCAAGCATACTTAAAACAAACATTGAAATAAAAAGTACTCCAAGCGACATAACTACCGTTGCATTAGAACGTCGAATTGAATCGTGAGATAGTTCGCGACCAAAAACTTCGACACGATCTGTGCCCCTCAATACAGCCATCAAATTTAATACAACTACCGCAAAAGCATTTACTTTTATACCACCGGCTGTGGACTGTGCACTACCTCCAATCCACATAAATATCATATAGATCAATAATGACTGTACACTAAATGTTGTTAGATCAATGCTACTAAAACCCGCAGTTCTCGGACATACAGCATTAAAGAAAGCATGAGTCCACTTATCAGCCACAGGCATACCTGCGAATGAACCGTTCCATTCAAAAGCAGCAATGGCCAATGTTCCTGTTAATAAAAGAAGAAAAGAGACAATCAATACGATTTTAGTATTAAGGTTATAAAGATGGTGTGCCTTATACCTTTCTAGTTTGTGCATCCGAATAAACCTCCAGAAACGACGCATATAATACAATACGATATCTTTGAAATTAACCAAAATCGGAAAACCAATACCTCCTAAAATAATAAGCAGAGAAAGTGAAAGGTAGAGTCCATTGTGATCACTCATAACCATAGGATTACCTAAATTACCGGATAATGTAGAAAATCCAGCATTACAAAAGGCCGAAATAGAATGAAAAGCTGCAAAAGCAAGTTCATCTTCTAAAGTCATACCCAATGTATCATGAATGCTAAACCAAATAGCAACCATCCCGACCCCTTCGATGACCAATGTAAATCCCAAGATGTATAGCAGAGTAGACAATAAAGATCCTAAAGAATTGGAGCTGACCATATCTCGAACTACCAACTGATTATATAACGAAGTATTTCCCATAAAGAACATGGCGAAAAAACTAGTCAGAGTCATCACACCCAATCCGCCTATCTGAATGAGCAAAATGATAACTAAAAGTCCACCACTGGTAAATGTGGTGGAAACATCAACCGGCACCAGCCCAGTGACACAGACAGCACTAGTAGCCGTAAACAAAGAATCAATCCAAGTGATCCCGTGTATAGTACATCTAGGGAGCATTAATAGCCCTGTGCCCACGATGATAATCACCATAAAGCTGACAGCTAATATTAAAGACGGATTGGTACGACGCCCCAATAAACGAACTAACCCACTTGATAGATTCAAAAAAGAAAGGACCAAAAGCAAAATGACATGATAAAATTTCCCATTGAGTAATTCCCAGAATTGGAGAATCATTCCTTGATCATCAGGACGATGAAAAATGACCGGAACTAATGTAAGATATAATAGCCCATTCAATACCCAAGCAATTCTCCTGTATTGTCTCTTGGTATTCTGATATTCAAGTAATAGATGCAGAGTTACATCTAACAGATATATAATCCAAACGGTGTGATATAACTTATGAACTTTCCCTAGCTCAACCATCGAGAGTGTAAATCCATGTTCATAAATCACTCCGGCAATCAAGGCTATAGAGGCCAAATAGGTTAACACCTGTAATAATCGTAATAAAAAGCGCACATAAGGCCCCAATAACTTATTCTGATATAATAAGAACTTATGATATATCTTCATTTTTTGTCATTTATATTGCCGTGCAAACTTAATTAAAATAACAATCAAATCCGATTCTTTGTTGACAAAACTGGATGATTCTTGTTTTTTTTATCTACTTTTGGCAGCAGAAAACTAAAAACCATAATATTATGAGCGACAAAAGGAAACGGTATATCTTACCGGAAGAAGAGATTCCACACTACTGGTATAATATTCAAGCAGACATGGTCAATAAGCCCATGCCACCATTACACCCTGGAACAAAACAACCGCTAAAAGCAGAAGATTTGTATCCAATCTTTGCCAAAGAACTATGTCATCAGGAACTAAATCAGACGGATGTCTGGATTGAAATACCCGAAGAGGTACGCGAAATGTATAAATATTATCGCAGCACTCCACTCGTACGCGCTTATGGCTTAGAGAAAGCACTCGGCACCCCGGCGCATATCTATTTCAAAAATGAAAGTGTTAGTCCTATCGGCTCACATAAATTGAATTCGGCACTTGCACAAGCGTACTACTGTAAAGAAGAAGGTGTAACGAACGTTACTACGGAAACTGGCGCTGGTCAATGGGGTGCAGCTCTTTCTTATGCTGCTAAAGTTTTCGGTCTGGAAGCTGCCGTTTATCAAGTCAAAATCAGCTACGAACAAAAGCCATACCGTAGGAGCATTATGCAGACATTCGGGGCACAGGTCACTCCATCTCCTTCAATGTCTACACGTGCCGGAAAAGATATTCTCACTGCAAACCCAACTTATCAAGGATCATTAGGTACGGCAATCTCCGAAGCAATCGAATTGGCGCAAATGACCCCAAACTGCAAATATACGCTAGGATCTGTATTGAGTCACGTCACACTTCACCAAACAATCATAGGTTTGGAGGCCGAGAAACAAATGGAGATGGCTGGCGAATATCCTGATGTAGTGATTGGTTGCTTCGGAGGAGGTTCAAACTTCGGAGGTATTTCTTTCCCTTTTATGCGCCACAACATACTTGAAGGAAAAAAGACACGCTTTGTTGCTGCAGAGCCTGCCTCTTGCCCTAAACTTACCCGAGGTAAATTTCAATACGACTTCGGCGATGAAGCAGGCTACACTCCTTTATTACCCATGTTTACTTTAGGACATAATTTTGCTCCTGCTCATATCCATGCTGGTGGACTTCGCTATCATGGAGCAGGTGTAATTGTTTCTCAGTTACTGAAAGATAATCTAATGGAAGCTGTAGACATTGAGCAACTTGAATCATTCGAAGCAGGATGTCTTTTTGCGCAAATGGAAGGTATAATTCCAGCTCCTGAGTCTTGCCACGCGATTGCCGCTGCTGTCCGCGAAGCAAAAAAATGCAAGGAAACCGGAGAAGAGAAAGTGATATTATTCAATTTGTCTGGACATGGACTGATTGATATGGCTTCTTACGATAAATATTTGGCTGGCGACTTAGTCAACTATTCACTAACAGATGCGGACATTCAGAAAAATCTCGATCAAATAGGCAATCTAGCTGAATAGATACGTTAACTTAGCATATTATTATAACTTTGCAACGGGGGACTATTTTCAAAAAAAGTAACCCGTTGTATTTTTCCATATAAGTCCAAGACTAAGAAATATTGAGTTTAGCGAAAAACAGGAAGTGTATTTTAGATTGGCAAAGAATTAAAATAGTTACATCATATGGCAAACAAAAAAGAATACACCCAAACAAATAAAGACTGGTTGAGTGCGAAAGCACAAGAAGAGGGAGTTAAAGCACTACCTAAAGGCATATACTACAAGGTATTGTCAAAAGGAAATACTGACAACATACACCCCACCCCAAGAAACATAATAACTGCACATTACACGGGTAAAACGATTAATGGTAAGAAGTTTGACAGTAGCCGTGGTGGTACACCTTTAGCAATTCGCCTTTGTGATCTCATAGAAGGCTGGATTATTGCTTTACAACAGATGTCAGTAGGAGATAAATGGGAGATATACCTTCCTGCTGAAATGGGTTATGGCAAATTCTCGCAACCAGGTATCCCTGGAGGTTCAACTCTCATCTTTGAAATAGAACTTCTTGGAATAGCCTAATTTGATGAGGATTTAATAGTTTGTTTATCTTTTCTAATGAAAGTAAGGAAATTATGAAGCAGATAATGAATGAAAAACTTCCCATTACGGAAGCCAATCCTATCAATCCGCGCTATTATGACTACGATCATTTCACTTATCCCTGGCATTTTCATAGCCAATATGAAATTATTTATGTAAAAGAGAGTACGGGGTTGTGTTTTGTTGGCGACTGTATTGAAAAGTTCAACGCTGGCGACCTTATTTTATTTGGAACAAATTTGCCTCACTACATGCTAAGTGATGACAAATACATGAACAATCATGATCTAAGAGTGAAAGGTACTATCATTCAATTTGAGAAAGACTTCATGAGTTATTCCATTGATCATTATCCTCAGTTTTTGCAAATTAAAAACTTCTTAAAACAATCTGAAAGAGGCTTCTTTTATCGCCAAGTTAATGATGAGCAAATAGTTACCATATTAGAGCGTTTCCCTGAATTAAAAGGCTTTGAACAAATCACTACTTTGTTACAGCTTCTACAACTATTGGCTTTACAAAAAGATAAACAACTAATGGCTTCGCCTATGTATCAAGAAGTCTTTCCAACCTTTGGGAATAAAAGAATTGAAAAAATCATTTCATTCATCAACAATAATTATACGCGCGATATCAGTCTCATAGAAATAGCCTCTATGGCCGCAATGAATCCAAGTGCATTCTGTAGGTATTTCAAAGAGAACACAGGGAAAACGTATATTGAATATGTTACTGACATGCGTATTGGATACGCTTGCAAACTGTTAATGCTGAAAAAGACAACTATTTCTCAAGTCTGTTTCGAATGTGGCTTTGAATCTTTAAGCCACTTCAACCGTACTTTCAAAGAGATGACCTCATTGACTCCTTCTCAATATAGGCTACAGTTTTTTAAATAGTCCATAAACTATAAAAGAATATCGATCAAGCGGCCTATTGTAGTTAAACATTAAGGCGCTTGACCTTGTTATATAAACAATTCAAAGAGAGAAATGCGATAAGAATATGAAATATATTGGAGCACATGTAAGCGCATCAGGCGGTGTAGAATTCGCCCCTATCAATGCACACGAGATTGGAGCAAATGCTTTTGCTTTATTCACAAAAAACCAACGTCAATGGGTAAGCAAACCATTAACAAAAGAAAGTATAAAACAATTCAAAGAGAATTGCGAAAAGAATAACTTCAAATCTGATTTTATACTACCACATGATAGCTATCTAATCAATTTAGGCCATCCTGAAGAAGAAGCTTTGGAAAAGAGTAGAGCTGCATTTCTAGATGAGATGCAACGTTGTGAACAGCTAGGTCTAAAGCTTCTCAATTTCCACCCAGGTAGTCATTTGAACAAAATAAGCACAGAAGATTGCCTTTCACGGATTGCTGAAAGTATCAATCTCACTCTTGAAAAGACCAAAGGGGTGACAGCAGTGATTGAGAATACAGCCGGACAGGGCAGCAATCTAGGGTTTGAATTCTGGCAACTAAAGTATATCATTGATCGAGTAGAAGACCAAAGCCGTGTAGGCGTTTGCCTAGATACTTGCCACACATACACGTCGGGGTATGATTTAGTAAATGACTACGATAACACTTTCGATAAATTTGAGAAAGAAGTGGGGTTTAAGTTTCTACGAGCAATGCACTTGAATGATTCTAAGAAAGAACTTAGAAGTAGAGTTGACCGCCACGACAGTATAGGCAAAGGCTTAATCGGGAGTGAATTCTTCGAAAAATTAATGAAAGATAAAAGATTCGACAATATGCCACTGATTCTGGAAACACCAGATGAAAGTATATGGACTGAAGAAATTGCATGGTTGAGAAGCGTTGAATAAACGCTTCACTTCCCATGTTTATCTAAGTTTCCTTCCCACAAATACTTTTTAGTTTCTTTCACTGCTACACCCGAAAGCAATAATAAGGATATTAAGTTCGGAATAGCCATCAAAGCATTCATTCCATCTGCTAAATTCCAAACTAGCGAAAGATTCATTACTGATCCTAGGTAGATAGCTATAATCCAAAGCACTCGGTAAAATTTAATCCATCGCTTCCCTCCTAAATATTCCACGGCTTTTTCAGCATAATAACTCCAACCCAAAATAGTAGAAAATGCAAAAGTTACAATGCCAACCGTTAAAATAAAGGTTCCAACAAAAGGTATTTTACCAAAAGCAGCCTTAGTTAATGTGCCACCTTGCGTGTGATCTATATCAGGGAAAGCAATAATACTACTCACCAACACTAGTCCCGTGAGTGCACATATAACCACAGTATCCCAAAACGTCCCAGTTGAAGAGACTAAAGCTTGTCGAACTGGATTGCGGGTTTGAGCTGCAGCAGCCACAATAGGTGCTGAACCTAAACCTGATTCATTTGAGAATAATCCACGAGCTATACCATAACGAGCAGCCATCATAACAGTTGTCCCAACAAATCCTCCTCCAGCAGCTTGAGGAGTAAATGCAGAATCTATAATTAAGCTAATTGCTTCTCTCAAATAAGCGGCATTTAAATATAGAATGTACAGACATCCCAAGACATAGAATAGCGCCATGAAGGGAACAAGCGCCGTACAAACTTTGGCTATACCTTTCACTCCGAATAGAATAACCAAAGCAACTAGCAAACTAATAATACCTCCTGTGACATGTGGAGAAAGTCCACAAGCTTCATTCAACAATAAAGAAATAGAGTTTGCCTGTACAGTATTACCAATTCCAAAAGCCGCTATAGCAGTAAAGACACAAAATAAAATAGCCATCCACCTCATTTTTAGTCCTCTTTCTAAAGCATACATCGGACCTCCTAACATTTCTCCATTTTGGGTTTGCACACGGTATTTAATAGCCAACAAACCTTCAGCATATTTTGTAGCAATACCAAGCACTCCGGTCAGCCAACACCAGAAAACAGCTCCAGGTCCTCCTAAAGAGACAGCAGTAGCAACTCCAATAATATTTCCTGTTCCAATCGTAGCAGCCAACGAAGTAGCTAACGCGCCAAATTGACTCACATCTCCAACTGCCCCCACATCTTTCTTAACAGAAAGACGAATAGCTGTAAAGATCTTACGCTGTGGAAAGCGTAAACGAATCGTCAGAAATAAATGAGTACCCAGTAACATTATTATCATCGGCCATCCCCATAACCATGTGCTAATCTGAGCGAAAAAGTGATCAAGTGCATCCATAGCATCTTTATTTTGTATTTATTTCACAAAGATAAGCATTCTGACAGAACAAGCAATCAAATAAAAACAATTAGGCATAAAATAAGGATAGAAAAAAGTAATTTCACACAAAACGCCTAATATATATACAAAAATAACCCGACAAAAATCTCTTTGCCGGGCCATACTTCAAGACTCATCTCTCTCTACAATAATACACGTATAATTAATCAAACTAAACCTATTTTTCTATTTCTGAGGAGCTTGAGAAACATTCTTCCCCATCCAGTGATTGCCTTGCTTAAACTGCTGGCCATGTCCTTTACGCATCTTCTTTCTACGATCAAATTCTTTTCTGAATTTATTCATATAGCCTCTCTCTTGCTTATAGATTTTCAAAATCTGTTTTTGAGATAGAATCTTGCTGAATTCATTGTAATATTTCTCACGAACATCAAGCATCTTACGACTTTGCGCAAATTGATCTTTCAGCATCTTTGCGATTTCAGCATCTGTCATCACCGGTTTTGGAGCATCTTTTGCCGCTTTTACACCCGCTTCTCTTGCACCATTTTGTCCCAATCGAAACTTGTGATTCATCATACGACATTCACGAATTTCATTTAGGTATTTTTCATACATAGGAGTAAATTTAGCAGCTGTTGCATCATCTAAAAGCAAAGCTTTCACCATTTGATTCGTTTGAAATTGCACCATCTGCTCTTGTGTAAAACGCTGTTTCTTTGGTTTAGCCCCCGCATCTTGAGCGGAAGCAGGCAGCAGGCTTCCCAAAAAGAGAACTGCCAACACTACGTAAATAAATTTAGTCTTCATCTTTCTCTTGTTTTAATTGACTTATTCAGTTTAAAAATATATCGCTTTCAGAAAAGTTGACGAGCTCTTCCAACTCTTCATCCGACAATTCATTTATCCATTTATCCATAGGATCAGAAGCTATATGTTTCTGATCGGCCACCCATATTGTAGCATCCGAGCGTTCAGTTTTCATATATTGGAGCGAAGGGGTAAATAGTAATCCTGCTAATACAGCAGCCACAGCAATCACGCCCCAAATGATTCTCCTTTGTCGGCGTTTTTTAATTGACACCCCCACCGTACTTTCTAATATTTGCCGATGCGAATCCTCGAAAAAATTATCGGGAGTACGATAAGGTGTACGCTTACCAATGTTGTCAAAATCAAAATCCTTATCCATAATTTTTATCGATTTAATATGTAATCTTTAATTTTATCTTTTGCATAGTGATAGTTCACTTTTAGAGTCTCAACTTTACTATCCAATATGCGAGCGATGTCTTCATATTCTAATTCATCATAATAGCGTAAATTAAAAACGATTCGCTGCTTTTCGGGTAAAGTCAAAATAGCTTCTTGAAATTTCACTGCCAATTCATCTTCATAATCAATATAATCTGAAGCCTTTAGTTTACTCATCAATTCTTCTTGAATTTCTTCTACAGCTATCACTTCTTCCTTGCGCCCGTTCAGAGAACGAAGACATTCATTGGTAGCGATCTTATAAATCCATGTACTGGGCGAACTCTCATGGCGGAATTGATCAAGGTGACGAAAAACACGAATAAATACCTCTTGCAATATATCTTCCGCATCTTCATGCGAGATCACCATTCGCCGAATATAATTGTATATCGGTTCATGAAAGCTATCAACTAATAGTCTGAATCCTCGTTCACCATCAGAGGAACAAACTTTTCGGATTTTATCTTCATTTATCATTGATCATATCTGAGCTTTGTTTATTAGAACACGAAAAAGAGTCGAAGTTAAATATGCAAGATGAGATTTTACATTTATTAATAAACAAAGCACCTTTATGCCTCATTAAGGTCATAAAGGTGCTTTGTTAGCTCTAAGATCAAATTCAAGATTCAATCACCAGAATTTATTATGCTCCGCACTATATTCAAAACCAACAGTTTTCAACTGATTCACTATATCTTCCTTGCTTACACTCATCTCTTCACAAAGCTCATCGAGCGAAGAATAACAATCGCGTAACTTCATATTGATAACACTAAATAGCATCATCGGATCTTTAGGTAACTCCATCATATACATTATTTTAAATCAAATGCAAAATTAGAATAATCTAATCGCACTGCCAAATAAATCAAGAACCAATCTGTTCAATCTTTAAAGAGATTTTTTCAATTAACTTACTTAGTCCTTCTTCCAATGGAATCACATTTAAATCTTTCCAGAAATCTTCATCATATTTAAAATTCATATCCGAAAAGATAGACCGAGTTTGTAATCGTTCTGATCGAGGAAAGGGAACAACTTGTTCAGTATCTACCCTACAGGTTATCATCTCAAACCAAATATTCATCTGCGAGCTAGTTGAAAAAAAATGTTTGCGTCTCACTTTAAAGAAAAGATCTCCCCTAATATGATGAATGTAATATGTACCTTGCCAACGTTTATATGAGATAACATAAGTCACTTTCTCTGGAATCATGCGAATGCCCTTCGAATGACGTTCAACAAACATATCACCATTTCTCTTTAATCGTATAGGATCGACTTCAAAACGAGCTTCTAACACAGCGCTGGTTTCTGCATCAATATATAACTCACCGCGATAAAGCGAGCTACTACTACCCATTTCCTTCCGGGGCTCAAAGTGAATCTCATTGACGCGACGATCATCAATAAATGTAATTCCCTGAAAAGTATAAAGGTATCCATTATCAACTTCATCAGGCAGCAAGAATGAAGGCATGTCTTTCATGATATCCAATAAAAAACAAGCATCAATCCCTGATTTAACTTTTACAAGCAGACTATCTTTGACTTCAACATTACTAATACGACTCTTTTTTAATAATTTCACTTGATCGGGAATGAACGCATGTGCAGCCGATTTATAAACCTTAAAGACTGCTTCAGAAAGATTCTGAAGTTTGTCTTTGAGCAGAACACCCTCCCGATAAAAAGTGGTCAGATAAACAGGTGAATGAGAATAATTCTGATCTCTTTTACGTTCCACTTCTCTTAAAACCTTAGAAGGGTCCATCCATTGTATCAAAACCTCCTGCAAAGAAATAATCTTGGGTTCCAGACTTATCATATTATGTCGACCAGATAGGTAAGATGCTTCTAGACTTTGCGATACATATCCAATATGAGAAAAAACAATTGAATCTGTTTGAATCGAATCGGGTAGAGTCAGCCTGAATTCTCCTTCTTGGTTAGTAATAACACCCAATGATCTGCCACGAACAGACACTGAAGCAGAACTAACAGGCATTCCCGTCTCTTTATCTAACAAGGTCCCTGTCAGTGTTATTGTTAGAGGTGGCCCGAACAAAGGTCCTTCTGGTTTATGATCAACAGCGATAGATGTTATTAAGATATGATTACCAATCACTTTAAGATCAATTTCATCTTCACCTACAATTTCGCAGATCGCTTGACGAACAGTTCGTTCACCTTTCCTTAATTTCACCACCAAATCATTCTGAACAACTTTACTATCATAAATAAACAGATAGCCTGTTTGCTGAGAGATATTACTCAATAAAGAATAAACCGTTCCTTTCATTTTAGGCAGATCGACCTTGCGATCTAGCACATCTCCCCCATCTGCCCCTATCACATCTTGCATGATAAAGAGGAGAAACAAAAAAATGATATAGCGATAGAACGATTTCATTCTTCTTATGGTATCAATCTGTCAGTAACAATAGATTTCCTTGTCGTATAGATTTCAAATTTAGCGCATAAGCAATGAGAGTAGCCACAGACTGCATAGGTTCATCAGAAAACTCAACGGTAAGCTTCCGATTCGCAAGCGCTGGAGACGCTATCCCTAGTTTCAAACTATCCGAACTCATATTCATCACTCTCACCACATCACTTAAGGCCTCATCTTTAAAACAAACATGACTCAAATAACGGTTCAAACTTTCTGTAGTTTTTTGAGTAGTAAACCTGATTTTTTGTTCATTTAGCTCTACAGTTTCACCCGCTCGTACCTCACAAACTTGATTACCCTGCTTCAACGTCACACGCACAATTCCCCGATGCACAGATAAACGGAAAGGGGAATTCTCTAGACTCCTCACACTAAATGAAGTCCCCAGCACTTCAATTTTCACTTGCTTGGTATCAATCAAAAAGGGTTGATTAGCATTCTTTGCGACATCAAAAAAAGCGTCTCCTTCTAAACGAACCTCCCGTTTAGAGGCTATAAAGTGTTCAGGATAGTGAATCGAAGTTTCTTTGGTTAGAAAGACCACAGAACCATCCTCCAACGTTTTAACCAAAGTTGGCGTTTCTTGATTCTCTTGGGTTATCAAATGAGGTAATTGCCTGCCATCAGTTTTTCCACGAAAGAGCCAAACTGATCCAAAGACAAACACAACCAATGCTGCAACAGCACCGTACTTCAGCCAGAGCAAAGATTCTTGCTTCGGTTGAACCTTAGGAATTAGTTGATCATTATCTAATCGGCTATATAGTCGTTTCCAAGCTTTCTCGGTTTTAATTTTATTTCTATCAGTTTCCATCATCTCATTTGAATATAATTTTCTATCCCCTTTTTCAAAGTCCGTAATGCTTTAGTCATTTCCGCTTCTACCGTCTTAACGGAGAGCGAGAGTAACTCAGCAATTTCTGCATATTTCAATCCTTGACTGCGATGCATTTTAAAAATCTGCTTTCTTCGTTCAGGCAATTGATCTAGCGTTTGATTTATCAGATGCTGCAATTCTTCGTACTCCATTTGCTGTTGTGCATCAGTCGTTTCGCTCACTTGAGCATTGACGCCAGAAAGTACAGCCTCCCTATGCCTATCCTTAATCTCTTCATGTTCACAGAACTGAAGAGATTGATTGCGAGTCGCTCTATACAGATAACTTCTCAATGATTGAAAAATATGCAATTGTTCCCGATCTCTCCAAAGTACGTAAAACAACTCTTCAACTATTTCTTCAGCCACCTCCATACGCCCAGTAATACTTGCTGCATACCAACAAAGTGGAGAATAATAATAGTAAAATAGCTCTTCAAACGCTTTGATATCACCTGCTCTTATTTTTGCCGGTATAAGCAGTTCATTCAACATACATTTGTCAGTTTATAATTACTCCCAAATATAAGGAAACAATTCAATATTTAGTTCGATTGCTTCTTCAATTTATCTACAGCATGTTCCAAAGACTCTGTGGGAGCTATAATATTATAATTCCCCCAAAAATCTTGATTCCAGTAATTTCCGACCTTGTCATAGAATATCTGATTAGAAGTAAAAGTCTTATTCCTAGGAATATTGTCTGATGGATTTTCGTTACGGTCTGTCACCACCATTTCAGAAGTGACCACATAACTTGTTGAAAAGAGTTTCCGCTTCCAATCACATTTGAAACGAATATCATTGCGGATATAGTTCAGATAAACCTTTCCACCAACAGTTTTATATGTGACCAAGAAAGAAAGTTCTTGAGGTTTAAATCTTAACCCAATCGGTTTTTGGTGAAGAATAGCTGCGATCGCTTTCGATTTATTTTCAATATCCAAATTCATTTCTATACGAGTAAATGCTAGATGATCTCGAGAAATATATATTTTCCCATAAAACAATGCATAAGGTAAAAGAAGCCTAGGACGGAAATTGATCACATATTGCATCTGGTTATCAATTAAGACTGATTCATCCATTGCAAACTCATAATTATTCAGTTCTTCAAGTTCAAGTAGGGCCTCCTTATTTTTTACTACATCTATTAATATAGAGATATTTGGTCCTCCCATCACCTTCACAGCAAGAGTATCGCTCGCTTTCTGACTGAGTAACCTACGACCTTTAAGCACTTGCAACTTATCCGAATATGTTGTCCTATCCGTATAAGCGGTTTTTGAAACATCAAGAACTGCCTCAGCAACACTAATGTATCGACGTCCCTTTTGCACTGTTTCCCGATAGAACCCGGTAAGTCTATTTCTGTTTACACTATAATTCTCTGGAATCTTCTCTAACGCTTTTTCTATTATTATGCGCGGATTATTAGCGTATACCACCACTTCATTCAAACGGTTAGTATACGGAACCATCCATATAGTCAATTTAGCCAGTGTATCCTTTTCCACCGATACATGATTATTCATATAACCCACATGCGTGATATTCAAACCCCGGTTTACTTCTTTCTTATTCACCCGCAATGTGAATTTACCTTCAGCATTGGTCACCGTTCCCACATTAGTACCCTGAACTGATACATTTACATTCTCTAATGACTTCTTATTATGACTATCTTTCACCATTCCCACGATGGTTAAATAATCACCCGCATCCTGAGCGCACATTACACAATTTCCTAACCATAGCATAGTGAATAGCCACCCGACTAAAAGTATTACTGACTTTTTCATCTTACTTAAGTTTTATTGGTTCATAAATCATACCGTTTCTATTTATAAGATCATTCAGAACAGAAATACCCTATGAATATAACAATAAAAATGAAAATAATTATTCATTGATATACAACATATTACATATTAATCAAAGTTATATCTAAAATATTTTCCTGTGGAATTTTGTTTTTTCAAAAACAATTTGCGCTTTTCATTTGTTTTCTAATGGAAAATAGTTCTATCCAAATAATAATTGAATAAACTGAATAATGAAATGAAAGAGATTCTATTAAAAAAACATGGGCTTACCTTATTGGGCATAGTGCTTGGTGTATTAGGAGGTTATCTATATTGGAAATTTGTGGGTTGTTCAAGTGGAACTTGCCCAATTACTTCCTCACCTATTTATAGCTCAATTTGGGGAGGCATGATAGGCGGATTATTATTAAACATATTTCAAAAAGACTCAAAAAAATGAATAGTAAATTAAAAAATTGGGATCTCCCTCGTGTTCTCCGCCTATTTACAGCAGTTGGCTTTGGAGCATATGCAATCCTTTCAAGAGATTATTTCTTTTTCTTGTTTACGGGTTTATTCCTGATACAAGCAATCTTTAATATCTCCTGCTGCGGAGCATCAGGCTGTTCAACCAACAACAATCAAAAACAAGTTTACAAGGATGTTATAGAGTCCTATAAACCCGGGAAAAACAAATAATTAAACCATTAATATTAAACTCATAAGCATATGAAAACAATTCATTTAACTAAAGACGAATTTCTAAAAAGAGTAGCGAATTTTGAAACCAATCCTACTGAATGGAAATATCTAGGTGATAAGCCTGCTATTGTAGACTTTTATGCAAACTGGTGTGGACCTTGTAAAATGATTGCTCCTATTTTGGAAGAACTAGCTGAAGAATATAGTGATGAAATCTACATTTATAAGATAGATACTGAAGAAGAACAAGATTTATCTGCTGCTTTTGGTATCCGTTCCATTCCTTCTCTCTTGTTTGTTCCGATGAGCGGAGCACCCCAAATGGCTACTGGAGCAATGCCTAAGGCAGAATTTAAACGGGCTATCGAGGAAGTATTACTCAAGAAATAGACTTGTTTTTACCCTATTATTTTCCAGAGGAATATTTTCTTGAAAATAAATAAAAACGAGTGAAATCTTTGAAAATAAACATAAAAACAAAGTCTACTAAAATGAATCTTAAACATAAAAAGCTGATTACGATTGTTGGTGTTCTGACTGCCTCTTTCTCCCTCAAAGCGCAAACAAGTATCTATTTGCCTATGACTGAAGCAGTAGAAATGGCTATTCAGAACAACAAGAACATACGGATGGCAGATCTTGAACGCAAAATTGCCAATGCTAATTTTCATCAGACAGATGCCATATTTTTGCCTCAATTATCAGTAGGCTATCAAGCCGTTACAACTAACAATCCGCTGAACGCTTTTGGATTTTTACTCCAACAAAGCAGTGTTACTGCTCAGGATTTTGATCCGGCTAGATTAAACAATCCGGGAGCCAGTCAAAATTATGGTGCAAGTGTCGACATCCGAATGCCAATATTCAACCTCGACCAAATATTTGCTCGTAAGGGTGCCAAACTTCAAGAGGAGGTTTATAAGTATAAGGCTCAGTACACTAAAGACTATATTGTTTTTGAAATACAAAAAGCTTATACCCAACTTCAGTTTGCCTATCAAGCGCGCAATGTATTAGAGTCCACCTTATCAGACGTAAAGCAAATCTATCAGTCTGTACAGAATTTCTATCAACAAGGATTGGTTCAAAAGTCGGACGTTCTAAATGCCCAGGTTCAAGTCAACACTGTTGAGAGTGCATTAAATAAAGCCAAAAGTAATATATCCAATGCTTCTGACGGATTAAAGTTATTAATGAGCATTGAGCAAAACCAAAATGGCAAACCCTTTCTAACAGATTCTCTAACTCAGAAAGAACAGTCCACTGATCTTTATCCTGTATTTTCTCCCTTACGGGCAGACGTACTTGCTTTAAGAAAAGCGTGGGAGGCATCTAATGCCATGGTTAAATCTTCAATAATGAATTTCCTTCCAAAGATAAATGCTTTTGGGAGCTATCAATTTAATGATGCCAAAATCTTCCGTTTCAAAGAAGATTCTTATATAGCAGGAATCAGTCTAAGTTGGACCATTTTCTCGGGTAATCAAAATCGAAGTAAATTCCGTTCGGCTAATTTCCAACGTACTAGGATGAAACTAGAACTCGACCAGTATATGGATAAAAGCCGTTTAGAAATGAACAAAACCGCTCGTGATCTTCAAGACTTGAATTTTGAGATTCGTAAACAACAGACTAGCGTTGACCAAGCTGCTGAAGCACTACGTATAATTAATAACCGCTACCAAGCAGGCTTAATCAGCACCACCGATCTACTATCTGCGCAAGCCCAACTTTCTCAGCAGAAATTACTGCTTGCACAAACTGTGATGTCATACAACATCACAATATATTATCAAGAGTTACTCACTTCAATCAAATAAGATAAAATCGCTATGACAACAAACATTAAAACTCTGTTACTAGGCATTACCATAGCCGCTACTTTCTCTGCTTGTTCATCGGGAGAAAGCAAAAATACGACAGTCAGCGCTGTTCGCGTGGAAACCTATTTACCAACTGTTGTACAAGATAATGGCATATTCATTAGTGGAATGGCTTCTGCCAAACAAACCGCTATGATTAGTACACGCATGATGGGATTTGTAGACAAAATATATGTAAAACAGGGTGATCCTGTAAAAAAAGGCCAATTGTTAATGGTGATCAATAGTGACGACCTAAAAGCAAAGAAAGCACAAGCAGAAGCTATGGTTACTGAAGCAGAAGCAGCTTTCAAAAATGCACGAAGAGATTATGAACGCTATAAAACACTCCATTCTCAAAATAGTGTATCTGATAAAGAGCTGGAAAATATGGAACTTAACCAAACGTCAATTAAAGCAAAGCTCCAAATGGCTCGACAAACATTGAATGAGGTCAACGCAATGCTAACTTACACTAATATTCGAGCACCATTTTCAGGCACAGTCACCCAACGAATGATTGATGAAGGAAGTACAGCAAACCCGGGTATGCCTTTGCTAAGCATTGATCAATTAGGAGAACTTGACATCAAAGCATCAGTGCCAGAAAACTACGTTTCGGAAATAAAAGTAGGAGATTCTGTTAAAGTTGAAATCAAATCGCTTGGCAAACAAATGAACGGAAAAGTGAGTGAACTGAGTTCATCTTCGGCTCTAAACGGCGGGCAGTATGGAATAAAGATTGCCATAGACCCAAAAGAAAAAGAAAATCTTCGTTCAGGCATGTATGCAAGTATTTTCATTCCGGGCAAAACAAATGGTAAAGGAGTGAAAAGCATTTGGGTGAACACTTCTTCGATCGTAAAACGTGATCAACTGACGGGCGTCTATGTTGCCACACCCGATAATGATGCTATGCTGCGATGGGTAAGACTAGGTAAAGAAGTAGGCACACAAGTTGAAGTGCTTTCAGGCCTGAATGCAGAAGATAGAGTCATTCGCCAAACCGACAGTAAGTTGCACAATGGAATGAAAATAACCCTACTAAACTAATTGCACGATTATGGAACAAGGAATATCAGGAAAAATAGCAAAAGCATTTATCAAATCAAAGCTGAGTATTCTGCTGATGATTGCTTTTATGCTGCTCGGCGTATTCAGTATCTACTATATTCCGCGCGAAGAAGAGCCTCAAATAGAGGTGCCGATGGCGGATATTATGATTGGATATCCTGGAGCAAGCCCCAGTGAAATGGAAAGTACAGTTGTGCAACCTATCGAAAAGATCGTCTCTAATATTAAAGGAGTAGAAGATGTGTATTCTACATCCATGAATGGCATGGCTATGCTAACCGTTCAATTCTATGTTGGAGAAGATGTAGAACGTTCGTTAGTTAAGTTATACAACGAACTAATGAAAAATATGGATCAGATGCCTCAAGGAGTAACGATGCCTTTAGTGAAATCGCGCTCCATAGATGACGTACCTGTTCTTTCGTTCACTTTATGGAGTGACAAGATGGGAAGTTACCAAATTAGACAAGTGGCAGAAGTATTGGCTAACGAACTCAAGAAAACGCCAGATGTGGCTCAAGTCAAAATTATAGGAGGACAAAATCGCCAAGTGAATGTATGGCTCGACAAAGACAAGATGGCTGAAAGTAAGATTGATTTCGGAATCATCTCTCAGTCTCTATCAGCGAATAACGCACAGATGGAAAGTGGTAACATCATTACGGGTGATGCTGTATATTCTGTACAAACGGGTAATTTCTTCGCCAATGTAGAAGAAGTCAAAAACACGATTGTAGGAACAAATAATGGACAACCTGTATACCTATATCAAGTTGCTACTGTAGATGACGGTCCAAAGTTACCTGACACTTACGTATCCTTTGGATATGGGGCTGCCAGTCCAAAAGAATTCGGAAAGAATCCTGACGAATATGCTGCTGTTACTGTTTCTATTGCCAAGAAGAAGGGGGCAGATGCCATGAAACTTGCCGACATTCTAATTAATAGAGTAGATCATTTAAAAAAAGATCTGATCACCAATGATCTTAATGTAGAGGTAACTAGAAATTATGGCCTTACAGCTTCACACAAGGTTTCAGAATTACTTTGGCACCTCACGATTGCCATTCTCATCGTAACCCTCTTTGTTATGGCGGCCATGGGATGGCGCGGCGGTTTAGTCGTTTTCCTTTCCGTACCTATCACCTTTGCACTGACTCTCTTCGCCTACTACTTTCTTGGTTACACGCTAAACCGCATCACACTGTTTGCATTAGTCTTTGTAACTGGTATTGTAACCGACGACTCGATTATCATTGCAGAAAACATGTACCGACACTTCAAAATGAAGAAACTTCCGCCGATGCAAGCTGCACTCTATGCTATCAATGAAGTGGGAAATCCAACCATATTGGCCACATTAACAGTTATAGCTGCGGTATTACCAATGGCTTTCGTATCTGGAATGATGGGACCTTATATGAGTCCGATGCCCATTGGATCATCTATAGCTATGATCTTCTCTTTACTGCTAGCACTAACTCTTACTCCTTATTTTGGGTATTTGTTTTTACGACACAAAGGGAAAAACGATAGTGATGAGAATGAAGAAGCAAAGGTGGATGAAGACAGTTCTGACGTGCATAAGACCCGTATATATAAAGTATACTCAGCCATCACAACTCCTTTCCTTGAAAGTCGGAAAAAACGCTGGAGTTTCATGATAGGATTGACAGTAATTTTATTAGGTTCGTTGGTTTTATTCTATACAAAATCAGTGCCTGTAAAGATGCTTCCATTTGATAATAAAAATGAGTTCCAGGTAGTAGTCGACATGCCCGAAGGTACAACATTAGAGCGTACATCAGCCGTCACTCAAGAGTTAGGTGCCTACATCAGCCAGCAAAACATGGTGACAAACTATCAGATTTATGTCGGCACATCTGCTCCTATCAGTTTTAATGGGTTGGTTCGTCACTATGACTTACGCCGAGGTGATAATGTTGCCGATATACAAGTGAATCTGATTGATAAAGGAGAACGTAGCGAACAAAGTCATGACATAGCTAGAGCTATGCGCGCCAGTTTGCAAAAAATCGGGAAAAGATATGGAGCGAATGTGAAAGTCGTAGAAGTTCCTCCCGGTCCTCCGGTTATGTCAACAGTGGTAGCTGAGATTTATGGTCCTGATTACAACAAGCAGATTGAAATTGGTGAAAAGGTTAAAGCAATTCTGTCCAAAACAGATAATGTAGTAGATGTTGATTGGACGGTTGAAAGTAATCAAACCGAATATAAGTTTGAGGTAGATAAAGACAAAGCCATGAAGCAAGGTATCCCTAGTGGACAGATTGTGCAAAATATGCGTGGTGCTTTATCAGGGCTACCTGTAGGTGTCCTCCACCAGCCATCAACTGTCAATCAAGTGGGCATAATGCTCCAGCTTCCAGAAGAACAAAAATCGAACATCAACGAAGTGATGAGTCTCAATGTAGTCAGTCCTCGTGGAACGACTACACAGATAGGCAACTTAGTAAATGTTAAAGAAGGAGAGAAAGCCAAAAGTATCTATCGGAAAAATCAGAAACGAGTTGTTTATGTGCTAGCTGAAGTAGCAGGTGAACTTGAAAGTCCTGTTTATGCTATGATGGATGCTTCTAAACAACTAGCTAAAATTAAGTTGCCCGAAGGATATACGCTCAACGAAGAATATAGTGCACAACCAGAGAAGGAAGACAATTTTTCAATCAAGTGGGATGGTGAATGGAAAATCACTTACGAGGTATTTCGTGACCTTGGTTTAGCATTCCTATTTGTTTTGATCATCATTTATATGCTCATTGTAGGTTGGTTCCAAAACTTTATCACTCCCCTTGTGCAGCTAGCTGCCATTCCTCTGTCTCTCATTGGAATTGTTCTAGGTCACTGGGTTATGGGGGCTTATTTTAGTGCTCCTTCTATGATCGGTTTTATTGCGCTAGCAGGTATAATGGTACGAAATTCGGTGTTATTAATTGACTTCATTGATATACGTTTGAAAGACGGCATTCCATTGAAGCAAGCTGTTATCGAAGCCGGAGCTGTACGTACTACTCCTATCATTCTTACAGCCGGAGGTGTAGTACTTGGAGCCATAGTTATGTTGTTTGATCCTATTTTCCAAGGACTAGCCATCTCTTTAATGGGAGGAACCCTAACTTCTACCATGCTTACTCTAGTAGTAGTGCCTTTATTATATTTTAAGATGTTAAAGAATAAAGTAAAATAATTATGAAACTAATCATCGTTTTAAGTATCACCGAGTATCAGGAGCGAGTATCCAAACTACTCCATGAAGCTGGTGTAAACCGTTTCAGCGTGATGTCTATGACCGGATTCAAAAAGAGCAAAGAGCACGTGGCACTCAACTGGTTCGGTTCAGATTCACCAAAAGCTAAAACGAACTCGATCTTGCTGTTCAGCTTTGCACCGGAAGACATTGCTCGCAATGTTATCCAAAGCATAGATAAATGTAATGATGAAACTCGGAATCCATACCCGGTTCATGCTTTTATTCTTGATGTAGAACAATACTCTAAATTTCTTTAATTATGAAAAAAGAATATATCATTCGCCTTGTAGCTGGCACATTAGTACTTATTGGTATAACGCTTAGTTATTTTGTATCTAATGGGTGGCTTTTCCTACCTCTATTTGTTGGACTCAACCTTGTGCAATCATCATTCACCGGATTCTGCCCTCTTGAAATGATTCTTGATAAAATAGGAGTTAAGAATAGCTAATGGACGAAACAGTTTCCTGAGGAAATTTGTTTCATTACTAATTATATCTACTTTTGCATGGCAATTGGATTTGCCAGTCCCGACAGATTAGTTATAGTCTGTCGGGAATAAGCAATCAAACAAAGAAAAAGACAATATGGAAACATTATGTAAAATAAGAGATATTTATCGTGCAGTAGCTGCTTTTGAACTGGAATTTGAGAAAGCACATAACTTATGTTTAAATGAAGGGATGCTACTTTGTACGCTGTCGAAAACAGAAAGACTTTCTTCTGGTGAACTAGCCGAATCACTAGGACTTACTACCTCAAACACTTCTAAAGTAATTAGATCGGTAGAAAGCAAAGGATTAGTAGAGCGAGTGTTGGGAGTTGTTGATAAAAGACAAATGTATTTCTCTTTAACCCCTAAAGGGAAACAAGCTTTATCGCAAATTAAATGTAATGAACAGGATATTCCTAATTTACTGAAAGATATATTGAAAACAACTGAAGAATAAATGAAGAATTTTGTAGCAATAGACTTTGAGACAGCTAATGGGAATCGCGCCAGTGTGTGTAGCGTAGGAATAGTCATCGTAAAGAATGGAAAGATCATAAACAAACTTTATCGCCTGATTCGCCCTTTTCCAAACTACTATACCCAATGGACAACAGCGGTTCATGGGCTTACCTCTACGGATACAGAAAAAGCTGAAGATTTTCCTAAGGTATGGGCTGAAATAAAGCCTCTACTTGAGGATCTTCCTTTAGTGGCTCACAACAGCCCGTTCGATGAAGGTTGCCTTAAAGCTGTTCATGAAGCCTATCAGTTGACTTATCCTGACTACAAATTCTACTGCACATGTCGTACTTCTCGGAAAGTCTTTGGAAAAGAACTACCCAATCACCAGTTGCACACTGTCGCTGCTCGTTGTGGATATGATTTAACGAATCATCATCATGCACTTGCTGATGCTGAAGCTTGTGCACAAATAGCTTTGCAACTCATTCCCGAACCCAAAAAAGAAAAAGTAGTCGATACACATACGGGGTATTTATTTTAAAAGACACTACCACTATAATTGTATTCAATCATAGCCGTAGCGTCTTTCATTATTAATAACAGAAATATGAAATATCGATTAAAGAATAGACTTAGCGATTCCTACTTCCAATCCACGCAATTCTGCCAGTCCACGAAGACGACCTAAACAAGAATATCCAGGATTCGTTTTCTTTTTCAAATCGTCAATCATCTGGTGTCCATGATCTGGACGCATAGCTATTGAACATTTACGACGTTGTTGAAGAAGAATCAAGCTTTTCATTACGTTATACATATCAACGTTTCCTTCCAAATGATTTGCTTCGAAGAAGTTACCTTCTTCATCACGCTGTGTGCTACGCAAGTGTACAAAGTTTACGCGATCACCAAAACGTTCCATCATACCTGCTAAATCATTATCAGCACGCACACCAAACGAACCAGTGCATAAACAAAGACCATTAGATTCGTTAGGAACTGCTTCAATCAGTTTCTTAAAGTCTTCTTCAGTACTCAAAATACGTGGCAAACCTAGAATCGTATAAGGAGGATCATCAGGATGGATCACCAGCTTCGCACCAACTTCATCAGCTACAGGAGCTATTTCCTTCAAGAAGAAAATCAAATTTGAACGAAGTTTCTCCGCATCAATATCATTATAACGATCAAGTGCTTCTTGGAATTGTTCGACAGTAAAACTCTCTTCAGAACCTGGAAGTCCTGCAATCATATTACGAACTAACAACTTCTTATCATCTTCGCTCATCTGCTCAAAACGAGATTTAGCTTTAGCTATTTCTTCCGAAGAGTAGTCTTTTTCAGCATTCGGGCGCTTCAAGATGAAAAGATCGAATGCAACAAAAGCTGCTTTTTCAAATCGCAAAGCTTTTGAACCATCAGGCATGGTATAAGCAAGATCCGTACGGGTCCAGTCTAGCACAGGCATAAAATTGTAAGTAACCACCATCACGCCACATTGAGCAAGATTACGGATGCTTTCCTTATAATTTTCAATATATCTCATGAAATCACCTGTCTGAGTCTTGATATGTTCGTGTACGGGTACACTCTCAACAACCGACCAAGTAAGTCCTACTTCTTCAATCATTTGCTTCCGCTTCATGATTTCTTCTACTGTCCACACCTCTCCATTGGGGATATGATGAAGCGCATTCACTATACCGGTAGCACCTGCCTGTTTGATATCCCATAAACTTACAGGATCATTAGGGCCATACCAGCGCCAAGTTTGTTCACATAAATACATAATACTAATTTTTGAATAATGATTGTTGAATAAGATTAGATAGAGAAAGCGTCGAAGCCGCCATCGATCACAGCAACCGTACCAGTTACAAAGTTCGAAGCATCACTGATCAGATAATGAATCGTTCCATATAGATCTTCGGGTTCACCGAAACGGTTGAATGGGGTATGCGCCAAAATCGTTTTAGAGCGATCAGTTAGCGAACCATCAGGGTTTGTCAATAAAGCACGATTTTGATCAGTCAAGAAGAATCCTGGAGCAATAGCATTCACACGCAATCCATTACCGAATTTCAAAGCCAATTCGCCTGCCATATATTTAGTAAAGTTAGCGATAGCAGCTTTTGCAGCACCGTAACCCACTACACGAGTCAACGGACGAAGAGCTGACTCTGAGCAGAAGTTTACAATCGCACCTTTCTTTTGTTCCACCATTATTTCAGCAAATACCATAGTAGGTAGCACAGTACCAAATAAATTCAAGTCAACAACCTTTTTGAAAGCATCGATTTGCAGATCAAAGAATGTTTTATCAGGAGCAATCGTAGCTCCTGCCATATTACCTCCGGCAGCATTCAGCAATACGTCAATACGACCATAAGCTTTCATAATGTCTACTTTATTACCTTCCAACACTTCCTTATCCATTACATCGGTATATAAAAACATCGCTTCATTACCTTCAGCCTTGATTCCATCAACCAAAGCTTGGCCGGCTTCAGCACTTCTATCCAGAATTACAACTTTTGCACCTTCTTTAGCCAAATAAGCAGCAATACCTTTACCTAAGATTCCGGCTCCGCCGGTAATTACAACAACTTTGTCTTTTACAGAAAATAATTCGTTCATGTTTTTTTTCTTTATATGGTTTATAACTTATTATTTAGATAGTATACCAGATTTTCTTTCAGAAGAATATCAATAGGCATCAAATTAACCTTTTCGGGAGATTGCTTAAAAAGTAGCAGATTACACAATGACCGCACACCTTCATATCCCTGTCTCTCAGGTCGTTGTGCAACTAATGCTGTAATTATTCCCTCAGAGAGTAGTTGGGTGTTTCTTTCTATAAGATCATAGCCAACAAGTGCTACCGATCTCTTTTCTCTCACTTTTAAATAATTGCCTAAAATGTAACAAGTAGAATTAAAAATAACTCCACCCTTAACAAGAGGATGAGTCTCAAAGAGTTCATCAAGTTTAAAAAAATTGTATGCGTCATCATCAATCTTCAACTCTATTTCATGCAATTTTCCACTAAATCCAATCTCATTTAAATACTGGCAAAAACCCTCGCTACGATTCGTTCCTTGATTAGAATCATTCTTCCCATCATGGATGATTCTTGCCATCAAGATATCACCAGTAGTTGGAATTTTATCCATCAATAACCTAGCAGCAAGTACTCCGGCATCAAAAGATTCGGTACCAAAATAGGCCAACTGATGCTGCTCTTTTATATTAGAGTCAACATAAACGTAAGGAATCTTACATTCATCGAGCCGATGAGAAAGGCGAATTACTGAATCAGTAAACAATGTTGCAATCAACACTCCATCCACTTTTTCAGCTAACAAATTACGAGTGATGTCCTCAAACGTACTATTGTTGTATTGATTGAAAAAAAGTTTAGTTACCGATATATTATAGGCCTCCAACTCTGAAGCAGCTTTATCTATTCCTTCCGAAATAGCCTCCCAATATTCACCAGAAAAAAACGAAGGAATGATTGCCACAAGATGATATTGCTTCCTAGATGCGAGTGATCGTGCCATAAGATTAGGCTGATAATTAACCATTTCTAGGATAGACTCTACTTTCTTCTTGTTTTCTTCAGACACTCGTCCACGCTTATGAATCACTCTGTCTACCGTACCTACAGATACTCCCGCCATTTTAGCGATATCTACAATACGAATATTTGTGAATTCTTTGTCCATTATGCCAACGAGTTACTTGTTTTCTGATGACAAAAATAAAATGAATTATTGAATTAAACAAAGGTGTGTGCGCACACACCTTTTAGTGACATTTTCATATTAAACTAATATTCAATACATTAGACACAATTCAGGAGATACAACAATGTTGTTAAACATATGTAAAAAGGTAGAAAGCATCCTTCGAGCTCTGTTCTTCTCCCAAAAGATACTTTTAAACGCTCAATGAAGCTTGTTGAACATACGAGTTAACTTATTTTTATTCTATATAGATACTACGCTTCTGCCCAATAATGGTTATATTTGCAAGATAACATCTAGCAAATTCTAAATAAACGATCTTATGATAGAAGCACCCGAAGCACGCTACTTGTGTGAACAACTGAACGAAACTGTAAAGGGCAAAAAAATAACAGAAGTATATACTCAATTTTCGCCACATAAATTTGCCTGGTTTTCTGGACAATCAGAAGAATATATGGAATGGTTGTCAGGCAAAATGATTAATCAAGCACAGCCCCAAGGCGGCATGATAGAAATAACGATTGAGAACAAAGTACTCATACTCACCGACGGTGTAAATCTACGTTATCTTCCTCCTGCAAGCCAACTTCCCAATAAGCATCAACTCTTAGTGGCCTTTGAGGATGAAAGTTGTCTAGTCGCTTCCATCCGCATGTATGGAGGCATCATGTGCTACGATAAAAATGATGTGCAAGGTGCAATGGCTGAATACTACCGTACGGCTGTAAATAAGCCCCAAGTGATGTCGGTAGCTTTCAACAAAAGCTATTTTCTAGGGCTAATCAACGATGAAAAAGCACAAAAGAAATCGGCAAAAGCTTTTCTTGCCACCGAACAAACCATTCCCGGACTAGGCAATGGTGTCTTGCAGGATATCCTTTATCATACCCATATCCACCCTAGAAAAAAAATAGCGGCGCTGTCTGATAAAGAAAAAGAAAGCTTATTTGATCAAATCAAAGAAACAATGAACGACATTTACCAACAAGGCGGACGAAATACAGAGACCGACCTCTTTGGCAAGAAAGGTAATTATGTACCTTGTTTATCCAAAGACACAGCGGGAACAGCATGTCCGCGATGTGGAGAAACTATTTGTAAAGAAAACTATCTTGGAGGGAGTATATACTATTGCCGTGGATGTCAACCTTTAGACTAAGCAATCCTATTCCTTTCCTCATTAATCATTTAAAAACAAACGATGAAGAAACAAAGTTCCCTTGCCTATTTATTTACTCTCTTAGCTGTATTATCCATTGGTTTCACTATCCCCTTTTTAATCAGTAGCAATCATGTAGATGAAGATCATTCTGCAAAATCTGAAGTTCCCTATTGCGTGAGTTCGCCTAGTGTCCCTGAGCAAGTCACTTTTGACGGCGAAAGTATTGATCTCCGCCGTTACGATCGACGCGAACGAATGGATCGGGAAATTATGGCCTTCACTTATATGCATTCTACTACCATGTTACTCATCAAACGAGCCAACCGTTATTTCCCAATCGTAGAACCTATCCTCAAAGAAAATGGCGTTCCGGATGATTTTAAATATCTAATGGTTATTGAAAGTAACCTCAATACGATTGCCCGTTCACCAGCAGGGGCTGCTGGACTATGGCAGTTTATGCCTGCAACCGGGCGCGAGTTTGGACTCGAAGTCAATGATAATGTTGACGAACGCTATCATATTGAAAAGGCGACAGTAGCCGCCTGCAAGTATTTCAAACAAGCATACCAAAAGTTTGGCGACTGGATATCAGTTTCTGCTGCCTATAATGCCGGACAAGGACGAATATCTTCGCAACTGGGACAGCAGCTTGCCACTCACGCCATGGATCTTTGGCTGGTTGAAGAAACATCCAGATATATGTTTCGCTTACTGGCTGCAAAAGAAGTATTCAGCAATCCACAGCGCTATGGATTTCTACTAAAAAAGGAGAACTTATATCCACCTCTTAACTACCAAGAGAAAATAGTCAATAGTCCCATTACTAATTTAAGCAACTTTGCCAAGCAACAAGGCATCACGTATGCCCAGCTTAGAGAGGCTAATCCTTGGATCCGATCAACTCATTTGAAAAATAAAAGTAGAAAAAGGTATGTGTTTAAAATACCTACGCAAGAAAGCATGTACTATGATCCCAAAAAGACAGTAGCCTACCACAAGAATTGGGTGATTGATTAATCTGCAACAGAAAAACCTCAGCAAAGGCATAGGTTTGAATAGAAAAGAATCAAGAGTTTTGTTTTTCGGTCAGATATTTCCAGTAACGAACAGGCATATCCTGTTTGTGTTTTCTTGGGTTGGTGCGTTCTTTAATACAAATGGCTTTGAAGTAGGTTTTCCAAAGTTGTTGAAAGAGCTTCTCATCTTCATCCATCAAGCTCTCATCCAGCATTCCTGTGATGAGATGAGATTCTCGACTCTCATCATCAAAAGCAATGGTAGTTACCTCCTCTAAATCGTAGTAAAAACCATACCGACGTTTCATGTCATAAATAATCCATTTCTGATCCGAGAAACGATCTTTGAAATGATGAACGGTAAGCGGCAACACATTATATAAAGGCTCGAAAGCGGAAAAAAAAGTACCGTCGGATGCTTTCTGAAAACGTACAAACTGTAAGAGGCGGTGAGCTTCTCCATTCACTTTTCTCCAAATTCGAGTCAACTCAAGCACATCAGGATCTGCAAAGTTCGTTTCAATGGACCGAGGTGCATCAATAGCTTTGCAGATATAACGAAAAATTAGCATTCCCACTTCGGGCAATTCCGACAGCCAACTTTGCGTGAGACAGCCAAGTGCTGAAGAAGAAACCTTTTTCTGCAATCCATGCCATACACGAAGAGCTTTATCCTCTTCTGTCACTACCGTGTGCAGTTCATCATAGAATAAAGGCAAAGTATCTCCTTCCGACAACAGAAAATCGGGAAAGGTTTTTCGAAAATACGCATCGAAAACAGCAGTAAGCAACCCATCAAAGGTTTTATCGTAAACGTAAACATTCATCATTTCAAACTCACAATTAATCTCCGAAATCTAACTTTAGCTGACGCTCATCTGTCTTATTCTTCGACCTTGGAATTAATAATCCTCTCACGCGCTGTGGAGTCAATTCATGTACCGTCTGCATTTGCAAAGGCAGTTCTCTGCACGTAATGAAATACTGTGCCTTTTTCATCACTACTCCAATCTTCTTAAGTTCATAAAAACCTAGACGAGAGAATCGCCGAGAAGCTACAATCAACTTGGCAGACTTCACACCAATCCCTGGCACACGAAGCAGCATCTCATAATCAGCCTGATTAATATCCACAGGGAATTGCTCGGGATGACGCAAAGCCCAAGAAAGCTTTGGGTCTATTTCTAAATCAAGATCCGGATAAGCATCATCCACAATCTCGTCTACTTTAAACTGATAGAAACGTAATAACCAATCAGCCTGATAAAGACGATTTTCACGCACCAAAGGAGGTTGTTTCAGTGCTGGCAAACGTGTATCGTATGTGTTAACGGAAATATATCCTGAATAGTAGACACGCCTCATGGTTGGTCGTGAATAAAGCGCCGAAGATAGATATAGAATATCTTTATCGGTTTCTGATGTTGCCCCAACAATCATTTGAGTACTTTGTCCTGCAGGTGCAAAGCGCGGAGCATGACGAAACTTTTGCCGTTCTTCCTTACTTTCAAGCACACCTTGTTGTATATACTTCATCGGAGCAAAAACACTTTTATGATCTTTTTCGGGTGCTAGTAGCTTTAAATTTTCTTCTTTAGGTATTTCCACATTCACACTAAGTCGATCAGCATAACGACCTGCTTCGTTGACCAATTCCCGGCTAGCACCAGGTATGCTTTTCAAATGAATGTAGCCGTTAAAATGATGCACTTCGCGCAAGTCTTTAGCCACACGAACCAATCTTTCCATCGTATAGTCCGGACTACGAACCACCCCTGAGCTAAGGAACAAACCTTCAATATAGTTACGCCTATAGAATTCCATAGTGAGCTCTACCAACTCAGAAACAGACAATGTAGCACGAGGCAAATCATTACTTCTTCGATTAATACAATAAGCACAATCGTAGATACAATAATTAGTAAGCATGACTTTGAGCAATGAAATACAACGTCCGTCTTCAGCAAAACTGTGACAAATTCCCATTCCCCCTACGGTATTGCCTAGCATCCCCGTTTTATTGGAGCGGACCGTACCACTGGACGAACAAGACACATCATACTTAGCCGATTCAGCCAGTATTTTGAGTTTAGCAAGGACGTTTTCGTTCATGATTACCCATCTAATTAATGTACGCAAATATACTATTTTAATTTTGAACAGAACAAAGGCTTCAAAAAATAAGCATCGCTTCAAGAATGGGGATGGAGAATTGAGTAACAAAAAAGAGGATATACCGATGTCGATATATCCTCTTTTGTTCTCTGATATCTTAGTAGACTTCCGTTCTTAGTTTTTAGAAGCTTCCAAAGATGCTTTACGAAATTCTTTCATTGCTTTTTCGATATCCAAAGAAGCCTTACGAGCACGAGTTCCAGCAGCTTTGTTACCGTTTTCAATCTGAGCGTTTGCATCTTTTGCGAAGTCAGCGTAAAGCGCTGCTACTTTTTCTACCAATTCTTTCATAATCCTTTTGTTTTTTCGTTAATAATGTATGGCAAAAATACACTGTTTCCCGAAATAAATGCATAAAAACAACCATTTTTTTGAAATAATTCGCGAAAATTCCCCTAAAACAGGGCTTTTCATCATTTTTACGTAACTTTGTAGCCATGAAAACGCTTACAGATAGGGATTACATACGAGCATTGATTGCAGAAGGCGAACATCAACAGCAGGACTTCAAATTTGAAATTTCCGATGTTCGTAAAATTGCGAAAACGCTTTCGGCGTTTGCCAACACGGACGGAGGGCGACTATTAATCGGCGTAAAAGACAATGGAAAGATAGCCGGTGTAAGATCCGATGAGGAAAGATTTATGATCGAAGCAGCTGCTCAACTCTACTGCACTCCGGATATAGAATATAATTTACAGACATATCTCATTGAAGGCAAACAAATACTCATTGCCACCATCGAAGAAAGTAAGCAAAAACCTGTTTATGCAAAAGATGAAAATGGCAAGCGCCTTGCCTATATCCGCATCCATGATGAAAACATATTGGCCACCCCCATTCATCTGCGCGTATGGCAACAAAGTCATAATCCGAAAGGAGAATTAATGCAGTACACAGACCGAGAACAGCTCCTACTCAATCAATTAGAAAGTGGAACACTTGTATCACTCAACCGGTATTGTCGACAAACAGGTACCTCAAAACGAGCTGCCGAACATCTGCTTGCCAAATTTATACGATATGGAATAATAGAATATGTGTTTGAAAATCACAAATTCTATTTTAGGATGAAAAACGAGTAAAAGTACGTCCCAATGCTACTGAAAAGAAGCAGGAATATTGGTGTAACCCAACAGTTTTTCGTAACTTTGCGCGCGAAAAACGCATAAACTGATCGAGAGATCTATTTCCGAATGCGTAAAAGAATAGTTGTAAATCATAAAATAGTAAATATAACAATGAGCTTATTGGGTCTATTTAAAAAGAAATCCGATGAAACGAACGTCGGCAACGTAGAAGATTTCATTTCATTGACACGTGTCTATCTTCAGTCGGTAATGGCTACCAACTTAGGTATCACTAATATTCGTTTTTTACCGGATGTGGCCAACTTCAAACGTTTGTTTAAAGTCCCCACTCAGGGTGGAAAACTGGGATTGGCTGAGAAATCAGCATCGCGCAAGATGCTCATGCAAGATTACGGATTGCCCGAAAGCTTTTTCAAAGAGATTGATGCATCAGTAAAACGCAATTGCCGCACTCAAAACGACATCCAATCTTACCTTTTCATGTATCAAGGCTTTTCTAATGACCTGATGATGTTGATGGGAAATTTAATGCAATGGAAATTGCGTATGCCTTCCTTCTTCAAAAAAGCACTATATGGAATGACCCAAAAAACGGTTCACAACGTTTGTACCAAAACAGTATGGAAGGCTGATGATGTACATAAAACAGCTACACTTGTTCGTCAATATAAAGAACGTTTAGGTTATTCTGAGGAATGGATGACTGATTATGTATACAATATAGTACTCCTCGCTAAGAAAGAGCCAAAACAAAAGAACAATGAAACAGAAACGAAAAAATAAGGTCGTTTAAATGTTACAAAGGAAGAAATAATCGTAAAGTATAAGAGGATAAAAAAAGCGGGAGTGGCAAACTTCCGCTTTTTTTTGTATCTTTATGTGCTTTTTTTGCTTTTTATATTCTTTTTTAGGACTGAATAGCAAGAGATAAGCTAACAATTATTACTAATCAATAAAACAATAGAGAATGCTTATGAAACAAAAGAAAATGCTCACTTTTACTTTTTCACAGTTAAAACAAACCTACTCGCAAGAAATACCGGATTTAATGGATATTGCAGCGGAAAGCCCCACAATGGAGGTCTTTAAAGAAAAGCTGCATTCCTATCTGGATTCTATTCAAGTAGAAAATGATACTGCAGAGGAAGCAAAAGAGCAAATTCGACTTCTACTCCAGTATGATGGACAAAACATTCACGAACTGTCTACAGGACAAGATATGTCTATACAGACTATCGAACAACTTTACCTGTTCCTGACTGAACAGTTGGAGTATACTGAAATTCCCACTGACCTTTTTCTCGAATTATTCCACTTGTTTAAACGCTTACAAGGCGAAGTTATTCCCTTACCTACTCAGCAACGCATTAAAAGTCGCCACGAGCGATGGGCAACTGGATTGGACGAAGAAGTAAAGGAAACTCGGAATGACAATAAAGAACGAATGCTTCACTTACTGATTCAAAAAATAGAGAATCGAAAATCGAAACCTTCGGTGCGCTTTCACTTTACAGAAGGAATGAGCTACGAGGATAAATATCAGCATGTAAGTGATTGGTGGGGCGATTTCAGATTTCATCTTGCCATGGCAATAAAAAGCCCCTCTGAGCTCAATCGTTTCTTAGGAAACTCACTCTCGTCAGAGACTATGTATCTATTACATCGTGCCCGCAAAAAAGGAATGCCTTTCTTTGCTACTCCTTATTATTTATCCTTGCTAAACACAACAGGACACGGATACGATGATGAAACCATCCGAAGTTACATTTTATACTCTCCTCGCCTTGTGGAAACGTATGGGAATATACGCGCGTGGGAAAAAGAGGATATTGTAGAAGAAGGTAAGCCCAATGCTGCCGGCTGGCTTTTACCAGATGGACATAACATTCACCGAAGATACCCTGAAGTGGCCATCCTCATCCCGGACACTATGGGACGCGCTTGCGGAGGACTTTGTGCTTCTTGTCAACGCATGTACGACTTTCAGAGTGAACGATTGAATTTTGAGTTCGACACCTTACACCCTAAAGAAGCGTGGGACAGCAAATTAAGACGACTAATGACTTATTTTGAAAAAGACACGCAGTTAAGAGATATTCTAATCACCGGGGGCGATGCATTGATGAGCCAAAACAAAACGCTTCGAAATATTTTAGAAGCCGTATATCGAATGGCTGTACGCAAACAAAAAGCAAATACCGAGCGCCCTGAAGGAGAAAAATATGCAGAACTTCAACGAGTGAGACTAGGTTCTCGACTCTTAGCTTATCTGCCTATGCGTATTAATGATGAATTGATTGATATCCTTCGCGAATTTAAGGAAAAAGCCTCAGCGATCGGTGTAAAACAGTTTATCATTCAAACCCATTTCCAAACACCGCTTGAGGTAACTCCCGAAGCAAAAGAAGGAATACAAAAGATTCTTTCGGCCGGATGGTTAATAACCAATCAGCTGGTATATACAGTTGCCACTTCAAGAAGAGGCCATACCACTCGACTCCGCCAAATGCTAAACTCATTAGGTGTATTGTGTTACTACACTTTCTCTGTGAAAGGATTCAACGAAAACTATGCTGTATTTGCTCCTAATAGTAGATCGATGCAAGAACAGCAAGAAGAGAAAATTTATGGCCAGATGAATGCTACACAAGCTGATGAGCTCTATAAACTGCTCGAAACTAAAGTGGGTTCAGCTGTTGAGACAAACGATGTTGGAACGCAGATCAAGCGATTCATGAAAAAGCATCATTTACCATTTTTAGCTACAGATCGTAGCGTTTTAAATCTGCCGGCAATTGGTAAAAGTATGACTTTTCAGCTAGTAGGACTCACTAAAGAAGGGAAACGAATTCTTCGCTTCGATCATGACGGCACTCGTAAGCACAGTCCAATTATTGATCAAATGGGTCAGATCTATATTGTAGAAAACAAATCGCTGGCTGCTTATCTACGCCAACTCGGCAAGATGGGAGAAGACCCGGAAGATTATGCTTCTATCTGGTGCTATACGAAAGGAGAAACCGAGCAACGGTTCAGTCTGTATGAATATCCTGACTTCCCCTTCCGTATAACAGATCAGATGAGTAATTTAAAATTGGATAATAAGTAACCGGCAGATCGGTTACTTAATCCTTCACCCGGATTACAATATTAGCAATTATTGCTGTTAACCCTCCGGTGGTGATTCCCGAAGAGAATATACTACGAATCGCCTCCGGAGCTTGTTTTAATACGTCCGGCATCAACTCTACACCTAACCCTAAAGAAAGGCTTACCGCCAATACCAACGTCTCTTTACGTCCTATCTCCTGCGAAGAAATAATGCGAATGCCGGCTGCGGCAACCGTACCAAACATCAACAAGGTTGCTCCTCCTAGCACCGCATCGGGCATTAATGAAAAGATAGCTCCCACAATAGGGAATAAGCCTAATAAAATTAGCATTACAGCAATATAATAACCTACGTAACGGCTTGCTACTCCAGTGAGTTGGATGATACCATTGTTTTGAGCGAAAATCGAATTGGGGAATGAATTAAACACACCCGCCAAAAATGAGTTCAGTCCGTCGGCCATTACACCACCCGATACACGTTTCAGATAAGTATCCCCCTCAATAGGAAGCCCTGAAATCATGGAATTGGCAGTCACGTCGCCAGTTGCTTCTATAGCCGTAATGAGATAGACCAAACCAATAGCTATGAACGAAGAGATATTAAAATCGAGTCCATATTTAAAAGGTAGCGGAATATTAAATCCCATTAGCATATCTGAATTAAGAGAACTCATATTCACTTTCCCTAAGGCAAAAGCCAATCCATAACCCAAACACAGTCCCAAGACGATAGAGCTCATGCGCAAGTATTTATTTTTAGAACGATTGAAAAACAAAACACTTAGTAGCACTAATGCCGCTATGGATAAGTTTTCCCACGAACCAAACGTTCCGTTGTCCATCGCACCAAAACCACCTCCACAAGAGACAATACCGACTTTGATCAAGCTTAATCCGATGAGCAAAACCACAATACCCGATACCAATGGAGTGATGATATTGCGAAGATACTTAAACGTACGGCTTACGATCATCTCTATCGGAGCAGCCGCCATACAAGAACCAAAGATCAAGGGAAGTCCACCAACCAAACCTGTTGCAATGATTGGGCCAATAAAAGAAAAGCTTGTACCCTGAATACAAAGCAATCCGGCACCCACAGGGCCAATGCGTCGACATTGAATAAAGGTTGAAATGCCTGAGACAAAAAGGGACATAGAAACCAAGAAGCTTGTTTTTTCAATGTCTAGCTTTAATGCACTGGCAATGATAAGAGGTGGCGTAATGATAGCCACAAAGATAGCTAGCAAATGTTGCAAAGCAGCGAAAAAGGCATCTTTAAAAGGAGGACGATCTTCTACACTATAAATTAAATCTGTTTTCATTCGAATTTGTTTATTCAATTCAAGGTCCATTTCAAAGCTAAAGTTGGGATTACATAAAACCCATCTCTATTACCAAAATTATTGCTCAACTCAACTTCTGATCCCACACTTAAATTAAAATCTTTACTCACACCCTTAATGCGATTCAAATTAACCCAAAATTGAGGTTCAGAAAGGAAGATGGTCTTTCCATAATTGGTTTCTTCACGCCACCAGTCAGCAAAACCTGAGAAAGTAAGCAACTGATTACAGAAATTCAGATGCCAAGTTCCCGTGATCTGGAAATTATTTGGAGACTGATGTTTCTGTATGTATTTATAGAGAAACATAATGCTGAAGCCTTTTGAAAAAGAAGCATTATTATAGGTATAAGTAGCACCTGTCAAATACGCATTATTATACGAAAACCCTTTGGCAAGTCCACCATTATATTCAACATGGGCAGAAAAAGGACCTTTCCAAAACTTCAACTCACGTGCAATTTCCCAATACGCAGACGCAACTCCTTGCGATGTATAGTCCATATCAATAAAGAAATAGGTACTTCCCCAGTTGTCTGGATGGAATTTTTCAACTGTAGAGGTTAACAGCGGACGGCCTTTCAAATCTTTATCATACAAAGAGCGGCCAAAGTCATAATGTAACTGAATATTTTGTGCGTGCAACTCCGATATAGCAGGAAGCAACATACACAGGAAAAGAGCAACAATGAGCTTTTTCATGATTAATATATTTAAATGAAGGTGCAAAAATAGTTAAATTGATACAAATATTCACATTCCGCCCTCCTTTTTTTAGATTGTTTTTTCACCTCTATGAGGCTGGAAAAGAACAAAACTGCTATTTTTGTAATAAAATAAATATATGCTATGGAAATTGAGATTGAGAAGCATCCCTTGCCACCTTTTCTCCCGCCAAATGCGAAGCTGTTGATGTTGGGAAGTTTCCCGCCACAAAAGAAAAGATGGTCAATGGATTTTTATTATCCCAACCTGAATAATGATATGTGGCGCATTGCCGGACTTTTGTATTTCAAAGACAAAGATCATTTTCTAAATGATACTCGGAAAGCCTTTTGTCGGGAGCGAATTGTAGATTTTCTCAATGAAATAGGGATGGCATTATTCGATACAGCCAGTTCTATTCGGCGTTTACAAGATAATGCTTCGGATAAATTTCTTGAAGTGGTGGAGCCTACAGACATTGCCGCTCTCCTACATCAACTACCCGAATGCAAAGCTATTGTCACCACCGGACAGAAAGCGACCGATACGCTTCGTGAACAATTGGAAGTGGAGGAACCGAAAGTAGGAGATTATACCGAATTTATTTTTGAGGAACGAGCAATGAGACTTTACCGAATGCCATCTTCTTCAAGAGCCTACCCGCTAGCTTTAGAAAAGAAGGCAGCTGCCTATCGAATTATGTATCAAGATCTACAGATGCTTGATTAAGTTCCAAAGTTATTTTTAAATTAAATCAATAAACTAAAAACTTTTAAGTATGGCACCTTTATTTTTGCAATACCCGGCATGCAGCACTTGCCAGAAGGCCAAAAAATGGTTGACTGAAAATAACATTGAGTATACCAACCGACTGATTGTAGAAGATCGCCCCACAGTAGAAGAACTGAAAGCATGGATTCCACGAAGTGGACTACCGATAAAGAAATTCTTCAACACCAGCGGTTTAGTATATAAAGAGCTGAAACTCAGTCAGAAGCTTCCAAACATGACTGAGGAAGAACAAATCGAATTGTTGGCAACCAATGGTAAATTGGTGAAACGTCCTTTAGTGGTGACCGACAGCTTTGTTCTAGTGGGTTTTAAACCCGACGAATGGGAAAAACTAAAATAGTTGGAAAATTATTGACCCTAAGATTTGCAGGTTCCGAAGTTTATACTACCTTTGCAGCCGCAAACACGGGAGTAGCTCAGTTGGTAGAGCACCGGTCTCCAAAACCGGGTGTCGGGAGTTCGAGCCTCTCCTCCCGTGCAAAAAGAATAGCTGTAAGATTACTTACAGCTATTCTTTTTTTATCGCCCAAGCAAATAAAGTTTTTTATTCCTCCAGAGAACGTTTTTAAATTCTTCTCATTCAATAAATAATCTCATTAGCATGAGAACTTTTTCTCAGCATAACGAGAACTTTTTCTCAATGCAGTGATATTTTTTTCTCACCATGATGAGTCATTTTTCTCAATACATAAAAATGAAATGAGAAAAGCATCATCAATCAGAACAGTGTACTACATCCAAGTCCCTTTACGCCATAAGAATTCCAAAGGTCCATGCTTATGACGTACAAGCCACCAACGACTAAAGAGGAGTTGAAGCGTAAAAATGAGCAATCCTATCAATAAACTTCCCGTTGCACCAGCAAACTTATACATAGATAAACCAAATCCATAATAGATCACCACACCCATGATGGACTGAGAAATGTAGTTTGTTAAGCTCATACGGCCATAAGGAATCAGGAAGCTTTGCCACTGACCACCTGCACCCTTTTTAAACCACAACAGTATAAAAGAAGAAACAAGAATAACCATCAATGCAAAGTTGGCATAAGAAGGAATTGCTATGCCACACGGAACTACCATAGAAGGATTCGTTATCCACCCAGGAACTAACACTTTCAACGCATAGAGCGGAACAAAAGCAAGGATAGCACCGATCAGCATTTTAGTCCAGAAACGGACGGACGTTTCACTTTTAATAAAATAGTTCCTACGCCCTAGAAGCATACCAAACATAAATAAAGCCGTGGTCTGAAACAAGCGACCGTTTTCTACTTGCCAGATATTGCTAAACAACTGTCCATCGGTAATATTGGATCGGAGAACCTCCCAAAAGCTTCCATTAGCTGTCACTTCCTGAGCAATTTCATAATAGGGAACAAATCGATTGGTTATCGGTGAATATTCTGGATTGATTAGGGCATAGAGTGCACGTCCCCATTCGTAAGGCTGTATCAGCAGAATGAATGCAATCCAGAAAACGGCTTTATCACTGAGTTTACACACAGGAATCAAAGTAAACCCTACCACTGCGTAAAGTAAGAGAATGTCTCCGTTGTAGAACAAGGCATGCAACTGCGAGAACAAGAAGAGCAAGCACAGTCGCCAAGCAAAGCGACCACGAAAGTCAATGCCACGCTTTTCTGCGTTATGGAACTGAATATAAAAGCTGAAGCCAAACAGTAAAGAGAACATCGCGTAGGCCTTCCCGGCAAACAAGAAGAAGAGGATCTCCCATACATACTTATCGATGGTCTGCACCCATAACGGAAGGGTACACTCTAGTGGTAAAAACAGATTATAATGTTCCAGGTTGTGCAACAAAACAATTGCTAGCAAAGCAAATCCTCGTAGAGCGTCTACAACTCCAAGGCGTTCAGTAGTTTTCAGTGCATGTGTCATTAGATCAGATGGTTTTCAAATTACTTTATATTGCCCGTAAAAGTAATTGAAATATCTGGAATAAAGAATTTTGCCTGAATTAAATCAACTCATAGCTAGCCATTTGTATCGGCATATCAAGATTATGCAGTACTTTCTCGAGCAGAATTCCCTCCTTATTCTCATATTCGTAACCGAAAGTGGCACGAATTCCTTGAAGAATAAATTGTGTAGCACGATCTAATGCTATGGGCAGACTGTCACCTTGAAGTAATGAACCGGTAATCACACTGGTAAACGTATCACCTGTGCCTGGATAATGAGCAGGCAAGTAAGGACAGGTCACTTTCCAATAGCGGTCACCTTGTCGGTTATACGCATATACAGACGTTTTGTTCGATTCATCATGCACAGGGACGCTCGTGATGATCACCACTTCGGGACCTTTGTCAGACAATTGACGAAGATACTGCTTCAGTTCTTCATCCGTATTATTCACCTTATAAGGTTTATCCAGCAAAAAGAACAGCTCCGTCAGATTGGGGGTTATCACATCCGCCTTAGTGATCAGATGACGCATTTCCTCTACCATTCTCCTATCAAAATTCGTATAGAGTCGCCCATTATCGCCAAGCACAGGATCGGCCACAACCAAGCTATCTGCTCGTCGGAAATCTTTAATGAAATCGGAAACGATTTGGATTTGCCGAGGAGAGCCTAGATAGCCCGTATAGATGGCATCAAACTGTACATTCAGCTTTTTCCATTCAGCAATAATCTTCGGCATTTCATCGGTAAGATCCAGAAAAGAAAAAGAGGGGTATTGAGTATGATTGGACAACACCGCCGTGGGAAGCGGACAAACCTGAAATCCCATTGAGGACAAGATAGGAATAACCACCGTGAGCGATACACGTCCCATCCCGGAAAGATCGTGAACGGCTGCTATTTTCTTTACTTTATTTGTATACATACAATTTAAAAATTAGGCAAAACAGCTGAAATTAAATGACTAACTTTATCTGATATTGATTAGTTTGTGTACCTGCAAACTGAGTCTCCACTTCGGATGTCGCATCACGCAGTCCACCGTTTCAGCAATATTTTCACCGGAACACGGTTGCAGAAAGAAATGCTCTGCCGGAAGCAGTTCGTACACTTCGATCTCCTGCCCTTCATAGACCACTTTCACTTCATCCATCGAATTAAGTCCTAGTTTAACACCTCTTTTCGGTGAACAAGTCACCCAGTCTATCGACTCCGGTAATGGTCGGGTACCATTGGTTTCTACGCAGACATATTTTCCTGCTTCATGGAGCTTTTCAATCAACTCGTCGTCAATCCAAAGAGCCGGTTCGCCACCCGTGAGAATAACCGTTGAAGTAGGATATTTTTCTACTTCAGCAAGAATGTCCTCATCAGACATCATCACGCCTTCTTCATGTTGCGTGTCGCAAAAGCTACAAGTCAAGTTGCACCCCGAAAAACGAATAAACACTGCAGGTGTTCCTGTGTAATACCCTTCCCCCTGCAAACTATAAAAAATTTCGTTAATCTTTCTCATCTACCACAGCGGTTTTACTATCAGCGGAAGCCTCTTTTTCGTAAATCACGATATTTCCTTCAGACTCTTGCACTTCGACCTTAAAACATTGCGGAAACTGCTTGCAAACCCATCGAGCGATATTCTCTGCTGTGGGAATAAAAGGTAGCACCTCATTCAGATTTTGGTGATCGAGCTTTTCCATGACAAGCTCCTTGATGCGGGTAAAGTCTATTACCATTCCTTCAGAATTAAGTCTTGAAGAACGACAATACACTGTAATAATCCAGTTGTGACCGTGTAGACTGGTACATTTACTGCGATACGGGAGGACTAGCTTATGAGAAGCTGAGATCTCCATACGTTTGATAACTGTAAACATTGCTATATGTATTTAATATAAGTTGCAGCATTTAATGTCACCTCAATGCCAATGCAAAGGTAATATAAAAAGAGCTTTCATGCGGTAAATCCAACCTTTTTTTCCTGATTTTACACTATCTTTGCCAAATGAAAACTCTTTATATAGCTTTAGGAAGCCTATCCTTGGGGCTTGGTATTCTCGGCATTTTTCTGCCTTTACTCCCCACTACTCCCTTTCTGCTACTCGCAGCTACACTCTATTTAAAGGGTTCTCCCCGTCTGTACGATTGGCTACTTCGTCACCCAGTGTTCGGCTCTTACATTCGCAATTATCGAGAAAACAAAGCCATTCCGCTTCGAGCTAAAATCATATCGCTACTATTAATGTGGGGAAGCATGCTTTATTGCATCGTCTACCTGCTCCCCTACTTCTGGCTAAAAGCACTCTTATTAATCGTTGCCATAGGGGTAACTTATCATATACTCTCCTTTAAAACATTGAAGTAGTTCGAAAGTGCCAAACGAGCATCAGCAAGTTTATCTTCCCAGTGCTTCACTGAGTTCTGCCCAATAATATCAGTTACATACTTCACAGAAATAAACGGAATCTGCTTAGAACGGCACACAAAAGCTTGAGCATAGGCTTCCATGTCCACCACATCCCCTTCTACATGAGTAAGTTCAGTGAGAAACCCGTCTCCAGTGTTGCAAACCCCTGCTTCTGTCCATAGCTTACAAAACCCTTTTTCTTCAAGTAGTAGCGTAGAATCGATTTCACACTCCATCCCCAAAGCAGCTAATTTCTGCATATCCCGGTCTACAAACTTCCTACACACAAAAATATCTCCCACTTGATGATTTACCGTTCCTGCACTACCGATATTCAACACCATATCGGGCTGAACCTGGCGTATAGCTTCGGCCAGATGAAAAGCAGATTTCACTTTTCCAATCCCAGTACGTATATAATAAGGCTCCACTTCCGGCCACTTTAACTCAACAAACTCGCCTTGAACGGCATAAGTTACTAATATTTTCAACATAAGCTTTCTGTTTAATAAAGAAATTAACGGTTGCAAAAATAAGCATTTATAGCTTTAAAGAAAGTTTATCAAAGAGAATAGATGCACTTTAACTGAAATTCACTGTCTACACTTTTTGCCTATCTGCGCCTATTTTCAACTAAAAATAACATTTTCTACCGAAAAGTTTTTGTAATATCAGAGTTAATCGTATTTTTGTGTACAATTTTGGTGTAGTGATGACAGAAGAAGAAAAAAAGATATTGAATACCTTCGAAACGAAACTTCGGCATTTAATATATTTACACGATGAATTAAAACGTGAAAATGCCGGATTAAAGAAACTTCTTGAGAATGAAATGCTGAAGAACGAGATGGTACAAGCTCAATATAATGAATTGGAAGTCAACTACACAAACCTAAAAACAGCAACGGCAATCACCCTTAACGGCAGCGACGTAAAAGAGACGAAACTGCGATTGTCAAAATTAGTGCGTGAAGTCGATAAATGCATCGCTTTATTAAACGAGTAAAGAACAAAAGATGTATGAACGATAAGATAAAGATAAACCTGCAAATTGCAGACTCAAACTACCCGTTAACCATCAATCGACAAGAAGAACAAATGGTCAGGGAAGCTGCAAAACAGGTTAATATCAGGCTTAATGCATACCGGGAATACTATAAAACCCTTGAACCGGAGAAGATTATTGCCATGGTAGCCTATCAGTTCTCGTTAGAGAAACTGCAATTAATGCAACGTAACGATACCGCTCCCTATACGGAAAAGGTAAAAGAACTAACTGAATTACTGGAAGATTATTTCGAAGAGAAGTAACTCTGGCTATTCGCTGATAAAAAAAACACCACGCACTGCAAGATATCCGAGCAAAGTACTGTTCTGATATTTGGCAGTGCGTTTTTATTTATATATAATTAAATTAATGTAAAATGATAGCAATAATAGCAACAGCAATTGCTTGCTTCGTAGTAGGTGGAATCTTATCCTACGTATTTTTCAGATACGTACTGAAGTCCAAATACGAAAGCGTCCTGAAAGAAGCAGAGACGGAAGCGGAAGTGATTAAGAAAAACAAATTGCTGGAAGTGAAGGAGAAGTTCCTCAACAAGAAGGCTGATTTGGAAAAAGAAGTAGCGCTGCGTAATCAAAAGATTCAACAAGCAGAAAATAAGCTAAAACAACGTGAATTAGTACTCAACCAGAGACAAGACGAAATTCAACGCAAAAAGTTGGAAGCTGAAGCTGTGAAGGAAAACCTCGAAGCGCAAATTGTAATCGTAGACAAGAAAAAGGATGAACTAGATAAACTGCAACACCAAGAAATTGAAAAACTAGAAACTATTTCGGGTTTATCGGCAGACGAAGCTAAGGATCGTTTGGTTGAATCTTTAAAGGAAGAAGCTAAAACACAGGCTCAATCGTTCATCAACGACATCATGGATGACGCAAAATTGACTGCTAGCAAAGAAGCTAAACGTATCGTGATCCAGTCTATCCAACGAGTAGCTACTGAAACAGCTATTGAGAACTCAGTTACTGTATTCCATATCGAATCTGATGAAATCAAAGGACGTATCATCGGTCGTGAAGGACGTAATATCCGTGCTTTGGAAGCTGCAACCGGTGTAGAAATCGTTGTAGATGATACTCCTGAAGCGATTGTTCTTTCTGCATTTGACCCCGTTCGCCGTGAAGTCGCTCGTCTGGCTCTACACCAGTTAGTAACTGACGGACGTATTCACCCAGCTCGAATTGAAGAAGTCGTATCAAAGGTACGCAAGCAGGTGGAAGAAGAAATTATTGAAACAGGTAAACGTACTACTATTGATTTGGGTATTCACGGTTTACACCCTGAACTTATCCGTATCATTGGTAAGATGAAATATCGTTCTTCTTATGGTCAGAACCTATTGCAACATGCTCGTGAAACAGCCAATCTTTGTGCTGTGATGGCCTCTGAATTAGGACTGAACCCGAAGAAAGCAAAACGTGCAGGTCTGCTGCATGATATTGGTAAAGTGCCCGATGAAGAACCAGAATTGCCACACGCATTGCTGGGTATGAAGCTGGCTGAAAGATTCAAAGAAAAACCAGATATCTGCAACGCTATTGGTTCACACCACGACGAAACAGAAATGACTAGTCTGTTGGCTCCAATCGTACAGGTTTGCGATGCCATCTCAGGTGCACGTCCGGGTGCTCGCCGCGAAATTGTGGAAGCATACATCAAACGTCTGAATGATCTTGAACAATTGGCTATGTCTTATCCTGGTGTAACCAAGACATACGCTATTCAAGCAGGACGCGAACTTCGCGTAATTGTAGGTGCGGATAAGATTGACGATAAGCAGACAGAAAGCTTGTCCGGTGAAATCGCTAAGAAGATTCAGGATGAGATGACTTATCCGGGACAGGTGAAGATTACCGTTATTCGCGAAACACGTGCGGTTAGCTTCGCTAAATAAGCAAAAACTCAAAAAGAAGATTCAATATAAGGGCGAAGCAATTCGCCCTTTTTTAGTATAAAAAGCATCTGTCTATGAAAAAGCTCCAATTTGAAGTCTGCGCCAATTCCGTAGAAAGTTGCCTGGCTGCCCAAGCAGGGGGAGCAGATCGGGTAGAGTTATGTGCCGGTATTCCAGAAGGTGGAACAACACCTTCCTACGGAGAGATATCGACTGCCCGCGAACTGCTGACTACTACTCGGTTGCACGTTATCATTCGCCCACGTGGTGGAGATTTTCTTTATTCGCCCATTGAAGTGAAGACCATGCTAAAAGATATCGAAATGGCAAAGCAGTTAGGAGTTGATGGCGTTGTATTCGGATGCCTAATGGCAAACGGAGGAGTCAACATTCCTGTGATGCAAGAGTTGATGAAAGCCTCACAAGGACTCTCGGTCACATTTCACCGTGCTTTTGATGTATGTCGCGACCCAAAGGAGGCTTTGGAGCAACTCATCCAACTCGGATGCAACCGTGTTCTCACTTCCGGTCAACAACCGACAGCCGAATTAGGCATTCCCCTACTCAGGACATTGCAACAGCAAGCTTCCAACAGAATTGTGATTCTTGCCGGATGCGGCATTAACGAAAAGAACATAACTCGCATCGCCTCAGAAACAGGAATACAAGAGTTTCATTTCTCCGCTCGAGAAACCAGGAAAAGCGATATGCAATATCGAAATACCACCGTATCAATGGGTGGCACTGTACATATCGACGAATATGAACAAAATAGAACCACCACACAGAGAGTGATAAACACCATTCAAGCTCTAAAAAAATAAAGCTATATAAAGGTGTTCCACATCACTCTATAATTATAATCCACGTACCACTTTCATCAATTGTTCTCCCAAACCGATCGTATATCCTTGAGAAACAAAAACGACTCGATTGAATGTATCGGCTATAATAAAAATAGGCAAACTATTTTTCTGTTTCAGCTTCATTTGCGCCACAATCTGTTGGCAAATGCCATCTGTATCTATTCCATAAACGATGGTAGAAGGTAGTCCGGAGAATTCGGAAGGATGAAACTTCTGACTTTGTTCTTCATCGGGGAAAAGCAAGACCATTTTCCTATTCCACTTTTCTAAGTCCGATTGGAAAGCAGCAATATCATGCAAAGCATGCGTCGTTGGTTCCTGTCCCGGACCTAGTATAGCCACTGTAAAGTAGCCACGCCCACAAGCCTGCAACAGGCTCTGCCTTTTCAAACGTTCAACATTCTGCCCCACTTTTGTGATCGGAGTGAAGAGAGACTCAGCATTAAAATTACCAATGACAGCCACTTTCTCAGCCGATTGACGCAGATGGTAGGGAAGCTTGATCATCAACGGAGCAGAAGCCCCTTGCTGAGCCGGCATAACAAAAGAAGAAACCTTCGCTAGCACACCCCCACTTGCCAATCGAGTACCGGTGACTAACAGATAATATCCAGCATCTAACAACCCGAAAGCCCTCAGTTCCGGATTTTCTTCGTCGCAAGTAAGCAACTGAGCTCTTCCGTCTATCAATTTAGAAATCGTAAACTTAGCATAATATTTTGCCCTGTCATCCTCAAAAGGTATGGGAGTATTGCCATCAAACATATGATATATCCCTTTCGATGTCTCTACCACCTCTCCTGCGTTATCAAAGTGCACCTCCACTCCTTTTTTAAATACCTTTAGCTTTGGGTCGTCAACTAAATACAGTACACAGCCGTCAGTACTTCTAATTAAAGCCGGGATACTCAAACTACGCGCTAAAGCAACAAAGAATATATTCCGAGAGTTAGCATCTGCTACCCGCGAACGCCAAACCCCTTCCGGAGAAACAGGAATACCTTGAGAGTTATTTTTATTATCGATTTTTACATTACGACTTACCCATTCCACCAAAGTTTGCGGATGAGCACGAAACGAATCCACCTCTGCTTTCGAAAATTGTGACTGAAAGAAAGCACGATAAGGAGTTAACATTTCCATTGAAACCCGAGGAGAAAGCAAATAATTCACACTATCCAGCGGAAGATTCACACCGCTATCAGGTGTTATCTTACGACTATACCCATCTAAAGATGTATCTTCTGTGTTAGTGAAATGATCAATCAAAACGTCATAAGAAACATCCCTCCTATCTTTCTCTGAAAGCGTCGATAGCAAAGCAGCCCCTTTCAACAGCTTTCCTTGGCGATCTGCCTCTTCAAGAAAACGAGTCAACACCCCATAATTACCTCTTGCTTCAACAATGAAATTGCACATCGCCTTCTTTATATTCGAGTTTGTACTCCCTTTTAGGCGAGACACGATGGAATCAATTTGTGAAGCAGTCGGGAAAGTAGCCACATAAGAATTACGAATTGAATCTTCCAAAGCCATCCTTCTACTGTTTTCCTTTCGTTGTTCGGGAGTAACAGCTGGTAAATTAGCATGCTCCACAGGAGGAACGATATCAATATCTTCATCGAACACATCCCCCTCTTTTTTATCAAGCACTAAAACCAATTCCGCTTGTTGACCAAAAGAAAGTTTAGAGAAGCCAAATTTGCCTTCATAAGAAGCCCACACCAACATATCCCCTTTCCCAGCAGTCAATGTTACTTGACCATCAGAATCGGTGTACTTAGTAGCCACAGTATAAAACTCAGCATAATTATAAACTTTAAAGTCCACTTCAGCACCTACCACGGGACGATGACTCTGATCGGTTATTTTCACGATTGCTCTCGCCGTGGGTGCATAATTTCCCGTCACATTGATCTCCGTATAATTAGGCGTTTCAAGCATTATCTCTTCCCTACCGTCATAACGTCCAAACACTTTAGTGTGCATCAACATGCCACGACTCGCAGGAGCATTAAACCATCCCAAATTCAAAACCGGTTCCGGTTCACAAGCTCCGAAGAAATACCACTGACCATCTGCCCATGCTTCTACCCAAGCGTGATTATCATCCGTATGCGCCCAACGAGGAGTATAGACTTGCCGGGCAGGAATTCCCACCGATCGCAAAGCCGCTACTGTGAACGTAGATTCTTCACCACAACGCCCATACGCAGTCTTTACCGATGCCAACGGTGAACTAGTGCGTGCGTCACTCGGTCGATAAACCACCTTTTCATGACACCAGTGATTCACTTCCAGCATAGCCTCTTTCATAGACAAAGGCTTCACTCTATCCTTCAATTCATCATAAAACACCCTACGCGAGTCGTCCAGATTCTCATTATTCACCCGAATAGGCAATACGAAATGCCGAAACAATTCATCTGGAATCTTACTTCCCCAAGGCATCTCGGCACGCGTCTGACAAGACTGACGAACATTCTCCAAATAATAATCTCCCGAATAATCCGTCACATCGCCTATGGGCATATAAGCATAAAGAAACATTAAAGCCTCACGCTCATAGACAGATAGTTCCGGCTTAGCAAAGACGGCAAACAAATCGCCATGAGGAAGAGCTTGCTTTTTCAGTTCAAAATCTTTAGCCACCTGATTGCGATAATCCTCTTTTTTAAGAAAATGAGCATTACTGCAAGCAAACAACAGAACAGACAAGATAAAGATAGATAGAGAATGGATGAAAGTTTTCATAAGCGTTTTTGATCTAGAGATTGAGAATCAGATAGTTTGTACACAAAAATACAAGAATCCTTTCTGACAGCCTAACTAAGAAGCCAAAATATAGTGTGTTACCCTCTTATAGAAAGAATTTTTAGAAGAAAAAAGAAATATTTTATGTTATACAGCATATTATTTAAAAAATAGTCGTATCTTTGCAGCGTGATAAAAAAAACAATATATGAAACCGCTCTTCAAAACGTGGAGGGCAAAACAAAGAGGAAACAAGTTATGAAAAAGAATGAAAATGAAAAAATCATGATGTTACAGTATCGTATCAAACGTTATCATGCAATGGGAAACGGTGCTATGTGTCAAGCCTTAAATGGCCAACTTCAAAAACTGCTGTCAATGCAGGCTACCATGTAATCAAACACACACATATATATATTGAAAAGAGCGGAGAACCTCATGGGTTACTCCGCTCTTCTCTTTTTATCCTATTCACCGATTCTTCGCATCCAACACTCAGGTATCCCTATTGCCAGTCGCTAAACTCAAAGCTCAATTGTTCCCAAACACCGCGTTGTTCATCCGGCTCTTCTTTCGGATTAGAGACCGACAGTCCGATGAGCCGAATGGGATGCTGCTCATACGCCACACTTTTTAGTAATTCCTTTGCAAGCGGAAGCACACGTTCTAAAGTAGTCAGTTCGTTGGGCTGAGTGATACTTCTAGAAATCTGGTTAAAATCATGGAACTTAATCTTCAGAGTCAACGTATTCCCTTTGAAGTCTTTATGTTGTAGGCGCTCAATAAGCTCAACAGCTACATGATACAATTCGATAATCACAGAAGAACGAGCAGAAATATCTTTTTCTAACGTACGTTCGCACCCAATCGACTTTCGAATCCGAACAAACTCCACAGGACGTTCGTCGACACCACGTGAACAATTATAATAAAGCGTCCCCGCCTTTCCAAAATGAGTAGAAAGGAATTCTAAAGAGTAACTACGCAATTGAAGACCATTGTGAATGCCAAGAAGATGCATTTTCTTAGCTGTCACAGGCCCCACTCCCCAAAAAGATTCGATGGGAAGATGAGCGATAAAATCAAGAGCCTGTTCGGGATGGATCGTACACAACCCATCCGGCTTCCGATAGTCCGATGCAATCTTAGCCAAAAACTTATTATAGGATATCCCTGCAGAAGCGACTAAATTCAACCGTTCGCGAATGAGAAGTTTAATCTCTTTGGCTATATCTACTGCCAACGCAATCCCCTTCTTATTCTCAGTCACATCCAGAAAAGCCTCATCTAAGGACAAAGGCTCGATGATATCCGTATACTCATGAAAGATTTCATGAATCTGACGCGACACCTCCTTATACACCTCCATTCGGCCATGTACAAAGATCAAATCCGGGCATAACTTCTTGGCTTTAAGCGATGCCATAGCCGAACGAACACCATAGCGGCGAGCTTCATAACTAGCAGCAGCCACCACTCCTCTTTCTTCGGCATAGCCAACTGCTAAAGGCTTGCCACGAAATTCAGGATGATCGCGCTGCTCTACAGATGCAAAGAAAGCATCCATGTCAATATGAATAATTTTACGCTGAGCCATTTCCATTCGATTGCTTTAGCAAAATTACAATAAATATCCGAATAAACATCCGCCAAGATAAAAGCCATTTTAGAAGGGTAAAGAAACACATTGTCATTTTTTATTCTATCTTTGTAGAAAAGCATCATTAAGACGTTGAAACATGAATAAGATATTCACTATATATAAGGTAGGTGTAAAAGAGGCTGAAGAGATCATGAAGAATGAAAACCTGCCCCACACCCATGACTATGAAGAGCTACTTATCGGAATTGAGGGGCAAGTGGAACACTTCATCGACTTTCAACCCCACATGATAAGTGCACCCTTTATCACTTTTATCACCCAAGGCAAAATTCATCAACTTAAACCGATGGCTAAAGATGGGAAATGTGAAATATGGGTGATGCGTTTCAACAGCGAACTAACCTCTGCCACTACCTTCCAACTGTATACCGCATTTCACGATAAAGCAAATATACACATGAGCCCCAATGCTTGCTTTGGTCGATTAAACAGTATTTGCGAAATCATATACTATGAATATCTTCAGGAGGCACCGGATATTGCGGTAATTCGCCAACTACTAGTGTCCCTCTTCACGATCATAGAATCGGAGCGCAAAAAGCTAAGACTAGACAATGAAGAATCAAAAAAGATACAAAGCGTTACCTTTAAAAACTTCCTTCGAATTTTAGAAGATTATTATAAAGAAGGGAAAGACGTCAATTTTTATGCTGAGAAGTTATTTATGACCACTCGCAACCTGAATATCATTTGCCAGAACATACTTCATCAAAGCGTTTCTGAAATTATAGAAAACCGCCGCTTGACCGAAGCCAAAAATCAGTTGATTTCAACAGAGAAAACCATAGCAGAAATCGGCTTTGACATCGGATTCAAAGAGAAAACTTACTTCACTCACGCTTTTAAACGAAAGACGGGCATCACTCCCTCTGAATTCCGAAAAGAAGCGGTGAAGATGTTCTCTTGAGCCCTAGATAGGGTACTTACGAAGAATGATTTGTTCACTTTTTCCTAAAAACACAATTATTCTTCCGAAATGTATTACCACTACCATTGACTTTTGTGAGATCTTTGCATTATCAAAATAATTAAAAAAAACGATGATGAAAAATTCTATTTTAAAAATCAGTTTGGCAGTGCTTACACTGGTAATAAGCCTCCCCTCTTTTGGACAAAAAGCAGCAACAAAAGAACAACTTTTGAAACAAGTCAAAGAAATCACAGCTGCTAACGCAGTGATCACTCAGTACCTAGAAAAATTCGATACACTCGACTTTAAGGTATTTAGTAATCGTGATTGGAAACGTTTGCACGAAAGTCATGCAAAAGATATCATTGTTCACTTCCCCGACGGACATACTGAAGTTGGAATTGAGCAACATATCAAAACCCTTAATGCTATGTTTATTTATGCTCCTGACACAAGAATTGAAGAGCATCCCATCAAAATCGGATCGGGAAATATCACAGCAGTAATGGGCTATATGTTAGGTACATTCACAGAACCAATGCCAATTGGAAACGGTCAGTTTATTCAACCTACAGGCAAAAAGTTTAAACTCCCTATGGCCACTATCGGTATCTGGAAAGATGGAGTGATGACTGAAGAGTACCTATTCTGGGATAATAAAACGTACATGGATCAGATCATGGGAAAATAGATCTTAACACTAAACAAATTATGGCATTTACAAATTTCGACCCAAGCGTTCAGAAGATAGAAACGCTGCGGCAAACAACCAAGAATTTCGAGGCTACAGAGCGAATGCCGGTTCTATTTGTAGGGCACGGCAATCCGATGAACGCCATTTCAGATAATCAATTTACCAAAGGATTCAAAGCAATAGCTAAAGAATTGCCTAACCCCAAAGCCATTCTTTGTATTTCGGCCCATTGGGAGACTAGAGGAACTTTTGTTACAGCCATGAAGCAGCCCGAAACCATACACGATTTCGGAGGCTTCCCAAATGCTCTATATGAAGTTGAATATCCTGCTCCGGGCAGTCCGGAACTAGCCAAAGAAGTGCGCCAAGATGTGACCTCTACAGAGGTTAAACTTACCACCCAGTGGGGACTTGACCATGGATGTTGGACTGTAACTAAGTATTTATATCCAGCAGCAGACGTACCGGTGATAGAGATGAGCATAGACTACACCAAGCCGGCGAGCTTCCATTATCAATTAGGTAAGGAACTAGCAGCGCTAAGAAGAAAAGGTGTAATGATTATAGGTAGTGGCAACTCCATTCACAACTTACGAATGGTGGATTGGGAAAAGATGACGACACCTGACTATGGTTACGATTGGGCCATTGAGGCCAATGAAAAAATCAAGCAACTCATTCTTGATGGTGATCATCAATCTTTAATCGACTATGACAAGTTAGGAAAAGCATTTAAGCTGGCAGTTCCTACACCGGAACATTTCCTACCTCTTCTATATGCACTAAGCTTGCAAGAAAAAGATGAGAAGCCTAGCCTATTCAATGACAATCTAGTGGCTGGTTCATTAAATATGATGTCCGTAAAACTAGATCGTATCTAAGCAATACATAAATAGTATATTAAACCCGTTGGCGGAATTAATTATCTAATAAGATGTTTTCAAATAAGTTGTACATATTCGTGATATTTAGTATATTAGAAGTGAGCAAACTTTTAATATGTCATCACTCTATGCACAACTTATATG
>JAFABG010000044.1 GCA_023426145.1 Bacteroidota bacterium | reverse complement strand
CATATAAGTTGTGCATAGAGTGATGACATATTAAAAGTTTGCTCACTTCTAATATACTAAATATCACGAATATGTACAACTTATTTGAAAACATCTTATTAGATAATTAATTCCGCCAACGGGTTTATTTAGTATATCTTTGCAGGTAAATTTTAGTAAAAGAGCCTTTTGCAAGAATGATTTTGAAATTGTCAGTCCTAAATTGGTATATCCTTTTGTATATGCTGTCGCAAAATTCCCTTTTGTTCTATAGCCTACAGTTAATAAAGCATCAAAATTATTCTTAAACTTAAAAGAGTTCCTTTGCAAAATTTCAGCAATAGGCTTATTGTAGGAAGCTATCGGATTCCCATATCTCAAGTTTTGATATTGGAAACATACATCAAGGGAAGGTTGCCAAAAACCAATCTCGGCGTTATATGAAAGGTCTATGGCATAAGATTTATAAGATGGCAAGTTTTCAGGAATTACTAATATTACATCTGGTTTATCTTGGTATTTTTGGTTTACTTCGAAGATTTGCTTTTTTATGTGCTCCATTGTGGCTATCATGGTAAGATTGTTCCAAGAAAACTGTATTCCAAGTTCTGTGTTTAAAGAAGGTAGCAAATAAAGATTGCCAGACCATCTAGCACAATATGATACATATGAAATTTTATTACTCAAATTGTCATACGTAGGTCTTTCAATATATTTCCTTAGACTAAGTTCACCTTGCCATTTCTCACCTTCATATCCGAAAGTGATATTTGGCATGATCTCACCGTATTTTTTTGATTGCTCACCTATCTTTGAATTATTTTCCAGATAATCAAAGTCTGTATATTCATATCTTAGACCTATTGAACCATAATATTCATTCAAGTTGAAGTCATAATTGGCAAAGGCAGCTACAAAATTCTGTTTATTTTTGTTTGACGATGAAAAGAGATCATTACTACCACCATCCGACAATATATTCTGATTACTCCTTCTATCTGTAAAACTACATTCACCACCCAAAAGAAACGTATTTTTTTTAGATAGATATTTTAAAAGTATTTTAGATGCAAATAAATCATAATTATCCCCATAATCAGAACTAACAAACTGTTGGTCTTCTTTTAATTCTTTTACAGAATTATTACCAGTAACTTTCCCGGAACTATAATCTGCATTAAATTCAATATTAATGAAGGACATTTTTCCGTTATAATATAAATTGAAATAATTTTTATAAGAATCAGATTCCGATTTGGCTATGCTATTGTATTGGTAATAATTGTCTTCGTTAACAATAGATTCTTTATGATCATTGTCTTTAGGTGAATTTGTAAAATTATATCGAAACCCAAATGATTGTGATTCATTGGGGATATAATTCAGTCCTCCTCCGTAATGTCCTTTTAAGCGATCTATTTGTACATTGCCGTGGTACTGGCTAGATTTTTGACTGACGTATTCAGTCCTTCGTAAATAGTCACCTCGATAATCTAACATGTCACCGTCAAGGAATAAATCGAAGCCCTTATTTCTATACTTAAGATTTGCATTCAGATATTCTGATGTACGTTCAGACAGAGCAACATAAGTTTGGAAATTTCCACTAATTCCTTCTCCTTTCAATGGTATTGTATGTATTCTAATGACTGAACTAGTGGAAGAACTATATTCAACGCCAGGAGTTGTTATAATCTCAACACTCTTTATTTCATTCGATTTTAATCTTAATAGCTCACTATTATCTTCAATAAGACGGCCATTTATGAATATTTGTGGAATGCCTTTTCCCATAATATGATACTCCCCATTGTTTTCTATCAATAACGGAAGTCTTGTTAGTACATCAGTTGCATTTCCAGAATGTGATAAATCTGTATTCTCAATTAAAGCAATTATCTTCCCCTTTCCTTTTTTAATGATGTTTTGTCGGCCTTCTATGACTACTTCATTAAGCACTTGAGTGTCAGACTCCAGTTTGTATATTTTGCTAGAAGTTGGCATGTCATCAAGATACAATGTTTTATAGCAAATAGAGGAAATTTTTATTATACAATCTTTCGGATTTGAGATTGCCAACTTAAAATATCCATTATTATCACTTGTAGTGCCATTAATCCAAGTTGAATCACTTTTCTGCAGTGCAATAATATTAGCATATTCAACAGGATTATCATCTTGATCGAATAGATAACCGGATATATTCTGCCCCATAATATTTTTGCATGATATTATACAGAATATCATACCTGTGAATGTTTTTTTCATCAAATTGTTCTTTGTACTTTAACAAGATAGGTTTTAAATACTTTTTTCTCTTTGTGGTTACAAGCACAAGTTATTCCACTTTTGGGTAAAAATATTTTGTGTTATTTTTATCTTTTATAATTTCAATTTTTGTTATATCCTCTTTGAGTAGGCAGTCGATGTTTTCTACTTCGACTCTATCAACTAAAAATATAGGAATCTTTATTTAATCATACTGTAAATCAATACAATTACTTTTTTAAGCATCTAGGTGAAAACTTATGAACAGTCCCAAAATTACTGTAATGCTCTTTTTATTTTTTGATATTTATTGTGAAAAACAAATGTAATATACATTGTCTTAATAAGCAAATTATTTTATACTTTATTTGATGAAATTATTTTATTTATATATTGACTTTTATAGTTGGTAGCACAATTGTTTATATATCAAATTTCGCATTTATACTCTTTTCGGTAATTCGGGTCTCTATATCCGTAATATAGGTATTTTTATTTTGATAAATAGTTAGAACTTTGTGTCCAGTTAGATTAAGCAAAAAAATACTTTAGATGAAAATGATACTTATTTTTTTATTAGCTATTATTAGCACCATAACACTTTCCGGTATGTTGATATTGAAACAATCAAGATTTGGTAAAGCTCCTAAGAAGGAACGTCTAGAGCGTATACTCAAGTCGCCAAATTATAGAAATGGTGAGTTTAAAAATCTGGAAGAGACCTCTGTGATTAGTGATGGAAAAAGCCGTTTTGGAGTGATGATGGATTTTATGTTTAAGAAAAAAATACGTGTTCGTCCGGACAAAGACATTCCCGTAGTGATGACTGATATCAAAGCTCTTGATCCCAATGAAGATGTTCTTATTTGGTTTGGCCATTCTTCATATTTTATAAGGATTCAGGGAAAGACATTTTTAGTTGACCCTGTTTTTAGTAAATATGCGGCACCTTTCTCCTTCATAAATAAAGCCTTTAAAGGGTCAACGGTGTACTCTGCTGATAACCTTCCAACAATTGATTATTTAGTTATTACACACGATCATTGGGATCACCTAGACTATCACACCGTGTTGGATTTAAAGCCGAAGGTAAAGCATGTGGTATGTGGATTAGGTGTAGGGCAAGACTTCGAAAGTTGGGGTTTTGATACTTCTAAGATAACTGAGCTCGATTGGTATGATAGTTTGAATATTGATAATAATTGGAAACTTACTGCCACCCCTGCACGCCACTATTCCGGGCGTTCATTCAAAAGTAATCAAACTTTATGGGCATCTTATGTTTTACAAACTCCATCCCTATGTGTTTTTGTTGGTGGTGATAGTGGTTATGGAAGCCATTTTAAAGCTATTGGAGAGAAATTTGGACCTTTCGACTTAGCGATATTGGAGCAAGGGCAGTACGATAATAACTGGAATCAGATACATCTGCTGCCTAATGAATTATTGAAGACGGTAAGTGATTTAATGGCTAAAAGAGTACTTCCTGTTCATAATTCTAGATTCGCATTGGCAAATCACCCATGGTATGAGCCTTTGGACAAGATCGCTGAGGATATGAAAGTCTCTAAAGTTCCCATTTTGACTCCACAGATAGGTGAAGTGGTGTATCTAAACGATTCCACTCAAAGGTTTAGTAAATGGTGGAGAGTAATCGAACAAAACTAAAGTAGAGGTGTTGACTATAAGTGCTTGTAGATTGTATTATTTCAATTAAAAGTAAAATGAAAAAGATCTTTTTTGCTATCGTTTTAGTGCTTAATTGTTGGGTGTTAAGTGCTCAACAAGACATTTTTGTTCAAAACAAAATTGTTTCTCCCGAGATTCATCAAGATAACACAGTTACTTTCAGGGTTAAAGCTCCTCATGCAGCTTCAGTGAGTGTCTCTGGAAGCATGGATGTTAGTCATGGCTTTGCCGACCTCACTCTTCCTTTGCAAAAAGGAGAAGATGGTGTCTGGTCTGTAACTACAGCAGTTTTAAGCCCTGAATTATATCGTTATTTCTTTACTATTGACGGTGTCAGAACTGTTGATCCTGGAAATGCCTTTGTTATTCGTGATGTGGCTAGTGTTTCAAATATTTTTCTTATTGGAGGTGGACAAGCAGATTTATATAAGGTAAATAAAGTGTCCCATGGAACGCTCTCGTTTCGTTGGTATAATTCTCCCCGGAATAGCATGAATCGTAGATTAACAGTGTATACTCCTGCTGGATATGAAAGTAGCAACAAGAAATATCCTGTCCTATATTTACTCCATGGAATAGGAGGGGATGAAGAAGCTTGGATCAGTTCCGGAAGATTAGTCGAAATAATGGATAATCTTATCGCTCAACGAAAAGCTACTCTGATGATTGTAGTGATGACCAATGGAAATGTGAGTCAGGAAGCTGCTCCGGGAAATGGTAGTGATGGCTTTAAAAAACCAGAATTTATGCTTCCACACACGATGGATGGTAAGTTTGAAGAATCATTTATGGATGTTGTCGACTTTATAGATCATAATTACCGGACTATCAATAATAAAGCTGGGCGTGCTATTGCAGGTTTGTCTATGGGGGGATTTCATACTGCCTACATTTCAATGAACTATCCAGATAAGTTTGCGTATGTTGGTTTGTTCTCGGCAGCTATCGGTGTGAAGCCGGGAATGCCTTCAAATTCTGAAATATACAAAGATGTGGATGTAAAGCTGGAAAAGCAGAAACAATCTGGATTGAAACTTTATTGGATTGCTATTGGTAAAGATGATAAACTTGTTTACCCGGGACTACAAGATTATTTAGCGGATTTGAATAAGATTGGTCTTAAATATGAATATATTGAAACCGCTGGTGGTCATACTTGGAATAATTGGCGAGTCTATCTTACCACCTTCACACCTCAATTATTTAAATAAATGCAACAAAAAATGCCGCATAAAAGCGGCATTTAATTTTTTAAGAGAGCCTCTTGTCGGATTCGAACCAACGACCCCGAGATTACAAATCACGTGCTCTGGCCAACTGAGCTAAAGAGGCATTTCCTTTTTGCGGGTGCAAAGGTATAAAATAGTTTTAATAATGCAAATTCATCCCTAACTTTTTTTATATTTGCAATCTAACTAATCGTATGAACCAGATGAAAAAGAAAATTTTGAATGTATGTGGCGGCGCTGTGGTGGCCGTAAGTCTATTCGCTTGTTCCGGTCAGAGTAAAACGAATCCAGCTACTGAAGCTTCAGATACTGTTGAAGTAGCTGAAAACACAATCGCGGTTGAGGCTGATAGCACGGGATATATTGTTAGAGTGGGAGATATGGCTCCTGATTTTACTATGACTTTGGCGGATGGTAAACAAGTAACTTTATCTTCTCTTCGCGGAAAGGTTGTTATGTTGCAATTTACAGCGAGTTGGTGTGGTGTGTGTCGCCAAGAGATGCCATTTATCGAAAAAGATATTTGGTTAAAGCATAAAGATAAGGGTGATTTTGTGTTGATGGGAATTGATCGTGACGAACCTGTTGAAACTGTTGTTGATTTTGCCAAAGCAACCAAAATATCTTATCCATTGGGACTTGATCCAGGAGCTGATATTTTTGCGAAGTATGCTTTACGTGAATCAGGAATCACTCGTAATGTCTTAATCGACCGTAATGGCAAAATTGTAAAATTGACTCGTTTGTATAACGAAGAAGAGTTTTCTTCTTTAGTTGAGCAGATTGATGAACTACTAAAGTAAGCCCTTGAAGGTTGATTATATTGATCTTCTGCAGAAAAAAAAGAGTGTCATTATCCAAACCGGATAGTGACACTATGCTTTTAGGAGGATTACACTATAAGGCTGTTATAGTTACACCATTCAGATTTTGATTTCTGAGCTAATACTTTGAATACGTTTAATACTCTGCTAAATTACTTTTCAGAGAGGGTTAATTTAGCTAGGTAGTCGTAATGTTTTCCTTCTTTGATTAATGTCGCATCGAATCCACATTCAGAGGCATATAAACTAAGGGTTTGAAAATCTATATACAACCAGTCGAATGTGTCACCTTTAATATCTTTGTATTGCATCTGAAAATCTACCTCTCCATAGTAGTTACCAGCTAAATCGATGAGTATACTTCCATCTTCTTCCTCGAAAAGATAGCTTAAATCACTTGAATCCATCAGGATACAGCCATTGGGGTGTAAGATTTGTTTCATTCGTTGAAAAAAGGCCGGGATGTTGTTTAAGTTACCTATAATACCGGCTCCATTCATTAACATCAAGATCGTATCGAATTTTTCGGCGAATGTTTCATCGAAAAGATTGATGAGTCGAGCATCTTTCACTCCTCGTTGCTTCATCACCTCGGCAGAGAGTGGAGAGATATCAATGGCACAAACTTCTTTATCATTTTCTTGTAGCGCCAATGCATGGCAACCACTTCCGGCACCTACATCTAAAATCTTTCCTGAAGCCATTTCTAAGGCTGTGCGTTCAAGAAGGGGCATGGATTGTGTGTTGCGAAATAACTCTTTGACTGGAATCTCATCTTCCTCGAATTGAGAAGAGAATACACGTAAGCGATCGGCTTTTTTATGTTGAAAAAAATCATGAATAGCGGCCCCCATTGGGTCCTTTTCTGGAGGAAGAGTTGATGTTGTCATTTAGGAGGTTTCATATTGTTTTAGTGAACAAAGATAAGCAATTCCGCAGAAAAGATTATCTTTGCTGCCGGAAATGTGAATATTAACACTATATATAATATATGAGTATAGAAGATGCAATATTAGGTGGAATTGTCTTTAAAGGTAAAAAAGATAAGCCCCAGGAAGATGACAAGGTTAAAACGAAAGCCAAAAAAGCGACGTATATTCGTGGACAACATGGATCCGGAGCAGCGAAGATGAAAGCCGATATTAGAAAAAAAAGGGCTAATCGTCATAAGAAGTAATTCGGACGAATGATATACTATATAGCAGTTGGCATTTAATGCTGCTGACTTTATGCTATAAAAAGAGTCGGGGTAGAACATTTTTATTCTACCCCGACTCTTTTTTATATAAGATTACTTTCTTTGTGGTAATATTTCAATCCAGTAGTCATCAGGATCGTTAATGAAATAAAGCCCCATAGAGGTGTTTTCGAAGCATACACAATTCATTTCCTTATGATATTGGCGGACTGCATCGTAATCTCCTGCTACACGGAAGCAAAGGTGGCTTTCATTTTCACCCAGCTCATAGGGAGCTGTGTGGTCTTTGAGCCAAGTTAGTTCCAATAAGAAGCCGGTCTCATTATCGGTTAGATAAACCAAAATGAAAGAACCGTCGGAGGCTTCTTTGCGTTTAGCTTCTTTTAATCCGAGCGCTTTGTCATAAAAAGCTATGCTACGCTCTAGATTTGTTACATTGATATTGAAATGATCGAATTTACTTTTAATTTCCATTGTTCTAGTCAGATTATTGTTTCACCAACAACTTCACAATTTCACCCACATAAGTACGTGGTTGTCCAGCTTGAGGAGTGGTTTGTGAAGCTAGTTTTTTACATTCGATAATAGCTGAAGGAGTGGACTCGTTTGGAGCGTATAGCTTCAATGTGTAAGAGTCTGCTTTATCTATCACTTCATATGCTTGATCTGCCGACAAAGTGCAGTAAGCTACTGCTTTGCCGTTTTGGTATCCTAAAGCACCACCAGCGTTAGCAGTCATATTAGTCATATTAAATTCGTCCTTACCAATTGAAATTACCAATTTGCTATTTCCCATTAAAGCGTAAACATCACCAGGGATTTGTTTCAGATCTGTATCTTTATATTCGGTCTTGTTTGACGCTACTTTTTCAACAGGGGTAACAGGGGTTTGACTTGGAGTAGGAGCTACAGTTTGCGCTTCTTGCATAGTCTTTGCTTGAGTGGCTTGACCAATTACCACAGGTCCTGATGCTGCTACAATTAGAGGTTTCTGTTTTTCTTCTGCTCTTTTTCTTTCAGAAGTTGGACGAGTGTCTTGAGCTCCAAAAGCTACGGCTACATCCATAAACATATCGTCGGCAAAGTCAACCGTTTTTCTACGCCATTTGGCTAAGCCTCTCACTAATTTTGTTTTAGCCTTGTTTAGTGCATATTCATCAGTAATCCAATCTTCAGCTTTGTATTTTTCAGTTTCACGATAAGTATAGCGAATCTTTTCTAGTTCTACCACGCAGCTTCCCGGTTTACATTTAGCCGTAATCTGATAGTTTGTCCAAGCACGGTCTAGTGATAATGCACTTGAATAAAACACCATCCATTCTTCACCTACACCAGCAATTGTGCCTTCTTTTTCATCACTGAATACTACGCGGCTATCGGGATTCTGATTCTCTTTTAGGCGTTCGTCCATCCAAGCCATAACGACGTCATAGATTTGCTTTTGGCTCATTCCAGGAATTTGAAACTCCTTGGAGAATACGACTCTACCATCTACTACAGGAACAGCACCTGCCAAGTATCTAGAATCATCTCTTTTATCTTTTTGTCCATCGGCTTTCATTGCCATTGGCAAGCATGCAAAAAGCATGGTAAGAAACAAGGTTGTAAACTTAGTCATCATTATTTATTGTGTTTATTTGGTAATTTTAAAACTTTCGCCCCGTTGGGAAATGCTTATAAATTGGCATCCGGCATTTTCAGCAAAATCACGAAAAGCGTTGCCTCCTTCGTAGTCTTCGCTGAAGTGCATGGGTACAAATATAGTAGTTTTTATTTGTTCAATAAACTGTTTGGCTCCTTTCATATAATCTTTTCCCATTCTCCGGTCTACCGGGAACAAAGCCAAATCTATTTTTGGAGCTCTTTCTTTTAAGTATTTCACTTCCGCTAAAAAGTCACCATTAGCTTTTTTAATTTCGTCTTCTGTAGATTCTTCGCTCCAATGCCAGTTGTTTAGGTCTCCAGCATGGAACAGGCGCCAGGCGGGTAGATCAATGAGGAAAGAACTTCCCACATCTGTCGATCCAAAGGCTTCAATACGGATAGTCTCGTCTTGATAGATTTCTCCTTTTTTAATATAGTTAGCATCTTCTGGGTTGGCTCGATGACTTTTCAGAATATCTTTAGAGAAGATATATTGGATGTCCGGACGTATTTCTTTCCAAGACAAAATGTCGCGGTTAAAGTGATCCGGGTGAAAGTGTGTGGCTAGTACATAGAGTTTACCAGGTCTTTGTAGGAGATAGTCATGTACAATTCCACGGTTATGTTCAGTTTCCGAAGAATCTTTGTAATAATCAATGATGAGGGTCGCTTCTGCTGTTTCGAGAGCGAATCCGCTGTGATAAATGTAATCCAGAGTCATTGGGAGGTTATTTTTACAATTGCAATATTACGTAATCTTGTTGGAGTTGCCAAGAAAAATCAGTGAAATCAAGGAGAAAGTCGATTGATTTCCCATTTTCCCTCAGATTGAAACGTATATAGGAATCTGTCATGCAGTCTGTTTGGTCTGCCTTGCCAGAATTCTATGCGAGTAGGTGTGACAGCATATCCGCCCCAGTTGTCAGGTCTTTCCACCTCTTTGCCCACCCATCGAGCAGCTTCTTTTATAAAAGCTCTAATGAGTTGCATTCTACTTTTAATCGGCTGACTTTGTGGAGAAATACGTGCCCCAATCCGACTTTTATACGGACGTTTGCGGAAATACTCGTCCGATTCTTCCGGAGGAACTTTCATAGCTTTGCCCTCAATGTGGATCTGTCTTTCGAGTTCGTGCCAGACAAAAGTGAGTGAGATATATGGATTCTGTGCGAGATGCTTTCCTTTACGACTTTCGTAGTTCGTGTAAAAGATAAACTTCCCGTCATGAACTCCTTTCAAAAGTACAGTTCGTATTGAAGGTCTTCCTTCGGGTGATACTGTTCCAACCAGAACAGCAGTCGGTTCTTCAACCTTTTTATCGAGTGCTTCTTGTAACCAGCTATTGAAAAGAGAAAACGGGTCAGCAGGAATTGCGCTTTCCCGTAACCCGCCTTTCTTATACTCTTGCCGGATATCAGCTATATTTATTTTTATCATAATGGAATCAGGCAGTTTTTTTTATTAGCACGTAGAAATTACATCGGAACTTCTATTAGTAAGATATGAGAATCTTTCAAGGTCTTTAGTTCAAAGCTATTCGTTTCAGAGATGCCCATTCCATCACGGCGCTCAATAACTTCACCTTCAACTTCAAGTTCCCCTTCGATGACGAAGATATAAACCCCGCCACGCTCAAGGTGCAATGAGTAGTCCAGCTTCTTGCCCGCTTCCACTTTTCCAAGTGAGAACCACGTGTCTTGCAATAGGGATGCAGGTGTGCTTCCATCTGGTGAGACAATGACGGATAGTTCGTTCGGGCGTTCGAGTTCTTTAATGCTAAAGTCTTTGTATACCGGGTAAGTGTTACGTTCCCTTGGCATAATCCATATCTGAAGGAATTCGAGAGATTCAGTGTTGCTTGCATTCATTTCGCTATGAAATATGCCGGTTCCAGCACTCATCCTCTGAATCTCGCCAGGAGTGATAATCCGGCTATTCTTTTTATCATCCCCATGTTGCAATTGCCCTTTGAGAGGGATAGAAATGATCTCCATATTTTTATGTGGATGCGTCTGAAAGCCTTTTCCCGGTGCTACTTTATCGTCATTTAAGACTCTTAGCGCACCAAAATTGATGCGATCAGAATCGAAGTAATCATTAAAACTGAAGCTGTGGTAACTGTTGAGCCAATTATTCTGAGAATGGCCTCTTGTCTCTGCTTTATGTATAACTTTCTTCATTTTTTTCTCCTTTTCTAGTTTGTTTATATACTTAGGGAACGCAGAAAGTTGCCTAAAAGTTCTATCTCTTCACTTCATTTAGCAAAGGTTTATGATTAATGAAGTCTTTGATATTCTGGAGAGTAGTTGTTGCAATGTTGCCCATTGCCTCATGCGTGAAGAACGCTTGATGCGAAGTGACGATCACATTATTAAATGATAATAGGCGAGCAAGAACGTCATCATCGATGATACGATCCGACTTGTCTTCGTAGAAATATTCGCTTTCTTCCTCGTACACATCCAAACCTGCAAATCCTATTTTTTTGTTTTTTAAACCTTCAATCAATGCATTGGTATGAATCAATTGCCCACGTCCGGTATTGATAATCATCACTCCATCTTTCATTTTGCTGATGGAGTAGTCGTTAATCAGATACTTTGTAGCTTCAGTAAGCGGACAGTGCAAGGATATAATATCAGAGCTATGATATAATTCATCCAAAGAGGTATAAACAATTTGCTCTTCACGCGCAAAGTTGTGATCGGGGTAAAGGTCATAGGCTAAAATATTCATGCCAAATCCTTTTAAGATCCGAATCAGAATCTTAGCAATTTTTCCAGTTCCAATGATACCCGCTGTTTTACCGTGCATATCGAACCCCATTAAGCCGTGAAGGGAAAAGTTTCCATCTTTTGTTCGCCATGAAGCTCTTGGAATCTTCCTGTTTAAAGAAAGCATGAGGGCTACAGTGTATTCAGCTACAGCATAAGGAGAGTAAGCTGGAACACGCACCACAGTAATTCCGGCAGCTTCGGCGGCCTCTAAATCAACATTGTTGAATCCGGCACATCGAAGAGCCAACAATTTTACACCATTAGCCGCCATGGCTTGAATAACTTCTGCGTCTGCAGTATCATTCACGAAAATACAGACAACATCAACCCCTTGGGTTAATAAGACGTTGTTTCTGTTCAAATGTCCTTTATAGTAACGTAGTTCAAATCCGAACTCCTTGTTTTTGTCGTTGAAAGACACTTCATCATAGGGTTTTGTACCGAAAAATGCAATTGTATGGCCCATAATATTTATGTTTTTTGTTCCTATTAATAAACGTTGCTGAAGGATCATTTGTTTATTCATAATCTTGCTTTAAAAATAAATAGTTTCAATAGAAACAGTTTTTATTTTCAATTAAAATGGGGGTATTCGTGAAAATAGTTGCACAATAATATGTTCTATGTGCCAGATAATTGTATCTTTGCGCCCGAAATAATTAAAAAAAGATTTAGATGAGAAAAAATTTCTTGATTGGATTTGTAATGTTGATCGTTTCAATTCCAACTTTTGCCGGAGGAATTCTGACAAATACTAATCAACACGTTTCTTTTCTTAGAATGTTGGCCCGTGGCGCTTCTATTGATATCGATGGGGTTTATTCTAATCCAGCAGGTTTGGCTTTTTTGCCGAATGATGGATTTTACTTTTCATTGAATGGTCAAAGTGCATATCAGACTCGTAATGTGGATATGAAATTTCCTTTATTCCCAGAAGATGGAAATAGACGTTATTATAAAGGTAAAGCTTCTGCTCCTTTTATCCCGAGCATACAGGGAGCATATAAAAAGGGGGATTGGACGATCTCAGGAAGTTTTGCTGTAGTTGGAGGCGGCGGTAAAGCATCTTTCAGTGATGGTTTAGGGATGTTTGACTCTATGATTATGGGCAAATTAGCTGCAAGTCAACAATTGCAAAATTTACAAGGTGCAGTCGGTGCTAATGCAGTTTCTGATCTTTATACGCTAAACAGTGCAATGGACGGAAGACAATTTATTTATGGACTTCAGCTGGGACTGTCCTATAAAGTTAATGATTGGTTAGGCGTTTTTGCTGGTGGTCGAATGAATTATTTTAGTGGTGGTTATGAAGGCTTTCTGACTGCAACAGCTAAAAGTAGTGTACCAGTTATTGGAGGAGCTGAGCTAGCAGGTATAGAGCTTGATTGTGATCAGACTGGCTGGGGAATTACTCCCATTATTGGAGCTGATGTGAAGTTGGGTAAATGGAATTTAGGTTTAAAATATGAATTCATGACCAGCCTGAATTTAGAAAATAAAACAAAAAAGGCTGAAGTTAGACAGAGTGGTATTCCAATGCCCGATGATGAAAGTCCGTTGGCTGATTATAGAGATGGTGTCAACACGCCAAGTGATATACCAGCTTTATTAACTGCTGCTGTTGGGTATGAAATTTTACCCACATTGCGTGCTTCTGTTGAATACCATCACTTTTTTGATAAACAGGCTGGCATGGCTAATAATAAGCAAGAAGCGTTGACACATGGTACACACGAGTTCCTTTTTGGAGCTGAATGGGATTTGAATAAACAGCTTACTATTAGTGGCGGTGTTCAACGTACTGATTATGGCTTGTCGGATGACTTCCAAAGTGATATTAGTTTCTCTTGTGACTCTTATTCTGTAGGTTTTGGTGCTGCGCTTAAGCTGTCTAAGAAAATAACAATGAATGTGGCTTATTTTTGGACTACATACAGTGACTATGATAAAGTAACAGCAATTAGTTCAACCACCTATAGCCGTTCCAATAAGGTTTTTGGACTTGGTGTGGATTATAAGTTCTGATAATAATCCCTACGATTATAATAAAAGTCGTCTCATGCATTTTTTTTGTTGAGGCGGCTTTTTTTTATTATAAGGTATAATGAAATAAAATCTTACTTGTTCATTTGTAGCTAGTTAAGTGCTTTTTATAGTCCTATTCTACATACTTGTTTATTAACCTTGATTCCTACTAAAAAACTTAAAAAACGCATGATTTTTTGATGCTAGGGAAAAATAGCCAAACTTATCGGAAGAATTGCTATTTATAATCATTCTAAAAAAGTAGATCTTTGTATCGTATTAATAGATAAATAAAATACGAGAATGGAAAAAGGAGATTTTACACAAGGAATATTAGCGATGGAACCAGATTTGCACCGCTTTGCTTATAAATTGACTTCAGATCGTGAATCTGCTAATGATTTAGTTCAAGATAGCGTATTACAAGCACTAGATAATAGCGATAAATTTACGCATGCTAAGAATCTTAAAGGTTGGATGTTTACCATTATGCGTAATATTTTTGTTAATAACTATCGTCGCTCTATGAGAGAGATGAATCTTATTGATGGTGATTATTCGATCAGTCAACAGAGCTTGATTGCTGATGAAGATAGTGATCGTTTTGAATTTGCTTATGACATGAAGCAATTATATCGCGTGATACATTCTATCCCTGAAGATATGAAAGTACCTTTTCAGATGTTTGTAGCTGGATTTAAGTATAGAGAAATAGCTGAAAAGCTAGGATTGCCTATGGGAACGGTGAAAAGTCGTTTGTTTTTTATCCGTAAGCGTCTAAAAGAAGAGTTGAAAGACTTTTCATGATTCTGTGTTTTTTTTAGTGATTTAGTTAAAAATACGAGTTAAGCCTTCCTACCGAATAATGATAAGCGGTAGGGAGGTTTTTTATTTATGATAATTTCTTGAAAAACATTTGGTTTATAAAATAAACCTATTTATATTTGCATCGGGTAAGAGAGATGCGCAGCTCCTTACTCTTTTTTAATCCATAGATGGTTTATAAAATAAACTAATTTAATTCTATCAACTAATAATTAAGGAGGAATCAAACAATGAAACAAGTATTAATTATAGCTTTAGTAATTATATGTAGTCAGGTAAGTGCATTTGCACAAGACGTTAAGGTAGAAGTGCGGGGCATTCGCAGTGAGAAGGGTAGCATTATGGTGATGGCTCAAAAGGATGCCAATTCAAAGCCCGTATTTGCTATGGTTAAAGCAGTAAAAGGGAAAGTGGAAGTCCTTTTGAAGGATGTGCCTTGGGAACAATGCCAGATTTCTCTCTTTCATGATGAGAATGGAAACGGAGAGATGGATCGCAATGAACAGGGAATGCCGATAGAAGGATATGCTCGCGAAAAATATAAAAAAGAGCAAGAGACACCTGTGGTTATGAAGATTAAATTGTACTATCCGATTAAAGAATAGAAGCTATGAAACGAGTCATATTTTTCATAGGTTCAATTTGGATGGGAGCAACTTTGTGGGCGCAAGCCCAGTCTGCTTCCCCGAAGTTGTTGACTGGAGACACGTTGACAATAGATACATTCTATTCATTGAAGGAAGTCGTGATACAAACGAGTCCTGTGAAACGGAAAGCTGATCGATTTGTTTTGTCTATACCTCCTTCAATCAATAAAGACGGTGTAGAATTGCTTCAGCAAGCGCCAGGTGTGTGGTTGTCTGATGAACGTATTTCGATTAATGGTTCTTCGGGTACCAAAGTATTCGTGGATAATAGGGAGATCAAACTTACTGGAGACTTTTTGATGGCTTACTTGCTTTCGTTGAAGTCAGAGAATATCAGTCGGATTGAGGTGTTGCCCATGGCTGGAGCTGATAAAGATGCCAATGCGCAGGGCGGAGCAATACATATTTATATGCGACATCGGGCAGATCAAGGATTGCAAGGGAGTCTGTCCACTACCAATGCTTTTGCCTCTTCTTTACAATCTTACCAACCGGGTGCGAATCTGAATTTTCATAGTGGAAAATGGGATGTTTATACGTCTTTGTCTGCTACTTTAACTCCTCAAAACAAAGGAGAATTAACGGCTATACGTCGCTATCACACTGAGGATAAAGACTTCTCGAGTAAAACGGATATGAAACAGCCTTCTCGTTATGGAACCGTCCGTTTGGGTGGGATTTATACGATTGATACTTTAAATAAAGTAGGGCTAGAAATGGAGTATATCCGTCGTTCTTACATTTGGCATTCGCAAAGTCTTTCTTTTCTTTCTGAAGGGCAGACGGCGTTGGAAAGCAATGGGGTGTATCGCGAGAATGAGGCTTACAACATGTATTCGGTGACAGCTAACTATGAGCATCAACTAGACAATAAGGGTTCTTTCTTGAAGTTGGTAGCCGATTATGTATCGAAAGACTTAGATGGAAACAATCGCTATCACATCACCAATTATAAAGATACACTCTATCGCTCTCGTTCGCAGGCTACCTATCAGATTGCGACTGCCGATTTTTCTTGGAAGCAGCAGTTGCGAAAGAAGTCCTTCCTGCAAGCAGGCTTGAAGTACACCTATACAGGAATGAAAGATGATGCTTATTATGAGGGTCTCGAACCCGATGAAAGCTGGAAGCGCAACGAGGCCTACGGTTATGAACTCGATTATCATGAGAATATAGGAGCGGCTTATGCTACCTATTCGCTTGATGGGCAGAAAGGTGGCATTCACCTCGGACTGAGAGGTGAATACACGCAAACTTCGAATCGAACGGATCATCAAACTCGAAAATACTGGGATTGGTTTCCTCATGTGGATGTGAACTACTATTTTGATGAAATTCATAAGTGGATGCTTATCGGACAATATGCCCGTTACATTGAACGCCCAAGTTTTGCTGCGCTCAATCCCAACAGAGTTCAGACTTCTGATTACAGTTATTTGATCGGTAATCCGATGTTGCGACCGACGTATATTAATAAATTCAGTACCACGTTAGTTTATAATTATCGATATACACTGACAGTAGGAGGGAACCTGCATCATGATCTTATCCGTGAATTTGGTAAAGAAGACAGTACCCATCCTGATGTATCGTATATCATTTATGAGAATCATAATCAAGAGAATCACTGGTTTGTAGCCATCAGTGCACCTTGGCAACCTTCAACATGGTTGAACGTGACGGCCAACGTGATAGGTGTGAAGCAGGATATCCGTATGTATAAAGCAGGAGATTTCGTCAGTCATTATCTTTATTTCGGTAATGCGAATGCTACTTTTTATCTACCTTCGGATTATTCGATTGAAGGTCAATATAGTGGTGCAAGCCGTTTATATTCTGGTAATAGCAGGATCGAACCTTTTCACACTTTCAATTTTCGTTTGCGCAAGAAATGGAAAGACGGCAGGCTGGTAGCTACCCTTGGAGTGGATAATATTTTTAATCGGAGAAACGCTTACGTGAGCGATTTGCAATCTTATTCATCCGAGAGTTGGTCTAAGTCGGCAGCTTCCGGACGACGGTTGAAAGTGAACTTTACGTGGAGCTTCAACAAAGGCAAAAAGACCAAGCAAGTGTCCATAGATAGGGATGGTTCGGGCGAAAGAGACCGCTTTAAAGGAAAATAGACCGCTATTTTTGGTTTATTAATTAAACAATATTACTTTTGAAACAAAATTGATTGAGTATGGAAGACAAGAGAATTTCTGAAAAAGAAAGTTTAGAGCTGATAACCCGAATGATTCGGGAGGCACAAGACCGCACAGCTCGTTATGCTGCCTATCCATTATTGATATGGGGATATACGACAGTAGTTCTATCACTGGCCATCTGTTTTCTCCGTGTCTACACTGGAGCTTGGCAATGGAACTACTTGTGGTTTGCTTTACCTCTTATAGCTAGTCCATTGCGTATATTCTTAACTCGAAAGGATAAGAAAAAAGGAACGAAGAATTACATTGATCGCATCACCAAGCAAATCTGGATTGTGTTTGGAACTGTAGGCTTTGTGCTTTCTTGTTTTGCTTTTTTTTCAAATATTCCCATTCTGTTCATTATCGCCCTTATAATGGGGATGGGGTCTACGCTTACCGGTTTGGTTAGTAAGTACAAACCTCTTTCTATATCTGGTGGTATTGGCATTGCACTATCTTTCTCTATGCTTTTTGTTCATGGTGTTGGAGTTTATGTAGTTTTTGCTGCCATCTTTATCGTGATGATGGTAATTCCAGGACATATTATGAATAACCAGATGAAAAAGCAATGTTGAAAGAACTGAATCCCATATTGCATTCACAACTTCGTTTAGCCATAATGTCTATTCTGCTCACGGTAGATGAGGCTGAGTTTGTTTTTCTGAAAGAGAAAACTCAGTCCACTGCCGGAAACCTTAGTGTGCAGTTAGATAAATTGAGCGAAGCGGGTTATATTGTCGTTGAAAAAAGCTTTGTCGGTAAAAGGCCGCGTACGGCTTGTAGCATAACTTCAGCGGGCAGAAAAGCGATGGAAGAGTATGTAGAGACACTGAAGGGGTATCTTTCAGGATTGTAGAGCAGGCTGCCATGCTCTACATTTATTGTCGTTCTTTTTGCTTTCTCACTTTTTTCATCTACCTTTGCAGCCCGAAATAAAAAAATAAGTATGATGCCGCGAATAGCGGTCGTGTATTCTAGAACACCACGTAAAAAACAAGATTATGAAAGAAAAAGTATCAGTACCTTTTATGTTGCTGGGCATTCTGTTCAATGTATGCCTCATTGCAGCCAATCTTCTCGAAACCAAAGTGATACAGGTCGGTAGTCTCACAGTGACAGCCGGATTATTGGTTTTCCCTATTTCTTATATCATCAACGATTGCATCGCCGAAGTTTGGGGATTCAAGAAAGCGCGTCTCATCATTTGGAGTGGTTTTGCTATGAACTTCTTCGTGGTAGGGTTGGGGCTTATAGCCGTTGCCATACCTGCTGCCCCTTTCTGGCAAGGTGAGGAGCATTTTGATTTTGTATTCGGCATGGCACCCCGTATCGTAGCCGCCAGTTTGTTGGCATTCTTGGTGGGGTCGTTTCTGAATGCTTATGTAATGAGTAAGATGAAAATAGCTAGTCAAGGACGAAACTTCTCCGCACGAGCCATTTGGTCTACCGTGGTAGGAGAGACTGCCGACTCCTTGATCTTCTTCCCAATTGCCTTTGGAGGTATCATTCCATGGCGAGAGCTACTCATCATGATGGGAGTTCAGATTATATTGAAGTCCATGTACGAAGTCATTATTCTTCCGGTGACCATCCGGGTGGTAAAGGCGATAAAGAAGCTCGACGGGAGCGATGTATACGATACCGATATATCTTATAATGTATTGAAAGTTAAAGATATTTGATTTGGCTGTTTGCGATCAACAGCATATAAATGAATTACTATATGAATAAAGAGACTGCATTAGTAGTGTTTAGTGGTGGACAAGACTCCACTACTTGTCTGTTTTGGGCAAAGCGTAATTTTAAGAAAGTGTATGCTTTAAGTTTCATTTATGGTCAGAAGCATAAGAAAGAAGTAGAGCTTGCACGAGAAATCGCTCGTAAAGCAGATGTTGAGTTTGATGTGATGGATGTGTCGTTTATTGGAACACTGGGGCATAATTCATTGACAGATACGACTATGGTGATGGATCAGGTGAAACCGGAGAATAGTGTTCCCAATACATTTGTTCCCGGTCGTAATCTCTTTTTCTTGAGCATTGCTGCTGTATACGCCCGTGAGCGTGGCATTAACCATCTGGTGACGGGTGTTTCGCAAACCGATTTCAGCGGGTATCCCGATTGCAGAGATGCATTTATCAAGTCTCTGAATGTGACTTTGAACTTAGCGATGGACGAACAATTCGTTATTCATACTCCTCTGATGTGGATTGATAAAGCGGAAACATGGGCTTTGGCCGATGAGTTGGGCGTGTTGGATTTGATTCGTACGGAGACTTTGACCTGCTATAATGGCGTTCAAGGGGATGGCTGTGGACATTGTCCGGCTTGCAAATTGCGTAGAGAAGGTCTTGAGAAATATTTGGAAAGTAAGAAGTAACGCTCTTCTCTACTAAATAATAAAACAGTATTTTTGCTGTCATCTGTCACATTGCAGTATTTAATCGTCAGATTATAAGTCGGATAGTGTGTGATGGCAAGCTGTGACAACAGTGTGATAGCATAGGTTGCTGTCACGACTGATGGGTAACACAGAGACAAACAATACATAGATTGAATCGTTTCAAAGGCATGAAACTATCGTTTCAACTAAATTGGAACTGTAGTTTCAAGCCTGTGAAACTTTAGTTTCTTACGGTAGAAACTATAGTTTCCTCTAATGAAACTCTAGCTTCTCTTACTTGATGCTGCAAATAGGTTTTTATACACGCACTGCACCTCAAGCAAGGATAAAGCTATATAAAGAACAGCTACTTAAAAATAAAAGAAATAATGTCAGAATTAAAAGATCAACTTTCCTTATTGGGAAGAAAAACAGAGTATAAGCAAGATTATGCTCCTGAAGTACTGGAAGCTTTTGATAATAAACATCCCGATAATGATTATTGGGTGCGTTTCAATTGTCCCGAATTTACAAGCTTATGCCCCATTACGGGGCAACCTGACTTTGCTGAAATACGTATCAGCTATATTCCTGATGTGAAAATGGTAGAAAGTAAGAGCTTGAAACTCTATATGTTTAGCTTTCGTAACCATGGCGCATTTCATGAAGATTGCGTGAATATCATCATGAAAGATCTGATTAAACTGATGAATCCTAAGTATATTGAGGTGACTGGAATTTTCACTCCACGCGGTGGCATTTCTATCTATCCGTATGCTAACTATGGTCGTAAGGGAACAAAGTACGAGCAGATGGCTGAACATCGGTTGATGAATCGGGAGTAATTTTTTTAATATTTATTTTTCAGACAGCCGGCAAGGTGTTTGGAATGTAAGCTGGGGGATATAATTGTTATATCTCCTTTTTTTACGTATGGCTCGTTCTTTTTTATAGTATTATGTTCTTTTGTTTCTCATTTAATTTTACTGTTTTGTGAATTGAATTTATGAAAATGTTAACAATGAGAGGTGTTAGATAATCTGGGAAATAATAAGCAGGATCTATTATGAGTAAAAAAAATGATAAAATATTGGGCTTTGTGGCCAGTAGCGAAGTACTTCTTGTGCTGAGTTTATGAACTTCCTAAAATATGGTAAGCTGTTTATCAACGACCTTCTCTAGGTTGATAAATGGTTTCTAGGGAAGGAAGCTCATGTTAGTAATGTTTCGGGTACCTATAACTAGAGGCATGAAACATAATAAGTTTTACATGGCTTCTGCTTGAGACATCTTAGGTGCACAATAGTGTTTCCGTTTGTAGGTAACAGAATGTGCATCCAATGAGTATCTTTCCTGCAAAGAATCAAAAAACTTATAGAAATCATCTGCTAAACAAAATATTTCAGTAACTTTGATATCGTTATTTTACCAATAAATCAATCAAATAGATTTTATCGAACTTACGATGAATAATTATGCTAACTTACTTATTAGCAAATAATTACCAAACAGAATTGTTTCCAAAGGATGGGAAATAATACATTAGTGAACTCAACTCAATAAATAGCAAACAACCATTAGAAGAAGAGTTATAATAGGTTGAATTATTTAGATAAAATGGATGGTTTTAATTTACATAAAATATTAATATTCATAAAAGTAACTAATATGCCATACCCAATAGAAAAGAAATTCGTCATAGCAGTATCTTCAAGTGCTTTATTTAACTTGATGGAATCTGATAGCATATTCAAAGCAAAAGGTGAAAAAGCATATCGCGAATATCAAGAAAAGAATATAGATAATCCTTTTGAAAAAGGAGTTGCTTTTCCGTTTATTAAACGTCTGCTGAGTCTTAATGACTCATTTCCTATGGAAATGCCTATTGAGGTAGTTCTTTTTTCAAAAAATAGTCCAGAGACAGGATTAAGGGCTTTCAGAAGTATTAAACATTATGGATTAGATATTTCTCGAGCTTGTTTCTCGTCCGGAAAGTCAAATTTTCAATATCTACCTGCATTCAATGCAACTTTATTCCTCTCGGCAAACGAAGATGATACAAAGAAAGCAATGGATTCAGGATTCGCGGCTGGTACAGTTTTAAATAAAGTGATTATTGAAGACGATGAATCTGATAAAGAGCTACGTTTGGGATTTGACTTTGATGGAGTTATTGCTGATGATACCGCTGAAACATTCTACAAAGAAAACAACGGTGATATGCAAACTTATTTTCAGCACGAGAGTCAACTAGCTTCATCTCCACTATCAGAAGGTCCCATAGGAAATCTTCTTCAAAAAATATCATTCTTTCAGAAGCTAGAAAAGAAAAAGGCTGAAGATGATGGCACATACAAGCGTATCCTAAGTACCGCTATTATTACTGCTAGAAATGCACCTGCACACGAAAGAGTTGTAACTACTCTAAAAAGTATAGATGTAGAAGTCGATGATGTTTTCTTTTTAGGTGGCATTGAAAAGTCTAGAGTTCTCAATATACTTAACCCTCATATATTCTTTGATGACCAAAAGGTTCATTTAAATAATCTAGATAAAATACCAGCCGTTCATATTCCATTTGGTATAGCAAATAAGAATAATCAAGAAAATGGAACAACATGATTACAATAGATGATATAAAACAACTCATATCTAAAGACGAACATCGTCAACTAGAACTAAAGAAGACTACCGGTGAACTGAAAGACGGTATGCATACGGCATGTGCTTTTCTTAACACCGATGGCGGCTGGCTCATTATAGGCATTGCACCGGGTTCGTTAAAGATACTTGGACAGGAAGTAACAGACAATACACAGCGTGAAATTGCTCAATACCTTACGGGAATAGAACCTGCCATAGACGTGAAAGTAGAGTATGTGGATGTACCCGACCGTCCGGGATGTCAAGTTATAACAATGTATTTCGATGCTTTCGTGTGGGGACGGCAACCCTATACTTATGATAGCCGTCCTTACTATAAGGTAGAGAGTACCACTAAGTTGATGCCTCGTGAGATGTTTGAAGAGCGTATCCGTGCTAACAAGCCTCAATATTATATGTGGGAACGTCAGAAAGCTGATAGAGTAGCTATCGGTGATTTGAATGAGGAACGTGTCCGTGGTGCAGTCCGATTGGGAGTAGAGCGTGGTCGTATGATGGCATCTGCCATGACGGAACCATTTGAGAAAGTGCTTGATAAGTTGCAGTTGTTGAATGAGGGAGTACCCAACAATGCGGCGGCAGCACTCTTCGGCACTAACATCTACGAATATCCACAATTCCGCTTACGCATGGCTCGTTTTCGTGGAACGGACAAGAATGAGTTTATCGACAACCAACGTGCGGAAGGCAACTTCTTCGACTTATTGGATGCAGGTTTGGCTTTTTTTTTCAAGCATCTTTCATTGAGTGGCAAGATTGTCGGCTTCGTGCGGGAAGAACATCTTGAAGTGCCTGCCGAAGCATTGCGTGAAGCACTTATTAATGCGCTTTGCCATCGTCAATATGAGAAATACAACCTCACTATCGGTATTGCCATTTATGATGACCGCATAGAGATCGAAAATCCGGGTATGTTTCCACCCCAGCTTACGCCGGAGACTATCAAACAACCGCATATCTCTTATCCATACAATCCCATCATTGCCGATGTACTTTTCAAGACTACTTTTCTTGAAAACTGGGGCTCGGGTGCCGAACGTATCGTTGATGCATGCAAACGTCAAAAAGTTGAGGAACCAGTATGGAGGACACAAGGAGGATTTGTGATTGTAACATTCAAGAGAGTTGTAAAGGACTCAAGTACGACCCAAGTACGACCCAAGTACGACCCAAGTACGACCCAAATAGCAATATTAATCAATGCAATGAATGAAAATTTCATGTCAATAACGGAAATAATGCAAATCTGTAACTTGAGTAGCCGAAAAAGAACTCGTGAAAATTATGTCACTCCGGCTTTAGGAGATGGAGCAATAGAACGTAAATACCCGGGTCAGCCCAATCATCCTAAGCAGCAATACCGATTAACAGAGAAAGCGAAAACTTGGAAACAGACCCATAATGAATAATAGCGTGATGCCTCTTCAGGCGCATAGCATAGATTGCCAACCAATAGAATGAGTATCAACAAGCAATAGATGCTGCATCGAAAGGAGTTTATAGACCAATAATGATTGCAGTAAAGTCTGTCGTTATCTTTTATCTTATTTTATAAATATATGAATTTTAATATACCAATATCTATTCCTGTAGAATTGTATAACTATATTGTTGACGAAATAATTCCTCAATACGCAGGCTTTGACAAAGCCCATCAAGTAGATCATGTGGAGCGAGTGATTGAAGAAAGTTTGAAACTTGCCACTCATTATGATGTAGACCTCTCTATGGTTTACACGATTGCTGCCTATCATGATGTGGGCTTGTGTGAAGGCCGTGAATGGCATCATATTGTTTCCGGTCGCCTTTTGGAAGCTGACGAAGCCTTGTCTCGTTGGTTTACGAAAGAGCAGATAATGCAGATGAAAGAAGCAGTAGAAGACCATCGCGCTTCCAATGAACAAGCTCCGCGAACCATCTATGGAAAGATCGTGGCTGAGGCCGATCGTCTTATTGAGCCGAAGGTTACTTTACTTCGTACGATTCAATATGGATTATCTCACTACCCACAGTTGGATAAGCAGCAACAATATGAACGCTTCTGCAATCATCTTGATGATAAATATGCCGAGGGGGGATATTTAAAACTGTGGATACCCGAATCAGATAATGCTGACCGATTGGCTGAACTTCGACAGCTAATAGCAAAGAAAACTGAGTTCCGAAGGGTTTTTGATGAACTTTATGCGAGAGAAATGTTCTAGTAGGGCGGAAATCAGAGAAATTCTTATTCGTGATGATACGGCCCTCCGTTCAATATCGTCATAGCCCGATATATCTGTTCCACAAAAATCAGTCGTATCATTTGATGGGAGAAGGTCATTTTCGACATTGAAATCTTCTCATGCGCCACTTGATACACTTTTTCCGAGAATCCGTAAGGTCCTCCGATAATGAAAACCAGCCGTTTGTTGACTGTATTCATTTTCCGTTTCATGTATTCAGCAAAATCAAGCGAACGCATCTCTTTTCCATGCTCATCCAGCAGTACAATCACATCTCCGGGCTGCAAAGCTTTCAATATAAGTTCGCCTTCTTTTTCCTTTTGTTGGTCCATCGATAGGCTTTTGGTGTTCTTGAGTTCGGGAATCACCTCCATGTCGAAAGTGATAAAGCGCTTAGTGCGTTGAACATAGTCATTAATCGCTGTAATATAATGTTGTTCCACGGTTCGTCCCACCACGAGCAAAGTTGTTTTCATGCGTCTGTTATTCTGATTTGTGCACAAAAATAGGCATTTTTTATGTTATTCTGCAATTAATGCTTACCTTTGCCTATCATTAGTTGAAAGTTTAATCCTTTAAACTTCAACCCAAAAGCTTGGATTTATGAAGAAACGAGTGCTTTTAGGAATGGCCGCTTTGCTTCTTTCTGTCTCATTGCTGATGGCGCAGGAAGTACCTACAGGAGTAATTACGGCATTTAAGAAAGGAAGTTCGGAAGAACTTAGTGCGTATATGGGAGACGAGGTGTGCCTTTGTCTTCAGGGTCGCCCCACCAAAGCTGACAAGCAAAAGGCCACAGCTATGATACAAGAGTTCTTTAAGGAAAACAAGGTCAGCACATTTGATGTGAATCATCGGGGAAAGCGAGATGAGTCAGGTTTCATCATCGGTACATTGGTTACTGTTGATGGTAAGTTTCGCGTGAACTGCTTCCTGAAAAAAGTGCAGACTAAATATGTAATACATCAAATAAGAATTGATAAGATCAATGAATAAGGAAAAAGAACTGATCGACAAACTGATCGATCTTGCTTTTGCAGAAGATATAGGTGATGGTGATCATACCACCCTTTCTTGCATCCCGCCCACGGCTATGGGAAAATCAAAACTACTAATCAAAGAAACCGGTGTGTTGGCCGGTATTGAGGTTGCCAAAGAAATATTCAATCGGTTCGATCCCACAATGAAAGTGGAAGTATTTATCAATGATGGTGCTGAAGTGAAACCGGGAGATGTGGCAATGGTAGTGGAAGGAAAAGTGCAATCACTGCTCCAAACCGAACGTCTCATGCTGAATGTGATGCAACGTATGAGTGGCATTGCAACCATGACTAAAAAATATGCTAAACAGATCGAAGGTACAAACACTCGTGTGCTAGATACACGTAAAACCACTCCGGGGATGCGTATCCTTGAGAAAATGGCTGTGAAAATTGGCGGTGGAGTAAATCATCGTATTGGTTTGTTCGATATGATTTTGCTGAAAGATAACCATGTCGATTTTGCCGGAGGCATTGATAAAGCTATCAGCCGTGCAAAAGAATACTGTCAAGAGAAAGGTAAAGCGCTAAAAATTGAAATTGAAGTGCGCAACTTCGACGAACTACAGCAAGTTCTTGATTTGGGTGGAGTAGATCGAATCATGTTCGATAACTTTTCGCCCGAAATGACAAAGAAAGCTGTAGAAATGGTAGCTGGCAAATATGAAACCGAATCTTCAGGTGGTATTACTTTCAACACACTTCGCGATTATGCTGAGTGCGGGGTAGACTTTATCTCTGTAGGTGCTTTAACTCATTCTGTTAAAGGACTCGACATGAGTTTTAAAGCTTGCTAATTAGCGATCCAAACTGAATAAAAAATAATAGACGGTAAATCATCTGTTGCTTACCTGCTGCAGAGGTTTACCGTTTCTTTTTAGATTCAAATTCTCTTTAACTTCTTTTAATAATACTCATTGCAGCATTCTTTGTACTGGAGCGTCTAATGAGTAAAACGACGCAAATATACGTCCGATTAAAAACGACAATTGGCTTTGGAAAACGAGATAGAACTGATAAAGGGCTGTCGGGCAGGAATGGATTCGGCTCGAAAGGAACTTTATACACTCTATGCTAAGCAGATGTTGGCAGTATGTTATCGGTATACCGGAGATATGGATGTGGCTCATGATGTTCTACATGACGGTTTCATCAAGATCTTTACCAACTTTTCGTTCCGAGGTGAGTCTTCGCTTTCCACATGGATCACGCGAGTGATGGTTACCCAATCGCTCGATTTCTTGAGGCGAGAGAAACGAGGAAGCCAGTTGGTGGTACATGAAGATCAATTACCCGATGTACCTGATTTGTCGGGAGCGGGAATCGGAATCTCTGAAGAACAATTGATGGCATTTGTTGCCGAATTGCCCGAGGGGTGTCGAACGGTTTTCAACCTTTACGTGTTTGAGGAAAAGTCGCACAAGGAAATAGCCGGAATGCTTCATATTAAAGAACATTCATCTACTTCTCAGTTGCACAGAGCCAAATATATGTTAGCAAAAAGAATTAAAGAGTATAGAAATCATGAAGAAAGAAAATGATGAAATAACAGATCTGTTTCGGACACAGCTTTCCAATATGGAGATGACTGTTCGAGATGGCTTTTGGGAAGGGCTGGAAAGGGATATACCTGTTGCTTCTCAAAATCGTCGTCGCTTGATATTCTTTCGTGTAGCTGCCGCAGCCTCTGTGCTGTTAGTGTTGGCAGCTTCTTCGGCCACCTTCTGGTACTTCTCTCCAAAAGAAGAGATGGAAGAAGCTTTTACCAAAATTGTTGCTGAAAACGGTGGAAGATTAGATGGAGATGGCGTACGGGTGAATCAGTTGCCAACGGCCATGAACCCGGTATTACCTAAACCTTCACCTAAACCATACGGTTTGCAATCGAGATTACAGGATGATGATTCTGATTCTGTTTCGATCTCGTTTTCAATGTCGTTTTCTTTCTCAGCTACGACTTCGAAAAGAAATAGCAACGGATATGCTGCTCAAGAGCGTAACAACTATTGGCAGGCCAATAGTAATAGTGGCGAACAAGCTACAAATTCAGGAGAAACAGTTGTTACGACTCAACCTCTTCAGACGAAAATGCCTAAAAAACATCGCTGGGCTTTAAAAGCGCAAGTCGGAACTGCATTGCCAGCTGAGAGTGGAACATATAAAATGCCAGTTTCAGTAGGTTTAACTATCGAGAGAAAGTTGAATGATTATCTTGGCATTGAAACCGGATTGATGTACTCTAATCTGTCGTCCACGGGACAGCACTTACATTATTTAGGTATTCCCTTAAAAGCTAATGTCACCTTTTTGAAGACGAAGAAGATAGATCTTTATGCTACTGTTGGAGGAATTATTGATAAATGTGTGGCTGGAGCTCCGGATAATGGCTTTAATGAAGAACCTGTGCAGTTGGCTGCAACAGCTGGTATGGGAATTACTTACAAAATAAACGATAGACTTGCCGTTTTTGCTGAGCCGGGTGTTACACACCATTTCAAAACGGACTCTAAGTTGGCTACCGTAAGAACTAAAAGACCAACAAACTTTAATTTACTTTGTGGACTACGTATGACGTACTAATACTTTTGAAAATGAAAAAAACACTTATAATGCTGTGGATGGTTTTAGGCCTCATGGTAACTTTTGCTGGATGCAGCAACGAAGAAATGGATTATAATAACCCCGATGTGACTGTTTTTGTGAAACAGTTGAAGGCGGGTACTTATAATATGAAGAATGAGAAAGGGGTAGTGGAAGTGCCTCATTTCACTGAAAAGGATATTCCTCAACTTTTAAATTATGCAGAAGATCTGACTATTATACCCTCTTTTCCGTCTGTGTATAATACCAATAATGGTAAAATACGTTTGGGCGAATGTATGCTTTGGGTCATCGAATCTATCAGAGAAGGAACACCGCCTTCTTTAGGATGCAGAATGGTACTGGCCAATGCTGAAAACTACGAAGCCATTTATTTCCTTACGGACGAGGAAGTACTTGATGCCGCAGCTTGTTATCGACGTTGGTGGGAGGGAAGAAAATATCCCAGAACGGCTTGGACCATTGATACCTGTTATGATGAGCCTCTTTGTGGAACGGGCTATCGATGGTGGTAAAAGGAATGCCTTTCTGGAAGTAAAAAACAAATAGGAATTTGGTAACGTTTATGGTTATCAGCAGTGCTTTACACTACTGACTGGGATGTGCTATGCCTAAATCGGCCCTGCTCGCACACGAAGAAAGTGTCTCGTGAATATTGAAAAAGGATGAAAAGATGAGTGATTTGACGATACGTTTTAGATTAGCAATATTGCTTTGCCTGATAACTTTGTCTGTGCGTGCTCAAGAATGGACCAAGCAAGATTCTTTGCGCTTACAGAAATTGCTTAACAGTGATAAGGAGCTGAATTTAAATCAAGATGTGGTGAAACAGATTGATTTCGGTAGTGCTGTTGGTGCGCCTCGCATGTCGATGGAAAAGAATTGGATGCTTCCGGATGAGTCTCTTCCGGAAGCACTGCCCAAACCTAAAGTGGTATTGAGTTTGATGCCGTATAAAGCAAATACTCCTTATAATTGGGATCCTGTCTATCAAAGGAAGATTAAAATGGATAAGAACACTTGGCGAGGAGATCCATATTATGAAATACGTCATCAACGATCTTATACCAATTGGGCACGTAACCCACTAGCCGGTGGAATTCGTTATTCTTTAGACGAAATACGGGCAAGTGGGGTTCGCGTACGTCAGATGAGCGAAAGGGCTAATGGAATGATGGTGAATACTGTGGTAATGGATAATCCTATCCCTCTGTCTAGCGGAAGTGGAGTGTATATTAATGGAGGTACCATTGGCGGATTGGATCTTATGGCTGTGTTCACTAAAGAGTTTTGGAATAAAAAAGGGAGGGAGAGACGTGAGCGCACGTTAGAAGTATTGAAAGCTTATGGAGATTCGACTACTGTCTTGATTAACCATCCCATTGAACAGATTGAACGCTGAAACTGTTTATTAGTCAAACAGAAATAAACATAAAACGATGAATAGAATAACTTCTCTTTTTGGTATTCGATATCCTATAGTTCAAGGTGGTATGGTGTGGTGTAGTGGTTGGAGGCTTGCAGCCGCAGTTAGCAATGCCGGTGGGCTTGGGCTGATTGGCTCCGGATCGATGCATCCTGAAGTCCTTCGCGAGCATATTCGTAAATGCAAGGCAGCTACTAACCAGCCTTTTGGGGTGAATATTCCTTTGATGTATCCTCAGATTGAAGAAATAATGACGATTGTTGCTGAAGAAGGTGTGAAGATTGTTTTTACTTCGGCCGGTAATCCTAAAGCATGGACGGGATGGTTGCACGAACGTGGGATTCTTGTGGCTCATGTTGTTTCTTCTTCTCGATTTGCTGTGAAATGTGAAGAAGCCGGAGTCGATGCGGTTGTTGCCGAAGGTTTCGAAGCTGGAGGACATAATGGGCGCGAAGAAACAACGACTTTTTGTCTCATTCCATCAGTACGCAAAGCAACCACATTACCTTTGATTGCCGCAGGAGGTGTTGGTACCGGAGAAGGGATTCTGGCAGCTATGGTTCTAGGAGCTGAAGGTGTGCAGATCGGTACTCGCTTTGCTTTGACCGATGAGAGTTCTGCTAGTCCGGAGTTTAAAAAATACTGCTTGAGTTTAGTAGAAGGAGATACGAAACTATTATTGAAGAAATTGGCTCCTACTCGGTTAGTAAAGAACTCTTTTCGTGCTGAAGTGGAGAAAGCCGAGGATAATGGCGCATCAGTAGAAGAACTCAAAGCTTTGCTCGGTAGAGGACGCGCTAAAAAAGGAATCTTTGAAGGCGACTTGGAAGCAGGCGAATTGGAGATTGGGCAGGTTTCAGCCCTTGTTGAGCGTCAACAACCTGTAGCCGAAGTGATGCGTGAATTAGTTGAGGCTTATCGGCAGGCTGCGGAGAAAACTTATTTTTGATAAATGATTACTCGTTTTTCTCATTTTTCTTTATGATACATCTCGTTGCAAAAAGCAGTAGGATTGAGCCCGGTGATTTGTTTGAATACACGATTAAAACTACTTGGTGTCGTAAAACCAACATCGTAGGCCACTTCTTGAATTATTTTATTGTTTTCTGAAAAAAGCTCTATGGCACGTACTACACGCTGATAATTGAGGTAGTTGGTAAACTTTAACTTGGATTTCGTGAAGATTCGGGTAAGATTCCGTACTGAAAAGCCAAAGGTTGCTGCTAGATCATCCAAAGTCAACGGTTCGTTTAGATGTTGATTGATAAATTCGAGAACCGGAACCAGTCGTTTATCCTCTGGAATGATAAGCACTTGAAGGGGGACATGATAATCGAGTCCCATGGTTGGCAACATGCGTAAAAAGGTAATTGTGTACCAATAAAGGTCGGGCGTTTCAATGGCATTGATACTAGTACGCCCGCCCTATCCTATATACTTAAAGTTTTCGAGTACTAGTGCATTTGCCCGAAACACAGCAAATTGATCATAGGCTGTTCGGGGTAAATCCCATGGAGTACTCTTCTCTTGATTTATCTCCCAAGCTACATTACAATAGATGGAATAAAGCATCACTTTTGTATTATTACTTGTCAAACGGTGGGGCAAATTGGCTGGAATCCAGGCAATATGTTTCTCCGGAATGAAATAGTTCTTTTCGTTGATAGCGATATGCAAGGTACCCGAGACGGTATAGACTATTTGATATTTTTGATGTTGATGCTCTGGGAGTATAACCTGTTCCAAATCAGTGCTCAAAATCATGATTTCATATTCGTCAGAGGCATCTACGCTTGATATAAAGCGTTTTTGTTGTTCATTCATAAGCACAAATAAATTAATTGTGGCCTAAATTAATATTTTTTTTTCTTTTTACGCCAATACTGCCTTGTGAAAAGTCTCTATTTTTGTGGAAAATTTAAACAGAGAGAGTTACCCACAGGAACTGATGTAAGTCTTGTATTTATGCCAGAACAGAAGAAACTTCACGGTATTATCTTCTTTCCAAAATGGGTTCACGAACATCCAGAGATCACTGTGTGCTACCAAAATAACTTTATTCCTAAAATGGAAGAAAGCCGCGAAAAATACGAAACTTATCCTAAGTATGTTGTTGCAGAATTTGGAGATATCTTCTATGCAAACAACGAAGGCGCTAACAATGAAAAAGTAATATCTGAAAAACCATATGATGGGATGGTCGAAGATATTGTAAGTGGTAAATTAGCTTTTAGCTAAGTATCGCTTGATGAACTTCGGAATTAGAAAGAGAGAAAAGTGATAGATCATAACACCTCAATAAAATCCTAACCAGTTTAAAAAAAAGAGGTGATTATGTTCTTTAAAGGAGGGCTTCGTGAGAAGTTACCTCCTTTATTTATGTCAGTTGTTATCTGCCACCTATCACTTTTCTAAAAGGGGCTTATTCTTATCTGTTTACTCGCCCCGAGGTGTTTCCAGCTGCTAGCGAAGCAACTTCTTCGGAAGACACTGTATTGATATCACCATAAATGGTATTTTTCAATGCCGATGCAGCTAGTGCAAAGTCGAGTGTTTTTTGATCGTCATCTGGGTAAGTCAGCAATCCGTAAATCATTCCAGCTGCAAATGCGTCACCTGCACCCATACGGTCTACTTCACTTTCGATAGCATAAATACGACTTTTCTTTAGTGTTCCATTAGAATAAACTACTGCTCCTAGTAGGTTATGATTGGACGTGATGGAATTGCGCATTTCTAAAAATACTTTTTTGCAACGAGGTACCTGATGAAGTACATCTTTACACAATTCTTCCATTGCTGCAAGATCCATTTTATAGTTTTCGTCTACTGCTTTAAAGACAACAGAACGGGTATTCATGACTTCGCAATATTCAGCTTCTGCACCAAAGATAACATCACTATATTGTAAAAGTGGTGCCATTACTTCGGGAGCAGTGCGTCCATATTGCCACAATTTTTTTCTATAATTTAAATCACAAGAAATCGTGAGCCCCATTTTATCGGCTACTTGAAGTGCTTCCAAACAAGCATCGGCAGCATCTTGTGTGATAGCCGCAGAAATACCCGACCAATGGAACCAGCCTGCATCTTTAAATATACTTTCCCAATCAATCATTCCAGGCTTAAGGGTAGCAAACGAAGAACCATCTCTATCGTATACAACATTCGAATTACGAAAAGCTGCTCCACTCTCAAGAAAGTAAAGACCGATACGTTTTCCTCCAAAAACAATACCATCGGTATGAAGGCCGTTCGCTCGCAGATCGTCTATACATGCATGGGCCATACCATTGTCGGGCAAACGCGTTACAAACTCTGCAGGGATTCCAAAATAAGATAATGAAGCGGCTACATTTGCTTCACTACCGCCATAAGTTAACGTAAAGTCTTTTGTTTGTGAAAATCGTAAAAAATGAGGAGCGGTAAGGCGCATCATAATTTCTCCGAATGTCACGACTTTTTTGTGTGCTACCATTTGATTTATTTTTATGTGAGTGTAAAACAATTCCAATTTTCAGGGATATTCCTTAGACTGAAAAATGTAATAGCTACTCAAATATACAATAAAAATTGTAAAGCGAAACAAAAAAGGTCATAAGAATACCGTGCAAAAAAATATAACTTCTTTGCACGGTTATGAAATGACAATAAATATTATTGCCCGTTAAAGTGTAATAGGTTCGTATTTTAATCCGAAGACATCTGCCACGGCTTTGAAAACTACTTTACCTTCCACTACATTCAATCCTAGTGCTAAAGAGTGATCTTCTTTACACGCTTTTTTCCAACCTTTATTCGCTAAAGCAATAACATAAGGTAACGTGGCATTGGTCAATGCAAGGGTAGAGGTATAAGGCACTGCTCCCGGAATGTTGGCAACTGCATAGTGTACAATACCATCTATGACGTAAGTTGGTTCGCTATGGGTGGTAGGGTGTGATGTTTCGAAACATCCTCCTTGATCTATGGCTACATCCACCAGCACTGTACCTGGTTTCATCAAGCTCAACATTTCTCTAGTAACTAAATGAGGGGCTTTATCTCCTGGGATTAATACCGAACCCACCACCATGTCAACATCTGCCAATTCTTTTTTAATTCTTAGCTCGGAAGCATATAGTGTTTTCACGTTTCGAGGTAAAGTATCACTAAGATAACGTAGACGAGGTAAGTTGATATCGGTAATAGTCACGTCAGCTCCCATTCCTGCTGCCATTTGAGCTGCATTATAACCAACTACACCTCCTCCAAGGATGAGCACCTTGGCTGGTTTCACTCCTGGAACTCCTCCTAGAAGAATGCCTTTTCCACCTTGAGGTTTCTCTAGAAAACGAGCACCCTCTTGAATAGACATGCGTCCGGCAACCTCGCTCATTGGGATGAGTAAGGGGAGAGAAAGGTCGGATTTTTCAACGGTTTCATACGCCAGACAAATCGATTTGCTTTCTATCATGGCAAGTGTGAGCTCTTCGTCGGAAGCAAAATGGAAATAAGTGAACAATAGTTGGCCTTTTTTTATCAGCTTATATTCCGGCGCTATGGGTTCTTTTACTTTAACAATCATGTCTGCAATGGCATAAACATCTTCTATCGTTGGAAGCACTTGCGCTCCTACTTCTAGATAAGCTTCATCCGGGAAACCACTATTGAGGCCTGCGGTATGCTGGATGTATACTTGGTGACCTTGCTTCACAACTGAGGAAACACCGGAGGGTGTCATTCCTACCCGGTTTTCATTGTTTTTAATTTCTTTAGGTACTCCAATGATCATAATGATATATTTTAAGTGTTTAACAGCTTCGAAAGTACGAATAATCTGTATTCGTTGTTATTCTTCTACAGATGTTTAACAGCAGAATGTTTGCTGAAAACATTTCTTAGCTTTTCCTAGCTCTTGTATATTTCGTAATCTAGTTGGAATAATGTACATTTGCGGAAGCAAAAAAGAGAAAATGCTCATGAAAAGATATATTGCTGCTTTATTTTTGGCCTGTTGTGTGAAGGGGAATGCACAGGAAGAGAAGCACGGCACCTTTAGTCCCCCTTTTGATTTTCCTCTTACATTGAGTGGAAATTTTGGCGAGATTCGTTCCAATCACTTTCATGGCGGCTTAGATTTTAAAACGGGAGGCGAGATTGGTAAACCGGTTCTTGCCCTTGGCGATGGATATATTTCACGCATTCGAGTGACCAAAGGGTCGGGACATGTGCTGGATGTTTGTTATCATAATGGTTACTCTACGATCAATCGTCATCTGAGCGCTTTTGTGTCGCCTATTGCCGAGAGAGTGGAACAACTTCAGTATGAAAATGAAAATTGGGAGGTGGAAATTGTTCCTAATCCTGATGAATATCCTGTTGTAGCCGGTCAGCAGATTGCATGGAGTGGAAACACGGGGTATTCCTTTGGACCTCATCTTCATCTCGATGTGTTTGAGACTAAAACGGGAGATTATATTGATCCCATGCCTTTTTTTGAAGAGAGCTTAAAGGATACTCGGGAACCGGAAGCTGAAAGCATCATGCTCTTTCCTCAACTAGGCAAAGGGGTGGTGGAAGGAAGCCAAGAAAACAAGAAGATTCATCCCGATGCTATTCACCCGGTTGAGGCTTGGGGAGAAATAGGAGTCGGTATTAAAGCCTATGATTACATGAATGGGGTGAGCAATCATTATGGAGTATATTCTGTTGTGCTCACGGTGGATGGAAACGAAGTGTTTCGAAGCACTGTGGACCGTTTTTCGCAGGATGAAAACCGAATGATCAACTCTTGGACGTATGGTCAGTATATGAAATCTTTTATTGATCCAGGAAATACCTTACGAATGCTGAAAGCTTCGAATGGGAATCGGGGATTGATCACTATTGATGAAGAAAGAGATTATCTGTTTGAGTATACGTTAAGCGATGCCTTTGGTAACACGTCTTACTATCATTTTACTGTTCGAGGAGAAAAACAGCCTATTGAACCGTTGAATCATCGCGAAAAATATTTCTTTGCTTGGAATAAAACGAATTATTTGCAAGAACCCGGTTTGACTTTAGTGGTGCCCAAGGGACAGCTGTATGATGATGTACCTCTTCATTTTCAGATGAAAGTGGATAGCGGTGCTGTAGCTTATACTTATCAATTGAATGATCAACCGGTGGCTTTACATTCGGGGGGGATACTGCATATAGGATTAAGATGGAAACCGGTAGAGGATATGACTAAATACTATGTGGAATGCATCATGCCCCATGGAAGGAAACAAAGCGTAGGTGGAGTCTATGAAAATGGATTTATGAAAGCTAAGATTCGTAAATTGGGCACTTATACCGTCGCTGTAGATACGATTCCACCACAGATAAAGGCCATCAATAAGAGTCAGTGGAGAAGAAATGGAAAGATTGTTTTTCGTTTTAAAGATGAAGAGTCAGGCGTTGCTTCGTATCGAGGAACAATTGACGGTAAATATGCTCTTTTCGGTCGTCCTAATTTGATTAAACCTTATTGGGAATGTGTGCTCGACCCAAAGCATGTGGAACAGGGGAAGAATCACAGTTTAGAAATGACCGTTACGGATGCTTGTGGAAATGTGTCTGTGGTGAACGAAAGTTTTGTTTGGTAATTATTAATTGTACTATATATGAAGAAAAAAAACGTTCTGTTTGCTGTTATGTTGTTAACAGCTTTTGCGAATTCTTTCGCTTGTACGAACCTCATTGTGGGTAAGAAAGCCTCTGCAGATGGTTCTACTATTGTGTCTTATTCAGCCGATTCGTATGGATTGTTCGGCGAACTTTATCATTATCCTGCTGCAACTTATCCTAAAGGGACAATGATGAAAATTAATGAATGGGATACAGGTAAATATTTAGGAGAAATTGAACAAGCTCGCCAGACGTATAATGTGACGGGTAATATGAACGAGTTTCAGGTAACTATTGGTGAAACAACTTTTGGTGGCCGTCCCGAACTTGCCGATTCTACAGGGATTATTGATTATGGAAGTTTGATTTATATTGGACTTCAACGTTCGCGTACAGCGCGTGAAGCGATTCACATAATGACTGACTTAGTGCAAGAATATGGTTATTATAGCGAAGGAGAGTCTTTTACTATTGCTGACCCGAATGAGGTTTGGATTATGGAAATGATTGGTAAAGGGCCTGGTATTCGTGGTGCGGTTTGGGTGGCTGTGCGTGTGCCTGATGATTGTATTTCTGCTCATGCGAACCAGTCTCGTATTCATCAGTTTGATGTGAACGATAAGGAAAACTGTATTGCTGCTCCTGATGTGATCTCTTTTGCTCGTGAGAAAGGTTACTTTACAGGAGTGAATAAAGATTTTAGTTTTGCTAATGCTTATGCACCTCTAGATTTCGGTGCACGTCGTTTTTGTGAGGCTCGTGTTTGGAGCTATTTCAATAAGTTTACAGATCAAGGCAATGAGTTCCTTCCTTATATAGAAGGAAAGACGGATACGCCAATGCCTCTTTTTGTTAAACCAAACCATAAGATCTCTGTGCAAGAAGTGAAAGACATGATGCGCGATCATTATGAAGGAACACCACTTGATTTCTCAAATGATTTTGGTGCAGGTCCCTATAAAACTCCTTACAGATTATCTCCGTTGAATTTTAAAGTGGATGAGAAGGAATATTTCAATGAACGTCCGATCTCTACTCAGCAAACTGGTTTTGTGTTTGTGGCGCAAATGCGTGCTGATAAGCCAGATCCGATAGGGGGGGTACTTTGGTTTGGTGTGGATGACGCAAATATGACTGTGTTTACTCCTGTGTATTGTTGTGCAACTAAAGCTCCTGTGTGCTATACGCGTGTGGATGGTGCCGATTATATCACTTTCTCATGGAACTCTTCATTCTGGATTTTCAATTGGGTAGCCAACATGGTGTATCCTCGCTATAGTTTAATGATTGATGATGTTAGAGCTGTTCAGAAAGAAACGGAAGCAACATTCAATAATGCACAGGAAGGCATTGAAGAGGTTGCTACTAAATTGCTTGCTAAAGATAAGAATAAGAATGCTGCGATTGATTTTCTTACAAATTACACTAATATGACAGCACAGAGTACGTACGAAACTTGGAAGCAATTGGGTACGTTCTTAATTGTTAAGTACAATGATGGAGTAGTGAAGCGTATGAAAGATGGTAAGTTCGAAAGAAACTCTATTGGACAGCCTGCTGGAGTCGTTCGCCCCGGATATCCGAAGGATTTCTTGGAAGAATATGTTAAGCAGACTGGAGAGAGATATCTTGTGAAATGAAAAAGAGAAATTCTTCATTAAATGAGTAGGATTTGTAAACTTATTCTTTTAATTTTGTGTGCTCAAGACTTGACGTAGACTCAAGTCTTGAGGATGAAAGAAGAAATAATCATTAACCAAAAAACAATAATCGAAATGGAAAATCAAGAACTTATTAAGCAGGTCACTGAAAAAGCCGAAAAGTGGTTGACCCCGGCTTATGATGCCGAAACTCAGGCTGAAGTGAAACGCATGCTGGAAAGTGAAGATAAAACCGAATTGATAGAAGCTTTCTATAAGGATTTGGAGTTCGGTACAGGCGGCTTACGCGGTATAATGGGAGTAGGAAGTAATCGTATGAACATCTACACTGTAGGTGCTGCTACACAAGGTTTGTCTAATTACCTGAAGAAAAACTTCAAAGACTTGCCTCAGATTTCTGTTGTAGTTGGTCATGATTGTCGTAACAATAGCCGTTTGTTTGCAGAAACTTCTGCTAACATCTTTTCAGCAAATGGCATTAAGGTTTATCTTTTTGATGATATGCGTCCAACTCCGGAGATGTCTTTTGCTATCCGTCACTTAGGTTGTCAGAGTGGTATTATCTTGACTGCCTCTCATAATCCTAAAGAATACAATGGCTACAAAGCTTATTGGGATGATGGTGCACAGGTGTTGGCTCCACACGATGCAGGAATCATAGACGAAGTGAATCACATCGCTTCTGCAGCAGATATTAAGTTCCAAGGAAATCCGGAATTGATTCAGACGATTGGTGCGGATATTGATCAGATTTACCTCGACATGGTTAAAACTGTGTCTATTGATCCGGCTGCTATCGCTCGTCATAAAGATATGAAGATCGTTTATACTCCTATTCATGGTACAGGTATGATGTTGATCCCCCGTGCATTGGAAATGTGGGGCTTTGAAAACGTGTCTACTGTTCCCGAACAGATGATTAAGGATGGTAACTTCCCAACTGTAGTTTCTCCGAATCCGGAAAATGCTGAAGCGCTTTCTATGGCTGTGAACTTGGCTAAAAAGATTGATGCTGATCTTGTGATGGCTTCCGATCCGGATGCTGACCGTGTAGGGATTGCTTGTAAAGATGATAAAGGAGAATGGGTGCTGATCAACGGTAACCAAACTTGTATGATGTATCTTTATTATATCCTGACGCAGTATAAGCAATTGGGTAAGATCAAGGGCGATGAATTCTGTGTGAAGACCATCGTTACTACTGAGCTGATTAAGAAGATTGCTGATAAGAATAACATCGAAATGCTGGATTGCTACACTGGCTTTAAATGGATTGCACGTGAAATTCGTTTGCGCGAAGGTGAAAAGAAGTATATCGGTGGTGGTGAAGAAAGTTATGGTTTCTTAGCTGAAGATTTCGTAAGAGATAAAGATGCTGTATCAGCTTGCTGCTTGATTGCTGAGGTGGCTGCCTGGGCTAAAGATAATGGTAAGTCTTTGTATCAGTTGTTGCTGGATATTTATGTGGAATATGGATTTTCGAAAGAATTCACAGTAAACGTAGTGAAGCCAGGTAAGAGTGGTGCAGAGGAAATCAAAGCTATGATGGAAAACTTCCGTGCTAACCCACCGAAAGAATTGGGTGGTTCTAAGGTCATTTTGAGCAAGGATTATAAAACATTGAAGCAAACAGACGTTAACGGAAAAGTAACAGACTTGGATATGCCTGAACCTTCAAATGTATTGCAATACTTTACGGAAGATGGTAGTAAAGTTTCTGTTCGTCCGTCGGGTACAGAGCCGAAGATCAAATTCTATATGGAAGTGAACGAGGAAATGGGTTGCCGTAATTGTTTCGCTTCAGCGGATGCTGCTGCTATGGAAAAAATAGAAGCAGTAAAGAAATCAATGGGCATTTAATTTTGTCATTTACACCTATTTAGGTGAATCTAAAATAATAACGCCTCCATGGTCTATTGAAGATTATGGAGGCGTTTAATTTTAATTGGCGTTTTGAAGACTAGGACAAGGACTGTAGGTGTGTTCTGCCCACCAGTCAATCATCTTTCGGGCAAGACTAAGCTTGCGTGGCAGTTCCGGTAGATTGTCTCTTGTGTAGAAGTCTCCTGAACTTAATTCTTCTTTTTGCAGTTCTATCTCTCCGCCGGCATAGTCGGCAATAAAGCCTACCATTAAGCCACTGGGATAAGGCCAAGGTTGATTACCGAAATAGGTGATGTTCTTTACATCTAATCCGGTTTCTTCCTTTACTTCTCGAACTACACACTCTTCTAAGGTTTCACCCGTTTCAAGAAAACCAGCGACAAGGCTATTGAAAGGGCCTTTAAAGTTGTGAGCATGAACAAGGAGTATGGAATCGCCTTTACGAACCAATACGAGGATCGCCGTCGAAATGGCGGGATATACTTCGCGACCGCAATTAGGGCATTTTTTCATGATAGAATCTTTTTGTTCCATCGGAGTGCCACAAGCAGAGCAAAACAAACTATTTTTATCCCAATGTAAGATCTCGTGAGCTTTACCAGCTGTTTGATAGTGAGTGGACGGGAGGTAGTCATAACTTGCCCGTAGACCGACAAATGTATATTGTTCCATCTCTTCAATGGGATGAGGCAACGAGAAAGCTTTGCAACTTCTGCCTTCCATAGTTGTAATATGGTGTACGGTTGTCTTTTCTGGGATAAGAACCGGAGGCTGTTCTCCTAAAGGAAGAGCAAGCATCCCATTTTCTTTTTTTTCGAGCAGCAATTCATCTTTATAAAAAATGAACCACAAGGATTGCGCTATTTGATTCATATTCATTTATTTTCTTGGCGCTGCGAAGTTATAAAAACTGCGCCGATATTATATGGTTTATGTGATAAATTATAAATAGCTTTAACTTAAAGTGAATAGTTGTTGCATTTCAATGTCTTGAATGAAATAATCATCATGAGAGATGGCTATCACGGTACCTTTGTAATTCTTGATTGTATGGGTGATCATGTCAATGCTCTCTATGTCCAAGTTATTGGTTGGTTCATCCAAAATAAATAGATCAGGCATCTGGTTACTAATCATCAAGCAACAAAAGGCTAGTCGCATTTTTTCGCCACCACTTAGTTTATAGCAAGATTTATCCCATTCGGTAACTGGGAATAAATATCGATTGAGTATTGTTTTGATTTCATGTTCCGGTAGGTTTCGCTTATTATACGAATAGGCCTGTTCGAGCACATTTTTTTGATTGTCTACAATTGAATATTCCTGATTTAAATAAACGTATGAAAAATCTGCTTTTGTGAGACTTCCACTTTGAGGTAGCAACTGTCCTATTATGATTTTCAATAGAGTTGTTTTGCCGCTACCGTTATTGCCTTCAATACGAAGGCGGTCTCCGCTTCGAATCTGAAAACTAAGAGGTTCTTGCCAGAGTTGTTCACTGTTGAGTGAATAACTAAAATTAATAGCTTTGGCAGTGACCAAAATTTTGCCGGTATGTAGGGTCGAATTAGTGAAATCGGTTTTTAAGCTAGCTGTTTCGGACAGTGAACTTCGAAGCCGATTGCGTTCTTCAATCAATTTTTCAGCTTTGTTTTGGTGGGTAATGGTCAATTTCGCACTACTTTTTTCTGATTTACTTTGCAAATTGTTCAGCATAATACGGGGAACGCCCTTTTTGATATTTCTCTTTTCGCCACGAGAGTTTTGCTTATCTCTTCGTTCAGTGGTTTCTTGAGCTATCTTTTTGGCTAGGCGAAGGGCCTTCTCTTTTTCTTCAATGCTTTGCAGTAAAGCATCTTGCATCAATGCTTTTTGTTTTTTGTAGAACTCAAAATTTCCGCCATAATAGCTTATTTGTTGCTTTTCTAACTCACAGATTTCGGGAAGAAGATTGAGCAACGTACGATCATGACTTACAACTACTAAAGTTGAATTGCACTTTTCCAGCCAGTTGTATAAACGATTTCTACCCGAGGAATCTAGATGATTGCTTGGTTCATCCATGAGTATGACAGAGGGCTGGTGTATATCTATGCCAGCTAAGAAAACTCGAGTCTTTTCGCCTCCACTTAGTAAATGCATGGGGTGGGATAGTTCAAATTGATCTAGCCCCCATGAATGAAGTGCGGCTATTGAACGTTCTTCAATGGTCCAGTCATCGTTTAAGATGGTGAAATTAGTGATAGAGGTATCTCCTGCTAGAATAGCTTGTAGTGCCTTTTGTTTATCAATGATTTGTAAAGCTTGAGCTATTGTGAGCGCATCATATTGCCCGAAATGTTGAGGTATATAATAACTGTCGTTTGGGCGTACTATAATTCCGGAGGATGGCAAGAGTTCCCCTGCTATGATTTGTAACAGGGTTGATTTGCCACATCCGTTGTTACCGACTAATCCTATTTTTTGTCCTTTGTTGATCACAAAGTTTAAGTTGCTAAATAAAACTTCCTTGTCAGGATGGATATAGCTGATTTGTTGAATACTGATAGACATAATGATTTATTGAGTTTGAGGTTAAAGATGAGCAGATAATCATCACATGGGGTGGGGAACGACAAACACAATACTAGCTAAACAACACGAATTTCGTGATGCTTAACTACGGGGAAAAAGCATATAAAAAAGTGATGTTTATAGAGAGTGTTGTCTTACTTAGAAATTCTCATTGTAGTAAGTATATAGTTTAACTTCGGTGCAAAGATACAGCTTTCTTTGATATTCAGTTGTACTTTGTCTCATTTTCTTGGCGGAGATCAATTTGGGGACTATATATCGAATAATTGGTTGAGTCCTTCGCTCATGCTTGGATGGGTAAACATGAAGTCGCGTAGGAAAGTATAAGGCTGTCCTGCTTTCATGGTTAGGGCAACTATATTAATAAGTTCTGGTGCATCAGTGCAAAAAAGTGTACATCCCATAATTTTTCCATTTTGGGGGTTGATTATAGCTTTTAGCATACCATCCGGTTGCTGTAAGGTACGTGACCGGACAATAGATGTTGCCGCTAAGCGAGTGACTTTAAAAGTATATCCTTTTTTCAATGCTTCTTCTTCTGTGATTCCGATATGAGCTAATGGAGGATCAATAAAAACAGTATGAGGCAGTGGATTCCTGTCATTGGTGTTACGCTTTTTATCTCCGAAAAGTTGGTCTCGGATAATGCGAAAATCATCCAGTGATACATAGGTGAATTGTGCTCCTCCTTTTACATCACCCATTGCCCAAACATGAGGTACATTAGTGTGCAGTCTCTCATCAACTGCAATGGCACCATGAGCATCAACTTTAATACCGGCTGCTTGCAGATTCAAGTTTTCAATCATTGGTTTTCGACCGGTAGCAATGAGAATCGCGTCTCCATCTACAAAATAGGGCATTTTGTCGGAATGATCAGAGTAAGTGAGTGTTACGCCATCATTTGTGTCATGAATTGTTTGGGGTTGGACATTTAAACGAATATCAATGCCTTTCTTTTCAATAACTTCTTTAACACTTGCGGCTATGTCTGAGTCAGCCTCTGGCATAAATTTATTGCTAGTCTCTAGAAGGGTAACTTTAGCTCCGAAACCAGCGTATAGCGTCGCAAATTCTAGTCCAATATATCCTCCGCCTATAATTATTAAATGTTTGGGCAAAATAGTCAACTTCAAAAGCGTGGTACTTGTGTATACGTTCTTACTTTGCTTGATTCCTTCTATAGATGGGATAAAAGGGATAGCTCCCGTATTGATAAAGAACTCTTTGCCTTGTAATTCAATTTCCTCATGAGGAAGTGCCACTTTTATTTTATTTTCGGATATGAAAGAGGCTTTCCCTGTATAAATAGTAATGTTGGACAGTTTCTTTAATTTGTCATAGTTGCTATCTCGCAGAAAAGATACAAGTTTGTTCTTTCTAGCAATGGCTTGACTATACATACGACTTTGCTTGTCAATGTTGTTGTGATAAAGCATCGCTGCTATTTCTGATTCATAGAGAAGGGTTTTAGTAGGTACGCAGGCTATGTTGGAACACGACCCACCATACATCTCCTCGGGACGCTCAATGATAGCTGTTTGCCATCTTCGTTTGGATAATTCGATGGCTAAGGCTTGGCCACCTTTCCCGAATCCAATAATAATTGCATCATATTGCTTCATAGCTTCCTGTTGTTAAGAGTCCATTATCACTATTATAACACCTCGGAAGAATTTTGGTTTACATAATGCGCGCTCTAATGCAAGAAAGATTATTGGAAATCAGTAGCAGTAAAGCCATATCATTCAATGAAGATTGGCTCCAAAAAGTAAATTAGGTCTATTACGTGTGTAAAACGTTAGTCTTTTTTCTCTTCTGTATTCCTGAATTGTACAGCACTTTGTCCTGTCATGTTTTTGAAAAAACGGCTGAATGATGCTTGATCCTCAAATCCAAGAATATCGGCAATTTCTTTTGCACTTTTATTACTGTATAGCAAAAGACGCTTAGCTTCAGCCTCTACTCGTTCGTGAATAACTCTTAGTGGAGAAGGTAGTTTGCATGTGGAAAATATGTTAGATAGAGTTTTTGGGGATTTGTGAAGCAGATCAGCATAATCTTGAACTTGCTTTTTTGTTAGGAAATATTCGTCTACCAAATTATAATATTGTCTAACAATTTCAAATCCATATTCTTTTTCACGCGTGATATCTAATCTTTGGCGGGCAATGCGTGTGCATTGGATGATGAAGCTTTTTAGCAGGATTCGCAACATTTCTTCTTGAAGACTATCAGCAACATTGAATTCATTTTCAAGAGTTTCTGTAATTTCCTTTATTTGAGCCCGCTCTGTTTCATTTAATGTGAATCGGACTAGATGGGAAGAGCCATTGAATAAGAAGCCACTGCATGAAACTTCATGGTCATTACCATATATGCAATAGAAATTCCTATTGAATAATAAAGTTAAGTATTCTCCGTCAATAGATATAAAATCAAGGTGCTGCAAGTGGGTTAGCGAAATGATATCATCTTGCGAAAGTGTCATTTCTTGGTGGTCTACTTTAACTACAATGTTTCCTTTACGCACCCAGATGAATTTATAGAGCCCTTTTTCTTTTTGAAGGGTTGATTCTTTCATATAAGAATCAGTCAGTGCAAGTGTTCCTTTGAGTTTTGTACGGTATTGTTGTAACATAATTTATTCCTCCATTGCTGATGCATCAAATGATAGTGGTAATAAGTCACCTATGCTTTTAATCTCGTAGATACAATCTTTTCCATACAACAAGATGCGTATGGGTTGTTTATAACGCTTCTCTGTTTCTAAGATGACTTGTCGGCAAGCTCCACAAGGGGGGATGGGAGTAGCTATGAAGTCTTTTTCTGTTTTAGCAGCAATAGCAAGCGTTGTTACGGGTTGATCTGGATATTGTGAATTGGCATAGAATAGCGTTGTTCGTTCTGCACAAAGGCCTGACGGATAGGCTGCATTTTCCTGATTTGTTCCAGAAACAATGGTTCCGTTTTTTAATAATGCAGCGGCACCGACAGAGAATCTTGAATAAGGAGCATAACTTCGAGAAGTTGCATATATGGCAGTTTTCATCAATGCTTGATCAGCTTCATTGAGCTCATCGTATTGATATACCTTTATTATAGCAGTAATGGTTAGGTCTCTCATATGTGTAAATGAGTTGGTTCTATATTATTAATGTTACAAAGTTAGAAAAGAGATTGATAATCCCAATTATTTTTCAGATTTTTGTGACCTATAATCCACATTGAATCGAAATGGAGAATAAATGGTATAAGTTAGTTTTTGTATTTGCTTTTATCTTATTTGCTTTAGGTGTACAAGGGCAAAGACGAAATGCACGTTATGTAGAATATATAAATAAGTATAGCAATTTAGCTGTTGAACAGATGAAGCTTCATAAAATTCCAGCAAGTATAACCTTATCTCAAGGTTTGTTGGAAAGTGGCGCGGGGAATAGTCTGTTGGCGCGAAAGAGTAATAATCACTTTGGTATAAAATGCGGTGGTAGTTGGCGTGGACCTACTGTTCGACATGATGATGATGAACGAAATGAATGTTTTCGTGCTTATAGTAATCCCCGTGATTCTTACGAAGATCATTCGGCTTTTTTAAATAGAGGGGCCAGATATGCTTTTCTTTTTCAATTGGATATAACCGATTATAAAGGCTGGGCGAGGGGACTGAAGAAAGCTGGATATGCTACCGATCCTTCTTACGCTAATCGCTTGATTACTATAATCGAAGACTATGATTTGTATAAATATGATAGTAAAGGTCTTTACTCCGAGCGAAAACTTAGAAATAATCCTTGGTTACTTAGTCCACATCAGGTATATATTGCTAATGATATAGCTTATGTTGTTGCTAGAAATGGCGATTCATTTAAGAGTTTAGGCAAAGAATTTGATATCAGTTGGAAGAAACTTGTGAAATATAATGATTTGCATCGCGATTATCAATTGGTGGAGGGAGATATCATCTATTTGAAAGGGAAGAAGAAGAAAGCGTCCAAATCTTACACCGTTTATGTTGTAAAAGATGGCGATTCGATGCATGGTATTTCTCAAAAATATGGTATTCGTCTTAAGAACTTATATAAGATGAACCGTAAAGACGGTGAATACGTTCCTGAAATTGGCGATCGTTTACGTCTTCGGTAATATACTTTCAGTACTTTTATTGATAGACTGAAGTAATGTAAATATTGTTTGGAAAGTAAAAAAACAAAGGCGATTGCATTGTTTTCAATATAATAATTTATCTTTGTCGATAGAATGTTGAAAATAATGCTCCTTTGTTGCTTATGAACCGACAATATTGTTACTTATTGGTAGTACTGCTTTTGGCAGTTAGCGCCCAATTGGCGGCCACTGAATCTACATACAACATACTTTTTATCCAGTCGTATACTTCCCAAACCCCTTGGCATAATGAACTTAATAGTGGTTTGATTAAGGGATTTCGTGAAAATGACATAAAAGTTTCGATCACTACTGAATATCTTGATGCTGATTTCTGGCCTTTTAATTCTGAAAAAGTCATAATGAGTCGCTTTTGTCAACGTGCTAGAGATAGAAAGACGGATTTAATAATTACCTCCAGTGACGAGGCTTTCTATACTCTTTTTGCTTCTGGCGATTCATTGGCTTATCAAGTTCCTGTTGTCTTTTTTGGTATAAAATATCCGGATAGGAACCTCATAGACAGTCTCAATAATGTATGTGGGTATACGGCTACACCCGATTTTTGTGCAATTCTTAAAGAGGCGGCAAAAATATTCCCTCAACGTAAGGAGGTGATTTGTGTGATTGATAATAGTCATTTGAGCGGAAAAGGACGTAGTGATTTAGGTAAAAAATGGGAGAAATTTCACAAGCATAATCCCGATTATAGTATGCAGATTTTTAATACTCAGCATGAGACTACGAGCCATATTATATCTGCTATTTGTTATCCTCGCAATAGTTTTCGGCGTATTGTAATAGTTCCGAAATGGTCACCTTTTCTATCATTTGTAAGTAAGAATTCGAAGGCTCCGGTATTTGCTTGCCAAAATGTAAGTTTGATGAATGGTGTATTAGCTACTTATGATGCTGAAGCGTATGCCTCTGCTGTGTTAGTTGCTAAGAAAGCTTCTAAAGTGCTGAAAGGGTTTGCTCCTAAGAAATTAGGAGTTGAGGAAGTTAAACAAGGCTTTCTTTTTGATTATAAACAATTGGATTATTTCCAGATTGATACTGATCGAGTTTCTTCTTTAGGGGTGATAGTCAATCAAACGTCTTGGGAAAAATATAAGTTATTCTTTATTCTTATTTATCCTATTTCTCTTGCACTATTAATAGGCTCTGTGATTTGGTTGATGCGAATTAACCGGCGTGAAGCAAAACGAAGAATGCATGTTCAAACTCGTTTGTTGGTGCAAAATAGATTAGTGGAACAACGTAATGAATTTGATAATGTTTTCCATTCCATTCGAGATGGTGTAATCACATATGATATGGATTTACATATTCATTTCACTAATCGCTCTTTACTACAAATGTTGCATTTGCCTTGCGAGGCTGGTGGGCGATATTATGAAGGCATGCTTGTGGAAAGTCTTTTTAATATATACTACGAAGGGAAGAGTATTTTTAGAAAATTGCTTAAACAAGTGGATGAGTCGGGAAAAAGTGTGTTGATCCCTTCAGGCTCTTTTATGAAAGAAACGCATAGTGAGCATTATTTTCCTGTTTCTGGAGAAATTGTACCTATTTATACGAAAGGAGTCATATCTGGGATGGCTCTTTCTGCCCGAAATGTATCTGAAGAAGAAATGCAGAAACGTTATTTTGATATGGCTGTAGATGAAAGTGCTATTTATCCGTGGCAGTTTGATATTAAAAATAACAACTTTATCTTCACACAGGGGTTTCTTACTCATTTTGGATTTGGTGAGGATGTGAGCACTATAAGTACAGACGAAATGGATGATTTGATTCATCCAGATGATTTGCGCGAAACTAAAACTCTTTTTCGAAGGGCTTTGGGAGGTGAAGTCTCAAACATTCGTTTGAACTTTCGTCAAAGGAATGCTAAAGGTAAATATGAATGGTGGGAGTATCGCTTTTCTGTTATTTCAGGACTTACGGGAGATTCATTGTATAGTATATTAGGTGTATGTCAAAGTATTCAGCGATATAAAAACTCTGAACTAAAAATGATAGAGGCTCGTGACAAAGCTCTTCAAGCTGATAAACTTAAATCTGCTTTTCTTGCTAATATGAGTCACGAAATACGAACTCCATTAAATGCGATAGTCGGTTTTTCAGATTTGTTGAGTGATGCAGGTAGTTTTACTGAAGAAGAAATTGCACAGTTTATTGAGATAATTAATAAAAATTGTAGGTTGTTGCTTGCTTTAATAAATGATATTCTAGATTTATCCCGTATTGAATCGGGAACAATGGATTTTATGTTTGCTAATCATAATCTTTCTTTGTTATTGAAAACAGTGTTTGATTCACAACGTTTGAATATGCCTCCAGGCGTTGAGCTGAGATTGTTTATGCCTGATAGTGAAAAGAAATACTTGGTTACTGACTATGTCAGGTTGCAACAGGTGATAAATAATCTAATAAATAATGCTGTGAAATTTACAAGTTCTGGTTCTATAACTTTTGGCTATGAGGAAGATGAAGTTCCTGGATACACTCGGATCTTTGTCGAAGATACTGGGCTCGGGATCTCAAAGGAAGGAATTAGCCATATTTTTGAGAGATTTTATAAAGTGGATAACTTTACGCAAGGAGCGGGGCTAGGCTTGAGTATTTGCCAAACCATAGTGGAACGGCTGAATGGAAAAATAACGGTAACTTCAGAAGTTGGGCAGGGAACTCGATTTCTTGTTCGTATTCCGAATTATTGTGAATAAGATGCTTTATTCAGTTTATTCTACCGAAATATTGACCATAGTTGGCATTTATTTTATCGTTTTAACGTTAAAAAACAACCTTTTTGGGGTTATACAGACCTTTTTTAAAAGCGTTATCCCTGTCTTTTTATACTCTGTGAGGTGCTCTCTATATAGCCCTTGAAAAGTTAAATCCTGCTAATTGTAATGTTTATATAGCAATTAAAGGACGCTTTAGTGATTTATTAATCTTATTTTTGCATCAATTTTAGTTTAATTTTAATAGAATAGAAATGAAACAAGAAATTAAACCCGCTTCCGGACGCCTTGGCGTATTGGTAGTCGGAGTAGGTGGTGCGGTTGCCACTACAATGATAGTAGGTACACTGGCCTCTCGTAAGGGACTGGCAAAACCGATAGGATCTATTACACAGCTGGCTACAATGCGTATGGAAAACAACGAAGAAAAGCTGATCAAGGACGTTGTGCCTTTGGCTACTCTAGATGATGTTGTTTTCGGAGGTTGGGATATCTTCCCAGATAATGCTTATGAGGCTGCAATGTATGCTGAGGTTTTGAAAGAAAAAGACCTTAACGGTGTAAAAGATGAGTTGGAAGCAATTAAGCCGATGCCGGCTGCATTCGATCACAATTGGGCTAAACGTCTGAGTGGTACCCATATCAAGAATGCTGCAAGCCGTTGGGAAATGGTTGAGCAACTTCGTCAGGACATTCGTGATTTTAAAGTAGCTAACAACTGTGAACGTGTTGTTGTGTTATGGGCTGCAAGTACAGAAATCTACATTCCATTGTCTGATGCACACATGTCACTTGCTGCATTGGAAAAAGCAATGAAGGATAACAATACTGAGGTAATTTCTCCAAGTATGTGTTATGCATATGCTGCAATTGCGGAAGATGCTCCTTTTGTTATGGGTGCTCCTAACTTGTGTGTTGATACACCTGCAATGTGGGAATTCTCTAAACAGAGAAATGTGCCTATTTCTGGTAAAGACTTCAAGAGTGGACAGACATTGATGAAAACAGTGTTGGCACCTATGTTTAAAACTCGTATGCTAGGAGTGAATGGTTGGTTCTCTACTAACATTCTTGGTAATCGTGACGGTGAAGTTCTTGATGATCCAGATAATTTCAAAACTAAAGAAGTTAGTAAGTTGTCTGTAATCGATAATATTTTCGAACCGGAGAAATATCCAGATCTTTATGGTGACGTATATCATAAAGTGCGTATTAACTATTATCCTCCTCGTAAAGATAACAAAGAGGCTTGGGATAATATTGACATCTTCGGATGGATGGGATATCCAATGGAAATCAAGGTGAACTTCCTTTGCCGTGACTCTATCTTGGCTGCTCCTATTGCACTTGACCTAGTGTTGTTTAGTGATTTGGCTATGCGTGCAGGTATGTGTGGAATCCAAACATGGTTGTCATTCTTCTGTAAGAGCCCTATGCATGATATGGAACACCAGCCAGAACATGACTTGTTCACACAATGGAGAATGGTAAAACAGACATTGCGTAACATGGTAGGTGAAAAAGAGCCTGATTATTTGGCTTAATCAGTATAAATGGAAAGTTGAAAATTGAGGGTAGAGAGTTGTTGCATTATTTGCGACAACTCTGTATTCTTGATTTTCAACTTTCATTTTGATTCACTCTATGTTTCTAATTTTTAATCCTCAAGTCTGAACGTAAATGAAGAAACCTTCTTTTTGGCCTATCCTAATAGGTACGGGCTTTGGCTCTGGCTTTTCTCCTTTTGCTCCTGGAACTGCAGGAGCTTTATTGGCTTCTATCATTTGGACTGTACTTTATCTTTCACTTCCCTTTAGTTGGCTATTATTAGTTACCGTTTTTTTAGTAATTGTTTTTACTTTTGCTGGTATATGGGCTTCAAATAAGCTAGAAGCTTGTTGGGGGGAGGATCCATCACGAGTGGTGATTGATGAAATGGTTGGTGTATGGATCCCTTTGCTAGCTGTTCCTGATAATGATCAGTGGTTTTGGTATGTAATTTCAGCTTTTTGCTTATTCCGCGCTCTCGATATAATAAAACCTTTAGGTATTCGTCGGATGGAAAGTTTTAAAGGTGGAGTTGGTGTGATGATGGATGACATACTTGCAGGTGTGTACAGTTTTGTCTTGTTAGCAGTAGTGCGATGGTGGGTTGGCTAAAGAAAGTTGCACGATCAATCTCGCAAAAGGGAGGAGCTTTTATGTTTTTAAGGGCCCAACTTTCTGCACAGATGGCTACCATTGCAGATTTTCTAGTGACAATTCTTCTTGTGAGGCTATTTGAGCTATATTATGTGTATGCTACTTTAGCAGGAGCGACCTATGGGGGGATTATCAATTGTATTATTAATTATAAATGGACCTTTAAATCAACAGGAAAAAAAACACATGTAGCTGCAAAATTTATATTAGTATGGGTTTGTAGCATTTGGCTGAACACGTGGGGAACATATGCTTTAACGGAATCTTTAGCGAAAATTCCTTGGGTTCGTGACACGCTCAGTCTATATTTTGGTGATTTTTTCATTATTCCCAAAATGGTAGTGGCCATCATCGTTGCGCTATTTTGGAATTATAATATGCAACGCTACTTTGTATATAGGAATATCAACATAAGAAAATTTTTTAAGAAGAATTGAAATAGAACAGAAGATTTAGATCATACATATTTAAGGTTTATGAATTACAGAGATTATTTACAGCAATTGATTTATAAAATAATCAATCCTTTGATACATGGGATGATTAAAATAGGAATTACTCCTAATTTTATAACGACTACCGGATTTGTGTTAAACGTAATAGCTGCTGCTATGTTTGTTTATGCTGGGATTTATGGTGAGCGATCCGATCTGTCAATCGTTGGATGGGCAGGTGGTGTTATTTTGTTTGCCGGTTTGTTTGATATGATGGACGGTCGTGTGGCACGCTTGGGTAATATGAGTTCCAAGTTTGGCGCGCTTTATGATTCGGTTCTTGATCGTTATAGTGAACTAATGACCTTTTTCGGTATCTGTTATTATCTGTCTGTGAAAGATTACTTCTTTTATGCTGTCATTGCTTTTGTAGCACTTATTGGTTCATTGATGGTGAGTTATGTGCGTGCTCGTGCAGAAGGATTGGGTATTGAATGTAAAGTTGGATTTATGCAACGTCCAGAAAGAGTTGTTTTGACTAGTTTAGGTGCTTTATTCTGTGGCGTATTTAAAGACATTACTGCTTTTGATCCGATGTTGATATTAATAATTCCTTTATCTATTGTTGCAGTCTTTGCGAATATTACAGCTTTTGCTCGTGTGAGACATTGTTATAAAACGATGGCAGCTGCGGAAAAGGATAACGAATAAATCTTTAATTTATCTAGAAAATAGATCGAAATATATATCGTGATGATAAAAACTATTCAAAGCCCGTCTAAGAAAGAAATATTGATTGTAATTTCGGTTATGGCTTTTTTTCTTCTGATGACGGCTGTTTTCATAGGGCTTCGTTCGGAACATTTGCTGATGGTTGCATTATATTTGGTTTTGTTCTTTGCTGGTTTGCCTACACGTAAATTGGCTGTAGCCTTATTACCATTTGCCATTTTTGGTATATCCTATGACTGGATGCGGATCTGTCCTAATTATGAAGTAAACCCAATTGATGTAGCAGGACTTTATAATCTCGAAAAATCATTGTTTGGTGTGTTTCAGGATGGAGTTTTGGTTACTCCTTCTGAGTATTTTTCTGTGCATCATTGGCCTATAGCAGATGCATTTGCTGGATTCTTCTATCTTTGTTGGGTTCCCGTTCCAATTTTATTTGGACTTAGTCTGTATTTTAAAAAGGAGAGAAAGACTTATCTGCGTTTTTCTCTGGTTTTTCTTTTGGTAAATCTTATAGGTTTCGCCGGTTATTACATTCATCCGGCAGCCCCACCTTGGTATGCACTAAATTATGGCTTTGATCCAATTCTGCATACGCCTGGCAATGTCGCTGGTTTAGGGCGCTTTGATGAGATGTTCGGAGTAACGGTATTTGACTCGATTTATGGGAGAAATGCGAATGTCTTTGCTGCCGTTCCGTCTCTTCATGCTGCATATATGGTTGTAGCGTTGTTATACGCTATTATTGGTAAATGCAAATGGTATATTATTACGCTTTTTTCTATAATTATGCTCGGTATATGGTGTACAGCAATTTATACTTGCCATCACTATATAATTGACGTTTTACTAGGAATATCTTGTGCACTATTGGGTTGGTTGCTTTTTGAATACGGATTGATGAGAATTAAGGGATTCCGCAAATTCATAGACCAATATTACCAGTATATTAAGTAGTGCAGAACAAATATCGAAATATATTCTTGGCTTTTGGCTTTATTGCTGTCTTGATCATGCTATTCACCTTTGATATGGATTATCATGATCTTTGGACTAATCTGAAGCGGGCAGGTATATATTTGCCATTGGTATTGTTGTTGTGGTTATTTGTTTATCTTATAAATACCACATCGTGGTATACCATTATTCGTAGCGGCGGCAAGCTTGGGTTTCCCTTTGTCCGCCTCTACAAATTTACAGTAACTGGTTTTGCACTTAATTATGTTACACCCGTTGGCTTGATGGGTGGAGAACCTTATCGTATCATGGAATTGAAACCATATATAGGAGTCGAAAGAGCAACTTCTTCTGTGATTCTCTATGTCATGATGCATATTTTTTCTCATCTTTGTTTTTGGTTATCCTCTGTCATTCTTTACCTCTTTATGTATCCAATTGGTTGGGGTATGGGGCTTGTCTTGGTGGCTATTACGGTTTTCTGCACATTTATAGTCGTATTGTTTACGAAAGGTTATCAGCATGGGATGGCTGTTGCTTGTCTACGTTTAGCTAAACATATCCCATTTTTCAAGTATAGAATGGTCCGCTTTGCTGAAACTCATCAAAAGCAACTTGCAGATATAGACCGCCAGATCATTCTTCTTCATAAACAGAAGAAAAGAACCTTTTATACTGCTTTATTGCTTGAATATACAGCTCGGGTAGTAAGTTGCTTAGAGATCTGGCTTATTCTTTCTGTTTTAACCACTCATGTTAGTTTTCTTGATTGTTGCTTGATTGCCGCCTTTTCTTCTTTACTAGCAAATATTTTATTCTTCTTGCCAATGCAATTAGGAGGACGTGAAGGAGGCTTTGCCCTTGCGGTTAGCAGTCTTTATCTTTCTGGAGCTTATGGAGTCTATACAGCCTTAATCACACGTGTACGTGAATTGTTTTGGATTGTGATCGGACTACTTCTTATGAAGATTGGGAATCAATCAAAGGCCTAATCTTCTATTGATTTTAATCATGAATTGGGTATATATCTAGTTAAATTGGTACCTTTGTAGGTAAGATATTATAGACTAATAAAAGAGATAAACAATGAATAGTTTTATTTTTTATAGTCCCACTGAATTTGTATTTGGTAGGGATACGGAGTCAGAAACCGGAGCTTTGGCTCTGAAGTATGGTGCGCGTAAAGTGATGATTGTGTATGGAGGTGGTTCAGTGAATCGTAGTGGCTTGCTAGCTCGTGTTGAGGAATCATTGACAAAATCAGGAATACCTTATTGCATATTGAGCGGAGTACAACCGAATCCAATTGATACGAAAGTCTATGAGGGTATAGCGTTATGTCGAGAAGAAAATGTAGATATGATGCTTGCTTTAGGTGGTGGATCGGTGATTGATACAGCTAAGGCCATTGCTGCTGGAGTGTATTATGAGGGTGATTTTTGGGACTTCTATACGGGGAAAGCTGTTGTTCAAAAAGCCCTGAAAGTAGGAGTAGTCTTAACGATTCCCGCTGCAGGGAGTGAAGGTTCTGGAAATACAGTTATAACTAAAGTAGAGGGCTTGCAAAAACTTAGCCTTCGAGCTCCAGCTGTTCTCCGGCCTGTATTTGCTGTGATGAACCCTGAAGTGACCTATACGTTGCCTCCTTTTCAGACTGCTTGTGGGATAGCTGATATGATGGCACATATTATGGAACGATATTTCACCAATACTCAAGAAGTTGAGATAGGCGATCGTCTTTGCGAAGGTACACTACTTGCTATTATAAAAGAAGCGGCTATAGTCATGAAAACACCTTCAGATTATGGAGCACGGGCTAATTTGATGTGGTGTGGAACTATTGCACATAATGGGACTTGTGGAGTCGGTTGTGAGGAAGATTGGGCATCTCATTTTTTAGAGCATGAGATTAGTGCTCTTTATGATGTCACTCATGGAGCTGGATTATCTGTAATATTCCCAGCATGGATGACTTGGATGGTCGATCATAATGTCGATAAGCTAGCTCAATTTGCCGTTCGAGTGTGGGGTGTTGCAGAACAAGAAGATAAGAAAGCAGTAGCTCTTGAGGGCATTGCTAGCCTAAAAGCTTTCTTTAAGTCGATTGGTTTGCCCGTTACCTTTAGTGAGTTAGGAATAAAGAATCCAGATATTATAGCCCTTACAAATAATCTACATCGTAATAAAGGAGAATGGGTAGGTAATTTTGTGAAGTTAACAAGCAAAGATAGTGAAGAGATTTATCGATTGGCTTTATAGAGTAGATCAAAAAAGTTAGAGCAATATTGATAGAGCTAGAACGCTCTGTTTTAGACAAGTAACAAAAGGCGATTCATTCGAAAATGAATCGCCTTTTTTGTTATTTAATTTCGATTTCTTCCTTCATGTCGATTTCTTCTTTATGTGTGTCATAGAACACATATTCTAGGAAAGCGAGTTTTTGGCTTGGAATAATCTTAATGCCGAGTCCATATTTTATTTGCCATTTTCGTTTCAGAGATACCATTCCCTGATTGATGAAGGCAGCAACATACGGATGGACGTGCAACGAGAATTTCTTTACCTTCAATTTGTTGACAAGGTAGTCAATTTTACTCTCTAGAGTGTCTGTAAACAAGATAGACGACTTGATAGTGCCTTTTCCAAAGCAAGTAGGACAGATTTCAGTAGTATTCACATCCATAGCTGGACGCACACGTTGGCGTGTGATCTGCATCAGTCCGAATTTACTGAGCGGCAGAATATTATGTCTTGCTCTGTCTTTTTGCATGTTGGCACACATGCGCTCATACAGTTTCTGACGGTTTTCGGCTTCGTTCATGTCGATGAAATCAACAACAATGATACCACCCATATCTCTTAACCTTAGTTGGCGAGCCAGCTCATCGGCTGCACCAAGATTAACTTCGAGTGCGTTACCCTCTTGTCCGTTGGCATTTTTGGTGCGGTTACCGCTGTTCACGTCTACTACGTGAAGCGCCTCAGTGTGCTCAATAATCAAGTAGGCACCACTCTTGTAAGATACAGTTTTACCAAACGATGCTTTAATCTGTTTAGTAATACCGAAATTGTCATAAATGGGAAGTTGACCTTTGTACAGTTTCACGATATTTGCCCGGTCGGGTGCAATCAGTGTTACATAGTCTTTAATCTCATGGTACACAGCCTCATCGTTGACGTGAATATTTTCGAAAGAAGGATTAAATAGATCCCTTAACAGGCCTACAGCCCGGCTGGTCTCTTCATAAATCAACGTCGGATACTTTGTGGCTTTCTGCACTTTGACCATTGCATCTTCCCAATGTTTGATCAAAACTTTAAGCTCTCCGTCGAGTTCTGCTACGCGTTTACCTTCAGCTACAGTACGAACAATTACACCAAAGTTTTTAGGTTTAATGCTCATCAAGAGTTGTTTCAGGCGGGCGCGTTCTTCGCTCGATTTAATTTTTTGCGAAACGGAAACCTTATCATTGAAAGGGATTAGTACTAGATAGCGTCCTGCAAACGATATTTCAGACGTCAGTCTTGGTCCCTTGGTGGAGATAGGCTCCTTTACTATTTGCACCACAACTTCTTGTCCGACTTTTAAAGTGTTGGCTACAGTGCCATCTTTATCCAAATCGGGAAGTAGGGTTGCTTTGCTGATGGAGTTCAGCCTCTTTTTGTCGCTTAAAGTCTGTTTTACAAACTTTTCGAGTGAGTTAAATTGAGGACCCAAGTCAAGATAATGAAGAAAAGCATCTTTCTCGTAACCGACGTCTACAAAGCATGCATTTAGTCCGGGCATTAACTTCTTAATACGTCCTAAATACATATTACCCACCGAGAAAGAGATGTTTCTTCCTTCGCTTTGAAGTTCTACTAAGCTTTTATCTTCAATAAGAGCGATAGATACCTCTTTGGGTTGTACGTCAACTACTAGTTCACTTGTCACTGTTTTGCTTTCTTATTATTGATTGAATCTCATCTATAGGAACAACTTTTTTAACAAATTGTTCATTTTGGGTTAGCTACTTAAACAAAGAACAAACTTGAAAGATTTAAGCTTCGCAAGTTTGTTCTTTATTCTGTTTGATCAGACCTAAAAATTATTTTTTGCTTTTATGTCTGTTCTTTCTTAGTCTTTTTTTACGCTTGTGCGTAGACATTTTATGTCTTTTTTTCTTTTTTCCGCTTGGCATAGCTTCATTTTTTATGGGTTAATACTCTTGTTAAAATTATTTCTTTACTGAAATTGTAAATGTCTTAGCCGGTTTGAAAGCCGGGATGTTGTGCTCAGGGATAATAATAGTAGTATTTTTAGAAATGTTGCGTGCAGTTTTCTGCGCTCTTTTCTTCACTACGAAGCTACCGAATCCACGAAGGTATACATTTTCATCATCAGACAGAGAACCTTTAACTGCATCCATGAATGCCTCAACTGTTGTCAAAACTGTCTGTTTATCAATACCGGTTTTCTTTGTAATCTCGTTTACAATATCTGCTTTAGTCATTTTTTCTTAAAAAAAATATTATTACTAGGTTTTTGCTAATTTTTTGGACTGCAAATATATAGCTTTTTGGTCTCCTAAAAAAATATATTCTGCACATTTTTCTAAAAAAGTAGGGGAGTTTAGTCTTCTTAGAGCCAAAAGAATTACTTTTGCGTGTTTTGATATGGCATACACAAAGATAAATGTTAGAAAATAGAATGAAAGATAGCGTGAATCATTTCAGTGAAGTTATAATTAAATGGTATGAAGAGAACAAACGAGAGCTTCCTTGGCGAAACTCCTCGGATCCCTATAGGATATGGATTTCTGAAATAATTCTTCAGCAGACGCGTGTGGTACAAGGGTATGACTATTATCTGCGGTTTATGAAACGTTTCCCTGATGTTGCTACTTTAGCAGATGCAGATGAAGATGAGGTTTTGAAATACTGGCAAGGTCTGGGATATTATTCTCGAGCTCGTAATTTACATGCGGCTGCTAAAAGTATGCATGGTATTTTTCCAAAAACTTATAAAGAAGTTTTAGCTTTGAAAGGAGTAGGAGAGTATACGGCAGCAGCTATATGTTCTTTTGCTTATGGTATGCCCTATGCAGTAGTCGATGGAAATGTATATCGCGTACTTTCGCGTTATTTTAATATTGATACTCCTATTGATTCATCAGAAGGGAAGAAATTGTTTGCAACTTTGGCCAATGAGATGTTGGATAAGCATCAACCAGCAGTCTATAATCAAGGTATTATGGATTTTGGTGCGTTGCAATGCACTCCTAAATCGCCTCAATGCTTCAATTGTCCCTTATCTGATTCCTGTTTGGCCTTTTCAGAAGGAAAAGTGGCACAACTTCCCATTAAACAACATAAAACAAAAACCACCAATCGCTATTTTAATTATATCTATGTACGTGCGGGCGCGTATACCTATATTAGCAAACGAATAGGTGAAGACATTTGGAAGAATTTATTTGAACTGCCATTGATCGAAACCCCGAGTGCTTTGGATCAAGAAGAATTTTTGGCATTGCCAGAGTTTAGAGCTTTATTCGCCTTCGGAGAGACACCGGTCATACGTTTGGTTTGTAAAAATGTGAAGCATGTATTGTCGCATCGTGTCATCTTTGCTAATTTGTACGAAGTGACATTGGGCGAAGATACGCAATCTTTCGATCGCTTTTTGAAAATAAAGAGCGAAGATTTGAATCAATATGCTATTTCTAGGTTGGTTCAGCTGTTAATTCATTCTCTATGACTTATTTTTCGAAAATTCTTGCATACTATTGTTATTCTGTTTAATTTTGGCAGCAGAATAAATTGTGGAATCATAAATTGATATATATGTCGGTAAATAAGGTGATATTAATGGGAAATGTTGGGCAAGATCCCCGCGTGAAATATTTCGATACAGGTTCAGCAGTGGCTACTTTTTCTTTAGCTACCACAGATAGAGCTTATACATTGGCTAACGGAACACAGGTTCCCGAAAGAACAGAATGGCATAATATCGTTGCATCCAATCGTTTGGCTGAAATTGTAGATAAGTATGTTCATAAAGGAGACAAGCTTTATCTCGAAGGCAAGATCAGAACCCGTTCTTATACCGATCAAGCAGGAGCTATGCGTTATATTACAGAAATATACGTAGACAATATGGAAATGCTTACCCCTAAAGGTGCAAATCCGTCTGCAGGTGCTCCCGTTCAACAACCGCAAGTGCAGCAGTCATCACAGCCGCCTGTACAGTCTTCTCAAGCACAACCTATACAAGATAATCCGGCAGATGATTTGCCATTCTAAATACAGTGATAGTGTGCCTATGTACTTTTTGTGGATTGGCACATTATCTTTTGTTTAACTAAAAAACATACTCTTTGGACTCAGATGGTTATTTAAGCCAATTGGCTGACATTTTTAACGGTATAACCGTAAATACCCCTTCTTTATCTGCTATTATCGCCATCGCTTTGGCTGGTGTGCTTTTGCTTGCCTCTGGTTTTGCATCGGCTTCAGAAATAGCTTTCTTCTCTCTCTCTCCTTCAGATTTGAACGATGTGGATGAACGAAATCATCCTTCTGACGAAAAAATAAGTACTCTTTTAGCCAATTCGGAACGACTATTGGCAACGATATTGATCACAAACAACTTTGTGAATGTGACCATTATCATGCTTTGCAACTTTTTCTTCATGAATGTATTTGTATTCCATTCTATGTTGGCAGAGTTTATTGTCTTGACGGTAATTTTGACTTTCCTATTATTATTGTTTGGAGAGATCATGCCTAAAATCTATTCAGCTCAAAAAACATTGGCTTTTTGTCGTTTCTCAGCTCCTGGCATTTATTATCTTGAAAAGCTGTTCTATCCCATAGCTTCAGTATTGGTTAACTCCACTACGTTTCTAAATAAATTTTTTGCAAAGAAAAATCATAATATATCTGTGGATGAGTTGTCTCATGCATTAGAATTGACAGATAAAGCTGAGTTATCCGAAGAAAATAATATTTTGGAAGGAATCATCCGTTTTGGAGGAGAAACGGTGAAAGAAGTGATGACTTCCCGTTTGGATATGGTTGATTTGGATATTCGTTCGCCCTTTAAAGAGGTAATGCAATGTATCATTGAGAATGCTTATTCGCGTATACCAGTATATTCTGGTTCTAGAGATGATATAAAGGGTGTGCTGTATATCAAAGACCTTCTTCCTCATGTCAATAAAGGTGATACTTTTCGTTGGCAGTCATTAATTCGTCCTGCCTATTTTGTGCCTGAGACAAAAATGATTGATGATCTTCTCCGCGACTTCCAGGCAAATAAGATTCATATAGCTATAGTGGTAGATGAATTTGGAGGAACTTCCGGCTTGGTAACTATGGAAGATATCATTGAAGAGATTGTTGGTGAGATTCATGATGAATATGATGATGAAGAACGTACCTATGTCGTATTGAATGATCATACTTGGATTTTTGAAGCTAAAACGCAATTAACCGATTTCTATAAAATAGCCAAAGTAAGTGAAGATGAATTTGAAAGAGTGGTTGGTGATGCCGATACTTTGGCGGGTATGTTACTTGAGATAAAGGGAGAATTTCCTGCATTACATGAGAAAGTAACCTACCATCATTACGAATTTGAAGTCTTGGAGATGGATAGTCGTCGAATATTGAAAGTCAAGTTTACCATTCTTCCAGAGGTAACGGACGCTACAGCTAATAACGGTTAACAGTAGAGGAAGAGCGTAGATGGGATTGTTTCAGCAATATCAAACGGAGGAGGTTCAGTGGGGAATTTGGAAGATGGAAGAGCCAATAGATACTTTATTCTCTCTTTTACCTGATATTTTAAAGAAGTCTTGCGAAGCCGAAATTCAACGTTTTACTTCTCAAACCCGTAAGCTCGAATGGTTATCTGTTCGTGTTCTGTTCTATTCTCTTGTGCAGCAAGAACTACAAATTGGCTATTCGGCTGAAGGAAAACCTTTCTTAATTGGTCATCCCGCTTACATTAGTATTTCACACACGCGAGGATATGTAGCTGTAATTCTCAGTAAATCATCATTAGTAGGCATTGATATCGAGCAATACGGTGAACGAGTTCAACGTGTTGCCAATCGATTTATTCGTCCTGATGAAAAAGTAGAAGCTTATCGTGCTGATCTCATTTGGGGACTGCTATTGTATTGGTCAGCTAAGGAAACCATTTTTAAATCCATGGAGGATGCAGATGCCGATTTGCGAAAGCTTTGTATATCTCATTTTACTCCTCAAGAAGAGGGATCTTTCCAGGTGAGAGAGGATATCACCTCACGAAATCAACAATTTACAGTCTTCTATCACATATTTGCTGACTTTGTTTTAACTTGGACTTTGGTTAAGTAATTAACAACCGATAATCTTTACCTGACCATCGTTAACCCCACGCGCTACCCAACAGATAGCAACGCATGCGAAGCATTTAAAACAGCCGTAAAAGTTCATCTGGTTTGGGGACTGAAACGATTGCTCGACAGAATCCCTTATGAAGATGCAGTCATACAAAAAGCTCCCATTTACGAGAATCTCACGGAAGAATATATTTGGTAAATTGCTGTCATCTGTCACACATTGATACGCAACGCCCTAATTACAAGCCAATAAACCGGTGACAGCAAGAGGTGACAGTAAGGTGACAGCAAATTTACTGTCACACACTCTAACTCTCCCTAGCCGCACCACATGATAAACTGTGCCGCCACGCGTATGCTTGGAGGATTTCTTATAGAGTCTGAAAGGTAAAATATCACACTAAAACTAATCATTATTAAGTGGCAAAAAAGGAACCTATAGTTTTAATAGTTTCTATTCAATGAAACCTTTGTTTCCTCTCGTTGAAACTATAGTTTCATCCCTATGAAACCAAGAGTTTCAAATAAATGAAACTTTAGTTTCAAGGTAAGCGTCTCCGCGATTCCACATTGTCAGCAAAAGAAAAACGGTTAATAGTAAAGTCCATTAACCGTTTTTCCATTTATCAGGAAGTAAATCTCTGTATTTCTCTAGGGGTGTATTTGG
>JAFABG010000039.1 GCA_023426145.1 Bacteroidota bacterium | reverse complement strand
ACAAGACAGTCGGGGAACTTAAGGTTATACCTTCCAAACGGTAACCTTTCAACGGATTCTCCTCATTCGCCCAAGCGGCTTTTACAACAACAGTATCAAGAGGGGTGGACTCCGCACCATAAGCCGGTTGATTCTTGCAAATGCCGCTCAATACAACACGGCCAAACCCGTCGGGAATACTGAAAGACCACTCGTTTCGCTCACGCTGTTCACCGTCTTGAGTAAAAATCGGGCGGCCGGCAGCGTCATAAACCGTGTAAACAGGGGCACAACCGGGGAGTTTCTTATAGATACAACGATTATACTTGTCGTAATGATAGATGTAAGCATACTTCTGCAAAACAGGATGGCTTTCAGCGTATGACTGTACCGCCGTCAAACTATCCGCTGCCAGCGGAGGAAGAACGAAACGGACATTACCGTAGTCATCATACACCGTATAGGTATCATGAACTTCGTCACCGTTCATTTGGCGGGTCAGAAGCTTTCGACCGGTTTTGTCCTTGAACTCGTAAGTGACGTTGCCGTCCTCATCGGTAGTGCGGACAGCATCCAGCGTTTGTTCCGCATAAGTGCCTGCCACTATCAGATTATCATCTTTTTCCGCCTGATAGATACGCACAGACCGGGAAGAGTTCGTCATGCGGTCATTCTTCACGGAATGTCCCGTAGTATGCCAGCTCTTGCCGGGACCATATTCCTCCACCACCTCGTTCAACGCGGAGCCGTCATACACAGGAAGGAGACTAAGATGAGTATCCTTCACCACAGAGCCATATGTGTCAATTGATACCGACATCGGATTGGAAAATTCGACCTGATAAAAAAACTCACTGCCTAGCTTGCTATCATGACGGCTACGGAGATGCAGACTGGTATCATATGTATCCGTATAAGAGAAGTTGGAAGAAAAGATACCTGTTTTCAACGGGTGCTCAAAGCAGGTACCAGAAAGTTTTTTAGCGATACAGCGGTTACGCGCGTCGTAGCGATATTGGTAGGTAAATTCGTCAAATGTCGACTGTATGATACCTTCGCCAGGGTTTCCTTTGCCCTGAATGTGGAGAGGAAAGAGGTGGATAAAAAAAGAAGAACTGCCCTGATATAGAAAATCAATTCCAATCAGAGCAGCTGTCTGCCTAAAATAAGAAGTTTGAATATTGAATTTACTTTCAAATATCAATCTTCTACAATCAAATTAGTTGCCGGAGTAAATTCCCAGCCTGTCAATCCTGCATTCTCGATAGCTTCCTTCAAACGCTCGCTTACATAAGTACTTCCATCAAGTATGCAAATCTCAAAGAAATCCAGTTTAGGGATAAAGTCTTTGCTCATTACAATTCTATCACCCCATATACCCCAAGAGATTCCCTTCTCGTTCTCCACTTTCTCCCTTCTTTCCCAAAATTCTTTTTTTGATTTAACAAAAAAAGATTCTGATTTATAACCATTTATAAAATTCTGTTCCACAAATGAAGTTCTTTCATAATCCACATAATCCGAATACGCAGAAGCTATGTGAAGAAGAAAATAATCATACTTAATCTTCCTTTTATATAGCCCAAGAGGATAGAATCGATGAGTACATAAATCAAATTGTTCAAGAACGGCTTTAGCTTTAGGACTCATAATACGCAGGCGACTACCGAACCCACTGCTGACAAAGTCTGTAAGTTTGGCATAACCTGCCAGCATTACTCCGTCAAGATTGGGTTCATAATCTGGAAAGGTATCCCAATACTTATGTAGGCTTAATAAAGAATTTGGCGCATCTTCATCATATCCCTTAATGAATTTGTATACTTGTGGAAAATCGCTACCTACGATTTTCTCATTTAAAGAATCATCTACTATAAAATAGTTCATAATATAATGTTTTAAGTTAAACTTCCCATGGATTAATAACCTTTATCGGTTTGATTGGTTCTATCGGCTTAGTGACTTTTATTTCATCCGTTGGCAAAGTTGTATTTTTTAATTCCAAATCATTTATCTTTGTATTAGAGTTGTTCTCTATTGCATTTTTAGCATTAGATACTTGTCCTCTTACAAATTTTGCACTTTGTTCAGGAGAAGCATTAGGATTCCTTTTACCGAAATTATCAAATTCTTTACGTAATTGTTCCGTATAGTTCGGATGCTTTCCATGCTGTCCTTCCCCAGTAGCTTTACTGAATTTATCAACAGTCATTTTATTTTCCTTCCCTTCCAGTTTGAAGCCTCCTTCTCTTGCCGCTTTTACAACATCATGTTTACCCAACGATCTTGGAATAATATGGTGTTCCTCTTTGGGCAGTGCCTTGACCACTTTATCCGCTGTTCCAAACATTGTCATACGACTGCCCGCTGTAACTAAAGGATTAGCGGTTCCAAAGAAGAAAGGAGGAATTATTGCAGCTTTTCCGTCTGAATCAATTAGTTTTATTGGATTATCTAAACAATAATTATACGGACTCCAATCGTAATACTTTTCACTTAACGGATCCATCACATGCCATCTACCCAAAGCCGCATCATACATTCTTGCCCCATAATCATACCAATCCAATCCACCTTTCCGATCCAACTCTTTACCATTAACTTATAAGGCTGCACATTATTGCATGCATTAGACATCAAACCACCAAAAGGATAGTAATCATTCACTTCATCAACTTTACCAGTTTCATCAACAACTACACGGACATTTCCCTGATGATCTTTAATGTAAAAGTGGAACTTGTTATCTTGGAAACTATAATAACCAGACTCATTCAGCAACATCATCAAACTACCGTTCTCATAGATCGCATTGCCACAGTAAACAGAAGACGTGACGTTATCATTTATAGTATGCGTGGTACGGACTTTACTGCCGTCTGCCGCATATTCATATGCAATACTACTCCCGTCAGCAAAGATTATGTGACTAGGCAAATTTAAGATATTATATTGAGAAAGCAATCTTTCATTTCTGCATTTATAAAAAAGATACCCTGACACAGAATAATTTCTAGTTCCATATCAGGGTAACAAACAAATGATATTACAAAATAGTCAACCTATATCAGGGTAAATTAGACCCGCATTATTTATTAATTATTAATCCTCCTGGTTTCTCGTTACAATGCCCGTATGCTACATTAGTTATACAACTATCTCTATACACATATTGCCATTCCATTTCGGAATCTCCCATATTATGTAATTCATATTGATATCTCCTAGGAATTATACAAGTTATTGTTGTGGTTTTATAAGTCTTTTTAAAAAAAGGCTCATAAAAATTACCACCATAATAAAAATCATATCCACCATAATAAAACACAGCATCTGTCCATTCAGCGTGATTAATGTATTTAGATAGATAAACTGCAGAAATTCCAAACTGTGTGATAGAATCACTCCAAACCCCATAAATAAAAGCCATTTTTATTTTGAGTCCCTGATACATAGGACACTCCTTTGTTTTCATTATTATCGAATCCAATAGTGGATAGAGACATTCCCTGGCTTCATAAACTTCTATTTCTTTAGTCATATAATCTTTAACTTTATAAGGTCTAAATTTAACAACTTCTTCGCTAGACTTGCATCTAACAAACAACAGAAGTGACAACATAACAAGCGAAAAATAAATTAATACTTTCATAACTTTTTTCATTACTGTCCCGTAAAAATGGGTAAATAGTTCTTTGAAATAATTGAAATATAGTCGTTTAAGTGGTGTTTTGAAATGAAACGGATTTGAAATTCTATTTTTGCAGTCGTAATAACGGCTGCATAT
>JAFABG010000024.1 GCA_023426145.1 Bacteroidota bacterium | reverse complement strand
GCATATCCCACCGTTTCAGGCAGTGCTTTTGGTTCAAATAGGCTCTGCCCGCGCTGTCGCATTTTTGTATGTAGGTACGCAGCAGCTTGTCGTTTTGACTTGCAAAGCGTTCCAGCTCCTTTGCCTGCAAGACGGTGTCCGAACCGGCTGCGCTTTCGAGCAGTGTGTAAAGGTACTCGTCATACTCGTTCATTCTGTTATGTTGGCTGCCCATGAGCCGCAGGCTTACGGTTTCTTTGGTTTTGCCCATAAACCCGACTTCCTGCGTTTCAACCGGGGACAGGCAGCCAAGCTGAATCAGCCGCAGCATTCCCGTTGCGAGAATCGCACCGTCCTCACAAACATCAAACAGTTGCCCTAACGCATAGGTTGCGCTCAGATTGCCGTCATTGGGAATGTCCCGAAAATACCCGAACCGCTCTGCGAATCTTTGCCTTTTTTTCTCCGCACGTTTCTTTTTCATCCTGAAAAACCAAATCATCAGCCCGATGGGAAGTCCGATGGACAAAAGCACCGTGACAATCGCCTCAAATGTGGATACTTCCTCACCGGTGCTATCGTAATCGCTGCCTGAAAATGCAGTTTCTTTTACTTCCTCAAAGCTGCCCGGTTCCTGCCGTGAGGGAGACAGGATTCCTTTCTCCAAAGAAAATAGTACCGTCACATGGTTTTCGGGATAGATTGGACTTTCCGTGTAGGCAAGAATGGCACCGTCTAAAAATTCCACCTGCCCGTCATAGCCAAACCCCCATATGTCGGCGGTTTCATCTGTGATGGGCGTTCCGTCCGCCAGCCGGATTTCCACCTTCACATCGGTGGGGGTGGTGTTCATGCCGTCATTGACAAATCGGAAGTTTACTCCGTCCCTATCGCTGTAACCGCCCACAGCATTGTCCAGCTTGTATTCAATGGCGTAGCGGTTTTGTCCGTAATTGCTAATGCCGAAGCAAATTTCATATCCATTGTCGGTCGCATGGATGCCGCATTTTCTTGCTTTTTCTTCAAAGCTCCCGTCCACATTCCAATCCGTCACGGTTTCATAGCTCCCGTTTTGGTCGGAGACCATAAGCTGGCTGATGGTCAGGGTTTCGGGTGCGTTCATGGGAATGTAGCTTTCCGTGCCCTCGTCAAAGTTGCCCTCCCAAACCTGCGTCACATACATGGAGCCGTCCTCGTAAATGACCGCCTGTATATCCATGGTATTTACCTGATTTGCCGCAAAAGCCGGGAAAGGGAGGGCAAATAATAAGGCAAAGCATAGAATCAGGCCATGTACTTTCTTTCGCATAGGGCACCTCATTTCATGCTGGGCATATCCGCCTTGGATGCCTGCTCCTCCAGATAGTCCCTTTGCCGAAAGCCCAGCATTCCGGCAATCGCAGATACCGGGAACATTCGGATTTCACGGTTTAATTTTGTCACGCTGTCGTTGTAGATCAGGCGGCTGGTACGCACCATGTTTTCAAAGGTCTGTACCGCATCCATGGTTTTGATATAGGTTTGGTTTGCTTTTAGTTCGGGGTATTGCTCCGTTACCATGGCGATCCTGCTCAGAGCTTCGGAAATAACCCCTTCCTGACGCATGACTTCATCCGGTGTGGATTTTGCCGTGATGACGCTTCTTCTTGATTTAATTGTCTCAATCAGCGTTTCGCTTTCGTGCTTGGCATAGCCTTTGGTCAAATCCAAAAGGGCCGTCAGGGCGTCAAAGCGGCTGGAAAGCTGCACCCCAATCTGGCTCATGGCGTTGCTGATATTCTCATCCAGCACCACCAGTCTGCGCTGGGTGGAGATGATCCATAGAACAATGACCGCAATAATTACGGCGATTGTGATGAAAGTTGGCAACATAATAAAGTCCTCCTCTGTTTAGTGTTTTTAGAGAAAAGTCGGCAGAAGCTTCTGCCGACTTTTCAAGCTGCATTGCTACTGGCATCAGCAGGGTTGTGTTTGTTTCAATAGCTGTGCTGTTAATTAACAGAAGCGAAATAGTCTCCGCCCTCTGTTGCCTCAAGGAATAGCTTAGCTCCATCTGCGTTTGCATTCGTAAAATCAACGCCCATAAAGGTTAACTGATTTTCGCTGCCATCCTGCACTAAAATATCCCAAACAAGAGTATCTGCGGTGAAGACAAGCTCTGCTTGCACCTTTTCACCATTCTTGATAACCTCAGTGATCAGGTTTTCTCCCCAATTGTTGTCATTGGCAGGCGAAAGGGCAAGCGCGTGAATGTCAACACCTGTCCCATTGAAAATCTCTACGGGAACAACAATGGACGTTTCTAACGAAGCGGCTTTTGCATCCTCAATTTCGTCCAAAGCAGCGCTGGCTTCAGCGATGAATGTGCGTCCTACATCAATGGCTACCGTCAGGGCTCCCATCACCTCAGGCGTGAGCGTTTCGGGGTTGGCAAAGTATTCATCCGCCTTGATAATTTCATCGGCAAGTTCGTTCATGGCGGTGACAAGCTCTTCATCGCTCAAAAGCTCAGGGCTTGCATTCACCTTGTCAGCGATTGCATCAAATTCTTCCGCCATGCTCATAAAATTTTGTGCGAGGGCTTGCTGCTCTGCTGTAAATCCTGCTGATGAAGGAGCAGGCTCGTCTCCACCGCAGGCTGCAAGGCTCAGTGTCATAGCAAGTGCCATCATAAGTACCAGTAATTTTTTCATTTCAAATCCTCCATTTTTTAGGTAGTGTGTAAGGAATATTTCCTTGTGTTCAATTTAGCAAAAATCTCGATTCAAAAACCGCCCGCTGCATGAAACATGATTTTTTCGACATGAAACATGAATTTTGCGCTACGGCGTTAATAGTTCAACGCTGATTTCGCCGTTTTGCACGTGTAGCACCGCAAAGTCGCTTTGATGGGTATTGCCGAAAATATCGGTAATCTCATACTGGTAATAGTAGTCTCCATCAAAGAGGTTCGCTTCCTCCGCAACGACAGGGCCGTTGACGGTGAAGCCGCCGCCCACAAAGGAGGCATCCTCGGCGGTATCCATGTTGGCGGCGTCAAAGACGAATTCTACCCGGTCGCCGTCCATGAGCTTCTTTACCTCGCGGCTGGACATACCGGTTTCGCTGTCAATGCCATCCCATGTGCCGATAACCTCGTACTCGCCGCTTTCCCGATGGTAGAGCATGCGCAGGTTGGTAGGATTGTCGTTCACCTGTACGGGTACGGTGTAAAGGATGTAGTCGTCGGTAAAGCTAAGTGCCACCATCATGCAGAGATTGTCATTGATGATCGTCCAGACATTGCGGTAGTTGTCCCAGAAGCGGGTACCTCCGTCATCCTGATTGATGTCAAAGTCGCTCCCCAAATACCAGAGGGAATTGCTGTCCTCATCGTGGTAATAAAGGTCGAAGGCAACGGTGCTGACGATTTCCGCACCGCTGTTAAAGGTGAGCAGAATGGAGCCATTCTCGGTGATCTGGGTGGAAAAGTCCACGGTGTAGCTGCCCTGCTCCAGTGTTTCAGCCGATGCCACATTGTCAACAGAAATCTGTTCCCCGGTGGCGGTATTTCCCGCAGAGGGATAGATGGGCTGATTGACCTTCACGCCGGCGGGTACTGTCCAATCGAACAAACCCTCCAAAAAGCGCAGATACTCTCCGCTGGTAGCTGCAATATTTGCGTAAAGGTCGAGCTCGTCAGGTGTCATGGCAAGAGGCATATAAATAGACAATCCGTTGCCCCTTTGCCTTGCCTGCCCCGCCACGGCGTATGGAACCGCTTCATGCAGCGCAGCCATCAGCGTGTCGCCGGTTTCTGTGAGAACACCCTGCGCACCAAGCGTCAGGTCGCCCAAATCCACCATGTTGGTATAGCCCTCGCCATCGTTGTTGCCGCCATAGTTTTCCGCTTTCATGATGGCTTGGGTGAGCGGACGGAGCTTATCGGTTTCGGCGGTATAGCCCTTCATTTCGGCAGCCATATTGTTGAAGGCTGCCGCCAGCGCCGGAATTTTAGAGAGATCGGTCACGGCCAGCGTCGCCATACTCTCGCTGCCGCCTGCGGCGCACTTGGCATAGAAGCCGTCACAGATGCGACTGCCTACGGCAAGGCCGTCGGCGGTGGGTTCTTCGGCCAGATAGGAGAGCCAGTCGGTGTAATCCCAGCCGGTGCCGGGTTCCAGCTCCTGTGAGGCCACCATGTACCGGGCATAGGGCGTTACTGCCGCCGCTGTTTCCATGGTGGACATGAGGCAAGCGTCAAAGCCGACCAGCTCGAACTGCACCCCGGCCATCCCGATGCCCTGTGCCAGCTCCTTGAGACTGAGCATATCGCCGCCGTTTAACTCGTCCGCCGCAATACCCGCTACGCTGCCGCCGCCGTGATCCCACAGCAGACACATATATTTGTCTGCGGGATAGTTTGCAACGCCCCATTTCAGGAAGTCGCCCAGGGTTTCCGCCGCCCCCATGCTGGCGAGGGGCTGGCTGTCCTTCAGCTTGATGCTTTCGGGAATCACACGCCACCGCTGAAGCTGACCGGGATCGATTGCGTCAATCGCCCACGCCTGTGTGCCGCCGGTCTGAACCAGTACGTTCACCTGTTCAGATTGGGCGGCCAGTGCCATCTCCTGTAGGTTGATGGAGGCAAAGCTGCCGTTTGTCTCCAAGTCGGTGCCGCATAAATAAACCAGCACCGTCCATGTGTCGCCGCTTGGATTGCTGAGCGTCAAGCCCTGGGTAGGGTGAAACGCTTCTAGATCCTCATTGCTGCCGCAGCCTGAGAGCAGGGCACATAGCATGACAAGCGCAAGCAAAAATGATACTATTTTTTTCTTCATTGGAAACCTCCTCGTAATGGTTGCTGATTGAATGAAATAAAACCTTTTGCCTTCCTGCTCACTCTATCAAAATTCGCCGCTGAAAACCGTCCGCTGCATGAAACATGATTTTTCCGACATGAAACATGATTTTAGACACAGCAAAACCGCCCACGGAGTTTTCCGTGAGCGGTTTAGGCTGATGACAAACCCGCTTCGCTGGGCTTTGTCATCAATTCCACCCCGCACGATCTGCGGATCGTGCGGGGACCCCTTGCAATTGAATACGTTTGCAGGGAATGAATCCCCGCAAGCCGGACGCCGCCACTGGGCGGCGGCTCGGCGCACGCCTCGCTTCCACAGGGAAAATTTTTGGTCGGAGTGAATCCTCCCAAAAACAATTGGATTACCGGGGACAAAACCTAAGGTTTTTCGGTTATCTTTATGCCGGTTTTCCTTTGTCTACAGTCTGAACCGCCCACGGAGTTTTCCGTGAGCGGTTCTTATGCTGGCTACGATGCCGACCCGGTATAGGCAACGCCGGGCTGAATCACTGCCTGACCTGCTGCACCGTCCCAGTACACGTTGAACTGCGATGCTGTGCCGGAGAGCTTTTGTGCAAACTCGCGCAGTTGGAGGTAGTTGGTGTCTCCGTCAATCAGTCGGGCGTCGGAGAATGTAAAAACTTCATCACCCAGCTTGAACTTCGTTCCGCTCTGCCTGACATTCGTTGTATTTTGGAGCTTGGTTTCGGTCACCGCGCCACTGTAGGCCTTGCCTGGTTCAATCACGGCATATTGGCCGTCCCAGCCCACGTCAAACTGTGCGGCAGTGCCGTTTAACATGGCAGCGATTGCGCGAAGCTGCAAGTAATTGGTGCTGTTTATGGTGTACGCCGCCGCCACGGATACGGGCTTGCCGCTCATGACAAAGCTCGTCTTGCTCGGGGCAGCGGTGACGGTATTGGTGGGGGCTACGGGTTGCGGTGTGGAGGACGGTGTGTCGGTAAGTGTATCAGCCTTTATGAAGACGATTTTGGCTAAGTCGGGAGCGGCGCCCTTCGAGTATCTGGCGAATACTCCACCCCCTGTGCCTATTGCAAGGTAACTTTGGTTTTCATAAGGCCTTATTGTGCTGAAGCCGGATTTTGCATAGGTGTTGATTCTATACGTTAGCTTGTTAATATCCGCATGCAATTGCAAATCCGCTGCACAATTATTACTACAGACCACATAACGGTCCCAATACTCAATTGTATATTCAGGTCCGCGGTCTTTATCTTCGCCTACGAGTGTAACCTTAAATGGTTTATCAGGCTTTTTATCTGATAGAATCAGCCAGTAATTATATCCGTTATCAGGGTATACCCATCTGTCACCGATTTTCATATAGTATTCGCCGGATTCAATCACGGTGGCGTTGGCGTTTGAGGGTGTTGACGTCGATGATGTCGTCACCTTGGTCAGTCTGGATGCCCACATATAATACGTTTTGCCCTCATACTTTACCGTCGCCCAATCACCGTTTATCTCGGTCACTTCCAGAACAGTATCCGCTGGAAATGTCCCAATAACGGTGCCGTCCGGGCTTGACCTGTAGACCGGGTTCGTACCGACCTTATACATCGACGGTGGAGAGGTCACTTTACGTTCGACGGTAAAATCACCCATGTTTAGTTTAACAGTGGAAGTGCCGGAAGGGACTTCATATTCGCTGCCCGGATACATACTATTACCTTTGACTGTAATGTGGAGCGAGTCGCCGCCGAGCACCCCTGAAGCTCCGTCCGTATAGGTAGCCTTAACGGAGTAGTCGCCTTTGCTGAAGGTAGAACTGCCCGCATCAGGTTCGTCCGTCACTTCAACGGAAGAAACAAACGGCGTAACCGTAAACGGAATGATGAATGACTTATTCCCAACGACTACCCACAGGTCTTTCTCTCCGGGTGACCAGAAGCGATAGCCCTTCGTGATTTGTATGCCGTGCTCTTTATACTTCATACCGCGAGCCCCGGCGTAGTAGATCAGGTCGTCCCAGTCTAAATCAAATTGGGATTCATTATGATTCGTGTAGGCAAGGACACTTACTAGAATGGATGTCGGGTCAAACTCGTCCGCGCCTTGGCGGTAGGTCGTCTTAGACATCGACGATTTAAGTGTGAGTTCATTATTGCTTCTTCCCCAGTCAACATCCGGCTGCACCTCAACTCGCATAGAAGCAACGGCGGTTTTGGATGGAATTTTAATCCCAGCTTTTGTCCATCTGTTGTATTCCGAATCCGACATTTCACATTGTAAGGTCAAGGTGAAATGGCCTACCTGGGTAAATATGTACCCTTCTTGCAGTGGCATACCGTTTAGCCACCATTTAGGGTTGTGCCCGAAGTGAGCTTCGTTTGCACCGCTGTAGAAGTACCCAATTGTAGCCCTGATGTTTTCGAACCTTTCACCAACAGTAAAGGTATCTGCGGGGATACCGGAAAACCCTTTGCTTGAAACGATTTCGTATCTGCCGGTCAGTGCATCGAACGGACAAGCTGCGCTTGCCGTCGTCGGCAGCATGGTCAGTGCTATACACAGTGTGAGCAGGATGCTCATAAAGCGTTTTTTCATAATTTTTCCTCCTATTCATATTGAACGAAATAACGTTTATTTCTCCACGTTCAATTTATCAGAAATCTCTCTGCAAAACTGTCCGCTGCATGAAACATGATTTTTTCGACATGAAACATGATTTTGGAGAAAATCAGGCTCCTGTCTTTTTTGCTTTTCGATGTGTATAAGCACAATATCGCGCGAAAATCGACGAGTACGCACAAATTTTATCTTGTATTTGCCATAATTTGATGATATACTGTAATCTATTACTTGTATAAACGATTTTCGACTTTTAGAAGGACGTGAGGCGTGTTATGGGTGTCAGCTATAACAAATTATTCAAACTGATGATTGACAGAAAAATAAGAAAAGGCGAGCTATGCAAGGCGGCGGGCATCAGCAGCGGTTCGCTTCTGAAAATATCGAAGGATGAAAACATATACGTTGATATTTTGGTTCGGATTTGCAGTGTTTTGGACTGCGACTTCGGCGACATCATGGAGTATGTTCCTGACGAAAATTCCGTTATAAAATCTGAACCCGTTAATCGGCAACGACCCAATTTGCAGGAGGGAGAGCCTGGGAGAGTTTCCGAAGAAGTCTAATAGAACATGGAGGGGTGCTTATGCTGCAAATTGCGGTCTGTGACGACAATATTGAGGAGCTATCCAATATGGTACAGCTGATAGACCTGTACCGAACATCAAGAAATCTAAACTGTGAACACGCCGTCTTTCCAAACGGATTTGAACTGATTTCGGCCTTGGAAAAAGGAAAGCGGTTTGATATATACTGTCTGGATATTATGATGCCGGGCTTTACCGGCATTGAGGTGGCAAAGGAAATCCGCGCCTTTGACAAAACCGCGCCGATTTTATTCTTTACCTCATCGCCTGAGTTTGCCTTGGAAAGCTACTCAGTGAAGGCGATCAACTATGTACTCAAACCAATCTCAAAAGAAAAACTGTTCTTCACCTTTGATGAGTTGCTGGAGCAAATCAAAGCGAAAGAAGAAGAGGATGCGGTCATCGTAAAGAGCAATGACGGTATTCAAAAAATACTGATTTCCAATTTGGCTTTTGCCGAGGTCATCGGCAGAAACGTGCTGTATCACCTACGCTCCGGCAAGGTCATCGAATGTACGGAGCCTTTTTCCGCTGTCTGCGACAATCTTCTGAACTATGGGTGCTTTATCAAACCCCACCGCTCCTATCTTGTGAATATGCAGTATGTGGATACCATTGAAAACCATCAGATAATCTTACAGACCCTTTCCGCTGTCCCGATTGCACAGAGCAAGGCAAAGGAGATTAAGCAGCAATATCTGAATTATCAAATGGAGGGGGGCGCTTAAAATGGCAGTAACAGTGATAGGACTCTTGCGATTTGGGGTTTCTCTGGTCTTTGGCATCACGGTGTCCGTTCTCTTTGCAGGAATAGAATCCACAAAGAAAAACAGGTTCACTACCGGCCTGCTCTGTGTCATTTTTCTTTTTGTTCAGACCGCCAGCTACTGGCTTTGGGGCTTGGATTTGACATCAAAGCTGTATCCGCTGATTATCCATCTGCCGCTGATCCTGATATTCTCGCTGTACTACAAACGGCCGTGGCTTATATCCGTCGTCAGCGTGCTTTCAGGATACTTATGTTGTCAGGCTCCGCGCTGGTTTGGTTTCCTTGCAGGAGCCGCTTTAGAAAGCAGGCTTGCAGACCAT
>JAFABG010000023.1 GCA_023426145.1 Bacteroidota bacterium | reverse complement strand
AAAACTCACCTGAAAGACCTCTTTGATAAAACTAAATTTCAAAATGACAAAGAACGATTCGGACCAAATGGGCCAAGTTTATTTGATTTTTAATAACGTCACAATTTTAATGGGACATTAGTGAATTGAATTTTAAAGTTAATGATTGCATTTGCTTATGCTCATCATCAGTGATGTTCTGATATTCGATACTTTAAAAACATTTTTCGTAAGGCTTATGTTGTTATTATACAGTACTTTTGCAAAACAATCTTTGTGCGATGGACTTTCATAATGGAAGTGTCTAAAAGAGTTGTCTTTTATAAAGTGTCTAATAACTTAAATAATTTGTAGATGAGAAAAGTAATTGTATTATTATTAACAATCATGTTTGTGATGAAAGTTAATGCTAAAGAAGAAACTGTGATTATAAAGGGAGCCGTAGGTCATCTGAAGGCTATTATTCTAAAACCTGAGCAGGCTGAAAATGAAAAGATGCCAATGGCTATCATTTGCCATGGATTTACTAGTCATAAAAATGATCCTTTGCTTAAAGCAGTAGCTGATAGTTTGTCTCAGCATGGGATTGGTTCTATTCGTTTTGATTTTAATGGTCATGGGGAAAGTGAAGGAGCTTTTCAAAACATGACGGTGCTCAATGAGATAGAAGATGCAAAACTTGTATATGAATATACAAGAGAACTTCCTTATGTTGGCGATATTTTTATTGTTGGTCATTCTCAAGGAGGAGTAGTTGCATCAATGGTTGCCGGTGAACTAGGTGAAGACAATATCAAAGGTGAAGTCTTAATTTCTGCAGCTGTTGTTTTAAGAGATAACTTGTTACAAGGTATGGTTTTTGGCTCAACTTTCAATCCAATAAACCCACCTGAATATGTACCAATATTCAATGGACTTAAGTTAGGAAAAGCTTATATTGAAACTGGGCAGAAATTGCCAATTCTTGAAACTGCTAAGAAGTATACTGGCTCTGCATTTATCATTCACGGAACAAATGATAATATTGTCCCTTATACTTATAGCCAGCGATTGAATGATTATATTAGATATAGTAGGCTGAAAATGATTGATGGTGCTGATCATGTATACTCAAGAAAACAGGATCTGTTAGCTCATTATGTTGTAGACTACTTGCTAAAACTGTGTAAATAATAGAGCGTTTTTTAATGCTTTTGTAGAGATCTTTATTCGTTTATAAAAGGCACGGTGATAGGTTGTATATTCTCAGCCTATTATCGTGTCTTCTTTTTGGGATCTATCCGTGATCTGTTATTATAGTATTTCTGAGTTAGTAATGCAATGTTGGAACTTTCGAAGGATGATGATACTTTTATAGTGTAAGATCAATCTGTTATAAAAACAGTATAGGTATTCATTTACCTTAATCGTATTATTTGCCATTTTGCTTTTATTGAGAAACTAAATAATGTATCTTTGTAAGCAAACACCTATAAATAGTACCTATGAGAATTGCATTCTTGTTTTTCTTATTTTTTGTTTCTTGTAATCTGTTGCAAGGTTCTTCTATTCCCTTTTCTCCTATTGTGAAGAGTTATCCAGTTTCAGATTACAATGCTGGTATTCAGAATTGGTCTATCGCTCAAGATAAGCGAGGAGTAATGTATTTTGGCAACAATAGTGGATTGCTCGAATTTGATGGAAACACTTGGAGACTCTACGAACTGCCTCAAAAAGGTATAGTGCGTGCCATATACATTAGTGAGGACGATAAAATATTTGTTGGCTCTTATGAGGAGTTTGGTTATTTCATTCGTACACCTTACAATACTCTTGAATATCATTCTTTAAAAAGTGAAGTGCGAAATTTTACGTTCCATAATGATGAGATATGGGATATCGTATGTGCACAAGGAGAAATCGTATTCCAATCATTTGGCTCCCTCTTTTTTTATAATGGGCATTCGGTAGAAGGTATTCGGCTGAGTGATCTTCCATTAAATTTATTTCAAGTTGGAAAGACTGTTTATTCACAAAGAATAAACGGTGGACTTTGTGTATTATCCGGTAGAAAGTTGAAAGAATTAGTTCCTAGAGATCGGTTTGGATATAGTGATGTGTTGGCTGGTCTTCCATACGGAAACGCTGTTTTAATGTTCACTAGGAATAAGGGAGGATTTATTTATCAAGAGGGGAGAGTCGAGAAATGGCATACCGAGTGTGATGAGGTTTTTAAGAAACACACCATAAATCGTGCCGTAATGACAAAGGACAGTTGTTACATTCTTGGTACAATATCTGATGGTATATACGCATTAGATAAAGCAGGTCATTTACTTTGGAAAGTTAATACAGATAATAAACTTCAAAATAATACTGTTTTAAAACTCTATTGTGATGAAAATAATAATATTTGGAGTGCATTAGATGATGGAATTGCCTATATACATAATAACTCTTTAATATATTATTATGAGCCGCCATTTCGCAAGATTGGTATGGTATACGATATCTTGATAAAGGATGATGAGGCTTATATTGCTTCCAATCAAGGACTTTATTGGGTTAAGAACGGAAAAGTAGAATTGGTTCCGGGATTGGAGGAGCAGGCATGGTTCATTGAAGAATGGGGAGATCAAATATTCTGTGGTCATAACAAAGGTACCTTTTTAATTTCTGGGTTGAAATCTAAGCTGGTCTCAGACGTACAGGGAGGAATGAGTATGGAGAAGATAGAATTAAAGGATCAAGGATACTTGATAGAAGGTACTTATGCACCTTTAAATTTATATGCCGAGGATGCAGCGGGTACTTATCATTTTAGTCATTCATTGGATGGCTTTAGCCATATGATTCGGCATATAGAAGTTGATCATCAAGGCAATATTTGGGCTAAACATTTGAGAAATGGTTTATATCGTTTGCGTATTGATTCTACGATGAAGTCAGCAACCGATGTACGTAAGTATGAAAGCTTAGGGGGAGTTGAAGGCGGGAGCTTTGCCCTGTTTAAAATCAATGGGAGAGTAATTTTCTCAAATGGAGAATCCTTCTATACTTATGAAGATATGACTGATTCAATAGTCCCTTATGAAGCGATGAATGATCAGTTAAAGGAATTGAAGGGAATACATACGGTGAATCATGCCAATGGTGATAACTATTGGTTTGTTGGAGATAGGATGGTGTATTTGGTTAAATGTGAAATTAATACATTTAGTATAAAGTCTAGAATTCCTTATTCTTTATTCGATGGATTAATTGCTGATGATAGGGGAAGTGTGGCTTATGATCAGAAAACCAATACATCTTATCTTTGTTTGAACAATGCAATAGCTCGTATTGAAACTGATAGTTCTTCTTTATACTCATCTCATGTCTCTCGTTTCTTATGGGTAGCTGAGATGCAAGCTATCGATGAATATAGTGGTGAGCAGAAACTTTTAGCTATGCATTCACAAATAAAGATTGATCCAGAATTTAATACGGTGAATTTCAGTTTATGTTATCCTGTTTATAATGATTATACGTACCAGGTAAGATACAAATTGAAAGGTTACTCTGAGCAATGGATGTTAGCAGGGCGTAGATTGGAAAAGAGATATTCACGTTTGCCATATGGAAGCTATTTTTTTCAGGCTGAAGTATACAATGCTGAGGGAGTGCTTGCCTCAATAGAACTTCCCTTTGAGATATTGCGTCCTTGGTACTTCTCATATCTGGCTGTGGCAAGTTATATTTTAATTGGACTTTGTTTGTTGGCTCTATTGCAATACCGGTTCTACCATCTAGTCAGAAAAAAGAAAGATCGTGTTATAGAGCAACAACGTATAGCTCATCAAGCCGAACTTGAGCGACAGGAGAAGAAAATTATAGAGTTGGAGAAAGAACAACTAGAAACTGATTTGCGCTTTAAAAGTAAGGAGCTTTCTGGAGTGGTTATGACAAATATTGCTCATCAGGAATTCTTGAATTTATTGAAAGAAGAGATGCAACATCAAATGCTATCAGGACAGTATACACGTAAGAATCTAGATAAGCTACTCACTTTAGTCAATAATAATATTGTATCTGATGAAGAGAGCTGGACTTTATTTCAGTCAAACTTTGATCGGATACATGAGAATTTCTTTCGAAACCTCAAACAGCAATATGTTGATTTGACATCTGGAGATCTACGGTTCTGTGCTTTACTTCGATTAAATATGCCGACTAAAGAGATTGCTAAGTTACTTAATATATCCACGCGTGGTGTAGATGCAGCAAGATACCGATTGCGAAAGAAGTTAAATCTCCCCCCGGAGGAAAGTTTGACTGATTTTCTTATAAATTTTAAATAACTGATATTCATGGAAATAACAAAGATGGAAGTACTAATATTGTACTTCCATCTTTGTTATTTAGCAGAGTGCGTACTTTTGTTGTAACCCTGCATCTTGAAAGTTTCATAAGCTTTTTCTTTATTTGTTGCAACATAATTTTTCAATTTTAAAAGCATGAAAGACATGAAGCATTTACGAATCAAGTTAGAGTCTTTTTTTATATTATTGCTGTTTACTTCGATAAGTGTTACTGCACAGAAGTCTCCAGTGGATAGAGATCGTTTCATTGATGATCTAATGAAAAAGATGACTTTAGAAGAGAAAATAGGTCAGCTGAATCTGCCAGTGACAGGTGAGATTACAACTGGCCAAGCTAAAAGTAGTGACGTGGCTAAGCGAATTAGAGCTGGTGAAGTGGGAGGTCTCTTTAACTTGAAAGGGGTTGAACGAATTCGTGATGTCCAGAAACAAGCTGTAGAAGAAAGCCGTTTGGGCATTCCTCTACTATTTGGCATGGATGTGATCCATGGATACGAAACGGTGTTTCCTATTCCGCTGGGATTGTCTTGTACGTGGGATATGAATGCTATTGAGAAATCGGCTCGTATAGCAGCCATAGAATCTAGTGCAGATGGAATATGCTGGACATTCAGTCCGATGGTAGATGTCTCTCGTGATCCTCGTTGGGGACGTGTTTCCGAAGGCAATGGTGAAGATCCTTTTTTAGGAGCGGCCATTGCGCAAGCAATGGTACGCGGATATCAAGGGGAATTCATGAAGCGTAATGATGAAATAATGGCTTGTGTGAAACACTTTGCATTGTATGGTGCTGGAGAAGCAGGACGCGACTATAATACAGTAGATATGAGTCACCAGCGTATGTTTAATGAATATATGTTGCCTTATCGTGCAGCAGTAGATGCTGGTGTTGGTAGTGTGATGGCTTCTTTCAATGAAGTTGATGGTATTCCAGCTACTGGTAACAAGTGGTTAATGACAGATGTTCTGCGCAATCAATGGGGATTTAATGGTTTTGTTGTAACTGATTACACCGGTATTGCAGAGATGACTGAGCATGGCGTGGGAGATACACAAACTGTGGCTGCTTTAGCGTTGAATGCTGGTGTTGATATGGATATGGTGAGTGATGCATTTGTCGGCACACTAAAGAAATCTGTTAGAGAAGGAAAAGTAACGGAAAAGGCTATAGATATAGCTTGTCGTCGCATCCTTGAGGCTAAATACAAATTAGGTCTATTTGATGATCCCTATAAATACTGTGATGTGGAGCGTGCAAAGAAGCAGATATTTACTTCTGAACATCGTGCAGTAGCTAGAAAAATAGCTTCAGAGAGTTTAGTCTTGTTAAAAAATAGCGATGATGTACTTCCGTTAAAGAAAAAAGGAACAATTGCTGTGGTAGGCCCCTTGGCAGACAGTCGAAGTAATATGCCTGGAACTTGGAGTGTGGCAGCTGTATTAGACCATGCTATATCTTTAGTTGATGGTTTAAAAGCAATAGTTGGCAACAAAGCTGAGATCTTAACAGCTAAAGGCTGTAATTTGATGAATGATCCTGCGTATGAAGAACGTGCAACAATGTTCGGACGTTCGTTGAATCGCGACAGCCGTTCGAATGATGAGTTGTTAAATGAGGCACTTGCTGTTGCTCATAAATCAGATGTCATCGTAGCCGCCCTTGGCGAATCTTCGGAGATGAGTGGGGAAAGCAGTAGTCGTACTGATCTTGAGATGACTGATACTCAGCGTGTACTACTTCAAAAATTAGTTGATACTGGGAAACCTGTTGTTTTAGTACTTTTCACAGGACGACCATTGGTGTTGAACTGGGAACAGGAGAACCTTTCGGCTATATTGAATGTTTGGTTTGCAGGCAGTGAAGCTGGCTTAGCCATTGGCGATGTATTGTTTGGCGATGTCAACCCTAGTGGGAAGTTGACGACAACTTTCCCAAAAAGTGTGGGCCAAATTCCGTTATTCTACAACCATAAGAATACCGGTCGTCCGCTTGCAGAAGGAGCTTGGTTCCAGAAATTTCGGAGTAATTATATCGATATAGATAATGAACCACTTTATCCTTTTGGATTTGGTTTGAGCTATACCACTTTTTCCTATAGTGATGTAAAGCTGAACAAAGCCACAATGACAGATAAAGAAGATCTTATTGCTACAGTGACCGTTACTAATACAGGGAATAGGGATGGAGCAGAAGTGGTTCAGCTTTATATCCGTGATTTAGTGGGCAGTGTAACTCGTCCAGTCAAGGAATTGAAAGGCTTCGAAAAGATTACTCTAAAAGCTGGTGAGTCAAAAACTGTTTCTTTCAAAATAACAGCAGAGTTGCTTAAATTCTATAATTACGATCTCGCATTTGTATGTGAACCTGGTGACTTTGAAATTATGATAGGAACTAGTAGCAAAGACGTGAAAAAGGCTCAATTTAAGTTGCTTTAGTGCATCCAATCACTAGACTATAGCCTTATACCTTAGACTATAAGAAAAAGTAGTGATGCGTTATACAAACTAGATTTTCTTCCGAATCTTTGTTTCGGTTTTATTTGTTTAATAGTTAAGAGTTTATGTCGTGTTGTAGTAGTAATGACGTAGGGCTTTTGTCAGCTGTGGCAGTCTTGTGGTAGCCTTTTTTTTGATGTATATCAATTACTATGTTATGTTTGCGACAGAATTTTAAATCAATACCCAATGAAAAAGAATCTATTAATTACAGGTGTAATGTTTCTGTTTGCTATAAGTGTGATGGCACAGAACAGAATTACAGTTTCAGGTGTCGTTACGGATAAGACGCACGAATTTGTGATCGGTGCTTCTGTCCGTGTGAAAGGAGAAGAAGGTAAGGGAAGTATTACTGATATAGATGGAAAATACCAAATAACAGAGGTCTCCCCAAATGCTACTTTGATATTTAGCTATATAGGCATGCGTGAACAAGAACTTCCATTGAACGGACGTTCTGTTATAAATGTGACGATGGAGGAAGACACTCAGCTCATTGACGAAGTAGTAGTGGTGGGTTACGGTAGTGCGAAGAAACGTGATCTGACGGGATCAATCGTTACTGTAAAAGCTGAAGAAATAGCTTCAAAGCCATCATCTAATCCTTTAGCTTCTATTCAAGGTAAAATAGCCGGTGTACAAGTGGTTAATACTGGTCGTGCAGGACAAGATCCTGAAATACGTGTTCGTGGTACTAATTCGATCAATGGTTTCAAGCCTCTTTATGTTGTTGACGGTTTATTTACCGATAACATAAATTATCTGAATACAGCAGATATTGAATCAATGGAAATCTTGAAAGATCCTTCTTCTTTAGCTATTTTCGGTGTTCGTGGAGCCAACGGAGTTATTATTATCTCCACAAAGAAAGCTAAAATAGGTAAGACTGTAGTCAACATCAACTCTTCTGTGGGGTGGAAAAATGTTTCAGATCGCGTTGAAGTGGCGAATGCAGAGCAATTTAAAATGCTATATAATGAGCAATTAATGTACCAAGGAGGAGATCCATACGATTATACTCTATGGAATGCTAACACCAATTGGCAAGATGAAATATTCCAAACAGGATTTCTTTCCAATAATAATATCAGTATTACAGGGGCAACCGAGAAATCTAAATTCTATTTAGGCTTGGGTTATGTGACGGAGGAAGGCTCAATTAAAACCGAAAAACTGAATAAGTTCACGGTTAACCTTAATAGTGAATACAATGTGACTGATTTCCTTCGTTTTGGCTTCCAAATCAATGGTGTTCGTGCTAAAGATCCTGATGCCAAAGGGGTGGGTGCTGCGTTAAGGGCTGCTCCTATTGCTCCAACTCATGACATGGAAACAGGTTTGCTACATACCTTACCCGACTTTCAACGTGCTCAAGTGTGGAATCCTCTAGTGGAGACAGAGCTTCGTGGCGATCATAATAGATCTGAGAATTATCGAATTGCCGGCAATGTTTTCGGTGAGGTCAATTTATTAAAGAACTTGACGTTTAGGGCAACATTCTCAATGGATTATGCATCTACGCAAACTCGCTCATATTCTCCTCTAATTTATGTGTATAACCCAGATATTGAAGGGGGTAGAGAATTACTCACGGAAAGAGAGAGCGTAAGTCAAAGTAAACTAAATTCTCTTGCTGCCCAATCAGATTACGTCTTGACTTATGTAGGGCAATTTGGTGCACATGGATTAACATTGACAGCTGGTATTACAACCAATTATAATGAGTCATCCAGCTTGAATGGTGGTAGAAGTCAGCTTGCTGGCTATGGCATTCCAGTAGGGGATGATTCATATCGTTGGTGGCTATCCGTGATTGATGACGCATCCACTGCAACAAATGGTAGTTCTCAATCAGACAGGTTTACTATGTCTTATCTGTTCAGAGCCTTGTATAATTATAAGAATCGTTATTTATTTAATGCCTCTTTCCGTCGCGATGGCTCTTCAGTTTTCTATAAAACAGGAAATACTTGGGATAATTTTTATTCTTTTGGTGCCGGCTGGATGATGAGTGAAGAAAAGTTCATGCAGAATCAAAACATCATTAATTATCTGAAATTAAAAGGCTCATGGGGCGTTTTAGGTAGTCAAAATACAGGCGCAAGCTATCCGGCGTATGCTACTATTGTTAGTGCAGGTTCTGCTGTATTCGGGGATAATATAATAGCAGGCAAAGGTCCCGAAAAATTAATTTCTTCAACTTTAGGATGGGAGCGTAATTACTCTTGGGAAGTCGGTTTTGATATGCATTTATTAGCCGATCGTTTACAACTTTCTCCAGTTTATTATAGTAAGACCACTAAAGATATGCTAACCTCTATTCCAGGTATTGCAGGTACTATTCCAGGATTGCAGAATGTCGGTGAAATTCGTAATCGTGGTTTTGAACTTAGTGCCTCATGGAACGATCAGATTGGAAAAGATTGGCGATATGGCATTAGTGCCAATTTAAGTACTATTGATAACGAAGTACTTTCTTTAGTGAATAAGGATTATAATATAATAAGTGGTCCCTCTCGTGTTTCAGAAGGTTTCCCTATAGGATACTTCTATGGATATAAGGTTGAGGGTGTCTATCAGAATGAAAATGACATTCGTTTTTCTCCAATTAATTCTGTTGGTAGTGTCACTCCTGGCGACCTGAAATTTGCAGATGTGAATGGTGACGGTAAGATTACGGATAAAGATCGTACGATGATCGGAAATCCTACACCTGATTTCACTTATGGCTTTAATGTAAATTTAGGATGGAAAAATTTTGATTTGAGTATCGATATGATGGGAGTCTATGGTAATGAAATTTATAGAGACTGGGGAAGTAGTAGCTATGCTCAATTAAACTATCGTGTAGAGCAATTAGATCGTTGGCATGGCGAAGGTACATCGAATTGGGAACCCCTTCTTGATCCTTCTCATAGAATAAATCAAGAGACTTCAACTTATTTTATAGAAGATGGAAGTTTCTTTAGAATTCGTAACATTGAGTTAGGTTATACCTTCGATAAACGATTATTGAATCGTATAAGTATGCAAGCTCTTCGTGTTTATGCTAATGTACAGAACCCCAAAACTTGGAAGCGTAATGGTGGATATACTCCAGAGATAGGCGGAAGTGCTGTTTCGTTTGGTATTGATAACGGCGGATATCCGATGCCTACAGTATATACGATTGGTGTTAATTTGACTTTCTAAAATTTTAATAGAGAAGACTATGAAGAAGATATTAAACTATATAGCATTCATTGTGATTGTTCTTTCACTGATTTCTTGTGAAGACATGTTTGATAGAAAACCCTTGGGGCAACAGACCGAAGACGATTTGACTGGGGGAACGTATGAAACTCAGGTTTTTAATATGTATGCCGAACTGCGTGGATTCCAATTAACAACAGGTAATACAGCGTTAGCCATTCATGGGATGCGTTCAGAAGATGCTGAAAAAGGTAGTACCCTGTCAGATGGGGCTGCTACAGGTAAGATGTTTGATGATTTTGAGTACTTGCCGAGTAATGGAATGATTAAAAGTTACTGGAATGCGAATTACTCTTTAATACATAAAGTGAATGATTTGCTACAGGAAATGAGCGACAATGGTTCCTTGACTGATGGAGATTTAATTAATAAAGGGGAAGCGATGTTTGTTCGTGCTTTTTGCTATTTCAATTTAGTTCGTGCATTTGGTGAAGTTCCACTGATCGATTTTAAAATCAATGAAGCATCGGAAGCTAATGTCCCCAAATCTTCGGTAAGTAAAATCTATGAATTGATCGACAAAGATTTGTCGGAAGCTGAAACTCATTTACCTAGAACTTGGAGCCGATTATACATTGGACGCCTTACATGGGGAGCTGCTCGCTCTTTACATGCTCGTACTTATATGATGCGTAATGATTGGGGGAATATGAGAACAGCGGCTGAGGATGTGATTAGTTCTAACTTATATGATTTAAATACTCCATACGAAGATATTTTCCGTGAGAAAGGTGAGAATAGTAGTGAATCTATTTTTGAATTGCAATGTACTTCAACTGAATCTCTACCCGGGTCGAATGAAATAGGAAGTCAATTTGCTTCTGTTCAGGGAGTTCGTGGTGCGGGTGACTGGAATCTTGGTTGGGGACAACATACTCCGACTCAAGAGTTGGCCGACGCTTTTGAAGAAGGTGATCCTAGGAAAGATGAAACGCTATTATATTTTATTCGTAATGGGGAAGATCCAGAGTCAATACCTGCCAATAAGCCCTATGGGGAGAAACCGATTTCAAATGCAGATGTGATAGCAAAATACTTTAATAAGAAGGTCTATACAGATCCTGCTATGCGTACAAAATACACAAAAGGTGGATACTGGATGAATGTTCGTTTGATACGTTATGCCGACGTTGTTCTTATGGCTTCAGAGGCTGCTTGTGAATTGAATGATCTGCCTTTTGCTCGTAAATATTTGGAGATGGTTCGTAAGCGTGCTCGTGGCACAAATCTGAGTGTATTGCCCGAAGTAACAACTAATGATTTTAATGAACTGCGCGATGCTATTCGTCACGAAAGGCGGGTTGAGTTGGGAATGGAGTTCGACCGGTTTTACGATTTAGTGCGTTGGGGTATTGCGAAGGATGTGCTTCATGCAGCAGGAAAAACCGGCTATCAAGATCGGCATGCTTTATTACCTATACCACAAGATGAGATTGATAAATCGAATGGTGTGTTGGTGCAGAATCCTAATTATTAATCGATCAAAATACGAATATTATGAAAAAATATATACTGTCAATGGCGTGCTGCCTTTGTCTGCTGAGTTTGCAGTCTTGTTTTCAAGAAATGGATCATCCGGCATTTAATTATCCAGAGAGCGGCGGTGAAACACCCGACTCTCCTTTAAAAATGTATCTTCCCTTTGATGAAGAAGATATTCGAGATAAAGGCGAATATGGTTTTCTCGTTGCAGATAATGGTAATGCTAAATTCAGTACCGATGGAATTAGTGGCATGGCTTATCAAGGAGCTTCCAATTCTTATATTCTGGCTAAAACTCCTTCACTGCTAACAAGTGAAATTCCCAATATTGGTAGTTGTACAGTGGCTTTTTGGATAAAATCAGTAAAGAATACTACAGCCCAGGGACTTTTCTCTATCCCCAATACGGTTAAGTTCTGGGGTAATTTTGATATTTTCTTAGAGAATAACAATAGTGAAACCCAAGCTTTCTTTAAGATGCACATCTTCAATCAAACCTCAAAGGCTGACGATGAGAGATGGGTGGAAGCCAAAATAGACGATGTGTTTGGTGATCAATGGGTGCACATGGCTTTTGCTTATGATGGTCAATCGTCTACTCTGACTATTTACCGGAATGGAGAGAGTGCTTATACCAAAGAACTTACAGATTGTGGAGAGCTGAAGTTTACGAATGTGGCTACTTCCTTAGCTGTCGGTGCTTTTCAATTTAGCACCCAGCCAAGCTTGACTACCGGAGCGAGTTCACAATCTTGGGCTTCAAACTTTCCTGGCCAGCTAGATCAGTTTCGCTTATATGGAAAAGCGCTTTCTGCGTCCGAGGTTCAGAGTCTTTATTCAGCAAAAGAGTAACCTGATTAAAATTTGATAAGAACGTGAGAGTATTCTACTTTATATTCTGTTTATTATTCGGATCATGCAGTAAAGAAGCCGATTCTGAGATCGTAGTACCTTTCAAGCTTGTGCATATCGTCGTAGATGGGGAACAGGATCAGGAATTTTTCGAAGATGTTGCCCCTGAAGTAGCCATTATGCTCGAATTTTCGGATGCTGTGGATGAAACTACACTCCGCAATAACATAACGTTGAAGTCTGGCGAAATTTCGGTTGATTGCACTTATGAGTTGTTGACAACTACGAAAATAGCTTTAACTCCGGTAAATGGATTTCAGATCTTTTCATTGTATAAACTGGTTATTAATCCGGGGGTGAAATCCACCTCCGGAATATCTCTCACGCAAGGCAATGTTTATACGATTCAGACAGGTGTTGCTCGTGAAGACCAGTTTGAACGCATTCCGGATGACGATTTGTTGACACAGGTACAAAAGCAAACCTTTAATTATTTCTGGGATTTTGGACATGAATACTCAGGGATGGCGCGTGAACGTTCAACCTCTGCTAATGTTGTGACTATAGGTGGCACTGGATTTGGAGTGATGTCTATGTTGGTGGCTGCAGAAAGAGGATTTGTTTCCCGTACCCAAGTACTTGAAAGGGTGCAGAAGATTGTCTCCTTTTTAGCAACAGAGTGTACTACCTATCACGGTGCTTTTGCCCATTGGCTCAATGGAGCGACTGGCGAAACCATACCATTTAGTGAGAAAGATAATGGTGCTGATTTGGTTGAGACTTCCTTGCTATTTCAAGGGTTGTTAGCTGCTCGAGCCTATTTTGATGGTAATGCAGAGACAGAAAGTCAGTTGCGTTTAGATATCACTCGACTTTGGGAATCTATTGAATGGACCTGGTTCCAGCAAAATGGTCAGTCTGTGCTGTATTGGCACTGGAGCCCTGATTATGGATTTGAAAAGAACCTTGAGATAGTGGGATGGAACGAGTGCTTGATCACTTATGTACTTGCTGCATCTTCACCGACTTATGCTATCGATAAAACGGTTTATGATATTGGCTGGACTAAAAATGGGAGGTTTACGAATGGTGAAAAATACTATGGATATGAGTTGCCCCTAGGAAGTGATAAAGGTGGTCCTTTATTTCTTTCACAATACTCCTTCCTAGGCATAAATCCTAAAGGATTACGCGATCAATATGCTGATTATTGGGAGCAGAATCGCAATCATACTCTTATCAATTATAACTATTGTAGAGAGAATCCTAAAAGTTATGCTGGTTACGGTTCCTCATGTTGGGGACTAACTGCGAGTGATGGAGATACTGGCTATTCAGCTCATTCGCCCAATAATGATAAAGGAGTCATTGTTCCAACGGCAGCTTTGTCCGCTTTTCCTTATACCCCTGAAGAATCCATGGAGGCTTTACACTTTTTCTATTATAAATTAGGTGATAAACTTTGGAAAGATTATGGTTTTGTAGATGCATTTAATCTGACTACCCATTGGTACGATACTCAGTATATTGCTATTGATCAAGGTCCGATAATTTGTATGATAGAGAATTATAGAACGGGTATGCTTTGGAATTTATTTATGTCTATACCCGAAATCCAACAAGGATTAAAGAAGCTTGGCTTTGAAAGTCCTGTATTCAATTAAAAAAATAGATTATGATGAAGATATTGATGTGCATGATGCTTATACTTTGTCCTTTGAATTTTATTTCAGCTTCAGGGCAAGAGAAAAAAACACAACTTTCTGATGTAGAGCTTATGAACCTAGTGCAGAGACAAACCTTTCGGTATTTCTGGGACTATGCTCATTCAGAATCTGGTTTAGCTCGCGAACGAAGTAACGGAGATGCTGAGATAGCAACGATTGGGGGGTCTGGGTTTGGAGTGATGGCTATTATTGTAGGAATAGATCGTGGATTTGTGACTCGAGAAGAAGGTGCGCAACGCATGTTGAAGATTGTTCGTTTTTTAAGTGATAAGAACACGGATAGTTATCACGGTATGTGGGCGCATTGGATTAATGGTCAAACGGGGAAGAGTATTCCTTTTAGTCGGAAAGATGATGGAGCCGATATTGTAGAATCTGCTTTCATGTTTGAAGGACTTCTGGCTGCACACCAATATTTTGCTAAAGATAATTCTGTAGAGAATCAGATACGTGGAATGATTCGTGAGTTATGGCGCCAAGCTGAATGGAACTTTTTCACTCGAGGAGAGGATGTGCTTTATTGGCATTGGTCACCCAACAACGGATGGGGAATGAATCATCAAATAAAAGGGCATAACGAATGCCACATTGTTTATATATTGGGCGCTTCTTCTCCTACATATCCTATTTCAGAACAAGTCTATCATAAAGGTTGGGCTAATGCAAACACCTTCCTTAACGGTAGAGAATATTATGGAATAAAATTACCCTTGGGAAATGATATCGGTATGGGAGGTCCCCTGTTTTTTACTCATTATTCTTACATGGGGCTTGATCCCCGTGGTTTAAAAGATCGTTATGCCGATTATGAAGCGCAAATGAAAGCTCACACTTTGATTAACCGTGCCTATTGTATAGATAACCCTAAGGGGTATAAAGGCTACAGTGCAAAATGTTGGGGATTGACAGCTAGCGATGGAGATAAAGGATACTCAGCCCATAGTCCGGCCAACGACCGAGGTGTTATTACGCCCACCGCTTCTATATCTTCAATGCCTTATGCACCTGCCTATTCTTTAGAAGCTATGCGCTATTTTTATGAGGGATTAGGAGAACGTCTTTGGGGAGAATATGGTTTTAAGGATGCTTTTAATTTAACCGAGAACTGGTTTGCACCTTCCTATTTAGCCATTGATCAGGGACCTATTATTGTGATGATAGAGAATTATCGTACAGGGTTGATTTGGAATCTATTCATGAGTCATCCTGATGTACAAAAGGGATTGAAGAGGTTAGGTTTCACATCGCCTCATTTAAAAGACTGATAATTTTAATCAAACGAATAAAGAACTGTGTTATATAGAATAATACTTATTGATTAGTTAGCTTATTGCCTTAAAATATAGAATAAATGAAGAAATTGATTTGCTTCTTGCTGTTGTGGTTCCTGATTTTTACTGATGCTAATGCACAGGATATGCGTATGGATACTTACTGTAATCCGTTGAATGTAGATTATACGTATATGATTTATAATTCTTCAAAAGATATTTCTTATCGTTCGGGTGCTGATCCCGCAGTGGTGGAGTTTCGTGGTGAATATTACATGTTTGTCACTCGTTCGCATGGGTATTGGCATTCTACTGATTTACAAAACTGGGATTTTATCAAACCCGGTGAAAATTGGTATCCGCAAGGATGTAATGCCCCTGCAGCACATAATTATAAAGATTCGGTGCTCTATGTTTGTGGTGATCCTTCTGGGTCTATGAGTATACTTTATACCGACGATCCTAAAGGAGGAAATTGGCAAGCCACTCCCTCTATTATCAATAATTTGCAAGATCCAGATCTTTTTATTGATGATGATGGTAGTGCCTATATGTTCTGGGGCTCATCTAATAAATGGCCTATTCGAGGAATAAAACTGAATAAGGAACACCGATTTGTTCAAGAAGGTGAGCAACAAGAACTCTTCAATCTTGATCCCGAGAAACATGGGTGGGAACGTTTTGGTGAGAACCATACTGACACTGTACTTGGAGGATATATAGAAGGACCTTGGTTAACTAAGCATAACGGGAAATATTATATGCAATATGCTGCTCCCGGTACAGAATTTAATGTCTATGCTGATGGAGTTTATACAGCCGATCATCCTATGGGGCCTTATACTTATCAAAAGCATAATCCTATATCCTATAAGCCAGGAGGGTATATTAATGGATCAGGTCACGGAAGTACTGTCCTTGGTCCAGGCGATCAGTATTGGCACTTTGGTTCTATGGCACTTCCAATCAACATGAATTGGGAAAGACGTTTATGTATGTTTCCCACCTTTTTTGACGAAGAGGGTATCATGTACTGTGACACTCGTTTTGGAGATTATCCTCGTTATGCTCCAACTGTACCTGGGAAAAAGGGAGAGTTTCGAGGATGGATGCTTCTTTCGTACAACAAACCAGTTAAGGGCTCCTCGGCTGTAGAGGGACATACCGCTACTGGACTAACAGATGAAAACAGTAAGACTTACTGGCTTGCCTCATCAAATGATAACACCCAATGGGTAGAGATTGACCTTAAAGCTCCTTCGAAGGTATATGCTATCCAAATCAATTATAATGATTATCAGAGTGATATGTACGGACGTTATCCTAATTTGTATCATCGTTATACCATTGAAGGATCTGTAGATGGTGTGAATTGGACTCGTCTTGTGAATCGGAGAAATAGTTTTAAAGATACTCCGCACGATTATGTAGAACTGGAAAAACCAACTCGTGTTCGGTATGTCCGTTATAATAATGTTCATGTACCTACTCCACATCTTTCTATTTCTGCTATTCGTGTTTTTGGTCTAGGTGAAGGCAAGGCACCAGCTCCAGTAAAAATGTTCGATCCAAAGCGACATGATGATCGTCGGGATATTACTTTGACTTGGAAACCAGTTGAAAAAGCGCAAGGCTATAATATACTTTGGGGGATAGCCCCCGATAAACTTTATAGTTCATGGATGGTCTATGGAGATGAATGTATGCATTTGATGAAATGCTTGACTACAGATCAAAAATACTATTTTGCTATTGAAGCATTTAATGAAAATGGCGTGTCGAGAATTTCAACTATTAAGGAAGTGAATTAGTTAAGCTGTTTATTAAAAAATCAATGGTGTATGAAAACAAGATTATTTACAGTTGTTTTTCTGATCATATCAGTGTATATGTCAGCTCAGGAACTTTATGGAGAATATGACAAGAAAGTTTATGTATCTATTCAAGGAGATTCGTTAAATTATCGTCTTCTTCGTCCTGAAGTTGAAAACCCTCAACGAAAATATCCTTTAGTACTTTTCTTACATGGTGCTGGTGAGCGAGGGATAGATAATCAAAAGCAATTAATAAATGGGGGGCAGATGTGGTTAAATCCTGTAGTAAGGGAGAAGTATCCGGCATTTGTTCTTGCCCCTCAGTGCCCTGAAGAAGATTATTGGGCTTATACGTCTCGTCCCCAATCTTTTGTTCCATCAGAAATGCCTAACGAAGAATCTCCTACACGTATTTTTCAAACACTGATGGAACTGCTAGATACCTATCTGTCAATGCCTCAGGTTGATAAAAACCGAATATATGTTGTCGGATTGTCTATGGGAGGCATGGGCACTTTTGATTTAGCTGTTCGGTATCCAGATGTTTTTGCAGCAGCTATTCCTATTTGTGGCACGGTGAATCCCTTAAGGCTTAGCCAAGCTAAACAGGTAAAGTTTCGTATTTATCATGGTGATGCAGATAATGTCGTAACAGTGGAAGGTTCCCGACAAGCTTACAAAGCATTAAAGGCTATCGGTGCAAAGGTTGAGTACATTGAATTCCCCGGCGTTAATCATGGTAGCTGGACACCGGCTTTTAATGACCCACAGTTTATGGATTGGTTATTCAAACAGAAGAAATAATGAATTAAACTGAAGTTCGAAGAACTTGTAATTTTCCGTATGTCAAACTCCGCCAAATCCATTCAATAGGCCCAAACTTAAAATACTTTAGCCAGATATTACTATATAGTATTTGGACGGTAAATATCAACACTCCTAATACAGTCCAAGCTAAAGGACCAAATTGCTCCATTAAGCCGAACCCTAAACCATAAAATATTGCAATGCCAATTAGACTATGCATGATGTAATTGGTAAATGCCATTTTGCCAATAGCCAATATGGGCTTTAGCAACTTATGAATACGCTTATTTTCAAATAATAGAGCAAAGGTTATCATATATACCAATGCCAATGGAAATACAGTTAATGCATAAACCATACTATAGTACAAACCCGCAGGTTGCAGAGCATAGTAGGCATCACTATTTTCAAGGAAATGAAACAGCACATAGTTTAAAGGAATAAAGACTAAAAGACCAAGTATACTGACCCAGATTAATTTATTTTTATGCTTCATTAGATTAGGGTAAAATTCGGTACGCCCGATTACTAACCCCACAAGCATGGCGCCTAAGACTTTGGGAATACGGCTTACAAAGAATAAATACGAAAAACGGTAGGGTACATCTCCCCAATTTATTCTCAATAAGTTTATCAAACTGCTGGTTCGTAAGGCGTCGTTTCGACTTGCATCTTGATTTACAAAACCAAATAACTGATAGGTTTGTTCTCCCAATTTTCCCAGAACATCAGAAGGCCAGTTAAGCCAAGGTAGATGCATTTTAAACAGATAAAGTAATGCGGGCGAAAGTAATAAACCGATGCCTGTTAACAATAAGGTTTTGTTTGATAGCTTTCGCATTGCCAGTAAAACAAATCCTACCAGTCCGTATAGAAATACGATATCGCCTTCCCAAAGAAAAAATAAATGAAAACCTCCTAGCAGCAACATAAATCCTAATCGTCTGCGTATAAATTTAGCTGTAGCTATGTCAGCGGTTTTCGATCGTTTTATTTGAATGGCAATTCCCCAACCAAATAACAAACTAAAAATTGAATAGAATTTTCCTTCGATAAATATATTCTGTAAAAGCCAAACAGTCTTGTCTATCTCTTGATATACAAAAAGACCTTGTTTGCCGGGCACATATAATGAGAACCAACGTAAATTAGCTATTAAAATTCCAAAAACAGCAATGCCTCGTATTAAATCGATATAATCAATTCGATTTACACTACTTATGGGAGACCATTCTGTATTAATTGAACTTTGCTTCTTCATTCTATTTATTTATATTTGTAGAAATCCATTTATCTATAAAGAAGGTTTTATCCATTTTCCTTTAAAAAGTCTGAATAAGAAAATTGTTCCTCTAAAACAGAGTTCAATGCACATGGCAATCCAAACTCCTTTCAAACCCATGATAGGTGCAAGGATGGCAGCTAATGAAAGTCTCACTACCCAGATACTTGAGAAATTCATGATACTTGGAATTAGTGTATCGCCAGCACCAACAAAAGCTCCATAACCGATAATTGCAGCAGCAAACATTGGTTCAGCAAAAGCTTCAATTTGAAGAATAGTAGTACCCAGTGAAATGACATGATGATCAGGAGTCATAAAGCTCATGATATTATAAGCAGTGAAATACATAAAGACACCCATTATTCCCATAACGATCATTCCGAGAAACACATTGATGTAGGCAAACCTTTTAGCTAGCTTATGCTGGCCTGCACCTATACTCTGACCAACTAGTGTAGTGGCGGCATCAGCAATACCATAGCCAGGCATGTAACATAAAGCTTCGGCAGTGATAGCAAATGAATTTGCAGCAATGGACACCAGCCCTAAGGGGGCGACTATTATAGTAGACATTATTTGTGCACCCATAATCACAGCATGCTCCATCGTCATGGGAAGACTTATTTTAAATGCTTTATGCAATAATCTTTTTGTTGGCCAATAGCTCCCCTTATCATGAATCAATTTTAGATTCGGATCTTTGAAAATTAGATACCATAACAAGGCTACTGCAATTAGAACATACGAAAAAGCAGTACCTAAAGCAGCACCCACAACTCCTAGGTTTGCCCCTGGTATTGTAATCATATTCCCTCCTAGAGAAATTTCTCTCTCCGGAAAGATCAGAAAGAAGTTAAATACAACATCCAACACTGCCATTACAACATTAAGCACACTTGGAACATGGATATTTCCACTGCTTCTTAGCATGCTACTTGCGAGAAATTCCATTTGTAATGCAGGTAATGACAAAACGAATATTAGAAAATAATTGGAAGCATCACTTGCAATTGAAGCATCACCTCCCAACCAATAGGGTAAATGTGAGGCCACAGCAACCCCAATCGCAACTAGAATAAAACTAAAAAGTAATGTTGCAACGAGAGATTGTCGTAGTACAGATTTAGCATCATCTATTTGTTTTGCTCCAATAGAATGGGCTACCTGCACTGAAAACCCAATGGCAACAGTTGTGCAAATCCCCCAAAATAGCCAGGTTGATGTTGCAACAAGACCAATCGATGCTGAAGCAGCGGCACCTAGTTGTCCTACCATCGAAGCATCGATATACTGCATTACTATTGATGAAAATTGAGCAATAATAGCAGGAATACTTAGTAATACAGACAGGTGAAGCTGCTGTTTGAATGTCATTTTCTGCTTATTTTGAATAAGCGACAAGAGATATTGACTTTTTTTCAATTTACATTATTTATATCTAAGAATCAGTAGATCACGCTGTCTCGTCCAAGCTGGATAAGAAGCTTTCAAAGAAAATAAGGGATTTTGATGACACTGGTTTCAAAAAACTATTTTTCCAGGTACAAATATCGGGAAATAAATCTTAAATATGTAACCTCAATTACGGTAGATTTTACCAGTATTACTGAATATGATTAGCTACTATAAAGATTAAAATATAGTATGAATTACTCAGTATATTATGGAGAATAAATATCAAAAGATGAAATGCAGAATCGTAACAATCACTTAATTGACGTAGATCATTTTTAGTTAGAGTGCAGATATTTACTTTCGCAAAGTGCTAGATTTTCTAATTAATTCAATATCTTAGTTATAATGAAACAAAATGATATAAATATGGACAATGAAAATAAAACTCCGGTATTGATCTCCTATGGAGAACCAGTTGAAGCATGGGAATTGGCAAAGAAGAAATGTTTTGAATATAATAATATTCCATTTAGTGAAGTTGAAAAACGTGATACATTTATAAAAAGTTTTTTAGGGAAGACCGGAGAAAGAATAACAATTGTACCTCCTTTTAATTGCGATTTTGGATATAATATAGAGATTGGCGAAGATTTTTTTTCCAATACGAATCTAACTATACTAGATGGTGCAAAAGTGATAATCGGGAAAAATGTGTTTATAGCCCCTAACGTAGATATTTATACAGCAACGCACCCTCTGGTAGTAAAGGAACGAATAAAAGGGATTGAATTCGTTCATCCCATTATTGTTGGTGATAATGTCTGGATCGGTGGTCACACTGTAATATTGCCAGGAGTTACGATTGGTGATAACTCGGTGATAGGAGCAGGCAGTGTCGTAACTCATGATATTCCGGCCAATGTTGTAGCTGTGGGTAATCCCTGTAGGGTTATGCGTGTTTTGAGCAAGGATGAATTGATTGATGTTGAATAGGTTCTGAAATATGTTTATTATGTTATAGAATTTAATCAATATGTTAATGAATAAACAATATAAATTTTGTCGGAAATGAATATATGGTATATAAGCAAATGAAAAAGTATAATAATCCTAGCTTAAATCCGGTATTATACTCTGCCCCAATGATGTGGAAACTTATAAGGCACCTGCGCGTACTCTGCTTAGTGTTTCGGGAGTCATCAAAAGATAGGTCGCTATATGCGCTACAGACGCTCGCCTATTAACTTCAGGGTATTCTCTCAGAAAACGTTGGTATCTTTCGCGTGCAGATTCGAACCGCCAAGAATCAGCTTTTCGCTGGGATACGATGAGGTCAAGTTCCATTATACGGCGATATAACTTATTAATATCATTATAATGATCACATAAATCCTGCCATCTTTCATAGTTCAGATGATAAATAATTGTAGGTTCAATAGCTTCCATCAAGAGCGATGTAGGCTTTTTTAAAAACAGACTTTCTATACAAAAGACAACATCCCTTTCACAAGAAAAATGTTCAGAGATATCTCGTCCATCTTTATAGTAGAATTGGCGAACCATCCCTTGTTCTATAATACATACATCTGAGCAAATTCGATCTTGATTTATGATAATTTCGTTTGTTAAGTACTGTTTGCAGATAAGGCTAGAATTGAAAAGTTTATTTGATTCTTCAGATAGAATTACGTCATATCGTTTTGAAAGCATCGTAGCAATATTGTCCATGATATTTTAATTAAGTGTATATTTCGGACTAATTATCCTTTAACTTTAGATTAATGATTTTTCATACTGCCCAAAGTTAATTATTTTTTTCTTTGGTCAAATACGTGGAGTCTGAATCTAAGATTCTTGGCTTTTCCGGAGGTACACATAAACAGATAAGTACAGAACCTAGCCGTATCATACACGATCTATATTCTGTACTTATGTTTTAAAATTGGTTCAATGATAGCTAATAGTTGCTTTTGAACCTTTTTCTAAATTTTAATAATCTAACTTCTCAGCTTATTCAGATTGGCTTTAATAGTTTTAATTGGCCAATTTATTTGTCAAAAAGTTCTTTTAACTTATTTGCAAAATCTTCTCCACGCAAATTCTCAGCTACCATTATTCCTTGGGCATCTATTAAGTACATGGTTGGCACAAACTTAACTTTGTATAAAGTTGCAATTCCCTCTGTATCTCGGTAATTAGGCCATGACAGTTGTTCCTCTTTTAGTGCTTTCAACCATTCTGCCTCTTTTTTATCTATAGAAATGCTCACAATTTGGAAGCCTTTATCTGCATATTGAGCATAAAGCTTCTTGAGATTAGGGATTTCTTTGCGGCAAGGGTTACACCATGAAGCCCAAAAATCAATTAATATGTATTTTTTCCCTTGGCACAATTCTGTTAATGATACTTCTTTCCCGTCTTGTCCTTTTGCAGTGAAATCTGGTATTTTTGACCCTACTTTGCCTGTAGGATACAGCTCCTCTTTGACCTTTTTACCATAATAAGACTCTTTTGCTGTGGGGCTGAGTGCCTCATACCAAGGCTTCATCTCTTCACTTAAATAACTGGTTAAACTTATCATTAATAATGGCCCCCAGAAAGAGTCTTTGTTTTCCATCACAGCTTTTTTATAAGTACTGTCAACCGTTGCAAAGAACTTTTTGTCGGCGGCACTATATGCTTTATAGGCCTCGGTTGTGGTCAGTGAATCTAGTTTAGCCTTGTTCTTGGCAACCCGAGCAGCAGATAAAGCAGTACTTATGTCTTTAAACTTGTCAGCATTCGCTTTGAAAATACTATCCATCTGTTCGCGTACATTGACTTTCTTCAAATATTCAGTTGTGAGGGGAGAACCTACTACTCTCATATCTGTGAACTGTGCGAAAGTATTGTTACCTTGTTGATTAATGATAACCTTGCCGTCTATTGTCAATTTTCCATTCTCAAGCATAAATGCATAACGCCCATACACCCCATTGATATTCAGGGCTACCAATAATGGTTCGTTGGCTGTTCCTTTGAATGTGAACATTCCATGAATGGCTACTGTGTCTACAAGTGGCTTCTCGTCATCATGACTAATTGGAACTAACTGTACACGGGATCCCTCAGGTAGCCCTTCAAGGTTGCCTGTAATCGTATAAGATGTAGCGGGTTGCGATTGACAACTTAGCATACAAAGAGTTGATAAACAAACTCCTAGAATCGTTTTAATTTTTTTCATAATAATAATTATTTAGCTGCTATTGATTTAATTTTACCGAAACCGGTCGTGATATGCGGATTCTGGTGATCTGGACTAAATGAACTTCCCCACATCCATCTTGGAGTACCATTATTCGGGTCTATTTCGAACTCAACTAATTTTCCTTTCTTACTAGTTTCTTCCCAAACGCCGATCCAAAGAATTACACCAGCTGTTGGAAAGCCACCACCACCATGATTGTAGAAAATGTCAGTGCATGTAATGGTTTCACTGCCCGTACATTCGTACAGTAATAAACTGGAGGTTTGTCCAGAGGAAGGAGAGAAAGAGTAGACTGCTTTATCTGTAGCGTAAAAGAATGCTGAACCGTTATGATTGGATACAAAGTATTTCATATTCATTATGTCTTTACAACCGCTCAAGTTGATAATTGAATTACCTCCATTGCCACTTAAATCTCCGTCGTCTATTACATTGCTGAATTTCATAATGTAGAGGTAAGGAATATTGTTTACAACAACTATAGCATAAGTTTTTCCCCCTTCTGCTCCTTGCATGGCAAGAGGAACTGTAGGTAGTTTCTTTGCATTGATAATTGCATCGGGAGCGGTCGTTTTAAATTCACTTATTTCAGTTCCTTGTGCAAAGTACGGGCGGAAACCTATACTCTTTTCATCGAAAATAATCTCATCGGAATTAATAGCTCCAGTTACTGCTCCCCATGAGACGCGAGTCTCATTGCTCAAGTAAGTACTTGCTTTATAGTCTCCTCCAATAGGAGCAGAAAATTTACGATCATTGGTTTTGTTTGTATACAGAACATGCAGTTTTCCGTTGTTTACAAGGAATTCGCAGTTATTGATATATTTCATGGTCTGTGGATTATAAGTTGGAGCATCATAAAACATGCCTTCAAAATCCTCCATTAATTCCAGTCCGGATACATTTAATCGATAACCGTTATTTTCGGTGAAAACGTAATAATAGTCTTGTCCCCAACTGATGAACTTAGGTTTGCCTGGAAGTAGGCCTTGTTTGCACACTTCGCTGTAATAATGAGGTATTACAGTGTCTTGTCCATAAATCAGGCACAGTTGGCTTGAGTAAAAATCAATATCTGTCTGTCCGTTGTATTCAGATAAAACATAAACGCCATTTCTATTGCCAGGCTTCAAAATCTGAAAATACTGTTCTTGCATTTTCATGGTAGTGCTGAGCCCTCTAACAGTATCTTCAACTATTAAGTGTGTTGTCCAGTTGCCCGGCTTTAAATTCACTTCCCAAGAGAGGTTCAGTTGGTGGCTTAGCGTATCCGCTTTGGGATACATCGTCGCATTTCCTACCTGAACGGCTTCATATGGATATGGATACGCAATCCATGAGTATTTTAGATTTTCTGGATGCGTGTATTTAATTTTGGGTGTGATGCTTATAACATCACCTGGATAGTATGACTGAGTAAAAGCAGTTCGGTTGGGAATCCCTACTGTATCTATTTCAATAATCCCAACTTGTTCTTCTGTCAGGTAATCGTAGTTACCGTTGTCATCATTACAAGCAGAAATTCCTGCTATCATTAGAATTGCAGCCCAAATGTATATCAATCTTTTTTTCATAATCTTCAAATTTAATAAAGTTTAGAAACTGACTAATTGCCCGTTTTCATCCTTTAAAGGTTCTGCTGGATGTGTTTCATTGTATGCAGTTAGTGCATTTCGCATTTTGATTTTATAGTTATTCAGTTCGGCCCAACTCATTGTTTCAGCACTAAATGTTGCTGTACCTAGAACGTCTATCATAAAGCGATACTTTACCAAACTATAATCTCCAAACACACTTTTAAGTTCAGTATCCCAGTTCTTAGGTTTGCTCAAAATGTCATTCCATTTAAACAAGAAATGATCTTGTTCTATTACTCCTTTTTTAAAATCAGAGGATTCTACTATTTTGATATAAAGCCTTACTGTCTTTTCCTGCAAATCATCTGTACGCAATAAGTTGACAGTAAAATCAGCAGTAAGCTGGTTAGCAGGAACAGTAACTTGTAGTGGTATGCTGTAGTGAGAATTAGTAGCTGTGGTTTGAGTAGATACAAGTTCTAGATTTGCTACACGGTCTTTGTCTACCGGATTTCCCATGACGTATAATGTCATTATTATTTCTTGTTTAGTCACTGTAGATGGTGAAGAAGCAAAAGAAAATTCTAGTGAATCAGCATCCAATGCCCACTCGTATGGTCCTTCTAACCGAACGCGGGCTTCATCTTTATAATAAAATCCATCGTTTTCGCAGGCAGCGCACAGAGTTATTACTAACCCTAATAATATGATTATTCTTCCTTTTTTCATGTTTTTTCATTTTATAAGTCAATTACGTCCTCCAAATTCAATCTCATTGTCTGGCATTGGCAATACATAAATTAAATTACTCGCATTTACAGCAGCACCTTCAATTTGGTCTGAATTCAAACGCTTGTAATAAAAAAACATCTGCCCCTCTCCAAGAAATTCTTTTCGGTATTCTTTGCCAACTTCTATCTGAATTTGATCTGCAGTTAAATTTTCACCGAGGGCATAATCCTTCAAATTGCGGGCTGCACGTACTATATTTAGTAATTCAATGGCTCGTTTTGGGTCATTATCCTTTAAAATTTCTGCAGCTATGTAGTATGATTCTGATTTCCGCAGAATAGGCATAATGTCGTTATACGATCCGCCTTCATACTGGTGGTACTTCCAAAAGTATTTATTTTCGCCATCGTATGAGAAACCTTTCAACATTCTATAATCGTTGCCATATCCTTTACTACTCTTTTCAAAGATTTGATCGGCTTTGTTGTCTGATGGTGTCAAAGTGTTGTTTCCAGATGAAGCAGTGAAGTAATTTTTAACGATGTTGTCCATATCCTTAATGTTTAGGTAGAAAAGGGTTTCACCACTGAAAATACGGTTAACTTGCTCTTCTTTAGATGTTTCTAAAGATGAATAATGTGTCCACGATATATTCCCATCTTCTTTTTCACCTCCTTCTATAATCATTTCAGCATACTTTAATGCGTTTGCTTTATCACCTTTATACATATAGGCTCTTGCGAGTGTACCAATGACTGCGTAGTAATTGAAGTATACCCTGCGAGCATACCGTATTTTATAATCCTCTTTTGCTATGAGAAATGGATCTATCTGTAATAAATCGGCGGCTTGTATTAAGTCGGCAATAATCAAATCCAATGTTTCGCTGACTGATTTTTGAGGGGTTATCACTTTATCGTAGTCGGTAACATAAGGTACACCTAGTGCATTCGAATTGCTGGCTAGTGATGGGGAATAGAGACGAAGCATATCTAAGTGCAGGAAAGCGCGCAAACCTAAGGCTTCTCCTTTATATAGATCGTGATTGTTATCACTGAATATATTAGCATCTACTTTGTCGATATATTCAAGCATAACATTTAAGTTCGCAATACAGTTGTAAGTATCGACCCAGATAGAATCTATAATATTTTTTGTAGATCTTTCTTGGTATTGATATTCTGCAGCGTACCGATATATACTGTTAGATTTTAAATCATAATCTTGAGACAATACGGATGTTAAACCGAAAGTCATATCCTGTCCATACATATGTGTACTACACATCTTGGTATAGACGCCTGTAAGCTGATCTTTAAATCCACTTTCCTTTTCGAAATGCAATTCAACTGGAATTTCCGACTTCGGTCGTACATCCAACCAGTCACTACATGAGACCATTAATAAAGTAGCGCTCAGTATGAAAATTTGGTTTATATATCTATATCTGTTCATATTCTTAATGTTTAATGAGAAATTAAAAGGACGCTTGTACGGCAAATGAGATGGTACGCGCAAATGGATAATTGGTCCCTCGTTCTGTCTTTACAGAAGAAACCACAAATAGATCATTTAGATATGCACTAACTTTTAGACGTTCAAAAAAGGAACGTTTCATAAAATTACAATTTCGAAAGTCATAGTATACATTTATTGAAGAAAGTGTTAAAGTATTGTAGTCTTCTACAAACCGTGAAGTGGGACGGGTGTAAGACTTGTCAGTTATTGCTTTGTATAGAGCTACGTCACCAGGTTTTTGCCAGCGGTCTGTAAAGACACGACGGTCTACATTGTAATATGGACTTGCATTTTCTACTTTATTGATTAATGTACTATTGTATATCTGACCTCCCACACGATAGCTGAATGTAGTACCAAATCCAAAACCGTTTATTTCAGCATTGAATCCGAAATTACCGTTAAATTCAGGTTGTGTGTCTCCACATACGACTTGATCGGCTGCATTCCATTCATAGGTGACACTACCATCTTTTTTTAGATAAATTTCTTTACCGTTTTCAGGATCAATACCTAATGAGCGAACTGCCCATATAGCTGACATTGATTGCCCTTCTTCAAAGCGAACAGAGGGTGTGGTTATACTGTTCTTGTATTTCTCATCATCGTCTTGTCCTTTATTGGCATCTTGATCCTCATTGAACTTACGTAAACTGTTCGAGATTTTTTTTATTTTATTCTTATTACGAGCCAATGAAGTAAATACATTAATGTAACTGCGGTTCTCTTTATTTTCCCAGACACGAGCGTTTAAATAGGCTTCATAACCTTTATTCTCTGTTTCACCCATGTTCTCGCGATAAGTTGAAAAACCGGTAGATTGAGGAACTGTAATATCTGTTAGCATACCTTTGGTAGTAGATGTATAGTAGTCGAACCTTCCGTTTATTCGTTTATTCATAACCGTGAAATCAAGTCCCACACTATTATCATATTTTTTTTGCCAGCGTAAGTCGGGATTAGCCAGCCCTACCAGATAAGATCCGATGTTTCCATTGTAGGAAGACGATCCGTAATATTTGACCGTTGCTAAAGCTTCAAACGTACTGAACCCTTGTGAACCTGTATAACCGGTAGATAGTCGAAGTTTTAATTGATTTATCCATGAATTATCTTTTAAGAATGCTTCGTTGTGGATGTTCCAACCAGCGCCTAATGACCAAAATGAGCCCCAACGACTGTTGGCGCCAAACTCCGAAGAGCCACTCAAACGGTAGTTTGCATCAAATAGAAATCGATCGTCGAATGAGTAGTTGATTGAGGCAATTCCACCCACACTGCGAGAAATCCCTTCATTACCTGTGGGTTTTCCGATTTCCGTATCGTATTGAACGCCAAAAATAATATGATCCATATTATCATTAGGAAAACCTTCTGCTTGCATGGCTGCAAGGTTGTATGTGTAATTAGTAAAATTCACTTGTCCATTGAAGAAAAATAGGTGTTTATTCAATTGTACAGAGTAGCTGACGCCTAAATCTCCATTAATATTGAAATTGTCTCCATTAGCTTTGTAATACGTACCCTTGCGATATAAATCTTTCGATTCATAATTAATGAAATCTGTGTGTGATGCTGGCTTAAAATTATCAGTCGAGGTGTTCTTCTTAGTTAACCCTAAACGTCCTGTTAACTTTAAATTGTTTTTGATATTCCATTCAATATAGAAGTTGTTTGTAATATCCGTGTATTTACTTAAATATACTGTATTTATCGTAGAATCCCATATCGGGTTGGCTGTTTTGCTTCCTCCAGTTACATATTGGTAGCTTTGAATTAATTGGCCTTTTTCATCATAGAGGCGGCTATACGGGTTCATCTGTGTATATGTTGAGAAACTTCCCCATGGTGAATCGTTTGACTCATTATATGTAATTGAAAGTTTGTTGCGGAATTGAAACTTTTTTAGTCTATATGCCAACGTTACTCCTCCAGAGAAGGTGTTACGGTTTGACCCTTTCATGATCCCCTGGATATTGTTGTACGACAAATCTACACCATATACCATATGTTGATCTCCTCCATCTAGATAAAATGAGTGCTTCTGTCCAATTCCTGTTTTTACAGGCTGTGATTTCCAATCAGTATTGACTCCAGCAAGGACTTCTCTTAGCTTCTTTTCATATTCTTCTTGATAAGCAATTTGTGTTTGCGCATTATCGCTAGTATAGAGTCCGGCCATCTTTTCAACTTGTAACTTTTCAGCTGCATTAGTTAAATCATAACTACTTAGATCGGGCATCTCAATACTAAGTCCTCCAGTATAATATACTTTCATGCGTCCAGCTTCTGGTCTTTTAGTCTCAATGACAATAACGCCATTGGCTGCTTTTGAACCGTATATTGCTTTGGCAGTGGCATCCTTAAGTAAAGTGACACTAGCTACCATATTCATATCGAGGTCAATGATCTTAGTTAGGTCTGTTTCAAAACCATCTAGAATAAACAACGGTTGATTAGGATTAGATTCATACTCGCCTTTTAAATCTGAGAATCCAGTTTGCCCACGCATTTGAAAATCCGGTAACGCATTAGGGTTTGAGCCAGCAGCCAAATTATCTATCAATGTAAAAGACGGGTCAATATTTGCTAAACTAGAAAGTAGATTTTGATTACCTACTTTTAGCAAATCTTCACTTTTAACAGTTGTAACTGATCCTGTATATGTATTGGCTTTACGCGTAAATGCACCTGTTACTACCACTTCTTCAATCATTTCAGTGGAAGGTTTTAGGGCTATTCGGTAAGAAGTTCCCTGTGTTAATTTGACTGTCTGCGTCTCATAACCTATATATGAAATTTCTAGTTCCTGAGCAGAACTAGCTAGGGTGAGGCTGAAGTGTCCGTTGACATCAACAATTACGGCATTTAAACTTTCTGTTTTGCTTGTTCTCTTTTGCACAACATTTGCACCGGGCAAAGGTTGTCCTGTTTCATCGACAACGATTCCACTAATTGTACGAACGCCTTGTGCATAAATGTCGGTTTGATGTATTAAGAGCAAAACGACAAGTAATAAAGGTATTCTGTGAAAAAAATGTCTGATAATTAAAATAGTACTGTTTTCTTTCATACTCGACAGATTATAATGGATTACTTAACGATTGCAAATTAATCCATAAATATCCAATTTGCCTATAAATTGGTTGTTCAATTGCGGCAATTGCTGTATTTGAAAGAAATATGTCAGTTATTTGGTGTATTAGTTATCTTTATGTAATTTCTGAATGCGCTCTTTATATTGCGATGGTGTCATTCCGACAGCATTTTGAAAGAGTTTATAGAAGGTTGTCATAGAATTAAAACCTAGACTAAAAGAAAGGGCTTTAAGTGGTGTTTGGTTATATGGATCACTTAGTAGGCGTACAGCTTCGTTGATTCGATAGTTGTTTATGTATTGCGTAAATGTCTGTCCAGTCTGTTCGTTGATTGCTTGTGATAAATAGGTACGATTGCTTTCAAGTTGTTCAGCAACCTTTTCTTTAGTAATTAAATTATCTTCATAAACTCGCTTTTCGCTCATTAGTTTTTCTAATTTAAGGAATAGGGTACTTTTCTTTTCTTCAGTCAATGAAGAAGATGCATATTTTTCTGTCGTTATTTCTTCTTTGTCATTATCACATCTATTCAGATTTGAGTTTTCTAGTGTCTGTATTTGCTTCTGTAATTGTTGCTCGCGACGGACAGCTTCCTTATTTTGGCGAACTATAGTTAGGTAGAATCGATTTTTCCGCCAATACATATAATATAATGGGAGAGATATGAGAATAATAGCTACAATAATCGAAATAAGAAGTTGCTCTTTCTTTTCTTTCTGAAGAAGGATAAGCTTGTTTTTTTTAATCTCGTTTTGTTGCTTTTCTACGTCATATTTCACACGTATTTCTCCAACTGCTCTTTCTTTATCAGCATTATATGAACTGTCGTTTTCGATTTGAAATAGTTTGTGATAAGTTAGAGCTTCTTTAAACATTCCAGTTGCTTCATAGCATTGTGATAGGGATTTGAGTATATCACTTCTATAGATAGGACTCTCCTGCTTGTTGGAAAGCTCTATACCAATATTCAACATTTGAATGGCTTGTGAGTAGTTACGTTGTTTTATTAGAATTTTTGCATATCCTAAATATGCATTCATTACAGACGAAGTCTGTCCTTGCTCTTTTAGTTTCAATGCTTTTTTAAAATATGAGATTGCTTCCTCGTCACGATTTAGATTAGATAGAATATATCCATAAAGATTATATATGTTTGATTGGTCATAGAAGTCATTTTGGATCATAATAAATTCAGCTTCCTGTATGTATTTGAGAGCCGTTGGATAGTCTTTTTTAAGGTAGTACATATATGCAACGTTCGTAGAGCCACTATATATTAGGTAAGCATCCTTCCGTTTATGTCCCAAATCATAACATTCCAAGGCATATTTTAACCCACTTGGGTCATTCTTTAAATAATAAATTCCTGATATATTGACTAGTATAATAGAATACAGTCTGTCGTATTGAGAACGTTTGGCTGCTTCTACTCCTTTAAAAAAATAGGTCAGTGATAAGTAATAGTCTTTTTGGACGTTTGAAGCATATAACCCTAGCCCATTGTAAACAGAACAGAGAGCGGAGTCATTTTTATTGCTTTCACCAATGAGTCTTGCTTGTATAAGATGAGTATATGCTTCTTTGGCATTACCTATCATCATCTGTGCTTGTCCAAGACAAATGTGTGAGTAAATGACAGCATGATTATAATCTTTTTCAGCACTTCCTATAGCAAATAGCTTTTTCCCGTATAAGATTGCTTTGTTATAATCGGCTTTATTAAGATAGAGGAAACTAACTTTACGGAGTGCTTCTTTGTTTTTAGGATTAGTTTTCAGAAGTTGCAGTTCAACTTTGATTGCATTATTGATTTCCTCCTGCCCCAAAACGATTGTTGGTAGGAGTAAAAGAATAATGATTATATAGTATTTGATTGATTCCATATCTTACTTATTTTCGCATACTAATTTTAAAACCGTATCTCTATGGATAGGGAATTATATTTTTTAATCAGTTTGATATTCAGTCATTGAATTAGCTTGCAACTCTGTTTCGTCTTTACAAGGTTGAATTTGGCTATCTTTTTAATACATCTATTGATTTCAAATTTATCCAGTGGCTTGAGAATGCTGTCTTTATTAATGCGGAGGATTATTTTGTACTTTACAAAAGTAAGGGATTTTTTTTAATTAAATAATGCTCCCATGAATTTTATAATGAAGATAATGGTACTCAAGTTGAAAGTAATAGGTCTAATACTTATCTCAAAAGTCTAAAATCGTCAATAGTGGCTTGGAGGGAATCCTAATCGGGAAGTAAACATGCGAAGGAAAATATGAAAAAAAGTAATTCGATGGAGCACTAATCTTCTGAAAATCCCTATTTTTGTCACAGATGTAGGATCACATAGGACCACTTTATGAGTATGACTGAAAAAAACGAAACAACAACAGATAGGAGCCAGGAAGAAATATTTGAACGATTATTTAAAGAAAACTATACCCGTCTGTACTACTATGCTTTGGGTTTCATTCCCGACCCCGAAACTTGCAAAGATATTGTAAGCGAATCGTTCCGACTCCTTTGGGAACGATTTGATTCCATCAAACAAGAAACCGTACTTTCGTATATGTTCACCCATGTACACAACTTGTGCATTGATTATTTGCGTCATCAGGAGGTGAAGAATTTGTATGCCGCTTCTTACCTGAAAATAACGTCGGAAATGAGTTCTAACGACTGGAATGAAGAGGAGGAGAAAATGGATCGCATACTGAAAATCATCGACACCCTTACACCTCAAACTCGATTTGTTTTAGAACAATGTTACCTGGATAAGAAGAAATATAAAGAAGTTGCTGAAGTCATGGGACTTACAGAAAGTGGCGTTCGAAAGCATATCATGAAAGGATTGAGTGCTATACGAGATGATTTTTCTGTTAAATATAAAAAAAAGCAGTAGATAAAAGTAGAACCACCACGTATAAATTAATGAAGACACCTGAAAAATATGAATAAGGAAGATTTAATACCACAAAATATGGATCCGGACAATAATATGGAACAAGATGCTCGCTTGTTGTTTACTTGTGAGCAGGCCATGCTTCGCAAAAAATACTCGCAACCTTCCGTTGACGCTGAGTGGAGAAAGTTTCGGAAAGAGGCAATTGCTTCGGAGATAGAGAAGCCCGCTGTAGCTGTTCAAAAGAAGAAGAGCCATAAAACACGCTATTTTGTACTGGGAAGTCTTTCTGGTATAGCTGCTACGTTGCTATTGGTGATTGCATTCCAGTGGCAGACCAATAAAGCCAATCAACCTTTTATGATTTTCACGGCAGAAGATACTAACCCACAGGTTACATTGGGTACCGATTTGCAACCTCAGGGTGTGGCTATTGCCGAAATAAAAAAGGAAGCGGCTCAGGATATTATAATCAAACCGCATGAAGCTGATTTCAGACAAGTGACTATCTCTCCTAACGATATCCCAACCCAGGTTATCACGACTCCGCGCGGTAAAGATTATCAGGTAATACTGAATGATGGTACGGAAGTGTTGTTGAATGCGGAAAGCAAATTGACTTTTCCAAGGAAGTTTACCGGTAGCCAGAGAGTTGTTAAATTGGAAGGAGAGGCTTATTTTAAAATTGCCAAGAATGAAAAGATGCCTTTCATTGTGGAGACCGATCGAACGAGTACACGTGCTTTGGGAACGGAATTTAATGTTAAGGCTTATAAGAATACCGAGTCGCATGTCACACTGATCAATGGATCCGTAGTGGTGAATATGCCCGAGATAAACAAGGAGGTGAAACTTGTTCCCGGTCAAGAAGTTGTTGTCAATCAGGAGGTTTTTAAAGTGAAAGATGTAGACGTCAACTACTATGTGCAGTGGAAAGATGGCTACTTTTATTTTGACAACGTTCCCTTGGTCGAAGTTCTCTGCGATTTGGGCAGATGGTATAATGTGAATATCGAAATTGAAAAACCTTCTTTAATGAGCTATCGGCTTCATTTCATTGCCGACCGGAAAGCCGCGATAGATGAAGTGGTTGAAAATTTAAATAGCTTCAGCTATCTTTCTGCTAGTAAAAATGGGAATAAGATAACTATTGGATTAAAAAAGTAGATATTCAGGGACTAAAATTTTAGCTTATCCGTATTATCATTGAATTAAGTTTCTAATCAAACATTAAATGAATATGGAAAGACTAAAATTGCCGGAATGTCCGGGAAGAATTCCCCCATGGAAATTCTTGTTTCTGTTTGGCGTGTTGCTCTTGGGATTGCAAAATCCCGTTTCATCCCAAACGGATTCCCGACAGAAATTCTCACTCGATTGCCAAAACGAATCGATGTCATCTGCTCTGAAGAAGGTAGAGCAAATGAGTCATTACAAAATCTTATTTACCTACGACGAAATTCAAAACTACAAAGTAACTGCTTCTGTCAAACAGCGTCCCATTGAGGAGGTGATGCAGGCCATCATAGGTTCTTACCCACTTTCTTACAAAATAACTAAAAAGTACATCACCATTGCCGCCGTGAAGAAAGGGGCCGAAAAGAAAAAGCTTTTCGGTACAGTAGTAGATCAAGAAGGAACCCCGTTGCCGGGAGTCAATATCACGACTAATTCACCGACTATAGGTGGGGTGTCCGATATGAATGGAGAATTTAGTATTCCTTTGGCAAATCCCGAAGACGTGAAAAACGTTGTATTCTCTTTTACGGGAATGAAGAGAACGAGCCTTCCCTTTACCGGTCGTAAGCTGAGTGTTACAATGTTCGACGATACGCATGCCATAGAAGAGGTTGTTGTTACGGGACTTGTTACTCATAATGCGAAGAGCTTTACGGGTAATGCTTCCGTATATAAAGGTGAAGACCTTAAAACCGTGGGACATCAGAACTTGATTAAAAGTTTGAGTATTCTGGACCCCTCTATTAGTATAGCCGAGAATACGGAAATGGGATCAGACCCCAATACAATGCCCAAGATCAGATTCCGCGGAGAAAACTCCTTTCAGGGGTTTGAAAATATTGATAAATCGGGTTTGATGAGCGATCCCAACCAACCGTTGTTTATTCTAGATGGATACCAAACGACCTTGGAAACCATTGTAGATCTAGATATGAATAGAGTAGAGTCTGTTACGATTCTGAAAGACGCTGCTGCCGGAGCCATTTACGGTTCGAGAGCAGCCAATGGAGTTATTGTAGTGAAAACTGTTCAGCCTAAAGAAGGAGAATTGCGGGTCAGCTACTCGTTGGATGTAAACTTCGACTTGCCGGACTTGTCTAGCTACGATTTATTGAATGCTCGTGAGAACTTACAATTGTATGACCGTTTGGGTATGTATCGGCTCGACGACGGTACACTTAGTCCGGCATACAACCAGATTACCAAATGGGTAGCACAGGGAGTTGATACCGATTGGTTGAGTCAGCCAGTGCGGAATTCAGTTGGACAAAGACACTCACTTAACCTTTCGGGAGGTGACGGACGTATGCGCTACGGACTAGATCTTAATTATTCCGGTAATCCAGGAGTGATGAAGAAGTCTTCTCGCAATAACTACGGGATTGGCGTCAATCTTTCGTATAATCTCAATGACAAGTTGCTGTTTACCAACTACCTGACTGTAGGACAGCGGAAAACGACAGACTCTCCTTACGGTGATTTCAGCGATTATACCAAAATCAACTCGTTTTATCCCATTCACGATGAAAACGGAAAGTTGTATAAGTATTACTATTATGTAAATGAACAAGGAAGTCCCTACAACATTTGGGGAAATAGTAATAACATTCCCGTGAATCCTTTGTACGAAGCGAATGTGGGCAATGAAAAGAAGAGCGAAAATATGAATATCAATGAGAACTTCTCGTTCGACTGGACTATTCTGCCTACTCTTCGATTCAACGGACGCGTGAGCTATACTAAGTCTCAATTGAAATCAACCGCTTTCTTGTCGCCCAACTCCGCCACGTATGTAGACTATGGTTTCACTACTGAAACTGATACCGACGAAGACAAGAGAGGAAAGTATACCTACTCCGAAAGCTTTCAGGAATCGTTGGAAGGAAACGTCATGTTGACCTATTCCAAGGTATTTGATAAACACTTTGTTACTGCTTCAGCCGGTACTTCGCTTTCCGATTCGAAAAGCACGCTGTACGGCTTTACTGCTCAAGGCTTTGGTGCTGAAGACGCTGCTCAACCTGCTTATGCTAATGGTTACGAAGAAGGAGGAACACCTGCTAACTCGGAAGGTCATGCACGTATGGCTAGTTTCTTCGCGTCTGCCAACTATGCTTACGACAGTCGTTATTTGTTCGACTTCTCTTATCGTTTGGATGGTTCTTCGCAGTTCGGTTCGAAAGAGAAAGTCGCTCCGTTCTATAGCTTAGGTATCGGATGGAATCTTCACAACGAGGCTTTTATTAAAAGACTTGAGTTTGTCAATATGTTGAAGGTACGGGCTACGTACGGTGAAACCGGCTCGGTAAACTTTGCTCCCTATCAGGCTAGAGATATGTACCAATATACGAAGAACGACCGTTACGATGGGAATATCGGAGTTACTCTTCTTTCACTAGGTAACGAAAATTTGCGTTGGCAGAGTACACGTTCTTATGAGTTAGGAGCTACGATAGGCGTTTTCGACCGGATCGATTTCTCGGTTGGCTACTACAACAAAACGACTTCAGATATGGTGCTTCCGGTAACGACTCCACCTTCTATAGGGTTTAGCAGCTATACCGAGAACTTGGGAAAGATGAAAAATCAGGGATACGAACTTTCTCTGCGTGCGTTTATCATTAAAAAACCGAAGTTCAATGTCGCTTTGTTTGCATCGGCAAGCCATAATAGCAATAAGATCCTCGCCATCTCTTCGGCACTGGAATCGTATAATAAGAAGACGGACTCCTCTGCGGGATATACAGATCAGGAGTATATGCAAGCGTCTCATAAATTCTTGACCCGATACGAAGAAGGTCAGTCGTCTACAGCTATTTACGCTGTACGTTCGTTAGGTATCGATCCGATGACAGGCAAAGAGTTTTTCCTGACTAAAGACGGTAAACCGACTACTGAATGGAGTGCCGACAACAAAGTCGTGGTAGGAGATACTGAAGCTAAGGTTCGGGGAACTTTCGGTACGAACGTTGGCTGGAAAGGTTTGTACCTGAACGCTACCTTCTCTTATTCTTATGGTGGACAAGCTTACAATCAGACATTGGTCGACAAAGTGGAAAACTCTAATAAGTTCCAGAATGTGGATAAACGAGTACTGACTGAAACATGGCAGAAACCAGGAGATGTGGTGAAATACAAAGCCAATCTGACTGCTCGCTATTCGCAATATTTCACGTATGCAAGTTCTCGTTTTGTACAAGACTTGAACTATCTACAACTGTCTTCACTTTCTCTGCAATATGAGTTGCCACGTAAGTATATCTCTCCATTGCATCTGCAAAGCATGAGGTTATCATTCAATATGTCCGACGTCTTGTATTTCTCCACGGTTAAACGCGAAAGAGGAACTTCTTATCCGTATGCTCGTGCATTTACACTCGGACTTCGTGCAAACTTTTAAAAAACAAAAGTTATGAAAAAAGTAATATATTCTCTTCTCACAGCCTCCCTTCTAGTCTTTTCAGCATGTAGTGATTGGCTGGACGTAGCCCCGTCTACTGAAAAAGACCGGGACGACTTGATTGAAACCGAAGACGGCTTTAAACAGATGCTCTACGGAACGTACATCAATATGATTAACCCTTCGCTCTATGGTCATCAACTAACCTATGGAATGTTTGAAGGATTGGCTCGAAACTATGTTTGGACGCCTATTCAGAACTACAATTATCTATCGACCGACATTCGGCCTACTATTGACGCGATATGGTCGACTTCATATAACAATATTGCCAATGTCAACAGCATCCTCAAAGATCTTGAAGCCCGTAAATCTCTTTTTTCTGACGGAGAAGGTGACATTCTGGAGGCAGAAGCGCTGACAATGCGTGCTTTTACGCACTTTGATCTTTTGCGGATATTCGCTCCTGCGTATACCGGAAATGAAAAGACAATTTCTATTCCTTATGTCGAAACATACGAACGGGTGAGATATCCGCATCTCACAGAGGAAAACGTTGTCAAGAAGATTTTCACCGATTTGGATCAGGCTGAGAAGCTTTTCATAGATGGCGGCGATCCGATTCTCTCCGATCGTACAATAACTTCTTCGGGTAAGGGCGATTTTCTAGCTAACCGCCAATACCGTTTCAACTATTGGGCGGTGCAGGCTCTCAAAGCTCGTGTGTACATGTATATCAATAACAAGAGCGAAGCACTGAAGTATGCCATGAAGGTGATCGAAGAAGGCCCATTTGAGTGGGTAGATGCATCAGTACTTACAGGTGACTATGCCGACCGAGTGTTTACTTCGGAACTAATCTGTGCCCTGAACGTACCGAAACTTAGTACGTATTATGATACCTATTTTACCTCTGAGAAATATTCGCTTTCAGATGGATGGGGAATTTACGGGCTAAGCGTATTTGAAGACAGCAATGACTATCGCTATTTGTATCTACTCAAGAATGATAAGAAAAATAATAAGGTGATTTCCAGCAAATACGACCAGAAGCCACACTTTACTTCTACGTTGATGAAGGAGACTGTTCCCTTGATTCGTTTGGGCGAGATGTATCTGATTGCAGCCGAATGTAATATCACGCAGGAACCGGGCGAAGCCATCCGCTTGTTGCGAGAGCTAAAACTGCACCGAGGTTATTTGTCGGCCGATAAAGGAATAGCAGCGGATGCATCCGAAACTCAGTTGATGGAATATGTACGCAAGGAAACTCGTAAGGAGACTTATGCTGAGGGACAAACATTCTTTATGTATAAACGGTTGAAGCTGAACGCGATTCCTGAATTCAGCCCTTGGTCTTCGAGCATGACGACGCAGATGAAGCCGGAATATTATACGTTGCCCTTGCCGGAAGATGAAAAAGAATACGGCAATATTCCTTCCTCTTCTCAAACAGGTAATTAAAATCTAAAAATAACGACGATATGAGACCATTAATATATTTGTTATTGACAGTGGTAGTTTTCTTTGCCGGAAGCTGCTCTAAGGATGAGGTAGAGGTTTTCGACGCGCACAACTACATCTCATTTAATTTTGATGTCAAGGATGAGGCTACCATTCCTTCCACCTCGTTCACGTTCACTTTTTCGGATGCTTCTGTCACCGAAAAGACGTTTGAAATACCTGTGATCTATGCAGGGCGTTTTGCTGATAGAGATATGTCCTTTGCTTGGGAAGTAGTCGATTCGCTGACTACAGCTGTAGAAGGTGTGCATTATAAGATTGATTGGCAGGCTGGTCAGTTGATTCCTGCCAGCCAGAATAATGGTGTAGCTACTGTTACCCTGCTTCGTACAGCGGATATGAAAGAAAAGTCATTCGAACTGACTCTTCAACTAGTGGATAATGAGAACTTCAAAGCCGGACCTATCGACCGCGTGAAAATCGTTATAACCGATCAGCTTGTGAAACCCGACTGGTGGAGTGCTACAATCTACGACCGTTATCTAGGAACTTACTCTACTACCAAACTACGCCTGTGGTTGGAATTTATGCAAGTAGAGGACGGAACAGATCCTTTTGAGGCCGAGAAGTATATCCAGTGGTTGGACTATGGTTCGGGAAACTATATTTATAAGAATTATAGAATTTCTGAAGTGTTCAGTACGATCATGGCATTCAAGAATTGGCTTTACAATGATAAAGGCAATCCTTACGATGAGGATCTCAAGAAGCCAGTGGCACAGAGTTTAGGTAGTTATTAATAAAAAATACAGATATGAAAAAGATATATCCCCTTCTATTTTCCGCGATACTGCTTCTGAATGCTTGTATCAGCGATGATGGAAATTACGATTATACTCCCCTTAAGGAAGTGACTATTGAGGGAGTGGCCGACTCGTATCGGTTCATCTTGCAGGAACATCAAATGATTGCTCCGAAGATTACCACCGAGCTGACTGCTGATAACCTGGCATATTGTTGGCGCATCGGAAGCGATACGCTCGCTACCACACCGGTACTCGACTATACCTTCACCGATGTGCTAGCTTCGAAAGACCCATTGACATTCGAGGTGATCGACCTCAGTACGAATGTACGCTACGCTAAGCGTATGGAGATTGCTGTTGTTTCTCCATTCCAGAGCGGATGGATGATTTTCAGTGTGCTGAACAATGCAGCCTGTCTGTCGTTCCAATCTTATGAAGATAAACAGTCATTGTACGAAGATGTTTATCAAGAAGTGAACGGAGAAGCCCTCTCGGGTAGTCCATTAATGGTAAAGCAACTGCGTTATCAGGATGGTTCTACGGGAGCCTATAAAGATCGTATCAGCGTGCTTTGCAAAGATGGCAAAAGTGCAGAACTAGATGGTAGCAGTCTGCTTCGGGTGAAATATTACGAAGACGAGTTTCGCCCCGGAGGTTTGCAGTTGCAGAATATCAATGCAGAGTATTACGGTAACGATTATTCTTTGTTTATGATCCATAAAGGGAAAATCTATGCGAAGCTAACCGGTTCGATGGGTACACCGGAGGATGCCTACTATCAGTATCCGTTGGAAGGAGACGACAAAGATTATCAGATAGGTGCTTACTTTACCAAACCTCACGGTGACTATTACGTGGCGCTGGATGAACTGAATCATCGCTATGTATACTTCAATCGTTCATCGCTGTCAACTATAGTATCCCCTCTGAGTGTTGATGAGGCTAGTTCTACTGCCGACTTTGATCCGAATAATGTAAAAGGAACATCCGTCTGGATGGGACAAAGCAAAGATCAGAAAGCGCTTAGCATCGTTAAAACCCCCGAAGGAAAATATGTGCTAGACGTAATGACTTCCACCTATGCGGGTATTTTCACATTGGTGGCTCGCTATGAATTTCCGGATGGAGCCGTTGATGACGAAAGCTGTTTCGCTCCGCATCGCAATATACCTTACTTGATGATTGGTACAGGCAATCAGTTGAAAGCGCTCAACTTGGAAGCCCTTTCAGCAGGTGCAGGTGCGCTGAACAACATTGCGACTTATGAAGGTCGTATAGCCGCCATGCAATATGCTTATGACGTCAATAAAGAGATTGATGAATTTGGTATCGCTATAACAGGGAGCAACACCGAACGCACGGGTAGCTTGCTGATTATTAATCCGACATTGACAGCAGGTGGCGAAATTTTGAAACGTTATGACCACGTTGGTGGAAAAATAATAAGTATTTGTCGAAAAATCATGTAAGAATGAATAAAGTAATTTACCTGGCATGTCTCGTCATGCTATTTTCTTGCCAAAAACCGGGCTTTCGTATTTACGGAAAGGTGTCTGATGTTGAAGACGGTACCATGTTGTACCTTAAACTAGTAGGACCGCCTGCTGTAGCCATCGACAGTACCGTCATAAAGAAAGGCGTATATCGGTTTAAAGGCGGAGATACACCTAAACCGATCTGGGCAACGTTATCTTTCAAGAACAAGTTTGTGCCTTTGGCCGATTTGTATTTGGAAAATGGAGATATCCGTGTGTCTGGCGAGCGTTATCAGTCTACAGTGACAGGAACCCGGACAAACGAAGAAAATCTGATTTTTAATCGTGATGTCAATCCACTGTATGACGTAATAGGAAGCCTTCATACCACCTTGTCCCAATATACTGGCAATTCAGCCCACGTAAAGGACAGCCTCAAGAACGAGATCAAACTGAAAAATGAGCAATTGGAACAGGCCGAGATGAACTTCATTCGCACGTATCCAGCCTCTGTGCTTTCATTGCGTCTGCTCAACTTTAAATCGGCGCGGATGACTGGGAAACAATTGAAAGACGCGATAGCGATTCTCGATACCTGCTTCAACAATGATCCACAAGTAATCCGCATGAGGGCGTATGCCGAAGACTTGAATCGTACGGAAGAAGGTGTTTTCGCACCGGATTTCACTGTAACAGCCGAAGATGGAAGTAGTTTTACTTTATCCGCCGAGAGGGGAAAGTATATCTTGCTAGACTTCTGGGCATCGTGGTGTGCGCCATGTCGCAATGAATTTCCCAATATAGCCCGTTTGGAAAAGAAATACGGTGGCGAGAAGTTTAAAGTGATCGGTATCTCGTTGGACAAGAATCTGGATCGGTGGAAACAGGCTTTGAAAGAGGAAGGATGTAGCTGGTTGCAGCTTAGTGATCAAAACGGGAAAATAGCTAAGCAGTATGCCGTGTTGACCATTCCTCACATCGTACTTATCAGTCCGGATGGGAAGATTGTCAGCAAAGGGCTTCGAAAAGAGGCACTGGCGGATAAGTTGGACGAGATTTTCGGGAATTCCTCTACGAGGGGCAATTAAATATTTGTTAGTTGGAAATAAGTCCGGTAGATTTATTGTGCAACTACCTCCATATAAAATAAAAAAGATGGGAAAGATTGGGACAGATCTTTCCCATCTTTTTCTTCAATCATTGGGAAGATTATTTTAATCTTCCCAATGATTATTTAGCTCCTACTTATTGTATTTTATCGTTTTCGGTAGAGAAAGTTTCGGATGCTTCCTAGCGATGAAAATCCACCTAATACATCGAAAAAAAACGTGGCAAGTTCACGGCAAACCGACTGTATTTCCTCACCCCAAAGTGACAAAGTGACAAAAGTGCATATAGTCACTCTGTATTTTACCATTTTGTATCTTTTGTGGTTTATTCTATTGATTATTAAGTATTTGAATGGTTCTAGTAACCTATGTACCTTTCGTATACTGAAATTGTATTATACGCGAGTGAGAATTGGGCTCAGCGGAAGATCCATGGGGATTAGGCATAAATAGAAGAAAGTCTGAATAGAAAGAATTTAATATCGGATACACCTCTTAGTGCAGCACGAAAAGATTTAATTTTAGCATTGAATGATTCAGCAAATGCGTTGGTTGAACGATTGACAAAGAAGTTTAGGACTTCATCATAATGTTCATACAATGTCGCGGCTATTACATTAAAGCTCTTTAACCCCGATTTGTCTACTTTGTCGTACCAACGAGCTAGGGACAATCTGGCAGCATCTTTATGCGTGTTTTTAGAAAAAATCATTCTCAAGGAGTGAGTCAACGAGTATGCTTCTTTGATGTCTGCATATTCTTGGAATAGGATTTCAGCTCTTTGTCTTTGGCTTTTAGTCCATTTGTCGGGAGATTTGAATAGCAGATAACGGCTTCTTGCGAGCAGTTGTTTAGGCGTATCTCCATTAGGATATGTGCAGGGCGTATAGTAGACGCCTGATAATTTAGCTTCTTCGCGAGCATCGGTATCTCGTTGAATGGCATCCCAACGATGAGCTATACGCATTTCCTGCAATGCATCGCAAGCTAATTTCTGGATATGAAAGCGGTCGATGGTGCGTCTCGCCTTTGGAAAACATCGACGAGCGATAAGGCGCATGGAGTTGGACATGTCCATCGTTATTTCGTTAACTTGCTCTCGAAGGCTTTTGTCTATCCTCATAAGGACTTCGCATACAATATCCGCTGTTACTCCCCTCGCCACGGCTATAATAGTCCCCTTACGTCCACGAGAGGCTCTGTTTGAAACTATTGTGTATAATTCTCCATTGCTTGGAGCGGTCTCATCTATGCAGATGCTTTGCCCTATATTCTTGGGAAACACCAACCATTCATCTGCGTGCTCTAATTGTTCCCACTGACGAAAGCCACTGAGATAATCCTTGTATTGCTTCTCAAACGTATTGGCGTTTATATGGTAATATTCTTCAAGCGTACGGCAGGTCACTGGGGAATTCTCCATACGTACCTTTTAAAAAAGTCGCGAACTCCTTGGAGTAACGCGTGCCTTCTGCAATCAAACTTATTGGCCGACAGAAACTAACGTTGTCCTTAAGGTTGATCCAACGGCGACGACGAATGTGAAGCAACAACTTATGATCACGGATAGGAAAATCTGTGATGGTGGTTGCAGGCATGAAGCCCTTGCTTTCTATGGTCTTATCATTTATATATGCCTCATAGTATATCTCGTCCAAAGATATTTCTATCAAGGCATTACTTTGCTCTATCTTAACTATCTCAAAATAATCCAGCATTGAGGAAGGCAACATCAAGCCTACCATTTGTCTTAGTAAATCCATAGTGCAAATTTAATTATTATTTATCTTACTCCCCCATGAATCTTCCGCTGAGCCGAGAATTGCTTCTTCGTTTTTGAACATGTTGGGAAGATCTTCCTACTTATTGTATATTTCCGTGTTTGTGACTTGGGTTTCGTACTTACGGATACCCGAAAGGATTATACCGATGGGAGGAAAGACATATTTCTTTCTAGCTCGTTGGTATTATTGAGCACGTCATTGTTCAAAAGATTGAGCAGATGGGTGTACACACTTTCTTTAAAAGTAGTTTTCTCTTTTTGATATTCTTCGCGGTCGCAATAAGCTTCTTCGGTGTAGTTGTTCAATTCCGTAGTACTATATGGCACTTTTGTCACTTTGTCACTTTCTCCTTCCGGAGCTTGCTGTTTGGTGCCTGAGAATGGATAGAGGAATGAGTACTAACTACTTGATAGTCATTGGTTACGGTCTGATTGATTCCCTTTTGCGGAAGGATGAAAAAATAAACAGTTTCTCTGCGTCGCGTAAACTCGTGTTTTAGCCGTGGAAAAATCGGAGTATGTTTGTTAGGCCAGATACGTTGAAAAATCTAGCTAATTTCTCTTATTCAGTTCGGTTATCATCACTGTGAAGATAGAGGTTAATTGTAAGCCTTCGGTAAACTCCGTACTATAGATCTAATAAAACCTTGAGATTCAACTTAACAATTTTGTCTCAAGGTTTTCTATTATTTCATTGTTTTCGATGATCTGACAGATTTCATGGTTTTCAATGTTCTCAAGGATTTCAAAGTATTCCTGCTGATTTTAATCTGTCAGGTAACAACTCCGCTATATCCATCGTATAATCTGTGTCGTAATCATGGACGTGCTCTAGAAAATAAATGATCCAGCTGCGGAAGTCTACACCACTAGCTTTACAGCAGCCCATAAAGCTATAAATAATAGCGGTACTTTCCGCTGTATCATCATTCTGACAAAATAAGTAGTTCTTCCTACCTATGGCTACCGGCCTTACTGCATTTTCAATTCCATTATTATCAATATTATATCTTCCATCCAGATGATAGCGTGATAGTTTATTGAAACGCTTATAAGTATACAGGATTGCTTTTTCGATAGGGCTACCTTTAATAACTTTTGCATGTTCCACTACGAGCCATTTTTCAAATCTAACCATTATCGGATAAGCAAGACGTTTCCTAAGCACAACTGCATCTTCAAATGACAACTCCTGTTCTTTTATTTGTCGTTCAACCTCATAGAGAAGTTGGATTTGCTCCAAGGCACTTTCTGCTCGCCCCTTATCATTTTTGAGAGCCTCTGAAAATTTTCTTCTTGCATGTGCCCAACATGATAATAAAATAACTCCTTTCTTTTCGTCCAACAACTCATATCGCTCATAACCGTCTGTTTGTAAGGCGCCTTGATATCCATGGAAAAGCTTGAGTACGACCTCTCCACTTCTGGAACCTTTGTCCCAATAGAAATACTGGCGGCCGGACATGGGGTCTCGCACAAGCCAGATGTATCCTTTCACTGTCTTGTGTTTATCATTGCGTACTATAGGGAGTGTGGTTTCGTCACATTGTAAATAATCCGTTCCTTTCATTAATTCCCATAATCGGAAGTGTAGTGGCATGAGAAGATCGCTTACATCCTGGAACCATCCGAGTATGGTTGGCAGCGGTATTTTCATGCCTAGCCGTTCAAACTGTTTCTGCTGTCTATAGAATGGGATGTGGTCAACGTATTTATCGATCATTAGATCTGCAAGTAAGGATGCGGAAGCGTAGCTCTTTGCGATTGGTTTAACAGGGCAATCGGCTGTGACTATTGTACGGTCTGATTTGCGGATGGCTTTATGCCTATAGGTACGAAGTACGTAAAACTTAGTAGGCTCCTTCATCAACACTTCCGTATATAGTGGGTTTTCTTCATCTAATAAATCCCATTCTTCCGGATTGTATCCTTCAGGATATACGTGTTCAAACTTACGTTCCAGCTCTTCTGGGAGAGATTTGCGTACAGGAGCACCTTTTTCTTTTTCCATACGTTTAATTCGGTGCTCTTTTGCGACTTTAATCTCCTCTTCAGCTTTTATCGCCGCCTCTTTTTCGCCGGGCAATAAAGGAAGACCTTCAAAAAGTTCCAACTGGCGTGCATCCGGATCGGGGTTGATGTATCGTTCTGCTTTGCCACCGTATAATTGGCGTTTCAAGTAAGCCACTTGCTTTTCTAACTGAGCAATACGGGTATCTTTTTTCTCAAGTAGCTCTTCTGTCTTATTGATAATAATATCTTTTGCTTCTAACTGTTCCTTATGGTCTTGTTTTACACTTTCGGGATCAGTGTTTATAGCAACTCTTAACCGAGAGTTCTCTCTAAACAATCGGTCTCTGTCTGCCATTAATTGGCGAATCAGCTCATCTTTATCAATAGTTCTGTCGGGCATTTCCTGTTCTTTATTATGATATAAATATACAAAGAATGGGTGAGATAGCCACATTTATATAAGACTTTTTTTTATTATTTTAAACGTTGCTTTTTGTAGAAGGAATCCATCTTTTACGATGCTTTACTTGTTGTGTATCTATACCTTGCACCATTAAAACTAAATCGCTCCATAGGGTCTCATGTGAGACGGTTTTACCTTCCTGAAAATCTATTTCAGGGAGACAGAATTGTCCTTGTGATAACCTCATATGATAAATGACCAATCCACCGTATTCCATGTGGAGTATTTTCATGGCAGTACAGGGTTTGTTTATAAAAATAAAAGCATCGCCATCCTGCACATCTTTACCCATTTGGTTAGTCACGATGCCACTTAATGTATAGAAACTCTTGCGCATATCTGTAGGATATGGATATAAGTAAAACTTATCTGAAGAAGTAAGGCTAAACATGAGGCTAGGAGTTTAAGTTGATAAGTTGTCGAAGGATCTCTAAATCACCATCAGACTCTAGCTGTAATACAACTCCGTTTGGGTAAACAATCTTTATTTCAGAAGGTTTTGCTCTAATAACTTTTTCTTGCTTTGATTGGATAGCAGTAGCAAGACAGCTTACAGCTTCAGAACTTATTGGAATAAAGCTTTTAGGCTGTTCGATATTAGCAACGGCATTACATTTAAGCTTCTTGGTCCAATAATAAAATCGATTTTCACTTATACCTTGTTCCTGGCAGAAATCACGCACACTAATGTTAGCTTTTAGATATTCGCTATAGAGAATTCTAAAATAGTCTAATGTCCAATATACCATAATCTTTTTAGCCATAAAGATACGGGACAATTCATTATATTAATAAACGGAGTTTACCGAAGGCTTACGGTTAATTTGACTATTTCAAATAATATCCTCCCGTTTTAGGTGCTCCCCTAAATTCTATCAGTTCTTTTTCATTCAATGATTTTAAATAGCGCATGGTAGTTCTCCAGCTTTTAGAAATGCTTTCAGCTATTTCCGAGGCGTTTAATCCCGGTTTCTTTTTAAGCAAATCTAAAATCACTTGTTCGCTCTCATTTACTATGTCATTTACTATGCCATCTGTGGCATAGTTCTTTGCCTGACGTTTGAACACTACCGTAAAAAAAGACTTATCATCTATAATATATACTTTAGTCGTACCCTTAAAAAGAACACATCTTGTAATTGCGTGCGAAAACTTTCGTTCGGGTTCTTTTCCAAAGAACATGGCAGCACCGTTTTTGGCTACACCTTTATCTGTAAATAGTTTCAGATTTTCAAATATCTGTTTATCGGCAGTAGACGGACTTAACTGTGCTTCTGTACGAAAATCTTTTATGGCTCGTTAGTCTGCATCCGTGTAGATGTTGAACCATGAGCAAGGAATGTGGTCAAAGAATATCTTGTTGCATTTCTGAAAGAAGCTACGCATTTCTTCAACGGTACGGAGCTTTTGAGAGTTTGATACCGAACAGTCTTAATATTCCACAAATAAAAAGAAATATTATTTTCTCTTCGTTGATTATCAACGTTTTATGGTTTCTTCTAATTGGAAATCCACATGATTTAGCAGACGATTATGTTTTATCGTTTTGCTTGCTAGTAAGAACGATTATTTATTCAAATATTTCATTGTTTATATCTCATCTGGAATTCTCCTTGCAGAGTTACCACGCTGATATTTAAAATTTTATATTATTAGTTTCAAGCATATCCCATGATTTAACCCACTGATTTTCTATGTGCTTTTGCGGTAGTTTGCTCACGGAGAATACTGAAGTAAAGATAACTATCTCAATGATACTTTGCAAATGCGAAGTTGATTTTCTGCAAGATATCATACTCTGTACTCTCATTTGTTACTCGTTTTTTGAATAGCACTTGCAATAGCCTTTGTAAAAAGCGCATATTGAAATTTGACCATTTGTAAATCTACTATAAACCCCTTATTATTAGGTAGTAGTGCACTGTAATGGAATAGTAAATAAAAAATAAATTAAAATTAGTCCATTTATATATTGCTTATTATTAATGATTTTGTATCTTTGTGGAAGAATAGATTGATTGATTTGTGTAAATATACCATTATAAGCAAAATAAATTTATGAATTCAAAAATAAATGAATTACCGTCGGAATTCTTGCAATTAGCTCGTGTTGCTTTAACGGGCAGAAAACAAGATATTCAGCTGATTTTACATCGTGCTTCTAAAAAATTCAGAGATTCTTATCCGGAATTTACAGATGCATTGATTGCTTTATTACAAGAATCCCCTAATAGTGCTGTTCCTCTCCGTAAACAATTTGAATCTCCCTTGCCTGTAGATTTGGACTCTCGTTTACAACTTCTAAGAGTAGAGAAAAACCAATTAGAACATGATCTTGTGTTATCTTCTAAAATACGAGAATCTCTCGAACAAATCTTATCCGAACGGAAAAATACAGCGTCATTATTGAAGCATGGCCTATTGCCAACAAAATCAATATTGTTTACAGGCCCTCCGGGGGTGGGTAAAACAATGGCTGCCAAATGGCTTGCAGAGAAATTAGACAAACCTCTTCTTGTTCTAGATTTAGCTGCAGTTATGAGTAGTTTTTTAGGTCGGACAGGTAATAATATAAGATATGTGTTAGACTATGCGAAAAATACAGAGTGTATCTTACTTCTTGATGAATTAGATGCTATAGCAAAAAGACGTGATGATAGTAGCGAAATAGGTGAGTTAAAGCGTCTTGTAACAGTCCTATTGCAGGAAATTGACGACTGGCCATCATCAGGATTATTAATAGCTGCAACTAATCACCCAAGTCTTTTAGATCCTGCGATATGGAGACGATTTGAAATTGTTTCAGAATTTCAAAATCCGACAGAAATTCAAATAGAAGAGTTTATCCACATTCTTCTAAAAGAAGAAATAAAGAATCCCCAAATTTGGTGTAAAGTTCTATCGAAATCCTTTTTGGGAAGATCGTTTAGTGATATCGAAAGATTAATCATATTAGCAAGGAAGTCTGCTGCTATTAATAATGTCTTATTAGAAGATAAATTAAAAGATTTGCTGGCAGTGAATGAAAAACTAAATCGTGAAGAGAAAATTAAATTAGCTTGTACATTGGTTAACGAAAAAATAGTTTCTCAACGTCAGGCTCAAGAAATAACTGGGGTAGCTAGAGATACAATACGTAAGAGCCTAAATAAATATTAAAATAGAATGATATGGCCAAAAAAAATTTTTTATTGGGGAAAGGAGAACGTTTAACAGAAGATGTTCGAATTACATCGGGGGGAGGTGAGAAAGTTTCTCCTTATACGTTTTCAGAGGCGAAGAAAAGACTTCAGCCAATGTTAGATAAAATCGTAGAAGAAATTGAGCACATACCTGACGATGCGTGCCCTGATGATTTGATCGTTGCTGCAATGACTTTAAACCCAGAGTATTTAGCAAAATCTTACTACCCTAGAGAACTTTTGCGTTCTGTAGGTTTAGATGTTGTGGGAAGTCGTTCACGAACTATCACTCCTGAAAAAAAGAGTAAAGAACGAGAGCCTGTTCAAACAGTAACGACAGAATTGTTTGTAAAAGGGAAACGGTTAGCATTCAAAAAGTGGTCTAGAGATTTATCTAGTTGGAATGAAACCACTTCTAGAGATAAACAAATTGTTGAAATAGAGGAATTGAATTTTCCAGAATCTGATACAAAGATAAAAAGCATAGATTCAAGAGAACAGACGATTCTTTATGAAGTTGTGTTGCACTTGAATGAGGAAATGGCAGAAGCACGTTATTTAAATTTATTTAGGTTATATCTTAATCGCAAAGGAATAAATGCATCTTTTCAAAAACGCTTTTATGCGGGTGGATTATGTTTTATTGAATTAGAAGCACCTGCGGACTTAGTAAAATATATTGCTCGTTTTAGTCTTGTTAGAATATTGAGAGCTATGCCTACACTTCGCTTATTACGCCCTACAGTGCGTTCAATAATGAGTAATTCTTCTGTTGACTTACCTGATGCCACACCCATTGATGCTAATATAAAAACTGCAATATTTGATGGAGGAATACCTCACGATCATCCCATATGTAAATGGGCCACCCCCATTAATATTGATGGAGTAGAAGCATCAGAACCTGATTTATTAGAGCATGGAGTGTCTGTTACGTCTGCGTTTTTATTTGGACATATTGATCCTAAAAGACCTCTACCTCGACCTTATTCATATGTTGATCATTATCGAGTTTTAGATAACTCTCCGGGACAAAATCCATATGAATTATATGAAGTGTTAGAAAGAATAAATAATGTTCTTTCAACGAATAAATATGATTTCATAAATCTTAGTTTAGGACCTTGTTTGCCTATTGATGATGATGAGGTACATGCTTGGACTGCAGTGCTTGATGATTTTTTTGCAAAAGGTTTAACACTGGCAACAATTGCTGTAGGGAATGATGGCGAAGCAGATCCAACGATAAATGCAAATAGAATACAAGTTCCTTCCGATTGTGTAAACGCTTTAGGAATAGGGGCTTGCGACGTACCGGATAATGATTGGCATAGAGCTAGTTACAGTTCTGTTGGACCCGGACGTAGTCCTGGTTTAATTAAGCCTGATTTAGTTGACTTTGGAGGTTCTGCAACTTGTCCTTTTCTAACTCTTGATTATCAAGATGGCGGGCGTTTGTTTGCCACTGGAGGAACAAGTTTTTCTGCTCCTAGCGTTTTACGCTTAGGTGCTGGAATTAGAGCACATTTTGGCTTATCTTTAAATTCATTGGCTATTAGAGCGTTATTAGTACATTGTGCGGAAAACACTGATATTCCTAATTTTGAAGTTGGGTGGGGGCGAGTTGCTAGAAATCTTGATGATATTGTCATATGTGACGATCATGTTATGCGTGTTGTTTTTCAAGGGCGTATTTCTGCATCTAAATTTTTGCGAGCTCCAATTCCTCTTCCTAATGAAGTTTTGACAGGAAAAGTTTCAATAAAAGCTACATTGTGCTATGTAACGACTATTGATCCACATCATCCAGATAATTATACAAAAAGCGGATTAGAAGTAACTTTTCGACCTCATAGAAGTCGAAAAAGGAAAGTTCGAGTGGGAGAGCCAGAACCACTTCATGCGGTAACTAAACCATTTTTTGGCACATCTCAAAAACTATTCCAAACTGAAGATGAATTGAGGAAAGATTCTTGGAAATGGGAAAACTGTATTCATGCAGAAAATACTTTTCTAGGGAAAAGCCTTAGTAGTCCAGTATTTGATATTCATTATAATGCACGATCTGAAGGACACGATGATTCAAGAGGTCAAGAATTACAATATGCTTTAGTTATAACAGTAAAAGCCCCTAAAGTAGATGATTTGTACGATCAAGTGGTTCGAAAGTATGCTACTCAATTAGAGCAACTTCAACCAATTATTGATATTCCTCTTAAAGTATAATTTTTCATGTGTTCTACCGAATGATTACACCTTAATAAGTTGCTTTCTGATACGGAGCAGTCCTAATATTCCACAAATAAAAAAACCTTGTAAGAAAAATCTTACAAGGTTTCTTTATTTGTGGTGCCACCAGGAATCGAACCGGGGACACAAGGATTTTCAGTCCTTTGCTCTACCAACTGAGCTATGGCACCTCAATACTAATTAATCATATTTGTTTCTCTTTTGCGGTTGCAAAGGTAATTAAACTTTTTGATTCCACAAGACTTAATGCAATAAAAAACACTGATAAAAAGTTACTTCCCTTATTATCAGTGTTATATAGATTCATTTTTTTTGTAATCTTTTCTAAGAGCTTACTTGTTTTCTTGTAATGGATTCCAGCCTTGTGCTTTGAGTTCGAACTCTTGCCCGTCTCGGGTGATTAACGCACAGCCTAAATCGGACTTAGTGATATGTCCGATAAGCCGGATACCTTCCATTTGAGATACTTTCTCATGATCGGCAATGGGGACTGTAAAAAGCAACTCATAGTCTTCACCACCATTCATAGCACAAGTGGTTAGATTCATATTGAATTCTTCAGCCATTACTGCTGTTTGGTAATCGATAGGGATATGTTCCTCATAAACTCGGCAGCCAACATTACTTTGTTTGCAGATGTGCATTAGTTCAGAAGATAAACCATCAGAGATATCCATCATTGAGGTAGGCTGGATCTGATTTTCAGCTAGCATTTCTATGATGTCTTTTCTTGCTTCAGGTTTTAATTGACGCTCTAATAGGTATTCTTTACCTGAAAAGTCGGGTTGAACATCTTTATCTCCTTTTAATACACTCTTTTCACGCTCTAAGAGCTGTAATCCCATATAGGCGGCTCCTAAATCACCACTGACACATATTAAATCGGTGTCATGCGCTCCATTTCGATAAACCACTTTGTCTTTATCAGCTTCTCCGATGCAGGTTATGCTGATGGCAAGTCCAGTGAGTGAAGAGGATGTATCACCCCCTACAATATCTACATGATATTGCTCGCAAGCTAAACGTATTCCTGCATAGAGATCATCTATGTCTTCAACACTGAAGCGCTTAGAAAGGGCAAGAGATACAGTGATTTGGCGAGGGGTGCCGTTCATGGCATAAATATCGGAAAAGTTCACTACAGCCGATTTATAACCCAAATGTTTTAGAGGAACATAGGTCAGATCGAAGTGAACGCCTTCCATAAGTAGGTCGGTAGTAACCAATACTTCTTTTTCGCCAGAGTAGGAGAGGACGGCAGCATCATCACCGACTCCGTATTTACTCGATTCGTTTTCTAGTTTGATTCCATCGGTGAGATGATCAATCAGACCAAACTCACCGAGAGTAGCTATTTCAGTTCTCATAAATTCTTTTTCAGGTTTAGGCGCGATTAATTAGTTCACGCATAATAGTAGTCATTTTGGGCTGTGCAGCATCTGCGGCTTTCTGTACTTCTTCATGTGTTACTTCTACTATTTTTCCTTCTACGCCAAGATCGGTAATAACTGAAATACCAAAGACTTTAATGCCACAATGATTGGCTACAATTACTTCGGGAACAGTTGACATACCTACAGCGTCTGCTCCAAGTATATGGAACAGTTTATATTCCGAAGGAGTTTCAAATGTAGGACCTTGGGTACCAATATATACGCCATGTTGCACTTTAATCCCTTTCTCTAGGGCAATCTCGTCTGCTTTCTGGATAAGCTCTTTGCTGTAGGCTTCGCTCATATCCGGGAAACGTGGTCCGTAAGGGATGTTTTTCCCACGAAGTGGATGCTCGGGGAAGTAGTTGATGTGGTCGGTAATAATCATCAAATCTCCAATTTCAAAGTCTGCATTGGTTCCACCGCTGGCATTTGAAACGAAAAGGGTTTTTATACCCAATTCACGCATCACTCGCACTGGGAAGGTTACTTCTTTCATCGAGTAGCCTTCGTAGTAATGAAAACGGCCTTGCATAGCCATTATATCTTTGTTGCCCAGTTTGCCGAATATTAATTTGCCGCTGTGTCCTTCAACGGTGGATACAGGGAAATTAGGTATATCCGAGTATTTTATTTCATACTTTTCGGTGATCTCGTTGGCTAAACTTCCTAATCCTGTGCCAAGAATAATGGCTGTTTCGGGACTAGTGTGCATCTTTTCTTTAAGATAAGCTGCGGTTTCTTGTATCTTTTCTAACATAGTCAATAATATGTTGGTTAAATATCTCTTGTTGATTTTGTAATATCTTGATTTCTATCGGCAGGGTGTAGAAGAAGGCTTTTAATTCTTCATGCAGAGCCGGATGATGTTTCAGTCGAGTGGCGTCTTTCTCTGTTGTAATGAGGAGACGTTGTCCGCCTGTGAGTTTATTGAATCTTTCTTTAATGAGTTCTACATCTCGTTGGCTGAAATCATGGTGATCGCTAAAGGAGAGTAGATCGATTTTCTTCACGCAACCTTCCAATTTCTCTAAGATGGGAGCAGGAGAGGCAATGCCTGTTACAAGCAGTATTTCTTTGTTCGAAAGTGCTGATAAGGCGATGGCTTTATTGCTTTCTGATGCTACCTCCGGAAATATCGCTTGTAGTTTCCCGTAGCGAAAAGTGGAGAAGAATAATTTTTGATACGGGTAAAGATTCAGTCTTTTAGTTATTATGTTATAATCAATGGGTTTGATGTCCGATGGGCATTTCGTTACTATCACGATTTGTGCACGATGCTTACCGCTAATCGGTTCACGAAGTCTACCTGCAGGCAACAAGGCGTCATCGCAAAAGAGGCGGTGATAATCAGTGAGTAGAATGTTCAACCCGGCTTTCACGTAACGATGTTGAAAGGCATCGTCGAGTAGTACCACATCAATGCCGGGGTTCTTCGTGGAAAGAATCTTTTCGATGCCATGTTGTCGGTTTTCATCTACAGCCACCAAGATGGAGGGAAACTTCGAATACATTTGAAAGGGTTCGTCTCCAATCGTTTTGCTGGTACTTTCTGGTGTGGCAAGTACATAGCCTTTAGTATGTCGTTTGTAGCCTCGGCTCAATACGGCAACTTGATTTTTTCTCCCGAGCAACTTTATTAGATATTCTGTATGGGGCGTTTTTCCAGTTCCACCTACAGCAAGATTGCCAATGCAGATGACTGGAGTGCTAAAACTCTTTGACCGGAGTATGCCCCAGTCAAAGAGTTTATTTCTTATCACTACCGCAGCCCCGTATAAACACGAGGCTGGATATAGCCATTTATGTATCTTAATAAAGGGTTCGTTCATTCAGTACGTGTTATTTTATATTCAGCTCAAACGGAATGCGCGCTTGGATCATTGACTTTTCATTCAAACTTTTGATGAGATTGAATTGTTGGTAATATTCTCCAAGTTTACTCTGTAGTAGCTGAGATTCTATATAATTTGTAGGCTTACTATTGAACAGCATGGAGAATAGATCTTCTTTTTCAGGGTAGGAGATTACAGTATAGTTTTCTACACCGGCTTTCGATACGGCAATGTTTAGGGCAGTGTCAATACCTCCAAGTACGTCTACTAATCCAAGTCCTTTAGCTGTTTCACCTGTCCATACTCTTCCTTCTGCAATCTTTTCGATAGCTTCTTTAGACATGTGGCGACCTTCGGCACATCTAGTTAGGAAGGTGTCATAGCCTTGAGTAATCATCATTTGCATCAATGACTTTTCATCATCATTCAACGGACGCATGATTATACCAAAATCTGAATGCTTATTGGTTTTAACAACGTCATAATTCAAACCTACCTTTTCTGATAGTTCTTTGACGTTCGGAATCATTCCGAAGATACCGATAGATCCTGTTAAAGTGGTAGGTTCAGCAACAATTGTATCGGCTATACAAGAAATGTAGTAACCTCCTGATGCTGCATAGTTTCCCATTGAAACAATCACTGGTTTCTTGGCTTTCAGATTTTTTACGGCATTCCAGATTTGTTCCGAAGCAAAGGCGCTTCCACCCGGTGAGTTTACGCGAAGAACTACTGCCTTGATATCATCATCTTCTTGAATTTTACGCAAGTCGGTAATTACTTTTGAACCTACAATTCCATCTTCAGAGCTAGAAGACCCAGGGTAATCGGTTATTTCTCCAGAAGCATAATAGACGGCAACGATATTACCACTTTTATCTTTTGGCATGTTTTTCTTCACATTGATCATTGCATCCAATCCTAACAACGGAAGGCGATCATCTTCGTCGATTTTAACCATCTTCTTCAGATAATTGCGCACATCATTGCGATACATCAGTGTATCTGCTAATCCACATTTTACTGTTTCTTCAGCAGGGTGGAACATGAGCATCCGGTCTGCATAGGCATTTAATGAATCAACTGTCAGACTACGGCTTGCAGCAACATCTGTTGTCACTTGTCCCCAAATGGAATTAATGAATGCAGTAACCTGTTCGCGGTTAGCGGGACTCATTTCTGTAGAGATAAACGGTTCTACAGCAGATTTATATGTGCCTACTTTGAATACTTGCATTTCAATGCCGATTTTTTGTAGGAGATCTTTATAAAATAAGGGTGCTGAAGCTATTCCACGCCATTCAATCATCCCTTTGGGATTGAGCAATACTTTATCGGCTACGCTAGCAAGGTAATAAAGTCCTTGTGTATAGTTGTCGGAATAAGCAACAACGAATTTGCCACTCTTTTTGAAGTCGAGTAACGCATTTCTGATTTCTTGTAGCGAAGCATAAGAGGTGTTTAATGAAAGTGCTTGCAAGTAGATGCCTTTGATATTGTCATTTTCTTTAGCTTTCTGGATAGAAGAGAGTATGTCATCTAAACCGTATGTAGAGGAATCATCACCCAACCATTGTGATAATATCCCTAGGGGGCTTTCTTGGGTACGCTCAACTAACGTTCCATTAAGGTCGAGCATCATAATTGAGTTTTTGCTCACGGTCGTTTCTGTTTCCGATGTGGATGCAAGCCCAAATAGGGTGACCATACCAATGATGAATAATGCAATGCTTGACAGGATAATACCGGTCACAGTGGCAAATGTAAATTTGAAGAAATCTTTCATTGTACTTATTGTTTTTTAGCCAGCTTATTTCAAGCTAACAAAGATAAATAATTGAGTTGAAAATTACCTCATAAGTCGTATAATTTTTTATTTTGTCACAGTATATCCAAATTTTTAACTAGAATTTGCCCGCATTATAAAGGAGATGTTTTTATCTTTGTGGCTGTCGCTGACATTAACTTAACATCGTAATTTACCATGAAAAGAAAAACCCCTCTTATGACCGCTGTTTTGGCGGGTCTATTTTTGTGTACTTCCTGTGCCCCGACAGGAAAAATTGAAACCAAAGATTATTCTCAATTTGTTAATACTTTTATAGGTGCGGCCGATAACGGACACACCTTCCCTGGTGCTTGCTATCCTTTTGGGATGATTCAGACAAGCCCTGTTACAGGTGCAGTGGGGTGGAGGTATTGCTCTGAATATACTTATCAGGATTCTTTGATTTGGGGATTTACTCAAACGCATCTTAACGGAACAGGATGTATGGATTTAGGCGATATTCTTGTGATGCCGGTGACTGGTGATCGTTCTCGGTCATGGGATGCTTATCGCAGCCGTTTTTCTAAAAAGAAGGAATCGGCTACTCCAGGGTATTATACAGTTGAATTGTCCGACCCTCAAGTAAAGGCAGAACTGACGGCCTCTGTTCATGCGGCTTTGCATCGGTATACTTATAATAGAGCTGATTCGGCTTCGCTGTTAATCGACCTACAACATGGTCCAGCATGGCGTGAGGAGCAATACCATTCGCACGTGAATAGTTGCGAAGTGAAATGGGAAGATTCGCAAACTCTGACAGGGCATGTGAACAATACCGTTTGGGTAGATCAGGATTATTATTTTGTCATGAGATTTAATCGTCCTGTAATCGATTCTCTTGATCTTCCTATGGCTAAGACTGAGAATGGGAAACGGATTATTGCTACCTTTAACATGAAGGCTGGAGATGAATTGTTAATGAAGGTGGCGCTTTCGACTGTCAGTGTGGAAGGAGCGAAAAAGAATTTGCAAGCAGAAATTCCTGATTGGAATTTTGAACGTGTGAGAACTGAAGCCTACAACAAATGGAATAGTTATTTGAGTCGTATTGACGTGGATGGCACTGTTGATGAGAAGACTAACTTCTATACTTGTTTTTATCATGCTTTGATTCAACCGAATCAAATTTCAGATATAGACGGTAGCTATTGTAATGCTGCTGACTCTGTAGTAAAAGCCGGAACCGGAACCTTCTATTCCACTTTTTCTTTGTGGGATACGTATCGTGCTGCTCATCCTTTTTATACTTTGATGACCCCTGAATTGGTAGATGGTTTTGTTAATTCTTTGATAGAGCAAGGTGAAGTTCAGGGATTTCTTCCAATCTGGGCGTTATGGGGAAAGGAAAACTATTGTATGGTTGCTAATCATGGCGTGTCTGTTGTTGCTGAGGCTTACCGCAAAGGTTTTCGTGGTTTTGATGCAGAGAGAGCTTTTGAGATCGTGAAAAAAACTCAGATGGTATCTCATCCCTTGAAATCTGATTGGGAAGTGTATTTGAAATATGGGTATTTTCCATCAGATCTAACTAAAGCTGAATCTGTGTCTTCTTCTTTGGAGTCGGTTTATGATGATTATGCTGCTGCGGATATGGCTCAACGCATGGGGAAAAGTGAAGACGCGGCTTATTTCGCTAAACGTGCGGACTTCTATAAAAACTTATTTGATACGCAAACGAATTTTATGCGCCCGCGTAATGCTGACGGCACATGGAAATCACCTTTTAACCCGAGCGACGTGGAGCATGCAGAAAGTACTGGTGGGGATTATACTGAAGGCAATGCTTGGCAGTATACTTGGCATGTTCAGCATGATATCCCTGGATTAATAAAACTTTTCGGCGGTGAAAAACCTTTTTTGGCTAAGCTTGACTCTCTATTTACGATAAAATTGGTCACTAATCAGGCAGATGTAACTGGATTGATAGGACAATATGCTCATGGAAACGAACCGAGTCATCATGTGGCTTATCTATATACATTGGCTGGTCGACCGGAACGTACGCAGGAATTGATTCGTGAGATCTTTACTACGCAATATCAAAATAAACCGGATGGCCTTTGTGGTAATGACGATTGTGGGCAAATGTCTGCATGGTATATGTTTAGTGCAATGGGCTTTTATCCTGTTAATCCGGTTAGTGGTGATTATGTGTTCGGCGCACCTCAATTACCTAAGATGGTACTTCATCTAGCCGGAGGGAAAACTTTCACGATTATTGCAGAAAACTTATCTAAGGAACATAAGTATATAGATAGTATTACTCTTAATGGGCAAGTGTATACAAAGAAAACAATTGCTCATGAAGATATTTTAAAGGGGGGAACTTTAGTCTATAAAATGAAATAGGCTATTAATTTTTTGCTTAATAATTATAGTGTCCCTATTGGTTGCTGATAGTGTCTGCATCCTTTTGTGATAGTGTCCCTATGTGCGATTGATAGTAACACTATAATTTATCCTTGTTTTTAGCCTTTTTATTTTGAGTAGTTGTGCCTAAAACAATCTGCCTAGAGCCCCTTTCCCCCTCGCGCTCACGCGTGCGAATATAATAATGTGTCCCCTGTATTTCCCTTTTCCACTTGTTTTAAAAAAAAGTATCTCCGCATAGAGTTCACTTTCAGATCTTTACCTTTACTTTAAAAAGAAGTATTAAAAAAAG
>JAFABG010000021.1 GCA_023426145.1 Bacteroidota bacterium | reverse complement strand
CTTTTTTTAATACTTCTTTTTAAAGTAAAGGTAAAGATCTGAAAGTGAACTCTATGCGGAGATACTTTTTTTTAAAACAAGTGGAAAAGGGAAATACAGGGGACACATTATTATATTCGCACGCGTGGGCGCGAGGGGGAAAGGGAAAGGAGAATCTCTAAAAAAGGAGGGAAAAGCTCAGGGAAAAAAAGATTTTTAGGAGGAAAAGACGGAAATGAAAGATGAGAAAAAGCATCTTTAGGTGATAATAGAATAGAGGAATATAAAAGGCTATGGAGATTTGGGGCTAGAATTCGGGCATTAAAAATTATTATTTAGCCAAATCTTGTATTTTAAAGATTATATCTACTAAATAATATAGTAGAAAATAAACAAAAAAGATAGTGTAACTATAGCCATATAATAGTGACACTATCACGAAATCTTAGTGACACTATACAGCAAACATAGGGACACCATATATACAATAAGAAAAGAAGTACCATTTTAAAACCAAAATACTTATTCTAAATCAAAAATGAGAGCTCAAACCTTCAATAGTGACAATACACTAGGATATAACTTTAAATCTCTTTATATATTGTAGTGCCATAAAATCCAAACTATTTTCCTACAAATCGAGAAAAACATTTCTTTTTTTCGTATTTTTGTCGCAATATACACTTTTAATTTAAGTAAGCAACGAACATCAAGAATAAAGAATGAGAATAATCGATTTAATACATAACAACAAAAAAACAGCTTTCTCCTTCGAGATTCTTCCACCACTAAAAGGAACAAGCATCGAGAAGTTATACCAAACAGTCGATACCCTTTTGGAATTTGATCCCAAATACATCAATATCACCACACATCGCAGTGAATACGTTTACCAAGATCTTGGAAACGGACTTTTTCAGCGAAATAGATTAAGAAGACGACCCGGAACGGTAGCCGTAGCTGCAGCTATTAAAAATAAATATAATATCACGGTCGTGCCACATATCCTTTGTAGCGGGTTCAGCCGTGAAGAAACGGAGTATGTATTACTTGATCTGCAATTTCTTAATATTTCGGACTTGTTGATTCTTCGTGGAGACAAAGCAAAGCACGAATCTGTGTTTACACCGGAAAAGGATGGTTATTATCACGCTATAGAGCTACAAGAGCAGATCAATCGCTTCAATAAAGGAATTTTTGTGGATGGTTCTGAAATGAAAGTAACCAACAGCCCATTCTCTTATGGAGTGGCTTGCTATCCGGAGAAGCATGAGGAATCTCCTAATATGGAGGCTGATCTTTATTGGCTGAAAAAGAAAGTCGAAGCAGGTGCTGAATATGCTGTAACACAGCTATTCTATGATAACAGGAAGTATTTCGAATTTGTAAAAGAAGCAAAAGCTATTGGAATAAATATACCTATAATACCTGGTATTAAACCCTTTAAGAAACTATCTCAACTAAGTATGATTCCGAAAACTTTCAAAGTTGATTTGCCGGAAGATTTAGTGAAAGAAGTTCTAAAATGTAAGAATGATCAAGAAGCTGAACAGGTCGGCATAGAATGGTGTGTGGCCCAATGCAAAGAATTAATAGAACAAGGCGTGCCTAGTATTCACTTTTACTCTATCGGAGCAGTGGATAGTATCAAAGAAGTTGCTAAAATCATCTATTGACATGTTTTTCAAAGACGTTATCGGACAAGAAGAAGTAAAACAACAACTCATTCATGAAGTAGATGAAGGACGTATACCTCATGCTCAATTAATTTGTGGGTCCGAAGGAGTTGGAAAGATGCCTTTGGCTATAGCTTACGCACGTTACATCAGTTGCAGCAACCGCGGAACGACTGATGCGTGTGGAACATGTCCGTCTTGCGTGAAATTCAATAAACTGGTACATCCTGATCTGCATTTTATGTTCCCTATAGTGAAAAGTGCAAAAGGGAAAAAAGAAGTGTGCAACGATTATATTACTGATTGGAGACAATTTGTGCTTAACAATCCGTATTTTAATCTAAATCATTGGCTTAACGAAATCAATGCAGAGAATTCGCAAGCAATTATATATGCAAAAGAGAGTGATGAGATTCTCAAAAAACTAAGTTTAAAGTCAAGTGAAGGTGGATTTAAAATAACGATCCTTTGGTTGCCAGAAAAAATGCACCCTGTATGTGCGAACAAACTACTAAAGTTGCTTGAAGAGCCCCCAGAAAAAACGATTTTTCTACTCATTTCGGAAGCCCCTGAAATGATCTTAACTACTATTTTGAGTCGGACACAACGCATTAATGTACACAAAATAGAAGAGTCGGCTATCAACCAAGCTTTACAAGCCCAGTATTCCATTCAACCAGCTGAAAGTGTTTCTATAGCACACCTAGCAAATGGAAATTATATCAAAGCCTTAGAAACAATTCATCTAAGTGAAGAAACCAAATTATTCTTCGAATTGTTTGTAAGCCTGATGCGATTGTCATATCAACGCAAAATAAAGGAAATGAAATTATGGAGTGAACAAGTGGCTGCTATGGGTCGGGAACGCCAAAAGAATTTTCTGGATTATTGCCAACGAATGATTCGAGAAAACTTCATATATAACCTGCACCAAGATGATATGACCTATATGACTAATAACGAACATAATTTTGCAACTCGCTTTGCTCCTTTCGTGAACGAACGTAATGTAATAGGAATCATGGATGAACTCAGCGAAGCTCAACTACATATTGAACAAAATGTAAATGCTAAAATGGTCTTTTTCGATTTTTCTCTAAAAATGATAGTACTATTGAAGCAATAATTAATATATAAACTATGGAATATAAACTTCATAATGGGAGTGGTGGACTTTGTTGCAAAGGTTGCTCCCGACAAGATAAAAAACTTAATACTTACGACTGGTTGACCGATATACCTACCAACGCTGAAGAGTGCGATATGGTGGAGGTACAATTTAAAAATACACGTAAGGGATATTACCGCAATAGCAACAAGATTAAACTTGAGAAAGGTGATGTAGTTGCTGTAGAAGCAGCTCCAGGGCATGACATTGGTGTGGTTACTCTCACCGGTCGACTTGTACCTTTGCAAATGAAGAAGGCTAACTTTAAAACGGATGCAGAAATAAAACGCATTTACCGAAAAGCCAAGCCAGTCGATATGGAAAAATTCGACGAAGCTAAAGCAAAGGAACATGCTACTATGATTCGTGCACGCCAGATCGCTTTAAACCTACATCTTGCGATGAAAATTGGAGATGTGGAGTATCAGGGAGATGGCAATAAGGCTATATTTTATTATATTGCTGATGAACGAGTAGACTTCCGCCAATTGATTAAAGTGCTTGCTGAAGCTTTCCGTGTCCGTATCGAGATGAAACAAATTGGTGCTCGACAAGAAGCAGGGCGTATTGGCGGAATTGGGCCTTGCGGAAGAGAGCTTTGTTGTGCAACTTGGATGACTAATTTTGTTTCTGTATCTACTAGTGCAGCACGTTTTCAGGACATTTCATTGAATCCTCAAAAATTAGCAGGCCAATGTGCCAAGTTGAAGTGTTGTATGAATTACGAAGTGGATTGCTATGTAGAAGCTCAAAAGCGACTTCCATCAAGGGAAATTGAACTAGAAACGAAGGATGGTACTTTCTATTTCTTCAAGGCAGATATTCTTAACAATCAAGTTTCATACTCAACGGACAAAAACTTCCCAGCCAATCTAGTTACAATTAGTGGAAAACGCGCCTTTGAAATTATTGGAATGAACAAAAGAGGCACGAAACCAGAGAGTCTGCTTGAAGCTGAAACTAAACAGGAACCCAAAAAACCGATAGACTTACTTGAACAAGAAAGCCTCACACGATTTGACCGAAATCGAAATAATAAAGACGCTGCGAATAACAATAGGAACAAAAAGAAACGCAAAGGAAATAGTGACATCCGGGCACAAATGCAACAAGAAGGGCCTATTCGTGTGCAACGTGATCTAAAAGACGGTGAAAACAAACATGAAATGCCTTCTTCTGAAAATAAAAGAGGAGATAGGGATAATCGCCAAAGAAATAATAACCGGAACAAGGGACAGAATCAAGGACGGAATAACGAGAACAAACGCCAAGAAATGGGAACGAACCAAGAGCGCCCTCAAAATACAAACCGCCCAATAAGTCAGGAGCGCCCAATGAAACCAAAACGGATGCAAGAGCAAGGAAGATCTAATCAAGAGAAGACAAAAAACAATGAAAAACCGGTTCAGGAATAATTTGTTTTACTTATTAGCGGCTTGCTTTTTCACAGCCTGTAATGATAATGTTGTGTATCACTCTTACCTGTCTCTTCGCAATGAAGGATGGACGAAGAGTGATACACTCTCGTTTAAATTCCATTCCACAGATACTATTCCTGAAACTTTTAGAGTTTTTGCAGAAGTACGTAACCGATGTGACTATCCTTATCGAGATCTTATACTTTATGTTAGAGAGAATGCTCAAGATTCAACAATTTGGGAAACAGACACAATACACATCTATCTAGCAGACACTACTGGTAGATGGATCGGGAAAGGATGGGGAAGCATTTACCAATCAAGCACTTTCATTAAATCGATTAAGCCTATACATCCTGGAGGTTTCACCATTAAAGTTGTTAATGGAATGAAAGATGGGACACTAAAAGGGTTGAATGATATAGGAATCAGAATTGAAAAAACAAAATAATAATTAAAGCCTCCTCCCTCTACCGGCATCCAACCGTAGGAATATAAAAAGTAGTATTGTAAATCCCCAAAGTGAAGATCCTCCATAACTAAAAAAAGGTAAAGGAATACCTATTACCGGAGTGAGTCCCAACACCATCCCAATATTAATAAATAGATGAAAAAGAAAGATACTAGCTACCGAATATCCATATACTCGCCCAAAAGCGGAGGTTTGACGTTCAGATAGAACAATCAGTCTCATTATTAGTATTAAAAAGGATAACAATACGGCAGCTGAGCCTATAAAACCTTGCTCCTCACCTACTGTACAGAATATAAAATCGGTATCTTGTTCAGGAACATACTTCAACTTAGTTTGAGTTCCATTTAAAAAGCCTTTCCCTGTCAACCCACCAGATCCAATGGCTATCTTAGACTGGTTTACATTATAACCAGCCCCAGTCAGGTCTTCTTCCAAACCTAATACAACTTTGATACGAATTTGTTGGTGTGGTTCAAGCACATTATCAAAGACATAATGACTTGAATACAAAAAACCAATGGAAGCCAAAGCGAAGAAAGCAACAAAGAAATAGGAATGCTGACGTTCACTTAAAGCCAAATATACTAGATAACCTAAAACGATTGCACATAATCCCCATTGAACCCAAACCAAATTAAAGGGTACTACGTATTCTGAAACCAAATAAGATATTCCTAAAACGGCCAAAGTTCCCCCAATAATATTACGTGTTGGCTCCATTTTTTTTCGGTAAGCCCATACCATTCCTCCAGCAAAAATCAGAACTAGTGATAGTACCACAAATTCACCTAATGGCGTTGGAGTATCAGCAATATAAACTTCATCATACCGAATGCCTACTACAAAATAAATTACAGCGCATAGCCCTGCAAATAAAACAACTCCGGGCATCCCCTCACGATATAAGACCAAGAAAAATGCAAGATAAACCAATGCTGATCCCGTTTCACGCTGCCCAATAATCAAAAGCATCGGAAGAAAAACAATGAACCCAAGCATTATGGCACATTTCCCTTTTTTTATATTGAAAGAATAAGAATTCATGTATTTAGCCAGAGCCAAAGCGGTAGCAAATTTGGCGAATTCTGCAGGTTGTAAACTTACGGGGCCCATCACAAGCCATGAACGAGATCCCTTTGTATCAGGCGCTATAAAGATGGTAACAATGAGCAAGAGAATCATTCCAACATATACAATGTAAGAGAACATATCATATAAACGGTCCTCTAACATCAACAGGACAAACCCTAATCCGAAAGAACAAATAATCCATACGAACTGCTTACCTGCTCGAGTCGAGAAATCAAGAAAATCGCGATCAGCATAATCATAACTTGCACCACAAACACTAAACCATCCGCCCACTATCAGAAGCATATAAATCAAAATAGTGGCCCAATCTAATGTTTTCCAAAGACTATCGTTCCTCGTTACCATATAATATAACTTTATTGCTGATTTCTTCTGCTTTCAATTCGTTATCCTCTGACAGTTTGCCATTGATATATTGTTCCATCATCAAAGCACCAATAGGAACTCCATAAGTAGCTCCCCATCCACCATTCTCTACGTAAACTGCAATGGCTATTTTAGGTTTTTTCATTGGGGCAAAACCCATAAAAACAGAGTGGTCGTGCCCACGGTTCTGAGCTGTACCTGTCTTACCACAAGCCTCTAACTCTGGAGTCATCACAGATAGTAATCGGCAAGTTCCTCCAGTTGCTGCTTCACGCATACCATGCACTACATCTTCATAATAACGCGATTCTATAGTGGTACTTCGTGGGAAACGATAAATACTGTCTATCTGCGCATCTTGAATGGCTTTTACAACATGAGGGACCGTAAAATGTCCTCTATTGGCTATAGTAGCTCCCAGGTTAGCAATTTGTAATGGAGTAGCCAAAATTTCACCTTGTCCAATCGATATACTTATCACAGTCAAACCATTCCAATGCCCGCGATAAGCCTTATCATAAAATTGTGCATTCGGAATTAATCCGCGTTTCTCACCAGGTAAATCTACTCCTAATTTATATCCAAATCCCTGAGAAACCATATGATCTTTCCAAATTGTTATTGCGTTTTGGGGAGAACCGTACTTACGATCTCCAAACATACGAAAAAGTCCCCAACAAAAATAAGAGTTACAAGAAGTAGCAATGGCAGGAATTAAAGTTAATGGAGAGGCATGAGCATGACAACCAACCGTTAGCCTACCATAATGAAATCCATGAGAACAAGGGAAGGCCGGACTTTGTGCAGTAATAATTCCTTCTTGTAGAAAAGTGAGCCCTTGAGCTGTCTTGAAAGTAGATCCAGGAGGATAAACTCCCATTAATGCTCGATTCAATAAAGGCTTCTGTATATCACGCTGCAACATCACGTGGTTCTTACCTCGTTGCCTACCAATCATCAGATGAGGATCATAGTTAGGAGAAGATACTAAGCAAAGAATTTCGCCTGTTTCAGGTTCAATAGCAACTATACTACCTATCTTATTCTTCATCAACCGCTCTCCTAATATTTGCAAATCGATGTCTAAACTCAACGTCAGATTCTTACCTGGCACAGAAGGACGATCATAAGCCCCATCCATATAACGACCTTGTATTCGTCCATGAGCATCTCGTAATAGAATCTCTACGCCTTTCTCACCTCGTAAATATTTTTCGTAAGATTTTTCAATTCCTAACTTACCAGTATAATCTCCAGGAATATAATACCCGTCTTCGTCAGATTCCATATCCTTTAAAGAAACCTCACCGATATCGCCTAAAGCATGCGCAGCAGCATTGTATGAATATTGACGTATGGTACGCCGCTGAATATAAAATCCTGGAAACTTGAATAGTTTTTCTTGAAATACACCACACTCTTCGGCAGAAAGCTGTGACATGAATAACTGGTTGGTATATCGAGAATACCCAGGGTTGCGACGCCGATCCTTCATATCACTCATGATTTTCAGAAAATGAGCTCTAGTTATATTCAATGATGCACACAAATCGAGTGTATCCAAACCTTCAACCTCCTTAGGGATAATAGTGATATCATAAGCTGGTTGATTAAAAACAAGCAATTTACCGCTACGATCATAAATCGCTCCACGTGAAGGATATTGAATCTTATTTAGAAAAGCATTACTATCTGCATTTTTTTTATAGGCATCTGTCGTTATTTGTAGAACAAATAGACGGAACAAATAAATCAACACAATAGTCAAGGCGATGCCTCCAATAACAAACTTCCGCTTCTCCAGTCTATAGTCTTTTGCCATTTCTATCTCCTTATACCTTCAACTGCTAAAATACAAATTAAAGTAAGAATAGTACATGCACTTACTCGCAATAACAATTGCCAAATACTCGTAAACGAGAAAAATTCTATACTAAGTAGGGCCAAACTATGAAGTAAAACTCCTGAAAAAGTATATTTAAGGAAAGGAGCAATCCCCATACTTTTAAATGAAGGGATAATACTATCCATATTATCTCTTGGAATGAACAATCGTAATAGGACAGAACGAATAAAGGCTAAGAAAACAGATGCGGCAGCATTCATTCCAGGTGTATCAGAAAAAATATCAATTGTTAACCCAAAGAAGAAAGCCCAAAGCATTAATTCATTACGCGATGTGCCCGAAGTAAATTTTAGAATAAAATAAATATAGAGAAAGGGAGTAGCATAGCCAGCAATATGAACATTATTCAGAATCAAGACCTGAAGTAAAGCCAGTCCCACAAACCATCCAATTCTATGTATATAGGTAATAATCATTGTTCATCAACCTTATTTTCTAATTCTCTCTGCTCACTTTGACCATTGCGAGATATTACTCGCACATCACTTATTCTACCAAAGTCAGTAGCCAATTTTATCTTTAACAAATAAGATAAACCATCATGTGAATCAGACATGTCATCTACAGTACCAACTATTATTCCTTCAGGAAAAACAGTTGAAAAGCCACTTGTCACAACTGTATCGCCCAAATTAAATTCAGCATGCCGAGGCAGATCTTTCAAATATGCATAACGAGAATCACCATGCTCCCACTTTAAATAACCAAAGTAGTCGCTTCCAACAATCTTACAACTAATATTTGACTTACTATTTAAAACTGAAATCACCACAGAATATGAAGGAGATGTTTTATAAACAATCCCTACGATTCCGTTTCCATCTACAACACCCATTTCTGGACGAATACCAGAAGAAGAACCTCTGTCTATTGTGATATAATTATCCGCAAAATTCAAACTATTTTTTATCACAGAAGCTTTATATAGTTGATAATCCGCTAAAGGAATCTCTTTAATACTATTTATGGTAAAAGAATCTACTTGGTGGTCCTTCAGTTCTTTTTCAAGATTTGAAATTTGCTGTTCAAGCAACATATTACGATCAAGTAAATCATTGTTCACCGATTTCAGATGGAAATAAGAAGAGACACCTCCCGATACCTCATAAACAGTTCCAGCAACCGCATTTGCAGAAGTAAAAAAAGTACTCTGCTGATAACGATTAAAACGAAATAACAAAACAAAACTGGCTACCTCTAAAAGAATAAAGAGGAACCAGTAATTGTATTTCAACAGGAAGTCTATTAAATTCCGCATGAACAGTAGTCAGTAAATTTAACGCATCAAGAAAGAGAAACGATCAACATTCTTTAATGCCACACCAGTACCCTTAGCCACTGCATGCAAAGGATCTTCAGCAATATGGAAAGGTATATTAATTTTATCAGTCAGACGCTTATCCAAGCCACGCAACAAAGCCCCACCACCAGCAAGGTAAATTCCATTGTGAACAATGTCGGCATACAATTCAGGGGGGGTATTCTCTAAAGCACTCAAGATAGCAGTTTCCACTTTAGAGATAGACTTCTCTAGACAGTGTGCTACTTCTTGATAACATACAGGTACTTCCATTGGAAGAGCTGTGATTCGATTCGGGCCATGAACAATATAATCTTCAGGAGCATCATCACCTAGCTCTGTTAAAGCTGCACCTACGTTTATTTTTATTCGCTCTGCCATACGTTCACTGACTTTCACATTGTGCTGTCTGCTCATGTATTCCTGAATATCAGCAGTAAGGTCATCACCCGCTATACGAATAGAATTATTAGAAACAATTCCACCCAAAGAAATCACAGCTATTTCTGTAGATCCACCACCTATATCAACAATCATATTACCTTCAGGAGCCTCAACATCAATGCCAATACCTATCGCAGCAGCCATAGGCTCAAAAATCAAATAAACATCACGACCACCTGCATGTTCAGCAGAGTCACGTACAGCACGAAGTTCAACCTCTGTACTTCCTGATGGGACTCCAATCACCATACGAAGTGAAGGCGAAAATAAATGATTACGAGTATTAACTTGCTTAATTAGGCCACGCATCATTTGCTCACAAGCATAAAAATCCGCAATCACTCCATCTCTCAATGGACGAATCGTACGTATATTTTCGTGGGTTTTTTCATGCATCATCTTCGCTTTTTCACCGACAGCAATCATCTTATCCGTACGACGATCTAATGCAACAACAGAGGGTTCATCTACCACAATCTTTCCATTGGTGATGATGATGGTATTGGCAGTACCCAAATCCATCGCTATTTCTTGAGTAAAAGAAAATAATCCCATATTTTTAAATAAGAAAATTAAGAATTAAGGATTATAATATTATTAAGCATTGAAATCCCTAACTCCCCATTAATAAATTAGTGTTTAAAATGACGGATACCCGTAGTCACCATTGCTATACCGTGCCCATTACAATAAGAGAACGTTTGATCGTCCTTTACAGACCCACCCGGTTGAATGACAGCTTTAATTCCTTCCTTATCAGCTATTTCTACACAATCAGGGAAAGGGAAGAAAGCGTCAGAAGCCATAACAGCGCCATTCAAGTCAAAACCAAATGATTTAGCTTTCTCTAATGCTTGCTTCAAAGCATCTACACGTGATGTTTGTCCTATTCCACTGGCAATTAGTTGCTTATTTTTAGCCAACACAATAGCATTCGATTTACTATTCTTCACTATTTTGTTTGCAAAGAGCATATCTTCTATTTCATCAGGAGTAGCCACTTTACTAGTAACAGTTGTCAGATCATTTGCCGTTTCAATATTAGTATCTTTATCTTGCATCAATACTCCGTTCAAAAGAGAGCGAAATTGTTTTTTAGGCATTTTAGCCTCCTTACGAACCAATATTATACGATTTTTCTTCTGCCCCAAAATTTCAAGGGCATCAACGTCATAATCTGGTGCTATTATGACTTCAAAGAATATTTTATTTATTTCTTCAGCAGCAACCTTGTCAATCACCCCGTTAGTGATCAAGACACCACCGAATGCAGAAACAGGATCGCCAGCCAACGCATCCTTCCACGCTTCCAATACAGAAAAACGCGAAGCCAATCCACAAGCATTATTATGCTTAAGAATTGCAAATGTCAAATCATCAAATTCATCGATTAAATCAACAGCAGCATTAATATCAAGAAGATTATTATATGAAATTTCTTTTCCGTGTATTTGATCAAACATCGCATCAAGGTTACCATAAAAATAACCTTTTTGATGAGGATTCTCACCATATCTAAGTTGTTTCTGATTGTTTACAGAACAACGAAATGCAGAGCAATCTCCATTATCAAAATAATTAAATATAGCAGAATCATAATGTGAAGACACAGCAAAGGCTTCTTTCGCCATCCATCTGCGTTCTTCCAAAGAAGATGTAGCACCATTTTCCATCAGCATATCTAGTAATGGCTTATATTGAGTCTGTGAAGCAACAATAATCACATCGTTATAGTTTTTCGCGGCAGCACGAATCAATGAAATACCACCAATATCAATTTTCTCAATAATATCAGCTTCAGAAGCTCCAGAAGCAACTGTCGCTTCAAATGGATATAAATCAACAATAACTAAATCGATTTCAGGTATTTCATACTTTTCAATCTGTTGAATATCCTGTTCTAGGTCGCGACGGCAAAGAATTCCTCCAAAAATTTTAGGATGCAAAGTCTTAACTCTGCCTCCTAGAATTGAAGGGTAAGTAGTCAAATCTTCCACTGCTTTACAGGGGTATCCCAAAGATTCAATAAACTGGCGAGTTCCTCCTGTCGACAAAAACTCTACTCCCTCTTCGTGAAGTTTGGTAATAATTTCGTCCAAACCTTCCTTATGGTATACAGATACCAACGCTGTTTTTATTCTTTTAGTCTCTGACATTGATTTACTTATTAAGTATTTGAGGCACAAAGTTACGAAATATTGTTTATCGCACATTATAAATAGGCCTGATTTAATAAAAAAAAGCGTTGCCTCTCCCAAACGAGAAAACAACGCCTTTTCAAAGACTTTATATGTGTACAAAAATGATTACCAAATAGACACTCGTTTGTCTTTAGCCACAAACATAGGATCTTGCTCTGTGATATGGAAAGCTTCATACCAGTTCTCAATATGTGGCAAAGCGCCATCAACGCGCCATTTACCTAATGAGTGTGGATCAAGCTTAGTCAATCTCAATATTTCTTCAGAGCGAATATTGCCAGCCCACACATTTGCATAAGCTAAGAAGAAACGTTGCTCTGGCGTAAATCCATCAACTACATTCAATGGAGATTTTTCCATAGCTTTCTTAAATGCTTGATAAGAAACCTGTAATCCACCATGATCCGCAATATTCTCTCCTAGTGTAAGACTTCCGTTAGCATGAACACCAGGAGCCACTTCAATACTATCAAAATAGTTAACCATTACTTGTGCACGTTCTTCGAACTTTTTCGCGTCCTCTTCTGTCCACCAATCTTTCAAGTTACCATCTTTATCATATTGCCGTCCTTGGTCATCGAACCCATGAGTCATTTCATGCCCAATCACTACTCCAATTGCACCGTAATTCATTGCATCATCAGCATTCATATCAAAGAATGGAGCCTGTAGAATAGCAGCAGGAAAACAAATCTCGTTGGTAGTAGGATTATAATAAGCATTCACAGTCTGTGGAGTCATTAGCCATTCATCTTTATCTACAGGTTTATCAGCTTTTGCAATCATATAATTATAATCCCACTGACTAGCACGCTCAATATTTGCCCAATAAGAATCATTCTTGATTTCCAAAGCTGAATAATCTTTCCATTTATCAGGATAACCGATTTTCACATGAAAGGCAGCCAATTTTTCTTGCGCTTTCACTTTAGTAGACTCACTCATCCAATTTAGGCCTTGAATTCGTTCACCCAAAGATGTTTGCAGATTCTTCACCAACGTAACCATACGTTCTTTAGCAGCAGCTGGAAAATACTTCTCTACATACATTTGGCCAACAACCTCACCTAAGGAACCATCAACTGTACTTACAGCACGCTTCCAACGAGGCTGCATTTCTTTTTTCCCAGACATCGTTTTACCATAGAACTCAAAATCTTGTGCTACAAGGCTATCACTTAGGAAAGAAGCTGCAGAATTAATCAAGTTCCATTGAAGATATAATTTTTGATCATCCAAAGGTACACCATCAATGACATCTGCCACCTCTTTCATTGCTGAAGGCTGCCCAACATTAACATCCTTTATATCCTTTAAACCAGAGGCTGCAAGATAGGCCCCCCATTGAAAAGTTGGATACTTACTTTCAAGCGTTTTAATATCCATCTTATTATAGTTAGCATGAGGATCACGTAATTCAACTTGAGAACGAGCCGCTTTAGCAAGACGAGTCTCAATGTTCATAACAGCTGTAGCTGCCTTTTGAGCTTTTGCCTCATCGTAACCAGACAACATAAACATTTTGACTATATGTGCTTTATATGCATTCCGTATTTTAGTTGTTTGTTCGTCATTTTCGAGATAATAATCCCGTTGCCCCATTCCTAAACCACCTTGATGCGTTTGAACCATATTCATGGAACTGTTCATATCATCGGCACTCACATACAAAGTAAAATAAGGACGAATACCTTTTTTTTGTATTTCAGCGATATAGGTATAAATATCTGCTTTATCTTTAAGCGCATCAATAGCATCTATTTCCACTTTTATAGGAGCAAAACCGTCTTTATTTAGTTTCACACTATCCATTGCTATATTATAAAGATCACCTACTTTCTGAGCGGCACTACCAGGTTCGTTATTTTTAGATGAAGCAAGCTCAGCAATCAATTCCTTAAGTTGCTCACGGCTTTTCTCACGTAGCATATCAAAAGAACCAAAACGCGAATACTCATCTGTCAATGGATGATTTTTTACCCAACCACCACAAGCATACTGATAAAAACTCGTACCCGGAACAGCCGTAGTATCCAGATTTGCAAGATCAATACCAGAGGTTAATACAGCCTCCTTCTTGCTATTACATCCTGTCGCCATAAAACAAACGGCAAGGATTGGTAAATACTTAATTACTTTCATTGTTTTATAATATATTAATAATCACTATTTTGCTTCTTCTAACTCAGTAGAGAACAGTTCCCAATCTTGAACGATGGCATCTAACTGTTGCTTCAACTTTTGATGCTTTTCATAGAGTTGCATATCTGAAGCCCCGTCTTGAGTTGCCATTTTAGATTCTAGAATAGCTATAGCAGCCTCTGTTTCTTCGATTGAAGCTTCGCAATCTGCAACCTTCTTCTCAAGCTTTTTTATTTTCTTATTCATCTCCTTTTGAGCCTCATACGAAAGTTTATTCTCGGAAGTAAGTTCAGTACTCGAGTCAGCTCCATTAGTAATTCCAGTGGGTGATGAAGATAATACTACTCCTTTCTGTAACTCATTTAAACTATCGATATTCTTTTTTTGTAAGAACTCGTAAATACCACCAAGATGCTCTTTTACATTTCCACCACCGAACTCATATACTTTAGTCGCTAATCCATCTAAAAAATCACGATCATGACTAACAATTATAACAGTCCCGTCAAAATCACGAATGGCTTCTTTCAACACATCTTTCGAGCGCATATCCAAATGATTAGTCGGCTCGTCCAATATTAAGAGATTAACTGGTTCAAGAAGCAATTTAATCATAGCTAAACGAGTACGTTCACCTCCTGAAAGGACTTTTACCTTTTTATCTGACGCTTCACCACCAAACATAAAAGCCCCCAATATGTCACGTATCTTCAACCTAATATCCCCTGTAGCGACTCGGTCTATCGTATCAAAAACGGTTTGATTCTCATCAAGCATCTGTGCTTGATTCTGTGCAAAATAACCTATTTGAACATTATGCCCTAAAGTAAGTTTTCCATCAAAATTGAGCTCATTCATGATACATTTTACCAAAGTAGATTTTCCTTCACCATTTTTTCCCACAAAGGCAATCTTTTCTCCTCTATTAATAGTCAGATTTACATCGTGGAAAACAACATGATCTCCGTATACTTTGCCAACACCCTCACATATTACAGGATAATTACCACTCCTGCTAGCCGGAGGAAACTTTAAGCGGAGAGAGGAATTATCTTCTTCATCAACTTCTATTCGCTCAATCTTTTCCAATTGTTTAATACGGCTTTGGACCTGTACTGCTTTTGTGGCCTTATATCGGAATCGTTCAATAAAGTCTTCTGTGTCTTGAATCTGTTTTTGCTGGTTTTCGTATGCACGAAGTTGCTGTTCACGACGTTCTTTTCGCAGATCGATGAACTCGTCATATTTAACTTTATAATCATAAATTTTTCCACAAGTTATCTCTATTGTACGTGTAGTTACATTATTGAGGAATGCACGGTCATGACTCACCAAAACTACAGCATTAGCACGAGTAGACAAGAAATTCTCCAACCACTGAATACTTTCAATATCCAAGTGATTAGTAGGTTCATCCAATAAAAGTACATCTGGACGGCGAAGCAATAGTTTTGCTAACTCAATACGCATACGCCACCCACCAGAAAATTCCGAGGTAGGACGCCCGAAGTCCTGGCGATTAAACCCCAATCCTAAAAGAGTACGCTCTATTTCAGCTTGGTAATTCGTACCGCCCATCATTAAGAAAAGATCATTATCATGAGTAAAGCGGTCTATCAATTGATGATACTCCTCTGATTCGTAATCTGTACGTTCTGCAAGCTGACGATTCATTCGCTCTAAATTTGCCTGAAGCTCAAAAATATGTCCAAACGCAAGTTCGGCTTCCTCCATAACTGAACGAACATCGGAAAGAATCATCACCTGCGGCAGGTAACCAATTGTAACTTCTTTGGGTACGGCAATCACTCCATGAGTGGGATTTTGCAATCCAGCCAATATTTTAAGCATAGTCGATTTGCCGGCACCATTTTTACCAACTAATGCAATGCGATCTTTTTTATTAATAACATAGCAGACATCCGCAAAAAGGGGAGTTGCATTAAATTCTACTGATAATCCTTCAACTGAAATCACTTCTAGCTCTGATTTTTAATATTTTAAAATGCAAAGATAATGAATAATTGTCAGAATAAGGTTAGTCTTAAATGTTATGAAAAACAAAAAAGCAGCCATTTCTACAAATGACTGCTTTATATGATAATTAAGAAGCTATTATTTAAAACAATTTTGCAGGATACTCACCTGCATCTATAAGACCCTTAATTTTATCAACAACACTTTGCCGATCTTCAGGGTAAGTTACTCCAAACCATTTACTAGTAGTATCTAATACTTCTACAGTAGCCACACCTTTAGTTACTAATTCATCAACCATCAATGGAATAAAGAATTCACTCTTTAAGTTCTCCATATTGCTTGGATCACTTAAAAATTTCTTAAAGAATTCCTGACTATAAGCAAAATAATCAGGAGTAAAGCCCCAGAAATTCATGCTTACCGGTGTAATATCGGAAGTGGCTACCCATTCTCCGTTATCATCGATATATTTAACTTCACCATTAATTCGTTGTATCTTGGTACGTTCTACAACAGAGGTCAACAAGTTTTTGGCATCAGTACCACAGATACCACGAGATACCGTTCCGCTTTCACTCAATGTATTACCTACACGGAATCCGACCATCGAATATACATTCTTTGATCCCTCCGGCAATGTAGAAAGAAATTTGCCCATTACCTCAAAAGAATCACGTCCATAGAAGTCATCGCAATTGATTACAGCAAAAGGTTCGCGAATAACATCAGCACCCATAAGTACTGCGTGATTGGTTCCCCAAGGCTTAGTACGATTTGCAGGTGAAGTAAAGCCTTGAGGTAAATCATTTATAGATTGGAATACCAATTCACAAGGGATGTGCCCTTCATATTTAGAAATAATCTTTTCTCGGAAATCTTGTTCGAAATCCTTACGAATTACAAATACAAGTTTGCCAAAGCCAGCATTAATAGCATCATAAATAGAATAATCCATAATAGTTTCGCCATTAGGGCCTAAGCCATCCAACTGTTTCAAGCCTCCATAGCGGCTTCCCATGCCAGCAGCCAATAAGAATAAAGTAGGTTTCATAATTTGTGTAATATTAAAAGGTTAGTGATGTCTAAGGCATCAGATTTTGCTGCAAATTTACAAAAATAGTTGAATCACTCAGGACTATTTCCAATCATTATTCCTCATTATAGTCAAAAAATGATCCTTAAAAGGGATAGCCAATAGCAAAATGTATTCCTAAATTTTTCATGAAGGCTCCAGTCACATTATAATATCCACTTCTTTCATTATCATAAGGAAAATGCAGAGGTACTCCAAAATCTAAGCGAAACACAAGAATATCCATATCGTAGCGCACACCGAATCCAGTGCCCAAAGCAATCTGTTTGAAGAAGGTATTTAGTCTGAGCTGTGAATTCTCACGCTCGGGGTCATTGCGTAGTAGCCAGACATTTCCTGCATCAAGAAAAGTAGCTCCCCAAAGGCTTTTAAATAGACGAAATCTATACTCAACATTGGCTTCAAAACGAAATGTACCAGTCTGATCGAGATAAGAATATCGTCCATTCGTTGGGTAGTATCCTCCAGGTCCAATACTTCGAACAGTAAAAGCACGAATACTATTTGCTCCCCCAACATAAAACTGTTCACTATAGGGTGCTACAGTAGCATTGCCATAAGTAAATAACGCTCCTAGTGCAACACGACTTGCCACGGAATTATTCTTATCCATATTCCATAAATGGCGAAACTCCGTGTTAAACTTCACAAATTGTGCAAAAGGGGCACCGAGCAAGCTTTTATCTTTTTCGCTAAAAGATTTGCCAAATGTACGATATACAACTGAAGTCAAGTTACCAGCAGAAATTATGGTAGATTGCCACCAGATTGGACTTTTTACACGTCGAAGTGAAGAATTGTCATACGTATATGTGTACTCTATAGCAGGAATAAACTGATTTCTCAAACTAACATAAAGTGCTGGATTGGAATCAGCAATAGCTATAAACTCACTCGACCTATGCTGTAACACATTAAAAGTTAGTTTAAACGGAGTTATACTATGTTTACTAGTACGAGAAGGTTGAAAGTCATATGTAATATTTCCACCAAAAGACAGCAATTTATAATATTTTGCTCGATTTAATTGATCTACGTAAAGACGAAAAGTTGTTGTAGCTGGAAAATCGAACTCACGTTTTCCTAGACGAGGAAAAACGACCCGTGGAAAAGTCAAAGCAGAAGAAACTCCCATTTCCCAACTATTCATTAATGAACTTTTTGCACCACCTCCAGTTTGCCATTCATATGAACCCTTCATCTTGACATTCCAACTTTCTCCACCCCCAAACACATTGTTACGAGTGACACCGAAAGCTACACCGGGTCCCGTTTGATTATTACTTTTAGTGACCACATTCAACTCCAACTCTGCGTCCAAAGGTTTAGCAAAGGTGGCCTGCATATTAACATCCAATGTATCACAAACAGCAGAGGTATCTCGAGGAATATATTGCATATCAAGATAACTAAAAATAGCCAATTGACTTAATTTTTCTTGTATCTTTTCTTGACAATATTGACTATATAGCCCCGTTCGATTCGAAGCTCTCATTTGCCTGTTTCGTACAAACTGCTGATAATTAATCCAACGATATAACATATTGGGCCGGACCTTCAATTTATTATAAAAGTGAATACACATATTCTTATACAATAGACTATCATTAGGCTGTTCCCCATTCTTACCATACAGAGATACAGATACATTGCCTACATAATATGGGCGCTGAGCAGCATCTGGCAACCCCACAACTGGAATTAAACGAAGACTTATGTGCCCACCAGACACCAAGGTAGTATCAGCCTGATAGGTCATATAGTCGGGACGAAAATAAAAATAGCCTCTATTACGTAACAATGTGCTGATACGGGTACGCTCTTCATCCAATTCAAGAACATTAAATTGCTCACCAGGAGATATATAAGACATTCTACGTCCGCGCTCAATAATATTCAAGGTCTGGGGATTGAAACGGTGATAATAAACAGTATCAATAAAATAAGGGTTTTTCATGTCTACTGTATATAAAAGACTAGCTTTCAAACTATCCTTTTTATCAACTAATGTTTCACAAGTTACCTTTCCATTAAAAAAACCATAATCACGAAGCAAGTTTTCAGCCACCTTAACTCGTATTTCAGGATTAACAGTCGAAATAAAAACAGGAGGATTTGCTGCTAATCTATTAAATAGCCATTTTCCAACCCCTTTCTCGTATTTTATAAAATTGTTATATGCCCACATTTTGAAGGGTATTGGCAAGTACCCCCCCATCATCTTAGTACTTGGCGTTTTAGCCAAAGCTGCACTAACCTCTTCTAAAGCAGTCTGTCCAATATGCGTAGATGACTTATTCAGAACTATCGTTTTTGATCCGGTATATAAGACTTCGCCTTCAGGCAGGTGCTTAGTTACCGAACACCCTGAAAGGAGTGTAATGACTAAGAAGTACATTATAAACAAAATAGTATCTATATATCTCATGCTTATTTTTATTTTTTAAAGATAAATAGCTCACTTAAATTATCTAGTTTTTTACGAAGTACTAGACCGACTCCCGTTTCTGTGATCTCCCCTTCAAGAACACTTTCGTAATTCTTATCATAAAACAAACGAACATAACGAGTGCCTGTACGATCCAAGCGATATTCAAGAGAGATATTATCAATAAATGATTCTGCATTATTCGTCGCATTTTCGCCTGTAGAGACTTTACCTCCAACCACAATCTGAAATCGATTATTGAATAATCTTTGAGAGTAACGAAAACTATAGTCTCTACGCTTTCCTCCCGTTTCAGACGCATCGTGGTCCTCAACGCCTACAGAAAAACTAGCATTCTTTAGATTGCCCATTAACGAATTAATCTGACTACTCAACACTGAATTTAATGCAGTTCCCATATTTATCTTACCCAGTCCACCGCCACCGCCGCCAATAGGTCCAGTACCTAAATATGTTTTCATCAACATAATATAAAGTGCTTGCTTCCCTCTTTCTTCAGCTCCCATTGCGGTCAGTTCATTCTGAATAGAAGCATCTTCTGGAGCTGAAACATCGAAAGCAAAAGATAGATTATCCAGTCGATTTTTCATTACAATAGAGACATCGAAATTAACCATTCGTGTTCCACCATTTTCACCCTCAGGCACAGATGCGCGAATACGATCTGTAGCCTTGAAGTTCAGCATTGGATCCATAGTTTTTCCTGTCCATTCAACATAGCTACCGTTATCTATTGCAAACTCTTTGACTGCGATTATGGGTAAAGCGTATTTCATGAGCCCACTACTTAGTGTATAACGACCACTCATCGATAGATCGCCTTGCGGAGTATATTTCATAGAAAGATCCCCACCACCTTCAAATTCAATCCGGTTATCGCTAGCATCCAAATCGACTTTCACTCGAACAGAAGGATCTATATGAAGCATCATGATCATATCTAAGCCACCTAAAGAAACAGACGGCATTTTAGGTTGCATGACCGAAGTCGTATCACTAAAAGAAGTAAAACTCACCAAACTTCCAAGTCTATCTTGCACAGTTAAAGGTGAATCAGTCAATACATACGAGACATCTGTATTACCAAGCAGATTCATACTACCACGCATATTCAATCCATCTAATGATCCTCTTAATGTCGCTTTTAAATCAGCAAAGACCTTCCCATACACCAAACTTTCACGAGTACGTTTAGCATTCAATAAGGTATAGTTCTCTGCCAACAGATTCAAATTAGCCATAGGACGAGACATATCTCGGAAGTCGATATACCCATCAACAGTAAATGGATTTTTTTCAGTAGTATAAATAGCAAATTTATCAAAAACGAGTCTATTATCCTTTAACTGTACAGGGCGATCATCAAACAAAAAGTTCGCTCCATACTGACGCGACAAAGCAGACACGCTATCAAGCACCAGCTCTCCATTTATTAATGGCTTCTCCGTACTACCTGTCAGATTAATCTGTCCATCTACGTCACCAGAAAAAAGGACTAGTCCATTGGGAATAAAAGAGTTAACCAAGTGAAGCGGAAAATGTTCAAGAGTGCCATTCACTTCTATACTATCATTACCATTACCCATTGGAAATAACTTACCATCAGCTACCATAATTTCGTGGCTGTCATGATTGAGGTACGCATCCAAATATTGTTTTCCGCGCTCACCAGGTAACCAAGTTGCACCCAGTGTGACATTTCCAATACGCTGATGTTCATAGGTTAACTCTTCAATAGACGCTTCGGTAGAAAGCTGAAGATTCTTTTCAGTTTGTATATAATGAGCTTCCGCTGAAAATAATCCTGTTATTTTAGGGAAGTACGGCAACGCACCTGTTATTTCGTCCAAACGTATCCGCCGGATTTCAACATTTATATTTTGCAAAGAGATGGAATCTTCAGGCACTGAATGAACACGAAAACCCATCCCTTCATCATCCCACATATCAACATTAGCATAAACACGCATATTGTTATGCAAATAAATCCAATTATGGTTCTCGTTAAAATGAAATTTACGAAAAGCAACTATCGGTTCAGCAGGAGTCAGCTTAAGAACCAATCCCCCTCCTTTGTTCCCTCTACCGGCAAATGGACTAGCATTAACACCAAGTAATACCCCTGTTTCTCCTTGAGCATTCTTGTATTCCACCAATAATTCAGCATCACGATTACGAATTTCACCCGTTAGTGTTGTAGAAAAAGAGAATTGTGGGTTCTTGGGTCCATTAATTACTCCAGCTACCAATTTCAGACTAGTAGAGTCTTGCTTAATGTTCAGAGAAACAGTATCTAATTGTAATGTATCTACTTTTAAAGCATGAATAGCCGCCTTTCCATTGATTCCTAAATATGGTGCAGTACTAAATACAAGTGAGGCATTATTAAAAGATATATTCTTCATATCAAGATAATAAGCCAATAGATTATCATGTTTAGCCGAAAAAGATAGTTTTGCAACAGGTAGCACCTCACGCAAAGCAACCTGATCTAACAGCTTATTATCAATCTGCTTTGCTAATAAATCTACAAAACGGGTAGATTGGTGCATTAAAGAATATATGCCGGAGTGAGTACTTAATTGAAACTTCAAATCACCAGAAGTTAGATTTATAAATAGACTCTTAGGGCTGACTTCCGCTGATAAATTAAATGAAAGCGGATGCTTCATTGCCTTCGGTATAACTCCAATCTTGTATAAATCAAAAGATGAAACATCTATATTCACTTTGCCATCAGGGCGACTGCTAGCTAGATTATATTCACCATCAGCATTCATCTTCAATAGCATATTATCGCTTATCAACCGGGCTTTCAGTAATGCTCCATTGAGGTTTACACCTAAATGAACGTTTGTAAGATGATATCGCGCATAATGAAGTTGTCCTAATAACAAATCTAATTGAGCAGAAGAATGATGAGACATCACATCTAATCCCCTACCCTTAATCTTAGCAGAGAGAGATAGATCAAAAATAGAGTCCTTAGGCAGAAAATGATGAAGCTGAAAATCCTCAATCATTAAATCTGCCGAATAGTTTTCTGTTGAATGGTTTAATGTAGCTCCAACACTCACCCTTCCTGTACCTTCAGTTAAGTCTACTCCCACCTTATACAAAGGGCCATTCAGTCCGATCTTCATCTTAATATTCATACTATCTGGGACAACTAGATAATCATTTGGGGGTATCCCATTGAGCCCTGCTAAGAAGTCCAGATTTTGAGTTAACATGTCAAACCCAATACTGCCTGAGCGTTTCAAAGTATCAGATAAATTTTGTATCGTTCCCCCTCCTTTTAGTGAAAAAGCTCCAGGTAAATCTACCGACAAATGAGAAATTTCCATCTTTTCAAAATTACCCCCAGAAGCCAAGTGGATGACTAGAGGACGAAATGGATAGGCTTCCTTAAAAGCCTTTGGAAGCATACCAGCAAAAAGCATTACATCTTCTTTACCGATATAAGCATCAAACTTAGCAGAAAAATTTTTAGTATTAGGCCTTTGTATGAATTTCCAGTACGTATGTGCCGAAAAATTCATCTCGGAATGAGGGGTTCGCATTTTCAAATTAGGCAAACTAATGATAGAATCGTTTGCGTATAACCTTCCAGTAAACGACGTTAAACTCAAACCCGAACGTTCCTCCATCGTTATTTCCCTAATCACAGCATTGGCATCTCTGCCACCATAAAATAAAGAGTCTAACTCAATAGCCACATTTCTAAGAGCTATATGAGATGGATCAAAACCCTCAGATGCTTGATCCATATTAGCATCATAAGTAGTAGTAGCACCAGACAGGAGAAAATGATTAAGTCCATAAATATTGTTTCTTAGATCAACTTTGGCGCTATTAACAGTTGCTTCAGCTATCGTGGTCTTCATTCTCACGGAGTCAATTGGATATTCAATCCCAAAAGATACATTCTTCACCCTAAGCTGATGAAGATCTACCTTCCAATTTCCGAAAGTTGCATTTGCCGTGTCTTTTGGAGTGGATGTACTATCATTCATCGTAAGAAGTAGATTAGTATCGAATATTTCGACCCTATTAACAACTGCATATTCTTGAAGCAAATCAACCCCGTAGCTTTGAAGAAAAAAGTGCCCTAATACACCTTTCAGCTGCATCCCATTGATCAAGTTAACCGAATTAATTTTCCCATTATTTAATGTGATTGCATCAACCTCTAGTTTGCCTTTTAACAATGGCAATACCTGTACGCGAACATTTAAACTTTCTAAGGATAATAGAGTGTCAGGCTGTTGAATTACCTCAACACCTCGAACGAGCAGGTTTAAAGGGAAACGAAGATCTATTCGGTCAATACTAACCTGCATACCTGTTCTCTCAGAAGCATATAAAGTGACCTCCCTTCGCAAAAGATTCTGGATAGGAGGAAGGTAAAGCAAAATGATCAATATTACAAAAAGTATTATAGGAGCAAGCAATATTGAACTTACCCATTTTATCCATTTTCGTTTCATGCAGAATCTGTAATGTAAGTAATAAGAGTGATACAAAGTAAACAAAATACTTTGAAAAATAGTTTCTTTGAACTACAAAATGTGACTTGCTTTAGCCACAATGACACAAAATCAATCATTACATACAAACATATCTCTGTGCCTCTTCAATTATTAAATGAATTTTTTGAAGTGCATTTTTTGTACACTCACTAATTTCTTCAGAAAGCAGTTGTCCACGTTTCAACTCTAACTCTTTTAATAGTAGCACTGCCTCTGCTGCGCCAATCAATGTAAACAGAGGAATAAGCTTATGGGCTATATTCGCTATAGAATCTACTTGTCCATCAAGTAGGCCTTTGAGCATCAAATCAGCACTTTTCTCGGTTTCTTCAATGAATGTATAGATAATAGTTTTAGCAGCATCAGAATCATCTTCTGAAAAAATTGTAAGCGCTGAAAAATTTAATGATAGAACGTGATTATCAATTGGACGTTCTATATTGACCGCTGATTTATCCTCTATTACACTTTCTTCAAAATTCAATACAGCAAGCAACTCGTTAACAGTAAATGGCTTATGCAAATATCCAGCAAATCCATTTGCTTTTAAAACGTCCACATTTATCTCACTACGGGCAGTAACAGCAATAATTGGGATACTTCTTGCTTGGGTAATATTTGATGCTCGCAAAAGTTTGACAAGGTCAAAGCCATTGATAGCAGGCATCTGAATGTCAGTCAATAGCACATCAAACGTAGAGGAGCGCAAATGTTCAATAAGTACATCCAATTGATCACAACAAGTTACATTTATGTTGTGTTGCTGAACCATAGCTACAGTCAGATTAAGTTGAATTTTATCATCATCAATCAGTAGTATCTTTTTTTTCAGCATCGCTGGATCAACATTTACTTGTTCGTTCGATATCGCGTATGTGCTACTTACACCAGTTTTTATAGAATCATCTTGGTTTTGTATTGATTGTTGAACAGGAAAAAGTGGTAATACTACAGTAAATTTACTCCCTTTTCCTAAGGTACTTTGCACATCTATTGTACCATCAAGTAGAAGCACTAACTTATGAACAATAGACAGTCCTAGACCAACACCTTCTTCACCTTGAGCACTAGACAAACGCGTAAATTCATGGAAAATTCGTTCCAAATCTTCTGGCGTCATTCCTTTTCCTGTGTCTTCCACCATAATACTAAGCCTACAATTCTCATAAGTGGCAGTTAATTGAATATTCCCTTGCTTAGTAAATTTTACAGCATTAGACAATAAATTGTTCACGATCTGGCGAATACGCAATGGATCACTAATGTATAGCTCACTTAATTCTGGTAGGATATAAGATTTTAGATTTAAACCTTTAGCAGCGATTTGTGGTTCAAAGCTCACACAAATCTCCTCAAACAAATGTCCCGGTTCAAAAGCAATCTTCTTAATTTCAGCCTTATTAAGATCAAGACGGTGAAACTCAAGTAAGTCACTTACTAGCTTCAACAAGTGTTTAGAAGAGCTCTTCATATTCTCTAAATAAACATGCTGACGCTCATCTTTATTAATTTGAAACAATAATTCGATGTAACCCATTATTGAACCTAATGGTGACTTAAAGTCATGGGTAATGGTAAGCATCATTTTTTCTCTAGCACTTAGTAAATCTTCAGCTCGTTTATTGGCATTTTCTAGTTGCTTTCTATACCGATTTCGGCGGCTTATATCCCTCATAATCAGTATCAAGAAAAGTGCAGAAAGCAAAACCGCTCCAATAGCGATTGCACCAATTACATTTGTAGAACGCTTTCTTACTTCTTGCTGTTGCCTTTCATCATGCCAAGCTTGCCTTACCATACTTTCTTCGTATTCTTTTATTAAGCTATCCATTCTCGCTGTCAGTAGCGTATTCATTCGCTGATATTTTGTGCTAGTACGGTGCATTGCTCTCCTCCGCTGTTCACCTTTTTTTTGTGAAACAATCCGGATTTTATGTTGCAGTGAATCTTTCAGCTCCATCGGTTCTAAAATAGTATCAACAGCAAGCTCTATATATGTATTCACTAAAACAGCGGAATCTTTCTTCGAAGGAGAAAACACCTCAGCAAGACGCTTAAAAAATCCCCTTTTTTTGCGAGGAGTAATTAAGCTATCGCGTTTCGTTATCACCCGGTGTTGCACTCTCTGCTGAACTATTCCTGGATCTTCAGCTATTATTTCTTCTATTTCAGAAGCAGAGAGCAAACTATCGTTCACTTCGCTTAATACCCGAAGTACATCAAGCGTATTATTGTCTTTCTCATGAAGAAGAGTGATTAAACTATCAGTTTGCAGGCTCTGTTGGTTGTCTACAGCAGAAAGCTCTACCATTTTTGCATAGACAAACACTAAAGTAAAAAAGAGCATTGCCAGCAGTAAAATATATCCGATAGTTATTTTAAGTTTTGTAAAGCGGAAAGCCCCCATGGCAGTAATGATATTAATTATTAATTCGAAACTAAGATAGGAAGTTTTGCTTTCAAATTAAACCTCCACCATAACATCAGACCAGCACTTGTCAAGCCAAAAGGGAATGCCATCCAGACACCAACTATTCCCCAATTGAGTACAAACCCACAAAAATAGCCTACTGGGAGTGAGATGATAAAATAAGCGATAAATGCGATAAGCATCATCAATTTCACATCTGATATTCCTCTTAAAGCGTTAGCAAAGACTATCTGCATACCATCCCCAAACTGATAAAATAAAAAGGGAAATATAAGTGATGTTACCATGTTTGCAACATCAGAGCTATCTGTAAACCAAACCCCTAAATTATTACGACAAAAGAATACTATTGAAGATAAAATGGCTCCTAACAATATCATCAAATGAAATCCTGCATAAGCAGAACGACGAACATTGAGAGTATCTCCCCGACCATTAAAGTTGCTAACGCGAACAGAAACAGCAGCACCCATACCATAATACATCATGAAAGTAAACTGAGAAATTACTAGCATTATCTGGTGAGAAGCCAATGCAGTGGTACCTAACCAGCCAATCATTACTGCACTTAAGCTAAATGAAGCGGTCTCCATTCCCATCTGAAAAGCAATCGGCCATCCTAAGGAATTCAATCGATAAAATATTTTTTTTGACCACCCTAGCTTGAAAAAGCCCGGTTTAAAACGAAAAAAACGAGAACTACGTACAAAAACAACAACAAACACCACAACCATCACTATACGAGAGAACAACGTACTAACCCCTGCTCCTAGTAAGCCCATCTCAGGGAAGCCTAACTTTCCATAAATCAGAATATAATTTCCAACGATATTCAGAATGTTTCCCCCAAGTAATATCCACATGGAAGTCTTTGTGGCTGTCACCCCATCGGCAAACTGCTTGAAACCATTAAATAGCATTACAAACACTAGTGAAACGAGTAAAACTAGATAATAAGGTTTGATGAACGGAATAAGCTCTTCAGGTTGCCCTAATTTTTCCACATTAAAGTAGAGTAGCGTCATTCCAACTGTCAGCAAAAATGAAACCAACAAGTTGGCGAGTAAACTGTTACTCAATGTTTGTCCAGCAGAAGTATACTGTTTCATACCATACAATCCTCCTACAATAGGAGTAAGACCATAAGAAAATCCTGTACCAAAAATAATAACTAGAGTAAATACATTATTCACAAAAGAAGCAGCAGCAAGTTCAATTGTACTATGATGCCCAATCATCAGCGTATCCGCAAAACCTAGCACAATAATACCTATTTGCCCAATTACGATAGGCAAACCTAAGGATATTAATGCTTTATAATGCTCCTTATAGAGCTGAAGAAAACTTTGCATTCACATTCTATTTTATAGTTTATCGAAATAAAACTCTATTGGAAGAAAAGTAGTATATCCAAAGTATTAGAATCAGATGGGTTGTTTTTTATAATACAATATACACCCGTTTTCTTTCCGAAAAGCAGATTGAGCAACACGCTTTATATCTTCTGGAGTGATAGAGCGATAATTCTCAACTTCTTTTTCTAAGTCTTCTGCTCTGCCTAAGAATTCAAACCAGGCCAGATTGGTTGCAACACTCAAATAATTCATATTACCGAATATTTGGGTAGACTCAAATTTATTTTTAACCTTCTCTAGTTCATTTTCACCTACCAATTCTTGTTGTAAGCATATCAGCTCATCTCGCACAGCAGCCTCAGCTTGTTCAAGAGACACTCCAACTACAGGCTTCCCAGAGATATGAAACAACCCGGCATCCACACTACCGGATATATACGCATCAATACTCGAAAACAGTTGATTCTGCTGGACTAAACGCTGATTTAAGCGACTGGAATTCCCATTACTTAATAAATCAGATAAGATATCAAAAGCATAATAATCTGGATGATCATGTCCACACATGTGGTAAGTCATAAACAAGGCATCAAGAGGTACATTTCTCTCTACTGTTAGCCTCCTCTCATTAGTCTGTTCCGGCTCTTTATCTAAATTCCGTTTAGCAACATCCCTTTTAGGTATGTTCCCAAACCATTTTTCTGTCAATGCGATAGCTTCATCAAAAGCTATATTTCCAGTCACAGCTAACACCGCATTATTTGGTGCATAAAAACGATAAAAAAAATCCTTTACATCTTCAAGTGTTGCATTAGCTATGTGTGACAATTCTTTACCTATAGTAGGCCATTGGTAAGAATGCACTTGGTAAGCTAAAGCACGCAAAAGATGCCCCACGTCTCCATAGGGCTGATTCAAACAACGTTGTTTGAACTCTTCCATGACTACTCCACGCTGAATATCCAAACTTCTCTCACTAAAATCAAGACCAAGCATTCGATCTGATTCAAGCCAAAAGCCTGTTTCGACATTCTGTCGTGGTACAGTGAGATAATAATTAGTTATATCATTGTTAGTCCATGCATTATTCTCACCACCCGCTAGTTGCAAAGACCTATCATAATCAGGGATATTTACCGAGCCACCAAACATCAAATGTTCAAACAAATGAGCAAAACCAGTATGTTCTGGATGTTCGTCACACGCTCCTACATTATACAGAATATTAATAGCCACCATCTGTGTACTTTCATCTTGTGAATGCACTAATCGCAAACCATTATCCAGAATATGCCGGTTAATTTTCATATAACTAATCTATAACTTTCACACTTGTAATTTTAATATCTTCCTGAGGACGATCGTTACGATCCGTTTTAACTTGTTGAATCCTATCAACGATATCCAAACCTTCAACAACTTCCCCAAATACAGTATATTCACCATCTAAATGAGGTGCCCCTCCAATAGTCGTGTAAGCTTGAATTTGCTCCTTTGTAAAGTGAAATGTATCTTGTTGAGAAGCCTCAGTTTCGGCTTGTGCAAAAAGTTTTTCCTGCAAATCGTAAAGACCATCTTCATCATTAGCTTTACGCATTTTATAAATCTCCTTCATATGCTTCTGTGCAAGCTTATTAAAAATCACATTGATTTTATTTTCATTCATGTGATTCTCCATACCTAACAATGTAGAATCGTTGTAGACTTTACCTGTTACAATGTAAAATTGACAACTCGACGATTCTTTATTAGGATTTACATTATCACCTTGACGCGCTGCCGATAAAGCTCCTTTTTTATGAAAATATTTCGGATAGACAAACTCAGCAGGGAGTGTATAGCCCATATCACCTGATCCTAACATTTTTCCTTTTGGAGCATCTTTTGAATCAGGGTCACCAGCTTGAACCATAAAATCCTTGATCACTCGATGAAATAACGTCCCTTCGTACACTCCTTCATCAGCTAGTTTTATGAAATTATCACGGTGATTCGGTGTTTCATTATACAGTTTTACCTTGATGTCACCCACAGTGGTCTCAATCTTTACAAATGTTTCGCTATTCATATTTCCTCTTTTTTTTGTTCCATTTTTGCAGGATGTAAGCCCGCAAAATAATAGGGTTAATATTATAAATGTAATCTTTTTCATAAGACTTTTATTTTATTTAAGTCTGCAAATATACGACTTTCGACCAAATCCTCTTACCTTTGTAGCATTAAAAGCTAGAAAAGAGAGTATGATAAAATCCATATTAATTATCGAAGACGATATAACTTTCGGAATGATGCTAAAAACCTGGCTAATAAAAAAAGGGTTTGAAGTATCTTCAGTAAGTAACATTGCCCGTGCAAAAAAACTCATTGAAGAACAGAATATAAATATCATTCTGTCTGATTTGCGTTTGCCCGATAATGACGGAATTTATCTTCTGCAATGGATGAATGATAAAGGCCTTAACATCCCCTTCATTATAATGACTGGCTATGCTGATATTCAATCTGCTGTGCAAGCTATAAAATTAGGAGCATACGATTATGTGGCTAAACCTGTCAATCCAGAAGAATTACTTAAGAAAATATCGGAGGCTTTGCGACCCAAAGATACACCTAAAACTTCTTCGTCAAAGCAAAATCTGGAAAATAAAGCCTCATCTTTGAGCCCAACTAATGATTCCAATGAGCTTCCCCAATCTTCTTCTTACTTAGAAGGAGAAAGCGATGCAGCCAAGCTCCTCTATAACTATGTCGGTCTTGTTGCACCAACCAACATGTCTGTTCTTATCAATGGTGCAAGTGGAACAGGGAAAGAGTATGTAGCACACCGCATTCACCAACTGAGCAAACGAAGCGATAAGCCATTTATTGCTGTTGACTGTGGGGCGATTCCGAAAGAACTAGCAGCTTCTGAATTTTTTGGGCATGTTAAAGGATCTTTTACTGGAGCATTAACCGATAAAATTGGTGCTTTCGTGTCTGCTAATGGTGGCACGATTTTCTTAGATGAAGTTGGAAATCTAAGTTATGAAGTTCAAGTACAGCTCCTCCGTGCACTCCAAGAAAGAAAGATTCGTCCAGTTGGATCGATAAAAGAGGTATCCGTTAATATACGTTTGATAGCTGCAACTAATGAAAACTTAGAACAAGCCATCGAAAAAGGAACTTTTCGCGAAGATCTTTACCATCGTATCAATGAATTTGAGCTTCGTGTACCCGACCTGAAAGATAGAAAAGAAGATATTTTATTATTTGCAAACTTCTTCCTTGATCAAGCAAACAAAGAACTAAATAAGCATTTAATAGGATTTGATATAAACTCATCACAAGCTTTATTAAACTACCATTGGCCAGGTAACTTGCGCCAGATGAAAAATATGGTAAAAAGAGCAACACTATTGGCACAAAACAGTTTTATAACTCTTCACGAACTTGATACTGAAGTTTTCGAACCTACAGGAAATTCTAACAGTATAGCATTGCACAATGAAGAAACAGAAAAAGAACACATTCTTGAAGCATTACGCCAAACAAGTAATAATAAAAGCAAAGCTGCAAAGATACTTAATATAGATAGAAAAACATTATATAATAAACTTAAGCTATATCATATCGATTTATGACTTAACTCTGAATAAGAGAGTAGGATTAAAAGTCCCTCTAAACATTTCACCCAGTGCAAAGCTTATTAGTAACTCTCTAATTTTTTACTTAAACAATTTCTCAATATCCTCTTCCTTGATTGTAGCCAAGACCGTTTTACCGTCCGGTGTATAATTGGGTGAAGGGCAAGCAAAGAGACTGTCCACGAGACTAATCATCTCTTCATTATTCAACACTTGCCCATAGACTATTGCTGCTGTACGTGCCAATGTTAAAGCTAGGATATTTTGGATTTCTTCTTTCACATCGTTCCCTTTTTCCATAGCCGTATGTAACATGTTCCTTACTAACTCTACTGGATTTAATCCATCAATGCCCGAAGGAACACCATTAATTGCATAACTTCCACCTCCCAAATCACTCAGATCAAAACCGACAGCAGACAGTTCACCCATGATTCCTTGTAAAACAGATGATTCAGACAAAGGTAACTGCAATATTTCGGGGAAAAGCACCCCTTGTGAAACCCCTTGCTTTTGCTTTATCTGAAGCATATAGCGGTCAAAAAGTACCCGAACATGAGCACGATGTTGGTCAATCAACATTAGACCTGATTTCACGGAAGTTAAAATAAAACGCCCTTTAAATTGCAAATGCAAATTTCCCTTCTCAATTAAAGAGTCATTAGGCAATATATTAGCAGAAACAGAAGATATAGATGAGAATGCCGAGGAAGAGGAAGGCTCTTCTTCTAAAACAGGTTCTGTCCAATCCATTTCTAATGGCTGTGGATCATTCATTTTGCTAGCTTTAGTAAGCCCACCATACAAACCTTCCCATCCGCCTTTAGAACGAGTTCCCTTCCAATCACTATCTACCGCAGATGCCTTAAAGGGATTAAAATCTGAATTATAGCTTACTCTCGGAGGAGAAGGAGGCAAATTCTGCTCAAATACAGGAATATCGGGCATATCTTCTGTATCAAAATCAATAGAAGGTATAGCACTAAACTTACCTAAAGATTCTTTCACAGTAGCTGATACTATCTGCCAAATTGCTTGTTCGTTCTCAAATTTTATTTCAGTCTTAGTCGGATGTATATTGACATCAATATTAGCTGGATCAATCTCGAAATAAATAAAATAAGAAATTTGCTCACCAACAGGAATCAATTGATCGTATGCCTCCATTACAGCCCTATGAAAATACGGATGTCGCATATAGCGTCCATTGACAAAGAAATATTGATGTGCCCCTTTTTTTCGCGCAGTTTCTGGTTTTGCTACATAGCCGGAAATTTTAACCATTGTCGTATCTACCTCTATACTTAACAGTTGCTGATTCAGTTTCTTACCAAAAATGGTAAGAATCCGCTGACGCAAAGGGGATATCGCCAGACTCAAAAGTTCGGCATCGTTACTATAAAGAGAAAAGGCTATTTCAGGATGTACCAACGCTATACGTTCAAATTCTGCCAAGATATTACTCAACTCAGTTGAATTAGCTTTAAGGAACTTACGGCGGGCAGGTATATTAAAAAACAAATTCTTCACAGAAAAGTTACTTCCTTTGGAACAGGAAACCGCTTCTTGACTCTCTACTTTTGATCCAGCTATGACTAATTTCGTTCCTAATTCTTCATTCTCTAAACGAGTCCTTAGCTCAACTTGGGCAACGGCAGCTATAGAAGCTAAAGCTTCACCACGGAATCCCATGGTACGCAAAGCAAATAAATCAGAAGCTTCACGAATTTTAGACGTAGCATGGCGCTCAAAGGATAATCGGGCATCTGTCTCCGACATTCCTTTTCCATCATCAATAACCTGAATGCACGTTTTACCAGCATCAGTAACTAAGACATGTATATTTTGAGCATCTGCATCTATCGCATTTTCAACAAGCTCTTTAATAACAGATGCCGGACGTTGTATCACTTCTCCGGCAGCAATCTGATTAGCTACGGAATCAGGCAACAAATGAATAATATCGCTCATACTTCACAAATTAAGAACTAATTATTAATTAGAATATTCTTTGCTTTATTAGATTTATCGTAATATTCTCTATCTTTATTAAAAATCAAATAATGCACAGCATTATTCAACTAAAAGCTCCAACTCCCAGTCGACAAATAATGCCAAAAATACAAGAGAAAAGCTATAACAATCAAAATAATACCAAAAGAAACCGGCTTACGTCCGCTTGCCTTTCTTCTCTTTAAATGCGTAGTACCTTCTACAAACTTACCACGAATATCTTCAGGGTTAAATTCTTTTTCTGGAAGCATCCCCAATTCACGTTTGGCTCTTTCTTCCATTTTTGCAAGCTTCTCCTTGCGTTCATCTACATAAATGTACTGATGATTGAAGCCACGAGGTTTCCTCATCGAGTTGAAAAACATTCCCATATTACTTCATATTTATTAAGTTTCTCTTATCTGTCTTTGGTCTTCTATCAGTTGTTGGTTTCAGAACATCAGCCTCTTTTTTCCCTCTCCAGATAAAAATATCATCTTTATTCAAAGGACGAACATAATCAAACCAAGAAAAAGTAGGCAGACGTAACTTATCAGAAGGAATCTGATCCATAGGGTACATAACACCATTAGACTTCCCTATCAGCATAGCTTTCTCCATCTTACGATCCTTCAAAAAAAGATGCAATAAACTGCCTTCAGCTGAATTAAATCCTACCATAGAGCTATCTTTCTCTTCAGGATAAAAGGCTATCAACACATTACCTATCACTTCGACTTTTCGCATATCTCCATGCTCAAAATAAGCTTTCATTTCTTTTCCTGACACTTGGTTATAATGCAATGTATCTTTCATCTCCACTGTTAAAGCCTGATTGATAATATGTGCCCAATCAATGGTACTGTCATTCATGTAAATCTTAATCTCTTCCCCAAGTAATTGCTGCCCTTCGTTCCAAAGAATCGGATCTTTATACATAGTCATGCAAGAATCTTTAGAATTATAGACTAATGAATCACAGACCCCCTGCACATCAGTTCGATACATACGAACTTTGTGATAAGCTTTCATTAAGCGAAACAAAGAATCCGTATTGAGATTATAAGAAATAAGCTGTAACGTATCTGCATGCATAAACAAACTATCTCCTTGTGAATAATCCACAGCAACAGCACGTTTAGTAGCGAAAGCAGAATCTGTCAGCTCATTGTAAAAACAATAATCCCCAATAAGCATATTCTTATTAACAGTATCAGTCATGAGTACATTATCAAAGGCTTCACCGTATCCAATTTTACGGTCATAAAACAGGCTGTCACCAACCATTCTTTTACCTTGATTAGTCAGCACTGAGCGATCAAGTAACTCCGCCTGTTCACTCAACGTATTGTAGAACCCTCGCTCAGAGTAAATATGATTATTGTCACTCACAATGTTAGAAGGGCCTAATATAGTTGCAACTTTAGAATACGTATTATACTTTAAGGTATCCGAGGTCAAAACAAACTTAGGGTTAACAAGTTTCACTTCATGATTGAATACCGAAAGCTTAGTTGCTGGGCTATACTCCCCCCAATCAGAAGTTAACACATTTTCTTCATCCATTAACGTACCGCCTTCAAAATAATAACCTAAGTCATAAAGACGATCATAATTCAAGCTATCAGTAAGAAGCGTCGTATTACGATTAATCATCTTGACATTTTCACGTAATTGAGCAATCTGCGTTATTCCGTCATAATAAAGATAATCACCATAAATAAATAAGGTATCGCCTTGTTCCATCCTTACATTACTGAAAGCTTCAACTGAGTTACTTTTTTCAAAGATCAAGGCACTGTCACAATACATATACATACTATCGTGACGCAATTTAACATGACCGATCAAGACTTGAACATCAGGACGAGCAAGTTTATCGGCCATTCCTTGATCAGCATGAAGCAAGTACACTTTTGTCTTCTTACTTTCCTTCTTCTTAGTCGTATCCTTATTCACTTGTTTAGTCTGAGGCACAGACTTTGCCGTCAGGTTCTGTTTCTTCTTCTGGTTACCACCAGGTCGAACTTGAGCTACAATACATACAGCAAACAGGCATAGAAAGCCTATAAGTAGCCACCTATGCCTGTCCTGTTGTTTATCTTTTTTTCTTTTTATCAGCATATAAAATCAAGCTGTTAAACATCAATCTTTTTTAATCCATCCTGGATATTTAAAATCACATTTCTGCCAGTTCGGATCTATACGCACGTATGTATGTTTCTGTTTATTTAGAATCCACTTATGTAATACTTCCTCACGGCGTTTATCCATCACAATCTGCTTCAAATCCTGATAATCTTCAGAAATAGTAGCCTTATGTCCACTTATTTTAGACTTCAATTTTACTATCGCACAAATTTCCTTACCATCTTTTTCATTAATCATCGTAAAAGCTCTCGACACCTCGCCTACATTCATTTTATCCACAATCTTAGCTACATCCTGTGGCAAATCTTGCATTTGAAATTTAGAAGTAGTAATACCGCTATGTTCGTTTATATTTACCATAATACCGTGATTATTACGAGTATCTTTATCTTGAGAAATAACGGATGCTGCTTGATCGAAAGTAAACTTATTCTCTCTTATATCATTCCCGATTGAATCCAAACGAGCACGAGCTTCTGTTAATTCCTTGTCCGAAACTCTAGGGCGTAACAAGATATGACGTGTATTCACCCGATCACCACGTTTTTCAATCAATTGAATAATATGAAAACCAAATTCTGATTCTACGATCTTAGATACTTTTTTAGGATCCTGAAGACTGAATGCTACATTAGCATATGCTGGATCCATCATACCACGTCCCATAAATCCACACTCACCACCTTTTATAGCAGATCCTTTATCTTCGGAGTATAAACGCGCTAACGTTGAAAAATCAATTTCTCCTTTGGTTACACGCTCCGTATAATCTCTCAATCGTTTCTTTACGTCCTCGATCTCAGCTATAGGGATTTTAGGCTGCAAAGTTATGATTTGCACTTCTACTTGTGTAGGAATATACGGAATACTATCCTGAGGTAGATCCTTAAAGTATCGTCGAACCTCTGCAGGGGTGACCTTAATTTCTCCTACCAATTTCTGTTGCATTTTTTGTACAGTAAGTCCATCGCGTGCATTCTCACGTAATGTCTCGCGAATCTGAGTAGAAGTTTTATTGAAGTACTCTTCCATCTTTTCCTTTGAACCAATCTGTTGAATATACATATTGGTCATCATATCTACGCGTTGAATAATCTCCGCTTCAGACACTTCAATACTATCCAGCTTCGCTTGATGCAAATATAATTTTTGCACTGCAATTTCTTCTGGGATAACACAATATGGATCACCGTCAAATCTACGCCCATTATACAAGGCATCCATACGAGCTTCTTCTACATCTGATTTTAATATAGCTTCGTCACCAACTACCCAAACAACTTCATCAATTACATTGTCTTGCGCAAAGATTTGCACGTTAGCAATCACTGCCAGAACAAGGGTAACGATAAATCTAAAGTTCACAAACTTCTTCATTCTTTGTATTTAATAATTGTATTTAATCTTCCTACTTTTTAATGCCTGTTCAAACAGATCATTTTTAACTTGTTGCATATAATCCACCCGTTTCTGATTAACTAACAGGTCTTTAACCTCCTTACGAGCAAACTCATAAGGTTTCTCAGCACCTTTAGGACGGTAATCTGAGATATTAAGGAAATAGCTAAACACAGAATCTTTCAACTCAAGTTGACGATGCTTACTTATATATTGTTCTGGTAAATCCACCTTAAGCGGAATCAGATCCAATATATCAGTCAAAGGCACCCATTTATGATAAAAGTACTCATACTTTACGGCATTTTGCAAACTATATTTTTCAAGATTCTCAATAGCCGTTTGCTTTTCACTTTTATACCATCTTCTAACATTACTCAACTGAGGAGCAGTCAATGGAACTTTAATAAACAAACCTTTTACCAATGGATTTTCCAACACAAACAAAGCTTTATTTTTAGCATAGTAATCAGCAATCTCTTGTTCTGGGATTTCACTAGATAACTTTTGGTTTATTAATTCCTGTTGATAAGTATGCATAATCAAAGCCTTTCTGTAGTTCTCCACTAATTTATCGATATCTACATTATCAGGTATATTGTTAGCCGCTTTCTTGTATAACAATATTTCTTCAGCCCAACTACGAATGTAATGCTCTGCAAAGAGAATACTATCATCTTTTGATAAGCCTGAAGGCAATACTGAAGCCAAATCTTCTTGATACAGAAAATGACCATCAACCTCTACCAATGTAGACTTACCCTTATGATCGAACTGCTGCTTGCAAGCTCCAGTACTAAATAAGATTATCAGTAAGAAAACTAATTTTCGCATTGGCAATTAGAATATACATATTTAAGTTACGAAGATAGTGAATAATCGGTTACATCAGTTATTATTAACTGTTTTTAAAACCTCTTGTTTAATTTCAACCTTGGCTTTATCGCGTAATTCCTGCATCCAATAAGCACTAAGATAACTTCGGTAATCTATTCTAACTTGGTCTAGAACTTCCATATAGTCCTCCGGCCCCTTCAGTTTCCCCCCAATAGTGACAGTAAATGGATAGGACACTAGAGGTATAAAATCACCTTTTTTAAAAACCAATTTATCGACAAATTGATTCTCTCCGTAAGCAAAAACACCTTGTTCAATCTTAATCATTTCTTTCCCCGAATGATTGAAATTCGCCAATAGTAAGTCCTTTAACTCACCATAAGTTTTTTTCTTACGCATTTTTTTTATCAGCTTTTTAGCACGTTTAGATGTTTTTTTATCTACAGAATGTAGAATAATCCCTTTATATCGTGGAGTATCCCAACGATAATCTGATGAATGCAACTTAAAGTAGGTAGCTAATCCAATCTTATCAGTCATAGCTTGATAATCTACATTAAGCTTCATTGCAAGTTCGGCTAGATAACTTTCACCATGCATCTGCACTAAATAGGCAAATTCCGGTTTTTTATTGCCGATATGCTGACTAGCATAATCAAGCAATGATTTATTAACAAACCCATTTAACTGTTTTTTCACATTCTGGGGATGAGATGAAGCATAGTTCTTGAACATTTCACCAGTATAAGCTACACCATTAATCGTAAACAATTCTTTTGCTGTAGCCCCATTTTGTAAGAGTTCATCTATGCTGCTTATATTTGCTGTATAATGATATTCTTTTTTTAATCTTTCCACCATAGCGTTGACACCTGCAGACTGACCATGTTGCACTATATACGGGCAGGCAGAACCATTGGTAAACTTAGTCTTAACAATTTGCCTCTGATTAATCACCCTCAAAATATGTAACCCCTCGGAGGTGAAAAAAGGTTGAGATGTTTCACCTTTATGCAAAGAAAAGGCTACTTCTTCAAATTCTGGAGTCGTTTGCAACTTTTCGATCCACCTAGTCTCTTTATCATCCGAAACACTTCTAACTAATTGTATAAAATCACTATCAGATCTATCTTTTATTGCTAAATAAATGGAATCCATCAACTCCTTTTCCTCAGCCAAATGCCGCTTGGTTATTACCTGAGGTAGACGTTTGAAAATCTGTACTACTTTTACACGTCCAGAATCCATAGGCTCTTTATCTTTAGCATATAACAGATCCTTAGAATAATCGACAGTTTGAGAATCAACTAAATAAGAGCTTAATAATTGCCGATAATAAATTTCTTGTCGATTTTTAAATAACCTAGTTGTATCTAACCCTGCTTCCTTAGCAGCTCCAACTTGTAATTTAAGTTGAATAAAAGACTCTGCATATTGATTCGGAGATAGATCCGATGATTTATCAACAATAGAATGACGATAAAAGAATTCAAACTCAGAACGAGAGATTTGCTTCCCATTAATCCTCATTATTACAGGATCACTTTGAGCAGACACAAACAGACAAAGGAAGCATAGACATCCTATAAGTAGATTCTTTTTCATTGATAAATTTCTTTTAAAAAAGAAACGGTGAACAACGAACAAATGCGATAAGCTTGTTCACTATTCACCGTTAATCATTAACCTTCTTTATAAATTATTCTGGACGGCTGTAATTAGGAGATTCACTAGTTATAGTCACATCATGAGGATGACTTTCCATCACACCTGCATTTGTGATACGAGTGAATTTCGCAAAATGAAGTTGTTCTATATCAGCTGCACCACAATATCCCATACCTGCACGTAAACCACCAGTCAACTGATAAATAACTTCATAAAGGGTGCCTTTATAGGGAACACGGGCAGCGATACCTTCTGGAACTAGTTTCTTTACATCTACAGTTCCACTTTGAAAATAACGGTCCTTAGAACCATTCTCCATAGCTTCTAGTGAACCCATTCCACGATAGGACTTAAATTTACGTCCGTTAAAAATAATAGTATCACCTGGAGATTCTTCTGTTCCAGCCACTAAAGATCCTATCATAACACAATATCCTCCAGCCGCCAAAGCTTTTACAACATCACCTGAATAACGCAAACCACCATCCGCAATTAAAGGAACTCCAGTTCCCTTTAAAGCTTTGGCAACCTCATATATAGCAGACAACTGAGGAACACCTACACCAGCCACAACACGAGTTGTACAGATAGAGCCAGGGCCTATGCCAACTTTAACTGCATCAGCTCCAGCTTCAGCTAGTGCTTTAGCAGCTTCTCCAGTAGCAATATTACCAACAACAATATCAATACTTGGGAAACGCTTTTTAGCTTCTTTCAACTTTTCAATAACATACTTAGAATGTCCATGAGCAGTATCAATAACAATAGCATCTGCACCAGCATCAACTAATGCTTGCATACGATCTAAGGTATCAACAGTAACACCAACACCTGCCGCTACACGCAAACGTCCTTTGGTATCCTTACATGCCATCGGTTTATCTTTAGCCTTTGTTATATCTTTATAAGTAACAAGACCTATTAATTTACCATCTTTACCAACGATAGGTAATTTTTCGATCTTATGTTCTTGAAGAATCTGCGCAGCAGATTCCAAATCTGTAGATTGATTAGTTGTGACCAATTTCTCTTTCGGCGTCATGACTAAATCAATGCGTTTAGCCATCTCTTTCTCAAAACGCAAATCACGATTAGTGACTATTCCTACAAGATAACCTTCATCATCTACAACAGGAATACCTCCAATCTTATACTCAGCCATAATTCCTAAAGCATCACTAACTGTAGATCCTCTTTTAATCGTAACAGGATCATAAATCATCCCATTCTCTGCACGCTTCACAATAGCAACTTGTCTTGCTTGTTCTTCAATAGACATATTCTTGTGAATCACACCAATACCACCCTCACGAGCTATAGCTATAGCCATTTTAGCTTCAGTAACCGTATCCATAGCTGCTGTTACAAAAGGGATTTTTAACTCAATGTTTTTAGAAAACTTTGTCGAGAGCTCGACAGTGCGCGGTAAAACTTCAGAATAAGCAGGGATCAACAATACATCGTCGTAAGTTAATCCATCCATTACAATCTTATCAGCAATAAATGACATAGGATTATGCGTTTAAAAATTATTGCGTGCAAATATACGGTTTTTATTCAGAACAGCATATTTGCACGCCTATTTTTTTCGCTTTTTTAATTAGCCATTTCAGAAATGAACTTGATACGTACCAAGCGAACTTCCTCTTCAGTAAATTCTTCACCTAGTTCATCAAGAGCATCATCAATTTTATCCGTTGTGGACTCTTTAAAATAATCATAGATATCAAGCATATGATCTTCATCCATGATCTCTTCAAGGAAATAATCAATATTTAGTTTAGTACCAGAGTAAACTATAGCTTCAACCTCATCCAGCAACTCACCAAACTCAATCCCTTTAGAAAGCGCAATATCATCTAACGCAACCTTACGATCTATAGACTGAATGATGGCCACTTTCATTTTTGACTTATTGGCCACAGTGCGTACACGCAAATCCTCAGGTCTTTCAATCTCGTTCTCTTCGCAATGGCGCTTAATCAATTTGCAAAATTCTTCGCCATAACGTTTAGCTTTACCAGCACCAACACCTGGTATGTTTTGCAATTCATCCAAAGTTACTGGATAAATCGTAGCCATGGCTTCTAAAGACGGATCTTGAAAAATAACATAAGGAGGGACTTCCAATTTCTTAGATAGTTTCTTACGTAGATCCTTTAACATAGAATAAAGAGCTGGATCTACAGCACAAGAACCACCGCCACGAGCAGGAGCTTCTTCTTCGACCTCTTCAAAATCATTATCCTCAGTAATCTTAAATGACTTAGGTTTTTTAAGGAACTTATGTCCCTCATCCGTTACTTTCAGAAGACCGTAGTTCTCTACATCTTTACTCAAATACCCTCCAATGAGAGCTTGCCGAATCACAGCATTCCAAATTTTATCTTCCTCACCCATTCCTGAGCCAAAAACTTCCAGATCTTCGTGTAAATGAGCTTGCACTTCAGTCGTTTCACGACCTTGTAGTATGTCGATGATATAATCTGCTTTAAAATTTTCCTTCACCGCGATAATCGCTTCAACCACGGTACATAATAACTCTTGAGCCTCCACTTGTTTTTTAGGGTTTAAACAGTTGTCACAATTTCCACAATTCTCCTCCGTGTATTCTTCACCAAAATAGTGTAGCAACGTTTTGCGCCGGCACACGGAAGATTCAGCGTAAGCAGCCGTTTCTAACAGAAGTTGCTTACCAATTTCCTGTTCTGCCACAGGCTTTCCTTGCATAAATTTCTCCAATTTTTGCAAGTCTTTATTCGTATAAAAAGTTATACATTGACCTTCGCCACCGTCTCTTCCAGCACGTCCAGTTTCTTGATAATATCCCTCAAGACTTTTAGGGATATCATAGTGAATAACAAATCTTACATCCGGTTTATCAATACCCATCCCAAAAGCAATGGTTGCCACAATGACCTCCACTTTTTCCATCAAAAAATCATCCTGATTTTTCGTCCTTGTTTGGGAATCCATACCAGCATGGTAAGGACGTGCATCAATTCCATTTGCCTGAAGAATCTCAGCCAATTCTTCTACCTTTTTCCTGCTTAAACAATATATAATGCCTGATTTCTCAGAGTTATTCTTAATGAATTTGATAATATCCTTATCAATATTATTTGTTTTAGCACGAACCTCATAATAAAGATTCGGACGGTTAAACGAAGACTTGAATACTTGAGCATCCACCATCCCCAGATTTTTCTGGATATCATGTTGCACTTTCGGAGTTGCCGTAGCAGTGAGCGCTATCAAAGGAGCCTTTCCAATCTCATTCACTATAGGACGAATACGCCGATATTCTGGACGGAAATCATGTCCCCATTCAGATATACAATGAGCCTCGTCAACCGCATAAAATGAGATTTTAACAGTACGCAAAAATTCCACATTCTCATCCTTAGTCAAAGACTCAGGTGCTACGTATAACAGTTTTGTTTTTCCCGCAAGAATATCAGCTTTTACTTGATCTATGGCTCCTTTATTTAAGGAAGAATTAATGAAATGAGCAATGCCGTCCTCTTCGCTAAAACTACGCATAGCATCCACTTGATTCTTCATCAAAGCAATGAGCGGAGAGATTACGATTGCGGTACCTTCCATTAAGAGCGATGGTAACTGATAGCATAATGATTTCCCACCACCCGTGGGCATTAATACAAAGGTATCTTTTCCATTAAGCAAATTTTGAATAATTGCTTCTTGATTTCCCTTGAACTTATCAAATCCAAAACACTTTTTCAGTTCATCTGTTAAATTAATCTTCCTTGCCATCTTAACTTAGGTTGTTTTATTCAGTTCATAGTTCAACTTTAAATAAAACTCTTTTTTTCCAAGAGAGTCAAACAAAGTTATAAACAACTTCGTAATTATCAAGCAAAACACGACTAATATTTTCAAGAAAAAAACAGAAACAGCCATTCTAAACAGATTTAGTCATTGATTTTAAGCAGTTTGCAATCGTGCTAAATTAGTTTTTTCAAGTTGTTGCTTAGCATATTCAAGCGTAACTCTATATTCTTCTTTACTTTCAGACGGAATTTCAAACATCACATCCATCATTATAGTTTCCACTATAGAGCGTAATCCACGAGCACCTAACTTATATTCTACAGCCTTATCAACTATATATTCATAAACAGCATCATCAAATGTGAGCTGTATACTATCCATTTCGAATAGCTTAACATATTGCTTAATAATAGAATTTTTGGGCTCAGTAAGAATAGCGCGAAGCGCACTACGATCCAAAGGATTCAAATAAGTCAGTACCGGAAGACGACCTATAATTTCGGGAATCAATCCAAATGACTTCAGATCCTGAGGAGCAATATATTGCATCATGTTATTCTTGTCAATCACAGCCGTCCGCTGAGAGGCTGTATAACCCACAACATGTGTATTCAATCGTTGAGCAATTTTCTTCTCAATCCCATCAAATGCGCCTCCACAAATAAAAAGAATATTTTTAGTATTCACCGGAATCATCTTTTGATCAGGGTGTTTTCTACCTCCTTGAGGAGGAACATTCACTATCGACCCCTCAAGCAATTTCAATAATCCTTGCTGTACACCTTCTCCACTCACATCTCGAGTAATAGAAGGGTTATCGCCCTTACGAGCTATTTTATCGATTTCATCAATAAATACTATCCCTTGTTCTGCTTTAGGAACATTATAGTCGGCCACTTGCAATAAACGGGTCAAAATGCTTTCAATATCTTCACCTACATACCCCGCTTCAGTTAAAACTGTTGCATCCACAATTGTAAATGGGACATGCAACAATTTGGCGATCGTACGTGCTAACAAAGTTTTCCCTGTTCCAGTACTGCCCACCATAACAATATTGGATTTTTCAATCTCCACATCATCACCGCTATCTTTCTGCAAAAGACGTTTATAATGATTATACACAGATACAGAAAGGAAGCGCTTCGCGTCATCCTGCCCAATCACATACTGATCAAGGAATTTCTTAATATCAAGCGGTTTGGGTAGTTCTTTTAAACTTAGTTTAGCAGACTCCGAATTATCTTTATGTCCACCCAACGCCTCTTGAGTTATCTCGTAAGCTTGGGTGGCACAGCTATCACAAATATAGCCGTTCATTCCTGTAATCAAGAATCCTACCTCATTTTCCGACCGTCCGCAAAAGCTACACTTTTTCTTTGTTTTTGAATCAGCCATCTTTATTTTTTAATCAAAACTTCGTCAATCATTCCGTATTCCTTGGCTTCCTGAGCAGTCATCCAATAATCACGGTCCGAATCTGCCCAAACCTTATCAAAGTCAGTGTGCGAATGATCGGCAATAATCGTATAAAGTTCCTTTTTCAACTTTTGAATTTCACGAGCAGTAATCTCAATATCAGAAGCTTGGCCTTGTGCACCCCCCATAGGTTGATGAATCATCACTCTAGAGTGGGGTAAAGCAGAGCGTTTACCATCTGCACCAGCCACTAACAATACAGCTGCCATAGATGCAGCCATACCTGTACAAATAGTAGCCACATCACTGGAAATAAATTGCATAGTATCATATATACCTAATCCAGCATAGACACTCCCCCCTGGAGAATTGATATAAATTGATATATCCTTACCTGGATCAACAGAATCTAGGTAAAGCAACTGTGCCTGAAGTGTATTCGCGGTATAATCGTCAACTTGTGTACCAAGAAAAATAATACGATCCATCATAAGGCGAGAGAATACATCAAGCTGAGTAACATTTAGTTGCCTCTCTTCGAGAATATAGGGATTTAAATATCCTGCCTGCGATTTGATAACATCATCTAACACAACACCATTCATACCTAGATGCTTGGTTGCATATTTTCTAAAATCATCCATATTATGATTCCTTTCTTATTTAATTAGTTATAAACTCAAGTGCAAAGAAACGAAAAAGAACACAGAGACACAAAAAAACACAGAGTTATAATTATATAAAAACTCTGTGTTCCTGTCACTTTATATTCAGTTTAATAAAAATGCTTATTCAAACATCTTATTAAATTCTTCCATAGAAACAGTCTTGTTCTCTAAAGTAACTTGAGCTTTTAATGCTTCAGCTAACTTCACTTCAACAACACGGCTAACCAAATTATTAACAGTTTCTTTCTTCTTCAACATTTCTTGAGCATAATTATCAAGAACATCTTCAGGTACAGACAGCATGCCGTATTGAGCAAATTGCGTTTTAGTTGTTTCCTTAGCCATCTTCAAAACATCGTCTTGTTCAACTTTAATGTCATTAGCTTCAACCAATTGCTCTTTAATCAGATGCCAGCTCAATTCTTCGATGCTCTTTTCATAGTTTTCAGCTACATACTCTTCGCCTTTTTCCTCATTGTTTAGCAACATAATGCGCTTCAACAATGCATCAGGGAATTCAAGTTGACCTACTTTTTCCATCATCAATTTACGAACATCAATAAGGAATTTATAATCGCTATCGGCAACAAATCTTCCTGAGATTTCCTCTTTAATTTTAGCGCGGAATTCTTCTTCTGTTTTAACAACGCCTTCTCCAAAAGCTTGATCAAAAACTTCTTGAGTCAGTTCCCCCGGTACAAAACGAGTAATTTCTTCCACTTGGAAACTAAAGTTAGACTTCACATCCTTAGCAATTTCCTTATCAATCTTCAACAAAGAACCAAGTTCAGTCTCATGTCCATCATAAGCCTCGTTCGGATTGAAAACCAACACATCATTAACCTTTGCATTAGCAAAAATGGCTTTCTGATCATCGTTTTTCATGTATGAAGGCATCAAAACAGCACCTTCAACCTGAATGCCACCTTCTTTAGTATTTCCTTCCTCATCCAACTGAGCCAATAAACCTTTCAGCATGTCGTTATCTTCATAAACATCTACTTGGTCATATTTTCCAGTGCGCTGAGTATACATTTTCACCTGATTTTCAATCATGTCTTCTGATACTTCAATAGAATAGTAATCTACTTTATCTTTTGCATCAACTTCCGCTTTGAATTCAGGAGCCACAGCGATATCAAATACAAATTCGAATTCGTCCATGGTATCGAAATCGATAACCTGCTGCTTTTCTTCATTAGGCAACGGTTCGCCCAACATGTTCACCTTATTATCTTTAATATAGTTGTAGACAGCCTCTTGCAACGCCTTGTTTACTTCTTCAGCAATCACTGATTTTCCATACATTTTTTTCACAAGGCTCATTGGAACCATTCCTGTACGGAATCCTGGCATCTGTGCCTTTTGACGGAACGATTTCAATGATTTATCTACTTTTTCCTGATAGTCAGCTTTCTCAAGCTTTACAGTAAGCAGCGCGCTTACTTTGTCAATGTTTTGTAATGAAACGTTCATTCTGACAATTATTTATTTGATTTATACTTTGTTCTAACTCAAACGAGGGTGCAAAATTAGCGCTAATCTTTCAATTTTCAAAAGACATTGCAGAATTATTTCGCATCTATTATAGAATATCCAGATGACAATTATATGAAAGAAAATGGTTTATTAATTACATAATCTTCTTTTTTTCCTTACTATCCGTAAATAAAAGTAAGAAAAATGTGGTCAATCCAAAAATTATTCTTTTCTTTGTTGCGGATTGATGAACAATTAGTTTCTTGATTTAATTACAAGGTTTTTACTTCTGTCACAAGACATATTTGTAAACTCTCTGTCGTTTTAATCCTTTTATTATTGCCCCATCTATCCAGAGAGTTTTATTTATTTATTTATTTTTTTATCATTCTCATTATGAACATTTATGTTGGAAACCTTAACTACCGTGTTAAGGAAGGAGATCTGCAACAAGTAATGGAAGATTATGGAGCAGTATCATCAGTTAAAGTAGTTATGGACCGTGAAACCGGTAAATCAAAAGGATTCGCTTTCATTGAAATGGAAGACGATGCTGCAGCTGCTAAAGCAATCGCTGAATTGAACGGAGCTGAATACATGGGCCGTACAATGGTAGTTAAGGAAGCTAGACCAAGAGCTTAATTGCCGACGCTAACATAGCTTAGAAGAAAAGTAACTTCTGCCACATGATGACAGAAGTTTTTTTATGCCCGAGAATTATACTACCCTTCTCTATTTTGGATCTCAACATCTTTCACCTTACGCAGCAAGTCCGAAGCAAAAATAAAATTATTTAAGCGTTCGTTAGTAGATGTAAATATATCATTTTTAGTACCTTCCCACTCTTTATGCCCTTCATAAATATAAATCACCTTTTCACCTATTCCAAGTACTGAATTCATATCGTGGGTATTAATTATAGTGGTCATATTATACTCCCGAGTAATATCATGAATCAAATCATCAATCACTAATGACGTTTTTGGATCAAGCCCAGAATTAGGCTCATCGCAAAATAAATACTGAGGATTTAAAGCGATAGCACGGGCAATGGCCACACGTTTCTGCATTCCTCCACTAATTTCACCAGGATATTTATTTCTTGCCTCATTCAAATTCACACGTTCCAAGCAAAACATCGCACGCCTAGTTCGGTCACGCAAGGTGTCATTACTAAACATATTTAATGGAAACATCACATTATCCAACACAGACAAAGAATCAAAAAGGGCCGCACTCTGAAAAATCATCCCCATTTCCTTACGGAGCATTTTTTTCTCTTTCTTCTCCATCAGAACGAGGTTACGCCCATCATATAAAACCTCCCCTTTTTCAGGAGTTAGTAACCCCACAATACATTTCATCAATACGGTTTTACCAGACCCACTTTGCCCAATAATCAAATTAGTCTTTCCATTCTCAAAAGTCGAATTGATATCGCTCAATACGGTTTTATCCTCAAAAGATTTATAAAGTCCCTTAATATCAATCATCCCATTAAAAGTTTTGTTAACACTAAATCTGCAAACAATATTAATACACTACTACTCACCACTGCATCTGTAGATGCTTTACCCACAGCAATAGACCCTCCATCAACCGTATAACCAAAGAAAGCAGAAACACTTGCAATGATAAAGGCGAAAAAAAGAGATTTAATAATACCTGCCCAAATAAACCATTCAACAAACATATACTGCAATCCATACTCTAAATCAACAGCATTCATCACCCCTGCGAACCAACAAGTACAGAAAGCACCAATGATTCCAGCAAATATACTAAATGTAACTAATATAGGAATGACCGTTACCATTGCCGTTATTTTAGGCAAAATCAAATAATTAGCCGAATTGATTCCCATAATTTCTAGTGCATCAATCTGCTGTGTCACCCTCATTGTTCCCAATTCTGAAGCAATATTAGAACCAACTTTCCCTGCTAAAATCAAACACATTATAGAAGAAGAAAATTCGAGTAACATAATTTCACGTGTTACATACCCCACAGTCCAGCGAGGCATCCATGGACTTTCAATATTCAGCTTAATCTGAATAGTAATTACCGCTCCAATAAAAAGCGAAATCAATAACACAATTCCGATGGAGTTTACGCCCAACTGTTCCATCTCGTTAAGGTATTGTCGGAAAAACATACGCATGCGTTCGGGCCGTGAAAAAGTACGTCCCATTAGCATGATATAGCGTCCAACAGTTCTCAATGCTTTTATCATAACTCACACTATTTGTCTGCAAATGTACATTATTTCAGCTTATTTTTACTACATTTGCCGCAAAATAACTAGAATATGGAAGATAGCAAGATGGTACTTCGCACAGAAGACTTGGTAAAAAAATACGGAAAACGAACCGTTGTAAGCCATGTTTCCATCGATGTGAAACAAGGTGAAATTGTAGGCTTATTAGGACCCAATGGGGCTGGTAAGACAACTTCCTTCTACATGACGGTAGGGCTAATTACACCTAATGAAGGGAGAATCTTTCTTAACGATCTTGAAATCACAAAATACCCTGTATATAAACGAGCGCAGAATGGCATTGGCTATCTTGCACAAGAAGCTTCTGTGTTTCGCCAAATGAGCGTAGAGGACAATATAGCTGCTGTACTTGAAATGACTAATAAACCCAAAGAGTATCAGAAAGAAAAGCTTGAAAGTCTTATCGCTGAGTTTCGCCTTCAAAAGGTACGCAAGAACAAAGGGAATCAACTATCTGGAGGTGAACGTCGTCGTACAGAAATCGCACGCTGCCTAGCGATTGACCCCAAATTCATCATGCTAGATGAACCATTTGCCGGTGTAGATCCTATTGCAGTAGAAGATATTCAGCAGATTGTATGGAAACTCAAAGATAAAAATATAGGTATTCTGATTACCGACCACAATGTTCAAGAAACTTTAAGCATTACAGATCGAGCATATTTGCTATTTGAAGGCAAAATTTTATTTCAAGGTACACCAGAAGAGCTCGCCGAAAATAAAATTGTACGTGAGAAGTATTTAAGTAACAGCTTTGTGTTACGACGTAAGGACTTCCAACTAAGCAACAATGAATAGTATTCAATAGCACCGTTTCATTTCAAACGACTCATCGATTTAATTCTAATAAAATTCGCCCGGAAAAAGTCTTTTACCGGGCGAACTTGTTTAATCGTTAATATCTTATTTCTGACGGATATAGATATTTATAGGTGTACCTGTAAGATTCCACTTTTCACGCATCTTATTTTCAAGAAAACGCTTATAGGGTTCTTTCACATATTGTGGTAGATTGGCAAAATAAACAAATGAAGGAACCTGAGTATTAGGCAATTGAGTTATATACTTAATCTTAATATACTTACCTTTATTTGATGGAGGTGGATAAGCTTCAATAAGCGGAAGCATCTCTTCATTTAAACGAGCGGTAGGTATCTTTGTTGTACGATTTTCATAAACCAGACGAGATTCCTCAAGCACTTTGAGTATACGTTGTTTGGTTAATGCAGATGCAAAGATAATAGGAAAATCAACAAAAGGAGCAAAACGAGAACGAATAGTCGCTTCAAATTCTTTCATCATTTTCGCAGTCTTATCTTCAATCAAATCCCACTTATTAATGACAACTACTAAGCCCTTTTGATTTTTCTGAATCAAAGATAAAATATTCAGATCTTGACTCTCAACACCTCTAGTAGCATCAAGCATCAGAATGCATACATCTGAATTTTCAATCGAACGGATAGATCGAATAACTGAATAATATTCCAAATCTTCGTTTACCTTATTCTTTTTACGAATACCAGCTGTATCTACCAAATAAAAGTCAAATCCAAATTTATTATACCGTGTGTAAATAGAGTCACGCGTAGTACCAGCTATTTCTGTTACAATATTACGGTCTTCGCCTATGAAAGCATTAACAATAGAAGATTTACCCGCATTTGGACGTCCTACAACTGCAAATCTAGGAATATCATCATCCAAGATTTCAGAAGTCTCTTTACTGAATTTACTAACAATTAAATCCATCAAATCACCAGTACCACTTCCGGTAACAGCAGATACACAATATGGATCACCCAACCCTAGTTTATAGAATTCAGGAGCATTGTATTGCAATTCATTATTATCTGTTTTATTAGCAACCATAATAACGGGGCTATTAGCACGCCTTAATATCGTTGCTACTTGCATATCCAAATCAGTTACTCCATTCATCACATCCACAACAAACAAAATAACATCCGCTTCATCAACGGCCAATATTACTTGTTTCCGGATTTCTTCTTCAAAAATATCATCGGAGTTAACAACCCATCCGCCAGTATCCACCACGGAAAATTCACGTCCAAGCCACTCGGACTTTCCATACTGTCTGTCACGAGTAGTACCAGCTTCTTCGTTCACAATGGCCTGACGAGTTTTAGTCAGGCGGTTAAATAAGGTAGACTTGCCCACATTCGGACGTCCTACAATTGCAACTAAATTATTCATAGTTCAATACCTTGTTTTTTTACGACTATCACAGTCGCATGAATACTTTTTAATCTAACTGATAACCAAAATTTCGTAATTCTTTATCTGAACTACGCCAATCCTTATCAACTTTTACATAAGTTTCTAGGAAAATAGTTTTTCCAAAGAAACGTTCCAATTCTCGACGAGCTTCGGTAGCAACTTTCTTCAATGCTTTTCCCTGCTTACCGATAATAATTCCCTTTTGCGAATCACGCTCTACATAAATCAATGCCCTGATATGAATTTTCTTTTCTTCCTCCTTAAATTCTTCGACTACAACTTCTACCGAGTAAGGAATCTCTTTATCATAATATAAAAGAATTTTTTCGCGAATAATTTCATTTACAAAGAAACGAGCAGGCTTATCCGTCCACTGTTCTTTACCAAAATAAGGAGGAGAGTCAGGCAAAAGTTCTTGTATACGTTTCATAAGATAGGCCACATTAAACTTATTCGCCGCTGAAATAGGAATAATTTCAGCCTGTGGAAGTAACTCTTTCCACTCTTCAACCAGTTTAACTAAACCTTCCTGATCAGTCAGGTCAATTTTGTTTATTAATAATAAGATAGGTACCTCCATTTGGCGCACCTTTCCCATAAACTCATTATTTTTATCTGGTGTCTCAACCACATCTGTCACATAAAGTAATACATCTGCATCTGACAATGCAGAAGTAGAAAAATTAAGCATCGATTCCTGTAACTTGTAGTTAGGCTTCAACACCCCAGGCGTATCAGAAAAAACAATCTGCATATCATCCGTATTATAGATCCCCATAATACGATGACGAGTAGTCTGCGCTTTAAAAGTGGCAATTGAAACTCGTTCTCCTACCAAAGCATTCATCAATGTCGATTTTCCGACATTTGGATTTCCTACAATATTAACAAAACCGGCTTTATGCATTCTCTATATTTTATTGGTTGAGACAAAAAAACGCATCGAATCGAAATAGGATGCGTTTTCTATATTATCGTTCAGTAACTTACGTTATGACTCTTTCTTACCATCATAGCCCCATTTAACGTACATTGCACCCCAAGTGAAACCAGCACCAAACGCAGTAAAAATGATATTATCACCTTTTTTAAGTTTGTGCTCATAATCCCAAATACACAAAGGAAGCGTAGCAGCACTAGTATTACCATAGTGTTGTATGTTAACAAGAACTTTGTCCATTGAAACCTCCATACGATGAGCTACAGCTTCAATGATACGCACATTTGCTTGATGAGGAACAATCCAATCTATATTATCTTTAGACAAATTATTCTTCTCTGCAATAGCAGCAGATACATCAGACATGCTAGAAACAGCGTATTTAAATACAGTTCTACCTTCTTGATGAAGGTAATGCATTTTATTGTCTACAGTAAAATAAGACGGCGGGCAAACAGAACCACCTGCTTTCATATGAAGAAAAGGTAAGCCTTTACCATCCGTTCTCAAGATCGAATCCATAATACCATAATCTTCAAAAGTTGGCTCAACCATAAAGGCAGCTGCGCCATCACCAAAAATAGGACATGTAGCACGATCTGTATAGTCTACCATTGACGACATCTTATCAGCACCGACAATGATTATTTTTTTATATCTTCCCGAACGGATGAAATTCGCAGCAGTCTCCATTAAATAGAGAAAACCACTACAAGCAGCCTGCAAATCAAAAGCAAACGCATTCTTCAGTCCAAGTTTATCGCAAAGAATAGAAGCGGTAGAAGGGAAGTGATAATCAGGAGTAGTAGTAGCAACAATAACTAAATCAATATCGTCGGGATCAGCACCAGTATTCTTCATCAATTGCTTGGCAGCTTTACGCGCCATATAAGAACTTCCCAATCCTTCCTCATTCAGAATATGTCTTTCTTTTACTCCGATACGAGTCATAATCCATTCATCATTGGTATCTACCATTTTTGATATCTCTTCGTTAGTCAAGATATAATCGGGTACATATCCGCCGACCCCTGTGATCACTGCATTTATTTTTTCCATCAAACCTATTTTAAATTAGTAATACTATAATACCTAAAGCAGCCGGAGAGCTTTTCCCTCTGGCTGTCTTGAGTATACTGTACTAATTATACAGCTGCTTCTTTTTCAATAGCAAGCTTACCTCTATAGTAACCGCATGCACCGCATACAGTGTGATAAACATGCCATTCTCCGCAATTCGGACAAATAGCCAATGTTGGAGCTACTGCCTTATCATGAGTTCTTCTCTTTGCAGTTCTTGTTTTTGATTGTCTTCTCTTAGGATGTGCCATTTTCTTAAAACTTTAATTATTATCTAATATTTTTTTTAATTCATTCCATCGAGGATCAATTTGTTCCTCCATTTCTTCCTCTTCTACGATATCATCTCCTCCAGCGTCAAAGACTTCATCGTTATCATCGTTAGCATCTGTTTTAAGATGCTTACTCAATTTACTAGTAACAGCTTTATTACACTTCCCAGGTGCATGTACATGCTTCATTGGTATAGAGAGTGCAATAAACTCATACATGAACCAAGCAACGTTAATCTCACCCTCTTCCTCAGGAATTATAATGAGATTATCCCCTTCCTCAGCATATTCATGTCCGAATTTCACCATCAGTTTATCAGATGAACTGATTTGAAGTTCCATATCATCTAGACAACGGTCACATGGTACCCATACCACACCATCTGTCTGAAAGCTCAATTCGAAAGCACCAGAGGTTCTTTTAACAGTCAAAGTTACATTAACTTTCCCTTTCTGAACATCAGGACCATCAATATGGGCGAAATAAAGGTTATCCAAAACAAACTCATACTTAGCAGAGTCTGCTTGCATACCTTTCAAATCTATTTTGTACTTATCAAATTTACCCAAAGCTTCTCTGTTTTTTAAATCGTTAGATTACAATTCGGGCGACAAAGATACGAATAATTCTCCTCATAACATACAAATTATCAGTAAATATTCACTTTTTTAATAGCTATTATAGGTTTCTTTTTGGGCCTTCCTACTTTCACATCCCGATTCACTCAGATCGGTGTGTATCGGATCATACTTGCTGCTTAGCATTTCTTGCAGACCCTACAGTTGCATGCAAGAGGGGGTAAAAACAAAGAAGCCCCGCCAGTCA
>JAFABG010000018.1 GCA_023426145.1 Bacteroidota bacterium | reverse complement strand
TTTGCAATCTGCTGATTTTCAGCGTTTGTTGCGGAGAGACAGGGATTCGAACCCCGGGTACCTCGCAGTACAACGGTTTTCAAGACCGCCGCAATCGACCACTCTGCCACCTCTCCAAAACTTCTTTATCAGAAGTGCTTTTCGTTAAAAGCGGTGCAAAGGTACGAAGTTATTTTAAACATGCAAGAGTTTTGATAAAAAACTATTTATTTTTTTATTTAGGGGGTAGCAACTAATAGGTATTTTATACTATAAAACATTAAATAGGGCATATTTATGCTGAATATATAAAAAATGGTTCTAACTTTGTACGCTCTAAAGAAATGGGATAACTACAACTCTAATTTTATTATTTATGGAACTAAACAAGATCTTTAATGATGGTCTTTGGAGCAACGAAATCAACGTGAAAGATTTCGTTAGTCGGAATATTACTCCATATTATGGAGATGCTTCTTTTCTTGAAGGACCTACTGAACGAACTAAAGCTGTATGGAACCGCTGTCTTGAAGCGCTAGCGGAAGAAAGAGAAAATAATGGCGTTCGCTCATTAGATAATGAAACTGTATCAACTATCACCTCACACAAAGCCGGATATATAGACAAGGAAAACGAACTTATCGTTGGACTGCAAACGGACGAACTTCTGAGACGTGCTATTAAGCCTTTCGGTGGTATCAACGTTGTAAGCAAAGCTTGTCAGGAGAACGGAATGGAAGTGGATGAACGCGTAAAAGAGATTTTCACTCATTACCGTAAAACTCACAATGACGGGGTATTTGATGTATATACGGAAGAGATTCGTTCATTCCGCTCACTGGGATTCTTAACCGGACTTCCTGATAATTATGCTCGCGGACGTATCATCGGTGATTACCGACGCATGGCTCTCTATGGTATAGATCGTTTGATCGAAGCAAAAAAAGAAGACTTGCATCAACTTACTGGTCCGATGACGGAAGCTCGTATTCGCCTGCGCGAAGAGGTATCTGAGCAAATTAAAGCACTAAAGGACATGAAAGTGATGGGCGAATATTATGGCCTTGACTTGAGTCGTCCTGCTTACAATGCTCAAGAAGCTGTTCAATGGGTATATATGGCTTATCTTGCAGCTGTGAAAGAACAAGACGGTGCTGCAATGTCTTTGGGTAATGTGTCTTCATTCCTTGATATTTATTTGGAATTTGAATTGAGCAAGGGAGTGATTAATGAGTCTTATGCGCAAGAATTGATCGATCAATTTGTGATCAAATTGCGTATGGTACGTCACTTGCGTATGCAATCTTATAACGATATCTTTGCTGGAGACCCCACATGGGTTACTGAATCTCTAGGTGGTCGTTTTAACGACGGACGTACTAAAGTGACCAAAACTTCTTTCCGTTTCTTGCAAACCTTATATAACCTAGGCCCTTCACCTGAACCAAACTTAACTGTTCTCTGGAGTCCGGAACTTCCGGAAGGATTCAAGGAATTCTGTGCTAAAGTATCTATTGATACTTCTTCTATCCAATATGAGAATGATGATTTGATGCGTGAAGTTCGTCAGTCTGACGACTACGGAATCGCTTGTTGTGTGTCTTATCAGGAAATAGGAAAGCAGATCCAATTCTTCGGTGCACGTTGCAACCTTGCTAAAGCTTTACTTCTTGCCATCAACGGTGGACGTTGCGAAAATACGGGGACTGTAATGGTTAAAGATATTCCTGTTCTCACCAGCGATACCTTGAAGTTTGAAGAAGTGATGGATAACTACAAGAAGGTATTGATCGAAATTGCTCGCGTATACAATGAAGCAATGAATATCATACATTATATGCACGATAAGTATTACTACGAGAAAGCTCAAATGGCTCTTGTAGATACTAACCCACGCATTAATCTGGCTTATGGTGTAGCAGGACTTTCTATTGCACTCGATTCTCTATCGGCTATTAAATATGCGAAGGTAACTGCACGTCGTAATGATATCGGATTAACTGAAGGCTTTGATATTGAAGGAGAATTCCCTTGTTTCGGTAACGATATCGACCGGGTTGACCACCTCGGAGTGGATTTAGTATATTTCTTCAGTGAAGAGTTAAAGAAATTGCCTGTATACAAAAATGCTCGTCCTACACTTTCTCTGCTTACTATTACTTCAAATGTGATGTATGGCAAGAAGACAGGGGCTACTCCTGACGGACGTGCTAAAGGCGTTGCTTTTGCTCCGGGTGCTAACCCAATGCATGGACGCGATAAAAATGGCGCTATTGCTTCTTTGAGTTCTGTGGCCAAACTTCGTTACCGCGATTCACAAGATGGAATTAGTAACACTTTCTCTATCGTACCGAAATCACTTGGTGCCACAGAGTTGGATCGAGTTGAAAACCTCGTAACAATGATGGATGGCTACTTTACTAAAGGAGCTCACCACTTGAACGTTAATGTGTTGAATCGTGATATGCTGTACGATGCAATGGAGCATCCTGAAAAATATCCGCAACTGACCATTCGTGTTTCCGGCTATGCTGTAAACTTTGTGAAGTTAAGCCGTGAACACCAGCTTGAGGTGATCAGCCGTAGCTTCCACGAAAGAATGTAAGATTCAATCCTACGAATATGATGATAAACGTACACTCTTACGAAAGTATGGGAACATTCGACGGGCCGGGCTTACGGCTCGTCGTTTTTCTTCAAGGATGCAACTTCCGTTGCTTGTATTGTGCGAATCCCGATACTATAGCAGGGAAAGGTGGTACACCTACCCCACCCGAAGAGATTGTCCGCATGGCTATAAGCCAACGCCCGTTTTTCGGGAGGCGGGGAGGAATTACATTTTCCGGTGGTGAACCTACTTTTCAAGCCAAAGCTTTAGTGCCTTTAGTAAGGGAACTAAAGGAGAATGGTATTCATGTCTGCCTAGACAGTAATGGTGGCTTATGGAATGACGATGTAGAGGAGTTGTTAAAACTAACCGATCTAGTTCTTTTGGACATAAAAGAGTTTAATCTTAAACGCCACCAAGCACTGACAGGTAAAAGCAACGAGCAGACCATTCGTACAGCTGCTTGGCTTGAGGAACATGAAAAACCTTTTTGGTTAAGATATGTGCTGGTACCTGGATATAGCGATTTTGAAGAAGATATCCGTGCATTAGGAGTAGCACTTGGGAAATATAAGATGATTCAGCGGGTAGAGGTTCTGCCCTACCACACGCTAGGTGTGCACAAGTATGAAGCGATGGGACAAGAATACTTGATGAAAGAAGTGAAAGAAAACACACCCGAGCAGCTTGAAAAAGCGGCGAATGTGTTCAAAGAATACTTTGCTACGGTAGTAGTTAACTAAATGTAGCAGAGAAGTATGATGCAAGGAGCAACTACTTAGAAGTAGTTGTTCCTTATTTCTTTAGCTATATAACGCCCCATTAACTCTTGCCCTTCTTTATCAGGATGTAGCCCATCTCGTAAGTAACGTCCTCTTCCTGAAGGTTGCTCAAACTTTTCGGTAATTCCACTATTGGAATAGCAATCTATTAATTGCACAGACAAGGCCTGACACAAAGTTTTAAGAATTGCGATTTTCTCTAAATTCAAGGCATTATGCGCTATATCTCCAGTCTGTATGGGAGTGCATACAAAAACGCGACAATGGGGATAATGTTCCAAAATGGTCTGAATGGCCCAACGAGCTCCTCCTGCCATGGTTGTTACATCTACCCCATCCAACGTTTTACCTTTCAAAGCTTCTTCGGCACTTCCTAAATTTCGATCATTCGTTCCCATAGAAAACACAAAGACATCAGGAACAGGATAAGTGCCTTGTTGTACTTCGGCAATAAACTTTTGAATGTGTACCTTAGATACATTATTGTGGCGCATTTGCAATTCGCCTTTATCAGTAGTTGGTTTCCACCCATTTGAAATGCCAGCAAATGCATCCGTTCCATAATCTTGAGTATCATCGTAGCAAGCCCATGTAGCTGAACCGACTGCCACGTTGTGATGGGTGGCAAATCCGAGCTGATCTACCACGGTTTTAGACCATTGTTCACCTGCCGTAATGCTATTCCCATCACAACCAAAGTTTAGCTTGCTGAAATCGGAAAACTGAGCATGTAAAGCAAGTCCCATTAAACAAGCCATTGAAAAACAAACTAATCTATTCATTCTTTACTTTATTAATATTTCATGAAAAACGTTCAATCATTTCCATACACATACGCCCATTGTGATAAGGGCATTTCCAAAATCCAGCTTTATCGTCCACTGTATTCAGTGAACCGTCAGCGCGAACACTCCAATGCCACTCCCCATGCTGATGATCAATAAGATTCTTTTTGATGAACTCCCAACAGAGAGAAGCTTTTTTCATTGCAACCTGATCATCAAAGTGCTGGAACAAGTTAGCATGCCCTACTACATTCTCTGCTTGCACCCACCAATGGCGATCATTATCTGCTTTCCCTTTTTCAGGAAATCTCTCATAAACCATGCTACCATCAGGCATCAATCCCTCATCGGCAGCAGCAGCAATGTACTCTACCAAAGGCTCTACTTTTTCTAAAATTTCGGCATCATTCAACACAAGAGCTGCCTCGTGCAAAAGCCAAGAGGCCTCAATGTCGTGTCCATAGGAAACAACCCGATTCACTAGCTCCCAATCATCGGTAAAGAATAATCCTAGATGACCCGTTTCCTGATTTAAAATCTTTTCCATGAAAAGTTTGATCAGATTACGAAGTTGACTTTCTAAACGATCATTCTTCCAAACACGAAATAAATTAGTGTATGGTTCTAAAATATGCAGATGAGTATTCATCGTTTTACGCTCGTTTTCATCTTTATCGCTCAAACGCATATCAGCAATTTCTCCCCATTCACGAGTTAATGCTTCGCAATAACCATTCTTTAGCGAATCGAAGCTATACTTCTCTATACTTTCAAAAAGACGAATAGCATAGTTTAATGCTTCCTTATCGCCCGTGGCACGTGTATATTCACTCAAGCCATAGATTACAAACCCTAAAGCATAAATCTGCTTCTTTGTATCACATGGGATTCCTTTATAGTCGAGCGACCAATATATACCACCAAATTCAGTATCGTAGAAAGAATTAATAATAGTCTGCTTGGCACGAGTAGCCATCTCCAAATATTCAGGTTTACCAAACAAACGATAGGCTGCCGAGAATGTCCAAAGAATACGGGCATTCAAAATAGCCCCTTTATCAGCTTCAGGCATCAAGGTATCCCTACCTGTAATGCGTCCGTAAAAGCCCCCATTCACGGGGTCTTTCATATTATTTATCCAATAAGGAAGAATGTTTGAGAGCAATTCTTCCTTCATTTCTTGTGTTATCTTCTTTATATCCATATCACTCTACTGATCTTATTAAGAATTTAACGTTTCCACCTCATTGACTGCATCCGCTCTCCTCTCTTTAAGTTCTGCATTAATAATGCTCATCCTCTTTTTATTCAAAGGATAGATAAGCATTACAAGAATGGAAAGTGCAGCAATCACAGCAGGAATAAAGCTCATTAAATACTTCAACCCGTTAATCGCTTCGGGAGTTTGCACGGCGTTTTCAGCAGTGTTATATCCAAAAAATGCAAGCAAAGCCATAACAGCCCATCCAGCAAAGGCACCACCAAATTTCTGAGCCATAGATCCTGAAGAGAAGATTAGTCCTGTAGAGGCTGTTCCGTCTTTTTGTTCTGCATAATCGGCTACATCGGCATACATACTCCAAATCAGCGGAGAAATAATACCAGTGAAAATTGAGATCAAGACTTGGAATATCATCATTAGCCACCAGCCGAATCCATTATTAGGGAGGAAGAAAAAGAGGATACTAAAGACAACCAAACAAACCAACGAAATTACATAAGTTGATTTTTTTCCCAATTTCATTGAAAGTGGGACAGCTAGAGCTACCCCAACCATATTGCAGACTTCGCCTACCATAAGAAACAGCCCGGCATAAAGTACTAAATTAAAAATTCCTAGATCAAGAACGGCATGGTCACTGATGTAGTCTTTAAAATAATAGGCAGCTGTTGCCCCACGCACCGTATTAAAGAAATTTGACAATAAAGCTGCACCATTCAATATCCACCAAGGAGAGTTTCTAACCAGTGAATTCACATCTTTTCCAATCGATTTTGAAGGGGTACTTTTGACGTGCTCACGAGTCATACTAAAACAAAATAGGAAACCTAAAAAACAAAGTGAGGCAATACAAATCATGGCATACTGCCAACTAGTGGCACTACTGTTGTCCATCGACTTAAACCAATTACAAAGAGGTTCCCACGCACCTAATGCAATGAAACTTCCCCCATAGGCGAAAAACATTCGGTAGGAGGAAAATACAGTCTTTGTATTTGAATCATCAGTCATTACCCCCAGCATAGCACCATAGGGAACATTGATCGCCGTATAAACCGTCATCATGAGGATATAAGTAACATATGCCCAGATTAACTTCCCCGTCCCTCCCATATCGGGAGTTGTAAAAAGTAAGATTCCTGCAATTGCAAAGGGAGCTGCTATCCACAGTAAATAAGGGCGATATTTTCCCCAACGGGTATGGGTACGATCTGCAATGACTCCCATCATCGGGTCAGAAACCGCATCCCAGATCCGAGTAACGAGCATCAGTAATCCAGCATCAGTCAAACTTAATCCAAAGATTATTGAATAGAAAAACGGCAGATAATAGGAAAATATTTTCCAAAACATGGAAGAAGACATATCTCCGAAACCGTAGCCGATTTTCTCTTTTAATGTAGCCATGTATTTGTTTTTTAGTATTAAATTTAAATTAACAGGTATGTCGCGTATATTCAATAGCGCAACGAAGTTAATATTTAATATTTAATTTAAGGTTCTTATTGATTAATTTATTTAAGGTTTCCACTGAAGATGAGGAATATAGGCCATCTGTTGGAGTATTCATGCAATAATCTACTAGTTTATCAATAGTAGAAGTGGCTACATGCATTCTTGTATCCGAAGAAGCATAGTAAATGAACACAGTTCCATCTTCATCTGCTATCCACCCATTAGTGAAAAGTACATTACTGACATCGCCAATACGTTCTTCTCCTTCGGGTACCATAAGTGCACCACCCGGGGTTGCTATTAATTTTGAAGGATCTTCTAATGAGGTCATATACATATAGAGAACGTATCGTAACCCGGCAGCACAGCCACGAACACCATGCGCAAGATGCAACCAGCCTTGAGGAGTCTTTATTGGATGTGGCCCCTCCCCGTTCTTTACCTCCTTAATTGTATGATAATAACGGCTATCAATGATCGCTTCATCCTTTACTTCCGCGTGAGTAATATCGTCAACGAGTGCCCAGCCAATACCTCCTCCACTACCAGCGTCAATAAAGCCATCTTGCGGACGAGTATAGAGAGCGTATTTACCCTCTACAAATTCAGGGTGCAACACAACGTTTCTTTGTTGACTCTTTGTTTTCAAGTCAGGCAGACGCTCCCAAGTTTTCAAATCTTTGGTGCGAGCAATAGCTGCTGTTGCTGTAGCTGAAGACAAATCGCCGGCAGGAGCTGTATCATCATGACGCTCTGCACAAAAAATGCCATAAACCCAGCCATCTTCATGGGCAGTAAGACGCATATCGTAAATATTAGTTGCTCTTACCACATCCTCGGGCATTGTGATAGGATAATCCCAAAAACGGAAGTTATCAATTCCATTAGGACTTTCGGCCACAGCAAAGAAAGATTTACGGTCTGCGCCTTCTACCCGCACAACCATTAAGTATTTCCCCTGCCATTTTATAGCACCTGAGTTCATCGTGGCATTCATGCCTATGCGTTCCATTAAGTATGGATTAGTGGTTTCATCCAAATCATAGCGCCAGAATACAGGCGTATGGGCTGCTGTCAGCACTGGATATTTATAGCGCGTAAATATACCATTTCCATATTCTAATGCCTCATTTTTTCTTGTAATAAGCTCTTCATGCTTTTGGAAGAGTCTTTCTACCTTTTCTTTAAAATCCTTCATGTTTACCATCAAGTTTGTTATATTTCTTACTGATACAAATTTACGTCTGCTGCGAACAGCGTTTTGGGATGATTATAAAAATCGATAAAATCTTTCGCTGAAGTTTGACCGGGATATGGGGCATAATAATGAGTCACTCTTTCGCGAGCATTGCGCCATACTAACACATAAGCCAGCGGATATTTCTCAAGGACTGGGAGTAAAGTCCCTGTCCACCATTTTGCATCAGGAATACCTTCATAACCAGTTTCAGTCACGGCCATCACTTTATGATGTACTTTGGCAATACTGTCCACGATAGCGAGTGATTTATTCATACCAGCTAAAAATGTATCACGATCGAACTGATAATTATCAAAGCCTATTACATCTATTACATCGTCTCCAGGATATCTTTTCAGATATTGTGCCGTATCCTGAGGCTCTGTACCAGGAGAATAGGCATAAAGAACATTGTTAACCCCTTTAGCTTGTAAGCTATCGACAGTCATATGCCAGAGCTGCTTATAATCTTCGGGAGTGCATAACTTTGCTCCCCACCAAAACCAACTTCCCGTATGTTCGTGCCATGGTCGGAAAAGTACAGGTACTTTTCTCCCATCAGCAGTCTGAATCGAATTTATGAAATCGGCCACACGGCTTAACCAACCCGCAAACTTCTGATGATTTTTACCTCCAGCTAAAATAGACTTTACTACTGTAGTATCAGACACATCCCAAGCATCTCCATCCGTCAAGGGATTACGTGCATGCCAACTAAGTGAGACTAAACCTCCTCTTTGGTATTGATTAATGATTTCTTTTCTGATCTTATCAAAGGTAACTTTGTCTAAATTTGCTGGATGGCCAAGCTCTAATTCTCCCAAATCAAAGCTAATGACTGCCGGATAATCTCCACAAACGCTTTTAACATCCGAACGACCTTCATCACCTTCCCAACCGATACCATATACAGTATCATCGTGATGACCGAACATAATACCCTTTGACGATACTTTTTTTAAATGGGTGAGTAAGTTCACAGTCTCCTGCGTAGGCAATATGGACGTTGTTTGATTCGCTTGCTGATCCTTGCGAGAAGACCCGCCACAAGCCCCAGTTAATAGGCTAACTGCAATGAAAGCCGCGACATATTTTACCTTTATTCTACGTATGTCTTTCATTCTATTTTTATTTGAGTAACATTCTTTCTTTGCACAAAGATAATGGATTGTGTTTGGCGAGAATGATACAATTTTATCCCTTTCCTATATTAAAAAACAAAACCTCTAAAAAACTAAATCTTCCTTTTTAAGATTCTAAAGTCTAATGAAATACCCCCAAAAGCCTTATCTATAACATTTTGGGGGTATTCATCCTAGAAAGTCCTAATGACTAAGTTTTTATTTCAAAGAGGGAAGATCTTCTCGAGACAATACGAAATCTTGGCTCATTGCATCTTTCCACCAATTTTCATCAGCATGAACCACAGGATTCCCATTCTCATCTTGACCATCATACCATGGCATAAACCAGCTCCATCGTGCTCCAGCAGCCCATTGTTCAGAGATGAGTCCAACGGTTCCGCATTCACTTAACGAAATCATATTATGTCCATAATTTGCTGCCGATGAAGCATAATCAGAAACACATTCAGCAGTAGTCTTGCCATAAATATCGCGACCGATTATATCAACATATTGTTCTCCGGGATACCAATCTTCATCATTACCTTGGGCAGTCCATACCCAAATAAGGTTATTCAAACCTTCAGCTTTAAAGTAATCGAACATAGCTACCCACAAAGCCTTGAAGCTAGCGGCATCTTTGCCCCACCAGAACCAACCTCCGGATGCTTCATGGAATGGACGCCATAGTACCGGAATATCTGCATCTCTCAACAGTTTTAAATAGGTAGCCATATTCTTCAAGTCTTCTGTAAAGACTTTGTTTTCCCAAGTACCTTCGACTAATGCATTGGCTGCATCAAATTCAGTATCTGCTTTATAGAAAGCATAATCAGTATTTGGATTAAGCACAGTTGAGTTGCTTTCAAGATAAACTGCAACCGCTGTATAATCGTGACCACCAATAATAAGTCCTCCATCTTGCAAAGCATTCAGTACATCTGCTGTTATGGTCAATGTATAATCTCCAGTGATCTCAAAATAATCTGTGCCTGGAGCAATTTCGCTCCAAGAACCATTTTTAAATGAGCCTTGAGCACCTGAAGCTACATTTTTCACTTCCACACGTATAACTTGTCCTACTTGAGCATTTGCAAAAGCCGCAAAGGCCGATGGATTCACTCCAGAAGTCAGCTGTATGTTTCCACTCCAATCACCCGGCATAACGGTTTCTCCTTCCCATATTTTAGTAGATGAAGCTTCAAGTATAGCTTTCTTAGGCACATTCCAATGCCACATAGCTGCAACTATTCCCCCATGATCGGACCAGTCCTTAACAGGAGTGATATCGCCGTAATTAATCCAGTTGGCTCCGGCAACGGATGCTGCCAGATGAACATAATCAAAGCAGTTGATTGCAGGATATTTCCCAGTCCAATTGTAGACTTGCTGAGACTTCTCTGTATTCCAAGCCACATTCGCCATCATACCTGAAAGGGTTTTCTTTTCAAAGTTATCTAGTAAGAAATTAAATAACTTCACTGCATTTGCTGAACTTGCGGCTACAAGTGTTTTGTTTAAAGCAACGGTAGAGAATTTAACCATTACAGCAGGGGCAGGCATTTGACTAGGTCCCGTAACTATCCCTTCAGGAATGGAAAGTGTACATTCTGTTTCTCTGTTGGGTACATTTACTTTAAGCGTAAGTGTGTTACTTGAACCTATAACCTCAGCACTTAGAAGTTCTCCACCTGTAAACTGAATTTTATCCAAATTTGCTGTAGCAAAGAATACATTTTTGTCATACTTCACTTCAACAGTGATTTCTCCAGTCTTTACATTCGCTGCTCCATTTTCAGGAGTAGTAGAGACCAATACAGGTGCACCTACATCTAGAATATTATGTTCTACATCCGTGTCACATGCTGCAAAAGCTAAAATCACGCTAAGCAAGAACAGCCATTTTATATTCATTTTCTTCATTTTATCTTTAATTTTATTTCTAATGTGAATCAGTATTTAAACAGCATACTGATTCACATATTCATACTAATGATTCACTCCATCAATGATATAATTACCTAATTTACAAGCGTTATTTTTGTAAAGGTCAAGTCACTTCCTTGAATAATGACTCCGACATTTGTCTGATTCTCACTCTCGCCCTTTTTAGCTTGAATGTTAGTAAGAATAGACTGAGTCAAGGTTAATTCAACCACACGACTATCAAAGCTCCAGCCGAAAATATCTGTTGGCACCATTGTTTGATTAAATAAAGAGAAGGTAATACCGCTCCAATCACCATAATTGAATTGAGCTTGGGCCCAAGTTTGATCTTTTTGATCAAAGTAGACTTTCATGATCGTACCCGCAGCAACCTTAGAGAATGTAGATGCTGGGATCAAGACGCGTCCTCCATCACCCCAAGTGATGGTTAATGGGCCACTCCAAATGGTTGTTTCATTAGCAACGATAAGCACATCGTAGGAGATTTCACCATTAGAAGAAACTAATTTGAGCTTATACGTACCTTCTAGATTAGCAGGAACATTCAACATCAACATTCCTTTAGCTACATCATTAATATATTGAACAGGTGCTCCGTTTAATAATACACTAGTCAATTTATCGGCATTGAGAATCTCAAGGTCAACAATTTTTCCACGTATAATCTTATCGGGTACTTGAGGAAGATAAGCACAAACAGGTTTCTCTACATTTAATGAAGGTGCATTAACAGATTCCCCATTAGCCATTTTCAGTGTCAATGCACCAGATTCAGCAGTTGTAGGGACTTTCAATGTGATTGCAGTAGTTGTTGCATTGGTGACTGGCACCTCCACATTACCACCAAATAAGACTGCTGTCACAACATCCATGTTGGTACCTGTAATCGTTAAGGTTTCACCTGCAGGAATAGAAACCGCACTATAAGATATATTTACCGGTTTAGCAGTAAGTATAGCTACAGAAGTCGATTTTCCACTGTTAGTATTGAGAAGTATATCCCCACTGATTGCAGCTGCTGGCATCAAAACGGTCACTTCGGTTGCACTCTTTGATTTTACTTGAACAGCTTCATCTACCCCTGGGAAAGTAATCGTAGTTACTAACTCCATATTAGTTCCTTTTAAGGATATTAAATCCCCACTACGCAAATTAGTCGCTGGAGTAGCTTTCACGTTTAGCGGCATTGCAACGGTAACATTAGCTATAACCACCTTTACATTAGAGGCCGGAAGTACATTTATTGGACCATCTGAGACATTGACAGGCAATGTGAAAGTCAACTTATCGCCTTCGGCAGATTGAGTTAGACTAAATTCCACTTCATCACCATTAGGCATCTGTATCTTCTTGACTAAATCAAAATTATGACCTGTCACGGTTATGATATCTCCCGGTTTTTTATTAGTCAGACTTAATGGCTGATCAACAGAAGGTAAAGTTACTTTTAGTTCTCCATCAGAATAGATCCAGTTTGGAATATCTGCTCCATCAGACAAAATAAACTTACCAGTTTGTGCTGAGTCCGGCACAATCACTTTTATTTCCTTTCGGTTTTGACTAACGAAATCTGTAGCAACTACTGTTACTTCATTAGCAAATATTACCTCTTTAATCAGATTTAAGTATTCTCCAGTTATCGTCAGCTCGTTACCGGGTTTAACCTCGCCAGGAGCAAAAGCCTCAAGAGCAATGGGTTCTGTATAAGTTAGTTCTGTTTTAGTTGTAATATCGCCATTAGGCGTTTTCAGAACAACCAATCCGGGTTGAGCGGTCTGAGGTACAATCACTCGAATCTCTGTATCACTTATAATTTCGATATCAGTGATCTCATCGCTACCGGGAATCTTGACTGAAGTGACTTGGTTCATGCCACTACCCAAGAAACGCAAAACGCCTCCACGAGCCACAGGACTAGGGCCAAACACACTTAAATTAATCCCCCCTTTATACTGGTTTGTATCCTCATCATCCCCGTTATCGCAGGAAGTAAACACCCAGCTACTGAAAAGTACCAAGCACATCATCCATAGTGCCGAAATTTTATATGTTTTATTCATATTAGTATGCTATTTAAAGGTTATTCAATAGGTACCACACGGATGTTATCAATCCTAATCACAGGATTACAATCTTTCCCTTCTATACCACCAGCCCAAACAAAGAATGTCAAACCGGTAAGCATCGTTTTATCAAACGTTGTATCGCATTTATTTCCTTCATGGGTCTTATTGAATTCTGATAAATTCATAGAAACTGTAACCCACTTACCTGCAGTATCATAAGAACCTGTAGTCTTCCAAGGCAACCACAAACCTCGTGGTATGGTCGTATTGCTAAAATAGGTGTTATTTCCAGTAGCATAAGTGACAGCATCATTTCCGGAGAAGATAACTTGCAAACCACAAGATTCCCACGGATTAGAAGAAGGAATATTCACCTCAAATTTTAATTGTAGGCCGTTAACTCCATATTCATCAAGCAATTGGGCAAATTCCGGACGCGCAGATAGTTCAGGAAATCCTTTCGACGGTTCTGGCCAATAGTTGAAAGAGAAAGCATCTTCAGCCCAAGAAGCACCAATAGCTCCCTGAAGTTCACCGGCGAAGCTAATGTACGCTCCGTCAATGCTGTTTTCATCGGCTGCTTTAAACACCTTACTACCATCACGCCATCCATGTGCAATTGACATTCCACCATGAGAACCATCCCAATCAAAGAGAATATTACGAGTATCATAATAACGGAATTTCGAACGTCCAGTACCATAAATCGATTTCACATTGATATAACCCGCAGGAGCATTATCGGGTAAGATAAAGCTGACAGCAGTCTTTGTTATTTGAGTAATGTTTGTAACTTCTACATTACCAGCCATAGTGATCGTTAATGGAACATTCGGATCATTAATAAAGTAATCACCAATCAATGTTACTTCACTACCTGGTTTAGCAAACTCACAAGACATAGAATTCACGGTAGGAGCAGGAACCAATACCTTAAAATCATAAGTCACTGTATCCTTCGCTTGGGTCACCATATAAATCTTATCGGTAACAACAGAAGGAATGCCTTTCGGAACATCGACCAATAGTGTATGATCAGTGATATAACTTGTATTTAGAATTGCCTTCTGATCATTAAAATAAAGTTCATAAATGCTACGAAGATTGTCTCCAACTAGGCAGATGGAACTAGACATATAAGCTCCTGTCAATAAAGAATCGGATGCTGCCACATCAGGAACACGAACATATTTTACGGTAGGGCTACCTCCCGCCACTTCATATTTATCGGGTTCATCCTCACAAGCTACCATCGAGAAGATAGTTGCAATAAGAACTGCTGCAAAGAACCCATTTAGATATTTATTATTTTTCATATTATCAAGCAATTAATATTAATAACTGAATGTTGAACGTACATCTACATGTATCGGATCTTTCATCAAGTTCGGATTGAATACCACATCTTCTGTTGGGAACGGTAATGTAAAACTAGACACAGTCACATTAGGAGCTTTTGCATCCGGATTATAACGTGTTTCGTCTGAGTTTACTGTCCATGTACCACTCTCATAGTATGCCTTATAAGTAGTCCCTAGATTATAATAAACATCTCGATGTTGACCTTTTAACTCATTAATAGCTCTCTGAGAATCGTAATAAGCCAAACGTACATAATCGTACCAACGATCTCCTTCACAAGCCAATTCCAAGCGACGTTCTTTCCAAACATCGTCCCAAGTGATGGATGTCTTCGGAGTTACGCCAGGAATGGCACGCCCACGCACTGCATTATAGGCATCTAGTGCACTCTGATCTGTTGTTGAAGTTGCCAAGCCCATTTTTGCTTCTGCATACACCAAATAAACATCAGCCAAACGCAAAATATGGGTTGACAAGCCACTATACATGTTACCTGCAGAAACGCCCAAACCTAAAACATGATCATTGTTGTTTCCATACAAATGTTTTACATGATTGGCACCCGTAGGTGATTGATAATCCCCATTAGGGCCACCTTTACCATATTCAGCATCATATATAAATTTCAGGTAGTTAAATCCACCTTTATCCTGCCAGAAGTAATTATAGACATCACCAGCCATCATCATTGTAGCTTTACGACGTGTATCTGTATCGGAACGAGTGGAAGGATTCTCTAATGCAGAGATACCGAAAGCATCCTGTAAGTCCACAGACGGGCCTGCATAGCCACCCCAGCAATCACCAAACTCATCAAATCCTACCATAGCTAAATCGGACTGCAAAGTGTTCTGTTGCGTCCACGGATCACGACCAGCCGACCAATGCCAAGAGAAAAGACATTCTTCATTCTTATTGTTTACCAAGCGGAATATATCTGAATAATTCGTTAATAAATTACGTCCAGAATGATCTATTACATCCTTAGCATATTCGGCCGCTTTGGCCAAGTCGTCAGCATTGCGGGTACCTGATATTCCACTCTTAGTTAAATAAACCTTAGCCAAAAGTCCCTCAGCACAATAATGATCAATTCGCCCTGGATCTCCTTTAGATGGTAGCAGTTGCATGGCATTTTCCAAAGTCATGATAATATATTCATAGACATCTACGGCCTCAACTTTAAACTTTGAGTTATAGCTTCCACCATTCAGTTCGGCTGTGTTATCATGAATAATAGGTACAGCACCGAAACTGCGAACCAAATAGAAATAAGCCATAGCCTTCCAGGCTAAGCATTCGCCCATGCACTGATTCTTTACGGATTCTGATGCATTAGCTGTTTTCAATCGGCTATAAACCGTGTTCGCATGACCAATTACAGCCCACAAGGAATAAGACATATTCACCAAGTTTTCATCTGTTCCATTCACTGTGAAGTTCAAGTAGGGACTGTTTCCCTCATAAACATTTCCTGAAAGGATTTCACCTACCTTGATGAAGCCTCTTTGAAAATCGTACCAAGGTGAATTATAAAGATAATTCACGCCTTGTACACACTGCTCATCGTTCTGATAAAAATTAGATTCGTTGTAATTATCCTCAGTAGGACGGTTCAAAAAATCATCGCATGAAGATATACCCATGCTAAAGATCGTAGCAAACGCCCAATATTTAATATATTTAATTTTCATTTTCTTTAGTTTTAAAGGTTAGAATGAAACATTCAAGCCAAATGAATAGACTGTTGGTGAAGGATAACGACCATTATCCAATCCGTAAACATTGGCACCTGATGTGCTCGCACCGATTTCAGGATCATAACCATCATAACCGGTAATAGTAAACAAGTTCTGAACATTTGCATAGACACGTAGGTTACTCAAGCCCATTTTACTGATCATCTTTTTAGGGAAAGTATATCCCAAAGAAAGGTTTTTCAAACGGATATAAGAACCATCTTCAACGTAACGATCACTAATACGGTCATTATCATTCGGATCATTTATGGTAGCACGAGGAATGGAAGCTCCTGGGTTAGCTACTTGAACATTGTTTATATCATTGTACCACATGGTTCCATCGGCATAAGTCTTATTCGCATCAATTGGTACAAGGAGTGCACGTGCATTCACCGAATTTAATTGGTTAGTCCAAGGAGAATTCATGTGTGTAAGCTTCATTGAAAGGTAGTTATAAACTTTATTTCCATAAGAACCATTAATAAAGATAGCGAGATCAAAGTTTTTATAACGGAAAGTATTAGTCCATCCGAAGGTAAATTTAGGCATTGGAGAACCGATATTTGTCTTATCATAATTGTCAATAACACCATCGGGAACACCATCAGGACCGCTCAAATCTTTATATTTCACATCACCTACCCAAACCGTATTGGTACGATCAAACACGCCGTTTGCCGGATATTTCACAGGTTTAGGGGAAGTTTGAAGATCTTGTAGATCTTTATACACTCCATCACATACAAACCCATAAAAGTTATAGAGAGATTCGCCTACACTTGAAACGCTAACTACATCGGACCACTGTCCGTAACCCACAATTTGTGCATTAGCTGTTCCTGCCAACCCTTTTAGCTTATTCTTATTAATAGAAATTTGGAAGTCTGAGTCCCACTCAAATTTGCCGACAAAAGGACGAGTATTCAATGAAATTTCAAAACCTGAATTCTCTATATCACCATAGTTACCTTTTGGAGCAGCCAAAGCAGAAGATGAATTACCAGAAGTACCCATGTAAGAAGGTAACTGCAGAGGCATCAACATATCGCTTGATGTTTTCTTATACCATTCTACGGTTAAATTCAATCGATCTTGGAAAAAGCCCAAATCTAAACCAACATTCCATTGTTCTTGTGATTCCCATTTGATTGATGTATTAGGAATATTGGAAGGACGATACCCCATTCCTAACCCTGAAGGCATACGACTCATTGATGTTCCCCAAGCATATGGTGTAATATTTGAATTACCTGTTTGTCCCCATCCTAAACGTAATTTACCATTATTGATAACCTTCTTTAGGGGTTCGAAAAAGGATTCATTAGAGAAGCGCCAAGATCCAGCCAACGAATGGAAACCCGCCCAACGATTCTGGGGACCAAAATTAGATGACCCGTCATAACGATAAGTATAAGTACCTAAATAACGATCAGCATAGTTATAGGTTAATCGAGTAAAGAAAGAGGCCATTGAAGAGCTTCCAAAACCAGCATTGATTGTAGGAGTTCCCGTACCTAAAGCTGGATTATGTACATTGTCTGAAGGTAGTCCACTATTGAATACACTTGTAAAGTCGTAACTTGATTCCCAACATTCCTGACCTACCATAGCAGTGAAATTATGTTTACCCACTTGTCCTGAATAAGTAACATAATTTTTCAATTGCCAAAATGTACTACTATTTTTCTGAATACTACTCTCATTGCTTGAACGCACCCAACCCCCTAAATCAACCATAGGTTTGTAACGTTCACCTTTGCTGGAGCTTATATCATAACCTAGTTCAGCATGCCAAACCAAATTTTTAATAGGAGTCACTTCAAAGAAAATGTTACCTGTAAGTTTTTGTCTGTTCAACAAAATATCATCCATCATAGCTAAAGCTATTGGATTCGGATTCGTATACCCCTCACGAACTACTGTAGCATAACTACCATCCAAATTATAAATAGGAATATCAGGAAGCGTAGTTAGCGAATAATTAATCAATCCCTGATCGCTATCAGCCAATTTCAAATCATCCCCAGTAGAGGTGTAAGTTGCACTCAAACCCAATTTCAACCATTTCTTTAATTGAGCGTCTAAGTTAGAGCGAAAACTGTATCTATTGAAGTTTGACCCAATAATCGTACCATCTTGATCCATATAAGAAGCGGATACATAGTATTGGATTTTTTCTGTTCCACCTTGAGCGGAGATCTGATGCTGATGTTGCAAAGCTGTTTGGAAAATTGCATCTTGCCAGTTTGTACCCACACCAAGTAAAGAGGGATCGGCATAAGTAACACTAGGATCAGAAATTTCACCCATGTTAGCCAAATCATTATAATAAGTGGCATATTCACGCAGGTTCATCATATCCAGACGTTTGGTTTGGCGTTGCACAGCCACCATGCCATCGTAGGTAAATTTAGCTTCACCAGCCTTACCACGTTTAGTAGTAATCAAAACAACACCATTCGATCCTTGAGCACCGTAAATAGCTGTTGCAGATGCATCTTTCAAGATCTCCATACTTACGATGTCAGCTGGATTAATTGTAGAAAGCGGAGATATCGTTGAAACTGAACCGTTGCCTAAAGCATCCCCCAAGCCATAGTCTGAGCCACTTTGACCTTGACTTTGTACAATAACACCATCAATAACGTATAAAGGCTCAGCATTTGCATTAATAGTAGCTTGCCCACGAACACGAATAGAAGAAGAAGAACCCGGGGCTCCTGAAGTAGAAACAGCTGTTACACCAGCAGCACGACCTTGAAGAGATTGATCAAGATTAGTAATAATTGACCCTTTAATCTTATCCTCACTCATAGATACTGAAGCTCCTGAAAGGTCACTTTTCTTCATTTTTCCATAACCTACAACTACCACTTCATCTAATAATTCAGAATCCTCTTTTAATCGGATATTTAATTGGGTCTGATTCGTTATTTTGATTTCTTGAGTTACGTAGCCAATAAATGAAATCACTAGGGTTGCACCAGGCTTTACGTTCAAAATGAAATTACCATCAACATCAGTAATAATACCATTAGTGGTACCTTTTTCCAGCACATTGGCACCTATGATAGGACTCAAAGCGTCACTGACGGTACCCGTAATTTTCTTAGTCTGCTGCACTGACTCAACAGCATCAACAGGTGATACTGCAAAAAGCTGAGGAGCATAGCTCAAACTGAATACGGAACATATCCAGGCAAGCAGTGTTGTTTTTCTGAAATAAAAATTCATATTGTATTTTCTTAGATTTAATAAACACCAAAACTTCAAAAAAGAAGATTTGTTTAGTTAACAAAAACGAGACAGTGTCAGAATATTCTAAAACCGATTACAATCTTCGACACGTAGAATTGGTTACAATAGTTCATGTTTTCACAGCATCATTCTTTCTTTTCCATAGGCATAATTGTTTTTCTTTCTATAAATATTTAACTTAGTTATTTTTCTCTTTTTTCAAGTTCTTTTTCAACTCATCTCGCACCATTACTCCCCATTCCTTTAGATCCAGATTCGTCCACTTACCTTCCGATGAAGCACTTGGATAAAGCATGGAACAGGTTTCATCCTTATCGGATACAGACCATGCCACCCAACTAATAGCATGTTGCTTCATCCAATCCAACCAAAGCTGCCATTCTACAGGATTTAAGGGACCATCTCCGCTAGCTTCCATACCGGCACACTCTGACACGAATATAGGAAGCCCCTTAGCTAAGGCGTAATCAGCTCTGTCTCTAAGCCATTTGCCATGAGTATTTGCATAGAAATGAACTGTATACATAATATTTTTATAGCCTTCAATGGGATTATCTGCCGCTAAGTGTATGTCTTGATCCCAATGTGGGCATCCCACCAAAATTACCGCATTAGATTCTATCGAACGAATAGCCTTAATCACTTCGATAGAGTAAGCTTTGACTTCTTCCCAACTATCTTCAACCGGCTCATTATAAATTTCATAAATCACATTAGGAACGCCTTTATAACGTGTAGCCATCTTTGTAAAAAATTCAATGGCTTCTTTTTGGCGCAAATTATGACTGTGCCAATCTATTATGACGTACACTCCATTGTTTATAGCTGCATCTACCACTTTTGTCACGCACTCTATCCCAAATTCTGGATTCGAGATATAGCAAGCACTATCCAAATCAACTCCCATAGCAGCACGAAGAACTTGAGCCCCCCAGTCTTGAGTTAAATAAGCCACAGTGGAATCATTATAAAAACGAGGCCAAAACTGATGCCACCCATAACTAGCACCATGCAACGTAACTGTATCACCAGCAGTATTCATTAAGTATGTACCATTCACAACTAAAGTCGGAAGAGTTTTAGCATCATCAGTTTTGGAAGAGGGCTTTATTCTGCATCCTCCAAGACCAATCACAAAACAAAATAATAGGATAACAAGCCAGCTATTTTTCATGTTACTTCATTTTTAGATTTTCGCCTTTTATTATTTCAATAGTACTATCTGTCGCAAATACAGAATTTAAGCCTTGTTCTTCTTGAGCAGGATCCCCTGTATAGTCGTCACCTTTTTCCCAAAACACATGGCCAGCTGTTTGTTCGGCAAATCCTCCCCATGCCCAGAAGTTGCATCCTGCAAAAAGTCCGCCGTTGGCACGGTCTGTATTTATCAGATCAAACACATAACGATAATATTCATCCCGAGCAGTGGTTGGAGTATTTTTTGAAAACTTAAATCCATCTCTTGGGAAGCCAAATTCTTCAAGAACAATCGGTTTATGATATTTCTTTGCCACAAGCATGTGATCGTCAATATACTTTTTAGTATTTTCTTTGGCTTGTGGAAGAAGTTCCTTCAAACTATCTTTCGTCACCCAACCCCAATTATAGGGCCAAATATGAATATTTAAATAACTAATATTGGGGTCAGAATGAATCTTCTCATAAAGTGCGATGTCATTTTCACATCCCCAAGCGCCTTCACTTCCCGTAGATACCATGTGGTTAGGATCGAGCGACTTAATCTGTGCGGCCACATCAGCAATCCATCTTGCAAAAGGCACTTTGTTCTCGTCAGAAAAAGCGCGAGGCTCGTTACCAATCTGCCATGACATAATCGTGGGATCATCCACATATTTTAGCTTATTATACCTATTAGTCCTCGTAACAATATTCTTGACATGATTGGCAAATAAAGCCTTCGCACTATCTGATTGCGGAAACTGCTTAACATATTCCATAAATGCAGGCCATCCATCAACAGCAGGAACAATTGCATTTCCATGTCCAGCCCATTGTAAATAAACCGAATAACCACCGCTCCATTCCCAAGAATTATTCAAATAAAGAACGGCTGTCATACCACGCTCACGAAGTTCATTCATAAAATAGTCCAAGCCGGCTAAAATAGTATCATTATAGACACCTGGTGCTACTTGTAAGGATGGCTCCACACGTGTTTTCACACCGTTTTCACCATCAGCACCTACAAGTACGCGAAGGTTACTGATACCAATGCTTTTCAGAAAGTCTAATTCTTTATGTAAACGCTCACGATTTCCTCCTTCACCTTCGGAGCCTAGAATAGCACCGTACCAAAAATTTGTGCCTAAAAAGTAATAGGGCTTTCCGTCACGAATAAACTGCCCATTAGCGTTAACCTTGATAAACGTGTGTTCAACAGGTTTAGAAGTACAAGATCCTAATAGCAATATGAGTGCTACTAACAAAAGTTGTGATTTCTTCATCTTATTAGTTTTAACGATATGACAAAGATACATGGCTAGTTTGAAAAATTGTGATACTATATTATCAGATTAATGATAATTTATCAAACTCCAAGTTGTTTTCTCAGCCAGTCTAGCCACTCATCCCATTGCTCTTGATACCAATAATGTCCAGTCTCCAAATAGGGATGCAATTCCTTTGAAGATGAGATCACATTGTAGGCTGCATACATAGATGTAGGAGGACAAACCTCATCATTGTATCCCCAGCTATACCAGCCTGGCACTTTCAATAAGCGAGCAAAGTTAGCGGTATCGTAATATCGAACAGTTTCAAGTTCTTTTTGATTTGGTGCCCCATAATAATAGAAATAATGCGGCCAACCACAAGCACGTTTTTTAAAGAATGCTTCGTGATCACACAATGCGGGATGTACAGCAGCAAGAAAAGTGACGCGGGAATCAAGAGCTGCAGTTATTATAGACAAAGCCCCACCTTGACTAGACCCTGTAACCCCTAAAGCAAGTCCATTATATTGAGGAAGTGAACAGATAAAATCGACAGCACGCAAAGCCCCTACGATTACTCTATTATAATAAAAAGAGTCTTTGTTGTCTCTACCAAATGTCCAATAATTATTTAATGCACCGTTGGCTAAATCATCATATATCGATTGGGGCATGTTAACTGGAACGCCATGAATACCCACTTCCAGTGTTATTACTTTTCCGGAGGCCGTATAAGTATCGCCTGCATAAGGCCGAACACCAGCACCGGGAACACGAAGTAAAGCTGGATATTTCCCTTCTTTCTTTGGGATACTAAGAATGCCATAAAAACGACCTCCTCCAGCTTTTGTCTGAAAGCTAACTTGATAAACTTGATCGGTTTCAGTACAACGTTCAGGCAATAACGTCATAATTGGTTTTAACGGAAGAGTACGTGCCTGTGCTAGAGTCTTAGACCAATATTCTTGAAAATCTGAGGGAAATTCTGTGATAGGATTTAACTGTTCCGGAGCATAAGCCGATGTAGCAAGTCCTTCGTATGTCCGCCCATTAACATATGCCTTGATTTTGCAACGAAGAAAACCGGGAGTCCCCATTGTTCCTTGCAACTTCAATACACCCTCTTTCAAAACAACAGCTTTCTTTACTTCAGTGGGATACATTTCAGGACCCAGTTCGTAGTCCACCTTAACATCTGGCAATAAGTTTTGTGCCTTCATCACCTGTACTGTAAACGTACACTTTTCATTTAAGCGGTACACCCAATCGTTATGATCAGGAGAGACAACAACGCGTATTTCATTACCACGTATCTGCGCCATTACAGCACAAGCATAGAACAAAAATAGAAAAGAGAAGAATAGCTTTCTCATAATATCAGATTTTTAGTATTATTCATCTATGCAAAAATAAGCACTTCATTTGAATAAAACTGATATTATTTTATCATATAACTAGCTTCTTCTTTCTATAGTTTTCTCTAAATTCTTTGGGTGAACATCCTTTTTTGCGTTTGAAGATACGATTGAAATTAGAAAGATTATTGAAACCACTATTGTAACAGATTTCTGCAATGGTGTGGGTTGAATCAACTAACAATCGCGTTGCGAATCCCAAACGAATGTCAATAATATAATCAGAAAGAGTCTTTCCTGTACGCAAGCGAAAAAAACGGCTAAAGGAAACTGAAGTCATACTAACCATATCCGCTAAATCACTCAAACGAATATCCTCTTGATAATGAGTTGCAATATATTTCTGAACCTTTTGCACACGACGGCTATCCGTAAAGGTCTCAATTTTTGCAAAAGAGGAACTTGAAAGTACGCGGGCATTATCAAAGAGAGACAATTCATAAAGAATACGAAGGAAATTCATCACTGCATAGAAACCTTGTTCCTCAGAAGCCAGCTTATCTAGCCAACCATATACTTTTAAAATAGCCTGCATTGGGAAACAAAGTCCGCATTGTGCTCTTTCAAGCATACGTCGGATACTATCGAACTGATTCTTGTTCATCACATTACCGAAAAACAAGTCGGAAGAAAATTGAATCGTTATTTCTCGAACATCCTTGGACGTACATTCATGTTGTTCCCACACATGTTCCAATTCCTTTCCGGTAATCAGCACCAAATCATAATCTCCAATGACCTCAGTGGAATCCCCAACAACACGCCGAACACCCGAAGCATGCTCCGTAAAGTTTAATTCATATTCAGAATGACAGTGAATAGGATAAGTAAATTCTGTTTTACGACGATCTGCAATGTAGAAGCAATCACGATCCGACAAAGGGGTGATTTCCCTCATTATATAATTATGACTATCCATAGAGTTAAAGATTAAAAAGTATCAGATCACAAATATAATAATTCTTTTTAATCTTACCCTCAAACCACCAATGTAATATTACATGAAAATGCCTCACCCTATTACTCTTTTAACTTTAAAACGAAAGAGCTCTCCGAGAGATGATCAGAATTGACAGTCAATGTTGCACTACCTGATTCACCTGTACTCTGGAGTAAAACTTGAGCAAGTCCATTGAATGTTTTAACTTTATAAGTACGGGCATTGGCATCTATCGGACGTTCACTCATACGGTAAGCCGGATCGCCATTTCCTACACCCAAGATTCGAATAGTTCCCGAAACGGTGAGTGTCAACTCCTCACAAGCAGTTGGAACAAAGCGCTTCTTTTGGTCTTGAAGTTCAATCCGAATCACAGCAACATCTTTATGGCTTGCTTTTATGACAGAACGATCCGCTGTGAGTTCAATTCGACAAGGATCACCTGTAGTTTCTACGGTCTGCGTAATAACTTTCTTACCATGACTATAGCCTACAGCCTTAACCACACCAGGTTGATATATGGCCTTCCAAGCCAAATGACTATTTTTTTGCATTGTTTTTCGGCCCAACCGTTTCCCATTCACCACTAGCTCTACCTCTTCACAATTGCTATACACCCAAACATCTATACTATCTCCTTCATGTCCTTTCAAGTTCCAATGAGGAAGAATATGTAAGACTGGTTTAGTAGTCCACCAAGATTTTAAATAATAAGCCTCATCTTTTGGAAATCCACAATAATCCAAAATACCAAATTGAGATCCCGTTGCCGGATATTTCAATGGATTGGGTTCCCCGCGATAATCAAACCCAGTCCAATAGAAAAGACCAGATAAATAAGGCCGCTCATCATAAAAAGCCCAACCCCGTTCAATACAATTGAGCAAACTATCTGGACCGTTAGGTTTTCTATTGAAGGCAACCATGTGACCCTTATCATAATCATCAAAATAAATGCCTCGAGTACCACATCCCGACGTTTCTTCCGAACCTAATGCACAACGGCTAGGATAATTCTTCCTATGTTCTTCAACGGGATTCTGAAGAATATAATTATATCCGGCAACATCAGCAGGAATAAGAATAGCTGGCCCACTACTTGAAGCCACAGTCATCAAGCGAGTAGGGTCAAAACGATGACAATATTCACGCATTGAAGCGGCGATACGAGTACCGCTCTCTTTCCACTCAATCCCCCACTCTTCATTACCCACACTCCAAAGAATGATACTAGGATGGTTTCTATCACGTTCTATCATACGTTTTAATAAATGAGTATGTTCTTGATTTATACCCGTTAAGCGATTCTCTTCAATCACAAGAATACCTAGACTATCGCAGGCATCTAACATCTCAGGCGTCATTGGATTATGAGAGGAACGATATGCATTACAACCGAAATCCTTTAACTGCTTAAGCCGATATACCTGCAAAGCATCTGGAAGACCTACCCCCACTCCTGGATGGTCTTGATGCATATTCACACCTTTCAATTTCAAAAACTTCCCATTCAGAAAGAAACCTTTATCTGCATCAAAGCGAATTTCACGGATTCCAATGCTAGTATCGAATGAGTCAACCAATTTTTCATTCTGGTAGACTTCTGTCACCAAGGTATATAAATAGGGAGTCTCCACATCCCAAAGATGAGGATTGGTAACTTGCATCTGCCCAACACTAAGCTGATAGTCTTTCGGCAATAAAGACTTTCCAGCCCATTCACTGCGAGCTACCTCTTTCCCTTCCTTGTCTATTAAACGATGACAAAGATGGTAACGATCCGTCTGCAAACCCGAATTTTCCACAGTCGTTTCTATAGTTAAAGTAGCCTCGTCATACGTGCTAGACAACGTACTATGCACAAAGGTGCCAAAAGGAGCCACATGCAGAGGCGCAGTTATGTTTAACCACACATGCCGATAAATGCCTGCCCCTTCATAAAACCAGCCTTCTTCGAGTGTTGCGTCCACGCGAACAGTAATCAGATTCTCACCACCATAATTTAGATATTCCGAAATATCATAAATCTGTGTAGCATATCCACTCAATTCATGACCTAAATAAAACCCATTAATCCAAACCCGAGCATCCCGGAAAATTCCATCAAACTGAAGATAGAAATGTTTTCCAAGATCTTCTTTGGATATCTCGATGGTTTTGCGATACCAGCCCACACTTGTTTCCGGATATTTATATCCTACTGTTTTATAGCCATGGCTATGACTAGCTTCCTTAGCATAAGGCAAATCAACAACCCAATCATGAGGTAAATCTACCGTTTTCCACTCCACTCCCCAACGAGAAGCCTCGAATTTTGGGGAATATGGACCTTCATTATGAATAGAAGCCGCCTTGGTGAGGTAATTGAAGTATTCAGTCCCACACCCAAAATCTTTTTCGGGAGAGGAAGCATTTCCAAAGGCAAACTGCCACCCATCGTCAAGCAAAATTCGTTCACGAACCGATTGGGCAGAAAGGGAAACTGTTATGCTGAGTAGCATTAAAAAAAGTGATATACACTGGGTAAGTTTTGGCATCTGGGGTGTGTTCATAATAGTATCATTTATCATCATGGCAAAGATAAGCACCATTTAGCATTTTTGCCTTATATTATTTTATCTAATTATGATACAACTACTTTCCTAAAAGAAAAAAAAGGCTCATAGATAAGAACTTAACCAAAAAAGTCCCTAATTTTGAACACCGTTTCAAGCAATCTATTCAACAGGATTGCTTTCTTTAAAAGTAATAACCATAACTAGTAAAAATATGAAAAACAAGAAATTTGGATATTTCGATGACGCTAACTGTGAATATGTGATCACCGACCCTCAAACCCCTTGGCCGTGGATTAACTATTTAGGTAATGAAGATTTCTTCTCACTAATTTCTAACACAGCCGGAGGATATTCTTTTTATAAGGATGCCAAGTTTCGTCGCATCACACGCTATAGATATAACAGCGTACCTATAGACAATGGCGGCCGCTATTTTTACATCAACGATGGTGACACTCTATGGTCGCCGGGATGGAAACCTTGTAAAACTCCCCTGGACAGTTATGAATGTAGGCATGGCATGAGCTACACACGCATCACGGGAGTCAAGAATAACATTGAAGCCAGTGTTTTATTCTTTGTTCCTCTCCATACCTGGGGAGAGGTTCAGAAGTTAACGCTACGAAACACAGGCAATGAAAGAAAGAAAATCAAGCTATTCTCATTTGCAGAGTGGTGTTTGTGGAATGCAGCCACCGATATGGAGAATTTTCAACGTAATTTTTCTACAGGTGAAGTGGAGGTGGAAGATTCAGTGATCTACCATAAAACAGAATACAAAGAACGCCGAAATCACTTCGCATTCTATAGTGTAAATGCACCAATCAATGGGTTTGACACAGATAGAGAAGCGTTTATCGGATTATATAATGAATTCAGTAATCCAGAAAAAGTGGTGGAAGGAAAATCGGGAGACAGCATTGCACACGGCTGGAGCCCGATTGCCTCTCATTATTTGGAAATAGAGCTCAATCCGAATGAGACCCGTGATTTCATTTTCTTGCTAGGTTATGTTGAGAATGCACAAGAGGATAAATTTGACACCCGTGCAGTTGACAACAGTCATGTACTACAAAGTGTATCGAGTGGTAGTATTATCAATAAGACCAAAGCTAAGAGCATGATTTCTGCTTATGACACCACAGCTAAAGTGGATATTGCTTTTGCAGAACTCAAAGCGTATTGGAAAAATCTTCTTGATATTTTTGTCGTTAAGACGGATGAAGAGAAACTCGACAGAATGGTTAACATTTGGAATCAGTATCAATGTATGATCACTTTCAATATGTCAAGATCTGCTTCCTTCTTTGAAAGTGGAATTGGACGAGGAATGGGTTTTCGAGATTCCAATCAAGATCTAGTCGGCTTTGTACACCAAATACCGGAACGGGCTCGCGAACGAATCCTCGACATTGCATCCACTCAATTTGCAGACGGAGGATGCTATCATCAGTATCAGCCACTCACCAAACGAGGAAACAATGATATTGGTGGAGGATTTAATGATGATCCGATGTGGCTTATATTCGGAACTGTAGCATACATCAAAGAAACTGGAGATTTTAGTATCTTGCAAGAGCCTGTACCTTTCGATAACCAAGAAGGTTCTGAAGTCTCTTTGTTCGAGCATTTACGTGTCTCATTCAATCATGTGGTGGAAAATCTGGGACCACACAAACTGCCCCTTATTGGTAGAGCAGACTGGAACGACTGTTTAAATCTAAACTGTTTTTCATGGGATCCGAATGAATCTTTTCAAACCACAGAAAATAAAACGGAAGATTCTAAAGCCGAATCTTTAATGATTGCAGGTCTGTTTGTGGTGTGTGGTCGTGACTATGTGGATCTTTGCCAACAGATCGGGAAAAATGAAGAAGCAGTTCTAGCTGAAACTTACATCAACAAGATGATAGAGGCAGTAAAAACCTATGGTTGGGATGGTGAATGGTATCTACGTGCTTACGACTACTTTGGAAACAAAGTTGGTTCTAAAGAAAATGAAGAAGGTAAGATTTTCATTGAGTCACAAGGGTGGTGTACTATGGCTGGTATAGGATTAGAAGAAGGGCTCGTAAAAAAAGCTTTAGATTCAGTAAAAGAACATTTAGACTGCGAGCACGGGATTGTACTTAATCATCCTGCCTTTACAAAATATATCGTTGAATATGGAGAAATCTCCACTTATCCTGCTGGTTATAAAGAGAATGCTGGCATCTTCTGTCACAACAATCCCTGGGTAATTATCGGTGAAACTGTGTTAGGCAGAGGCGATCGTGCTTGGGACTACTTCCGGAAAATTTGTCCTTCCTATACCGAAGAACAAAGTGCTCTCCATAAAGTTGAACCGTATGTGTATTCTCAGATGATTGCAGGTAAAGATGCAGCCGTTCCTGGAGAAGCAAAAAATAGTTGGCTTACAGGCACCGCTGCTTGGAATTATTATGCAATCACGCAATTTATACTTGGCATCAAGCCAACCTACGAAGGCTTACAAATTGATCCTTGCATCCCGTCCGATTGGAAAGGGTTTACTGTGAAGCGTAAGTTTCGTGAAGCCGAATATCAGATTAAAGTTATAAATACAAATGGGGTGAATAAAGGGATTCAATCCGTTCATGTTGATGGAGTCTTGATAGATGGCAATAGGGTGAAATATGAACCTGGATTACATCAAGTTGAAGTAATCATGGGATAAAAGATAATCTACTATAACCTCAAAATATGATGAAAAACATTTTTATTGGTTTATCAGCCAAACGACTAAGGAATCAAGTGATAGATCGCGTATATAGAAAAAGCTATATCTTACTATTTCTCTGTGCATTACCTGCACAAGCCCAACAGTACCAAGTAGCTTCACCCAATGGTAAATTGAATGTGACCGTACACACCGATAAAGCTCTCCGTTGGGAGATTACGCATGAACAAACGAAGGTATTGCTACCCTCAGATATCGCCATGGAGTGTAGTGAGGATCAAGACAAAGTCGCTGAATTCACCTTTGGGAAAGAGGTAAAAGTATTAAAGGCAACACGTGATTTTGTTGATACTTCATTTCCTACACCATTCTACAAGAAATCAATGATTCGAGATACCTATAACGAACTGACCTTAAAATGTAAAGGCGGTTATAGCGTACAATTCCGTATCTATGATGAAGGAGCCGCCTATCGTTTTATTTCAGAGCGCCGTAAACCATTTTGCGTAAAAAATGAGCAGTCTGATTTTAACTTCAACAAGGATCATTTGGCATTTATACCTTATGTAAATGATAACAGAAGTGGGGAAAAATATTGCTACTCATTCGAGTCATATTATGATGAGAAACCACTTTCTAAAATGTATCCGGACTCACTAGCTATCACTCCGTTGATGGTTGAATTGGATGACAACAAGAAAGCAGTGATCATGGAAGCGGGATTATCAAACTACCCGGGTATGTTTCTCACCGTAAACTCGAATACACGACAAGGATTACAAGCTGTATTTGCTCCATATCCTTTGGAGGAAGAGATAGGAGGGCATGCACGTCTCAATCTGATCCCAACAAAGCGTTCTAATAGGATTTGTAAATCTAGCGGACAACGAACTTACCCTTGGCGCGTGGTTCTTGTCACTACGCACGACACGCAACTTGCCAATAATGATTTGATGCAGAAACTTTCACCTGCATGCCGACTCAACGATACTTCATGGATCAAACCGGGGAAAGCTGCTTGGGATTGGTGGAATACATGTAATCTAACCGGAGTTGACTTCAAAGCTGGAATGAACACTCCCACTTATAAAAAATTCATCGACTTTGCTGCCGAAAATAATCTGGAATATATCATTATCGACGAAGGATGGAGCGGTAAAGAATCTTTAACAGAAGAATTAAATCCAGACATCAATTTAAAAGAATTAATAGCTTATGGCAATCAGAAAAAAGTAGGGATTATCCTATGGACCAGTTGGCGTAATTTAGCTAGAGGGAAAAACTCATACTTGGGTATGGAAGAAGCCTTGGCACATTACTCCCAAATGGGAATCAAAGGATTCAAAATTGATTTTTTCGACAGAGACGACCAACCAGTGATCTCCTCGGTGGAACTCATCGCAGCTTGCGCAGCCAAGCATCACTTGGTACTTGATTTGCATGGATTAAAGCCATTTGGCATTCAACGTGCTTACCCGAATATTCTCAATTTTGAAGGAGTAAAAGGACTCGAAAACGCCAAATGGGAACCTATTATAAATGGGCTTCCTTTACATGAATTTCCACGTTATGATGTTACTGCTCCTTACCTACGCCAATTAACCGGCCCAATGGATTATACCCCGGGAGCGATGGTGAACGCTACTCAAGCTACTTTTCGTGCAATCAATGATCATCCCATGAGTCAAGGAACTCGTGTACATCAAATGGCCATGTATACCATCTTCGAGGCACCTCTACAAATGCTAGCCGACAGTCCAAGTAAATATCAGAAGGAACAAGAGTGTACCGATTTTATAGCTAAGGTTCCCACTACCTTCGACGAAACCATAGCTATAGATGGTCAAATTGGCGAATACATAACAATCGCTCGTCGGAAAGGAGAAGTTTGGTACGTCTCTTCGATGACAAACTGGACACCTCGGGATTGCCTCCTCGATTTTTCTTTTCTAGGAGAAGGTAAGTTCGAAGCCGAAATATTTTCGGATGGCATTAATGCTGATCGAGAAGCTACTGACTATAAGAAAATGAAATGTAGCCTAACCTCCAAAGACCAATTAAAGATACACATGGCACCGGGAGGAGGATGGACTGCACGAATTACCAAGCAATGAGACTCGACTAATAAGTAAGTCGCAAACCTGCCTGAAGGTTAAAGTTAAATGGATTTTCTTTACGGATAGTCTGCACATCAGAGCCATCTTTGAAATAATAGACTACCCCTGGTTCTATATAAAAGCCGACACGCTTAGTTGCATTAATTTGTGCACCTACACCGCCAAATAAAGAAAACTGCAAAGGTTTCACGGTTTGCTTTTCAGAGCCTAATTTTCCATAGACACATTTTTCAATCATACCGCCACCAGACAAGTAAAGAGTAAAGAGTTTCTTATCTAGGAAATTCCAGTTTGCTTTCAATGGGATTCCTAGATAATGTAATTTCTGCTCTATCTGCTGGCCACTTTCTACCGAAATTCCATCCGATGAAAGCAATGTGTAGGTTAACCCTGTTTCAACAGAGAAACCACTACCCAGACTTTTACGAACAGATAGCCCAAAGGATATAGGTTGCTGATGTTTCATATCTACGACTTTATTGGCTTGTCGTAGATAAGGTACTCCATCTTCAAAAAGCAATGTTTCATCGCTTGGAATATTCAATAAGCCATTAGACACCGATGTCATGTTTACACGGTACATATACATAGGCATATCCTTTAAGGCTAAATCAGAAGACGAGCCACCAGAGTTTCCAACGGAAAGCCCCACAGACCAAGTTCCCTTCTTCGAAGGCGCTTTGCCCACGGGTATATGTAGTTTGTCTTTACTTGAAGGACGGTGAGTTTTGGGTGGTGTACGCTCACTATCTCTCTGTTGCCCCTGAACCTCCGCCGTTTCTTTGGTAGGTGGCTCCGCTTCTTGCTGTTTGTGCGCATTAGCATTTCCTTCTGTCGTTGCAGCTTGATCTTGCGTCACAACATTTGATTCGGGTTTTAGACTGCTCTGCTCTGCTCTTGCTATCCGATCTTTACTAACCGAACGTCTCACCTGCTCTATCGTTTTAGCTTTTTCATCGGGTTCCTGAACGATAGGCAACACATCCGGCACTGTAGCCAATACAGGGGTCTGTGTTTGACGTATTTCGTCTGCCGCAGGACTTCCTAAAAAATAGAGAGCTAAAGAGGAAACCAGCGCCAATAGAACAACAGCTGCTGCTCCTATCATCCACCTTGGATAAAAAGGGATCTTTCTTTTCACAGGAGGAATAAGTTCTTTTTCCAGTTGTTCCCAACTAGAAGCAGGCAATGGCTCAGAATGTTCTCCAAGCTTCTCCTTCAACTTTTTCATCCATAATTCTTTCTCTTCCATATCTCAACTTATCCGTTATTCATTATCCATTCTTTTACTCTCTTAGCCAATGCGCTCTTTGCCCGAAACAACTGTGAAGCCGACGACTTTTCATTAATACCCAATAATTGAGCAATTTCTTTATGTGACTTTTCTTCAAAAGTATAAAGGTTGAAAACCGTTCGATATCCAGCAGGCAGTTCTTTGATAAATTGCATCAATACTGCTTCAGGGATAGTCTCCACAGCGGAGACATCAGGCTCTTCATATTCATCGGGTAGCTCTTCTATTGGTTTAGATTGATTTATTATATCACTTTTCCGAAGATACTGCAAAGCGATGTTAACCATCACACGTTCCATCCAAGCCCTTAGTGATCCTTCCCCTCTCCAAGTGAATTTGTCGAAAGAACCGAAGATCTTGATAAATCCATCGTGAAGCAAATCTTGAGCTGTATCGCGGTCGCCGGTATAGCGCAGGCAGACGCTGAGTAAACGCCCTCCATAATGCTCATACAGTTCCTTGCGGGCTTGATTATCTCCTAGCCTACATTTTTCCGACAACTCAATTTCTTCCATTTGCTTATACACGTGTTTACCCTATAAATGCAACAAAGATAGAAATACTGCACAAAGGGCACAAGTCTTTAATGACTTTTGTTTCTTTAACAAATAGGAATGCAATATTCAGCACTTCAATGCATTTTCTCAATACTTAGCAATCGAATTGTATGAACTAAAAAATAGGTATATGAAGAAAATTAAATTTATAGTATGCATACTAATTGCACTGACTACCATGCCAATACTTCAATCTTGTTTGGATGATGATCAGACTCCTTCCGATTCACTTGTCATTAGTACCATCAATAAAATCAGCCCGGATAGCAATGACTTTTATTTTACGCTAGACAATGGGCAAACGATGTTCCCGAGCAACAGTAACGGTTGGCTTGGCGATGATAGCCAAGACGGACAAAGAGCTTTTGTCATCTTTAATGAGCTTGATGAACCTGTTAGCGGATACGACTACCATATTCAGATCAGAGATATAAAAGAGATCTTGACTAAAGAGATGGTAACCCTTGGAGAGGGTGACAATACCGAAGAGAAAATTGGAGATGATAAAATCAATGCCACGTATATGTGGATCACGAAAGATAGGAAATACCTTACGATTGAATTCCAATATTATGGCACACAGAATGCAAATAAGAAGCATTTTCTCAATTTAGTAATCAACAACCCAAGTGAGGAAACCGCTACAGAAACGAGCAATGACTATATTAATTTGGAATTTAGACACAATGCCGAGAATGACTCTCCTTACACTTTAGATGAAGGCTATGTGTCCTTCAAGCTAGATCTAATTAAAGATCAATTAGCTGGAAAGAAAGGGCTTCGGATACGTGTCAACTCTTTATACAATGGGGAAAAGTTCTATGAAGTAGATTTTCCTTCAGCTAATTAAGCGTTCCTTTATTAAGAGCACTCATTAAATTTATATATATAAGTTGAGGGAGGGCGATAGTTGTGAAATTATCGTCCTCTATTTTTTAGGTATTTACTGCACTTGATCAGATAGCTCTCCCCTTAGAGTAAATATTGAACTGAATGCAATGACTGCATGCTTGAAGGCACGGAACCGAGAATTTCTTCTTTCAAAACTTTCAGTAGGCTATGCCTAATAAACTCCTTACCAGTGATGAGCACAATTTGCCTTGTAGGACGAGGAATTGCAAACGGACGGACTAATTTTTGCTGTTCCTCGGTGAGTTGTTCCACAGCCAATTCGGGAATAAAAGTAATACCTTTCCCGCTTTCCACCATTCGCATAAATGTTTCCATACTTCCCAAGTGATAGGCCATCTGATTAACTTTTACAGTCTCGAGCTGGCAAAAACGAACAAGTTGATCCCGGAAACAATGCCCTTCATCTAATAGCCACAAGCGTTCACCCGTAATATCTGAAGTGCGAATGACATCATGTTTAAACAACGATTCCTTGGAAGAGACATATCCGAAAAAGGTTTCATAAAAAAGAGTCTCTTCTTTCAAAAAACTGTCTTCAAGTTTACTGGCTATAATAGCTGCATCAATTTCTCCGGCATGCAATGCCTGCTGAATATCCTGGGTTTTCATCTCGGTGACACGTATGTCGAGCTCAGGATGCTTTTCTAAGAGTTGCGGAAAGAACCGTGGAAGTAAATAGGGAGCGATAGTAGGCAACACACCCAAACGAAAGACTCCTGCCAATGATTGAGTTTCTTCACTGATTATTTCCTTCACAAGAGCCGTCTGTGCTAAAATAGTACGGGCTTGTTCAATAATTTTTTTCCCAATAGCCGTAGGACAAACAGGCTGAACAGTACGATCGAAGAGTTTCACCCCCAATTCGTCTTCCAACTTCTGAATCATGGCACTCAACGTAGGCTGTGTCACTCGACAGAATTCTGCTGCCCTAGCAAAATGACGGTGTTGATCGACCGCCAGAACATATTCTAGTTGCTGTATAGTCATCTATTACAAAAGATTAGATTATAGATTTCTTCTATGCAAAGATAGAAATTTTCAGTTTGACAGCAAGGGTTTTACTTCGTATCTTTGTGATACAGAAAAAAAGAAAAACGAATATAAACCATTAAAAACAAATAGAATATGAAAACTTTAGAATTTATCAAGTTAAGCGAAGCGGGTGCAAATAATGTAGTAGTTTCTTTGCAGCAGTTGCTAGCCGATTTTCAAGTATATTACACCAACTTGCGTGGTTTTCACTGGAACATTAAAGGACACGATTTCTTTGTACTTCACAGTCAATTTGAAAAAATGTATGATGACACTGCAGAAAAGGTGGATGAAATTGCTGAACGAATTTTGATGTTAGGCGGAACGCCATCAAACAAATTTAGTGATTACTTGAAAGTAGCTAAAATTAATGAAGTCGATAAAATCAGTAATGGCGAACAAGCATTAAGCAATATTCTCGAATCAATCAGCCATCTGATTGGTGAAGAGCGAAAGATTCTCTCTATTGCTTCCCAATCGGGAGATGAAGTCACTGTATCAATGATGAGCGATTACCTGAAAGAGCAAGAGAAGCTCGTTTGGATGTTGACCGCTTATAGTAGCAAGTAAATCTTTGATAAAAAGGTTAAGCTTTAAATGAAGAACAGGCTGGCTCTGAATCATCAAGAGTCAGCCTGTGTTTTTGTTGATTCGAATGGATGGTTACTCTTTTTGACGAAGCGAATCGCTTTCAACGGCTATTTCTTTGGTAAGCCTAATGTCGTCTGAGGAGCTTCCAATCATGATCTGAAAAGTTCCTGCTTCTACCACACGCTGCATGTTCCGATCTATAATGGATAAGTCTTTATCGGTTAAAGTAAAAAGAACTTTTTTCTCTTCTCCTTTTTTCAGGAAGAGCCGTTGGAAATGCTTTAGTTGTTTGAGAGGCTGAACCACGGAAGCGTATTCATCCCTTAGATAAAGCTGGGCTACTTCCTCACCATCATATTTACCCGTATTTTTCACCTTGAATGAGACTTCAATAACACAAGGAGATTGAGTGACGACTTGTAAGTCGGAATAATCAAACTGCGTATAACTCAGTCCATAACCAAAAGGATATAATGCGGAAGAAGGCAATTCTACATAATCATGATTGAGAGGTGCTTTTTTATTATAATAAACCGGAATTTGGCCAACAGTCCGAGGTACAGATATAGGCAATCGCCCGGCAGGATTATAGTCTCCAAATAAGACATCTGCGATAGCCTCTCCACCTTCTTGTCCCGGATAAAAAGCTGTTAACAAAGCATCTGCATTCTCTGCTGCCCAGACTTTATCTAGTGGACGTCCCTCAATATAGACGACGATCAAAGGTTTTCCGGTAGCTTTTAGTGCATGCAGTAAATCTTGCTGTTTACCCAGTAAAGTTAATGTAGCCCTATCGAATCCTTCACCACATTCCATATCACTTACACTCTTTTCATCGGCAACAGCCGCACCAGTTTCCTGATAAGTGGTTTTAAAATCGCGGGCACTAGATCCTCCAACTACTGCTATGACTACCTCAGCACGCCGAGCGGCCTCAACAGCCTTCTCAATCTCATTTGCTGTAGTATCGCGGATGGCACATCCTCGCACATATTCCACTCTCGAAGGAGACAGCTTTGAGATCACGCCTGCTACTACCGTTTTTACATTTTCTTCCGTTTGAGGAGCTGTATAATCGCCAAGCATATTGTACCGATTGTCAGCGTTTGGCCCAACAACGGCTACTCTTTTTATCTTCTTACTCAAGGGAAGTAGGGAGTGCTCATTCTTCAGCAATACGATTGAAGCTTGAGCCACTTTACGTGTCAACTCTACATGCTCTTTATTACGAGCAATCTCCATAGCTATCTTTGGATTGACGTAGGGATGATCAAACAATCCCATTTCAAACTTCATTCGTAACACGCGGCATACAGCAGTATCCAACACCGCTTCCCTGATTTTTCCGGAGTGAACAGCATGAGTGAGACGAGTGAACGCATCACCACCCAAATCGACATCTACTCCGGCAGACAAAGCTTGCATGGCGGCATCCTCTAGAGTAGTAGCAACAAAATGGCTTTCATGTATTCCTTCAATGCTATATAGATCTGAAACAACAAAGCCTCTAAATTTCCATTCATTTCGTAATAATTGGGTCAACAGATAATGATTTGATGTACAAGGGATGCCATCAATTGAGTTATAGGAAGTCATCACAGAAAGTGCCCCGGCCTCGATAGCTTCCTTAAAAGGGGGAAGAAAGTTTTCGTGTAAATCGCGGGTTCCTACTGATGCATAACTTCCATTTTGTCCTCCTTCGGGTACGGCATAAGCCAAGAAGTGCTTCAGAGTGGCGATCGTGGCATCTTTACGAGATAAATCACCACTCCCTAGACCCTTTACCATTGCTGCTCCTAATCGCCCACTCAATACGGGGTCTTCCCCAAAAGTTTCCTCTACACGCGACCATCGAGGATCGCGAGCTAAATCAAGCACAGGACCATAACTGATCTGCGCTCCTTGCGAACGAATTTCTTTAGCTATCGCACTCCCTACCCCCTCGATCAATTCGGGCGACCACGTTGCAGCCATGCCTATACCAGTAGGAAAAACAGTTGTGCCAATCGCCATGTGTCCATGTGGAGCTTCTTCTGCTAAAAAGAGGGGAATACCCAAACGGGTGTTTTCAATCATATATTTTTGCAATGCATTGCCTGCTTTGGCGGCTAGCTCAGGATTTAAACCGTTGACCAAGGTCTTCTTAGTCCAAGGATCAGCACGATAAGTGGCCCACAGCATACCTATATTTCTTTCTTTCATCAGTTTCTTGAACTTATCAGAAGGATGCACTTCGTTTCCATCGATTTCGTACATTTCCCAACCTAGTGGACATAGAAGTTGCCCTACCTTTTCCTCCAACGTCATGCGTGAAAGTAGATCTTTTACCCGTTCATCCACAGATAATGCAGGATTCTTATAAGGTACTAGTGACGTTTGAGCAAAAGCGCCCATAGTGATCGCTAATCCTATGATCAATAGATATAAATGCTTTTTCATCTTAGTATATCATTTCATTAAAAAATTACGCGTTGCTGATTGCAAAAATGTTTCATGTAATGAAACGGGTTGTTTCATAGGACGAAACAATCTGTTTCATTACACTATACAACTTGTTTCAAAGCATGATACAAAAACCTTCTGCAATAGAATTCAATCCATACTCTGTACTTTTATTATTCCTACATCTGGTTTACTTATTTTTTTCTTATCCCTTTAACCAGTTAACTCTTCCTTTTGTACTCCCCTATTAATCTATCTTGATTTCATAGCTTACTGACATCCAATTTCTGCCAGCCCCATAGCATCATCTTCACTCACCATACGAGTTGCTTTAAGCTTCACATAACGAGCCTCAACAGGACTAAAATTTAGCTGTTGAAGAATCGGATTATTGCGTATATTCGAGAATTCCCCGTGTGCAACCACCTGCATCACCTTAACCGAAGTTCCAACGGAGAGTTCATAGGAGGAGATCAATCCCTTATTATATTCACTCTGATCAGGCAGATAATAGAATGAATGAATCGTACGGTTTTCACCTAAATCAAGAACGACTTCCCGACCAGGGATAAAAGTGGTAGTTTGATCATTTTTATCCCTACATTTCTCTCCTTCTTCCGGGGTTACTCCCAAAAGTGTGAAAGGAAAGCTCTTCAACTCTGAATGGGTGGTTGAATCACGCTCTATAGCATCTGGAGCATAATATGCTCCAACTTCATTGATGCACAAGCAAGCTCGAGCATCAGTAAATCGTATGCGTAAGGCTTCAGTTTCAACCCTATCAAAGCGTAGCAAACGCTTATAGCCTATGGTCGTGGTTTCCTCGTCACAATGAATCGGTACCCATTGATTGGCCTTCTTATATTCTACAACAAAAGATTTAACTCGTTGGCCTAAAGGGATATATTCCTGAATCATGCATCGATTGATCTTGGTTGGCTGATTGAAAGTAAAAGTCAGATCGGCTGAAGTCACACCATCTTGAGTAGCCCAATACGTGTCGTACTTTCCATCGGTAACTGCACGGACTTTAAACGCACCTCCTCGTTCATCAGAAGCAACGGCTTTTGCACTGCTCAACAAGTTTGTAGCCAGTTCTTTCTGAACTTTCTGATGAAACTGAACGGCATGTATTGAATCGGTAGGATGAATCAAACCGTTACGATCTACAGGAAAGTTTAATAAGAGCGTAGCGTTATGCCCAACACTTCGGTAATATAAATCCGTCAGTTGATCTACTGTTTTCACTTTGTCATCTTCCTCAGGATGATAGAACCAACCCGGACGAATAGACACATCGCATTCGGCTGGCACCCATTGATTTCCATCGGCATGACCGTACTGTAGTTCTCGATAGTTGGGATATCCCGGATAAACCTCACCTGCCCTAAGAAAAGACCAGTTCGTAGCTCCGGCAAATCCATTCTCATTTCCTACCCAACGACACCCCGGACCTCCATCTGAGAAAATCACTGCTTGAGGTTGCAGTTCGTCAATCATCTGATAAGCTCGCGGATAATCATAGTAGGTTTTACGGTCAATCGTACGAGTCTCTTTGGCACCTCCGTACCAACCATCGCCACCATTGGCACCATCAAACCAAATTTCAAATACATCGCCATAATTGGTAAGCAATTCGTGCAACTGCTTATAGAAGTAGTCTACATATTCAGCTGTTCCATAGTTGGCTTGATGCCGATCCCATGGAGAAAGGTAAACGGCAAACTTGATTCCATATTTCTTGCATGCCTCCGACAATTCACGTACGATATCTCCTTTACCATCCTTATAGGGGGTATTTCTTATACAATAATCAGTAAGTTGCGTAGGCCAAAGACAAAACCCGTCATGATGCTTGGCTGTGAGAATCACCCCTTTCATTCCTGAATTGACAAAGGTCCTCACCCATTGTTCACAATCCAAACGAGAAGGATTAAATGTTTTCGGATCGGAATCCCCATAGCCCCATTCGCGATCATTAAATGTGTTGAGACCGAAATGGACAAAAGCATAAGTTTCCATCTTTTGCCACTCAACTTGTTTTTCTTGAGGAATGGGTAAAATGGCCTCTGGGGCAGAAATGCTTTGGCATCCGACCAGAAGTAGCGTGCATAATGCATTGATACAGGTTATGGTAGGCTTCATTTTCATAGTGTCTTGTTCATTTATAAATAGGTTATATTACTCGTCCATCCTATTGAAACAAGTAATCTTCAACGGTTTCATTATTGCTTGCCCATTGATCACTGGATAAACATGTGTTTCGTTCGAAAACTTTCCTGAATATTGATACTCAACGGGCATCACACCTTCTTCGTGGGCTTTGACCAAGCGCGGACTCGTGAACTTAAGATCTGTGTTTCCACCAATTACAACAAATGTTAGTTGAACATCATTGTCGGTATCATTGACGTACTTCAATTTCATAATCTTCTCTCTTCCCTTGTCCATAGTTCCAAATGCCATGACTTCAAAATTCATCCAAAGTCCTCTCCCATAATTATATGGATAGTTTTCTGATGCGGGATGTTGACTGGGCACCACAGTCCCTTTTATCCAAATGCGGTTGTAATTGGCATTGTCATTACTCAAAACAACAATCTCTTTACTGAAAAATCCCGGTCGATAGGCTGGATTGTAGGTCACTTTCACTTTACCTACTGCGTTTGGACGAAGCGGTTCCTTAGGAAATTCGAAATGAACACAGCCACAACCACTTGTCACTGCATTGATAGAAATAACTTTCTGGCTAACATTCTTAAACTCAAATTGATGGGAGACCAATCCGTCTGCTTCCTTAATCTCTCCAAAATTAAAAACACGCTCTTTAAATAGCAAATCTTCGGAAAAGTTCTGTGCGTATATTGCAGCCAAGTGCAAATCGATACAACAAATAAATATAAAGAAACGTAGCATCATACTATTATTATCTAAGATAAAAGTCTCTCATAATAACTTTTCTGTTACTATGAGAGACTTTAGTCAATTGCGTTTATTCATTCTGATATAAATCAAACTCAGACAATACAATTCCGTAACTAGTACTATAAGGTAATAATTCAAGTTTGACATATTTAGCATTCACAGCCTCATAAAAGCGAATATACTGTGGTGAAGCACGAGTAAAATTGATATCTCCTTGGAATTCATAATTTCCATCTTCTGTAGCACTCGTATAGACTGCTGCACTAGAAAGACTATAGCTTCGGGAATAAAACTGTAATCGTATTCCTGTTATACCTTGGTACACACTTTTTAAATCAACAATAACAGTTGAACTAACATCTTGAGAAGCATAAGTTCTTGTATTACCATCAAATAAAACACCTCCTATATCTGCACCATTATTGCTAGCTGTCCAAGCACCTCTATTACCAATTAATGTACCATCCACATCTGTTGCTCCCGAAACACAATTCGTAAAAGAAGTATTAACAGCGAGATAAGCAGAAGAGTGAGTTTTACTCAATGATGCATTTGTTACAGAAGTAATTTTTAACGGTAAAAGATAGTTCTTATTAATGAACTCTCCCCATTTTCCATCTTCTATGGTAACAACAACTGAATCTGTAGAAAATAGACTCCCCGCAGGAATCGTAAGTTCTTTCTTGTCTAACGTAACTTGTACCCCCTCAGGAAAAGAGGAAAAATCATTTATCAGAACATCTCTATCAATATCCAAACTAACTTTTATATCGCTAGAAGCTACTTTTGTTGAACGAACACCTACTTTAACTGTTTCAGGAGCACTCTCCAAGGTATAACTAATTGGTGTCCTCAGCACATCATAGAGAAAAGTATTAGCAGGATAGTCCTCTGAAACCCATTGATTTAAATTAATGTACACATAGTTTTGGCTACTCCCTTCCACATCATATGTTTCTTCGTCACAAGATTGAAGGCTTAGTATGCCGACGACAACAAACAATCCTAAGACATAAGTATTTATTTTCATAGTCATTACTTATTATTGGTTACACTTATTATTATCATCACTGTCCCAAGATATAGCACTACTATAATCCAAATTGTAGCTTAAACCAGCTCCTTCAGAAACTTCACGTGCTGTCTTACTCCAATCCATATCATAACCATGGCCTGTTGCATCCTTAAAGATATGTCCTCCTCCTTCATTCATCTTCCAATAAGCAATCAATCCTTCTGACTGAGGATCGACACCACAAAGGTTCATCTGAAGTTCAGCTGTACTCAATGCACGATTCCAAACCCGCACTTCAGCTATTCTACCATTGAAATACTGTGAACTACGGTAACCCGTCCATGACATACCTAACTCGAATCGTTGGAAATCAACTGGTTTGCCATCTCCATCCCCTTGGGCATCTTTCACTCCATTCACATACATCGTAAGCTTGCTTCCATCATAGGTCAAAGAAATCATATACCAACGATCTGTACTAAAAGGAGTGGTAGATACAATACTACCAGTTGGACTTACCCACTGTAATGCATTAACATCTAGGCCATTCTCTCCAAATCTAAGCATGCTTGAGCGTTGTTCGTCTGCCGAAGTAAAGCTACACAAACGTGCAATGCGATGCCACTCCTTAGAATAACATTTAATTTCATACGTAAAATTAGATAGCTCTTGCTTCTTATCATCCGCAAAAATAAAATTACTATAAAGATTCGTATTACTAATATTTAAAGAGGTGAAATGAATGACACGAGATATTTGTAAGAAAATAGTTTTTGAAGGCTCCAAAATATCTACTCCATCTACTTGCTGCATGGTTACAGGAACAACATAAACACGACCTTCGGCAAAGTCTTCGGTTGAAATAACCTTTACATTCACCGGAGTTGAGAATGCTTTTCCCGATTGAATCACAGCTTCGTCACTTTCCAATGCCACGGCTCCATCAGGTATAGCATAATATTTAGTATTATGTTCCGCATTATAGGCATCAACCAATGATCTATCAATAGCAAATTTTACTTTTACGTCACTCTCAACTGTCATAGTAGTAGAAGCGGTGACTGCATAAGTAGCAGGTGTATCTTCAACCACAAATTTAGTAATAGGTGTGGTTTCTGTTCCTGTAATAAAAGCTACATTTTTATTATAATCAAACTTGTCACCCTCAGTGCAACTTAGAATGGATAAACCAAGTATTACTCCCAATAAGGAATGTTTAAATATATATGTTTTCATCATGATTATTATTTAGTCATTAGTTATTCGCTAACGGAAGGATTCATTATTTGAATAGCTTTTCTGAATTCATTATAGGGAATACCGGATGCGGAGTAATAGTTTCGTCCAAGGAAAAACACTCCACAACCACCTTTACGCCCAACTGATGGCTCCCAACGAGCATAATTCATTAGTTGTCCACCATCTGCATAGAACACACCAAAAGTTTCGCAATAAACCATCTTCTCTGGTGGGAATCCACTCGGTTGTGTTAAGAAACCAACTTGATTACTATAGGCTTGCTGAACGATATAGTCGCAATAAGGTATAATGTCTGTTGGAGGTGCTCCACTAAAATAGTCAACGATTAGCAACTTCTCAGGCTGTGTACCTTCAGGACCAAAGTATTTCGCTAGTTCCTTAACAAGTCTGATCAAATCGGAACCACTCCAACCTTCCCAGTCAACATCTACACCATCAAGTCCTGGCTCTAGCACTTGATTTACAATCCATTTGGCATAAGCTGCCATCGCTTCATCATCTTTATTTACGCTAAGATCATAATCTTTTCCATCAACAGTGAATTGATGGCGATAATGAGAAGCATCTGCGTGCATCACAAAACGTGTACCCAATTTTTGTTGGCAGTATTGCATGTCTGCATAAGCTACAGGATGCGTTTCAGCCGTAGGAATGCCCATCCAAAGATTTACGATATCAATACTATCAGGGAGGCCTACCATCCGCTCTCCCCAAGATGCGGGATCTTTATAACCAGTCACACCTTCTATGGGCGACCAGGATTCATAATAAGCAAAACTTATCTCATGGTCGCTCTTCTTATAAGCACGAATATTTTCAAAATATTGTTCGTCATAGGTTTTCAGTTTCTGTACCGTGAGTGCTTCCACATCGGCATCACAACTATAGAACAGACATATTCCCAGAAGGAAAGTCAGCAAACCTGTTATTTTTGTTTTCATTGTAATTAGTTTTTTTGCATTAAACAATGTTCATTCGCTTTTAACGGGGCTTCTGATCCCACCAAATCTTAGTTCCACCTGTATCTGGACCACCTAAAGCACTTATACCACTAGCTACACCACTCGGATTATTAATCTTTTCATCACGGGTATAAGGTAAACGGCGAACTTGAAGTTCAGTATCTACAGTTCCATTACTACTATTTCTCACCACAGGGATGAGCTCAGGATAACCTGTACGTCGATATTCACTCCATCCCTCTGGACCATCAGGATAAATTGCAATCCATTTTTGAGTAATGATTCTCTCCAATTTTCCTTCAAAATCAGCAGCATCATCCCAAGCTGGAGTTACCTTACTACTGAAAGTGTAATTATCGCTTCCAACATTATCTTCAAAAGAACCAGGAGTGGAAGTTGCGTCAGCCAAATAAGTATCGACACCTGCTGCATTATTCTCTTCAAATGATATTCGAACACCTTGTTCATAGAATGATTTAGCAGTACCACCCATATTCCAACCCCGCAAAGCTCCTTCAGCACGTAAGAAGAAAGATTCAGCAGCCGTCATCCAAACCACTGGTGTAGATGCACGGTTCATATTCAAATTGGAGATTTTACTTCCTTGATAATTACTCATATTACTTGTCGTTATTCCTATACGAACTCCATGATATTCCCCATCACCTGCTACTGTAAAGTAAGAGCTAATACGAGCATCATTCAGACCATTCATATAGGCCACAATCGAAGCACCTGGGCGACAATCGCCAGCATTAAAGTTATAGGCTATTTCATGCAAAGGATGATGATAAGTTAAAGTGTTGTGTGATAGTTCAGCACGATCTGCTTTACTTTCAATGAAACCGAACTGATTTTGAGCCGATTTTTCGGCTTCTGTCTTAGCCAATTCAGGGTTAGCATATGCAATACGTATAGCTAGGCGTAAGCGCAAAGTATTGGCAAACTTTACCCACTTCTCGACATCACCACCGTAGAGATAATCATAATCACTCATCAATCGTGCATTACTATTTCCGTTCACATAATTATCTAAAACTTCAATGGCATGATCCAGTTCGTTAAAAAACTGATTATACACAAGATCCAATTTATCATATAAGCTAGATGAACCATATTGTACATAAGGAATAGGTCCAAAGGAGTCGGCTATGCGGTGCATACCCTCCACCTTTACTATAGTCGTTAAAGCATCAACCTCTGAGAGTCCCTGCTCTGTCGCAATCTTATGGATATTTTGCCAAGGGGACATGATTCCAGTGTAAGCATAATCAAAGGTTGCATTTACCCATTGCTCTTGAAAATTATACTGTCCGTTGTGATTTGTTGATCCAAGTGTGGCAGCCATGTATCCCGAATAAAGATCATGGGATAAGTTTTGAGCAATTTGATAGTCTGAATCAAGTATTCCACCATCATTAATAAGCACAACCCGACGCAACATTTGAGCAAAGAAAGCACCTGTTTTCAAATTATCAACTTTCATCATGTCCTCTGTCACCTCATTCGGATTCACATTATCCTCATAGTCAATACAAGAAGTGGTATTGAGTAACATAAATGAGATCCCAAGAATGGAAAGCCTGTTCCATGATAGTATTCTATTTAATATCATATCTTCTACAATTTATAAGTTTAATTAGAAATTAACTTTCACTGAGAATCCTAAATTACGGAGACTTGGTGACATAAACATATCTATGCCTTGGAAATATGTCCCTGTACTTGCTGTCAACTCCGGATCGAACGGTGCTTTTCTGTGAAGGAAAAATAGATTCTTACCGATGAAAGAAACATTCAACCCTTTTATCCAGTCCACATATTTATTGATAGGAACATCGTAGCCTAATGATAATTCAGCTAAACGTATATTTGTTGCACTATACGTATACATAGATCCAATACCACCTTGAGCTGCAGAACCTCCAATCTTTGTATAGTAGTCTTGCGCACCGATGGGACGACCGTTGACAATCGCTCCGCCATTGTCACGAGCATCTGCTGTGACCTTAGAAGCTCCATAAGCATCCATTGTGGCTTGAGTTTGTGAAACAACAACTCCGCCTACACGAGCTGTAAACAAGAATCCTAAAGAAAGTCCTTTATAACCCAACGTATTACCCCAACCAAGATTATATTTAGGAGCACTATTGCCAACTTTAACAAATTTATCTGGCTGAGTAACAACTACCTGATCGGAAGGATGAACATAAATGGCTCCATGTTCATCAGTACGAAGCGTATTCACATAAATATCGCCGATAGATCCACCTTCTGTGAGGATCATCTTATACATACTAGTTCCGCCCATATCAATTTGATCTAAAGAAGTAAGCTCATGCGTGTAAGGATCTTCGTAATTGCGTAATAATTCTACGACCTTATTTTTATTCAATGAATAGGTAAGGTATGAACTCCAACGAAAATCGCCCCATTTATCTTCATAACGCAAAGACAATTCAATACCCTTATTGTCTACACGACCTCCATTTACAACCTCAGATTTATAACCGGTAGTTGACGACAGCGTACGCTCGAAGAACTGATTATAAGTACGCGATTGATAAATAGATCCATCGATTTTTACACGATTTTTGAAAAAGACAAAGTTAAATCCGGCTTCCCATGATTTAGTTCTTTCAGGTTTCAAATTCGGATTAGGACGACGACTCTGAGTAACAGGAACACCATCAACCAAAGCATAGGTCGGGATGGCCAAGAAAACGTCTGGCGAATTACCCACCTCTGAATAAGAGATACGAACTTTCATGTAAGGCATGATATCTGAACTACAATGAAATATATCTGTTATTATACCAGATAAACCAATAGAGGGATAAAAGAATGAGCCTGTATTTGTTCCTTTAAAAGTAGATGACCAATCGTTACGAGCAGTAACATCCAAGTAGGCCATTGACTTATAGCCAACTTGTGCACTACCAAATACAGCACGTTTTTTCAGATTGTATCCATACTGATCTGCTAAATTTTTCTCAGAGGGATCCACATTGCCAAAGGTAAAGAGATTAGCGACTGATTTCAACTTACCCCCGAAGTAATCGGATTGATAATCATTGTTTTCAAAGTTAGCTCCAATGTTTGCTGTTATATTCAATTTATTGTCAGCTAAATATTTATTGATATTCAAAAGCAATTCTCCATAAACCTGTTGATTTTCAATATTAGTCTTTGAATAGAATCCATATTTAGAAGCGAACAATGTATTTGTACCAGCATCATACATACGTTCACGGCGTTCATTATTTCGATCCATTTTAGCACGTGCTGTCACATTGATCCACTTTGCAATATCATATTTAACAGATGCAGTGGCCATGTAACGGTTCTTATGATTAGGAATCTTAATGCGTTCAGTTATCCAATAAGGATTTTGTAACGTTAAACTTGTACTGTATGGCCAGTACTGTGTTTCTAAATTACGTTCCGAATTATAACGTTGATAAGCCTGAACCTTTGAAAAATTATCTCCTGCCGGGAATAAATATAGGGGCACAAGTGGATTGAAATATAATCCTTGGGAAGTCATGTTTTGTTCTTTTACCGAACTAAGCATAAAACTAAGATCAAGCGTAAGTTTATCTTTCAACATTTTCGCTACATTACGAACTGTAACGTTATAACGCTCAAAATTATTATTGTGGATTATTCCATTGGCATTGGTGGTACCCAAAGATAAATAGGTCTGATTTTTATCCGTACCTGTGGAAAGGCTAGCAGAGTTTGTTACATTCACACCAGTTTGAAAGAAGTCCTTTGGATCATAATTACTTGGAGTGTTGAGTTTACTACCCCAACTGTAATAACTACCCACCTCGGTTGGTCCGTAAGTATTTTGAAATTCTGGTAGTACAAGGGGGGCAGAGAATGTTGTATTATTTGAAACACTTACTGATGTATGTCCCTCGCGCCCTTTTTTTGTAGTGATCATCACCACACCATTAGCAGCAGCACTACCATAAAGAGCAGCAGCTGAAGGTCCACTTAAAACAGAAATACTTTCAATATCTTCTGGATTTAACCCTGAAATAGGATCACCGGATTGACCTGCTCCTTCAAAAGAGTCTGAGGGTTGGGTAGACGCGGCACTCAAATCGCTCATTGGAATACCATCTACTACATAAAGTGCATTGTTGTTACCATTCAATGACTTTGTACCACGCATCACTACGCGTGAAGAACCACCAACACCAGCAGAAGAGGAATTGATCGTTACACCGGCAACTTTACCATTCAAGTTATTGACAAAATTGGCATCTGCTATCCGAGTGATATCATCACTACCGATTTGCTGAACATTATAAGATAGCGACTTCGCTTCTTTTTTTATACCCAATGCCGTAACTACTACTTCGTTTAGGACTTCTGTATCTTCAGTCAGCACAATATTCAAAGGTTGATCTCCTACAACCTTAACCATTTTCGATGCATATCCTACATAAGATATTTCTAATACATCCCCTTTAGCTGCCTTCAATGTAAAACGACCATCTATGTCAGTAATTGCACCGACTGCAGAGCCTTTGACTTTCACATTTACACCAATTAAAGGGTCACCAGCAGCATCCTTAACAACACCTTTTATTGAAAGCTGACTCTGTTGTTGAGCCTGCTGCACCTTATTTGTAGATAAGATGATTTGCTTATCTACAATAACATAGGTCACATCTGTTCCCTTAAAGACCTCATTTAAAATATCAAGAATCTTCCCAGACTTATTTTTCACTGTAACAATGCGATTTTTCTGAATCGTTTTGTCATTGTAAAGAAAAACAAAGTCGGAAGCTTCTTCTATTTTATTTAGTACCTGCTCAACAGATACATTACTCATAGAAATGGCAACATGCGTTCGTTGTGCATAGCCATTTTCTGCAGAAAGTTGTAATACAACTGCAAAAAGTAGTGCCAGACTAATCCTCATAATTAAAGGTAGTTTTAGATTTAAAGCATATTTAGGACATAATGCAATAAATGAATGATTTTTTTTCATACATTTGCGGTTAACTAAAGTTTATTACTATAATGGACTGTGGTTCGATTCAGGTAAGTGTTTGCAAGACTTTTTTACCGTGAATCTGAAAACTTGGAAGATTGCTGTTCGAAGCAGCTTTCTTCCTTTTTTTTAAATCATTTCGGTGCTATATCATAGGCTACTCTCATTTAATTTGTGTTAATATAAATCTACTATAATTTTTCTCTTCGTAAACGTCTTATCTGCCTTTTGTACAGCTTCTTCCGTCCTCCACTTTAATGCTGCTGATTTAGCAAGATAATCTAAGATCTGAGGCAATGTCTCATTTCGGAAAGTTGCACGATATTTGTATTGCTTTCCAGAGATATTATTAAACTGAATATCAACATTGAAATGTCGCTCTAAACGTTTAAATATCTCACTCAATTCTGCATCACGGAAAATCAGCTTTCCATCTTTCCATGCAACCTTCTCATAGACATCAACTTTATCCTTCAACAGGTTATGATCACATTTATTATAGAGTAAACGTTCACCTGGATCTAATTCAACAGTTGTTTTTCCATCTGGTGCAATGATATTCACTTTCCCCTTTTCTAATACGGTTTCAATAAAGTTATCATCTTCGTAAGCATTTACATTAAACTTTGTACCATAAACAAAGACGCTTAAGCCACTAGTTGTATTCACATAAAAAGGATGGCTTCGATCCGCTTCTACTTCAAAATAGGCCTCTCCACTTAATTCTACATTTCTACTTCCTTCATTGAAAACCGTAGGAAAACGTAGACTACTACCAGAATTTAACCAAACGATTGAATGGTCGGGTAATTCATATCGAATCACAGAACCTGCTGCCGCAACAACTTCTGCATATTTCTGCTCTACATGAGTAGTGCCCAAATACAAATAGCCTAATACCAAAGAGGAAAACAACAAAGGTATAGTGAGAAATGCTGCATATCGCATCACTTGATCATATACTTTTTTTCTTCTATTATTCTTCAATTTAGTGGATGCCCGACGATAAGCGTCAGCCACGTTAATTGCTTCCATCTCTTTTATATCTTCCCCCAATGCTTGTGCCCGACGAAGCAATGTTTCTGGATTCAAATCTTCCATGTTATCTTTCAAAATCTTTTCTTTTAATTGCAATTACATTAATAATACAATTGAAGTCAGTGAAAAAGGACAAGGAAAAACAAACTTTTTTTAATTTATTCGATATCATACCATAAATCTACAAGTTAATACCAAAAAGTATTAATCAAAAGAACTCTTAACAATACTTACTATCTTATTATATATTTGTGACAAATTGATAAATCTCAAAATCTCCAAGAATGAAAAATCCTTTCACAACACAAACTAAAGAATGGGCCTTTAAACAATTATATGAAGAGTATTATGCTCCTTTTTGCCTGTATGCTAAAAGATTTGTTGACGAAAAAGAAATACGTGAAGATATAGTTTCGGATGTGTTTACCTCTTTATGGGATAAAGTTGATACTGAAATGTTCAATCTAGAACCGGAAACCGCCGTAGGATATATAAAGATGTGTGTGAAAAATAGCTGCCTAAACTACCTAAAACATCAAGAATACGAATGGAGCTATGCAGAAACGATTCAGAAGAAGGTTCCACTTTATGAGACTGAGCCAGATAGTGTATACACACTCGACGAATTATATAGGATGCTGTACGAAACCCTTAATAAACTCCCTGAAAATTACCGCATAGTCTTTATGAAAAGCTTTTTTGAGGGAAAAACCCATGGGGAAATAGCTGAAGAAATGAATCTAAGTATAAAATCGATTAACCGATACAAACAAAAAACAATAGAGTTACTTCGAAATGAATTAAAAGACTACCTCCCATTATTGCTTTTATTTATTAGCCCCAGCACCATGTAATTTCTGCGCTAAGATGTGACACGCTCCCCGATCTATTTTCCCATTTCCAGTCTGAGGAATTTGAGTAACTGAATACGTATATTGAGGATGTGCGTAAGGGGTTAGAACTGTTTGATAAATTGTATCCAACTTTTTTAGATCGACGTCACCTGCAATTAATAAGGTTACAGCTTGTCCCAAACGTTGGTCTTCAACAAATGTGACTACAAATGGATAGATGAGAAAAGATTGAAGCTGTTTTTCTATTTCTTCTGCTTGAATTTTAATTCCGCCACTATTGATTATATTATCTTTACGCCCCAATATGACAAAGCTTCCATCTGGGTATATATGGGCTACATCATTCGTCTGTAATACATCATCACATAGAAGTGGAGCATGAATAATTAGCGTTTTTTCGGTTGATAGCGATAGTTCAACCGATGTAAAAGGGTAATAATGATCGGATGCATTTGCTCCATTCAACCGTCGGAGAGCTATATGAGAAAGCGTTTCTGTCATTCCGTAAGTGGAGTAAATAAACCCTGGACTAGTTTGTATTTCTTGCTCCAAAGCTTTGTCTATTGCTCCACCCCCAATTATCAAAGTGTCTATTTTAGTAAGTTTTTCTTTTTCCTCCTGAATTTGAAGTGTATTATATACTTGTAGGGGGACCATTGCTGCAAATCTAACAGGTACTTCTACATCCAACAAGGGATGACCAGAAGCCGGTCGAAGTATTAGATTTAAGCCAGCAACTAAAGAGCGAACAACCATCATCATAGCTCCTATATAACGAAGATTCATACATAGCAATGCTGAGTCGCCTTCATGCAATTTGAGATACTCACAGGTCAAACGTGCACTTTGCATCATCTGGTCTTTACGCACTATCAGTTTCTTGGGTGTGCCTGTAGATCCGGAGGTCTGAACTGTCAAAACTGGTGCATCATTAAACCAATCGTGAAGAAACATGAATAAGCTCCACATTGGAGTATCTTGTTCTATATTTCCTGCTGCAACAAGGTGACGTACATCCTCTGGAGTATACGTCTTTCCTTCCAATAGCAAATACTGTTTTTTACGTTCTAACTCCATCATTGATCAAACCACAGACAATCTTTTCTAATTTCAAGCGGCACTTCTACATTATCTGTAAATAACATTCCGGTACCTAAACCTTGGGCTAACGGATTCTGGAAGTTGGCACACCATTGGGCTATTGCATTTAGACCTATATTGGACTCTAAAGCAGAAGTAATCCACCAGCCTATTTGCCGTTTTTCCGCCTCAGCAATCCACTCTTCACTACCTACTATACCACCATGGAGTGAGGGCTTAAGAATAACATATTGGGGCTGTATAGCTAACAGTAGTTCCCGTTTCTGCTCCAAGGTGTTGCACCCGATCAATTCTTCATCTAGAGCAATAGGCAAAGGTGAATCGGAAGCCAAATGAGCCATGTCTTCCCACTGACCTGCACGAATAGGTTGTTCAATAGAGTGTAAATCAAGCTCAGACAATCGCTTCAATTTATCCATCGCATCTGTAACAGAGAAAGCACCGTTAGCATCAACACGAAGTTCTATTTCTTTAGCGGAAAAATGAGTACGAATGTGCTTAATCAAAGCAAGTTCCTCTTCGAAATCAATAGCACCAATTTTAAGCTTAATGCAACGAAATCCAGCTTCTATCTTTGATTCTATTTGAGATAACATTTTATTGAAATCAGCCATCCAGATGAGCCCATTAATAGGAATACCAGACTCACCACGTGAAAAAGGGGTATCCCATAACGCCCAGTTCCCTACTGAAAAATGACGCGAAGCCACCTCAAGCCCAAAAAGAATAGAAGGGTAATGAGACAATTTATTTAAATCAAGTCTTCCACCCTCTTTTTCAACTTCAAGACAAATCTGAATCAATCGTTGCTCATAATCAGGGTAATCATCACAACTCAGATTAGGTAAAGGAGCACATTCACCTATTCCAATCCGTCCTGGAAATTCAGGAGAGCTATAATAGAGGTACCATACTTTCCTTGTATTATACGTACCTCGTGATGTTCCTGCAGGTTGCTTAAAATGAAGCAACCGCGGAACGATATCAATTTTACAATTCATCCTTTTAAGGGAATTTAGGGTACTGTTTAAAGTTTGGCTTACGTTTTTCCAAAAACGCATTCTTACCTTCTTGAGCCTCATCCGTAAGATAATAAAGCAACGTTGCATCACCTGCTAGTTCTTGAATACCCGACTGGCCATCCAGCTCTGCATTTAATCCCGCTTTAATCATTCGCAATGCTAACGGACTAAGCAACATCATTTCTTCGGCCCATTGCACATACTCATCCTCCAATTGGTCTAAAGGAACTACTTTGTTCACCAATCCCATATCCAAGGCTTCCTGGGCATTATATTTACGACATAAGAACCAAATTTCTCGCGCCTTCTTTTGTCCGACAACTCTTGCTAGATAAGAAGCACCAAATCCTGCATCAAAACTTCCCACACGCGGACCCGTTTGCCCGAAAATGGCATTTTCAGATGCAATAGACAAATCACAAACCACATGCAACACGTGTCCGCCTCCAATAGCAAAACCATTAACTGCTGCAATTACAGGTTTGGGAATGCTTCGGATCTGCTTTTGCACATCCAATACGCTTAACCGTGGAATCCCATCTTTGCCAATGTAACCGCCACGACCTTTTACATTCTGATCACCTCCAGAGCAAAAAGCTTTGTCGCCAGCTCCGGTTATTACGATGACATCAATATCGCCTTCTTCACGGCAAATTCGCAATGCATCACTCATTTCAGCCGTAGTGGTTGGAGTAAAAGCATTCCTATATCTTTCTCTATTGATTGTTATACGAGCAATTCCATTATAATATTCAAAAAGAATATCTTCATATTCTCTTATAGTGGTCCATTCTCTTAATGTAGCCATAATCTATTTCTGTTTTAGTTGATGATAATACTCTTTCAAGATGCGTGCATCTTTATTTTTGTTAGTGAATACTTCCATTAAAATAGGTTGTTCCGAAGCTTCTGTCCGCACGAAGGTAGCCATTGCATCATTCAATTGTTCTTCATTCTCAACCTTCTGATATGCAAAGCCACGTTCTTCAGCCCATCCTTTTGCAGATGTTTTATGAACAGCTGTTATAAATTTATGCGAAGTCCCAGACATCTCCAAACCGGGCAAGGTATGGAAGATTTCTCCTCCACCATTATTCAGTAGAAGAATCCGTAAATTAGGCCGGATATTGATATTCCACAAGGCATTCATATCATAAAAAAAGCTTAAATCGCCTATCACGACAAAATTCATTTTATCTGAAGCAGCAGCATACCCTACAGCAGTCGACAATGAGCCCTCTATTCCACTAGTACCTCGGTTGCAACAGATTTCGACAGACGGAGATACAGCATATAATTGAGCATAACGAATAACAGAACTATTCGCCAGATGCAATGCGCAAGACTCTGGTAAAGCTTTGATCAATGCTCCCACAGCTGACATTTCTGAGTACTCGAATTCCGGTTCAGGAATGATCTTACAATAGTTCTCCCATACACGAGGATATTCTGGTACACGATTATCAAGCAGAGGAGCTATTTTCTCGAGGAACTCAAAGGGATCCATTTCAATGACTGTAGTCAAAGATCCATAAAGATCGATAATTTCTCCATCAGCAGACACATGCCAATGTTCTTTAGGTGGATGTTGACGGAGGTATTCTTTCAACCGCTTAGAAACAACATGTCCTCCATAAGTAATCAACAATTCGGGGGTCATCTGATCAATCTTTTCTTGAGGCATGGCATAAATAGCGGCATCGAAATTTTTCACCGGAATACCGGGAACTGTTTGATTTCCGAGATGTTCGGTCAGCCACACAAAATGCTTATATAATAACTTGACGAACCGCTTTTCGAACAAGTAGATAAGATTCATTTGCCCAACAATGACCATACGTTTCTGATACCTATTTAATCTTTCAACCAGATCATTATAATCACGGTCATAAACGTTTAAGCCTTGGTAGCGCGTAATCATGCGTACTTCAGGCAATGCTTCTTCGGTGAACTGGAATAAAGGTTCTGATATCGGTATATTTATATGTACAGGGCCTTTACCATGATGGTTTATTTCGAGCAAGGCTTCATTTACAAGGCGATTACAATACCACTCATCTTCCTCGGTATGAATTTCAGGAAGATTAACCGATTTTTTTACTAATGTTTGAAAGAGGGCTGGTTGAGGTAAAGTCTGTCCAGCCATCTGCCCAATCCATGCAGCAGGGCGATCAGCAGATATTACCACCAAAGGAATCTGTTGGTAATAAGCCTCAGCAACAGCGGGATGTATATTCAGTAAGGCTGTGCCAGAAGTACAACAAATAGCAGCAGGGCGTCCACCGTTTAAAGCAAGACCAATAGCAAAATAGCCGGCACTTCGCTCATCAGTCATTGCATAACAAGTAAAACTAGGATGAGTAGATAACGTATGTATAATAGGTGCATTACGACTACCAGGACATAAAACAATATTGGTTACTCCATGCGCCTGAAGTAATGCAACCAATTGAAGTATATTTTTCTTATCCGAATACATATAAAAAATAGTTAAATGGCTATTTATAATTCATTATTCCGTAAGCCAGACAAAAGCAATCGCCTCATAGTCTGCATTTTTTTTTCAGTTTCCTGCCATTCGTCTTTCAACTCAGAAGAGGCTAACAGTCCTCCTCCAGCATAAAGAGTCAAGCTCGTATCGTCAATATGCATACAACGCAAGTTTACATATAAATCAGTCTTTCCTTTCGGATCTATCCACCCAATAAAACCAGAATAATAGCTACGCTCGTAGCGTTCATTTTCCAAGATAAATCGATAGGCTTCTTCCTTTGGCAGGCCACATACCGCAGGCGTTGGATGTAACACTTTCAAGAGATCTCCTAATTTTTCACTCTCATCAAGCGAAAAATGAAAATCAGTTTTCAAGTGCGACAATGCACCAGCGTATGATGGATAAGGACCTTTCTCTTCTGGATGAATATCTAGCAAAAAAAGCTGATGGCGCACATAAGCCGCAACGTATTCCTGCTCTTGACGATTTTTATCATCCCATTCCAATGGTAATGCTCCATTAAACAGGGGTTGTGTGCCAGCCAATGCTACCGTATTCCACCAGTTACTTTCGCCAGATAATATGATCTCCGGTGTACTACCGAGCCACATACCAGTTTGAGGGGTATAGCAAAGATAAATATAAGAATGCTTATACTGTCTACAAGCTGCCCTCAAAACAGATACAGACGAGAATACAGACTTCTTACTTACTGTCCAACTCCTAGAAAGCACCAATTTATCAAATGTTTCTTCACGTAATGCCTGAATAAATTTGCTAAAGCAAGAAGCATATGCTTCTGAACAATCACCAGAAAAAGATTCTTCCAAATACGTTCGATTTATCAAATCTTCACTTTCAGATACCTCGTCTAGATAGAAAAATATTTCCTTTTCTGGCTGTAGCAATACAATTGGGCATGACTGATCAACATTAAACGGAGCTATCACAAAGCCTTTCTGATTATTTAAATCTTTCAAATCATAAATATACTGAAGGCTTTCAACTTCTCCAATCAATAAACAAATAGATTTTTCACCAGGAAGACGATAAACAGCAAAAGGTTGCTTTAGCTCAATAAGTTCATCTATAGTCTTCCAAGGATTTCTTTCTTCTTCAATCATCTTTTTTTCATCACACTGTTGACCACCCTAATGGAGGACACTAGTTTATTCGTTGAAGTAAATACATCTACATTCCACACATGAGAAGAACGTCCTTTATGTACAATTGTGGCCACGGCACGTACGGTATCCCCTTCGTGAGCCGACGAAATATGATTTCCACTAACCTGCATTCCAACCACAATCTCATCTGGCTGACAAAGAATCATAGATCCCAATCCTGCAACGGTTTCTCCTAATGCCAACGTAGCTCCTCCATGCAAAATACCAAATGGTTGGCGAGTACGTTTGTCAACCGGCATTGTAGCTTCAACACGGTTCTCATCAGCGTAGGTATATTGAATTCCTAAATTCCCCATCAACGCATGCTGCGCCTGGGCATTCAAACTATCTAAAGGAACTTCTGCCAAACGAACTTCAGCTAATATCATCTTTTCGACAGCTAAAGCCACACCGTCTTCTTCGTTAGAAGCTGTAACATAATCCGCACATGCTTTGACAGAATCCAGAGAATGTCCCATGGCTATTCCCATCCCAGCTAATTGAATCATTGTTACGTCACAAACACCATCACCGATGGCAATAACTTCTTCGCGTTCTACACTTAACTCTTCCAATAAGACCCCTAATGTATTGGCCTTGTCGATCCCACATGGAACGACCTCAAGGAAGTAAGGTTCTGAACGGAAAACGTCAAGCGCTCCATTCAAACGTCTCTTCCAGTGTTCCTCCAAGCCATTTAGCGCTTCCTCATTATCAGTGACAAGCATACATTTACAAGGAGCAAAATCTAAAGCCGCAGAAAATTCATCCTCCTCAATGATTTGAAGGTTGTTGAGTTTAGCTTCAGCTAAAATATGTTCATTATCGGGTGAGGTCGTTATTAGAGTATCATCATGATAAGTGAATAAAGCAAAACCATTTTTTTTAGCCTTCTTTTCTAAGTAAGGCAACATTTCAGGATTAATACGTCGCTCGAATAAAATGCTTCCATTTTGAGCTTCGATTAGCTGACATCCATTATAAGATAATATATAGCCTCCGTAATTACCTAGTTCAAGAGATTTTGCTAAGGGCAGTAAACCATAAGTCGGTCTGCCTGATGCCAATACGATACGTACGCCCATTTGCTGGACTTTCAGCAAAGTAGCCAACGTACGCTTACTAATTTCTTTAGCACCATTGAGAAGTGTTCCATCCACATCAAGAACCAATAATTTATACTTCATGGATACAGAATTTTTAGTTTAGATTACAAAGGTAGGAATTTGAGTGAACGACTGAAAGAGGAAAGTGATAAAAATTACTTTAATTTCACTCTTAAAAATGCTTTTTCAAAGAATTAAAGAAGAAACAAACTACGCGATGAAATGATAAAAGCATACCTTGACTATCAACAGATAGATACAGGTAAAAAAAACAAGTCACCGAAATGATGACTCATTCCGATGACTTATCCCCTTTAAAACACCTTTAAACAAAATAGAAAATATGCCTCATAAACTAACTAACCCTTTTGAAGCATATTAGATTTACGATGAAACAATTATATGCCGAGAAAGAAAATACTCCTTGACAGTAATCTTCAATCAAAAGCAGCGAATTGTATTTATCGTAGATTTTTCTTTATTTACGAGCCTCAGCAATATAGCCAAGAGCTTCTTCACATTTAGCTGTTACATAAGCCCAGTCTTCTGCTACCACTTTGTCTTTAGGGAACAGTTTTGACCCCATACCAACGCAGAATACGCCAGCTTTGATCCAAGCAGTCAAGTTTTCTTTAGTAGGTTCTACCCCACCAGTAACCATCAGTTTAGACCATGGCATCGGAGCTACCAAACCTTTTACGAAATTAGCTCCGTAAACATCACCTGGGAATACTTTGCAAAGATCACATCCTACTTCCTGAGCAAAACCTACTTCAGAAACAGAACCACAACCTGGAGTGTAAGCCACTAAACGGCGATTACAAACCTTAGCGATTTCAGGATTAAACAACGGACCTACTACAAAATTAGCACCTAATTGCAAATATAAAGCAGCAGTAGCAGGATCAACAATAGAACCAATACCGATTGCCATTTCAGGACATTCTTTTGCTGCAAACTTAACGATTTCAGCAAAAACTTCCTGTGCAAAGTCACCACGATTAGTGAATTCGAAAGCACGAACACCACCATCATAGCAAGCTTTTACCACTTTCTTAGCTACTTCTGCATCTTTATGATAGAATACAGGAACCATACCTGTAGAGCCGATTTTACTCATTACGGCTATTTTATCGAATTTTGCCATCTTAATTTATTTTTTTTATAAAGTTGATATCTAAAACACTCCAATTATCTTTGTACGCGTCCGCTTGCATCGCCACCAGCCAATGCTTCAACTTCTTCTACAGAAACCAAGTTGAAGTCACCATTGATAGTATGTTTCAAAGCAGATGCAGCAACTGCGAATTCAAGAGCAGCACCTTGATTAGGTTTAGTCATCAAACCATGGATAATACCACCAGAGAAAGAGTCACCACCACCTACACGGTCAATAATAGGATCGATATCATAACGTTTTGAAGTATAGAATTCTTCACCATTGTAAATCATAGCCTTCCAACCATTGTGAGTAGCTGAGAAAGATTCACGCAAAGTAGAAACAACATATTTAAATCCGAATTCTTTCATCATTTGTTGGAAAATGCCTTTGTAACCTTCAGCATCAGTATGACCAGCTTCAACATCAGCATCTGGTTTGAATCCAAGACAAAGTTCAGCATCTTCTTCATTACCAATGCATACATCAACAAACTGCATCAAAGGTTTCATGATAGATTGTGCTTTTTCTTTTGTCCACAACTTCTTACGGAAATTCAAGTCAACTGATACAGTTACGCCATGACGTTTAGCAGCTTCACAAGCTAGGCGAGTCAATTCAGCAGCTTTATCAGAAATAGCCGGAGTAATACCTGACCAGTGGAACCAATCAGCACCTTCCATGATAGCATCAAAGTCAAAATCAGCAATTTCAGCTTCTGCGATAGCAGAATGAGCGCGGTCATAGATTACTTTGCTAGGACGCATAGAAGCACCAGTTTCCAAATAATAGATACCTACGCGATCACCACCACGAGCAATAAAGTCTGTCTTCACACCGTATTTACGCAATGCATTTACAGCAGACTGTCCGATTTCATGTTTCGGCAATTTAGTTACAAAGTAGGCTTCATGTCCGTAGTTGGCGCAGCTCACTGCAACATTTGCTTCTCCACCACCATATACTACATCAAAAGAATCAGACTGAACAAAACGGGTATTTCCCAGAGTTGATAGTCTAAGCATGATTTCGCCTAATGTAACGACTTTCTTTCCCATAATCTTATGTTTTAAATTCTAAGTTATTAATATTTTGAAGTTTCAATTTATCATTTTCAGCCTTTTATAGAGATTAAAACGCTGATATTATGCATATTAATCTACAATCCCCAACAAGTCACACCTTTTTCGTGTGCGGGCACAAAGATACAACAATTTTCGTAATTACAAAAATTGTTATATATTTGTATCGATAATATTGAGATTATTATTGTGTGCGAACACATCAACCTATACAAATAAGGTCAACGTATGAATAAATTGCCCGAAAGAATCAGAATCAAAGACATCGCCCGTTTAGCCGACGTGTCTGTAGGAACCGTAGACCGAGTTATTCACGGCCGTAGCGGGGTATCAGAAGCAAGCAAAAAACGGGTAGAAGAAATTCTGAAACAACTTGACTACCAACCCAACATGTACGCCAGCGCTCTGGCTTCAAACAAGAAATATACATTTATCTGTCTTCTTCCTGAGCATTTGGAAGGTGAATATTGGACAGCAGTAGAACTAGGTATCCACGAAGCTATTGCAACCTATTCCGATTTCAACACTTCAGTAAGAATCTCCTATTATGATCCATACGATTACCATTCATTTGTAGATGCTAGTCAAGCCATTCTGAAACTACAACCGGATGGAGTTATGGTAGCCCCTACGGCTCCTCAATATACCAAAGGCTTCACTGATCAATTGAAGGCCATGGATACACCTTATATATATATAGATTCTAACATCAAAGAAGTTCCTCCTCTAGCCTTCTTTGGGCAAAATTCATGGCAGAGCGGATACTTTGCTGCTCGTATGCTAATGTTGCTTACCAGAGACGAGAAAGAAATCGTCATCATCCGCAAGATACACGAAGGAATTGTTGGATCAAACCAGCAAGAAAGCCGAGAAATTGGATTTAGACAGTACATGGAAGAACACCATCCGTCTTGTAATATACTGGAACTAGATTTACACGCCGAACGCAACGACGAAGATAATGAAATGCTTGATGAATTTTTCCGCGCTCACCCTACAGTGAAAAACGGAATAACATTTAACTCTAAAGCCTATATTGTCGGAGAATATTTGCAAAGTCGTGGTAAAGGAGATTTCAATCTAATAGGCTATGACCTTTTGGAACGAAATATCACTTGTTTAAAAGAGGGAAGCATAGCTTTTCTACTAGCTCAGCAACCTGAGTTGCAAGGTCTTAATGGAATAAAAGCGCTCTGCGATCATCTTATTTTCAAAAAAGAGGTGACTTGTATCAACTATATGCCTATCGACCTACTCACAGTAGAAACCATTGATTATTATCATTGTAAATAAGAATAAGAATTAAAATTAATAAAAAGCAAGTATATGGAAACAAAGTATTTAAAAATCAATCCTGCTGACAACGTTGCTGTTGCCATCGCTAGTCTTTCGGCAGGAGAGCATTTATCTGTAGATGGAATAGATATTACTTTGAACGAAGACATTCCAGCCGGACATAAGTTTGCATTAAAAGATTTAGCTGAAGCTGAGAACGTTATAAAGTACGGTTACCCTATTGGGCATGCTCGTGTTGCAAAAAAGCAAGGCGATTGGATGAACGAAACAAACATCAAAACAAACCTTGCCGGTCTGTTAGACTACACTTACAACCCAGTTAATGTAGCGTTGAACATTCCGCAAAAAGATCTTACTTTCAAAGGTTACCGTCGTAAAAATGGCGATGTTGGTGTAAGAAATGAGATTTGGATTGTTCCTACTGTAGGTTGTGTAAATGGAATCATCGCCCAACTAGCTGAAGGTCTACGTCGTGAAACTGAAGGCAAAGGAGTAGATGCTATCGTTTCTTTCCCACACAATTATGGCTGTTCACAGCTAGGAGACGATCACGAAAACACCAAAAAGATTCTTCGCGATATGGTACTTCATCCCAATGCAGGAGCAGTACTAGTGGTAGGTCTAGGATGTGAGAATAATCAACCAGATGCATTCCGCGAATTCTTAGGTGATTTTGATCAAGATCGTGTAAAATTCTTGGTTACTCAGAAAGTCGGTGATGAATATGAAGCAGGAATGGAAATTTTACGTGACCTCTACGCGAAAGCCTCACAAGATGAACGTACTGATGTCTCTTTGTCAGAGCTTCGTGTCGGATTGAAATGTGGAGGTTCAGATGGTTTCTCTGGTATTACAGCTAATCCGCTTCTGGGTATGTTGTCCGACTTCTTAATAGCTCAAGGTGGAACTAGTGTGCTCACTGAAGTTCCTGAAATGTTTGGTGCAGAAACCATCTTGATGAATCGTTGTGAAAATAAAGAGCTTTTCCAACAAACCGTTGAAATGGTTAATGGCTTTAAAGAATATTTCCTTTCACATGGCGAACCTGTAGGCGAAAACCCATCTCCGGGAAATAAAGCCGGTGGTATTTCTACACTTGAGGAAAAAGCTTTAGGCTGTACACAGAAATGTGGAAAAAGCTATGTATCTGGGGTTATGCCTTACGGTGAACGTCTGCAAAACAAGGGCTTGAACCTGCTTTCTGCTCCAGGTAACGACTTGGTAGCTGCGACTGCTCTTGCTGCCAGTGGATGTCACATGGTCCTCTTTACTACTGGACGTGGAACTCCTTTTGGTACATTTGTTCCAACAATGAAGATTTCGACTAACTCTACTTTGGCTAAAAATAAACCAGGTTGGATTGACTTCAACGCGGGAGTTATCGTTGAGAACGAACCGATGGAAAAAACTTGCGAACGCTTTATCGACTATGTGATAAAAGTAGCTAGCGGTGAATTCGTGAATAACGAAAAGAAAGGTTATCGTGAAATTGCTATCTTTAAAACTGGAGTTACTTTATAATCTATCGTATTCCTGATTTTAAAGATATAAAATAGGCTATTTAGCCACATCTTACAAAATAATTGCTATTCGCACTCCACTGTCTATTGGATGTAATAGCAATTCTTTTTTATTTCTATACCATATCATCTCCCGTCTTTAAGAAAGTAACACGAATGGTTTTATGAAAAGAGATAAAGCTAGACACAACAGCAATAACCAACGAGACTATTAGCAAGTATCCCAAAATTTCCTTAATAGCAAGCAAGACACTTTGTTGGTGCAGAGTAGCATACAAAGAGTTTGTTGCAATTTGCACTGCCTCATCATATCTATGCCCTTGCATCAAAGCCGTATTTAACGACTGACTATAACGTGATGCAGCAAGTGGATCGGCACTGGTAACGGTCTCGGATAGAGAATACAAGTATTTCTGTTCTAGTTTATAGAGCAAATTGCTGTAGAAAGCAGTGGCAATGATAGGCGCTAAAACCGAACGAGAAAGGATCAAAAAGAATGCGTTCGACAACAGATATTTGGGATTTAAATCTTCAACAGCATATAAAGCAAAAGAAATGATCAGCAACAACATTCCTAAGCCTCGAAAAAAGATGGGTAGATATAACATCTCATACGTACTGTTTGGAGCTATGCCGAAATAGAGTAGTCCAAAGAACACAACAAAACAACTCATGCCAGCTGCGATTAGAAAACGAAATCGCCATCGTTGCCAGCGAAACCACCAAAAACAAATAAAAGCTCCAACAATATACCCTGGAAGTACATAAATATAAAGAGAATAAGTATGCATTGCATCCACTCTCAAGATAGTGCTCATATAGTTTGCCAGCAATGTGGTCGACATACAGAAAAACATAACCAGCATCATATAGAAGTATCCAATAATCGCCTTAGGCTGAAACAATGGAGCAAGGTTAACGAAAGGATTTTCTGAATGAGCTTGTATCCAAATAAAATAGGCAATCAGAATAGGTGCAATAATGAGGTAGATACAGATCTTGGGAGAAGACATCCAATCAAGCACTTTTCCATAATTAATAACATACATCAACATCAGCACCCCAACGGAAATGATAAACATTTCCCGAAGGTGTAAATCGGATAATGGAATAGATTTTAGAGGACGATTGTGACGAAAGCAGATAATTACCACCAGAATAGCAATCAAAATTAGCACCATCATAAAATAATACATATACTTCCAATTATAATGGAAAGCTAACTGAGCAGTTACTAGCATTGAGACTTGTCCCCCACCGTAAACCAACGGATAAAAAAAGGAATAAAACTCGCTACGTATATCCTTTGGACTGAAAATGATCTTTGCATAACGAATAAACCATAGCATCAGAAAACCTTTCAATACACCTATTGCAAAACTGCAAACAATTAAAATATCAGCATTCTGCGAACGTGCACAAACCCAACTTAAAAGAAATTGCAAAAGTAAATCCACCACTAACAAAAACTTCACAGAGAAAGCGGCTAAAACTTTAGGTATAATCGGATATGCAATAGCCATTCCTGCCGATGCAGCATAATACCCCATCGTTATATCTTCTGAATTAGTTCCGAGCGTATTTGATACTTCCATCATACTCCCCGTATAGGAGCCATTGAGCATAGTGACAGGAAGAATGACGAGGAATATACAGACAAGTCCTAACCAGTCAGGCACCCATTGACGAATAGGCACCTCGAGTTCTTTCATTGTTATCATTTGCGGAGCGCTTCTGTTTCAACCATCATACCAGCTCTTAACAAATTCATTTCGTCGCTGGATATATCTTCCAAATCGATCCTCACCGGAATACGTTGCTGAACTTTCACGAAATTTCCAGCAGAATTATCCGTAGGAACTAAGGAGTATCTTGAACCGGTTGCTTCTGAAATAGCAGTCACTTTCCCATGAAAGATTTTTCCAGGTAGTGCATCTACGATGATACGCACTTGCTGATCAATATAGATATTTGCAATTTGCGTCTCTTTATAATTGGCAGTCACCCACTTATCTTTATTTCTTACTAGATAGGAGATTGTTTGCCCAGTTTGTACAAACTGCCCAGGCTCAAGCGTTCGCCTGCCCATATATCCATCATACGGAGCAATGAGCACCGTATACGAAAGATTCATCTCTGCTAAATCTAGATCAGCTTCCCTACGAAGAATAGTAGCTTCAACACCAGTCGTCTTTTTACTGGTTTCAGTATATTGAGATAAAGCTGCCTGTTTCTGAGCAACTAATGCCTCATAGCGAGCCTGTGCAGCTTCATACGCTGCTTTCGTTTGTTCATACTGTTGTTCGGGTACCGATTCCTCTTTGAGTAGACGTTTAAAACGGTTATAATCCTGTTCCAATTGCCATAGTCTAGCTTTTGCCTCGGCAATATTAGCATCCTGTACGGCAATATTCGTATGGGAAGTCTTTATTCCTGAATGTAGCACTTCTTCCGATCCATGAGCATCTAGCAAAGCAGCCTCAGCCTCTTTTACTTTGATCTGATATTCCCTATTATCGAGCACTAATAACGTATCTCCTTGATGGACATATTGATGCTCCTTGAAGCGAACTTCTTTGATATATCCTGCAACACGTATATTCAATGGAGCCACATACTGATCGACAAAAGCATCATTCGTTACTTCATAATTAATATAACGCCAGAAATAACTCGCTGTCCACCATAAGCCGGAAACGGCTAAAGCCATACAGACCAGATTTAATAAAATATTTCGCGCTCTCAGCTTCTTTAATTTCTGAGATTTTTCTTTCAATTTATTTTGCATATCGTATACAACAGATTATAGACGGCCACAGGCCTTCTGAAGTTGATAATAAGTATAAATCACACGAGTACGAACAGTAACAAGCTGCAACTCCACATTCAAGCGAACGGAATTAGCATCCAGCAAGTCGGTCAGAATAGCTAATTGACTCAAATAGCGATTCTGCATAATACGATAATTTTCCTGCGCTTGCCGAACAGACAATTGTAAAGCATCTAAGCGTTGCAATGCTTCACGATGCCTCAAAAAGGCAGTGCGAACATCTATACGGATTCTTTGCATCTTTTGTTCTTCATCGTTTCTACGCAACGACACCATCAATTTACTCTCCTTTATTTTATGACTATTTTTATAGATCGAAGATAAAGGATAAGAAACTGACAATCCTACATTCCAAGTATTATTATACATATCTGCCAAGGTACGCGAAACGGGGCGGGCCAAGGTATTTGATGCATATAACGAGACGCTTGGAAGCGAGGCTGATTGAGTCAATCGAATTTCATTCTGAGCAAGTTCTGTTTGTTTCTTCAGCTTCTTCATTTCCGGATCATTCGAAAAAGCCTGGAGAATATAGTCGTCATATGATTCCAGAGCAACCGCCTGATATAATATCGTCGTATCAGGTCTTAGCAAGAGATTCTCGTTCAACCCGATTAAAAGGTCAAGATGCTGAGAGACAAGTACAATATCATTTTCTGTTTCCTGCAAGGACAAGCGGTCATTGGTGAGTTGCATCTCACTACGCAGCACATCATTGTTCGTAATCATCCCTTCTTTTCTCATCCGGCGGATATCCCGCAAGCGAAATTCGGACTCTTCGATGTTTCGCATCAAGATCTCATGCTGCTTGAATAAACTGAATAAGTTCAGGTATTGATTGAGCAAACTTAATTTGATTTCAGCCTGATCTGTGGAGGTCTGCAATGCGGCAACTTGCTTTTCAAGTTCTGACTTATGAATATTTCCCCTAATTTTTCCTCCTTGATAAACAGGTTGAGAAACATTTATAGCATAATTCTGTGACCAATTAGGAGAATCAGGATGCACTAGACCAGATAGTCCCCGCTCCCAAACAAGTGGCTGTCCTATAAAACCGCCCCTCAACCCTACTTCCAGATCGGGCAACATTGAGCTACGTGCCGTTTGTGTTCGCTCATCCGCCATAGCTTCTTTAAGCGCATCCGCTTGAAGCTCTAAGCTATGCTGCACTCCCCGTTCAAAAAGTTGATCCAACGACAAACATAGAGAATCCGTCTGCGCCTTCACTTTCTGACTGGTAAATAACAGACAAAACGAGCCCATCAAATATACGCTATACGTTTTCAAGCACATCATATACTCCTTTTAATTCGGCTAATAAGGTCTCGGTGATTTCCAGTCCTATTTCTTTTTCAGCATAAACATAAACCTGATCTAGTATGGGACGGATCTGTTCTTTAAATTCTTCACCGTCGGTGGTCAGAAACACCAATTTGTTTCGGCGGTCCGCCGGATCTTCCTGTCGATAAACATATCCCTTTTTCTCTAGGTTAAGCATCAAATTGGTCAAACATGCTTTGTCTTTTGCTATACGCTCTGCCAATACTTGTTGGCTAATACCTTGTTCATGCCATAAACAGCTTAGTACCTGAAGCATTTCAAATGTGATACCTGCGTTGTTTTTTCTCAGCGTCCGCTGCATAGACCTTCGGAAAGCCATGCGGGTGCGGAAAATCTGTAGCATGAGTTCTCTAAACTCTGCTCCTTCTCTGCTCATAAAACTTCTTTTTACCTTTTCTGCTGCAAAGGTATACAATCTTGCCGAATTAGTCAAACGTTTGACTAATTCAAGCAGATTGTTTTCATAAATTAATCCATTCACACTTCCAGATTCAAAATTTCTAAAATAACGAGCAAAATAAGCTGTAATCTAGTTTATTTATCTTATCTTTCAGCACATAATACATTATAAATAAACAAGATACCGAATATTAAGTCAACATAATCATTCATCTAAACCGTATTATTATATGGACGATTTCAATGAAAAACCAACAGGAAAGGCACAGGAACAGTCATCTATAGGACACCTTCGACGCTTTTCTAAAACAATCAAAATCATCATCATCGGTGTGTTAAGCCTTCTCCTAATGATACCGGTGCTTATGACCGAAAACCTCATTGTTGAACGAGGACGTACACAGGAAAAATCCATCAATGAGGTTAGTGAAAAATGGAGCTTAGCACAAACCGTCACTGGCCCCTATCTAAGCCTGAAATATCAGGTGATCACAGAGAGCAATGGTGAAAAGAAAGTTTCACTAAAAGATCTCATTGTATTTCCGAATCAACTGAAAATCAACGGAGAAGTTAAGACCGAAATTCTTAAAAGAAGTATTTATGAAGTAAACGTTTACCAATCGGAATTAACGTTGAAAGGTTCGTTTAGTTTAGAAGATCTCATAAAGAGCAAAGTAGATCTCGAGGCACTCCAATTCGAAAAAGCATCTATTTGCCTAAATCTTACGGATATGCGGGGGATTAGTGAACAGCTCAACATCTCTATAGGGGATTCAGTTTACTCTTTCGAACCGGGAATGGATAATAAAGGAATAATGGCTACAGGAGTTCACGCTATTGCCGATCTATCGGACTTAAAAGCTAAACGGGAACTTCCCTACGAGATTAAAATGAAACTGAAGGGTTCACAGTCCATCAATTTTATTCCATTAGGGAAGACTACTCAAGTCGACTTAAAAGCTAATTGGGGTACACCCAGCTTTATTGGAAACTACTTACCCAACCAAAGAGATATTGCACCGAAAGAATTCTCCGCGCAATGGCAAGTATTGAACCTAAATCGCAATTATTCACAGGTGATGATGGACTACAACAAAGCTAATCTCAAAGATATTGAGAATTCTAGTTTTGGAGTAAACTTTAAAATCCCAGTTGAACAATATCAACAATCCACACGATCAACGAAATATGCTATTCTAATTATTCTTCTGACATTTGCGGTTATTTTCTTCACTGAAATTATGAATAATACGCGCATCCATGCCTTGCAGTATTTATTGGTCGGCTTAGCCTTATGTTTATTCTATAGTTTGTTACTCTCTTTTTCGGAGCAAATAGGTTTCAATCCCGCCTATTTATTAGCAGCTACACTGACTATTCTATTAGTTGGAGGATATATATTAGGAATTACCAAAAAGAAAAAGCCTACACTTATTATGGTCGGGCTACTATTCATACTCTATCTCTATATCTTCATCTTGATTCAACTGGAAACCTTTGCCCTACTAGCAGGCAGCATAGGCTTGTTTATCATTCTAGGAGTAGTGATGTATTTCTCAAAGAAGATTGATTGGTTTAATGAATAAAGGAAATAGTGTCACTATCACTTCAGCATAGTGACACTATACTAAGTGTATAATGACATGATCTTAACGAGATAGTGTCACTGTTTTTGAAGCCTCTTCTCTATGTTCTAAAATTGAATCCATATTAGCGAACGCCCAGCCTACTAGTCCTTCGATGTGAGGTATTAAGGTTGTCCCAATAGGAGTCAGGTCGTATTCCACCCGTGGAGGTACTTCGGCATAGATTTTTCGCTGAACTAAGCCGTCAGACTCAAGCGTACGAAGTGTTACCGTGAGCATACGCTGTGAAATATCGTCTATCGTTTTATGAATATCACTAAAACGCATAACTCCATTAGCATTCAAAGTGATAAGAACCAGCATCGACCATTTATCTCCTAAGCGACAAATTACATCTCTAACCGGGCAATTTCCTGTTGGGTGAAAGTTTTTCATCTTTTAACTTTTTGTATTTTGCTGAATTACAGCAATAGTTACTTTCATGTAACTACCTTATTATGAGATACGTTCTTGCATTTATAAATCCAGGTAAGTACATTTGCATCACAAAAGTAATAAACTTACTAATAATAACTATTGTTTCATCTAAATAAAAACGATTATGGCAAAGAAAGTAGCAGTTGTAGCAGTTAATCCGGTTAACGGATTTGGATTATTCCAATATTTAGAAGCCTTCTTTGAGAATGGAATTTCCTATAAAGTATTCGCCGCATCAGATAAGGCAGCCATCCGTACTAATTCAGGAATAGCACTGACAGCAGATGATGTTGTCGCCAATTTAAAAGGACATGAAGGGGAATTCGATGCGCTAGTTTTCGCTTGCGGTGATGCGATACCGACCTTTCAGGAACATGCAAAAGAGCCCTATAATGTAGACTTAATGGCAGTCATTAAGACGTTTGGAGATAAAGGTAAAATAATGATTGGTCACTGTGCAGGTGCCATGCTATTCGACTTTGTCGGTGCTACAAAAGGCAAGAAAGTGGCTGTTCACCCCTTGGCTAAACCTGCCATTCAAAACGGTATTGCTACAGATGAGATGTCTGTGATAGATGGTAATTTCTTTACGGCTCAAGATGAAAACTCAATCTGGACGATGATGCCGCAAGTCATTGATGCTCTAAAATAAGAAGAAGAAAATAGTCTGTATGGTCACTATTTTTTAGAATAGTGATACATATCGAACCTAGATCCAATAATAAAAGCCTTCGTTTCTGTTAATCAAAACGAAGGCTTTTATTATTGGATCATTTATTCTCGTTCCTTTTACAAAACTTACTATCTTTGCACACAATAACAAAAAAGCCACAAAATCAATTAATGACTGAAGAAAAGAACCATAAAGAACGCCATGGCAGCTGGTGGGCATTAAGTCCGTTGCTCGTATTTCTCTGCCTCTATCTGGTAACGTCCATTCTTGTTAATGACTTTTATAAAGTACCCATCACTGTTGCTTTCCTTGTATCGTCTTGTTACGCCATTGCTATCACACCCGGGTTAAAACTCGATCAACGCATCTATCAGTTCTCGGTTGGAGCCGCCAACAAGAATATCCTTCTCATGATATGGATATTCATCCTAGCCGGAGCCTTTGCGCAAAGTGCCAAACAAATGGGAGCTATTGATGCAACAGTTAACCTGACACTACACATACTTCCTGATAATTTGCTATTAGCTGGAATATTCATTGCTTCATGCTTCATCTCTTTATCCATCGGTACGAGTGTAGGTACGATTGTAGCACTAACTCCAGTGGCTGTGGGACTAGCCGAAAAAACGGAAATAGCCCTTCCATTTATGGTAGCCGTGGTTGTAGGGGGTTCATTCTTTGGAGATAATCTATCGTTTATTTCGGACACGACTATTGCCTCAACAAAGACCCAAGAATGCGTGATGCGGGATAAATTTAGAGTAAATTCGATGATTGTGGTTCCGGCAGCAATTATAGTGTTAGGCATTTATATTTTTCAAGGATTATCCATACATGCCGCTACGCAAGTACAGACAATAGAATGGACCAAAGTAATACCCTATATTATTGTCTTAGGAACTGCCGTTGCAGGAATGAACGTAATGTTAGTACTCATCATTGGTATCCTGACCAGTGGCATCGTTGGCATGGCTACAGGTAGTTTCGACCTATTCGGTTGGTTTGGTGCAATGGGCTCAGGTATCACAGGTATGGGTGAATTAATTATCATCACATTGCTGGCAGGCGGTATGCTCGAGACGATTCGCTACAATGGTGGCATCGATTTTATTATCCAAAAGATCACCCGCCATGTGAATGGAAAACGTGGTGCAGAACTGAGTATCGCTGCTTTGGTTAGTATTGCTAATCTGTGCACGGCCAACAACACGATTGCCATCATTACTACAGGTCCTATAGCAAAAGATATTGCACGTAAATTCCACCTTGACCGGAGGAAAACAGCCAGCATCCTTGACACATTCTCTTGCCTCATACAAGGCATCATACCCTACGGAGCACAGATGTTAATTGCTGCGGGGCTAGCCAGCATCTCTCCTATCAGCATCATAGGCAATCTGTATTATCCATTTACAATGGGAATCTGCGCCCTACTCGCCATCCTATTCCGATATCCAAGAAAATATTCTTAAGTTCTATGTAAAGACAATATAGAGTGACTTCAGTAGGATAAAAGACTGAGAGTGAAGAAAAAGGAGCAAAACATTTGTCAATCAAAAGAAAAACCGTATCTTTGCGCCCGCTATTACGAGTTAGTAGCATAATTCAAATCATTAATTAAAACAATTATTAAAAATGGCAACTAGAATCAGATTGCAAAGACACGGACGTAAAAGTTACGCGTTTTATTCAATTGTAATTGCAGACAGCAGAGCACCACGTGATGGTAAATTTATTGAGAAGATTGGTACTTACAACCCTAACACCAATCCTGCTACAGTAGATTTGAATTTCGACGCTGCATTGGGATGGGTACTTAAAGGTGCACAACCAAGCGACACTGTACGTAACATCCTTTCTCGTGAAGGTATTTACATGAAGAAACATCTTCTTGGCGGTGTAACTAAAGGCGCATTCGGAGAAGCAGAAGCTGATGCTAAATTCGAAGCTTGGAAAAACAACAAACAGTCAGGATTGGCTGCTTTGAAAGCTAAACAAGACGACGAAAAGAAAGCTGACGCTAAAGCTCGTTTGGAAGCAGAAAAGAAAATTAACGAAACAAAAGCAAAAGCACTTGCTGAAAAGAAAGCTGCTGAAGCTGCTGAGAAAGCTGCTGCTGAGGCACCTGCAGAAGAAGCTACTGAGGCTCCTGCTGAAGAAGTTGCTGCAACTGAAGCTGCTGCTGAATAATTTTCGGCACATTCCGAACAACAAATTAGGAAAAAGCAATAAATCCCTTCTGGTTCATACCCGAAGGGATTTTTCTTTTTAATACCTTTTTTTACTCAGAGAGATGCAGTATTCCAAATGTTCCCACATTTACCCTATGTATGTACACTTTTTTATGAATTTACAAATCCTAATAATTCAAACAGTATGAACATTTTATGTGGAATAAGAAAAGGGTATAGCCTCAAGAGTTTGGCTCTAGTGGTTATGGTACTAACCGTAGCAAACACATTGATCTCTTGTAGTAATGAGGAGGATAAGATTCCAGTATATTCACTCAAAGACGTTGAAGGATATTACATAGGAACGATGCAAACAGTAGCTATAACCAAAAGTACGGCAAATGAGAGCAAAGTTAACGCATGGGCAACTATACATGATAACTTCCTCACGATTGATGAATTTCCAGTAAGCGACTTAATAAAAAGCTTAATTACTGATCCTGATGCAGCCGAAGCTATCATTACAGCGGTAGGAAAGATCCAATATAAGATGCCTTATGAAGCAACTTTCGACGACAACAAAGATATCATTGCTCTCCAATTCACAACTGAACCGTTGGTTTTAGAAATTCCAATGGCTACGCAAATGACTTCAAGCTCGCCCGTGATACAAGAGGCTGCTCCTACACTTAGTGTAAAAGTTACCATCAAGGCAGAACAAGAAGGAGAATACACTTACGATACGAACACATTAAAATTCACGATTCAGGCAACTGAAGTGACGGTAAACAATGCCCCATTTACTTTTCCACCAACTGCGTTTACCTTTGAAATGACTCGACATGACTTTCTAGAAATATAAATCAATAAACTTCATGATTACCACAGACACCATCCGATACCAACTACAACAGTTGGAAGACACGACTTATAGAGATTTTCATACGTCTCTAATCCCGGGAGCCAAAAACATTCTTGGTGTACGTATTCCCCAATTAAGAGTTATAGCAAAACAAATTGCCCATGAAGAAGGTTGGCGTTCGTTCGTTGAAGCGACAGATATCCTGTATTATGAAGAAACAATGCTGCAAGGAATGGTTATCGGAATTGCTAAAATGGAGTTGAAGGAACAAATTAACTATATTCGGTCATTCGTTCCACGAATTAATAATTGGGCGGTATGCGATATTTTCTCTGGGGAACTGAAAACAGCAGTAAAGAAAGGAGAAGAAACGGTATGGGAGTTTATCCAACCTTATCTGACATCCACTGAAGAATTTGAGATTCGATTTGGCATTGTAATGTTGTTCCATTATATAAATGAAAAGCATATTGATGCTTTGCTGACCTATGCTGATTCATTTACACACGAAGCCTATTATGCTCGTATGGCAATGGCTTGGATGATGTCGATCTGTTTCATTAAATTCCCAGACAAAACAATGGAATATCTCAAACTGAGTAAACTGGATAACTGGACATACAATAAATCTTTGCAGAAAATCGTTGAGTCTCTACGGGTTGACAAGGAAACTAAAACTATCATGCGTGCGATGAAAAGGTAAGAACTATAATCGAGTTCTTACCTTTTCATCCTCTTTCTTCTACTTCTGCGATTCTGTTGTTTCCGGCGACTATAACGTTGCCATCTTTTATATATCATCCATCCGCTCATCAAGGCAACGACTACAAATATAAGTATCGTTATGCCAACACCCAAATTGTCTCCTTTAATGCGAGACCAAATGTCGAGCACGTCTTTGGTCTTATCGCCAAAGTCACGGATCATAGCACAACGCTCAACTACTTTGCGGTCGGGATATTGAATTTTATCGATCTGTATGCTATCAGCACCCGGACCAAAGAAATAGCTCAAGTCCGAATAATAGTCCAAGGTCGTGTCTATTTTTTCTTCTAAAATCTCAGGGGTAGCCACAGAACTTACATATCCACAATAGTCCATATTTCGCAACGCAATATCCGGACGACACATGAAATTGATGAAGTAACTAGCAGCAGTTGGATTTTTAGCATACTTAGGAATCACCCAACCATCGTACCAAATATTGCTTCCTTCTTTTGGAACCACATAGTCGAGATCCACTCCCACTGCGCTTGCTTCTTCAATTGCCCATATAGCATCACCACTCCAAGTCATATTCAACCACGCTTTATTCTTTGTCATCATCTCCTTACCAAAATCGGCTTCCCAACCGGCAATGTTGGGTTTCAAAGCTTTGAGATATCTTTCGGCCATCTCCATGGCTCGGGGTGAATAATCATTCATCAGGTCTTCCACAGTCACAGTACCCGCCTCCAGTTCTTTGGAATGTGCATAAATTACAGCTGTTCCGTAAGCATCACGATAACTATCTTTCATCAAGATTTTACCAGCATACTTCTTATCCCAAAGACATTGCCAAGACGAAGCATCAGAATCAGGAACATACGATTTATTATACAGTATTCCTGCCGTTCCCCACATATAACACACGGCATAACGGCTCGCTTCCTCACCTGGCTGACTGAGTTTATTGATCTGTTGGCGAATAAATGGTGCCACATTATTCAAATAGTTAGGAGAATGAGCAAAAGTAGTATCAATTGGCAATAGGAGTTGCTTTTTCAACATTCGCTCAATGATATATTCCGACGGACAAACCACATCAAAATCTTCATGCCCTTTTTCAATTTTCGTGAGCATGATTTCATTGATATCAAAGGTTTGGTAGACTATGCGAATATCTTCTCCGGTCTGCTCTTTATAATAGGCTTGAAAGTCTTCAAGGACACTATCACCGATATAATCTGCCCAGTTATAAATTTTAAGCACATTTTCGCGTGGCTCACCGGAATTGTAGCAACTGCTAAAAAAAGCAGTAAGTACTAGTAGATACAGAACAATAGAAACTAATCTTTTCATTTTATTTACGTAGGAGCATATTTTTATTCATCTTTCTTCTTCGCTTTTCCTGCCCGATAATTTATGCTAATGAGCAAAGCCAACACCACCACAAAGATGATAGCAGACAACGGACGAAGTTCGGGAGTCAATCCACCTTTGCGGGCATCGGCATAAATATAGGTGGAAAGTGTTTCAAGTCCTTGATTGCCTATAGTGAACACGGTTACTGCAAAGTCGTCGATAGACAGGGTTAATGCAAGCATAAAACCGCTTATCATTCCCGGACGAATCTCTGGAATAATCACTTTACGCAAGGCCTGCATGGGAGTTGCTCCTAAATCAAGAGCGGCTTCATAAATGTTTGGATTCATCTGTTTTAAACGAGGAAGAACGCTTAGAACAACATAAGGAGTGCAAAAAGTGATGTGTGCCAACACTACTGTTGCATATCCTTGTGTGATGCCTAACGAGACAAATAAAAGGAAAAGCGATATACCAGTTATAATATCACCATTGAGAATAGGAATGCTATTGACAAAACCTATGGCTTTGCGTGAGCGGGCCTTTAAATTGAAAATACCAATAGCAGCAATGCTCCCCAACAAGGTAGAGGCTGTTGCAGCCAAGAGTGCAATGGTGAGGGTATTCATCAGGGCATTCATCAGAGAATGATGTGCCCCTGTATGCAAAAGTGAAGAGTAGAGCTTGGTAGAAAATCCAGTCCAGTTGCCCAAGACTTTAGCTTCTGTGAATGAATAGATCACAATGATGACAATTGGAGAGTAAAGCAATAGCAGCAATATCCACAAATAGCTCTGCGCAAGTATCTTCTTTACCATAATCCACCTCCTTCGCTTGAGTTGTCTTTATCGTCTGTGCTAAAAAGCGAAGTAGCGGCAATCAAAAGCAACATGATAAGTGAAAGGGCTGCTCCATAATTCCACATACTGTTATTGATATTCTCCTGAATAGTGGTACCAAAAAGTTTGATGTTGTTCATCGTTAGCAATTCGGCGATGGCAAAGGTCGAAATGGTAGGCATAAACACCATCATAATGCCACTCATCACTCCCGGCATAGACAGCGGAAGGATGGCTTTGAAAAACACTTGCACAGGATTAGCACCTAAGTCTTGCGCTGCTTCAATGTAGCTATGATCCATTTTCTGCAATGTGTTATAGATGGGGTAAATCATGAAGGGAATAAAGTTGTACACCATACCGAATACGAGTGCCCCCTCTCCTAGCGGAACGCTAAAGAAGTCGAACAAAGCAACGGTGGCTAGTGTACGCACCAGTATATTTACCCACATGGGTAGTATAAAGAGCACAACCATCGTTTTGGAACGATTTAATTTTGTATTACTCAGTATCCATGCAGCAGGATATCCCAACAAAATGCAGATAAATGTAGTGATGATGGCAATACCAATGGAATAAACAAAGGTATTGATTGCTTCGGGATGCTCAAAGAATTTCTGGAAATTGGCGAATGTCAGATGCCCGCTATCATCGGTGAATGCATACACAACAATGAGAACCAACGGTATGACAACAAAAATCGCTGAAAAAATAATGTAAGGAAGCGTCCAGCTCTTACGTGATGACAAAAATACATTAAACTTCTTATTCACTTCCTTCCCTATTAAGCGGTTATTTTAATTACACGAATTGCATCTGGAGGAATAGTGATACCTACACGGTCTCCATCATCCCAAACATCATTCGTATCCACAAACACATTCTCATCCCAATCTGACCATACGGTCAGGTGGTAATGGTCTCCTTTATAAAGAATGAACTTCACTTCTCCAGTCAGCGTACCGTCGGCTTCATTATCTTGAAGAATCACTTTTTCAAAGTCTACTTCTACTTTGACATCCGCACCGGCATTCACTCCCTCTACAGGAGCACATTCGAAGGTACAACCAAGAAACTCAACATGAGTTGCGTCTTGTAACTTTCCTTCGAAAGTGTTACATACACGTTCTTTCTTCATGATATGAATATCAAACGGTTTCACCAACAGTCCGACTACTGCACCCACCTCAAAATGATGATAATCTTGAACTAGGAATTCATATCCTCCACAAAGAACGGTCATTTCATAGTGGACTCCTTTAAATATTGAAGTTTGAACCACACCTGTCAACTGAGCCATTTCTGATACAGGGAAAATATAAAGATCTTCGGGGCGAATGACTACATCTACCGGAGTATTTTCACCAAAACCTTCATCTACGCATTCAAACTCCACCCCACAAAAGCGTACCAGTTTATCATGCAGCATCGTTCCGTTGAGAATATTGCTCTCTCCAATAAAATCTGCCACGAAGGAATTGATCGGCTCATTATAGATATCCATCGGGGTGCCGATCTGCTGAATCTTTCCTTCACTCATCACAACGATGGTATCACTCAATGTCAAAGCTTCTTCTTGATCGTGAGTGACATACACAAATGTTATTCCTAAAGATTTATGCATATCTTTTAATTCCATCTGCATATCCTTACGCATTTTAAGGTCGAGAGCCGCCAAAGGTTCATCGAGCAACAACACTTCGGGTTCATTCACAATGGCACGCGCAATGGCTACTCGTTGCTGCTGACCACCCGAAAGAGAATCGACATCTCGATACTCATAATCAGTCATCCCAACCATCTTCAATGCTGCCTTTACCTTCTTACCAATTAGCAGTTTAGGTAGTTTTTTCAGCTTCAATCCAAAGGCTATATTGTCATATACATTCAAATGGGGAAAGAGAGCGTATTTTTGAAATACAGTATTCACAGGACGCTTATGAGGAGGAGTCTGTGTGATTTCGTTACCAGCTATTTTTATCTCGCCTTCGGAGGCAGTCTGAAAACCGGCAATGAGACGTAACAAGGTTGTCTTTCCACAACCGGAAGGGCCAAGAATGGTTACAAACTCACCCTTTTTAACGTTCAATGTTACCTGATCTAATGCTGTTTTATCACCGAAATACTTCGATACACGACTCACCTCAATGATGGATTTATCTTCTTGCATATTCATACTAAACTTTGGGCGCAAAGGTACATATTTTTGCGATTTTCACCTACGCATTAATCTAATATAACAGTGTTTTTCAAGGGTTGAGAGAAAAAAAAATTATCTTTGCATAAATATTTATTCACTAATTTTACAAAAACATGAAAAAGTTAGCTTATTTAGTTATTGCAACGGCAGCATTAGGCATGGTGGCATGTACCGGAAATAAAGCCGGTTACGTCATTTCAGGTACCGTGGAAGGCGCAGTCGATGGCGATACAGTTTACCTCCAAGAGGCCTCAGGCAGAAATCTTACTAAATTGGACACTGCTGTCATCTCTAAAGGAACTTTCACCTTTGAAGGTGCTCAGGATTCAGCAGTCAACCGTTACATCACTTGCGAAGTTAATGGAGAACCTCTCATGATGGATTTCTTCCTTGAGAACGGTAAAATAAATATTGCGTTGACCAAAGAAAGTGACTCTGCAACCGGAACTTCAAACAATGATGCTTACCAAGCAATCAGATCTCAAATCAATGAGCTTAGCAAGAAGATGAATGCTATCTATGAAGTTATGGGAGATACCTCTTTAAGCGATGAACAAAAGGAGGCGAAACAAAAAGAAGGTGCACAGTTAGAAGAAGAATATTATAAAGTAATTAAAGAAGGGGTACAGAAGAATATCACAAACCCGGTAGGTATTTTCTTGTTCAAACAAACTTACTACAATAACTCTACCGACGAGAATGCTGCTTTGTTGGAACAAATCCCAGCAAATTTTCAGAAGGATGAAACGATCGCAAAAATAAAAGAACAGACCGAAAAGCAAAAGAAAACAGCTGTAGGTCAGACTTTTATTGATTTCGAAATGAAAACTCCAGAAGGAAAGGCGATTAAGCTATCCGACTATGTAGGTCATGGGAAAGTGGTATTGGTAGACTTCTGGGCTAGCTGGTGCGGTCCTTGCCGTCGTGAAATGCCTAATATGGTAGAAGCTTATGCTAAATATAAAGGCAAAAACTTTGAAATCGTAGGTGTATCTCTTGATCAAGATGGAGATGCATGGAAAGAAGCGATTAAACAAATGAATATGACTTGGCCGCAAATGTCTGACTTGAAGTTCTGGCAAAGTGAAGCTGCACAACTTTATGCAGTAAACAGCATTCCTCACACGATGTTGATCGATGGCAACGGTACTATCCTAGCTCGCGGTCTTCACGGGGAAGAACTTTTGGCTAAATTGGCTGAAGTTATTAAATAATTTGAATGAATTGTCTCTTCACACGGTGAAGAATAGTTGTGCCATCCCCTTTGGCACAGTCATGCCAACCTATTGGCAAGGTTATGCCAAGCGCTTGACACGGCTGTGCCAATAGAGTGGCAAAATACTCTATAAGGTATCTTTAATCTAATAACATAGGAGGTTGATAGGAAACAAGTACATCTACAACTAAGAAAACGATTAGTGTTATCTTATTGAGTTTACTCTATTAAATTATAAAAATAATAGCCCATGCAGTGTAAACTACATGGGCTATTTTATTTAAGCGATGAAGGAAAACTTACGTTATTTTCCTTCTATTGTCTTATTTATCAGATAAACCAACGCACATAACAGAAGTCCTGGCGATGCGGAAGTGCATCATTTTTCGGGAACATACGGTAGGATACCTTGAAACTACCTGCATTAGACAGGCTATGTTTTACTTGGAATGTATACAGGTTACCTTCTTTCTTTATCACATCAAATGGTTCTACTGAATACACATGCTGCTTACCCTCGGCTGTTGTGTATGTTGTCACCAGTTCAAGACCAATTGCATCATTTAAACCTTTTTCATCAATTACATAGGTAATTGTATATTCCTTGCCACTTTCGATGTCACCTTTGGAAAGTTCTTCCACTTTATCACAAGAAACAATCTCGATGGAATCCCACTTCTCAACAACTTCTTCTTTCCATGCTGCAATCTCTTTTGCCTTAGCATTGTTATTAGCAGCTAATAAATGGAAACGTTTTGCTAGTTTCTTGTAGAATCTATCATAATAGTCGTCCAACTGACGCTTCATCGTATAGTGAGGAGCTATTTGTGCAATAGAATTCTTAACCACCTTGATCCAACCTTCTGAGTAGCCTTTTTTGTTACGAGCATAATACAAAGGTAGAATCTCGGTTTCCAAAATACTATAAATAGTGGCAGCATCGAGTTGATCTTGATGTTCCTGATTCTGATAGGTACGTTTGTCAGTCAATGCCCAACCTGCACCTTCACGATAGCCTTCAAGCCACCAACCGTCGAGCACAGAGAAATTAACGACACCATTCATCAAAGCTTTTTCGCCAGAAGTACCAGAGGCTTCCAATGGACGAGTTGGTGTATTCAACCAAATATCAACACCAGAAACCAAACGACGTGCTAACTGCATATCGTAATTCTCAAGGAAGATGATTTTACCTAAGAATTCAGGACGACGAGAAATTTCAATGATACGCTTAATCAAGCCCTGACCTGCTCCATCGTGGGGATGTGCCTTACCAGTGAACAAGAATTGCACCGGATAATCGGGGTTATTTACAATTTTAGAAAGACGATCCAAATCAGTAAATAGCAAATGCGCACGCTTGTAGGTAGCAAATCGACGACCAAAACCAATCAATAATGCATTCGGATTAATCTTATCCATCAAAGATACAATACGTGAAGGGTCTCCTTGATTTTTCAACCACGTATCACGGAAAGATTTACGGATATAGTCTACCAGCTTATTCTTCATGGTCATACGAGTCTTCCAGATCTCTTCGTCGGGCACATTATAGATTGCCTCCCAAATCTTCGGATTAGATTGGTCGAACCAGAAGTTTTCATTGAAATATTTAAAGTATAGCTGTTTCCATTCTGTTGCACTCCATGTAGGGAAGTGAACACCATTGGTAACATAACCTACGTGAATCTCTTCAGGGAAATATCCCTTCCAAATGGTCGAGAACATTTCTTGTGAAACCTTCCCATGCAACCAGCTTACACCATTTACTTCCTGAGAAGTGTTGCAAGCAAATATTGACATACAGAAACGTTCTCCCTTATCCCCCGGATTGTTACGTCCAAGATCCATCAAATCGTCCCAACTTATGCCCATACGAGCAGGATAACCACCCATATATTTGCCAAACAAGCCTTCATCGAAATAATCATGCCCAGCAGGAACTGGCGTATGAACTGTATATAGAGAAGAAGCACGAACTAATTCAATAGCCTGATCAAAATCTAATCCAGTAGCTACATAGTCGCAAATACGTTGCACATTGATCAAAGCAGCATGCCCCTCGTTGCAATGATAAACATCCTTCTGAATGCCTAACGCTTTCAAGGTGAGGATACCACCAATACCTAACAAGATTTCTTGCTTCAAACGATTTTCCCAGTCGCCACCATAAAGTTGATGAGTGATAGGACGATCATATTCGCTATTTAATTCATTATCTGTATCTAAAAGATACAACGAAATACGTCCTACATTTACACGCCAAACATTAGCGTGAACATAGTAATCCAAATAAGGAACATCGACAACCAAAGGTTTGCCTTCAGCATCCATTACTCGGTCAAGTGGTAACTGACCGAAGTTTTGAGCTTCATAATTGGCAATTTGCTGTCCATCCATAGACAGCGTTTGATTAAAATAGCCATAACGGTAAAGGAAGCCAACTGCACAAAGATCGACATTACTATCGGACGCTTCTTTCAAGTAGTCGCCAGCTAAAACCCCTAAACCACCAGAATATATTTTCAATACACTATTCAAGCCATACTCCATGCTGAAATAAGCAACAGAAGGACGTTTGTCATCAGGTTTCACATCTAAGTAATCTCTGAACTTTGTATAAACATCATTCATTCTTCTGAGAATAACCTTATCTTTCGCCAAAGCTTCAAGCTTCTCGTAGTTCATGTTTTCGAGCAGCAGTACCGGATTATATCCACATTGTTTCCAAAGTTCAGGATCCAAATCATTAAATAGTTCTGTCGCTTCGAAATTCCATGCCCACCAAATATTGCGCGAAATTTCAGCCAGTTTCTCCAACTCCACAGGGATACGTGATTTCACTGTAACCTCTTTCCAGTTAGGAGCATTCACATTACTAACTTTAACTTTCATAATGTTTTTGTTTACTTATTGATAACTAAAATATTTCTTCAACCTACCTGACGCTTCATAGCATTGCGCAAAGCAATATCGTAAGCCTCATAGTAATATTGTATAAAGTGTTTCCATAAAGCTTGTTCAGCTATTACAACGGCGCGTTTACGGATTTCCTTCACTTCTTTATCCGATTTGTTAGCAAACAGCGTAATCGTATCCCGAATTGCATCTGCTACTTCAGAGTAATTGTAATCTGATCGATGAATAACCTCCACGCCACTTTCAATTCCGTGCTGATTCTTTAAGCCATTTACCCAAAGACCGAATCCGGCCAAATCAGTCGTAATAGTAGGCACATGGAAAGCTACACTTTCCAATGGAGTATATCCCCAAGGCTCGTAGTAGGATGCATAAACACTAATGTCTTGTCCTAAGAGCAAATCGTAATACTCCTTATTCATGATACCATCCTTCCCGTCGAGGTAGCAAGGTACAAATACAACCTTCACTTTGTCCTCCGGAGCATTACGCATTCCTAAATATTTCAACATATCCAGCACTTGGTCGTGCGTCATATTATGAAGCCAATGGGTAATAAGCGGTACTTCAAGCGGAGTGTCAAATTGAAGTTTACTCTTCAAACGCTCCTGCAAATCTTCACGAGGGTCGCCTACCCATCCCGGAACATTAATAAATGCCAAAACATTTTTATGTAAGTTCTTATCCCGATTCAAACGATTCAAAGACTCCAAGAACACATCAATTCCCTTGTTTTTGAACTCATAACGACCACTAGTTCCAATAATTAACGTATCGTCATCAAGATTTGTTCCCAACAACTTATTGGCTACATCAAGCATTAATGCCTTGGCACGCTTACGTTTACTGGTAAATGTACTACCTGCTGGAACAAAATCATCTTCAAAACCATTCATCAAAATAACATCGGCTGGTCTATTCAGAAGCTCCTTACACTCTTCATTCGTTATTTCGCTTACGGTAGTAAAACAGTCAGCATAATGGGCTGTTTGTTTTTCTATCGAATGCTTAGATTGCATATTCAGTTCCTCAGCCATTTGGTCACCATTATAGGCGAATAAATAGTCATATAAGGGCTTATTATTTCCGGCTATAGAGCGTCCTATGGAGGTAGCGTGTGTAGTAAAAATAGTCGCAATTTCGGGGACAGTATTCTGTATATATAAAGCTCCCATACCCGTCATCCATTCATGCGCCTGATAGATCACTTTATCATTTTCTGTAAGATTGAAACGATAATAGCTTTCTACCACTTTACCAGCAGCATAGGAAAACATAGAAGCTTCGTCATAATCACCATATGCGTGCAACGAATCCACTTGAAAACGATTCCACATTTCTGTGTATATTTCGTCTTTATGCTCAAAAAAAGGTTGAAAATCAACAAGAATAACAATCGGTTCACCAGGGATATTCCATCGCCCTACGCGAATGGAGAGGTGATCTTTCTCAATAGCATGGCTTTTCCAGGAAGCGCATAAGTTATCCGATTCTATGAAGAGGGGGTTCTCTTTTCCTTGCCACACGTCAGGACCTATAAAAAAAATCCGATCTTGGAATTTCTCCTGTAAGGTATTTGCCCGTGTAGACAAAACGGTATATATTCCACCCACTTTATTACATACTTCCCAACTGGACTCGAAGATATAATCGGGGGTTAATAAATCTTTTACCATATAATATATTAAAACTCTTTTTAGTATGTGTATGCAAAAATACGCATTATTCTTTGAAAAATAACACTTTATGCTAAAAATATAAATAGGCCTAAAGAAAGAATAAATGCTAAATTCCAGAAAAAGTATCCCCTTGCAAATGCGCAACTGCATCTGCAAGGGGATAGAATGTTTTTAATAGAAAAATCGTCGGTTAGGCAAGGGCACTACCAATTAAGAAAGTAGCAGCCAAAGCAACGATAGCGTAAAGCTCAGGGAATACAGCAAGAATCAAAGTATTACTAAAAACGTTGTGTCCCTGACCAATAGCTGCAATACCGTTTGCACAAACTTGTCCTTGACGGATAGCTGAGAACAAAGCCACCAAACCTAATGCAATACCAGCACCAAGAACAGCTGAAGCCTGAATAGCTGTAATTTGTGGAGTAAGGATACCGAAAATCGTTTGGAACATAAAATAACCGGCAAAACCATACAATCCCTGTGTTCCTGGAAGTGCTGTTAATACTAGGAAGTTACCAAATGCACTATCATTTTTTTTCAATGCACCGATAGCAGCATTACCTGCAATAGTTACTCCGAAAGCACTACCAATGCCTGACAAACCAACCATAACTGCTACACCAATGTAGGCGATAAACAAATTCATTTCCATAATCTTATTCTATTTTTATTGTTTAATTCTTAGTTTTTATTCTCAACGTTTATTCTAAATTTCTAAAAGGCTTATATTCCTTTCCGCCTCCCTCATAACCGGAGTTCTTAAAGAACTCGACGAAGGTCAGACGCATCGGGTGAACCATTGCACCAAGTACATTCATGAAAATATTGATTGAATGCCCAATGACAAAGATCAATACCATTACGATTGGACCTGCAATCACATTATCAGGGCTCATTCCTACTGCTAGACTATTGAACACTCCCGCCAAAATACCTCCGGAAAGTCCTAAGGCAAACAGACGAACGTAGGACAAAACATCTCCTAGCAAACCGGTAGCCATATTATATGAATCCCACAGCCCAAGTCCGATATTCAAGAATATGTTCTTTCCCGGACTATTGAAGAGGAATATCATCACAGCAGAGATACCGAGAATAACCAAATGTACTGTACCACCCATTGGCATCACATTCGGCAACAAAGCCGAAACTCCCATTGACACGAGCAGAATGATCCATCCTATTGTTGCTATTGCGTATTTTAAGCCAAATTGAATCGCTTGATTCACCGCTTTAAGCACCATACCAAACAAAATCTGAATGGCTCCTAAAATCAGTGACAACTGGAACATATCGTTGTTGTCCATCAAGACTGCATTTTTCAGACGCTGTACAATAGGCCAATCCAAATCATAGATATTCGCACCAAAGAATGTTCCAGTCAGTAAGCCACAAAAGAAAGTGGAAACAGACAAAACCTGTATCAACGAAATAATCGATTTCATTGAAGAAGTCACCTTCTTTCCCATCAACCGATAGGCCGTAGCACCAATAAACAGAAATAGTCCATATCCTGAATCTCCAAGACAGAGTCCAAAGAAAATCATAAAGAATGGAGCAAAGAATGGTGTCAAATCCAATTCATTATATTTCGGTAGCATGTACAGCTTACAGATCGGTTCAAACCAAGCAAAAAATCCCTTATTATTCAATCGAATAGGAACATTATCACCCGGCATTGGATCAGCAATCTCATAGTAAACATCCACCTCATTCAAATAAGCTTCTATCTCTGCCTTGTTAGAAGCAGGAGCCCATCCTTCAATTAGCATCAATTTATCATCTGCTGCCTGTTCAGTGCTCAATACGACTTTAGAGAATTCAATTTGTCCTAGCAATTCTTTCAAAGCAACCTTCAAAGAAGGAATCTCTGTTTCTGAAAGCGCTACAAGTTTCTTCTCATTGCCATCAATCGCTTGTTGAACGGTGTTATACAAGGTTTCAAGATGGGCCAACGAATAAGCAGGAAGCTTTGCTTGCTCCACATCTAAATCGATTTCTTGTCCCGCTTTAGTCACCGTCACAAAGAACACTTTGGAAGAAATGCGGTTGATAATCATCGCATTATATTCTGTTTCCCATTCTTCTTGATAGTTACCTTCTGAACAGCTATAGAAACCAACCACATAGCCAGCATCCTTCAATCTACTTACATTTTCGGGATCAAAGTTGCCCCACGCCTGCAAAGCTTCTTTTTCCTTTTCGTAGCTTTGCAATTGCTGAGACAATCGACCGTGTTCAGTTTGTAAAGCATCTACTTCGTCTAACACTTGTAAACCACGAGCTGCATTACCTCCATCCGTAGCAACAACTGCATTCTTTTCATGCTTTTGATTATGAAGCAATTTCAAAGTAGCCGTTAAACGGTTGGAAAGGCGCATATTATCTTGCAATTCTGGATTATCAGCAACACCTTGCTGCTTCTCCACAATGTGAACCACACCAAGTTCGCGCAGGCTGTTCAAAAATCCTTCATATTCCTTATGATAAACCAGGAATGTGAGTTTCTTCATTTTTGTAATCATGCCTCTTCCTCCTTCCTTTTTTCTTGATGAGACTTCATGATCTTTTGCGACGATTTCGACAAGTTTTCTTCATCTTCCATAAACCGCTTAATCTTTCGCAATGCATCTTGATAGCCTGGTATCTGTACCTTCTCAAAAAGATTAACTTTTTGAGTGGTCTTTTTCCTCGCATGTTCTAGCAAATTCAACTTGGCGAGCATAAACTCACGTTCAATTGCTGTATGAGCAAGTTCCTCGAGCAGATGAATACCATCGGCATACCACTTAGGAGCGTTAAACATACTGTACGGACGAATCTCAAAATCGATATTTTCGAGTAACGGTACACGTACACCAGCAATTTTTTTCACGCCAAGATGAACATCATTCACCTTTATCAATGAAGCGTCAAACTCATTCCAAAGGGCGAACATGGCTTCATAGGCTTGAATTTGTTGTTCTAGCCTATCCTCTAAACTAGCAGCTTCCGTTTTGCAACGTTTCACTTCCATACGAAGAGCGCTTTCCTTATTCTTAATGATAGGAAGTGTGCGCACCCGGACTTTCAGTTGCTTTTCGAGTTGCTGAAGAGAGGTTTTGTTATATTGAAACTTTATAGCCACGTTGTTTTTACTACTTATTAGTTATCAATTACTAGTTGCTAATTATTCACCTTTTGGCCAGTATTGGTCAACGAGTTCTTTCTTTATATTCACTTCTTCTGGACGGAAGTATTCGCCAAACAATCCCCACGCTACATCTAACATTTCAGTAGTATCAAGATTGACATCAATAGCCAACAGTTGGTTTGAATAATCCTTCGCGAAAGCCAAAGTACGTTCGTCATAGTTGGTCAAATCGAATCCGTTTTCCATCTTAGTTTTGGCATTAGCAGCATCGGCATATAGACGTACGGCAGCATTCATCACCTGAGGATGATCCTTACGTGTCTTCTTACCTGTAACTAACTGTTTCAAACGAGATAAAGAACGGAATGGGTCAACAATAACCTTACCAATGTCACTATCACGACGTAAGAACAACTGTCCTTCAGTAATATAACCTGTATTATCAGGTACAGCATGTGTAATATCTCCTCCAGATAGAGTGGTCACTGCAATAATAGTGATAGAACCACCAGAAGGGAATTGTACTGCCTTTTCGTAGATCTTAGCCAAATCCGAGTAAAGCGAACCCGGCATAGAATCCTTAGAAGGAATCTGATCCATACGGTTAGACACAATAGCCAAAGCATCAGCGTAACTAGTCATATCAGTTAGCAGAACCAGTACTTTTTCATTGTTGTTTACTGCAAAATATTCAGCAGCTGTCAATGCCATATCCGGAATCAACAAACGTTCTACAGGAGGATTTTCTGTTGTATTCATGAAGCTCACAATACGGTCAAGAGCACCTGCATTGGAGAATACATTTTTGAAATAAAGGTAGTCATCGTTTGTCATACCCATACCTCCCAGAATAATTTTATCAGTTTCAGCACGTAAAGCTACGTTTGCCATAACCTGATTGAAAGGTTGATCGGGGTCAGCAAAGAATGGGATCTTCTGTCCCGAAACCAACGTATTATTTAAGTCGATACCAGCAATACCTGTTGCAATCAGCTCAGAAGGCTGTTTACGACGTACCGGATTTACGGATGGTCCACCGATTTCCACTTCTTGTCCTTCAATTTCCGGACCACCATCGATCGGATCACCGAAAGCATTGAAAAAACGACCTGCCAATTGCTCACTCACTTTCAATGTAGGTGATTTACCAAGGAACACTACTTCAGCGTTAGTAGGAATACCTTCTGTACCTTCAAATACCTGTAAAGTGACATCATCACCGGCAATCTTAACCACCTGTGCCAATTTTCCGTTCACAGTGGCAAGCTCATCATACCCAACTCCTGTTGCTTTTAGCGAACAAGTAGCCTTAGTAATCTGAGTAATCTTGGTATATATCTTTTGAAAAGCTTTTGTTGCCATCTATATATTTACAATTTAGCTATTTACAATTTACTATTTAACGCTTCTTTCGGCAATAAGTTCTTTTAATTGCTGTTGGAATCCATCATATTGTTCAGACTTGAACTTCGAGTAGTTCATCTGTTTGCATACGTTGATCATCTTTTTAAAGTAATCCATTACTTCATTAAAGTTGTCAAATTCAAATTCTGTATGACAGATGTCAATAATCATATTCAGAATAGCCTCTTGGCGTTCCATAGGGGTCACTGAGTCCACTTCATCAAAAGCATCCTGCTGCAAAATAACAAAGTCAATCAATTCTGATTTCCAGAAAATAACATGGTATTCTACTGGTACACCGTCATCACCCAAAATATTAATTTGCTCGGCAATCTCTTTACCACGCTGCAAACGAGTTTTAAGCTCATTCACTTTACCGATCCATTCGTCATTAATATGCTCATTGATGTATTTTTCGAATTCCGGATATTCTATATATTTGGAATAAGAGTCAATTGGGTTTACAGCCGGATAACGTTTCTTGTCGGCACGGTCTTGTTCCAAAGCATAGAAACAGCGAGCTACCTTCTTCGTGTTCTCTGTTACAGGTTCCTTCAAGTTACCACCGGCTGGAGATACAGTACCGATAAAAGTAATAGAACCTGTTTCATCGTTTCCAAGTTTCACATAACCTGCACGACCGTAGAAGTTAGAAATAATCGCAGAAATATCCATCGGGAATGCATCAGGTCCAGGCAATTCTTCCATACGGTTAGACATCTCGCGCAATGCTTGAGCCCAACGAGAAGTAGAGTCAGCCATCAACAGGACTTTCAATCCCATAGAACGATAATATTCAGCCAATGACATTGCAGTGTACACAGATGCTTCACGCGCAGCGACAGGCATATTTGAGGTATTCGCAATAATGATAGTACGTTCCATCAACTTACGTCCGGTATGCGGGTCAACAAGCTCTGGGAACTCAGTAAAGATTTCCACAACCTCGTTAGCACGCTCACCACAAGCAGCAATAATAACGATATCTGCTTCCGCTTGTTTAGAAATGGCATGCTGAAGCACCGTCTTACCTGTACCGAACGGTCCAGGAATAAATCCTGTACCCCCTTCAACGATAGGGTTTAATGTATCAATAACACGTACACCTGTTTCCAGAAGTTTAAATGGGCGCGGCTTTTCTTTATAATTAGTCATAGCCTTTTTCACAGGCCATTTCTGAATCATTGTCACCGGAATTTCATTTCCTTCTTCGTCTGTCAAAACAGCAATCGTATCTTCTATTTTATAATCTCCTTCAGCTACAATTGACTTAATAGTAGCTGTCCCATTCATAGTAATAGGAGCCATAATTTTCAACGGTTGGAAGTTTTCATCCACTTGTCCGAGCCATGCGGAAGCAACAACCTTATCACCAACGCTTACCATCGGAACAAAATGCCATACACGTTCTTTATCCAACGGATAAGTGTATTGTCCTCTCTTCAAGAAAACGCCATCCATCTTATCGAGGTCATTTTGCAGACCATCGTAGTTCTTTGATAACATACCCGGACCTAAAGTCACCTCAAGCATGTGTCCTGTAAATTCAGCTTCAGCACCCACTTTCAGTCCACGGGTGCTTTCAAACACCTGAACATATACATGCGAACCTACAACCTTAATCACCTCCGCCATTAACTTATCGCCACCGGTAGAGATATAACAAATCTCATTCTGAGCTACCGGTCCATCAACGACGAGGGTCACCATGTTGGCAATAACGCCACTAACAGTTCCTTTTGTTGCCATATATCTTTTAAAATTTATTATCTAAACTCTGCGGGAATCTGTACGTCATTCTTCAGCGATTCAATGATGCTTCTGAATAATTGATTACCTGTTTCTTTATCCAACGAAATCCAACGTTCTATCATTTCAAGCTTCAGCAAGAAAGCGAAAATACGTTCTACAGTAAAATAGTCGAAGAAAATTGCCTCTTCCATCCAATTCCATCGCAACGCATCCGTCTTTTTTTCACGTTCTACCAATTCAGTTGTCTCACTGATTTTCACCAACGATTCAAAGACATCCACTTCACCAGACAGACCAAAATCGCGAGCACTTGACGTACGCAAAGCCTCACAAACTTCAGTATTCCCCACAATACGTGCAGCAATATCCCATTTGAATTTACGAGCTGTAAATGCAATAAGAATATTATTAATGTTCAAATTGAATTCAAACCAAGAAGAGACAAACTTATTTCCGCATTTCATAGCATACTCATAATATAAAGCTGCTAAATGATCTTCCGGTAACATCCCACTTTCAGCAGGAGCATTCAAGTAATTGGAAATAAAAACAGATAGATATGAAGGAAATTCTTTAGCACTAATTTCTCCACCTTCTCTTAGAATAGAAATATATTCGATAAGTTCTGCTGCAGAGTAGTTTCCACGTTTATCAATTTCAGCCTCTTTGTCTTTAAGAAGATTCAACACATTCGCATTATCAAACTTCAGATAAAACAAGTCTATCAGCTTTTGATCAGAAGCAGACAGTCCACCATAGATTTCCGTTTTAAAATCAGCCACTGTATAGCTCAGTTTACTGTCTTCCAAAGTAAGTTCTGGTAAACCCGCTACCAAGTAATAGTATTTACTACTCATAGTCGCTCCTTTTAAAATAGCATTTCTACTAACTGAGGACGCAAGAATGCTTTGAAATAATTCATGAATTCTTCTTCTCCGAAATTCACTTTATAAGAACCGTCCGCAGGAGAAACCGTGAAAAGAGTCTTGATACCATTCACTTGTTCGATAGTCACACCCTTATCCAACAGCGCCTTTGCATGAGCTGCAAAATAGCTTTTCAAAGATTCAGCTTCAGCCGTAGAGATGACAATCGGTTCGTCCACACTCCATTTGGATGCCAGTGCAACAATGAATGCATTCAGATCATCCTTCTTTTGCACAAACTCCTTCACTGAAGTAGCTATCAACTTGTCAGTCACCATTGTCGCAACCTCAGATTTGAGAGCGTTCACAGCCTGACCGGAAAATAGTTTTAACTCTGATTTTGTATTTTCTGCCAATTCTTCAGCAGATTTACGAGAGGCAGCAATTATTGAATCAGCTTCTTTACGAGCGTCTTCAACAATTTTTTTTGCTTCTTCCTGAGCATTCGCGATAAGTCTTTGGGCTTCTTCGTTTCCTTTTTCAACGCCTTCACGATAAATCTTATCGGTCAACTCTTGAATTTTATTTTCCATAACAACAGGAGTATTTATTATTATTACTGTATTATATTAATCAAGTACCTTCACGGGATTCTCGCCAAATTTACAAAAATCAATTTGATAAAAAAGAGAAAGATACAAAGAAAAAAACTCCCTTCTCAAAAAAACAGACTTTTACACCAATTTTATTCCGGTTTTCGCATAGTAATATTACCAAATGAAAAGTACTGTAAATTATTATATAGAATTAAAGACATACAGATTGTTATTCGCTTCCCAATTAGATCAGGTAATCTTTACTTTATTTCTTTTTAAGCATACCTACTTTCACATCCCGATTCACTTAGATCGGTGTGTATCGGATCATACTTGCTGCTTAGTATTTCTTGCAGACCCAACAGTTGCATGCAAGAGGGGGTAAAAACAAAGAAACCCCGCCAGTCAATACAGACTAGCGGGGCTCTTAAAAATGGCGGCTACCTACTCTCCCACTGTTACGCAGTACCATCGGCGTGACGAGGCTTAACTTCTCTGTTCGGAATGGGAAGAGGTGGAACCCTCGTGCTATAACCACCTAAATAGGGTTATGACATGATTAAAAAGTAAATCCTTGATAGCTAAACGTATATATCCAACCCGAACAGTCTAAAAGAAAGTCTACGGGCAATTAGTAATGCTCGGCTTTGATGTTACCACCTGTACACCTGCATCCTATCAACGTCATCGTCTTTAACGACCCTAAGAAATCTAATCTTGTGGCTGGCTTCGTACTTAGATGCTTTCAGCACTTATCCAATCCCGACTTAGATACCCAGCAATGCACCTGGCGGCACAACTGGTAAACCAGCGGTCAGTCCAACACGGTCCTCTCGTACTAGTGTCAGAGCCACGCAAATTTCATACGCCCACGATAGATAGAGACCGAACTGTCTCACGACGTTCTG